>JAGTJW010000001.1:0-1200000 GCA_023657425.1 Ideonella sp. WA131b
CGCTTACACTGCATGCCTCCGCGGGCAGCTTAGCTCGAACGTTAGGCAGCACAAGAAGACCCGATCTGATGCGATGTGTAGTTTTCTGAGCCGCCGCACGAATGCACGAGCTCCGGCCAGTGCGGCAATCATTCTTGCGTGGGTTTTCTGCCCTACCTTGCAGGGGCGCTTGCGCGGCGTCACAGCATCGCAGCGCTCACACCCTACGCTTGGCTGCAGCGCTTCGCGGTCAGCAGTGTTTGAACTTGATCCGCCGCTGTCAGTCAGAGCTTGGTGCCGCCGCCAAACAGGCAACTGCGGCTTCGCTGTACGCTTGCCGTGGCGGCGGACTTGGACGCATCGCGGGAGCCCTGCGCGACTGCTCGACCTCCACACTTCGCCAGCTTGGATACTCTCACCCGCCCATGTCGGCTGCACAGTGCTGCCTAACCCCTCGCTCAAGCTGACCCGCTACGGCAGGCGCTGTAAGCCTGGTCCGCGGCACATGGTGCATCATCGCGAACCAGGCTTACAGCGCCCGCCTACGCGGGCAGCTTAGCTCGAACGTTAGGCAACACAAACGAAGTCCGTGGTGCGCCAGCAGAGTCAGCGCCTGTCGGCGTGTGTTGAACAGCCACGAAGTCGCAGCAACGTCTCTTTACCGAGGTCAGCTTGTTCAAGCCTCAGGCACATGACCAAATCGAATCAACCCACTCCGTCATGTCAATAACTCGGCCAAGAGTGCAGCGCTTTCTCAGCCGGATCACCCGCAAGAAGCGCCCCGATCAAACAGCCAGAGCTCAGTCAGTTGGTCGGGCCGCCGCTCTCCAGCCGCTTGTGGCTTCACTCAGCTGTAGCTGGAGCGGCGGCTTGAAGACCCGACACACCACCTTCTTCTGCGCGGAGCGGGAGGCACCGCTGAGTGTCAGCAAGCGGAAGTGCCTTCACCTAACCCAGAGGTTTGCGGGTAAACCCTCAGTGTTGCCTAATTCCTCGCTCAAGCTGACCCGCTACGGCAGGCGCTGTAAGCCTGGTCCGCGGCACATGGTGCATCATCGCGTACCAGGCTTACAGCGCCTGCCTCCGCTGGCAGCTTAGCTCGAACGTTAGGCATCACAGAACATCCCTTCCTCTTCACAACCGCCAACGGAGGCTTCCATGGCAACCGAGAACTTCCGCGTAACGCATCCCGTCGAGGTCCAGAATGACGCCAAAGCCCGCGTTGCTCTTGACTTAATGGATCGCATCTCTCAGTGGGAGGAAGGCAAGGATGCGGAGAAGAAGAAGCGAGACTACTGGCTTACTCTGTACGCGCAGTGCTACAGGGCTGCGAACGGGGATGGCCTGAAACATGTTCTTGAACGAGAGTAGCCGCCTCAAGCAGTTTCTCTACGCTGCTGCCAAACTGTGGCAGCAGCATCTCGATGATTCGCAGTCGCTTCTCTTGCTCAACTTCGCTAGGGATGTTGCTTGAGTCCATACTTGCCTTTCTATTGCCATGATGATGGCGCTAACGCCGTGAACGTCACGGCCCGTAAATCAGTGATGCCTAACCCCTCGTTAAAGCCGACCCGCTACGGCAGGCAGCGTAAGCCTGGGCTGAGGCACTTTGTGCATCATCTCAGCCCAGGCTTACGCTGCCCGCCTCCGCGGGCGGCTTAACTCGAACGTTAGGCAGCACAAGAAGCCCCGATCTGAAGCGATGTGTAGTTTTCTGAGCCGCCGCACGAATGCACGAGCTCCGGCCAGCGCGGAGATTGCTCGTGCGTGGGTTCTCTGCCCTACCTTGCAGGGGCGCTTGCGCGGCGTTACAGCATCGCAGCGCTCCCACCCTACGCTTGGCTGCAGCGCTTCGCGGTCAGCAGCGCTTGAACTTGATCCGCCGCTGGCAGTCAGGGCTTGGTTCCGCCGCCAAACAAGCAACTGCGGCTTCGCTGTACGCTTGCCGTGGCGGCGGACTTGGACGCATCGCTGCAGCCCTGCGCGACTGCTCGGCCTCCACACGTCGCCAACTTCCATACTCTCACCCGACCATGCTGGCTGCACAGTGCTGCCTAACCCCTCGCTCAAGCTGACCCGCTACGGCATGCGCTGTAAGCCCGGGCCGCGGCACACGGTGCATCATCGCAGCCCGGGCTTACAGCGCACGCCTCCGCGGGCAGCTTAGCTCGAACGTTAGGCCTCGCATTCAACGCGCAGTGCATGCCAAGCGCTTCGAATACGCCGCTTGGCAGCTCGAACAGTGCCGCGCGTCGGCCGCGCAGCGAAAGTCAAGGCCGCTGCGGTGCTCTTCGGCTCCATCGGGAAGCCCTCGAAGCCAATGACTGGCCAAGCTCGGTGCAAGCTCAACCGCTCGTCGCAGCAGGGAGCCGTTGTCCAACCCAGCAAGCTCTGGTACAGCCGGCCAGCCACGCGAGCAGTTGCACGCCAGGCAACGCGCAAAGCGCCCTGCCAAGCTGCCAGTCGGGTGCAGCGGCAGCCGAGTATGGCGCCCGCTATCCGCTTCTTCGCGCTTCGGCCCACTCAACAGCCAGTCCTTGGTCATCGGGCCTTCCGCAGCGCGGAGCGGGAAGCGCACGTCGAGCCTTTGGAACGTCACCAACCGCGGGTTTACCCACAGCGAGGCCTAACCCAATACTGTTCCATTAGTTGATTTTCGTCCATACTTGGCCATGCGCAACCACCGGAGCAGCCATGGCCAGGACGAAGGCGACATTGGGTTCAGGGGCACGACTGGCGGACTACTTGAGTGCGAGTCTGCTGGCCCGGGTGTTTCCTGCGGAGCGAGTGCACGAAGCGCTGGACGCGCACGGTGTGAACTCGCAGCGCATCCGTCGTTTTCCCGCCGTGGCGGGGGTGTACTACACCATGGCGCTGAGCCTGTATCCGGAGGCCGCCTACGAAGAGGTGTTTTCGGTTGTCGCGCAGGGCCTGGCCTGGGCCCGGGGGTCGCAGCAGCCACCGCCGGTGTCCAAGTCCAGCATCAGCGCGCTGCGCAGCCGCATGGGCTCGGCACCGCTGCGCGATCTGCTGCGCAGCTGCTGCCTGCCGCTGGCGGATCCGGCGCGGCAGCCGCAGGCCTTCTACAAGGGCCTGCGCCTGATGGCGATCGACGGCAGCCGCCTGGAGCTGGCCGACGAGGTCGATGTGGCCACCGCTTTCGGCCGCCCGGGCAGCCGCACCGGTGTGGCTGGCTACCCGCAGGCGCAGTGCGTGGTCCTGGCCGAGTGCGCCACCCACGCCATCGTGGCTGCCGAGCTTGGACCCTATCGGGGCGACGAGTGGGCGCTGTGCCAGTGGCTGCTGGGGGCGCTGGAGCCGGGGATGCTGCTGCTGGCCGATCGGGGCTTCAACGGCTTCGAGCACTGGCAGCAGGCACTGGGCAGCGGCGCGCAGTTGCTGTGGCGGGCCACGGAGTCGCGGCTGCTGCCGGTGGAGCAGTTGCTGCCCGACGGCTCCTACCTGAGCCGCATCAAGCCCACCGGGGTGGGCAAGGCAGCGGCCGCTGCCCAGGCGCTGCAGGTGCGCGTCATCGAGTACCAACTGCCAGGCGTGCCCGATGCTGCGCCCCGCTACAGGCTCATGACCAGTCTGCTCGATCCGGTGCAGGCGCCGGCGCTGGAGCTGGCGGCGCTGTACCACCAGCGCTGGCAGGTAGAAGCGGTGTTCGACGAACTCAAGACGCATCTGCGCCAGGGCCGGCGCGTGCTGCGCAGCAAGACCGCCGAGCTGGTGCGCCAGGAGTTCTACGGCTGGGTGCTGGCGCACTACGCGGTACGCTGGCTGCTTCACGAAGGGGCGGCCCGCTGCGGCCAGGCCGACGAGGCGCTGTCGTTCACGGCCCATGTCCAGCTGCTGCGCCGCGAGCTGCCCCGCTCTGGGGCTTTTCCCCCCAGCGCAACCCAGACGCCGACAGCGATGGCTTCGTGAGCTGCTGCAGGCCAGCGCCAAGGCCCTCTGCGTGCGAACGCTCAACCAGCAGCGGCCACGCATGGTCAAGCGCCGCAATTCGCCGTACGCCCCCTACACGTCACAAAGAGTTCACCGCCCGTGCAGCTTTGAGCCCTGCATCAGCGCGCCCGCGGGGAGGCGAGCCGCGACAGCCGGACCAAGGGCAGCAAAGAACGAGTTCATGCCCTAATGGAACAGTATTGAGGCCTAACCCCTCGCTCAAGCTGACCCGCTACGGCAGGCGCTGTAAGCCTGGTCCGCGGCACATGGTGCATCATCGCGAACCAGGCTTACAGCGCCCGCCTCCGCGGGCAGCTTAGCTCGAACGTTAGGCCTCACATTCACATCCACGCTCACACCCTCTGAAGCGCCCCAGATGCTTAAGACTATCAATCTGCAGGCAGTTGCCTACCTAGTGTAGTGTTCGACTCTTGAAGGAACTTAATTGAGTTTTCCACCTCCAATGCTCTACTTCGGTTTGCAATGGAGCGAAAAATTGCGAGTTGCCCCAGGGATAGAGTTGACGGATGAGCAAGAGGTCGAACTGACGAGGCTTGCGCGCTCCAAGCGCACCAGCGTCAGGCTGGCCCAGCGTGCACAGATCGTCCTGCTGGCCGCACAGGGCCTTCAGAACAAGGACATCGCCGAGCAACTGGGCGTAGGGCGCGTGCAGGTTGCTCGCTGGCGCGAGCGCTATCTGCAGTCCGGCCTTCCGGGGATTGAACAGGACCTGCCGCGCGGCGCCCCGCCCGTGAAGATGGACGTTGCCAAGTTGGTGGAGCTGACCACGCAGAGCACGCCCGTGGCTGCCACGCACTGGAGCACTCGCAAGATGGCTGCAGTGCTGAAGGTCAGCCCGAGCACGGTGATGCGCCACTGGCAGGCCAACGGCCTGAAGCCGCACTTGGTGCGCGGCTTCAAGGTGTCCCGCGACCCGAAGTTCGTCGAGAAGCTCGAAGACATCGTGGGCCTGTACATGTCCCCGCCCGAGCACGCGTTGGTGCTTTGCTGCGACGAGAAGAGCCAAGTACAGGCGCTGGACCGCACGCAGCCGGGCCTGCCGATGAAGAAGGGGCGCGCGCAGACGATGACGCACGACTACAAGCGCAATGGCACAACCACGTTGTTCGCGGCGCTCAACGTGCTGGACGGCACCGTCATTGGCCAATGCCAACAGCGTCACACGCACGCAGAGTGGCTGAAGTTCCTGCGCAAGATCGATCGTGAAACGCCCAAGGACAAAACGCTGCACTTGATCGCCGACAACTACGCCACGCACAAGCACCCTGCGGTGCAGGAATGGCTGGCCAAGCGCCCACGCTTCAACATGCATTTCACGCCGACCTCAGCGTCGTGGCTGAACATGGTGGAGCGATTCTTCCGGGACATCACAGTCAATCGGCTGCGCCGTGGCGTGTTCACGAGCGTGCCCGAGTTGATCACTGCCATTGAAAAGTACGTCGCCCATCACAACACCAAACCAAAGCCGTTCATCTGGACCAAGAGCGCCGCCGACATCCTGCAGAAGGTAATTCGGGCCAATGCGCGCTTAAGTTCCAAACAGAACGCAACACTACACTAGGAGCATGGGCGCATCTACGCCCGCTTTGGCTTCGTGCGTTCAGGTGAGCCAACCTCGCAGAACGGGTTTAGGTTTGTGCCTATGCAGCGGGCCGCCGCCGAGTGAAGCCTAACCCCTCGCTCAAGCTGACCCGCTACGGCAGGCGTTGTAAGCCCGGTCCGAGGTACCCTGTACATTTTCTCGAACCGGGCTTACAACACCTGCCTCCGCGGGCAGCTTAGCTCGAACGTTAGGTGGCTCAACGCGCCAGCCGTGTCGCTCCAGCAACCGCCGGGCACGCTCCAGGTCGGCAGTGTTCGCCACGCGCTGAACCGGCACGTATGGCGCCACTCCCAGCCAGGCGCGAACCTCGTTAACCATCGACAGTTCGATTTTCCTTTTGCTCCGTCGCCAAGCGTCCTTGTCTTCTTCCCATCCCGGCAACGCCACAGCGCCGCGCCAGATGCTCAACTCGTCGGCGGCCAGTGCCATGTAAGCATCGCGGCTATCAATCCCACGCTGCTCAAGTTCCCAGCGCGTGCCGTGCTTCAAGCCCCACCACCAGGGCACAAGGCTTGGGTTTTCCGTTGCCCAGACACGCGACTTCTCTCTGCGCTCAAGCGAAGCCAGCATGTAGCGAACGGTGTCGCCACACACGCCAGGCGCTGCGCCAGTCGCCTTCAACGTCAGGCCGGTGTCTCGCAGCCTTTTGGCTTCCTCATATCGCTTCCAGTCACGCATACAGTTCCTCAGTTTTCCACCAGCCACCTAACCCCTCGCTCAAGCTGACCCGCTACGGCAGCCAATGCCCGGCCGCTCCGGGCGGGCGTTGCCATCGTCCCTGCGCGGCCGGTCATCGGCTTCCTCCGCAGGCAGCTTAGCTCGAACGTTAGGCGTCACAACCAACGTAGTCTGCGCCGCTACATTCTGCATCTACGGTTTGCTTGACCCTGCGACAGAACGCATATACAGTCTGCGCATGATCACCTGGGACGAGCCAAAACGTCGAACCAACCTCCAGAAGCACAAGATCGATCTTGCCGATCTGGAACCTGTTTTCGACTACCCGATGGTCACGGTGGAAGACTCTCGAGAGACCTACGGTGAACTGAGACTGCAAAGCCTCGGAATGTGGATGGGTCGAGTCGTCTTCTTGGTCTGGACTCCGCGAGGTGACGACACCGCGCATCTGATCTCATGCCGCTATGCCGAACGTCAAGAAGCCGATGACTACTTCCAAGCCCTTTAGTGCAGCAGAGATTGCCGCTGCCCGAAAAGCCGCGACGACTGAATCATCTTTGGAATCTCCGAAGGTCGACTGGAGCAAGGGTGCAGTCACGTCAGGCGGAGGGGTCGCCTCCACTCTGGCTGGAATGCGCCGCACCCGCGGACTAAACAAGCGACCCGTGAAAGAGCAGGTTGCGATCCGACTCGATCCAGATGTAGTCGGTGCTCTCAGGGCAAGTGGGCCTGGTTGGCAAACCCGCGTCAATACAGCGCTGAAAGAATGGCTGGCTTCACAGCCTTCTAAACGCAAGGCACGTCCGCCAGGTGCGGTCTAACCCCTCGCTCAATCTGACCCGCTACGGCAGGCCTTGTAAGCCCGGTCCGCGCCAGTCGTACTATCGTCGCGCACCGGGCTTACAAAGCCTGCCTCCGCGGGTAGCTTAGCTCGAACGTTAGGCCGCAAAGCCCACGCTCAGGTGCCCACCACCGATAGAATGCCGGCTTCAGCAGCGGAGCGCCCCATGAAGTCACCTCGTGTCATCTCTGATCCCGAGATCCTCGGAGGTACTCCTGTGTTCGTCGGAACGCGGGTCCCCGTACGAATCCTGTTTGAACACCTCGAGGCCGGAGACCCATTGGAAGTTTTCCTTGAAGACTTTCCGTCCGTGAGTAGGGAGCTTGCTGTGCAGGTCCTTGAAGACGCCAAATCCCAGCTGGAAGCTGATGCGCATACTGCTTGACGAGTCTGTGCCGTGGCGCCTTGGCCGTCATCTCACGGGGCACACCTTTACTTCAGTCCAGAAGCACGGCTGGGCAAGCATCAAGAACGGCAAGCTGCTCGCTCTCGCGGCTGGCGAGTTTGACGTTCTCCTAACCGCCGACAGGGGCATGGAGTACCAACAGAATCCTGGAACCCTTCCGATTGCGATCTTGGTCGTACGTGCCAAGAGCAATCGCATGGACGATCTGGTTCTTGCCGTTCCGGCAATTCTGGAAGCTCTCGCCAGTCTTGCGCCTCGCACGCTCGCCCGCGTTGCGGCCTAACCCCTCGCTCAAGCTGACCCGCTACGGCATGCAGCGTAAGCCTGGTGTGCGTCGCCCTCGGCACCTTCGCACACCAGGCTTACACTGCACGCCTCCGCGGGCAGCTTAGCTCGAACGTTAGGCCCGCCGGGAAACAATGCCTGTTGTCCTCAGCTCGGCTCGCCGCAGGCGGCTCGCCTCTGCCGCTTGCCCCCTCCCTCGCGAGGCGCCTCTGTGCACCACTGTTCAGCGCCCCGCTTCAGGTCCGCCGCTTCTTTGGTAGCCACCGCCGCAACATGCTTCGTACGGAACCGCTCACCTCGAACCACTCCTCCTTGTTTCCCGCGCACCGGACGCGAGACTCCAATCACCCCCGCAGCTCTCCTTCTCGGGTGCGCCCGGTGCGCTGCACCCAAGCGGCTGGCCTAACCCCTCGCTCAAGCTGACCCGCTACGGCAGGCGCTGTAAGCCTGGTCCGCGGCACTTGGTGCATCATCGCGAACCAGGCTTACAGCGCCTGCCTCCGTGGGCAGCTTAGCTCGAACGTTAGGCCCGCCGAAGAGCAATGCCGGTTGTCCTCATCACGGCTCGCCGCACGCGGCTCGCCTTCGCCACTTGTCCCCTCGCTCGCAAGGCACCTTTGGACTTCATCGTTCAGCGCCCCGCTTCGGCCCTGGCTTTCCTTTGCACGCCACCAGCGCAAGCTGCTTCGCAGGGACAGGCCTGTGGGACGCCACCTGTCTGTGCTCACCGCGCACCGGGCGCAGAACTTCAACCTCTCCAGCAGCACTCCATCTCGGGTGCGCCCGGTGCGCTGCGCACCAGCGGCTGGCCTAACCGGTCGCTCAAGCTGACCCGCTACGGCAGGCACTGTAAGCCTGGTCCGCGGCACATGGTGCATCATCGGGAACCAGGCTTACAGCGCCTGCCTCCGCGGGCAGCTTAGCTCGAACGTTCGGCCTCACAACAGACGCCCAGGTCAGGCCTCGGCCCAGTTTAGCGCAGCCATCTGTTTGTGCATACAATCCGCTCTGTGCGGATCACCTTCGACCAATCCAAGAACGAACGCAACCTGAGGCTGCGAGGTCTTAGCTTCGAGAGAGCCGCAGACTTCAGCTTCGACTCCGCTGTGTTCGCCGTGGACGATCGCAGGGAGTACCCTGAGACTCGGTACGTAGCTCTGGGTCTTGTGGGAGACCGTGTCCACGTTCTGTGCTTCACAGAAACTACCGACGGGGTTCGTGTCATCAGCTTTCGCAAGGCCAACCCAAGAGAGGTGAAGCGTTATGCCCAAGCGCGTTCCACTGACTCGCCCTGATGGCGAAGTCCGCGAGTTGAAGGCGGAAGACATCAAGAGCTTCCGGTCAGCGACTGCCCTGCCCGCTTCGCTGCAACAGAAGCTTGGCGTACGCGGTCCGCAGAAGTCGCCCACGAAGGAGCGAATCACCATCCGATTGTCCCGAGACGTTGTTGAACGGTTCCGGGCAACCGGTGAAGGGTGGCAGTCCCGAGTCGACGCAGCTCTGCAGGACTGGCTCAAGAAGCAGAAGCGCGGCTCTGTGCAGTGAGGCCGAACCCCTCGCTCAAGCTGACCCACTACGGCAGGCACTGTAAGCCCCGCCTGAGGTACTCCGTACATTGTCTCAGTCCGGGCTTACAGTACCTGCCTCCGCGGGCAGCTTGGCTCGAACGTTTGGCCTCGCAAGCACACGTATCGCCGGTCATCGCAAGATTTCGTCAACGGAGTCAGCCAATGCGGCAAACGCAAATCCCCTTCCGTCGCTCAATCTTGGTTCTACCCATACTGGCGAGTTTTGTTGCGTGCACCCCAACGCCACCGAACGACGCAGTTCTTGCAGAACTTGCTGCCCTCGCACCTGCCCTCCTCAAGCAATATCAATCAAGCTTGATTCCGGCAGACAAGTGGCCACTTACAATAGTGCGGTTGAAACCTCGACATGTTCTGGCTAACTCGACCGGCCTATATATTGCCCGATCACACTTCTTTGTCCTAGAAAGCGGACTGTTCGTACCACGGGCTCCAGACTTCGCTCCAAAGGAGGGCACAGACCCTTCTTACTCACCTCTCACTTCGGGTGTGTTCTCCTATCGCATAAGCGGGTAGTCATCCCTGACCCACGAGCGAGGGCTAACCCCTCGCTCAAGCTGACCCGCTACGGCATGCAGCGTAAGCCTGGTGTGCGGCGCCTTCGGCACCTTCGCACATCAGGCTTACACTGCATGCCTCCGCGGGCAGCGTAGCTCGAACGTTAGGCATCGCGGCAGTCTCACTATTTAAGTGCAACGCTCCAACCCCAATATGGAGCTTTGCAATGGGTTCGAAGTACTCACATCTTTCTGATGCCGAACGTTGGGCGATTGAGACCAAGCTCAAGGAGCGTCAGAGCTTGGCCGCCATCGGTCGCACCATGGGCCGCCATCGCAGCACCATCTGTCGCGAACGCAAGCGCGGATGCCATACATTGCGCACAAGTCCTTCACGCTGTGCGCCTCGAGCTTGTAGTCCCGTACGAATTGCTTCCTCAGTTCCATGACGTTGACTTCTTTCCAGGGCATCGGAAACTCCTCTTGTGAGCTCCGATCGTCCTATTGCGTGTCAACCATCCGCCCAGAGAATCTGTCAACCATCCGTCCCGGTCGTACCCGCGCGCGGCCTCTCAAGAAACTCCTTCCAAGTAGTTGATTCGCTTATAGTTTTTCGGCGTTATGCGGTCGGCACCAGACTCATGCCTAGGCTCTGAGCGCGCCGCTGCAGGTGGTGGATAACGCGCTGTCTGTAGCGCTCTTCGTAGTACTGCTGACCTTGGTCGACGTACTCCTGTCCCTTGGTCATCAGCGCGTAGAACAGGCGCGCCAGCTTGTGGGCCGCAGCCGTGACGGCCTTGCCTTTGTCCATGCGGCCGCACAGCCGCCTGTAGTAGGCCCCCAGCGCTGACTTGCTGCTTCGCAGTGCCGCCGCCGCTTGCCGGAACGCCTGGCTCGCTCTGTTCACGCTGTGCTTGGTCTTCGCACCCAGCACCTTGCCCCCACTGATTCGCGTGCCCGGGCACAGGCCCAGCCAGGACGCGAAGTGCTTGTCGCTGGGGAAGCGGCTAAGGTCCGTTCCGACTTCGGCCACGATGTTCAGCGCCGTGGTCTCGTCGATGCCGTCCACCTTGGTCACGTCCACTCCGCACATCTTCAACAGTCGCTCTCGGACGTTGAACTTCGGCGCGTTCTTGGCCTTGCTGCGCTTCTTGCCCTTGCCGAGTTCCTTGGTGTGGACTTCCAGCTTGGCCATCACGCGCTGGATCTCGGTCTCGCACTCCTGCAACTGCTGCGCGTAGAAGTCGAATCTGCCCAGCGCCTGCTTCAGCGCCAACAGATGCTCCGCCCTCCACGTGCCTTGCAGGCTCGCCGCGATCTCCTCCTCGCTGGCCTTGATCCGGCTGTCCCGGTACGCCGCCAGCACCTGCGCATCGCGCTCGCCCTCGACGATGGCCCTGACGATCTTCTGGCCCGTCACACCTGCCACGTCGCTGATGGCCTGGCTGAGCTGGATGTTCATCAGCGTCATGGCCTTTTGCATGTGCTGCACGCTGCGGCCCTGGTCGGCCAGCAGCCTCGTCCGCAGCCGGTTGAACTCCCGCAGCTCGCAGAACTGGTCTTGCGGCCTGAACGCCGCCTTCAGCAGTCCGTAGCTCAACAACTGCTGGATCCACCGGCAGTCCTGCACGTCGCTCTTGCGCCCAGACACGTTCTTCACCTGCCGGGCGTCCACCAGCATCACTTCGAACCCACGCCGCTCCAGCAGCTCGTACAGCGGTATCCAGTACACCCCCGTGGACTCCATCGCCACGATCTTCACGCCGCACTCCTGCAGCCAGTCGGCCATCGCTTGCAGATCCCTGGTGTACACCCCGAACTGCCTCACCGATTGCTCCGCCGCTTCATTGGGCACCGCCACGAAGTGCATCGAACCACCCACATCGATGCCAGCCGCATCCGGGTGCATCACCTCCAGCTTGCTTCGGCCTGTCCTGGCCTTGCTCATCGCCATACCTTGCTCCATCATCCGTTGCGGGATGCGGAGCCAACTATGGGTACGTCGTCGTAGCTCACTCTCTCAAACGGGATGCACCAGGCCTCGGCGCCCTTCCAAGAACACCAAGGCCTGCCGCTCACCAATGTCGATGACGTCACCCAAGACCAACCTAACCCTCGGGCATCAAGCACCAGTGTCCGTCCGGCCTTGGTCGGCTCCGCACCCCATCTTTTGCCACAACCGGCGCAGCAGTTTCATCGGAACGATTCGCGCGCGTCAGCGTGCGCTGCGGCCTAACCCCTCGCTCAAGCTGACCCGCTACGGCAGGCACTGTAAGCCCGGCCTGAGCCAGTCGTACTATCGTCTCAGTCCGGGCTTACAGTACCTGCCTACGCGGGCAGCTTAGCTCGAACGTTTGGCCATGAAGATCCTCATCACCGGCGCCGCAGGAAGGAGGCCCCTCGTCATTTCGTGTGGAACCCAACAGACAGAATGGCCGGTCGTCGTCGAGCCCGGTGTGGCCTTGCCCCTGTCCGACGTAGTCCATAGCGACTCGGTTACGCGGCTTTCTTGACCTGGCCCGCGCGCCAGTTGGCTTCGAACTTCATGGGGCTGATGTAGCCCAGTGTGGAGTGCAGCCGCCGGTGGTTGTAGAACGTCAACCAGTCGATCACCTCGTCCATCGCCTCGCGGTGGGTGGCAAACCGCTTACCGTACAGCCGCCCGACCTTCAGGCTGCCCCACAGGCTTTCCGTGGGCGCATTGTCCCAGCAGTTGCCCTTGCGGCTCATTGAGCTTCGCATCCCATAGCCCTTCAGAGCGGCCTGGAAGTCATGGCTGCAGTACTGGCTGCCACGGTCGCTGTGGAAGATCAGTCCGGGTTCTGGGTGTCGCCTGAACCACGCCATGCGCAGCGCATCCGTCACCAGGCTGGTCTGCATGTGCGGCTGCATGCTCCAGCCCACCACCTGGCGGCTGAACAGGTCGATCACCGCCGCCAGGTACAGCCAGCCCTCATCGGTGGCGATGTAGGTGATGTCGCTGCTCCAGACGCGGTCTGGTGCTTCGGGCGTGAAGTCCCTGGCCAGCAGGTTCTCGGCCACCGGCAGGCTGTGCTTGCTGTCTGTGGTGACGACGAACTTCCTCTTGCCGCGCGCCCGGATGTTGTGCATCTTCATCAGCCGCTGCACCCGGTCTTTGCCTACCCGCACGCCCCTGGCCAGGAGTTCCTTCCACACCCGGGGCCAGCCGTACTCGCCCTTGAATTCGGCGTGGATCGCGCGGATGTGCGCTACCAGGGCCTCGTTGCTTACACGCCTGGGGCCGGGCTCCGGCGGTGCTGCCTTGCTGCTGCGCTGGCGGTGCTCGAAGAAACCGCTGACGCTCACCCCCAGCACCTGGCACATCAGCGTGACGGGCCACACCGTCTTGAGCTTGTCGATCCAGGCGTACTTCACAGTGACTCCTTCGCGAAGTACGCCGTCGCTTTTTTTAAGATGTCGCGCTCCATCTTGACCCGCGCCAGCTCCGCCCGCAGCCGCGCCAACTCCATCTGCTCGGCACTGACCGGCCTGTCCCCAGCGCCTTGCAGTTCACCCTTCTCGGCCGCCCTGATCCAGTTGCCCAGCGTGGCCTTCGGGATGTCCAGAACACGTGCCGTCACGGCCGCGTCCTGCCCGCCCTTGACCAGCCTGACCGCCTCCAGCTTGAACTCCAACGTGTACCTCGCCCTGCGGCGCTTGCCTTCTTGCTTGCTCATCTCTCGTGCTCCATCTCTGTGATTTCATCATCAGCTATGGACTACGTTTTTCAGGGGCAAGGTCAGTGGGCATGTGGGCAGGCTGCCTTTGAGCCTGTCCACATGTCCACGGGGCGGTAGCCAGGAGTACCGATTTGAACGTTGGCGTGGAGGCGCTGTTCACCGGCGCATTGGGTCTGCAAGCACCATGGGTGGTGCGGGAGGTTCGGCTTGACACCGCCAAGCACCGCATCGATTTCGACGTCGAGTGCAAGCAGTCGCTGCTGGCGTGCCCGGCTTGCGGTGCGGCCTCGCAGAAGGTGCATGACCGGCTGCCGCGCTCGTGGCGGCATCTGGACTTTTTCCAGTACGAGGCGTGGCTGCACGCCGAGGTGCCACGCGTGGGGTGCACGGCCTGCGGCAAGACGACGCAACTGACAGTACCGTGGGCTCGCCAGGGCAGCGGCTTCACGCTGCTGTTTGAAGCATTGGCGCTGACGATGTGCAGGGACTTGCCCGTGCGCCAGGCGGCCAGGGATCTGCGGGTGCGCGACAAGCAGTTGTGGCGCCGCATCGAGCACTACGTGAGCCAGGCGCGGAGCAAGCAGGACATGAGCCAGGTCCGCATCGTGGGCATCGACGAGACCAGCCTGCGCCGCGGGCATGACTACGTCACCGTGGTGCACGACCTGGATGCCAAGCGGCTGCTGTTCTGCACGCCCGGACGTGAGCACCAGACGGTTCAGGCCTTCACGCAGGATCTGCATGCCCACGGCGGTGAGCCCACAGCGATCGCCCACGTCTGCATGGACATGAGTGCGGCGTACCTCAAGGGGGCTGCCACCTACCTGCCCAACGCGCTGGTCAGCTACGACCGCTTCCACGTCGTCAAGCTCGCAGGCGAAGCCATGGACGAGGTGCGCGCAGCCGAGTGGAAGACCGAGCAGGCGCAGGTGCAGCAGGAACTGGGCGTGCTGACGGCCAAGCAGCGCCGCTCCATCCTGTGGGGCATGCGCAGGAATCCTTCGGGCTGGACGGCCACGCAGCTTCAAGCCATGCACTGGTTGCAGCGAGCAAACCTGAAGACTGCGCGTGCCTGGCGGCTGAAGATGGCGCTGCGCGAGGTGTTCGCCAACGCACGCCGCCACAACCAACCCGAGCTCGCTTGCGCCGAGTTGAAGGCCTGGCTGTCGTGGGCGCGGCGCAGTCGCCTGGAGCCCTTCAAGCGGCTGGCGGCCACGCTCAGAGACCACTTCGATTCAGTCGTGCGAGGCATGCTCGATCACCGCAGCAACGCCTTCGTCGAGGCGATGAACGGGCTGATGCAGCAAGCCAAGCGCGCGGCCCGCGGCTTCAGGACAGCAGCCAACTTCATCGCCATCGCTTATCTGCGCCTGGGCAAGCTCACCCACTTGCCGGCATCGCCCTTCGTGCCGGCAATGGCACTGTCAGCGGGCCTGACACAGCATCGGATGTGCGGTCAAGTTCCACACGGAACGGCATAGAGCCAGGAAGGATAGGCCGCGCCACATACATCCGCCGCGCCGCCGAACACGAAGTCATTGGCCTTGACAGCGCGCCTTCGTCAACATCGGACCATGTCGGATCGATCGAAGACGTTGAGGCGATTCGCGCAAATCTGCGCGAGGTGCATGCCGTCATCCATATCGCCGCACTTCACGCCCCCCATGTAGGCCACGTCACAGAGGAGGTGTGGGCCGCTGCCATGACGGCCTTGCCTTTGTCCATGCGGCCGCACAGCCGCCTGTAGTAGGCCCCCAGCGCTGACTTGCTGCTTCGCAGCGCCGCTGCCGCTTGCCGGAACGCCTGGCTCGCTCTGTTCACGCTGTGCTTGGTCTTCGCACCCAGCACCTTGCCTCCACTGATCCCAAAAACTGCAGTTACCCGGGTGCCGAGGGCACCGGCGGTGGGGTTGGCAGGCCGATCTGACCGACGATGCGCTGGCAGATGTAGGCCAGCAGCGCCCGCTAGTGTAGTGTTCGACTCTTGAAGGAACGTAATTGAGTTTTCCACCTCCAATGCTCTACTTCGGTTTGCAATGGAGCGAAAAATTGCGAGTTGCCCCAGGGATAGAGTTGACGGATGAGCAAGAGGTCGAACTGACGAGGCTTGCGCGCTCCAAGCGCACCAGCGTCAGGCTGGCCCAGCGTGCACAGATCGTCCTGCTGGCCGCACAGGGCCTTCAGAACAAGGACATCGCCGAGCAACTGGGCGTAGGGCGCGTGCAGGTTGCTCGCTGGCGCGAGCGCTATCTGCAGTCCGGCCTTCCGGGGATTGAACAGGACCTGCCGCGCGGCGCCCCGCCCGTGAAGATGGACGTTGCCAAGTTGGTGGAGCTGACCACGCAGAGCACGCCCGTGGCTGCCACGCACTGGAGCACTCGCAAGATGGCTGCAGTGCTGAAGGTCAGCCCGAGCACGGTGATGCGCCACTGGCAGGCCAACGGCCTGAAGCCGCACTTGGTGCGCGGCTTCAAGGTGTCCCGCGACCCGAAGTTCGTCGAGAAGCTCGAAGACATCGTGGGCCTGTACATGTCCCCGCCCGAGCACGCGTTGGTGCTTTGCTCCCGAGTTCGTAAACATTCGGTGAGCACGTCCCCGCTCACCCCCGCAGAACCGCAGCGTAGTCTCGTCTGAGCGGATACAGCCAGATGTCCTTGGTGGGCAGCACCTGTTCATGGACGGTGCTCTTCTTGCCCCGGCCGACCGTCTTGCCCACCAGTTGCCAGTTGGCGGCCCTGTAGCAGGTGCCCTTGTGCCGGGGGCTCTCGACGAAGGTCTCCAGCAGCACCGGTCGGTAGCCGTATCGCAATTGCCAGTCCACCGGCAGCCGGCGCGCAGCCAGGGCCAGGATCTTGGAGGCCAGCCCCTTGGACTGCACCCACGGCAGGATCAGGAAGCGCGCGTTGTTGACGATCAGCTGCAGGTTCTTCTGCCGCTGCTCCGGTGTCCAGCCGATGAAGCGTTCGCGGTCGGCCAGCTTCCACGCGCTGGCGCCGAAGCTCAACAGCGCCAGCAGTTGCTCTCCCGCATACACGTTGTAGCGGATCTGGCTGCCCGACAGTGGCGTGTAGCCCAGGTAGTGGTACCGCGCCACATACTCGTTCCACAACCGGGACTCGGCCCCGCGTCCTTGCACGATGTGCAGGCTCAGCGCCGGCAGGTCGTGCACGGCAGCCACCAGCGCGGGCTGCCCGTCGGTGGCCGATGTGGCGGTGAACTGGGCGCGCCGGCGGGGATTGGGGATCAGCGAGGGCGGCAGTGTGATCAGCCCGTCGGCTTGCATGCGCAGCATCGCCACGCGGCAGCTCATCTCCCGCAGCCGGCCATCCGGACGCCGCCACTCCAGCAGTTCGCAGACCACGCGCGACAGCGGGGTTCGCTTGAGCGCCGGGTTCGACTCGATCGTGTCGACGATCGCCTGCAAGTCCTGCGCGCTGAAGTCGCGCCCGCTGTACCGCCTCATGAGCTGTCCAGGGTGACGATGTCGCTGCCGCGCAGGGCGGCCAGCTCTGCGGCATCCATCTGCCACGGCACGAAGCGCCGGCAGTCCTCGGGTGCATGACCGCCGGCTTGCGCACAGGCTTGCAGGTAGCTGCGCAACCACAGTCGCGGGTTCAGTCCCCACATCCGGACCGTGCCCAACAGACTCATCATCGTGGCCGCCAACTGCCCGGACCACTGGCTGCCCGAACCGTAGAAGTTCTTTCGGCCCACCACCGCCGGCCTGAGCGCGCGTTCGCTGGCGTTGTTGTCCAGGTCCAGCCAGGGATGGTCCAGGAACAGCACCAAGCCGGGCCAGTACGTGCGCATCGTGCGCAGCACCTTGCGGGCGGGCTCGGCCAGATGCTCATCGGACAGGCCGGCCTGGCACTGCGCATCCAAACCGGCGATGAGCTTGCGCAGCTGGGTGTCGCTGTCGATGAACGCTGCCGAGTCAACGGCGCTGTCGTACTGCTGGCGGCGCAAGGCGTGCAGCCGGTACAACTGTGCAATCTGCTCAACCCAGCCCATGGCCCAGCCCCACAACAAGGGGCGGTCGTTGGCCAGGCGCAAGAAGTCCCGGCGCTGGTGTGCCCAGCAGATCGCCAGGCTCACGCCTGGCACTTGGCGGGCGAACTTGCGATAGGCGCCGAAGCGGTCGACGCTGAGAATGCCTTGATCAACGCCTTGCAGGGCGGCGCCGGGTACCTTCGCCGAACGCGACGGGTCGAGCACGAAGCACACCACCGTCTTGGACTTGAACACCCACAGGTACCAGCGGTGGCCGACCTTGCCTTCAAGCTCCTCGAAGACCTCCCAACGCGTCTCGTCGGCATGCCAGTGGTTAGCGGAGCGCAGCTGGGCCAGCCCGGCCTCAACCAGCGGCGCGAACATCGGCAGCAGGCAGTGCAGCCCGTCGGTGAGCGTGCCCTGGGAGATCTCCAGCCCCTTGTCGCGCCAGTCTTGGAGCAGCCGCGCGCTGGGCTGGCCGTAGGCAAACTTAGACAGCAACACTTCCGCCCAGATCGACACACCCAGCTTGCCGCGCGGGATCAACTGCGCCGGTGGTGGCGCCGTCACGATGCCGGGCAGGCGAGCGCATTGGCACAGAGGCCGGTAACGGCGGCGGCGCACGACACGACGGTAGGCCTTGACTTCGATCTCCAGCACCTCGGCGTCTTGCGTGCCGGCAAAGTCGCGAAGGCCCAGGCCGCACGCAGGGCAGCAGGCCTGGCTCGTCATCTCCTGGACCACGGCCGGCAGTGCGCGCAGTCGGGTGCGGCCGTGGCCAGGCCGGCCGCGCTGTTGACCCCGTGGACGCGCCTTGCCGGTGACCCTTTGGGGCAAACCTGGAATCGTGCGCGACTGCTCCGTCTTCTCACCGAACACACGTTGGCGAAGATCGCGGATCTGGGCATTCGCCGCCTCCAGTTCGGCCCGCAGGCTGTCCTCGCGACAGCGGGCCCGACCCAGTTCGATCCGGTGGCGCCCCTGCATTCGTTCAAGTCGCTCGACGGCCCTCGCGTGCAGGGACTTGTACTGCTTGGCCTGCATGACGAGCTCGATGTGCTCGCGCTTGGTCAGCGTCACACGTTCCAGGTCGAAGGGCTTGGGGGTAGACGACAAAGCCGGCTTGGGCGGCAAGTCGGGAGGTGATCCCCTGCTCACGGCGTCTAGAACTTCGGCGTTTTGCACACCGCCAAAGGTAGCGCAGTGGGGTAGACGTGTCCAGCGATTTCGGGGCTCTGCCCCAGCGGGGTGTTGCTTACGTGCTCACCGAATGTTTACCCGAGTTCGACACTAACCGCTGTAAGTGCTTGATCCATATAGGCCAGGCCTTGGAAAATGCCACTACAGCAGCGGCATCTGGGCGTCGATGGTCGGCTTCTTGACGTTGAGCGCGGCCAGGGCTGCGGCCTGGCGTGGTTGAACGGTGGAGACGCCGTGGATAGGGGCGCTGCGGTCAATGGTGACCGTGTGCCGCTGGATGCGACGCAAGTCCGCCAAGGCTGCCTCCGGCGACAACTCGCTGCCGGCGAGCTTCAGGCGCTGGCGCATCACGCGGTACAGGATCAAGGCCATGAAGCAGATGCTCGCATGGGCCCTGATGCGCTCGGGCAGCCGGTGGAAGACCGGCGCGATCTCGATCTCCGACTTCAGCACCTTGAAGCCGCGTTCGATGTCGGCCAGCGACTTGTAGCGGCGCACCACCTCGTTCGCGGTCATGTCGCGGACATTGGTGATCAGCATCAGCTTGCCGTCCATGAGCTGCGCCCGGGCCAGCGCGGCATCGTCGATCTCGTAGGCGAACAGGTCGGACTTCAGATCGACCCGGATGATGCGCGCCAGATGCGCGTCGCTGACCTCGTGGAACAAACGCGCCTTGGCGCCGGAATCCGAGAGCTTGCGGCCGCGGTGTACCTGGCCGGCGTCCTGCGCATCGAGCTTGCTGGCCCATTGCGCTGCGCGCTCTTCCAATGCGTGGATCCTCGCCAGCCGCTCCTGGGTCTGCTCCGTCGCACGCACGGGGTTGTGGGCGACCACCAGTCGGTGGCCCTGCCACTGCGCCTCCTCGACGACTTCGTCGGTGGCCTGGGCCATGCGTGCACTCATCGGCGCCAAGAGATCGACGAACTCCCCATAGCGCCGCCCTGGCACCGCCAGGATGAATTCCAGTGGCCGATCCCCCGCCACGTGGAGCTTGGTCAGCGCCTCGATGTTGTCCAGCGAGAGCAGCCCGCGGTCGGCCACCACGACCAGGCGGCGGATGTGCGGGCAGCGCGCCAGCACCTTCTTGAGCGTGGGCTCCAGCGTCGGCGCCTCGGCCGTATTGCCGTCGAAGACCTCGTGGTAGATCGGCATACCGTCGGCCGTCTGCACCACGCCCAGCATGAACTGGCGGGCGATGACGCCTTCCTTGGACATGCCGAAGTGCCGCACGTCGCCGTCTTGCTGGCTGTGGCCCTCGGCGCGGATGGTCGTCAGGTCGTAGAAGACCACCGAGAGGTCTTCGTCGATGAGCGGCCGCAGCAGCTGCGCCACGCAGTCATCCACGGCCTGCTGGTGGTCCATCAGCGCATCCATGCTGCGCAGCAGATGCTGGTGGCTCAGCTTGGCCACGTCGATGCCCGGCATGCTCACCGTCTGCAGCCAGCGCAGCACACCCAGCTTGGACTCCGGATCGCTAAGCCGGTTGAAGGCCATCACCCGGATCGCCTGCTCGACGGCGGTGGTGAAGCGGGCGCGCCGGAACACCGCCCCCAGGGCATTGAAGCCCAGCTCATGCCACAGCGCATCGAGGGCCCAGACATCGCCCAGGCACAGGGCCGACTCGAAGCGCACCTGGAGGTCGCCGCCCGTGGCAACTGGGCGCCCCTTGGCTCGCAACAGGCCATCCAGAAGCGAGTCGACCTGACCGCCGCGCTCGTCGATGCGGCCCAGAGTGGCTACCGTGCGCTGGCGCGGCTTGCCGTGTTCATCGCGGAACGACTCGACCAGTTGCGCGTAGGTGCGTTCGCCGGACCGGGTGAGCTTGATGAACATGGCGAGAGTGTAGCTACCTCCCTGTTGCATGCCAATACCCTCGCACGCATGGCGTGCCACTACAGAAAAACTGGCGCTGCAGCGCTAACTTGTTGATTACATTGGAGCCGGGGCGAGAAAATCGCTCGAACTCGGCTTTTGGTGTCGAACTCGGGTGCGCCAGCACCCAGCCGTAGAACTCCTGGCGCGCCAGCTCGGCGGTCTTGCTGCGCAGCACGCGCCGGCCCTGGCGCAGATGCGTCTTGAGTTCGTCGAACACCGCCTCTACCTGCCAGCGCTGGTGGTACAGCGCCGCCAGCTCCAGCGCAGGCGCCTGCACCGGATCGAGCAGACTGGTCATGAGCCTGTAGCGGGGCGCAGCATCGGGCACGCCTGGCAGTTGGTACTCGATGACGCGCACCTGCAGCGCCTGGGCAGCGGCCGCTGCCTTGCCCACCCCGGTGGGCTTGATGCGGCTCAGGTAGGAGCCGTCGGGCAGCAACTGCTCCACCGGCAGCAGCCGCGAATCCGTGGCCCGCCACAGCAACTGCGCGCCGCTGCCCAGTGCCTGCTGCCAGTGCTCGAAGCCGTTGAAGCCCCGATCGGCCAGCAACAGCATCCCCGGCTCCAGCGCCCCCAGCAGCCACTGGCACAGCGCCCACTCGTCGCCCCGGTAGGGTCCAAGCTCGGCAGCCACGATGGCGTGGGTGGCGCACTCGGCCAGGACCACGCACTGCGCCTGCGGGTAGCCCGCCACACCGGTGCGGCTGCCCGGGCGGCCGAAAGCGGTGGCCACATCGACCTCGTCGGCCAGCTCCAGGCGGCTGCCGTCGATCGCCATCAGGCGCAGGCCCTTGTAGAAGGCCTGCGGCTGCCGCGCCGGATCCGCCAGCGGCAGGCAGCAGCTGCGCAGCAGATCGCGCAGCGGTGCCGAGCCCATGCGGCTGCGCAGCGCGCTGATGCTGGACTTGGACACCGGCGGTGGCTGCTGCGACCCCCGGGCCCAGGCCAGGCCCTGCGCGACAACCGAAAACACCTCTTCCTAGGCGGCCTCCGGATACAGGCTCAGCGCCATGGTGTAGTACACCCCCGCCACGGCGGGAAAACGACGGATGCGCTGCGAGTTCACACCGTGCGCATCCAGCGCTTCGTGCACTCGCTCCGCAGGAAACACCCGGGCCAGCACATGGCCGAGGTTGGACAAAAATCGGCTAACGGAACCGTATTGGGTTAGGCCGCCGCACCACGCCGATGCGGGCCCCGACGTTCACCTGATGCCCTCCCAGCGCGCAGGGCCGGGTGATCGCGCGCCGCAGCTCTGCAGTCAGCGCGATGGCGGGGTCCTCGCTGTCGATATGGGGCAAGGCGCAGACGAACTCATCACCGCCACGCCGGCAGAATCGATCGAGATCCACGAACAGCAGTGCGAGCTTGTGAGGCCCGCCAGCGTGTTGAGCGCGAACCCGCACCCCGTGATGCTCGAAGCCGCGTCGGTTGGGCAGACCGGTGAGCGGATCACAGCCCTCCACGCGCCTGGCGCTGGCAAGCTCGCTGCCCAAGTGCACGATGAACGCTTGGCTCTGCGACAGCAGGCACGCAGCCGGTCGATGCGGCGCAGCATCGCGGCATGGTGCTCGCGCGGCGTTCGACGCCAGGGCACCAGGCGCTCCAGCAGCCCGTCCTCCTCAACTGCAGCGCTCACCCCCGACAACACGAGGTGCGCAGCGTCCAGGCATTCGGCTTGCGGATGCATGGGAAGTCACGGTCCGGGGCGACGGTGGCGTCGGTGCGCTGGCAGACTGGCCGGTGCGGCGCGGCTGGCACTGGTGGCCTTGACCGCCTGCGCCAGCGCGACCGGATCGAACCCGCCCGGCGGGTGTCGCACCCGACTTGTCGGGCAGGTTGAGCGGGCGTGGGGGGCTCGTTCACAGCCTCTCAAGACCCGTCGCTGTCCAGCGGCACCACGAAACCCGCTTGCTGCGGCAGGTCTCGCCAAGCCAGCTGCTCGCCGCGGCGCAGAAGCGTTGCCCCGCAGGCGGCAGCCTCGCGCCGGGCCTGCGCGTCACCCCCACGCAGCAGCACGAACCGAAGCCGGCGGCCTTCGTGCAACAGGCTCAGCTCGGCACGTGGCCAGTGCGCCGGCAGGCAGGGCCGCAGGCTCAGGGTGCCGGCATCCAGGCTCAGCCCGAGGATCGACTCGATGGCAGCGCGGTGCATCCAGGCCGCGGCCCCGGTGTACCAGCTCCAGCCTCCGCGACCCACGTACGGTGGCTGGGTGTAGACGTCACCGGCCATCACGTAGGGCTCCAGACCATAGGCGGCCCCCTGCTGCGGATCGGCCGCGCGGTGCGCCGGGCTCAGCCAGGTGAAGTACCGCCACGCCGCTTCGCCGCTTTCCGGGTGGCCGTGGTCCGCTGTCATCCGCGCCTGCGCCATCAGTGCCCACACGGCGCCATGCGTGTACTGGCCGCCGTTTTCGCGCACGCCTGGCGGGTAGGCCTGGATGTAGCCGGCGCTGGGCCGGGCGTGCTGCAAGGGCGGGTCCAGCAGGCGCAGCAGGCCGGCCTTCGCGTCGGCCAGCTGCGCATCGACTGCCGCCATCGCCACCACCTGCTGCGGCCACGTCGCCACGCCCGACAGCACGGCCCAGGCCTGCGCGATCAGGTCGATGCGGCATTCCGCAAGGCCCTGCGAGCCAAGCGGGCTGCCGTCGTCGAAAAAGGCCCGCCGAAACCAGGCCCCGTCCCAGGCCGGGCCGCGCAGCGCCCGCTGCCAACCCTGCGCCGCCGCGTCCCAGCGCTCGGCCCTTTGCGCCTCGCCACGGGAGCGTGCGATCGGCGCGAAGGCGGCCACCACTGTGCAGAGGAACCAGCCCAGCCACACCGACTCGCCGCGTCCTTCGTGGCCGACGCGGTTCATGGCGTCGTTCCAGTCGCCGCTGCCCATCAGCGGCAGGCCGTGCGCGCCGACGCGCAGGCTGCGGTCTATCGTCCGCGCCGCGTGTTCGTAGACCGTGGCCGTCAGCGCGCTCACCACGGGTGTCGCGTAGACATCCTCGGCACCCGGCGGCACGACCGGGCCCTCGATGAACGGCACGGTCTCCGACAGCAGCGTGGCGTCGCCGGTGACCACCAGGTAGTGTGCGCAGGCCTTCGGGAGCCACAGCAGGTCGTCGCTGAAGTGCGTGCGCACGCCAGCACCACCGGGCGCGTGCCACCAGTGCTGCACGTCGCCCTCCGGGAACTGCCGCGAGGCCGCGAGCAGGATCTGCGCGCGCAAGAGGTGTGGCGCGGCCACGGCCAGGGCCATGGCGTCCTGCAACTGGTCCCGAAAGCCGGTGGCGCCGCCCGCCTGGTAGAACCCGGCCTTGGCCCACAGGCGGCAGGACACGGTCTGGTACAGCAGCCAGCGGTTGACCAAGGCATCGAAGAGCGGGTCCGGCGTGGTCACCTTGGTGGCCTGCAGCAAGGTGTCCCAGGCCGAGCGTGCAGCGTCCAGGCGCAGGTCCGGTGGCATGGCGGCGGCGCGCGTGACGAGGCTCCGCGCCGCATCCGGGCTGCCGGCATAAGCGAGCAGAAAGACGCAAGCGGCCGAGGTACCGGGGGCGATGTCCAGGTGCAACGCCAGGGCGGCGCAGGGATCAAGCCCGCGCCCCTGCGAGCGCCCTAGGTGATCCGGCAGCACCAAGCGTCCGCGTGCGTCGAAGAACTCGCGGCGGTCGCAGGTCCAGTCCGCCTCGGGGTCGTGGGGCTGGGCCGACCCGTGCGCGACCGCGAAGCAGGCCGTGCCGTTGCCAAAGCCACCGGAGGCCTCCAACTGGGTGCAGAGCAGCCCGGTGAGCCAGCCCTCGGGCAGCCGCTGGCGCAGCCGGGCGGTGTGCACCGTGGCCCGCGAGGCGGTACCCGCACCCATCGTCCACTCGACCAGGCCGGCCACACGCAGGTGCAGCGTCTGCGTGCCTCGGTTGGTGATAGCCACTTGGAGTTGCTTGACCGCCAGCACCGGGTCCACGCACCAGGTGAGGATGACCTCCGCGTCGCCCTTTCGGTGCTCGATGCGGCTCCAACCTTGGCCGTGGGTCACGCGGTAGACCACGGCTGCACCGTCGCTCGCCGTGCCGCCGCTGGCCGTGGCGCTCCAGACCTGGCGCGTGCGCATGTCCTGCAACAGCAGCCACTCAGAAGGCGGATCGGCCACCGCATCGTTGGACCAGGCGGTGAGCTGGTTCAGGCGGCTGTTGCCGGCCCAGGTGTGGCCGCCGCCGGCCTCGGACAGGAGGGTGCCGAAGTCGGCGTTGGCAATGACGTTGATCCAGGGCCGTGCCGGGCGCAGGGCCTCGCCGGCCTCGAAGACGAAGTCCGCGCCCTCGGCCGTGAAGCGCCCTTGCGGAGCCGGCGCCGGTGATGCAGGGCCTGCCGCCGCTGGCAAGGCGCAGCGTGCTCCTTCATGGCGGCGCTCGAAGGCGGCCTCGTGCCCGGCCATCCACCCCTGGACCAGCATCGCCAGCGGCCGGCCGTCGGCGACCAGCCTCACGCGCGCCAGGCCGTTCAGGGCCGCCTTTTCGGCGTCCGTGATCTCATGGGCTTGCACAACGAAGAGCCCCGTGCAGGCGTCGCTGCCCCGCGCCCGGTTCTCGGCGTCATGTCGCTCGCGCAGCACCCGCAGTTCTTGCTGCACCGCCATCGCGTAAGACACCGGCTCCGCGTTGAGCACCACGAGGTCGCACCCGACACCGCCCCAGGCCCACAGCCGCAGCGCCAGAGCCAGCGAGCGCAGCAGCCCCTGGCCCTGCGCCGCCTGGGCCAGCACCAGGACGATGGGTCGATCGCCGGAGACGCCGAAGCGCCACAGCAGACGGCGGTCGAAGCCGCTGCAGGCGGCGGGCGCGCCCCGCACCAGGTCCGGCCGGGAGAGCGTGTGCACCAAGGCGGAGCTCAGGGACTGGATGGCGACGAAGTCGTTGGCACCCATCCCCCACGCCCGCAAGCGGATGCCGGTCAGCGTCGCCGACATCAGCGAGGCCCGCTGCACGTGGACGGGCTGGCGGTACTTGTCGATGACCGCACTGAGCACGCCGCCGTTGTCGGTGGCGGCGGTGGCAAAGGTCAACAGCGCCTTCGCGCCCGGCAAGATGCGCACCCGCAGGGCGATCGCGCACACAGGGTCAAGGCCAGTGTCCATCGGCACCGGCACGTCGCCTGGCATCACCGGCGCGGCATCCAGGGCTGCCAACGGCCGGCTGGTGCCGCGGTTGCGGCCCAGCCAACGCAGGCGGTCTGTCTGCACATGGAGCGCCTGCGCAGGCGGGTCGCTGGCGGCCAGAAAATGCGCGGCCATCACCACCCGCTCGCCGGCCAGACGCGGGCGGCGCTCGAACACCAGCGCCTGCATGGCTGGGCGCCAACTGGCACGCACGAACAGGTTCGAGAAGGCGGGATGGGCCTCGTCGGCGCCCGGCTCCGCCAGAGCCAGCTCGAAGGCCGAAATCAGCTCGAGGTCGAGTGCCGCATCGCCGAGGTTGCGCAGCTCGACCTGCCGGAACTCGATGTCGTCCTCCGGACTCACCCAGACCGTGACCTGGGTCTGCAGGTCGGGCCACCGGGCTTCGAGGCACACGCGATCGGCGTGGAAGATGCTTCCATAACACGCATCCGGGTCGGGGGCCGGATGCTGGCTCAGCGAGACCCGCGCAGCCTCGTCAGCGCGGCGCAGGTAGAAGAAGCTGCCCGAGGCATCGCGCAGCGCATCGTCGCGCCAGCGCTGGATGCCCACCGGGCCCCAACGGCTCCAGCCGGCGCCGCTGGCGCGCAGCGTCACGCGGTAGCGCCCGTTGGACAGGATATGCGTAGGCTCCACCGCAGCTTCGCCTGGCCGCACCTGTCGCAACAGTCCGGGCGCGCGGCCCCTGAGCTCAGCCCCCTGGGCCGGACCCGTCGGCGCTGCACGCAGCCGCGGCACCTCGCGCGGGGCGCGTTCGTGGAGCAAGGGCACCATCGCCTCCAGGTGGGGCTCGGCCATGGCCCAGCGGCGCACCACGTCGTCGCGCAGCACGTTGGTCAGCGCGACGATCGTCATGCCCTGGTGATGGGCCATGCTGGTGGCCACGGGCGTGTAGGGCTCGCCCAGCGCGCATCGCGAGGGCGTGTAGTCCAACGCCTCGATGAAGCCCAGGCTGCCACGAGCACCCAGCGCCTCCAACGCCGCGAGGTTGGCCGCCGCGCGCCGCGGGGCCCGCTGGGCCGCCAGGGCCGTGGCGTAGGGTGCGATCACCAGCTCGTCGGGCGGTGTGCGCCGCAGGGCCAAGCGCGGCACGCCTTGCGGCGCGTACTGGTAGGCCAGGGTCGAGTCGCGGCCAGCATAGGCCGACTCGGAGATGCCCCAGGGCACGTCGTGCAGGCGGGCGTAGGCGATCTGCTCGCGAAGCGCCGCCAGGCCTGCGTCTCGCAGCACACTGCCTTCGGGCTCGTCGATCAGCAGGCTGGGCATCAGGTACTCGAACATCGATCCCGACCACGAACGAAGACCGGCCACCGCGCCGACGGCGTAGAACGGCCGGCCGAGTGCGGCCCAGTGGCCCACCGGCACGTCGCCTTTGGCGATGGCCAACAGGCTGGTCAGGCGGGACTCTGAGGCCAGCAAGTCGTAGAACCCGGCGTCCAGCGCCTGCTCGGCCACGCGGTAGCCGATGTGGAACAGATGGCGGCGGGGGTGGTACAGGAAGCGATAGTCGGCCGCCCAGGCCAGGCCGGTGCAGCGCGCCGCCACAGCGCGCAGGCGTACCGCCACGGACTCAGGAGGATCGGTGCGCCCTGTCGGGCCCTCCTCTCGTTCGCCGTGGCCGGCATGCGCAAACGCCAGGCAGGCCTGGCCCACGGCCAGCAGGTGGCCACCGAGATTGCCGCTGTCCACCGTCGACACGTAATGGGGTGGCAGCGGCGCGCAGGTCTGGGTGTCGTACCAGTTCAGGAAGTGGCCGCGGTGGCGCTGCAGCCGGTCCAGGGTGTCCAGCGTGGCCTCCAGCCGCTGCAGGAGCTCTGCGCTGCCGATCCAACCGAATTCGCGCGCACAGGCTGCGCTTAGCAGGTACAGCCCGATGTTGGTGGGCGAGGTGCGGTGCGCCAACATCTCCTGCGGCAGGGTCTGCAGGTTGTCGGGCGGCAGATGGTTGTCGTCGGCACTGACACAGCGCTCAAAGTAGCGCCAGGTGTCGCGCGCCACAGCTTCAAGGTAAACACGGTCGGCGCCGGGCAAGGCGGCACCCGTGCGGGCCGGTGGCGGTCGGCTCGCCCACCAGGTCCACAGCGGCGACGCGGCCCACAACAGCCCCAAGGCGACGGTCATCGCCGGATGTGGCGTGCCGGCGGCCAGCAGGCCAAGCGTCAGCAGCAGCGCCAGCGCCGGCTCGACCGCGTGGCGGCGCAGCAGCTGGTCCAGCCGCGTCGTCGACTCGGCCTGCGCCGTGGCCGCGGTGGTCCACTGCAGCAGGCGGCGCCGGCTGATGCCCATGCGCCACAGCGCGCGACCGATGGCGTCGGCCCGCTGGCGGCCGAGCTGCAGCAGTTGGGCCAGGTGCCACAAGCCGCCACCCAAGGACCGCATCAGCCCGGCCCCGGCCTGGCGGAAGAAGTACCCGCGGGCGCCGTCTTCGCTGCGCGGCCACAGGCCGGCCAAGGCACCCAGCACCGGCCCGGCCGAGAAGGCAGCCAGCACCAGGGCCAACGCAGCCACCGGCACCAAGGCGCTGCCGGTCAAGGACAGCACCACCAGCGCCAACGAAGCCGGCGCCACCAAGGAGCGGCGCAGGTTGTCCAGCAGCTTCCAACGGTTGACGGCCCGCAGCCGGTAGCGCCAGGGCGACAGCAGCAGCGGCAGCAGCTGCCAGTCGCCGCGTGTCCAGCGATGCACACGCGAAGCGGCCACGTCGGCGTGAAAGGGTGCGGCCTCGACAAGGCCGATGTCGGTCACGGCTGCGCAGCGCGCCAGCGAGCCCTCGAAGAGATCGTGGCTGAGCACCAGCCCCTCCGGCAGGCGACCGGACAGCACCGCATGCACAGCCTGCACGTCGAGCAGCCCCTTGCCGCTGAAGCTGCCCTCGCCGAAGAGGTCTTGGTAGACCTCCGAACTGGCGGCGCTGTAGGGATCCAGGCCGCACGGTCCGGCAAACAGCGCGTGGAAGGGGGTGAGCTCTTGCCGTGCCGGCAGCGGCGTGAGGATGCGCGGCTGCAGGATGCCGTAGCCGGCGTCAACGCGGCGCCGGCCGAGATCCAGCCGCGGACGGTTCAACGGGTGCGCAGCCACGCCGACCAGCGCCCGCAGACTGCCCGGCGGCAGTTGGGTATCGCTGTCCAGCGTGACCACGTAACGTGTGGCCTCGGCCAGGCGGGAAAGCTCACCCAGATCGACAAAGGGGCCTGGCCCGCCCTGGGCCAGCGCGGCCACCAGCTGCTCGAGCTTGCCGCGCTTGCGCTCCCAGCCGATCCAGGCCTGCTCGCTCGGGCTGAACCGACGCGCTCGGTGCAGCAACACAAAGCGCGGCGCGGCGCCCGGCAAGCCCGGATGGCGCGCATTGAGCGCCTCGATGCCCTGGGTCGCGCAGCTGAGCAACGCGGCATCGCCATCGACCCGCTCGGCATCGGCATCCACGCCGTCGCTGAGCAGCGCGAACTGCACCTCGCGTTCCGGATTGGCCAGGTGGTGCAGCTCCAGCCGGTGCAGCAAGGCCTGCACCGAGGCGACGCTGCCCAAGAGAGCCGGCACAGCGACGAGCGCGCGATGTTCGGCTGGAATGCCTGCCCGCAAGGCCAGCCGCGGCAAGGAGCATGGCTGCGCCGACTCGCTGATGAGCCGATGAATGACCGCGATCACCGCCTCCGATGCCGGCAAGGCCATGAGCAAGGCAACACCGAGCCCCGGCCCGACCGCGGACGGCGCGCCCGACTCCAAGAGCCAGACCAGGAGCCCGACCGTCGACAGCAGCACCACAGCCAGGTAGGCCGGCAGGGCCAGTGGGAGGGCGCTGGTTCGCCAGGCGAGCGCGCTTTGTTCCCTCAGGCCCAGCACCCGCAGCAGCGTCGGCCGGCCGGCGCCGGCCAGCCAGTGGCCGGGAACGCCCGAGAGCGCATCGGCAGGCGTGGCACCCATCAGCTGAAGCAGGCGTTGCGCCACCACCCCTTCGCCCAGCCCGCTGCGCCGCGCCAGCCTTTCGATGCCATGCAAGGTCTCGTCGCGCGTGGTGGCGTGCTCGGCCTCGAAGACCGGCGAGCGGAGCATGCTGCGCATCAACGCGCTGGTGCGCGCCACGATGTCGGCCCAGTCGGCGTCGCCGATCTCGCGCAGCGCGTTGACGGCGTTGCGCACACTGAGGTTGTCGGCGGCCTGGTCAGCGCCTTGCTGCGCATGCTGCGTCGACGCGTCAGGCAGCGCGTGCTGCAGCCAGACGAGATGTTCCGGGCGCACGCTGCCTTCAGCACCTTGGGACGGCTCTTGCAGACGCAGGGCCATCTGCGCCAGAAAGGTGCCGCCGACACCGCGGCGCTCAAGGCGCTGATGCACCAGCTCCAGCGCGGCAACGTCGACCCCGTCGAGCCGGTCGCAGCACAGGTTCGCCGCCTCCCGGGCGGCCTTGTTGCAGGCCACTCGTTCGGCCAACCGGCGCAGGCTCTCGATCAGTACCACACGCAAGGTGGTGGGCAGAGCCCACATCTCGCTCAGATGCAGCTCGCGCGTCTCCTGATACGCCCGCAGGTAGGTGGAGAGCAGGTCTTCATCGAAGTCGCCGTCGGTGTGGGCGACAAAGGCCCAGGCCACGCCGTAGACGCGCGGCAAGCCGGCCAGCGGCGCCCCGACGAGCACCGGAAGCTCGCGAAAGTAGCGCCGCGGCAGCCCTTCGCGAACCTGCACCAGCTGCGCTTCGATGAGGTGGAAGTTGTCCAGCAGCCACTCGGCGGCGGGGCTCACGTCATGGCCGCTCCCTGTCTGCCAGCCGATGTAGCGGTGCGCCTCGCGCAGCACCGCAATGTTGCTGCGCAGACGCGGGTGGAAGGTCGGCGCCAGAGGGCGAGAACGCGCCACCCGGTGTGTCCTGCCCAGGCTGCGACCATGCTGCGCGAAACGCTGCAAGCCGAAGATCTCGGACCGTATCGATGGCTGCAGCGGCCCGCGCGCCGGGTCAAGAAGTGCACAGAGTTCAGGAGTGGCGGCCGGGATCAGCGCGCTGAGGCCGGGCAGCCGCCCCACCCTAACAGGCCCACAGGGCCAGGCCGACGAGCAGCGCCAGCGCCAGCAGACTGGTGACGACCCGCGCAGCCAAGAAAGCCATGGCGGCTTCGACCGCGCAGCCTAGCCTGAACAGCCGCCCGCACAGGGCACGGCACGCCTGGAGATGATCGCCCAGCCCCGACATCTCCAGGGGTGACGGGTCTGCCGCCTCGCCGAAGCAGGCCGTGCTCCAGCAGGGCCCGGGGATGCGCGGCGCGTTCACCGCACGTCCATCCTGCCGGCCACGACTCCCCCGGCGCGGGGCAAACCGGCCAGCCCGGCAGGCGGGCGAGATGGCGCCGGGGCGAGCTGCGCGCGGCGGGCAGGGATGGGATGCATGCGGGGCTCGTGGGTGCTCGGCGGGACTTGGCCAAGGGTGCTTGTAGCCGCCGCGCCCTCCCAGCGTCTGTGCGCCGCCGCACGGCGGTGCCTGCGACACCGGGCCCCATACTCGGACCATGCGTGATCTTGCGGGGGCACTGCCGGAGCGGCCTTGCGCGACGGTGCCCGTCGTCGGCCTGGGCGCCTCTGCCGGCGGGCTGGAGCCGCTGATGCAGTTTCTCGGCCAGGTGCCACCAGCCAGTGGTCTGGCCTTCGTCGTTGTGCAGCACCTGGACCCCCATCACCAGACACTGCTGGCCGATCTGCTGCAGCGGGCCACCGCTGTGCCGGTGCTCGAAGTGGGTGGGCCTACGCCGGTGGTGGCTGACCAGGTTTACGTGATGCCGCCGGCCGCAGAGATGACCCTCAGCGGTGGCGCCCTGCACCTCGCCCAGCCCTCGAGGCCGCGCGGTCACCGGCTGCCCATCGACGTGATGTTCGGCTCGCTGGCCCGAGAACTGGGCGAACGCGCGATCGGCGTCGTGCTGTCGGGCATGGGAGCCGACGGCAGCGCGGGCTTGCGGGCGATCCATGCGCAGGGCGGCCTGACGCTGGTGCAGCGGCCGGCCTCGGCGCAGTTTGATGACATGCCCCGCCACGCGATAGCGACAGGCTGCGTCGACATCATCGATCTGCCGGCCAAGTTGCCGGCACTCATGCTCGCGCTCCTGGCCACGCCACAGCGGCGCTCAGCGGCCCGGGGCTGGGCTGGCCGCAGCGATGCGGCTGCCCTCGCGCGCATCCTGGCGCTGCTCCACGCGCAAACCCGGCACGACCTGTCGCTGTACAAGCCCAACACCCTGCAGCGCCGTGTGGCGCGGCGGGTCGCCGTCCACGGGCTGCCCTCGACGGCGGACTATGCGGACTTCGCGAGCGGTCATCCGCAGGAGCTGGATCTGCTCCTGAAGGAACTGCTCATCGGTGTGACCGCGTTCTTCCGCGACCCCGAAGCCTGGCAGGATCTGCAGGACCGCGTGCTGCCGGTGATGCTGGCCCAGACCGACCGCACGGCCGGCCCGATGCGCGCCTGGGTCGCTGGGTGTTCTACAGGCGAGGAGGCCTACACGCTGGCCATCGCCTGCTCGGAGGTCCAGGAGACCCTGCCGCAGGCGCAGCGCCGCGACGTGCAGGTCTTCGCCACCGATCTCCATGCAGACGCGATTGCCGCAGCGCGCGCAGGCTGCTACGCCGAGACGAGCGTCGAAGGTCTGACGCCCGAGCGGCTGTCGCGCTTCTTTTCTCGCACGCCCAAGGGCTGGCGGATCGATGCGCGCATCCGCGACAGGGTGCTGTTCGCCCAGCACGACCTGCTCCAAGATCCGCCCTTCACGCGCCTGGACATCCTCACGTGTCGCAACCTCATGATCTACTTCGGCGCGGCACTGCAGCGACGACTGGTACCGCTGTTCCACTACAGCCTGCGGGCCGGCGGTGCGCTGCTGTTGGGCAACGCAGAGACCGTGGGCCGCGCCGAGACGCTGTTCGTGCCGCTGCACCCGAGGTCGAGGATCTACCGGCGCAGCGAGAACGCCGGGCCTGCCGACCCTGCTGTCTTTCCGATCCAGGGCCGCCCCGGTGCCGCTGCCATCCCGAAGGAGACTCAGCTGCCGCACACCACCCCCCCGCCCGCCAACCTGCAGGTTCTGGCCGATCAGCTGCTGCTGCAAGGTCATGCGCCGCCGGCCGTTCTCGTCAACGCAGCCGGCGACATCGTCTACATCAGCGGCCGAACCGGCCGCTTCCTGGAGCCGGCTGCCGGCAAGGCCAACTGGAACCTGCACGCGATGGCACGGCCCGCCATCCGCGCTCAACTGGCGGTCGCCTTGCGCACCGCTGTGCAGACGCATACGACGGTGGAGCTGCGGGCGTTGCACCTGGATGACGGTGCGGGCGCTGCGCTGGACATCACGGTGCAGGGCATCGCGCAGCCCAAGCCGCTGCAGGGCATGGCCCTGATCGTCTTCCGCGAGCGTCCGGCTCAGCCGCGCCGCAGGCCCACAGCCGCCGCAGGCGCGGAACAAGCGCCCCGGGCCGACCAGCTGCTGCGCGCTCGTGAGGAGATCCAGGCGCTGCACCAGGAAATGCGGGCGTCCCGCGAAGAGCTGCAAGCCGCCAACGAGGCGCTGCAGAGCACCAACGAAGCGCTGCAATCGGCCAACGAAGAACTGACGACCTCCCAGGAAGAGGCGCAATCGATGAACGAGGAGCTGCAGAGCATCAATGGCGAGCTGCAAGGCAAACTGGACGACCTGGCGCTGGCGCAGAGCGACATGCAGAACCTGCTCAACAGCACGGAAATCGCGACTCTGTTTCTCGACGAGCAGTTCAAGGTGCGCCGCTACACCGAGCAGACTGCGCGTGTCATCCACCTGCGCGAGCACGACATCGGCCGGCCGCTGAGCGAGCTGACCAGCACGCTGCTGTACCCCGATCTTGACAACGACATGAGGCAGACGCTGCGCACTCTGACCATCAGCGAGAAGCAGATCGCGACCACCGACGGACACTGGCTCAACGTTCGCGTCATGCCCTACCGCACGCTCGCCAACGTGGTTCAGGGCGTGGTCATCACCTTCGTGGACATCACGGCGGCCAAGCACCTGGAGGCCCGGCTGCGCGAGGCGTAGAGTGGGCGGCTTGTCAGCCACCCGAGGAGACTTTCATGTCCCTGTCGACGAGCCCCGGCATCCCGGGCATGGACGCGCAGTCGCTGCACGCCTTGCGCCGCCGCGCCACCACCCGTCTGGGCGGCGCGACCGCCGAGAACGGGCCTGCTGTCGGCTTCGTGGATGCCTTGGGCGTCCTGCACGCATTGGCCTCGTCCCCTGACACCGCGCCGGATGCGCTGGCCCTGCTGCACGAGCTGCAGGTTCATCAGGTCGAGCTCGAGTTGCAGTCGCAGGAGCTGCTGCTGTCGCGTGGCGAGTTGGAGTTGGCGCTGCGGCGGCAGGCCGCACGCCACGATGCCCTGCCGGTGGGCTGCTTCGTCATCGATGCGGGCGGTGTGGTGGTCGAGCTGAATGAGACCGCAGCCGGGCTGCTCGGCCTGCCGCGTGGGCGTGTGCAGGGCCAGCGCATCGCTGCCTTTTTTGCAGGCCCCGACAGGCAAAGCCTGGACACGGCCCTGGCGGAGCTGCAGGCGGCGGCACCGCTGCGCTCGTTCAGACTCACCGTCGCCCCGCAGGGCCAGGCTGCGCAACCGGTGCTGGCCCGCCTCGGCGCCGACACGGCCACGGGCGACGCTCTGCTCTGTCTCATGAGCGCGGAGTCCCGGTGATACCTACCGGGTGCCTACCGGGTGCCAGCTGCTCGCCCCAACCCTGCAGCGGCCCCAGAGGATTGCGTCGCAGTTCGCGCTCGTGCAGCGCGGGCTGCCCTCACCAGCCTGTACACCAGCACGTCGTCCACCAACTCCAGCAACGCGTCGACGCGCCAGCCCGTGGTGAGCGTCTCGCGTCGGAATTTGAGCGCATCCAGCCAGAAACTGCCCACCCGCTGCCGCCCACGCTCCTAGGAGCGTGGGCGGCAGAAATCCAGCCCCGCGTTGGGCCGACTTCGGGGCCCAGGCCAGGCGCCGCGCGCAGCCCGGGCTGTGCGCCCGGGCCAGCGTGGCAACGCCGCAAGGGCCCCGAAATCGGCCCAACCCAAAGGGCCGGGGCGGCCAAAGCCGCTGGCGGGTGTTGCGCCGCTGGCGCGGGCGTCAAGCCCGCGCTGCGCGACGCGCCTACGCCAGTGGCTTTGGCCGCCCCGGCGCGGGGCTGAATTTCTGCCGCCCACGCTCCTAGCGTGGCCGCGGCGATGCGCTGCAGCAGGTCGGCGAAATGCAGCATCGCCAGCGCCGCATGGCGGGCGGGGTCCAGCCCTTGCTCGTGCACCGTCAGGCGGGTGGCGCTGGCGGGCGCCAGAGCAGCCAGCGACGCCACGGCGTCGACATGGCTCACCCACTGCGAATCGGTCTCGACTCTTGAGCTGGGCAACAAGGTGCCGCATCCAGCCAGGCCCAAGCCGCCCACCGGGCAGATCACCGCGGCCGCCCGCAGGCCCTGCACGCGTCTGTGCGGGGACCCACTCTCGTCGCCTGAGCGTCAACACGCCATCGAACACGCCCTGGCTGGCACCGATGTTCGATGGCGCACGGACTGACCCCTCCAAGCCGCATAGCGTCGGCAGCGCCAGCCGGCCCAACATCACGCCCACCTTGAGGTCACTTCATGAAGCTCCGCACACTGCTTGCCCCGCTGGTCTTGGTCCTGCTTGTCACCGCCGGCTGCGCCGTTTCGCGCGGCCAGCAGACGACCGGGGCCTACCTCGACGACGCGAGCATCACCACCCAGGTCAAGAGCCGGATGCTGAGCAACCCGGACGTCGCCGGGACCAGCATCAGCGTTGAAACACTCAACGGCACGGTCATGCTGTCCGGCTTTGCAAAGAGCGCTCTGGAGAGAAACACGGCCGAGCGCATTGCGCGCGATGTCAACGGCGTCAGGTCCGTGAAGAACGAGATCACGATCCGCCCTTGAAGCCCGTGGAGCCCGACCAGGCGCCTCCCGGCCAGGCGCTGACGATGCTGCTGGCGATCACGCGGGTCAAGACCTGGGCCGGCGCCCGCCTGTTGACCTCGGCGAGCGGCTTCTTCTTCAGGCGCGACGCCCGCGTCTTCCTGATCACCAGCCGGCACGTGTTCTTCGACGAGCCCTCGGGCCACTCGCCAGACGGTGTCGAGATCCTCTGCCACACCGACCGCAGCGACCTCACCCGTGTGCAATCGCTGCGCCTGTCGCTGTACGCCGATGGCCGTGCACGCTGGCGGCAGGCGCAAGACGGCGGCGGCGACATCGACGTTGCCGCGCTTGAGATACCGCTGCCCGATCTGCCGCAGGCCCACGCCATGCAGACCTTCGGCCCCGAGAACCTTGCCACCGGTCGCCAGGCGCAGGAGCTCGGTGATGTCGGCGACAGCCTGGCCATTCCGAGCTTCCCGCTCGGCTTCCACGACACGGTGCACTTCTTGCCCGTCGTGCGCACGGCTGGGATCGCTTCCGCCTACGGCGTGCGCTTCCAGCGCCGGGGCTGCTTTCTCACCGACGGCCGCACCCACCGAGGCAGCAGCGGAGCGCCGGTGCTCCGGCATGCCGGCGCCGCAGGGGGGCCGCGCCGCTGGTGGCTGCTCGGCATACACGCCAGCCGCATGGACATGAGCGACCGCGACAGCCAGCTCGATGAGTCTCTGGGCCTGAACTGCGCTTGGTATGCCGATGTGTTGCTGACGCTGACAGACTCGCCCATCGGCGGCGCACCGTGAACGCGCCCGCCCCGGCTCCCGGGGCTGAGCCCGGTGGTCTTGCTGCGCTGCTGGGGCAGGCCGAGGCAAGGCCCTGGTATCGGCGTGCGCTGCCCTGGTTGGCGGTGGGCACGATGTTGCTGATGGTGGCGGGTGGCACCACCTGGTGGATGAAACGCGCCGCCCGGGCCGCACCGCAGTACAGCACCCAGGCCGTCACCCGAGGAGACCTGACGCTCAGCATCACCGCCAACGGCACGGTGCAGCCCACGCGCTCGGTGAGCATCGGCAGCGAGCTTTCGGGCACCGTGCTGCGCGTCAACGTCGACGTCAATGACCGCGTCACCAAAGGCCAGGTGCTGCTGGTGCTGGACACCGCCAAACTGCGCGACCAGATCCTGCGCTCCGAGGCCGGCCTGGCTGCCGCCCGCAGCCGCGTGCGCCTGGCGGCGGCGACGCTGGCCGAAGCGCACACGAGGCTGGCGCGGCTGGAGGCGATGGCGCGCCTGTCGAACGGTCGCGAGCCGGCGCCGGCCGATCTTGACGCCAGCCGCGCCAACCTGACCCGTGCACAGGCCGATGCGGCCAGCGCCGAGGCAGGGGTCAGCGAGGCACTGGCCCTGCTGTCCACCGACCAGATCAATCTGACCAAGGCCTCGATCACAGCCCCCTCCGACGGCGTGGTGCTCACCCGCTCCGTGGACCCGGGCAACGCGGTCGCGGCCTCACTGCAGGCAGTGACGCTGTTCACACTGGCCGAGAGCCTGACCACGCTGCGCCTGTGGGTCTACGTCGACGAGGCCGATGTCGGCGTCGTCAAGACCGGCCAGGCCGCTCGCTTCACGGTCAGCGCCTACCCAACGCGCAGCTATCCCGCGCGGATCACGCGTGTGGGCTTCGGTGCGACCCTGACCGACAACGTCGTGACTTACCTCACCTGGCTCGACGTCGACAACACCGATCTGAGCCTGCGCCCGGGAATGACCGCCACCGCCACCATCGTGGCCACCGAACGCAAGGGCGTGCTGCACGTGCCCAATGCAGCACTGCGTTTCACGCCAACCACCGCCACCAATGCGGCGAAGAAGGGCTTGGCAGCGGGTGTGAGCTTCGGCCCGCCCAAGACGGAAAGCCAGCGCAAGAGCGCGGCAGAGGGCGCCAGCACCGCCGGTGCGCGTCAGGTGTGGGTGCTGGCCACCGACGTCGACGGCCGGCCGCTGCCCGGCGCGGTGCCCCAGGCCGTGGCCGTGACGCCCGGCATCAGCGACGGCCGAAGCACCGAGATCGCCGCCGGGGCCCTGCGCGAGGGCATGCTCGTGGTGACCGCGCAGACCACCGGCGCGGCGCCGTGACAGCGCCGCTGATACGGCTGCGGGACATCACGCGGCGCTACGGCAGCGGCGCCAGCGAGCTGATGGCGCTCAAGGGCATCAGCATGGATGTGGCAGCTGGTGAGTTTTTGGCCATCATGGGGCCCAGTGGCTCCGGCAAGAGCACGGCCATGAACATCCTGGGGTGCCTGGACACGCCCACAGCCGGCCAGTACCTCTTCAGGGGCACGCGCGTGGAGGCGCTCTCGCGCGACGAGCGCGCACGCCTTCGTCGCCGCTACCTGGGCTTCGTGTTCCAGGGCTTCAACCTGCTGGCGCGCACCTCGGCGCAAGAGAACGTCGAGCTGCCGCTGCTGTACCGCGGCGACGGCACCGCCACGCGGCGCGCCGCCGCCACGCGCGCACTCGCCGATGTGGGGTTGGCAGGCTGGGAGCGGCACACGCCGGCTGAGCTTTCGGGCGGCCAGCAGCAGCGCGTGGCGATCGCGCGTGCCATCGTCACGGCGCCTGCCGTGGTGCTGGCCGACGAGCCGACCGGCAACCTGGACAGCCCGCGCAGCCACGAGATCATGGGCCTGCTGATGTCGCTGAATCGCGACCAAGGCATCACTGTGCTGATGGTGACGCACGAGCCTGACATGGCCGCCTATGCGCGGCGCATGGTCCACTTCCTGGACGGTCGGATCGCTCGGGACGAGCTCAACCCCAACCCGACGCTGCAGGCCCCTGCTTCGGCCGAGGCCGCCTGAGGGCGAACAGGTCACGATGCTGTTGAGCGTGCTGCTCCTGGCCTTGCGCTCGGTGCAGCGCAACCTGCTGCGTTCGTTCTTGACCATCCTGGGGGTCGTGATCGGCGTGGCCGCCGTCATCACCATGGTGACGCTTGGCAACGGCGCCACGACAGCCATCGAGGGCAAGATCGCCAGCCTGGGCACCAACCTCCTGGTGGTGGGCCCCGGTCAGCGCCTGGGTGGGGGCGGCGGCAGCGGCGTGCCGCAGTTCACCGAGACGGACGCCGAGGCCATCGCCACCCAGATCGGCGGCGTGGCCGAGGTGGCGCCGCAGGGCCGCGCCAGTGCCATCGTGGTGGCCAATGGGCGGAACTGGGCCACCAGCGTGAGCGGCAGCACCAACGCCTGGTTCAGCGCCGGCAACTGGGCGTTGGCCGGCGGGCGTGTCTTCACGCCTGACGAACAGCTGGCCGGCTCGGCGGTGTGCATCGTCGGCGAGACCGTGCGGCGCGAGCTCTGGGGCGGCTCGCCCGCAGGCCCGGACATCGCCGGCCTGGGCGAGCTGCTGCGCATCCGCCAGTTCTCTTGCCAGGTGGTGGGCGTTCTCGCCGCCAAAGGCCAGGGCGGAATGGGCGACCAGGACGACAGCGTCGTGCTGCCGCTGCACACGCTGCAGCGCCGCGTGACGGGCAACACGCGCGTGGCCGCACTGATCGTTTCGATGGCCGAAGACGCCGACAGCGGGCCCCTCAAGGCCAGCCTGCGCGAGCTGTTGCGCGAGCGGCGCCAGCTGGCCGCGGGCGACGACGACAACTTCAACATCTTCGACACCCAGCAACTGGCTGACACACTCAGCAGCACCATGGGCGTGCTGACCGACCTGCTCGGCGCTGTGGCCGCGGTGAGCCTGCTCGTGGGTGGCATCGGCATCATGAACATCATGTTGGTCAGCGTCACCGAGCGCACGCGCGAAATCGGCTTGCGGCTCGCGGTGGGCGCGGTCGAGCGCGAGGTGTTGCTGCAATTCCTCATCGAGGCCGTCGTCCTGTCGGCACTGGGCGGCGCGGTGGGCGTGCTGCTGGCCGCTGCGGCCTCGTGGGGCGGGGCTCGGCTCATGGCGGTGCCCTACGTGTTCGACCCCGTCATCAACGGCGTGGCGCTGCTGTTCGCGGCCGCCATTGGGGTGGTCTTCGGCTACGTGCCGGCGCGTCGCGCCGCGCGGATGGACCCGATCGACGCGCTTCGGCACGAGTAGCGGCGAACAGGTGCTCCGTCCCTCAGGGGCCGGGCTGGGCCTCTTGCAGGTCGACTTCGCGCACCAGGCGGCGCAGCACGATGTCTTTGAGGCCCAGCGCCGTGGCCGAGGCCACCAGTGCCTCGCGTTCGGCGCGCAGCGCGCTGCGATGCGCACCGCCGAGGCCTGCAACGCGGCGCACTCGGGCGGGCGGGCGGGCGGGCCGGCAGCGCAGAGCCGGCCAGGCTTCGCAGCGCGGCCTGGCTCGCGGCGGCCCGCGCGCAGCGCTCGGCATCATCGTGGGCACCGACGGCGGGCAGCACCAGGCCGCACAACAGCCGCGGCAGCACGAGGAAGAAGACCCCGGGGATCAAGGTCCGCAGCGCCCAGGCCACCGCCACCCGCCAGCAGCAACACGAACAGACCAACGGCCAGGACCATCATGCCGGCCTACCGTTCAGGCCTTCAGGACCGCAGGCTCAGGGGATCGATCCATGTGCGCCGGCCGGCTGCGCGCTGTGCGGCGCAGTCGGTCGCGCATGTCTCGCCCTGAATGGCGCCATCGCCAGAGAGCTCGACGACTCATTCGGGGACCTCCAAGCCGATGCGCCCGCCCTGATTGGCAGGATCCCGCAGGCGTTCGGCGTTCACGTCCTGCTGCGCAATGAAGTCCGTCTTCATGGTGGTCGGTGCCAGTCGGTTCCAGCGTCCCAAGGAAGCGCCATGAAGTCGAACGACCTCACGCGCGACAACTTCGGCATGTACGCACACCGCAGCCCAGGCCCCGGCCCTTCGCTGATGGGCGCCGACACCTTGATGGGCAACGATGTTTGCAACAAGGAAGGCGAAGACTTGGGCGACATCAAGGAACTCATGATCGACATGGCCACCGGCAAAGTGGCCTACGCCGTGCTGTCCTTCGGCGGCGTGCTCGGCCCGGGCGACAAACTGTTCGCCGTGCCCTGGGCGGTGTTGACGCTCGACACCGCACACAAGCGCTTCACCCTAAACGTGGCCAAGGCGACGCTCAAGGACGCGCCGGGCTTCGACAAGGCGCACTGGCCGTCGATGTCCGACCGCACCTGGGCCGGCGGCGTGCACCCGTTCTACGGCACACCCTACATCGCGACCTGAGCGGTGGCCTTGCACCCCCTTTCCACCACCGCAGAAGGCATCACCATGAACAAGGACCAGGTCAAGGGCTCGATCAAGGGCGCCGTCGGCAAGGCGCAGGAGGCTGTCGGCAAGGTCGTCGGCAGCGACGAACAGCGCATGAAGGGCATCCACAAGCAGGTCGAAGGCAAGGCGCAGAAGACCGTTGGCGACCTGAAGGAAGTCGCAAAGGACATCACGCTCCTAGGAGCGTGGGCGGAAGCGCATTTCCGCGGAGGGCCACGACCAGCCTCGTGCCGGGCTCTGGTCCACGCTCAACCCAGCGTGGCCACGAGCACGGCCTTGATGGTGTGGAGCCGGTTCTCGGCCTGCGTGAACACCACGGAGGCTCCGGACTCGAACACCTCGTCCGTGACCTCAAGTTCAGACAGTCCGAACTTCGCATGCACCTGTCGGCCCACTTCGGTGTCCAGCCCATGGAGGGCGGGCAGGCAGTGCATGAACTTGGTGCGCGGTCGACCGGTGGCGCGCATCAGCGCCGCATTCACCTGGTAGGGCCGCAGCAGCTCGATGCGCTCGGCCCAGGCCGACTCGTCCTCACCCATCGACACCCAGACGTCGGTGTAGACGAAGTCGGCGCCAAGCACCGCCTGCAGCGGGTCGGTCTGCAACTGGATGCGCGCACCGGTGTGTCGCGCCAACTCGTGCATGGCTGCCACCAGGGCGGGCGGCGGCATCAGTGCAGCAGGCGCCGCGATGCGCACGTCCATGCCCATCTGGGTGCCGCCCACCAGCAGCGAGCGGCCCATGTTGAAGCGTGCGTCGCCGAGGTAGCAAAACGACAACTCGCGCAGCGGACGCTCGTCAAGCTCCTGCATGGTCATCAGGTCGGCGAGAACCTGGGTCGGGTGGGCCTCGTCGGTGAGGCCGTTCCAGACCGGCACTTGGGCGTGCCGCGCCAGCTCCTCCACCACGCCCTGCCGGAAGCCGCGGTACTCGATGCCATCGTAGTAGCGGCCAAGCACACGGGCCGTGTCCTTGAGCGATTCCTTGTGGCCGAGTTGCGAGCCGACCGCGTCAAGCACGGTGACATGACCACCCTGGTCGTGCACGGCCACCTCAAACGCACAACGTGTGCGCGTGGAGGGTTTCTCGAAGATCAGCGCGATGTTCTTGCCCTTCAGGCGCGGCCTTTCGGTACCGGCGGCCTTGCTGCGCTTGAGCTCCACCGCCAGATCCAGCAGGTAGCGGATGGCGTCGGGCGCGAAGTCCTTCAGCGCCAGCAGGTTGCGGTTGCGCAGATTGAAGCTCATCGGGGGGCTCGGGGGGGTTCAGACGGGGTCGCGCTCGATCGGACAGCTCATGCAGTGGCTGCCACCACGGCCGCGGCCGAGTTCTGAGCCGGGCACGGTGATCACCTCCACGCCGGCCTTGCGCAGCAGCGTGTGGGTGTGGGTGTTGTGCGCGTAGCCCACCACGACGCCTGGTGCGAGTGCCAGCAGGTTGTTGCCGTCGTCCCACTGCTCGCGCTCAGCAGCAGGTGCTTTGAGCCGGCGGCGAACAACTGCCAGGCGCAGTACAGCGTGGCCAGCCAGGCCGGCATGCTGCCACCGCCGGCCGGCGTGAACAGCGACCCCGCGGCCAGCAGCATCCAGGCCAGGAAGCCGCCGCCCACCGCGACGATGAGGCCCACGTCAATGAGCACCCCGCCCCAGGTGCCCACTGCGCGCTCCGGCACCCAGGCCATCGAAGGGTTGGGCAGCCCGGCCAACGTGGCCTGGTTGACGATGCCCAGCGACAGCAGCGAGACCGGCACCAGCAGCGCCGGGCAGACCAGGAAACCGATCACGGTGGCGCGGCCCACGTCCTGACGGCCCTTGGCGCGCGCCGAGTAGACACTGGCGCCCTCGATGCCCATGAAAACCCAGACGGTGACGAGAATGGTGCTCTTGACCTGTCCGAGCACGGTGCCGAGTGTCGGAGTGCCCCAGAAATCGAGCCGAAAGGTGGCGGGCTCGAAGGCCAGCGCCACGAGCACGATGAACACCAGCAGCGGCACGATCTTGGCGGCCGTGACCACGGCATTGAGCACCGCCGCGCCCTGGACGCCGCGCAGCACCATCAGGTGCACGGCCCACAGCACCAGCGAAGCTCCGACCATCGCCGCTGGCGAGTTGCCGCCGCCGAACACCGGGAAGAAGCAGCCCAGCGCGCCGAATGCGGCCACGAGGTAGCCAACGTTGCCGAACCAGGCGCTGACCCAGTAGCCCCAGGTCGCGTTGAACCCCACGTACTCGCCGCCCAGCGCGCGGGCATCAGCGTAGACGCCGTTGTCGAGCGCAGGCTGGCGCATCGAAAGCATCTGGAACACGCGCACCAGCAGGAGCATGCCGACGCCGGTGATGCCCCAGCCGATCAGGATGGACCCGGCTCCGGCGCCCGCGGCCATGTTCTGCGGCAGGCCGAAGATGCCGCTGCCGACGATTGAGCCCACCACCAGGGCCACGAGCAGGCCCAGGCCCAGGCGTGCCGGTGGAGTCGATGGTGTGGAGTCGTTCACCGGCCGCAGGCTGCGCGCCTTGGCAGGCCGGCGTCCGTGCGGCGGCGCACTCAGCGGGCTCGGGCGACGGGTCGGCCGGCGCTGGTGCCGGTGTGTGCCGCCGCACAGCGGCAGTGCCGGCACTGCGCGCAGGCTGCTGCGATGTCGCCTTCATCCACCATCCCTGATGCGCGGCCGCCCGCGGCCGCCGTCGAAGAACCCTCGCTGATGGACGGCAATCGCGTCGCACAGGCCTTGGGCACCGATCCTGCGCGCGGCCTGTCGGCGCCCGAGGCCGCGCGGCGGCTGCAGTCCGACGGGCCCAACGCGCTGCGGGCACAGCCTGTGCCGCCGCTGTGGCTGCAGGCGCTGAAGCACCTGCAGGATCCGCTGGTCTACCTGCTGGGCACCGCGGCGGTGCTGGCCCTGGGCGGCTGGTGGTTCGAGGGCCGGGGTCGTCCTGGCGTCGCCGGCTGGCCTTTGGACGCCATCGTCATCGCCATCGTGGTCCTGCTCAACGCCGGCCTGGGCTGGCTGGAGGAGGCCAAGGCCGCTCAGGCCGTGGCCGCCCTGGCGCGCTTGAGCGTAGCGACGTCGGCGGTGCTGCGCGACGGCGCCATGCTGCGCGTGCCCAGCGCCGAGCTCGTGCGTGGCGATGTGCTGGTGCTGGCCGAAGGCGATGCCGTGGCAGCCGACGCGCGACTGCTGCACGCTGCGGCGCTGTCGCTGCTCGAAGCGGCGCTCACCGGGGAGAGCGAGGCCGTGCACAAGGACGCGGGCACCCTCCAGCAGGCCGTGGCGCTGGCCGACCGTCGCAACATGGTGTTCCAGGGCACGGCGGTGGCCCAGGGGCACGGCCACGGCATCGTCACCGCCACCGGCATGGCCACCGAATTGGGTGGCATCGCCACCCTGCTGGACAACACCGCCGACGCGCCCTCGCCGCTGCAGGACGAGCTGGCTCATCTGGGCCGCGTGCTCGGCGCAGCCGCGCTGGCCATCGGGGCGGCGGTGGTGGTCGTGGTGCTGATGGGACGGTCGGCGCCGCCCAGCCTGTCCGAGCTGGTGACAGTGCTCCTTCTGGGCGTGTCGGTGGCGGTTGCGGCGGTGCCCGAGGGGCTGCCGGCGATCCTGTCGGTGGTGCTCGCCATGGGGGTGCGGCGGATGGCTCGGCACCGCGCGATCGTGCGCCAGCTGGCCGCGGTAGAGACGCTGGGCTCGGCCTCGGTGATCGCGACCGACAAGACCGGCACGCTGACGCGCGGCGAGATGACGGTGCAGCGCGTGCTCAGCGTTTCGGGCCGCGTGGATCTGAGCGGCGTCGGCTACGGGCCCGAAGGCCATGCCGTGCACGCCGGGACCGATCTGCGCCCAGGCCCGCTGTTCGACGAGCTCGAGGCCGTGCTGCACGCCGCCGCACAGGCCAGCAATGCCCAGCTGCGGCAGGCCGTCGATGGCAGCTGGGCGGTGCTCGGTGACCCCACCGAGGGTGCGCTGCAAGTGGCCGTGCGCAAGCTGCGGCCAAGCGGGGCTGCTGGCGCCGGGGCTGCGCGCCTGGGCGAGATCCCGTTCACGTCGTTGCGCAAGCGCATGGCGGTGCTGCTGGCAGGCGCGGCCGGCGCGGGGCCGGTTCTGGTGGTGAAAGGAGCACCCGAGCTGCTGCTGCCGCGCTGCACCCACGTCCGGCAGGGCCGCCTGACGAGGACGCTGGACGATACCTTGCGGGCACGCCTGCACGCCGAGATCGACGCCATGGCCGGCGATGCGCTGCGCACGCTGGCGGTGGCCCGACGCACCCTGCCGGCCGCAGCAAGGTTGCCAGCTGACGCCGACGCGGCAGAGGCACTGGAGCAGGATCTCGAGTACCTCGGCAGCGTCGGGCTGATCGATCCGCCGCGGGCCGAGGCGGCCGCCGCCATCGCCGACGCCCACCGCGCCGGCATACGCGTGGTCATGATCACCGGCGACCACCCGGCCACCGCAGCGCGCATCGCCGCCGACCTGGGCCTGGCGCCGCTCGGTGCACCGCTGCTCACAGGGCCGGCCCTGGACGCACTGGACGACGCTGCGCTGGCCGTGGCCGTGGCGCGCATCGCCGTCTACGCGAGGGTGGCGCCGCGCCACAAGCTGCGTCTGGTGCGTGCGCTGCAGAAGGACGGCCAGGTGGTGGCGATGACGGGCGATGGCGTCAACGACGCCCCGGCGCTGAAGGCGGCCGACATCGGCGTGGCCATGGGGCGAACTGGCACCGAGGTCACCAAGGCCGCAGCGCGCATGGTGCTCGCCGACGACCACTTCGCGACGCTGGTGCTGGCCGTGCGCGAGGGCCGCGGCGTGCTCGAAAACATCCGCAAGTTCCTGCGCTACCTGCTGTCTTCGAACATCGCCGAGGTCATGGCCGTGCTCGCGGGCGTGCTCGGTGCGGGCCTGCTGGGGCTGAAGTCGAACGCGGGTACGGCGGTGGCGCTGCCCTTGCTGGCCACCCAGCTCTTGTGGGTGAACCTGGTCACCGACACCGGGCCGGCCTTGGCCATGGGCGTGGACCCAGTGGCCGAAGACGTGATGGCCCGCCCCCCGCGTGCCCGGCATGAGCATCTGGTCGACGCCACCATGCTCCGCGACGTGGCCGGCACGGGGCTGGTGATGGCTGCGCTCACGCTGCTGGCACTGGACCTGTTCCTGCCCGGTGGCCTGCTCGAGCCCCCGACGGCCCTGCTCGGCCCGGAGGATCAAGGCCTGCCGCTGGCGCGCACGGCGGCCTTCACGGTGCTGGTGCTCACGCAGCTGTTCAACGCCTTCAACGCACGCTCAGCCATGGACTCGGCCTTGCGCCATCTGGGCTCCAACCCCTGGCTCTGGTGGGCCGTGGCCAGCTCGCTGTGGCTGCAAGTGGCGGTGGTGCACCTGCCCATCCTCAACCTGGCCTTCGGCACCGTGCCGCTGTCACTCGGGCAGTGGGCCACCTGCGCGGGTCTGTCCAGTGGCGTGCTGCTCTTCAGCGAAGCCAGGAAGGCATGGCGCCGTCGCTGAGAGCACGGCGGGCTCCACGAGCCCGGGCTTGCAACGCGCCGTCGCGGTGGGTGCGGGCGTGCGCTGAGGCACAGACGCCGCCAGGGGTTGGCTTTGAAGCTCGCTGTCCCGTGCCGCGCGATCGCGGCGGCCCCAGTGGAGAACAACCATGAACTCGCCCGCTCGCGCTGCATCGCAGGGGCCTCATCCCCTGTCCGTGCGTGCCCGCAATGCCGCAGACTTCGTGGTGGGCTCCTCGCCCTGCCGCAGCAGTTTCGAGGCTTTGGAGCTCGCCTACCGGCCCTCGGGCGGCCTGCTGAGCGGGCTCGCCTTCTCGCACCAACTCAAGCTGCTGGGAGCTGGCTGCGCAGGCGAGTTGTCGCGCCGCCTCGCGGCCGGAGAGATGTTCGGCTGGGCTTGGCAGGGCGAACTCTGGCTGCCCCTTTTTCAGGTCGTGTGGCCCGAGCTTGCGGTGCGCCCCAGTGCAAGCCGCGTGCTGGCCGAGTTGCGGGGCGTGTTCGACGACTGGTCTTTGGCCCAGTGGTTCGTGCAGCCGAGCGCCTGGCTACGCGGGCAACGCCCGGTGGATCAGATCGCCACAAACCCGGGAGCCGTGCTCCTGGCAGCACGCGGCGACCGAGTCATCGCCGGGCCCTGAAGGCGCCTGGACTCCGTTCGCACCGAGCCTGTGGAGGCGCCCGCGGCGGGCCTCTTCGCAAGAAGCCGCGCCCGAGCGTGGGCCTGGGCTGCTCAGAACTCGCCGCTGACCTCGACCTCCACGCGTCGGTCGCGCTGCAGGCACACGATCAGCGTCTCGCGTGCGATGGGTGCTGCGCAGTCCGAGGCCGCAGTTACCGGCTCCGAGGAGCCGCTGCCCACCGACTGGATGCGGCCGGCAACGAGTCCGGGCAGACCCGAGAGGTAAGCCTTTACGACATCGGCCCGCTGCTGCGACAACACCTGGTTGTGGCCGGTCTCGCCCATGCGGTCGGCATGACCGATGACACGGATGAGCTCGTAGCGCCTTCCAGCCAGGCGTGCGGCGAACGCGTCAAGCTCGGTGCGTGCCGCGGGGCGCAACTCACGGCTGTCGTGCGAGAAGATGGAGTCCACGGGCAACACGACGCGAGGCGGCGGCATCGCCGCGATCGGGACCACGATGTCCGGCGCCTTCGGCGCGGCAGTCACTATCGGCATCGGCGGCGCCACAGGCGGGGGTGCTGCCACGGGCGCCACCAGGACAGGCTGCGCCAGCATCGGGGTTGCGGGCAGGGCCAAGGCTTGGCGCATCGGACCCGGCGCGCGGCCGAAAGGGAACACCAGACTCACCATCGTGGTGTTGATGTGCGCACGTTGCCCGAGCGCGTCGCTCACGCGGTGGCGCCGTGATGGCATTGAAGCCGGTGCGGCCGAGGTCAAAGTAGCCGGCCTCGGCACCCAGGTAGCGGTTCCACTGCCAACCCATGAAGACGCGGTAGGCGCGGTCGCGCTCGTCGCGCTCCAGAACCGTCGCCGTGACACCAGGGCTCAGGGCGCGGGCAGCCAGACTCTCCTCGTCGAACTTGGCCCGACCCTGACCGGCGCCCAGACCGAAGTAATGGTGGCTGTCGTTCTGCGCGAGAGCAGGGGGGCATGGGCCAGGGCCCAGGGTGCGGCCAGCACGAGAGCGGCCAGCCGCAGGGGAGGTGTCGAGTGCATGGCAGTGCCTGGTTCTGTGGAGGGGTTGAGCCGTGGCCGCGGCCGGGGGCGCGGTAGGCCTGGCGGCCGTTGTAGGCGCGCCGCGTGCGAGCGTCTGTGCGCTGGCGACCGTACAGTGCCCAACGCACGATGTGGTTGCCGGGGCGGGGACACGCACGCGGACGGGCATACTTCGTCCACGGGGCCGCCAATTCATGCGAGGCCGAATCGGAGCTGCCATGACAGAACGACAGGATCCCCGGCTCAACCACCTGCTGGCGGCATTGCCGGCCACCGAATGGGCGCGCTGGGCACCTCAACTGGAGTGGGTGGAGCTGCCCCTGGGCCAAGTGCTGTACGAGTCGGGCCGCACCATGAGCCACGTCTACTTTCCCACCAACGCCATCGTCTCGCTGCTGTACGTGATGGCCGACGGCTCGTCTGCCGAGATCGCGGTGGCAGGCCGCGATGGCGTGGTGGGCATCTCCCTGTTCATGGGTGGCGGCTCCACACCCAGCCGCGCCGTGGTGCAAAGCGCGGGCGAAGGGTGGCGGCTGCGCGGCCCCGTGATGCTGGACGAGTTCAGCAACAACCACTCGGTGATGCACCTGATGCTCCGCTACACCCAGGCCCTGATCACCCAGATGGCGCAAACCGCCGTTTGCAATCGCCACCACCTGCTCGATCAGCAACTGTGCCGCTGGCTGCTGCTGAGCATGGACCGCCTGGTCGGCGACGAGCTCGTGATGACGCAGGAGTTGATCGCCAACATGCTGGGCGTTCGGCGCGAGGGCGTCACCGAAGCGGCGTTGAAGCTGCAACGCGACGGCCTCATCCGCTACGCCCGCGGCCACATCACCGTGCTCGACCGTCCTGGACTCGAGGCCCGCACCTGCGAGTGTTATGCCGTGGTCAAGAAGGAGTACGACCGCCTGTTGCCCGTGCGCATGGCAGAGTGAGCCCTCGCGGACCTCCCACGCCTTCAGGGCCCCCAGTGCCGGACCAGGCACGTCGCGCCCCCCAAGGGGGCTCGGGTGCACAGCGATTCAGAGGGAGGCCGCGCCGAACACCACCCCCGCGCCGGCCGTGATCGCCATGGCGAGCGCGCCCCACAGCACGACGCGCCAGGCACCGACGAGCGGTGCGGCACCCCCGACACGGGCCGCCAGTGCACCCAGCGCACCGAGGAAGACGAGCGATGCCGCGCTCACCCAGGCGATGAGGGTGGGTGCGGGCGCCAGGGCGGTCACGGCCAGCGGCAGGGCCGCTCCGGCCGCGAAGCTCGCCGCCGACGCCCACGCCGCCTGGACGGGCCGCGCGGTCACCGTCTCAGAGATCCCGAGTTCGTCGCGCGCGTGCGCGCCCAGCGCATCGTGTGCCATGAGCTGCGTGGCGACTCGCTGCGCCAGGTCGGCGTCGACACCACGCGCCACGTACAGGGCGGCCAACTCACGCCGCTCGGCGGGGAAGTCGGCCGACAGCTCGGCGCGCTCGCGCGCGAGATCGGCCTGTTCCGCATCCGACTGCGAGTGCACGGACACGTACTCCCCAGCCGCCATCGACATCGCCCCGGCCATCAAGCCAGCGATACCGGTCAGCAGCAGCGCCTGCGGGGCGGTGCCCGCCGCAGCAACCCCCACCACCAGACTGGCGGTCGAGACGATGCCGTCGTTGGCTCCCAGCACGGCGGCGCGCAGCCAGCCGATGCGGTCCGTGCGGTGGCGTTCATGGTGGCGGCGCAGGGCAGGCATGCCTCCCATCATGCGCTCTCAAGACTGCGGCGTGCGGGTGAAGTTCGGGCTGTGGCGTGCAGTCGACGGTCCTGCGCCTGTGTTCGCTGCCGCCCACGCTCCTGGCGTGTGCCCTTCGTGCGCGGGGCGCCCCGCAGGTTGCGCCAGCCGGTGCATCGTGCTGCTGCTCTTGGGCCGGCTCTCAGCCCCAAGGGCTGGCGACGCCGCGGAAGCGCCCGCTGTGTCGGCTGGCCCCCTCGGCCATTCGACTGCCTTGAACGCCGACGACGGCGGTTGCGCACGAGGGCAGCCCGCCGCCTGACGAACAATCCGCGGCACCCCCACACCCAAGGAGCCGCTTCATGGCCAAGGTCCTCGTCCTCTACTACAGCAGCTACGGTCACATCGAGACCATGTCCCGGGCCGTCGCGGAAGGCGCCGCGTCCACGGGCGCTGAGGTCACCATCAAGCGCGTGCCCGAGCTCGTGCCGGCCGACGTCGCCAAGGCCTCCGGCTTCAAGCTTGAGCAGGCCGCACCGGTGGCCACGGTCGACGAGCTGCCGGCCTACGACGCGATCATCCTGGGCGTGCCCACGCGCTTCGGCAACATGCCGGCGCAGATGAAGAACTTCCTCGACCAGACCGGAGGCCTGTGGTTCCAGGGCAAGCTCATCGGCAAGGTGGGCTCGGTGTTCACGAGCACGGCCACGCAGCATGGAGGCCAGGAGAGCACCATCCTGTCTACGCACACGGTGTTGCTGCACCACGGCATGGTCATCGTCGGCCTGCCCTACGCCTTCCAGGGCCAGATGGGCGTGTCCGAGGTGACGGGCGGCAGCCCCTACGGCGCCAGCACGATCGCCGACGGCAACGGCTCGCGCCAGCCCTCGGCCAACGAGCTGGCCGGTGCGCGCTTTCAGGGCGCGCACGTGGCGAAGATCGCCGCCCGGCTGGCGGGCTGAAGGCCGGTGACGGCAGCGTGACGAAGGCCCGCACATCGGGTGCGGCCGACGACGGGCGCGGCGCGGGTGCCGGTGCTAAGCTCATCCGACCTGATCGCAGCACACATCGAAACGGAGACGGACCATGCCCGGACTGAACGCGCACATCGACCCCGACGGGCTGCTGGAGTACTCGGTCGTCTACACCGACCGCGCGCTCAACCACATGTCGCAGCGCTTCCAGGGCGTGATGTGCGACATCTCCGGCGTGCTTAAGGAGGTCTACCACGCGCGCAGCGCCGTGGTGGTGCCCGGCAGCGGCACCTATGGCATGGAGGCCGTGGCCAGGCAGTTCGCGGGTGGGCGGCATGTCATGGTCATTCGCAACGGCTGGTTCAGCTACCGCTGGACGCAAATCCTCGACATGGGCGGCATTGCCACCAGCCACAGCGTACTGAACGCCCGCCCCCTGGGCCCGGGCCGGCAGATGCCGTGGGTGCCGGCTCCGCTGCAGGTGGTGCGCGAGGCCGTCGCCGCCGAGAGGCCCGCGGTGGTGTTTGCGCCCCACGTCGAAACCTCCGCCGGCATGCTGCTGCCCGACGACTACCTGCGTGGCGTGGCCGACGCCGTGCACGCGGCGGGCGGCTTGTTCGTGCTGGACTGCATCGCCAGCGGCGCGCTGTGGGTGGACATGCAGGCCACCGGCGTGGACGTGCTGATCAGCGCACCGCAGAAGGGCTGGAGCGGCTCGCCCTGCTGCGCCTTCGTGATGCTGTCGGAACGTGCGCGCGCGGCCATCGACGGCACCACCAGCACCAGCTTCTCAGCCGATCTCAAGAAGTGGCTGCAGATCATGGAAACCTACGAGGCCGGCGGCCACGCCTACCACACCACCCTGCCCACGGACGCACTGGCCGCGACGCGCGACGTGATGCTGGAGTCGCGCGCATACGGTTTCGAGCGGCTGCGAACCGCGCAGTGGGCGCTGGGCACGCGCGTGCGTGCGCTCCTGGCGCAGCATGGCCTGCGCAGTGTGGCCGCCGAGGGCTTCCAGGCCCCGGGTGTGGTGGTGAGCTACACCGACGACGCCGGCCTGCACACCGGCAAGGCCTTCGCGGCCGTGGGCGTGCAGAGCGCCGCAGGCGTGCCGCTGCAGTGCGACGAAGGCGCCGACTTCAAGACCTTCCGCCTCGGCCTGTTCGGCCTGGACAAGCTGCACGACGCCGCCGCTGCCACGGCACGGCTGGAGCGCGCGCTGCAGCAAGTGCTGGGCGAGGCGCGCGCAGCGGCTTGAGCGGCCCCCCAGGCTCGCGGCGATCCACGGCGCCGCACTGGAACCTGCCACTCATCAACAGCGGTGTTGAAGCGCGGCGAGGCGGTTGATCGGTAACCCTAAGAACCGCCGTTGACCCTGCGCCGTCGCTGTTTTCTTTGGCGCTGGCGCGGGTTTGAGGCTGTTTGGCAAACCCACCCGATGGGTGAGGCCAACGAACCGAAGAAGTCCGCGTTGGCACAAGCCAGCGATGACGCGATGGTGGTCGACACGATGGGCGGCCGTGTGCATGTGCGCGGGGACGAGACTGCCCAAGCCACACCCCACGGACAGATCGTGTTCTTCGCCGAATGCCTGGCCACCGCGGGTGTTTTCGACCGCTGGGTGCAGACCTGCCCGCTGCACTGCAGCAGCCCCAACGCATCGCGACCACACGACGTGCTGGGCACGCTGATGCTGGGCCTCTTGGCCGGCAGCAAGCGCTATGCGCACATCGCCGGCGTCCGCAGCGACGCGGTGGCTGCCAAGGCCCTGGGTCTGCGCGGCATGGTCAGCGAAGATTCGGTGCGCCGCGGGCTGGCGGCGATGGTGCCGGCGGCCAGCGAGCCGTGGACGCGCCAGGCGCTGATGGCCAGCGTGCGCGAGGCCCTGGACCGACCGTGGATTCTGGACATGGACGCCACGATCAAGCCGCTGTATGGCCGCCAGGAGGGTGCGGAGATTGGCTAAAGCCCGCATAAGCCGGGCCGACCCAGCCACGTGCTGCACACCTTCCGGGTAGGCAACCTGCGCCCACGCTCCTAGGAGCGTGGGCGGCGCCACCCGCAGCGGCAACCAGACCACGCTGTACCTGACGCCCATGCACGCCGAAGCGGGGTTGATCAAGTCGATGATCACCAACGTTCATGCGGCCATCCAGCACGTCAGAGCTGCTGCGGAGCAGTTGCCCAAGCTCCACCGCTGGCGGGTAATGCTGGCCTGTATTTGCCAGCGCTTCGTCGGTCAGATCGGCCTGCCAACCCCGCCGCCGACGCTCCCGGCGCCCGGGTAGCAGCTGTTTTTGGGTTCACCCGCCCTCGTGGCTGAACCGGCCCGGTTGTCTCAAGCACTGCGGCGCGCAACGCCGAGAGGGCTCAGGGCCAGTCGGTCACCCAGCGTACGGAGACCAGTCCGTTGCGCGGCGGCGCCGGCTCGAAAAAACGGCCGTTGGCCTCGCCGACGATCACGCTGCCGGCCACCGCGCGGCCGGCCAGATTGTCCAGCCGGGCCAGCAGTTCCAGCCGGCCCGTGGGCAGCGGTTGCACCCAGCGCGCCTTCAGCCCGACCAGGCCATAGCCCGCCGCAAAGTCGCTGTTTGCGTCGTTCACGGCCACGCGGCCGGCACCCTTGACTTCGAGCGCCAGCTCCAGGGCCACCAGAGGCTGCCACGCCAGCTCGGCGAACAGGCTTCGTGGCTGCGTGCCGGCGATGCGGTTGCCCGCCGGCACCGGCACCGTGGGCGTGGTGCAGGGGGGCGCCGCGCACACCGCGAAGGCATCTTCGTAGCGCGCGTCGAGCAGCGTCAAGGCCAGGCTGCCGCGCAAAGTCGGTGCGAGCGGCGCCGACAGCGCCAGCTCGAGGCCGCTGCGCGTGGTGCGGCCGACGTTGCGGAAGCTGCTGCGGCCGCCGCGGTTGCTGGCCACCGCGATCTCGTCGTCGGTGCGCGCCTCGAACAGCGCAAGATCCACCGCCGCGCCGCCGCGGCCACGCCACTTGAGGCCCAGCTCGGCCTGACGGCTGCGCTGCGGCTGCAGCGCCGTGTTGAAGCCGCCCTCGCCATCGGGGCGGTAGGCCACCTCGCCCAGCGTTGGTGCCTCGAAGCCGCGGCCCAGGCTCAGGTAGGTGCGCCAAGCCTCGCTGCCGCGCCACTGCAGCGACACCACCGGGCTGCGCGCCGAGTAGGCGAGCGTGCCGGAGTCGTCGCCGTTGCCGCCGACGATGTATCGGTCTTGTGACGCGTAGCGCACGCGCGTGGCGCGCAGGCCGGCCGCCAGCGCCCACGCGGGCGCCAGCTCGGCGTCGGCCTGCACAAAGAAGTCGCGGCTGTCCAGGCGGTTGGCCTCGTCGCGGCGCAGGCGGCCGCTCACGCCCAGCAGCCGCGTCGCGGCGGCGCCGCTGAAGTTCTCGAAGCCGCGCCGGTCCTCGCGCGCAAACTCCTGCGCGGCGCCGGCCACGAGCTGCAGCTGGCGCTCGCCCTGCAGCGCCCAGCGCCAGACAAGCCGGCCGTCGATCCCGCCGTAGCGGCGGCCAAAGTCGATCACGCCCCCCGGATGGCGCTCAGTGAGCGCGGGGTTGGCGGCGTTGAACTGCGTCGCCACCGGGATGGCTTGCCACTGGGTGACGGCGCGCCGGCCCGTCCAGGCCGCCACCTGCCCCTCGGCCAGCGCGCCAGCATCGAGGCGGCGTCGCCACGACACGCCGGCCTGCGTCTGCGCCGTGTCCTTGCGCGTGTCGAAGCGGTCGGCCTGCCCGGGCGCGTCCTGCGGCAAGGCCAGCGGGTTGGTCTGCCAGGGGTCGGCGTCGAACTGGGCGCGCGTCAGGCCGAGCGGGTCTTGTGCCGGCTGGTCGAGTGCGTTGGCCACCAACACCAGACGCTCACCCGCGAGCTCGCGGGCCAGCCGGAGGTTGAGCAGCCGTCGTTGCGCCGCCGACTGCGGCCTGAAGCCCTGGATGTCCATCTCCGAGGCCGAGGCGCGCAGCGTCCAGCCCGGGCCCAGTGGCGCCAAGGGGCCCTCGATCGTGAGCCGCGCCTGCGCCAGCCCGAAGCTGCCGGCGTCGCCGTCCAGGCGCACGCGGCCTGCGGTGGGCGCCGTGCTCGTCACCGCGATGACGCCGCCGGAGCTGCTGCCCATGAGCGCCGAGAACGGGCCGCGCAACACCTCCACTCGGCTGGCACCGGCGATGTCGACGTGGGAGACCTGGCCCTGGCCGTCGGGGCCGCTGGCCGGGATGCCGTCGGCCACCAGCCGCAGGCCGCGCACACCGAAGCTGGCGCGCGCGCCGAACCCACGCGAGCCCAGCTGCAGGTCTTGTGCGTAGTTGCTGCGGTTGTTGGCCACCAGGCCGGGCACACGCGCCAGCGACTCCGACAGGTTGATCATGGGTCCGCCACTGCGAAGCTCGTCGGCGTCGACGACGCTGGCGGCATGCGGGGCGTCGAAGGCGCGCTGCTCGGCGCCGCTGGCGGTGACGATCACCCGCTCCTGCGCCGCGGCGTCTGTGGCCAGCAGCGACGCGGCCAACGCAGACGCGGCCAGGCCCGCCACGCGCCCGCAAGGCGGGCTACTGCGGCGGCTGCGCATCGATGCGGATCGCCGCGTACCAGGCCGCCAGGTGGCCGATGTCCTCGTCCGTCAGTGCGCGGGCCATGACGTTCATCACCTCGTGGCGGCGAGAGCCGCTGCGGTAGGCGCGCAGCTGCGCCGCCAGGTAGAGGGCCGGCTGCCCGGCCAGGTGAGGCGCGTCAGGCACGGTGCTCAGGCCCAAGGGGCCGTGACACACGGCGCAGGCCTGCGCGCGCTGGCGCCCGGCCTGCACGTCCTGGGCGGCGACAGGTGCGGGCAGCAGCAGGCAAACGGCCAAGACGGCCGCGAGAGGCTTCAGGAGCTGCAAGGTCGTGGCGTCCTCTTCCGAAGCCGGCAAGGTGCCCGCAAGGGGCGCCTTGCCGGCAGGTCGCTCAGGGCGCGCTGTAGGTGACGCGGTAGATGGCCCCGGCGAAGTCGTCGCTGATCAGCATCGACCCGTCCTTCATCATCGCCACGTCGACCGGGCGGCCGCGGTAGACGCCATTGCCGTCCATCCAGCCCTCAGCGAAGACCTCGGTCTTGTCGGCCGTGCCATCGGCCTTGAGCGAGACGAAGTTGATCAGCGCGCCGCTGGGCTTGGTGCGGTTCCAGGAACCATGCGACGCCACGAAGATGCCCCCGCGGTACTTCTCGGGGAACATCGAGCCGCCGTAGAAGCTCATGCCCAGCTGCGCCTGGTGGGCCGGGAACAGCACCTGCGGCGCCACCAGGCCGGCGGGCGCGGGCAAGTCCTTCAGGTCGGGCGCGGCACCGCTGCCGGCGATGGTGACGCCGCCGTTGGTCCAGGGGAAGCCGAAGTGCTGGCCGCGCTGCGTGACGCGGTTGAGCTCACCCGGCGGGATGTCGTCGCCCATGCCATCGACCTGGTTGTCGGTGAACCACAGGCTGCCGTCCTTGGGGTTGAAGTCGTGGCCCACGGAGTTGCGGATGCCGCGGGCGAAGACCTCGCGCTTGCTGCCGTCGAACGGGTTGAAGCGGATGATGCCGCCGATGCCGAGATCGTCGTACAGCTTGACCTTGTCGCGCGGCTGCACGTTGAAGGGCTGGCCCAGCGACACGTACAGCTGGTTGTCGGCCCCGACGCGGCACACGCGCGCACCGTGGTTGAAGCTCTCCTCCTCGGGGGGGATCAGCTTGCCCTGGGGCACGACCTCGATCACCGCGACGTCAGGGCCTTCATAGAAGAACTCGGCGGCGGGGAAGTTGAGCACGCGGTTGTGCTCGACGACCATCAGGAAGCCGTCGCGCGTCCAGCACACGCCATTGGGGTTGGTGAACTTCAGGCTCGGCGCGAAGCTCTTGACCTCGTCGGCCACGCCGTCGGAGTTGCGGTCGGTGACGGCCCAGACGCTGGTCTTGCGCGTGCCGACGAACAGCATGTTGGTGCTCGGCGCCACGGCCATCATGCGCGCGTCGGGCACGATGGCGTAGAGCTCGATCTTGAAACCCGGCGGCATCTTGATGTTGCGCAGGTTGTTGCGGATGGCGTCGGCGTTGCGCCCGGTCTGGGCGACCACCGGGATGTTCAGGTCGGTGGTGGCCACCTTGAACTGTTTGAGCTTGTCGAGGTTGCCCTGGGCAGCGGCGCTCAGGCTGGCGGCGGCCAGCGCGGTGGCGGTGAGCAGCGCCGGCCAGGCGCGGCGTAGCGGGTTCTTGCGGATCATCGACGTGTCTCCTCGGATGGGTTTGCTTCGGCTCGCGGCGGCCGCATGGGGAGCCACCACAGAACTGCCCAGCAATCCGCGTTCCACTCAGTGAACACCCCTATCGCGGCAAAGGGCGCGCTGGCGTCTGATCGCGGCCTGCCGTGGCGAGACTGTCTTACTTCGCGACACTGTCGCGCGGCAACGTCGAGAAGCGATGCAGAACTCCCCCCGGCCGCGGGTTCACGATGGAAACCGGCGGCCGGCCCGGGTGCCCCGAGGAGACACACGCCGTGAACACCGTCGAAGCCACGCGCGCCCTGGCGCGTGCCCGCGCGCTCAGCCACCGCGGCAGCACCTTGCCGCTGGACGGCACGCCGTCGATCCTGGTGCTCGACAGCTGGGCCCGCTGCCTGGAGCACGGGCTGGACGCCGCCGCGCCGATGCGCGTGCCGGTGGTCGAAGCGGCTGAGCTGGCGCGGCGCCGCGAGCGCTCGCGCACCGTGTTGGGCCTGGCGCAGGCCGAGCTCGAGACGCTGTCGCGGCAGATCGCCGGCAGCAACCACCTGCTGGCCTTCGCCGATGCCGACGGCGTCATCCTCGATCTGCAGGCCGACAGCCGCTTCGGCAGCAGCAGCGGCAGCGGCGACGGCAACAGCGCCGGCATCCTGGCCGGCAGCCACTGGCACGAGTCGGTGGCCGGCACCAACGGTCTGGGCACGGCCCTGGCCTGCGGGCAGGCGGTGGCGGTCACCGGGCGCGAGCACTGGTTCCTGTCGCTGGGCGCGGTGTCCTGCACGGCGGCCCCCGTGCGCGATGGCCAGGGCCACATCGTCGGCGTGCTCGATGCCAGCTCTTACGTGCTGTCCCGCCACCGCCACACCCAGGCGCTGGTGCAGATGGCGGCCAAGCAGATCGAGAACCGGCTGCTGGCGCACCAGATGCGCGGCCAGCTGCTGCTGGCCGTGCACCCGCGCGCCGAGTACCTGGGCACGCTCAGCGCCGGGCTGCTGGCCTTCGATGCCGAGGGCCGCCTCACGGCCTGCAACGCCACCGCCCGCGAGCTGCTGGCGGGCCTGCAGCCCGGGCCCGGCAGCGCTTTCGACTCGCTGTTCGCCGAGCCTTTCGAGCGTCTGCTCGGGCGGCTGCAGCGCGACGACGAGACACGGCTGCGCGACAGCCTTGGCAGCCTGCTCGTGGCGCGGCGGCTCTCGCCTGCACCCGCGCGGCGCCTGGGGGTGGGCGCCGCAGGTGCGGCCGCCGTCAGCGGCACCGCAGTCCGGGCCGACGACAGGAGCCTCGGTTTTGTGGCGGACGACGCCGCCGTACGCGACGCCTGCCGCCTGGTGGAGCGCGCCGTGGCGCTGCGCGTGCCCGTGCTGCTGCAAGGCGAGACCGGCACCGGCAAAGAGGTGCTGGCGCGCCACGCCCACCGCATGGGCCGGCGCCGGGGCGAGTTCGTGGCCGTCAACTGCGGCGGGATGCCGGCAGAACTGTTCGAGGCCGAGCTCTTCGGGCACGTGGCCGGCGCCTTCACGGGGGCGAGGCCGGGCGGCAGCCCGGGGCTGCTGGCGCGGGCCGACGGCGGCACGCTGCTGCTCGACGAGATCGCCGAGCTGCCGGCGCAGCTGCAAGCCACTTTGCTGCGCTTTCTGGACGACGGCGTCGCCCGGCCCGTGGGCGCGCTGGAGGGCCGGCGGCTCGACGTGCAGGTTCTGGCCGCCACCCACCGCGACCTCGACGAGGCCGTCCGCGCCGGCCGCTTCCGCGCCGATCTGCTGTACCGGCTGCACACCGTGCGCATCGAACTGCCGCCGTTGCGCACGCGCAGCGACTTCGACGCCGCGGCCCACGCGCTGCTGCAGGGCATCGACGGCTCGGCACGGCTGGCCGGCGACGCGCTGGCGCGGCTGCGCCAGCACGACTGGCCGGGGAACTTTCGCGAGCTGCGCTCGGTGCTGGTGCGCGCGCTGCTGCAGCGCACGCTGAGCGGCGACGACACGAGCGCCGAGCTGGGCGAGGACGACATCGTCCGGGCCCTGCCCGCCACAGCCCGCGCAGCGCCCGCCGCAGGGGCCGACGGCGGCAAACCCTCGGCGCTGCGGCGCCAGGGCGATGCGCTGGTGCGCCAGACCTGGGAGCGCTGCGGCCGCAGCATCAGCCGCACGGCTCGCGAGCTGGGCATCTCGCGCAGCACGGTGTACCGCCACCTCGGTGGAGAGCTCGGCGGCCGATAGAGTTCCGGTGGCGGAGCACGAGAGATTGAGTCTCGAACGGCCTTCGTTCCGCAGAGTCCCGGGTCCCGACGCCAGACCCAATCGGGTTACCGATAGCCGCCTCGACTTTCTCGACGCCCTGCGCTTGCTCGCCCTGGGCCTGCTCATCCTGTATCACGTGGGCATGTACTACGTGACCTGGGACTGGCACCTCAAGAGCCCCTTTGCGAGCACGGCGCTCGAACCCTGGATGCGGCTCGTCAATCCTTGGCGCATGAGCCTGCTCTTCGTGGTGTCGGGGGCCGTGACGGCCATCCTGCTGCGAAGAGACGCCCCAGGGTGGCTCGGATTCAGGCTCAGACGCCTGGGCTTTCCGCTTGTTGCAGGGGTGCTGGTGATCGTGCCGCCGCAGTCCTACTGGCAGGTGATCCAGCAGATGGGCTACGACGGCAGCTACCTGGAGTTCCTGCCACTCTACCTGGGCGGTCACGGGGACTTTTGCAAGCCCACCGGCCCCTGCCTGACCTTGCCGACCTGGAACCACCTCTGGTTCCTGCCCTACCTGATGGTCTACACGCTCGTGTTGTGGGCGAGCGTGCGTGTCGCGCCGCTCTGGCTGGAGCGGGCGGGCCAGCGACTCTCGGGCACGCTGTCAGTCTTGAGCCTGCTGGTCGCGCCCTGGCTGGTGCTTGCCACGGGCCGGCTCGCCCTGAGGCCCTGGTTCGACGTCACGCACGCTCTCGTCGACGATCCTCTGGCGCATGCGCAGTACCTCCCAGCCTTCCTCGCAGGAGCGATCCTCGCGAGCACACCTGGCGCTTGGTCGGCCATTGCTCGCTTTCGCGTGGCCGCGTTGCTCGTCGCGCTGGGAAGCTGGATGCTGCTGTTGTCCGCACCGGGCGTCCCTGCGCCGCTGCAGCGCACGGTCTATGCCGCCCAGCAGTGGGGCGGGGTGATGGCGGTCCTCGGTTTCGCTTGGGTGCATCTGAACCGACCCAACCCATGGCTGCGCGGGCTGGCCGTCAGGATCTTTGCGGTGTACGTGCTGCACCAGACGCTGATCATCCTTCTTGCCGTGGCGCTCAGGCCGTTGGCACTGCAACCCATTGCCGAGGGACCGCTGCTGGTTGTCGGCACCGTGACATGCGCCTTGGCGCTGGTGAGGATCTGTGAAGCCATCAGGCCGCTCCGGCCCTGGCTCGGATTGCCAAGTGCATGACTCCTTCAAACTTGCTCAGTCAGGAGGTGCTGAGAAAGCTGCAGTCTCAGCGCGGTTGGTGACCCGATGAGCGCGACCTTGACTTGAGGCCGAATGGAAGTTCGTGAACAATCGATTACAGTCAAGACCAGTACAAAGTCGTGCTCACAGAGTCATTCGATCGATGGCTGGAGGGGCTCCGTGATCCGCAGACCCGACGCCGTCTGGTTCTGCGACTTCGAAAGGCGAGCCTCGGGCAGCTTGGCGATGTCAAGCCAGTTGCCCAAGGGGTGTACGAGATGCGCGAGTTCTTCGGTCCCGGATGGCGGCTGAACTGCGCGCGGCGCGGCGACGTCCTCATCGTGATGCTCGGGGGCGGAACAAAGGGAACGCAGACACGGGATATCGAGAAGGCCATTGCACTGGCCAAGACCATCGAGGACTGACCACATGAGCAAGAAGATCAAGCTGTCCGAGTTGGCCGAGTTCGATCCGTCCAAGTACCTGGACGACGACGAGGCCATCGCCGACTGCATCCGTCTGGCTGTCGAAGATGGCGACCCGGGGCTGCTGGCTGCAGCCCTCGGTGATGTCGCTCGTGCGCGGGGGATGACACAAGTGGCGCAGTCGGCTGGTCTGACCCGGGAAGCGCTGTACAAAGCGCTCAGACCCGAGGCCCACCCTCGCTTCGACACGATTCACAAAGTCTGCAAGGCTCTTGGCGTCAAACTGACTGCGACCACGGTTTGACGGAGGAGAGGCCCATGACAGCAACCTGTGCCTGCGGCAGCTCATCGATCACGGTAAACACGGGCCCCCTCATGCTCGGTGTCTGCCACTGCACCAACTGCAAGCGCCGTACAGGAAGTGCCTTCGGAATCTCGACCTACTTCGCCAAGGACGCTGTGGTTCGGCAAGAGGGCGACACGAAGGTCTATGCCTTCCACCACGCCGCGCAAAATCACGATCAGGAGCGTCACTTCTGCCCAAACTGCGGCACGACGCTGTACTGGTTCGTGTCCTCGCTGCCCGACAAGATCGGGATTGCAGGCGGATGTTTCGATGGCGAGGGCCTACCGGAGCCGACATACGCCGTCTCCGATGCCAAGCGCGTATCGTGGCTATCGTTGCCATCCAGATGGCAGGTGTGGGCCGAATGAGGCTGATGAGGCCACACGTGAAGTTCGATCAGACCCAGAGCTCCAGACTTTTCAGACCTCGGTACGGATCACCGGCAGGTCGTCGATTTCGCCAAGTGCTTGATTCTTCGGGGTTTTTCAGACTTTCTCAGTCAGGAGGTGCTGAGTAAGCTGCAGTCTCTGCGAGATCGGTAACCCGATGAGCAGAGGCTTCCCTGATCGGCCTGGTACGCCGCGGATCTGAGAATTGCAATCAGATCAACGCCTTGCGAGGGCCGGTGTGAAGATTGGACAAGTTGCAGAAAACAACTTGGCGGGGCGGCAGTGATGGGTTTGAAAACAGTCCCCGGTCAGGAGGCTTTACCTTCTGGGGTACTGATGAGACTCGCACTTGCTCAACTCATTCATTCTCTTGCTGCGCGTGGCGCTACGCGCTACACTTCGCCCATGATCAGGAGTTTCCGGCACAAAGGGGTCGAGCGCTTCTTCCGCTCGGGGTCTCGAGCCGGCATCCAGGCCGCGCATGCGCCTCGCCTGGGCCGACAACTGTCTGCGCTGGATGCCGCCAAGAGGCCAGAAGACATGAATCGCCCTGGCTGGGATTGGCACCCCCTGAAGGGAAGCCTGTCCGGACACTGGTCGGTCAGCGTCAACGGAAACTGGCGCCTGACCTTCTCGTTCGAAAACGGCGATGCCGTCTTGGTCGACTACCAAGATTACCACTGAGGTTCATATGAGTTCGATGTTCAATCCCCCCCACCCTGGACTCACTCTGAGGGACGACATCCTGCCTGCCTTGGACCTACAGGTCGGCGAAGCTGCTGCGCAACTGGGCGTCGACCGGACCACGTTGTCCAAGGTGCTCAATGGACGGGCTGCAGTTAGCCCTGCGATGGCCCTACGCCTTGAGCGTTGGTTGGGGCGCGACCACGGTGGTGCCGCTGAAGTTTGGCTGGCGCAGCAGGCTGCGTACGATCTCTGGCAGGCACGTGCGGAGGTGAAGGCAAGTAGAGCGCTGTCAGGCGTCAAAGTACTCAAGCTTCAGGCCACTTGACAACCTTGCACAAGTCAACGATGAGCTCACCCGAACAATTGATCCAACGCCAGCTCGACGCGTACAATGAGAAGGACGTCGGAGCCTGGCTGCAAACCTATCACCCACAAGCCGAACAGTTTCAACTCCATGGAGGTCGGCTCGCATGCGGCCATGATGAACTGCGAAGCCGCATCGTGGTGAGATTTCGAGAGCCGGACTTGCACGCGAGGCCTACAAGTGGCTCGTGGCGCCGATGCAGGAGGCGCGCCCCCGCAGGGGCTTGTCCGAGCTGCGGTGGGAGCACTTCCAGGTCAACTCCGGCGCGCAGAACTGGTCGCAGGAGATCGAGCGAGTTCTCAAGGAGAACGAGCTAATCGTTCCTGGCGAAGAAGCAGTTCGCCGACCTGGTCGACGAGGTCGTCCAGCAATTCACCATGCGCCCCGGCGTGAAGGTGAAGATCGCCATCGAGCTCCAGGCCGAGTCGGCCACTGATTTCGACGACGGGCTTCAGCGTGCGGTGAAGGAGAACTGCAACGTGCTGAAGTTCAAGAACGCTGAGTTCGAGTCGGGCGAGTAGGAAAAGCTCCTTATTGATTAAGACATCCTGATAGACAAGGAAGTCGATACCAAGGTGGCACTGTGACCGAGGCTCTGTATGCACTGGATGATTGAGCGCGCCGTGCTCGATGAAGTTCAAGAGGCGATTCTTACTGCGGTTACTAACGACCCAGGGCCTCATTGGATCGAGGGCTATGCGGGCACGGGCAAGACGATCATCGTGACACTTGCCCTTGGGGCGATTCGGCGAAAGCATCCAAAAGCGAAGATCTGCTTCGTGACTTACACCCACGCTCTTAAAGATCTCGTGGCGTCAGGAGTAGATGGGCAAGCCGACATCTTCACCGTAGATGCCTTCGTGGGCGGATCTGGTCGATACGACTGGGTCTTCATTGATGAGGTACAGGACATCTCCGAAGCTGACATCCTAAAGATCCAGCAGCGAGGAAGACATGTTGTATGGGCCGGTGATCCTTTTCAATCTCTGTATCACGGGCGAGTGAACCGAGACCGCCTGCCGGAAGTGCTCGGAACCACCAGTTGGGAGCTTGTAAACATCTATCGGTATCCGTTCAAGGTCTTCAAAATCGTGTCGTCCATCTACGACGCCGACATTGCCGAGGATGCCATGGTGAACGTTGATGACAGCGTGGAGGTTCAGCTTCATCGAGCGTCCTCTCGCACCGATGAAGTCCGCTGGGTTTGGGATAAAGCCAAGGCGGTATCCGTAGTTGAAAGACCGGCTGCGATCTTGTTTCCAACGCACGACATGGTCTATGACTTCGCGAGTGAGGTTTGATCGATTGAAGGAGTCGGTGCGCCGCCAGCACGCGTCCAGAAGGGCCGTATCGTCGACTATTCCGCTTTCAACGAGCACTTGAGCAAACAAAAACTCCCATTGCGGTTTTTAGGAAGTAACAACGGCAGCCTGCCGGAAAGTGACACAACGAAACTGTGCTACCTGATGACTTACAAGAGCGCCAAGGGCCTGGACTTCAACAGTGTATTCGTACCAAACCTTAATGATCGCATGTCTTTCGAGGATGGGAAGCCGCTTTCATTCTCAAGAGATGAGTGGCAGCGAAAGCTTCTTTTTGTCGCCTTAACAAGGAGTCGGAGGGATCTGTTTCTCTCGTACCACGGCACTCCACATCCCTATATCGACGAGATGCCCAAGGAGGACATATTGCTTTCGTCAACCCCAAAGGCCGCGCCTAAGCGGCGCTTCTAGACGATGAACTTTGTCATCCTCACAAAGACTGAGTGGGCGTTACTGTGTGCGCAAGGGTGCCTTGATGTCCTGTATGAACGGTTTGCTGGCGCCGACGATGCTCTGACGTCTCCATCGGATGCCCTTGCATGGTCATTGTTCTCGCGCGCCCCTCGGTATGTGTCGGGTGATGCCAATGGAATGATTGCAGCCCAAATCGAAGGTGACTGGGCGCCTCTGCCAGAAAGGCCTCCAACAAGATTGCTTAGGCTCTCCGCAGTGAGGTCATTTTTTGCACTCACGAGCTCAGCGCAGCGGCACCTTGCAGAGGATGCGAGCAGGCGGAATGTCCGGCTGTCAGAGCCGATCTTTGAAGCGCAGTGGCGAGCCTGGACCGACGAACAGCGGCGAATCCTTCGGGTCCGTGGATCAAAGGAACTGGTTCGACTGATGGGCCTCGACGGAGCACTCGATTGGAGCGAGGAGGTAGGTCTGCTCGGAGAGCCCCATCAAAATGAACTCGGCGTCCGCGACAGTCTGGCCTCACGGCTACAAATCGACGCCCGTCACGTGATATCCGACGACCGAGCCCGGGCAACTGAGGGCACGTGTGCGCACGCGGTGGTCTCGGCAACACTTTGGGCGAGCTACATCTGCGGTCGCGACATTCCTGCCGAAGGAACGCTGCTGGCCAGTGAAATTGGCACCCTGTACGATCAACTGGCCGAAGCCCGATACGGCAAGATTGATCACCTTTCGAGATCGTTACATGCCGGCTTGGAGTATCTTCGACTTGAGGCTGCTGAAGCGTTTGGGTCCTATGTCAGTCCGATATCTGTCGGGATCTTCTTTCGGTTTCTGATCGCCTCGCGATTTGGTCCCTTGCCACAGCCTGCCGATGTCGTCTCCGCCATTTTCAGACTTCGGATATTGGACGGAGACAAGGTTGCAGCCGCCTGCTGCTACTTGGTCGGACTGGAACTCACTCCCGAATATGTACAGCAACTGGCCTTGTACCTTGCACCAAGTCCTACATCCCTCGTATCAACTGTTGACAGCGGAGTGCCTTCAGGGATGGCGACGCTGGATACGATCCGGACAGCCGCAGCCAGAGTTCCGGATCGTTTTGAGCTCCCTCCTGCGCGAGAGGAGTTGAACTCAAGCCCAGACGCGATGACTGACACGGGCAGCGATTCCAGCAGCTCAGAGGATTGCCGTGATAGCAGTGGGTCCGAAGGGGACGTCCTGAGTCAATACTGTTCCATTAGGGCATGAACTCGTTCTTTGCTGCCCTTGGCCCGGCTGCCGCGGCTCGCCTCCCCGCGGGCGCGCTGATGCAGGGCTCAAAGCTGCACGGGCGGTGAACTCTTGGTGTCGTGTAGGGGGCGTACGGCGAATTGCGGCGCTTGACCATGCGTGGCCGCTGCTGGTTGAGCGTTCGCACGCAGAGGGCCTTGGCGCTGGCCTGCAGCAGCTCACGAAGCCATCGCTGTCGGCGTCTGGGTTGCGCTGGGGGGAAAAGCCCCAGAGCGGGGCAGCTCGCGGCGCAGCAGCTGGACATGGGCCGTGAACGACAGCGCCTCGTCGGCCTGGCCGCAGCGGGCCGCCCCTTCGTGAAGCAGCCAGCGTACCTCGGGCGAGCCCGGTTCAGCAGCCGACTGTCGGTGGGGTGCGCAATCGCCTTGGGCTGCACCGTGGTGTCCACGACCACGGTGTCCAGGCTCTGCCGCTTCACCACGCCCGCCGACATCGCCGCCTTGATGCTGTGCTCAAGCAGCCACTCGCAGCCTTCCTCGCCGATGCGCTGCCTCCAGCGCACCAAGCTCGACGGATCGCAGGGCAGCTCGTGCCGGAAGTAGCGCTCGCCGCTGAAGTGCTGCCAGTAAGGGTTCTCGATCCAGCGTTCCACCACGTCTTCATCCGACAGCGCGAACGTGTGCTTCAGGTACAGCAGTGAGGCCATCAGCCGCGTGGGCAGCGCGGGCCGGCCGGTGGTGGACTCGAACTTGGGGCCCCAGGCCTGCTCGAGGGCCGCCCAGTCGATCAGCGATGCAAGCTTGATCAGCTCATGCCGCTGATCGATGAGGTTGACCAGTTCCATCCGGAACAGGTCCTGCTCGGCGGCGTGATGTCGGGACTTCGGACCCATCGGCGACCTCGGTGCAGTTTGCAAGGAACCGAGAGCAATTAGGCCTCAATCCTGCAACTCGCACCATCAGCAATCGCCCGGAAAGCTAGCAACGGCGCGGGTTCCTGGGTTGTTCAGGGCGGACTCGGTAAGTCTTGGTCAGCGTGTCGTGCGCCGGATGCTCCCCATCGACGCCCTCGGCCGAGAATCGAGTCCCTGACTTGAAGTCGATGCCCACCGTCAAGACCTTGCTCGCCTCGTCGAAGCGAACTCCGGCAACGAACCACGGCGGTGCGATCCCCAGTGCCGTCTCGAACAACCTGTCATGCATGCGAAACGCTCCTGCTCGTCATGGACAATGCGTCAGCATGCCGCATTGGCCATGACGGCCAGCGTACAAGCTGGCAGCCGGCATCAAGGGTTCGCTTCGCCGGGCTTCGCCCGCCCTTGACCCCGGCTGCCAGCTCAAACACCTCCATATTCACCCACTCGGAATTCAACAGAGGCCCGAAAGAGATGCCAGATTACCGTTGTGGAAAGGGCACCACCCCAGGTTGTCCTGAATGATGTGATGTCGATTCCAACGAGCCCATTGCAGTTCCGACTCTGCTTGGTTCTCGGGCAACCTTGCACAGCGCGTTGTGCACGGCGCATGGGGCCATCGCGTGACGCTTACCGCCGATCGACGCTCGCTACGGCGATTAGCGAGGCCTGGGCGACAACTGCCATCGGGTAGACCCTGCTTTAGGCACTTTGGTGCGTGCCGGCAGACATTCCACAACTTATCACTCGGCGCCCTTTACTAGTCCACTGACTCAGAAGAATTGGTGGTGTCGGCGCTGAGGGTTGTCGTACTTCCACTTCAGCGGCTTGGGGTTCTTGTTGTACTGGCGGATGTAGCGCATGAGCTTCTTGTCGAGGTCTTTGACGGAGGTGAAGATTCCCCGGCTGATTACGTCGCGCTGGATGCGGGAGAACCAGTTCTCGACCTGGTTGAGCCAGGATGAGTAGGTCGGCGTGTAGTGGATCTGGACGTTGGTGTGCTCGGCCAGGAAGGCTTGAACCAACTCGGTCTTGTGGCTGCTGACGTTGTCGCAGATGACATGGATTTCGCGGCCGTCGGGCTGACTGGCGATCACGTCGCCGAGGAAGCCGACGAACTGCTCGCTGGTGTGCCGCGGGGCGGTCATGCCCAGCACCTCCCCAGTGGCGGTGTTCAGCGCGGCGAACAGGCTGAGCGTGCCGTTACGCTTGTATTCGAAGCCGTGGCTCTCTGCGCGGCCGGGGGCCAGAGGCAGCATCCGGTCCTTGCGGTCGAGCGCCTGTATGGCCGTCTTCTCGTCAACGCAGAACACGGCGGCGTGCGCTGGCGGGTTCAAGTACAGGCCGATCACGTCGGCGGCCTTGGTCTCGAAGTCGGGATCGTTGGAGACGAGGTGCCGCTCCAGGCGGTGCGGCTGCAGGCCGTGCTTGCGCCAGATGCGCTGCACGGCGGAGAACGAGACATCGCCCAGCTCGCCCGCCAGCTTGCGGCTGCTCCAGTGCGTGGAGCCGTCCTTGGGCTTGTGCTTCAGCGTCTTGTTCAGCACCCGGGCCTCCAGCTTGGCTACCGGCCGCACCGGAGCACGACCAGGGTGCAGCGACACCAGCCCGGCCAGGCCCTGAAGTTCGAAGGCACGGGTCCAGCGCGTGACGAAGGCATCGTTGCAGGCCAGCTTGCCCCGGATGTCGACCCGGCGCTCGCCATCGGCCCAGAGCAGTACGCACCGCGCCCGCCGCGCCAACGCCGCACTGCCGCTGCGCTTGCGGATCACCGCCTCCAGATCGCCGCGCTCGTCGGCCGTCAATGTCATCCTGTGCATGCCCTCCAAGATGGAGCATACACAGCCGATTTCAATGCTTCAGTGGACTAGGGGCTGTTTGCGACCCAGCAAGCACACCGCTGTCGCAATCGAGCTGCCAATGCATAACTGCCATGGGAAAGCCAGCGCCTTCCATGCCGCTGGCAAGCCCAGTGCATCCACAACATAGGCCTGCTGCAGCAGGATGGCAAAGAAGCCTGCCGCCAGCGCGGCGATGACCGAAGCGGTTGAGCCGCGGCGCGTGAACACCGCCGTGACATACACGCCGATCAACCCGGAATAGGCAAATGTCATTACCCCCAGCACGAAGGGCAGCAAGGCCGCTGCGGTGTAGCGCTGCCAGTAAAAGCACAGCACGGACATACCAAACAGCGCCAGTCCCAGCACGACCATGCCGGCTTGGCCGGCACGCACGTAGTGCCTTTCGTCTGGCGCTCGGCGCCCTGAGCCCAAGGATTGCGACTCCCGCCACGGGCGGTAAAAGTCCTGCACCAGTACCGACGACATCGAAATCAAGCCTGAGTTCACCGCTGCAGCCGCAATGACGCCAACGCAGACAAAGCCTCGCAGGCCTGGTGGCATCTGAGTGAGGATGAAGGTCATGAACACGGTGATGTCCTGGCCCTCGAAGCGCGTCACCACGCCTGCGGTGCCATCGGCCGCGGCGATGTTCATCAAGTCAGGTCTGTTGTAGAAGACGTACAGCAGTGAACCCACCGCCATGAAAATCAGAACCACGGGCACTGTCACCAAGGCAGCGGTAACCATCGCCCGGTTGCCGTCGCGCGCGGTGCGGCACGCCAGAAGGCGTTGGGTGGTGTCCTGGTCCAGCCCGAAATTGGCGGCGTTGAGCAGGGCATAGCCCGTAACGATGGCCGCGAATGAGAAAGGCGCGCCCCAATCCAACGAAAAATCGAACAGGCGAAGTTTGTCGACGCCCTCGGGCGTTTGCGCCAATGCCTGCCAGATCTCGGCCCCGCTGGCTGGAATCTTGAGACATAGGAACACCAGCACGATGAGTGCCGCGCCCACGTACAGCACCACCTGCACCAGGTCGCTCCAGATGATGGCGTTGAGGCCACCCATGAACGTGAAGGCCAGGCCGAACACCAGCAAGAGCAAAGACGCCTGGACGATGGACTCGGCCTGAATGTTGCCGAAGGCGATCATGGCCACAGCAACGGCCGCAAGGTACAGCCGCGCCCCGCTTGCGAGCACGCGGCCGACCAAGTACATACCGGCGGCGGCCCGCCGCGCACCAACGTCGAAGCGCCGCTCCAGCAGTTCGTACACCGTCACCGCGTTCATGGCGTAGAAGCGCGGCATGAGCACGCGGGCGACCAGCAGTGCGCCCAGCAAGGCGCCGACGTTGCTGCCGAGGTAGGTGTAGTCACCGCGGTAGCTGCTGTCGGGCGCGCCAAGAAAGGTTGCGGCCGACTGGGTGGTCGACAGCACCGACACCGCCACCAGCCAGATGGGTACCTGATGGCCCGCGAGAAAGTAGTCGCCGGCGCTGCGCATCTGCCGCCTGGTCGACAGCACGCCGACCACCGCGATGATGATGACGTAGCCCGCAAGGACCGCCCAGTCGATTGGCGTGAAGCCGAGATTCATCTACAAGTGCTCAAGTCAATTCGCGCAGTTCTGGTGGTCATGCAGTCGAAGCGAGCGCTGCCCAGCCAGCGCAAAGCTGCGCCGCCGGGACTCCACCCTCGACCGAGCCTCGAGGCGGCCTGAGACTACCTGCGGCGGCCCACAGCTCAGAACTTCATCGTCGCTGACAAGCCGTAGCTGCGCCCCAGAGCGCTGTAGGTATCAGTGAACGTGTTGTAGACGCCCGGATTGGTCATGCCCGTTGGCGGCGCCTTGTTGGTGAGGTTGTCGACGCCGGCATTGACCGTCAGGCCCTTGATCGGTGTCGCGACCGAGACGTTGAGATCGAACGTGTCATACGCCGGGATCGAGCCGCTGCTACCAACCGCGCTGTCGCGCACCTTGCCGATGCGCCGCCAGCCAACTTGCGCGGTGTTCTCGCCCAGGGTCCAACCCAGCGACAGGCGGTGGCGATAGTCAGGCATCACCAGCGAGACCGCGTCCGACGAACAGCGGAAGCCGTAGGTGCCCTTGCAGTCCACCGGGTCCAGAACCGGGTTGCGCTGGATGGTGTAACTGCTCATCACCGAGGCTTGGTACTGCACGACTGCGCGCTGGCCGCTGAGGCCGAAGGGGTTGGCCTGGCGGTAGCTGAAGTCGATATCAAACCCGCTTTGTTTGATAAGGGCCAGGTTGCGGTCGACGGGGAAGCCGTCCTTGATGCGGCCGGTCGCCGGATCGCGCGTGACGGCGGCGCACAGCGGGTTGTCGGCGCGCGGGTCGGTGATGTAGCAGCTGGTCAGCGCGTCGATCGGCTGCACTTGGCCGACCGCGTCCTTGATCTCGATGGTGTAGTAGTCCACCGACAACGACAGCCCGGCCAATGCCGCCGGCTGCACCACGAAGCCCAGTGTCTGCGACTTGCCCTTTTCGGCCCGGATGTCCGGGTTGCCGCCGAAGAAATAGCCGCCGGTCAGGGTGGCCGCGTTCAGCGAGTCATACGAGCCCACCGGCGCGGCATTGAAGCGCGCGCACTGCGCAGCGTTGCCGGTGCCCAGCGCGCAGGGGTCGCCTTGGTAGCGTGGGCGCAGCCGTGCCACGCTGACTAAGCTGGAAAAGGGGATCGAGCTGATCGCGCCGGCGAACTCGCCGAAGTTGGGGTCGCGGATGGTCGATTGATCGGTGGCGCGAACGCGCAGTGAGTTGTTCAGGGACCACGATAAGCCGACTTTGCCGGTGTCGTACCGCGTAGACGGGCCTTGCGACTTGTCGTAGTTCGAACGCCGCGCTGCGCCTTCGAGCACCAGCCGTTCGACAAAGGGCAGCTTGGCCAGCAGTGGCACTTGCAGTTCGGCATAGACCTCGTTGGCTTTGATCGTCGGTGGCACCGGCGTGCTGACCAGCGATGCCGGCCTGAACGACTGGTTGATGCCGGGGTCGGTGATGTAGGTGCCGGTCTCGCGCCGCTGCTCGGCGCCGACCGCAAAAGCGACAGCACCAGCAGGCAGCGAGAACAGCTCGCGGCTGTCGCCACTGACCGTGGCGGCCATCACGCGCTGTGTGCGCTTGCGGCTGCCCAGGCTAAAGGGCTGCGCCAGCGAAGACAAGTCCGCGCTGGTGCTGAAGAGATTCACGGTGTTGACCAGACCGGCAAAGCGCGAGGCCACGCCGTCGCCGTTGATTGTGATGTCTTCTTTGGTCGAGCCACTCTGGACGTAGATCTCCCAGTCGATGGCCGAAGTGATGGCGCCGCGCAAGCCGACCTGCGCTTGCTGCGTATTGCGGTCGTTGGCCGCAGTCAGAACCCCGAGCTCCCCGAGCGAGCGTTCGATATTGACGCTGGCCACACCGTTGACAAAGGTTATAAGCGGCTGCGCCTCGGCGGGGATGAAGGTGTTCGTTTGATTGATGTTGTAGCGCGCGTTGACTACCGGCGGGTTCTGACCGTTGGTTGGCGCACCGGTGGTTTTGACCTGCGAGAACATGAAGCGGCCGAAAAGTTGCACGCTGTCCAGGATGTCGTAGCGGAAAAAGCTGGAGGCGTTGAGCCGCTCCAGCGGGCTGACCAGGGTGTACTGCGGCGTGTAGTTGCTGGTCTGTGGTGTGGTCGTGAAGGCGCCGGCGTCGGTGATCGAAAAGCGCTGGCCACTGACCACGTCGGTGTAATTGCCGCCGCGGGGCGCTACCAGTGTTGGGTTGACCAAGGCCCAGTTGCGCTCGCCAGCCAGCAGCTGGTCGCGTTTTGTGTATTCGACGTAGCCCACGACGCTGCCACGTTCGCCCAGGTTCAGGCCACCGGTGAGGTTGACGCTGCTCTGCTGCCCGCCACCGCTGCTGCCGCGGTAGCTGGCCTGGGCTTGCAGGCCATCAAAACGCGTCTTCATGATGAAGTTGACGACACCCGCCACCGCGTCCGCGCCATAGACGGCAGCGGCACCACCGGTCAGCACATCGACGCGCTGGATCAGCGTCGCCGGAATGGCGTTCACGTCGACCGCGTTGCGAAAGCTGAAAGGCACCGCGCGGGTGCCATTGATCAGCACCAGCGTGCGGTTCTGGCCCAGGTTGCGCAGGTCCAGCGTTTGCGCGCCAAAGGCGTCGCCGTTGACTCCGGCGGAAGAGCTTTGAAGGCCACCGGCCAATTGGGGCAGCTTGGAAGAGAAGTCTTCAACGGAGGCCGCGCGCAGCAAGCCGATCTGCTCGGCGCTGGTCTGTGAGACCGGGCTGGTGGACGTGATCGCCAGCGACTTGATGCGCGTGCCGGTGATCTCGATACGGGCAGCTTCTGCCTCAGGGGGCGCGGGTGCGTTCTGCGCCAGCGCGACCTGACAGGCCAACCCAAGGGCCGTCAAAGCAAAGCCGCGCTTTGGCATGGCGCAGAAACGACGGGAAGTTTGAAGTGCGAGGGGCTTCATGGTTCGACCGGTTCCTTGTTGGATGTGAGGAAATTTGGTGACAAGCCGCCTGGTCCGCCATCGGCCATCTGGTTCGCGACACCAAAACAATACCAATGAGTACATTGGTATGCAATCTCGCTTTCCCCAGTACGGCGCGTGTCCTCGTCTGACCTTCAGCTTGACGCGAGCTCAGCCACGAAGTCGTAGGTATCGCCGCGGTACACCGAAATCGTCATCTCGATCGCACGCCCGTCACGGCCGAAACCCACTCGCTCGACGCGCAGACCCGCGGAGTCGGGCTCCGTGCGAAGCCGTTGGGCCTGTTCGTCGTCGAGCAGAACCGCACTCAGCCGCTGAAGTGCGCGCACCGGCCGACCCACGGTCTGGTCCAACGCGTCGTACAACGAGTCCACGACCGCGTGTTCGGACGGCAGCGCGGCGCCCACCACGGTGGCCATCTCGATCGCCATCGGGCGCCCGTCGGCGAAGCGCAGTCGCTCAAAACGGTACACCGGGCTGCCAGGGCCGAGGCCCAGCTTCAAAGCCTCCTCGGATCGCACCGCACCCCCGCTGCGGCGCAACCATTCGCTCGACGGCTCGAACCCGCGTGAGCGCATGTCCTCCGAGAACGAGGTCAGCTTGGCAAAGTGCTTGTCTATGTGAGCGGGCGGGGCAACGAAGTTGCCCGCACCGCGCCGACTGACCAGCAGACCCTCCGTCGACAAAGCGTCCAGCGCCTTGCGCACCGTGATGCGTGAGATCGCCAGACCGGCAGCGAGTTGTCGTTCCGACGGCAGCGCATCCTCCGGGCCAAGCCAGCCTTCGGAGATGGCACGCTGCAGCGCTCTCTGCAATTGCAGGTACAGGGGCTGGCTGCTGTTCGCGTCAATCGCGCCCAGGCGCTGAATGAGGTCATCCATAGTGAGTCCAGAGCTTCAAGGCGAGCGGTTCCGTGTGGGCCGACGTTGTGGAAATAGTACCACACCATGACCAGTACCAGGTCGAAAGCAAAACTGCGCCCCACTGAGCGAACCCCTCGCAGGATTGCTCTGCTACTGGCAAAAACTGGGCTTCGCTGGTACTATCCAGATATGACCAATACAGAAAGCCTTGCTGGTGCCCACCCGGAACTCGACTCGTACGACGCGCTCCGGCTCGTGCGTGCTCTAGCCGCCGATCATCAAGGCGCCGTTGATGCGGTCCTGGGCGCCGCATCCACCGTCGCCCGTGCCGTGGAAGATGCGCTGCCGCGACTGGGTCGTGGTGGCCGCCTGATCTATGCCGGGGCTGGGACTTCAGGACGCTTGGCGCTTCTCGACGCCGTCGAACTCGGGCCCACGTTCTCATGGCCAGCCGAGCGCAGATTGGCATGCATGGCTGGCGGCGCGGCGGCGTTCCACGACGCGGTCGAGAACGCCGAGGACAACTGCGAGGCTGGGGAGAACGACATGCGCGCGCTGTCGATCAGCACCAACGACGTCGCGATCTTGGTGGCGGCGTCAGGCCGTACACCCTACGCCTTGGGCGCACTGGCTCAGGCGCGCGGGGCTGGCGCTCTGACCGTTGGTCTGGCCAACAACGCCGACACGCCGCTGCTTCGCGACGCCGACATTGCCATTTGCCTGCCTACTGGGCCGGAAGTCGTGGCCGGTAGCACGCGTCTGAAGGCGGGTACCGCTCAAAAGATCGCCCTCAACACGCTGTCTACAGCGCTCATGGTGCGCCTGCGCAAGACGCATGGGCACTTGATGGTGGACCTGCAGGTCACCAATGCCAAGTTGCGCGAGCGCGCCGTCGTGCTGGTGAGCACCCTTGTGGGCTGCGATCCAGCCGTCGCTCGCCAGACGCTGGCCCGCTGTGAATGGCGCGTGAAGGCAGCGGTGCTCGTTCTGCGTCGCGGCCTCGGGCCCGAAGCCTCGCAAGCTCTGCTCGACGCCTGTGGCGGCTGGCTTCGGCAGGCGCTCGATGCGCCTCTGCAAGCCCCTGTGCATCAAGCACCGAGCGGGGCGCCCAGGTGAGCGAACTCCCTGACTGGACCTGGAGAGCAAGTCCCGACCGACGAATTGGCCTTGCCATCTCTTTGGAACTGTCCAGCGATGCGATGTGATGCGTCAGAACCGTCGACTGTGATCGCAATCGACGGCGGTGGCACCACCACGCGCGTGCGCCTGTACAGCACCGAGGGTGTCGCCCTGGGCGAGGGCCGGGCCGGGCCCTCGGGCTTGTCCTTGGGCGTTGGCCAGGCATGGCATCAGATCGAGCATGCCTTGGTGCAGGCGCTTCAGCAGGCCGGGTTGGACAGCGCGGCACTCTGCCGAATGCCCGTGTCCGCGTCTTTGGCCGGCGCCAGCAGCGAGGCTCGCGTGCGCGAGTTCATCGCGTGCGGTTCTGCTTACTCCGAGGTTCGAGTGCACTCCGATGTCTTGGCTGCGCACATCGGGGCATTCGATGGCGGGCCGGGAGTGGTCTTGGTGGCCGGTACTGGCAGTGTTGCGCTGATGCGCAGCCGGGACGGATCCACGCGCCATGCTGGTGGCTGGGGCTTTCCGGACGGCGACGAAGGTGGTGGAGCCTGGCTCGGCATGCAGGCGATCAACGCGACCGAACGGGCCCTGGACGGGCGGGCGCCGACTGGCCCGCTCGTCGAGCAAGTCGGCAGGGCCCTGGCTGGGCAGATCGGCGCCGATAGCGGCCCAGCGGACATGTCAGCAGTCGTCCGACAGTGGCGCCAACAGTCGAGCCAGACCACCTACGCGGCGCTTGCGCCCTTGGTGTTCGATGCGGAGAAGCAGGACCCCGCAGCGGCAGACTTGATTGATCGAGCAGCGGCCGAACTGCGCCGCCTTGTGCTTGCCGTCGACCCGCGGGAGCACCTCGACCTGGTGCTTGTGGGCAGTGTCGGCCGCCGCCTGTTGGCCGCGCGCCCGGGTGCTGTGAGTGGGCGGATCGCCAGTCCCGTTGCTGACGCGCTGGGTGGCGCCTTTCGACTTTGGCGCGAGGCGGCCGCCAACCGGCGCGCTGAGAACCCATGATGGTGCCGGATCGAACCAGTGGCGCTCTGTCATCCCTGGTACTCACGCCGGGTGGTTGGGTGCGGGGTGAACTGCGGTGGCACGCAGGCCGGATCGAAGGGGTTTGGGGTGAGCCCGTCGACGACATGGCGTCTGACGGCGCCGAAGTTGTGCTGCCCGGCTTCGTGGACTTGCATGTCCACGGAGGCGGCGGCGCCGACGCGATGGACGGCGGCACGGCCATGGCTACGGTGGCCGCCACCCATGCGAAGTTCGGCACCACGTCGTTGCTGGCGACAACTCTGACCGCCCCGCCCGTCGAGCTGGTACGCGCCCTGACTGATCTTGCGCCCCTGGTCCTGCGGCGTCCAGCGGGCACTGCGCGGGTGCTCGGCGTGCATCTCGAAGGCCCGTTCATCAACCCCGGTCGGCTCGGCGCGCAGCCGCCGTTCACGCGCGAGGGCGACGTGAACGAAGTGCAACGCCTGCACGCCATCGCCCCCATCCGCGTCGTCACGCTTGCGCCGGAGGGCGCGCGCGACCTCGCGATGGTGGCGTCGCTCGTTGCGATGGGCATGCGCGTGCAGATTGGGCACAGCAACGCGACTTTCGAAGACGTCGAACGCGCGATGGCCGCAGGGGTGGGCGGATTCACACACTTGTTCAACGCGATGAGCCCCTTGCACCACCGCGGCCCCGGCGTTGTGGGCGCAGCGCTGGCACTGGCGCAGCATGCGGAGATCATTCCCGACCTGGTGCATGTTCACCCTGGCGCCATTCGAGTGGCCCTCCGCGCGATTCCCGGCGTGTACGCCGTTTCCGACGCCACCGCCGGTGCCGGCATGCCCGATGGCAATTACCGCCTGGGCCCACAGACGGTTTGCAAGTGCCTGGGCGCGATGCGCCTGGCCGATGGCACGCTTGCTGGCAGCGCGCTGACCATGGACCAGGCCTTGCGAAACCTGCTCACGGTCGGGCTGTCGCTGCGCGAGGCTTCGGCGCGGCTGGCGACCATTCCGGCGGGGTATCTCGGGCTGCCCGACCGGGGCGTGATTGCGCCCAGCGCATCGGCCGATCTGGTTGTGCTCGATGCGGCGCGTCGCGTTCGCCGCGTCATCGTCGAAGGAGAAGACATTGCTGTCCCAAATGAGGCTTGAAGCCCTGGAGATTCCGGCTGCCATGGACCGGCTGCTGAAGGCCGACGCGTCGCCGTACGAGCAATTGGCGCAGTCCTTTCGTGCCGCGCGGCCAAGTCAGTGGTTGACCGTCGCGCGCGGCAGCTCGGACCATGCGGCGTCGCACCTGGCATTTCTGGCGATGGTGCGGCTTGGGCTGCCTGTCGCATCGGTGCCGTTGTCGGTATTCACGCAGCATCATGCAAAGTGGACTCTGAGCGCGGCGTGGGCAGTGGCGCTGTCGCAGTCCGGTCGCAGCCCGGACCTCATACAAACACTGGGTGCGCTGCGCCGAGGCGGTGCGCGCGCCCTGGCGCTGGTCAATGACGAAAGCTCGCCCCTTGCCGCTGCTGCCGAGTGGGTTTTGCCTTTGCGCGCCGGACACGAACGCTCGGTTGCCGCGACCAAGAGCTTTGTCGCCCAACTGGTTTGCGGTGTGCGCCTGGTGGCAACCCTCTCGGCCGACACCGTGCTGTCTGGCGCGCTCGCTGAGCTGCCAACCGCACTCGAACGTGCGCAGAGCTGCGATTGGACGGCCGTGATCCCGCACTTGCAAAGCAGGGGCCGCGCCGGTGGCCTCTACGTCCTGGGCCGCGGCACCGGTCTGGCGCTCGCGCACGAGATTGCACTGAAGTTCAAGGAGGTCTGCGGACTGCAAGCCGAAGCTCATTCGGCGGCCGAGGTTCGCCACGGTCCGATGGCGCTGGTAGAGCTTGGCTACCCGGTGCTCGTCCTTGCGCCGCGCGGTCCGGCGCAGGCTGGACTGTTCGAGCTGGCTGCCGACTTGCGCCAGCGCGGGGCCTGCGTGATGTTGGTGGCACCTGCGACAAGCGCAGGATCTGCAGGTGCGGTGGCATGCGAACTGCCGCTCGAGGTTGGCGCGCACGACGTGTTGGACACCTTGACTCTGGCGCAGAGCGCCTACTTGATGATCGAGGCGCTGGCCCGCGCGCGCGGCCTCGACCCTGACCAGCCGCAACACTTGAGCAAGGTCACATGCACGCTCTGAGCACACCCACTCCACCCGAGCGGCTGGTTGAGCAGCCGTCAACGGAGACCGTGGATCTGGGGATCGTAGAAGGCTACTTCGGCCGGCCTTGGTCATGGGCCGAGCGGGAGGCGACGATGGTGTTCCTCGCCGGTGCAGGCTATCGATTCTTTCTCTATGCACCCAAAGCCGATGTCCATTTGCGCCGCCGCTGGCGCGAACCCCACCCGGATGCCGAGCTTTCGGCCCTGAGGCGCTTCGCCGAAAGCTGCCACGCCCACGGCGTACGTTTCGGCGTTGGCTTGAGCCCGTTCGAGGCCTGGCGCGACTTTGGATCTGAGACCCGGCAGGCCTTGGCCTCGCGGCTGCGCGAACTCGACGCGCTCGGACTTGATCTGCTGGCGCTGCTCTTCGACGACATGCGGGGTGACAGCCCTGAGCTGGCGGTGCGCCAAGCCGAGATGGTTGGTTTCGCAGCGGCGCACACGCATGCAACCCAAGTGTGGATGTGCCCGACCTACTACGCCGACGCCCCTGTGCTCGACCTCGTCTTCGGCGCTCGCCCGGCCAACTACCTGGCCACGCTTGGCCGCCGACTCGACCCTGCGATTGGGGTGTTCTGGACTGGCGAGGAGGTTTGTTCCCGAGAATTCAGTCGATCGCACCTGGAGCGCATTGCCAGCGAGCTTCGCCGCCGTCCTGTGCTGTGGGACAACTACCCTGTCAATGATGGGGAGCGTATGTCACGCCACTTGCACTTGCGCGGCTTCACCGGGCGCAACGTACTGGCCGCCGATCTCATCGCTGCACACGCCATCAATCCGGCACTCCAACCCGTACTGACGCGTGTGCCTGCGCTCACGCTGGCCGCACAGCGACGCCTGGGGCCCCGATACAGCTATGGTGAGGCCACCCGCGAAGCCCTGGTCCAGGTCCTCGGCGAACGGCTGGGCCACCGGGTCGCTGAAGACCTGTTGGCCTTGCAGGATGTTGGTCTCGATCGCCTCGGCGGACGCAGGGCAGCACTGCGCGAACGGTATGCGGCGCAGTCGCACCCCGGCGCACGCGAAATCACCAACTGGCTCGACGGCACCTACGCTATGGGTGCTGAAGAGGTGCAAACGCAGTAGCGGGCGCCGAGCCAGACTCAAGCGAGCCTTCTCTTAGGATCGCCCCCAAAACTTTGGCCGGTATTGCAACCGGCCGCTGACGGAGACGAGAATGAAGTTTGGCATTGATCGCCTACTTGAAGACCAGAACCTGCTCGCGCTTCTGAAAGGCCGCCGCATCGGTCTTGTGGCGCATCCAGCCAGTGTCACCCTCGACCTGACCCACTCGCTTGATGCGCTGATCTCGGCCGGTCTGCGTGTGACGGCTGCGTTTGGACCGCAGCATGGATTGCGTGGCGACAAACAAGACAACATGGTCGAGAGCACCGACTTTTCCGATCCGGTGCACGGTATACCTGTCTTCAGTTTGTACGGGGAGGTTCGGCGGCCAAGCTTGCAGATGATGGATACGGTCGATCACCTGTTGGTGGACTTGCAGGATGTGGGTTGCCGCATCTATACCTTCATCACCACACTGCTCTACCTGCTGGAGGAAGCGGCACGCTACGGCAAGACGGTGTGGGTGCTCGATCGCCCAAACCCCGCGGGTCGCCCTGTAGAAGGTTTGACCTTGCGACCGGGCTGGGAAAGTTTTGTCGGTGCAGCACCTATGCCCATGCGACATGGGATGACGCTGGGTGAGATGGGGAACTGGTTTATCGAGCACTTTGGTCTCGATGTTGACTATCGCGTCATCGAAATCGAAAACTGGCAGTTCGATCAGGGACCTGGTTTCGGTTGGCCGCTTGGCGAACGTGTCTGGATCAACCCGAGCCCAAATGCGCAGAATCTGCCGATGGCGCGCGCCTATGCCGGAACGGTGATGTTGGAGGGCTGCACGCTCTCAGAGGGCAGAGGGACAACTCGGCCATTAGAGCTCTTCGGGGCTCCGGACATCCCTGCACGCTCGCTGCTACTGGAGATGCGTCGCCTGGCGCCCCAGTGGCTGGAGGGCTGCTATTTGCGCGAGTGCTGGTTCGAGCCCACATTCCAAAAGCATGCGCATAAGCTCTGCCACGGCGTGCAGATCCATCCAGAAGGCCCTCCTTACTGCCACGCAGCATTCCGACCGTGGAGGCTGCAGGCCTTGGCGTTCAAGGCGCTTCGCCGCCTTGAGCCGGGTTACCCGCTTTGGCGCGACTTTCCGTACGAGTACGCATTCGGCAAGCTGGCCATTGACGTGATTAACGGCTCGCCGCTCCTGCGGGAATGGGTCGACGAAGCAGCCGGCGAACCGGGCGACCTTGAGCAGTTGGCTGTGAACGACGAAAGTGCGTGGCTCGAGGAGCGACGGGCCCATCTCTTGTATGGGTGAGCGCCTCCGTGCGCATGCGCGTGTTCCATCATGCCAACTAGTGTAGTGTTGCGTTCTGTTTGGAACTTAAGCGCGCATTGGCCCGAATTACCTTCTGCAGGATGTCGGCGGCGCTCTTGGTCCAGATGAACGGCTTTGGCTTGGTGTTGTGATGGGCGACGTGCTTTTCAATGGCAGTGATCAACTCGGGCACGCTCGTGAACACGCCACGGCGCAGCCGATTGACTGTGATGTCCCGGAAGAATCGCTCCACCATGTTCAGCCACGACGCTGAGGTCGGCGTGAAATGCATGTTGAAGCGTGGGCGCTTGGCCAGCCATTCCTGCACCGCAGGGTGCTTGTGCGTGGCGTAGTTGTCGGCGATCAAGTGCAGCGTTTTGTCCTTGGGCGTTTCACGATCGATCTTGCGCAGGAACTTCAGCCACTCTGCGTGCACCTCGGCCCCAGACCGCAGTCAGGAGCCCATAACGCAAAGCCCCGCGTGGTGCGGGGCTCTGGGCGGCTTCGAAGCCTGCTGAGCAGGTTCGAAGGTCTTGTAGTGGCGGAGAGGGAGGGATTCGAACCCTCGGTACGGGAGGACCCGTACGCCGGATTTCGAATCCGGTGCATTCGACCACTCTGCCACCTCTCCGGTCATGCGTGGTCTGGCCTTGCGCGAAGCTTGGGATTCTATGCGGAACCCATGCGCGCTCCGGCGGCCGTTCACCCGTTCAGGCGCTCAGCAGGGCGGTTCCGCCCAGGTAGGGCCGAAGCGCAGCCGGCACGTGCACGCTGCCATCGGCCCGCTGGTGGTTCTCGAGCACGGCCACCAGCGCGCGGCCCACGGCCAAGCCGCTGCCGTTGAGGGTGTGCACGAACTCGGTCTTGCCGGCCGGGCTCCTGAAGCGCGCCTGCATGCGGCGCGCCTGGAACGCGCCCATGCTGCTGCACGAGCTGATCTCGCGGTAGGTGTTCTGCGCCGGCAGCCAGACTTCGAGGTCGAAGGTCTTCACCGAGCCGAATCCCATGTCGCCGGCACACAGCAGCACCACGCGGTAAGGCAGCTCCAAGGCCTGCAGCACGGCCTCGGCGTGGCCCACCATCTCGTCGAGTGCGGCAAGGCTGTGCTCGGGTGTGGTGATCTGCACCATCTCGACCTTGTCGAACTGGTGCTGGCGGATCATGCCGCGCGTGTCGCGCCCGGCCGAGCCGGCTTCCGAGCGAAAGCAGGGCGTGTGGGCGGTCAGGCGCACCGGCAGTTGCTCGGGCGCGATGATCTTCTCGGCCACCGTGTTGGTGAGCGTGACCTCCGAGGTGGGGATCAGGTACCACTTGGCGCCGGCCGCCTCGCCGTCACCCGAGACGACGTGGAACAGGTCGTGCTCGAACTTGGGCAGCTGGCCTGTGCCGCGCATGGCTGCGGCGTTCACCATGTAGGGCGTGTGGCACTCGGTGTAGCCGTGGCGCTGGGTGTGCAGGTCGAGCATCAGCTGCGCCAGCGCCCGGTGCAGCCGCGCCGCCGGGCCGCGCAGGAAGCCAAAGCGCGAGCCCGCCAGCTGGGCGCCGGTCTCGAAGTCCAGCCCCAAGGGCGCACCCAGATCGACGTGGTCGCGCGGCACGAAGTCAAAGACCGGCGGCACGCCCCAGCGGCGCTGTTCGACGTTGCCGGTCTCGTCAGCGCCTTCGGGCACGCTGGCGTCGGGCAGGTTGGGCACGCTCATCAGCATCTGCTGCAGTTCGGCCTGCACCTGCTCCAGCCGCTCGGCCCCGGCCTGCATCGCGTCGCCGATGCCGCCCACTTCGGCCATCAGCGCGGCGGCGTCCTCGCCGCGGCCCTTCATCTGGCCGATCTGCTTGCTCAGGGCATTGCGGCGCGCCTGCTGCTGCTCGGTGGCGGTCTGGATCAGCTTGCGCTCGGCCTCGAGCGCGCGGAAGCGCTCGACATCGAGGAAGGGCTGCGGGTTGCGGCGGCGCTGCAGTTGCGCGACGACGGCGTCGAGGTCGCGGCGGAGAAGGTTGATGTCGAGCATGGCGGGCTCCTGAAGTCGTTTCCTGATGCGAAGACGGCGCCTCTTCCGGGCGCCGTCGTCTTCGTGATGGGGCGGGCGAAGGCGGCGGCGGTCAGGATCGGGATGATCCGGATGCCGCGCCCACCACCAGGCCGGCCTCGGCCATGCTGCGGTCACCCAGGCCGCGGGGCAGCGGGAAACGCACGTTCTCGACCACGCCGTCCATGCGCCGCACGCTGGTGGCGCCCAGCTCGCGCAGCCGCGCGATCACGGCCTGCACCAGCACGTCGGGCGCCGAGGCGCCGGCCGTCAGGCCCACGCGCTGGCGGCCCTCGAACCACTCGGACTGCAGCGCCTGCGCGCCCTCGACCATGTGCGCCTCGGTGCCCAGCCGCTCGGCCAGCTCGCGCAGCCGGTTGCTGTTGCTGCTGGTGGGGCTGCCCACCACGATGACCACGTCAACCGCCGGCGCCATCACCTTGACGGCGTCCTGGCGGTTCTGCGTGGCGTAGCAGATGTCCTGCTGCTTGGGCTCGCGCACGTGCGGGAACACGCGCTTCACTTCGGCCAGGATCTCGGCGGCGTCGTCCACCGACAGGGTGGTCTGCGTCACGACCGCGAGCTTGTCCTTGCGCGGCTGCACCTGCGCCACGTCGGCGGCCTCCTCGACGAGGTAGATGCCGTCGCTGAGCTGGCCCATGGTGCCTTCGACCTCGGGGTGCCCCTTGTGCCCGATCATGATGAACTCGTAGCCTTCCTTGGCCAGCTTGGCCACCTCGACGTGCACCTTGGTGACGAGCGGGCAGGTGGCGTCGAAGACCTGGAAGCCGCGCCGCGCGGCCTCGGCGCGCACGGCCTTTGGAACGCCGTGGGCGCTGAACACCAGCGTCGCGCCCGGCGGCACGTCGGCGAGGTCTTCGATGAAGATGGCACCTTTGGCGCGCAGGTTGTCCACCACGTAGGTGTTGTGCACGATCTCGTGGCGCACGTAGATCGGCGCGCCGTACTTGTGCAATGCGCGCTCGACGATCTCGATGGCGCGGTCGACGCCGGCGCAGAAGCCGCGCGGCTCGGCCAGGAAGATCTCGCTGAGGGTGGTGTCTTCAGCCATGGCTACAGCACCCCCAGCAGCTTGACGTCGAAGCGCACGGCCTGGCCGGCCAGCGGATGGTTGAAGTCGAACAGCAACCAGCCCTCGCCGACCTCGCGCACCACGCCGGCGTAGCGGCCCTGGCCCTCGGGCGTCGGGAACTCCACCACGTCACCCACGGCGTACTCGGTGTCGCGCTCGCCCAGTTCATGCAGCAGCGACAGCCTCACGCGCTGCAAAAGCTCAGGGTTGCGTTCGCCGAAAGCGGCGCCGGGCGGCAGCTCGATGCGCGCCTCGGCGCCCTCTTCCAGACCCAGCAGACACTGCTCGATGGCCGGCGCGAGCTGGCCCGTGCCGAGCGACAGCGTGGCGGGCTTGTCGGCAAAGGTGTCCACCACCGCGCCGCCGTCAGGGCCAGCAAGGCGGTAGTGCAGCGTCAGGAACGAACCGGGCTGGACACGCGGGGTTTCAGGGTTCGGCACGGCGGCGTCGGTGGGCACTCGGGGGCGCCCGTCAGAGGGCACTTTCGGGGAGGTCGTCTGGGGCGAAGTCCCTTGCGTAGACTGCCGGACGATTCTAAGTCGCCCCATGAAGCATCTGCCCACCGACCAGCGCCCGCGCGAGAAGCTGCTGGCCCGCGGCCCTGCCGCGCTGGCCGACGCCGAACTGCTGGCGCTGCTGCTGCGCACCGGCACCGCCGGCGCCGGGGTGCTCACCGTCGCGCAGCAGGTGATCGATCGCTGCGATGGCTTTGCCGGCCTGCTCCAGCCCGAGGCCCGTGCCTCGCTGGCCGGCGTGCGCGGTTTGGGTCCAGCCAAGCAGGCCGAACTGCTGGCGGTGGCCGAGATCGCGCGCCGCGCCGTCGCGCAGCCGCTGCGCGAGCGCCCGGTGTTCGACAACCCGCAGCGCGTGAAGGACTACCTTGCGCTGCAGCTCGACGGCCATGGCCAAGAGCACTTCGGCGTGATGTTCCTCGACGCCCAGCACCGGCTCATCCGCTTCGACATCCTGTTCAGCGGCACGCTCTCACAAACCAGCGTCTACCCGCGCGAGGTGGTGCGGATGGCGCTGCGCCACAACGCCGCGGCCGTGGTGCTGGCGCACAACCACCCCAGCGGAGTGGCCGAGCCCTCGCGGGCCGACGAGTTCCTCACCCAGAGCCTGACGAGCGCGCTCAAGCTCGTGGACGTGCGCGTGCTCGACCACATCGTCGTTGGCCGCGGGCAGACCGTGTCGCTGGCCGAACGCGGGCTGCTGTGAGCCCGCGCGCCCGCTCCTTGGCCGACCTGGCCGGCCTGCGCGACGCGCTCGCCGAGCGCCTTCGCCAGCAGCGCGAGGCCGCCGCCACGGCGCTGGCGGCACAGCGCGCGGCCGAACGTACCCGCCGGCTGTTTGCTGATGCCGTCGGGCCCGTGACGCCGCTGCCGCCACACGGCCTGGCGGGCTCGGCGCTGCAGGCGGAACGCCCCGAGCCGCTGCCGCGCCAGCGCGAGGCCGACGAGCGGCGCGCGCTGGCCGAGGCGATGTCCGACGAGGTCGATATCGAGAGCCTGCTGCTCACCGACGATGGCCTGAGCTTCCGCCGCGAGGGCGTGGGCCAGGAGGTCGTCAACTGGCTGCGCCGCGGCCGCTGGGCCATCCAGGGCGAGCTGGATCTGCACGGGCTGCGCCGGGACGAGGCGCGCGATGCGCTGTCGCTGTTCCTGCGCGACAGCCGCCAACGAGGCCGGCGTTGTCTGCGCGTGGTGCACGGCAAGGGCCACGGCTCGCCCGGCCGCCTGCCCGTGCTCAAGGTCAAGGTGCAGCGCTGGCTGTGCCAGAGCGCCGAGGTCTTGGCGTTCACGCAGGCCAGCGCGCCGCAAGGTGGGGCGGGTGCGCTGATCGTGCTGCTGAAGGGCTGACGCCACGGTCGGGCCGGCCTTGGCAGCCGGTTCGCCGGGGGCACCGCTCAAGGCGCAACCAGACGCTGCGCCACCTGCAGCAGCGCCAGCGCCGGCGGCGTGCCGGGCAGCAGCTCCAGCAGCAGCTGGCGCCGCAACACGGCCTCGCGCACGGCGGGATCGGCCGGCACTTCCCCGACCAGGTCGAGACGCACCGGGCTGTCCAGCGTGGGGTTGACGTACCGGTCCACCACCTGCTGCAGCTGCTGACGCACGGCGCGGGCCTCGCCGCCGCGGCGCACCTGGTTGACGAGCAGGCGGATCTGCCGCCTCCCCTGCGTGGTGGCCAGCACCTTGATGGTGGCGTAGGCGTCGGTCAGCGACGTCGGCTCGGGCGTGGCCACCACCAGCACCTGGCCCGCGAGGCTGACGGTGTAGAGCACGACCTCGGAGATGCCGGCGCCGGTGTCCAGCAGCACATGATCGAAGCGCGGCGCGACTTCGTCGATCACCTGCTGCAGCTTCTCGCGCACCTCCGGCGTCATGCGCGAGTACTCGACCATGCCCGAGCCCGCCAGCAGCACATGAAAGCCGCCGGGCGCCGGCAACACGGCCTGCGGGAGCGAGGCCTTGCCGGTGAACACGTCGTGCAAGGTGATCTTCGGGAACAGGTTCAGCACCACGTCCAGATTGGCAAGGCCAAGGTCGGCGTCGAGCACCAGCACCCTGCGACCATGTCGCGCCAACGCGGCAGCAAGGTTGGCCGTCAAGAAAGTCTTGCCGACGCCGCCCTTTCCGCTGGTGACAGCCATGATGTGGGACCCGGGCGCGGGAAGGGCCGCGGGTGGAGAAGCGCTGGTCATTCGTGGTCCTGGATCTGGAAGCTGTCGAACAACAAGCGCTTCTCTTCGTTGCTGACGACCGACATCGCCGAGGGCTCCAACTGCACCAGGTTGCGGCCTTGTGCCTTGGCCCCGTAGAGCTGCTGGTCGGCGCGCTCCTTCCATAGGGCCGGCGTCGATCGCACCCACTGCGGCGCGAAGGCGCCGCCGATGCTGATGGTGACCGACAGCTCTTGGTTCGAAGGCTGCAGCAGGATGGGCATGCGCTCCACGCGCCGCCGGATGCGCTCGGCCACGGTGGTGCCGAAGGTGCTGGCGCAGTTGGGCAGGATGATTGCGAACTCCTCGCCGCCCACACGAGCCACCAGGTCCATCGGCCGCACGCTGTCCATCAGTGCCGAAGCGACGACGCCGATCACCTGGTCGCCGGCGCCGTGGCCGTGGGTGTCATTGACGCGCTTGAAGTGGTCGATGTCCAGCGCCAGGAGCAGCGCCGGCTCGCCGCTGCGCGCCACGCGGTCGACCTCCCGCTCCAGCGCCATCTCGAAGGCGCGGCGGTTGGCCAGGCCGGTCAGCGCATCGCGGCTGGACAGCTCCACCAACCGGTCGATCATGGCCTGCTGCCAGGTAACCGATGCGGGGTCGCCCGTGGGCGGCACCTGCCCGGCGTGCGCCAGCAACTGCAGCGCCTGCTCGAAGCGGAGCGCCGGCGGGGCGGCTGCTGCGGGGTGGCGGGGTTTGGACAAGGCCCGGCGGGCGGCGATGGCAGCCCGTCAATGCATCGAAGGCGGTCAGTCTAGCAGCGCGCCCCGGGCGACGGCCCGTCCAATTGGGCCCGACAGGCATGCCAATTCGGCCCACCGCAGTCGCGGGCCCGTGGCCACACTGGCGAGGTGACACAAGCCCTCCCGCCCACCTTCGCGCCGGCCCCGTCGTTGCCGTCGGACGCGGAGTACCCGCTGACCCCCGCCGACTTCGAGCGCATCCGCAAACTCATCCACGTGCGCGCAGGCATCAGCCTGCATGCCGGCAAGCAGGCCATGGTCTACAGCCGGCTCTCACGTCGGCTGCGAGAGACACGGCACACCTCATTCGCCAGCTACCTGGAACTTCTTGAGCGCGGCAGCAGCGAGTCCGAGTGGCAAGAGTTCGTCAACTGCCTGACCACCAACCTGACCGCTTTCTTCCGGGAGGAACACCACTTCCTCGCGCTGGTGGACGACCTGCGCGCACTGGCCGGCCGCAATGGCGGGCCTCTGCGCATCTGGTGCAACGCGGCCAGCACCGGCGAGGAGCCGTACTCGCTGGCAATGACGGTGGTCGAGACCATGGGGATCTCGGCACAGGCACGCCTGGTGTGCAGTGACATCGACACCAAGGTGCTGACCGCGGCGCAGCGCGGGGTCTACCCGGCCGATGCGCGCGGGCTCAGCCCCGAGCGACTGAGGCGGCATTTCCTGCGGGGCACCGGCGCCAACGCCGGCAGCATCCGGGTCAAGCCCGAGCTGACCCGGTTGATCGAGTTCAGGCCCTTCAACCTGATGAGCCCGAGCTGGGCGGCCCTGGGCGACGCCTTCGACATCGTCTTCTGCCGCAACGTGATGATCTATTTCGACGCACCGACGCAGCGCAAGGTGCTGGAGCACATCCATGGCGTGACGCGGCCGGGCGCACTGCTCTACGTGGGCCACTCCGAGAACTTCACGGAGTCTCGGGATCTCTTCCGGCTCCGTGGCAAGACCATCTACGAGCGGGTCTGACACGCCCGGGGCCGCGCGCTCAAGGCGCCGGCGTCGACGGCCGATATGACTTCCGGAGCACTCATGCACGCCGCCTCACGTCCCACCTTACCTCACCCTGGCGTCCCGCCGTCGCAGGCCGCGTCCCAGAGCCGCCTGGAGCGCCTGAAGGCGCAAGTTCGCAAGCCCGGGCAGGCCAGCTTCTTTTTCTGGGACGCGCACTTCAGGAACGATGCCGTCAAGGTGCTGCCTGGGGAGTTTTTCGTTCACGACGAGGACATGCTGGTGATGACGACACTGGGCTCGTGCATCGCCGCCTGCCTGTGGGATCGCGACAAGCGCGTCGGCGGCATGAATCACTTCCTGCTGCCGGATGCCGGCGCGGCAGGGGTCGGCGGCGCTGACGGCGGCCGCTACGGAAGCTATGCGATGGATCTCTTGATTGGCGAGTTGGTCAAGCGCGGCGCCACGCGCTCATCGATGGAGGCCAAGGTCTTCGGAGGCGGCGCGGTGGTCAGCGGCATGAACAGCATCAACGTCGGCGAGCGCAACACAGCCTTCGTGCTGGACTATCTGCGCACGGAGCGCATCACGGTCGTGAGCAAGGACGTCATGGACATCTATCCGCGCAAGGTGTGCTTCCTGCCGGCCAGCGGCAAGGCCATGGTCAAGCGCCTGGCCAGCGCCAACACCGAGGCGCTGGCGGCTCAGGAACGCGCCGCCGCGCAACGCGCCGCGCCAACGGCCAGTGCCGGCGGCAGCGTTGATCTGTTCTGAACCCGCTTTCGGAGTGCCTTGATGGCCGGTTCCAAGACACGTGTCGTCGTCGTCGACGACTCCGCGCTCGTGCGCGGGCTGCTCGCCGAGATCATCGGCCGCGAGCCCGACATGACCTGCATCGGCGCCGCCGCCGACCCGTTGGTGGCGCGAGAGATGATCCGCAACCTGAACCCGGACGTCATCACGCTCGATGTCGAGATGCCGCGCATGGACGGGCTGGACTTCCTGGCACGCCTCATGCGCCTGCGGCCCATGCCGGTGGTGATGGTGAGCACCCTCACCGAGCGTGGTGCCGACGTCACGCTGAAGGCCTTGGAACTGGGCGCGGTGGACTTTGTCTCCAAGCCCAAGATCGGCGTGGCCGACGGGCTGCGTCAGCTCGGCGCGGACATCACCGACAAGATTCGGGCTGCGGCACGCGCCCGAGTCACCCGTCTGCCCGCCGCAACGGCCGGCACGGCCGGCCCGGCGGCCGCGGCACGGCCGTCGCCGATGGCGTCTCTCGGGCGCCTGTCCACGGAGAAGATCCTGTTCATCGGTGCCTCCACGGGCGGCACCGAGGCCACGCGCGAGCTGTTGGTCGAGCTCCCGGCTGACAGCCCCGCAGTGATGATCACCCAGCACATGCCGGCCGGCTTCACGAAGAGCTACGCTGCCCGGCTCGACAGCCTCTGTCGCATTCGGGTCGCCGAGGCCCGCGACGGCGAGCGTGTGCTGCCGGGCCACGCCTACATCGCGCCTGGTGGCTTCCACCTCAGCGTGGAGCGCTCAGGGGCGAACTACATCTCCCGCGTGAGCGACGGGGACCCGGTCAACCGCCACATTCCCAGCGTGGAGGTGCTGTTCGACAGCGCTGCCAAGGTGGTGGGGCGCAATGCCCTGGCGGTGATGCTGACCGGCATGGGCGCCGACGGCGCGCGCGCGATGAAGAGCATGCGCGACGCCGGCAGCTTCAACATCGTGCAGGACGAGGCCAGCTGCGTGGTGTTCGGCATGCCGCGCGAAGCCATCGCGCAGGGCGCGGCGAACGAGGTGTTGCCGCTGCCGCGCATCGCGCCGCGGCTGCTGGAGTGGCTGCGCGCCAATGCAGGGGTGGCCACCCGCGTCTAGGAGCGTGGGCGGCACAGGTTCAGCGCCGCGCCGGGACCTCAGCGGGTGGGCGCTGCGAACAGCGCCGTCAGATCCGACAGGAAGTCGAAGCCACGCGGCGTGGGCTGCACCCACTCGCCCGCCGTGCCCTCTTCGCGCAGCGCGACCAGGCCCCGCTCGCGAGCACGCTGCAGCCGCGCCAACACGGCTGACGGCGGCAGCCCGGTGCGCTCGGCGAACAAACGCAGCGGAAAGCCCTCCTTCAGCCGCAGCGCGTTCATCATGAACTCCAACGGCAGATCGGCGCGGGCCACCTCGTGCTGGTTGCTCACCGCGCGGCCCTCCAGCGCCTGCGCGATGTAAGTGGTCGGCTCGCGCCAACGAACCTGGCGCACCACGCGCTCCGGAAAGCTCAGCTTGCCGTGCGCGCCGGCCCCGATGCCCAGGTAGTCGCCAAAGCTCCAGTAGTTGAGGTTGTGCACGCAACGGTGGCCCTCGCGCGCGAAGGCACTCACCTCGTAGCGCGCCAGGCCGGAAGCGGCGGTGCGCTCGGCGATCAGGTCGAGCATCTCGCTGGCCTGGTCATCATCGGGCAGTTCGGGCGGCTGCACGGCGAACAGCGTGTTGGGCTCGATCGTCAGATGGTAGATCGACAGGTGCGGGGGCGCGAAGCTCAGCGCCTCGTCGAGCTCTGCGCCCAGCTGCTCCGGCGTCTGGCCGGGCAGCGCATACATCAGGTCGACGTTCCAGGTGTCGAAGGCCGTGGCGGCCTCGGCCACCGCGGCACGCGCCTGCGCGGCGTCGTGCACCCGGCCCAGGCGGGCGAGCGCAGCGTCGTCGAAGCTCTGCACGCCGATCGACAGACGCGTGATGCCGGTGCCACGAAAGGCGCGGAAGCGCTCGCGCTCGAAGGTTCCGGGGTTGGCCTCCAGCGTGACCTCGCAACCCGGCTCCAGTGGCAGGCGCGCTCGCACGGCAGCCAGCAAGCGGTCGACGACCTCGGGCTCGAACAGGCTGGGCGTGCCGCCGCCGATGAAGACGCTGGCGACACGTCGACCCCACACCAGTGGCAGACTGGCCTCGAGATCGGTCACCAGGGCGTCGACATAACGGTTTTGCAGGGCCGCTTCCAGGCCTGGGGTGCCGTGGCTGTTGAAGTCGCAGTATGGGCACTTCTTCAGGCACCACGGGAGATGCACGTACAGCGCCAGCGGCGGCGGCGCCGGCAGGCGCAGGATGCCCGGGCGCAGGAAGTACTCCAGGCCGGTGGGCTGGAGCGCGGCCGGATTGGACACGGCAGCCGGCACCAGGGGCGGCAAGGGCGCCGCCGGGCTCACAGGTGCCACACCTCACGCAGTTGCTGCTGCAGCTGAACCCACGCGCGCGCGCGGTGGCTGTGGGCGTTCTTGGTGCTCGCGTCGAGCTCGGCCACCGTACGGTCGAGCTCGGGCACGAACATCAGCGGGTCGTACCCGAAGCCGCCGCTGCCGCGGGGCGCCGCCAGGATGCGCCCCGGCCAGCGGCCCACGGCCACCAATGGCTGCGGGTCGGCGTCATGGCGCAGGGCCACCAGCGTGCTGATGAAGACCGCCCGCCGGGCCTCGGGCGCCGGGTGTGCGGCCAGCGCGCGCAGCAGTCGCTGGTTGTTCGCCGCATCCTGCCGCGCCCTGGTGGCCTCCCGGTCGGGGAGCGGCTCGACGAAGCCACCGTAGTGCGCAGAGATCACACCCGGCGCGCCGCCCAAGGTGTCGACGCACACGCCCGAGTCGTCGGCCAGCGCCGCGCTGCCACTGGCCGCAGCCGCATGGCGCGCCTTGGCCAGTGCGTTCTCGATGAAGGTGCCGTGCGGCTCGTCGGTCTCGGCAATGCCCAGTGCATCCTGCGGCACGAGTTCCAGCGCCAGACCGGCCAGCAGCGCCCGCAGCTCCGAGAGCTTCTTGGCGTTGTTGGAAGCCAGCACGAGCCGCATCACCGCAGCCCCTTCAGCCCAAGCGCAGCGCCCGCCGCTGCAGCGACACAAGTTCGCGGATCCCGCGGTCGGCCAGGGCCAGCAGCGCATCCAGATCGACGCGGCTGAACGGCACGCCCTCGGCCGTGCCCTGCACCTCGACAAAGCCGCCGGCACCCGTCATCACGACGTTCATGTCGGTGTCGCAGGCCGAGTCTTCAACGTACTCCAGGTCGAGCAAAGGAGTGCCCTTGACGACACCCACCGACACCGCGGCGACCGCATCGCGCAGCGGACTGGCGGCGATCCGGCCCTGCGCAAGCAGCCAGCTGACGGCATCGTGCGCCGCCACCCAGGCCCCGGTGATGGCCGCGGTGCGCGTGCCGCCATCGGCTTGCAGCACATCGCAGTCGAGCGCGATCGTGCGCTCGCCCAGGGCCTTGAGGTCGACCACCGCGCGCAAGCTGCGGCCGATGAGGCGCTGGATCTCCTGCGTGCGGCCGCTTTGCTTGCCCTTGGCGGCCTCGCGGTCGGAGCGGGTGTGGGTGGCGCGCGGCAGCATGCCGTACTCGGCCGTGACCCAGCCCTCGCCGCTGCCGCGCTTGTGCGGCGGCACCTTCTCCTCCACCGAGGCGGTGCACAGAACGCGGGTGGCGCCGAAGCTGATCAGCACCGAGCCTTCGGCGTGGCGGGTGTAGCCGCGTTCGATGGAAACCGGGCGCAGGGCGTCGGCGGTGCGGTCAGCGGAACGGATGAAGGTCATGAACGGACGGGGCAGTGGAGCCGCAGATTGTCGTCCGTCTGGGCCGGGTGTCCGGCCCAAAGCCGTCCAGCGCTTTTCAGCGCTTGCGCGCCGACGACCGCTGGATGGCCTCGTTGATCTCGCGGATGGAGCGCTCGATCTCCTCGTCGTCGAGCTCGTCGCTGCCCACGTCGTCCAGGCTGGCCTGGATGGTGCTGGCGAACACGTGGTCAGCCAGCGAATCGGTGCTCACGCCAGCGGCATCGACATCCTCGGCGGCCTCCCACTCCACGGCAAGCACCGTGACGTTGTCGCTGCGCGCGCCAGCCACGCGAAGCGCACGGTCTACCAGCTCGGGAACGGCGTCGGAGATCGTGCGCGTCGCCAGGATGTGGGTGATGTCGGGATCTGACACGCTGCCCCACAGGCCGTCGGAGCACAGCACGACCTTGTCGCCAGGGCGCATCTGCATCGGGCCCCCGATGTCCACCACCGGACGGCCGGGGCTGCCCAGGCAGGCGAAAAGCACATTGCGATTCACCTTCTCAGGCATCGGCACGGCCTGCGCCACGGTCCGCTGAAGCTCGCTGTAGCTGTGGTCCCGCGTCCGCAACACCAACTTGTCGCCACGCAACACGTACAGGCGGGAATCGCCACAGTGTGCCCAGTACAGGTGATTGCCCTGCAGCAGGCAGGCGACAACGGTGGTACGCGGGGTGTCCATCAGCGCGCGCTCAGTGGCATAGCGCAGCAGCCGGTGATGGCCGGCGATGACGGCATCGTGCAGGAAGCGCAGCGGCTCGGCCAGCCGAGGTCTGGCCTCGCGCTGGAAGTGGGCCGACAGCGTCTGCAACGCCAGTTGCGCGGCCACCTCGCCCTCGGGGTGTCCGCCCATGCCGTCGGCCAGCGCAAACAGACCCGACTCCCGCGTGTAGCTGTAGCCCACGCGGTCTTCGTTCTTCTCACGGCCACCGCGGCGGCTGAGCTGGTGGACGGAAAAGCGCATGCTCAGCCGGCCTCAGGCTGGAGCGCCGGCAGAGCGCGCAGCGCCCTCGCTGGAACGCCAAGCCCACCGAAGGCCAGGCCCCTCATGAAATCCTGGCCCTCATGGCTTGACACCTGTCTTGATGGTCTCGAGCTGCAGCTTCAGCCGCTCCGAGAAGCTCAGCTTGGTATACCGGCGCTCGGTCTCTCGCGCGAGCTCCTTCTGCAGCGCGAACACGCTCTGCGGGCGACTCAGCGGGTCCTGGCTCATGCACCACTCCGTGACCTCAATGAGATTGTCGGAGTAAACGTTGCGCAGCCGCGAGAGGCTCAGCGCCAGGCGGTCCTTCTCGACGCGTTGAGGCGCATCGTTGGGGGGATAGCCCTGCATGCAGGCGTAGATGCAAGCACCAATGGCGTAGATGTCCGTCCAGGGGCCGAGGCTGCCGTCGCGGCGGTACATCTCCGGTGCGGCGAAGCCCGGCGTGTACATCGGGCGGATGAAATTGCCCTCCTTGCTCAGCACCTCGCGCGCGGCCCCGAAGTCGAGCATCACCGCCCTGTTTTCGTTGGTGATGAAGACGTTGGCGGGCTTGATGTCCAGGTGAAGCATCTTGTGCTGGTGCACGATGCGCAGTCCGCGGAGGATCTCGTCGAACAGGCTGCGGATGGTGCTCTCGCGGAACACCTTGTCGCGCTTCAGGTCCCTCGCGGTGACGATGAAATCCTGCAGCGTGTCGCCCTGCAGGTAGTTCATCACCATGTAGACGGTTTCGTTCTCGCGAAAGAAGTTCAGCACCGAGACCACGCTCTGGTGGCTGATCTGCGCGAGGCTGCGACCTTCTTCAAAAAAGCTCTTCAGGCCCAGGCGGTACAGCGGCTGCTTGTCAGGCTTGACGCGCGGTGTCAACTCGCCCGGCGCGCGCTCGGTCAACGAGGCAGGGAGGTACTCCTTCACAGCGACGAAGTGGCGGCTCTCGTCCTCAGCCAGATAGACCACCCCAAAACCGCCGGCCGCGATCTTCTTGACCACCGTGTAGCCACCCACCACGGTGCCCGAAGGCAAAGGAGCAGGCTTGGGCTTGGACGACATAATCGCCGCAGTTGCTATCAGGGATGGACAAGTGCCGGTTTATAGCATGACGGGTTATGCAATCGAGGCCTCCGGCGCCGCGTCGCCAGAGGGTGCGGCGACCCCGGTCGCAGGCGCCTCGGTGACTGTGGAGGCGCGCTCCGTCAACGGTCGCTTCCTGGACCTGTCGTTCCGCCTGCCGGACGAGCTTCGCGGCCTGGAGCCGACGCTGCGCGACAAGCTGACGGCCGTGTTTCGGCGCGGCAAGATCGAGCTGCGCGTCACCACCGCGCACCAAGGTGACGGTGCGCTGCCGCAGCCCACGCCCGAGCAGCTCAACCGCCTGTCGCATCTGCAGGGCGCTGTCACCGGCTGGCTGCCGCAGGCGCGGCCTCTGTCGGTGAACGAAGTCCTGCACTGGTGCCGCAGCGGTGCCGGCAATGAGCGGCTCGACGACGCTGCGCTGCGGGCCGTCACGCGCTGCATCGAGGGCCTGCGCGAGGCGCGCTCTCGCGAGGGTGCGCGCCTGGCCGGCGTGCTGCTGGAACGCGTGACGAGACTGCGCGAGTTGGTTGCGCAGGCACAGCCTCTGCTGCCGCAGGTGCTGCAACGGCAGCAGGTGCGGTTTCTGGAACGCTGGAACGAGTCACTGGCCTTGGTGCCCGGCGGGCGGTCGTTGCCGGCCGAGGCGCTGCACGAGCGCGCGATGGCAGAGGCCGTCGCCTTTGCCATCCGCATCGACGTGGCCGAGGAGCTGGCGCGCTTGACCTCGCACCTCGACGAGATCGAGCGCCTCCTGAACGTCGGCGGCGAATTGGGCAAGCGACTGGAGTTCCTGATCCAGGAGCTTCAGCGCGAGGCCAACACCTTGGGCAGCAAAAGCGCGGCCCTGGAACTCACGGCCCTTGCGGTTGAGATGAAAGTGGCGGTGGAGCAGATGCGAGAGCAGGTGCAGAACATCGAGTAGCTTTTCAGGGGGTGCGGACTTCCCGCAGTCAAGAGGGGCGTGCCGATGGTTGGGTTCCGGCGCCCTCTGGCGAGCACCCCCAAGCCGCGAAACGCGCTTGAGTTCCCCCGCGCAGCGGCCTCAGCCCGCCGACCGCTGCGGCCCCGGGCTACATCAGCACGATGTCGTACTGCTCCGGATTCACCCCGGCCTCCGCACTCAGCGAGATCGGCTTCCCGATGAACTCGGAGAGCCCCGCCAGGTGCACGCTCTCCTCGTCGAGCAGCATCTCCACCACCGCCGCGCTCGCCACCACGCGGAATTCCTTCGGGTTGAACTGCCTCGCCTCGCGCAGGATCTCGCGCAGGATGTCGTAGCACACGCTGCGCGCCGTCTTCACCTGCCCGCGGCCCTGGCAGGTGGGGCAGGGTTCGCACAGCATGTGCGCCAGGCTCTCGCGCGTGCGCTTGCGTGTCATCTCCACCAGGCCTAACTGTGTAAATCCGCTCACCGTGGTGCGCGTGCGGTCCCGGCTGAGCTGCTTCTTCAGCTCAGCCAGCACGGCCTGCTGGTGGGCCTCGTTCGTCATGTCGATGAAGTCGGCAATGATGATGCCGCCCAGGTTGCGCAAGCGCAGCTGCCGCGCCATCGCGCCTGCGGCCTCGAGGTTGGTCTTGAAGATCGTGTCGTCGAAGTTGCGCGCACCGACGAAGCCGCCGGTGTTGACGTCGACGGTCGTCAGCGCCTCGGTCTGATCGATGATCAGGTAGCCGCCGCTCTTGAGCTCCACGCGCCGCGCCAGCGCGCGCTGGATCTCCTCTTCGATGCCGAAGAGGTCGAAGATCGGCCGCTCGCCGCGGTACAGATCCAGCTTGCCCACCGAGCTGGGCGTGTACTCGGCCCCGAAGCGCTGCAGCGCCTCAAACTGCATGCGGCTGTCGATGCGGATGGTGGCGGTGTGCTCGTTGGCCAGGTCGCGCAGCACGCGCTCGGCCAGCGTCAGGTCCTGGTGCAGCAGCGTGCCCGGGGGCTGGCGCATGGCGCGCTCGCGGATGGTGGTCCAGGTGCGGCGCAGGTAGCGGATGTCGTCGGCCAGTTCCTCATCGGCCGCCTCCTCGGCGTTGGTGCGCAGGATGAAACCGCCCCCCCCGTCGGCCGCCAGCGCCGTCACCCGCGTACGCAGGCTCTCGCGCAGCTCGGCGCTGCCGATCTTCTGGCTGATGCCGATGTGGCTGTCGTGCGGCAGGAAGACCAGCATCCGGCCGGCGATGCTGACCTGCGTGGACAGGCGCGCGCCCTTGGTGCCGATGGCGTCCTTGATGACCTGCACGGTGAGCGTCTGCCCTTCGAACACCTGGCGTTCGATGGGCACCGGCGGTGTGTCGGTCTTGGGGCCCGGGTTCAGGTCGGCCACGTGCAGGAAGGCCGCACGCTCCAGACCGATGTCGATGAAGGCGCTCTGCATGCCGGGCAGCACGCGCACCACCTTGCCCAGGTAGACGTTGCCCACCAGCCCGCGCTCCAGGGCGCGCTCGACGTGCAGTTCCTGCACGGCGCCGTTTTCCACGACGGCCACGCGCGTCTCTTGCGGGGCCCAGTTGATCAGGATGTCCTGCACGCTCGTCACCTCGGTTCGGGCCGCACGCCGCAGGCGCGCAGCAGGGATGTCGTCTCGAACAACGGCAGGCCCATGATGCCGCTGTGGCTGCCCGCGATGTGCGCCACATGCGCGGCGAAGGCGCCCTGGATGCCGTAGGCCCCCGCCTTGCCGAAGGGCTCGCCGCCAGCGACGTAGGCCTCGATGTCGGCCGCGGTCAGGGGCGCCACCCTCACGTGCGAGGTGCTCAGCGCCGCGTGCGTTCGGCGGCCGTCGTGCACGGCCACGGCGGTGTGGACGCGGTGCGTGCGACCGGCCAGCGCCTGCAGCATCCGGTGCGCCTCGGCGGCGTCGGCCGGCTTGCCCAGGATGCGCCGGCCCAGGGCCACGGTGGTGTCGGCGCACAGCACGGGCGCCGCGGGCAGGCCGCGGCGGCGCAGGCGCTCGCGCGCGGCGCCCAGCTTGGCGCGCGTCACGCGCTGCACGTAGTCGGCCGGGCTCTCGCCGGCACGGGTGGCTTCCAGGGCCTCGGCGTCCTCGCCGTCGTCGGGCAGCAGCGGCTGAAAGCGCACGCCGATCTGCGCCAGCAGCTGTTGCCGACGCGGGCTCTGCGAGGCCAGATAGACAAAGGCGTGCGGCATGCGCGGGGCCCTATTCGCGGTGGTAGGGGTGGCCTTCGAGCAGGCTGTGCGCGCGGTACAGCGCCTCGGCCAGCAGCACGCGCACGAAGGCGTGCGGCAGCGTCAGGTCACTCAGGCGCAGCGTCTCGTCGGCGCTGCGCTTGATCGGGTCGTCCAGGCCGTCGGGGCCACCGATGAGCAGCGCGGCGTCGCGGCCGTCGTCGCGCCAGGCTTGCAGCCGATCGGCCAGCTGCCGGGTGGTGAGGCGCGTGCCGTGCTCGTCGAGCACCACGCGCCGCGGGCGGTGTTCCTTGGCCAGCACCGCCTCGAAGCGCTGGGCCTCGGCGGCCCGGCACTGCGCGGCGGTCTTGCCGGCGCTGCGCGGCTCGGCCTTCAACTCGCGCAGCTCCAGCCGCATCTCGGGCGGGAATCGCTTGGCGAAGTCAGCCCAGGCCACATCGGCCCAGGCGGGCTGGCGCTGGCCCACGGCCAACACCAGCAGCTTCATGCCGGGCGAGCGGTCTTCTTGGCGGGGGCCTTGCGCGCCGGGGCAGCCTTCTTCGCGGGAGCGGCGGGCTTCTTCGCCGCGGCGGCCTTCTTCGCGGGGGCGCGGGCCTTCTTCGCAGGCGCGCTGGCCTTCTTCGCCGCAGCGGCCTTCTTCGCAGGGGCACCCTTCTTGGCCGGCGCAGCGGCCTTCTTCGCGGGCGCGGCCGGGCGGGCGGCCTTCTTCGCAGGGGCCGGGGGCGGCTCGGGCTCGCTGGCCTTGGGCAGGCCCTTGGGCGCTTCGGCCGCCTTCAGGCGCACGGGCTTGCCGCCCCAGATTTCCTCGAGGTGGTAGTACTCGCGCACCGCCGGCTGCATGATGTGCGCCACCGCGGCGCCGCAGTCGACGATGATCCACTCGCCGTTGTCCTCGCCCTCGGTGGACAGCACCTGCATGCCGCGGCTCTTGACGCTGTCGCGCACACTGGCGGCCAGGGCCTTGGTCTGCCGGTTGCTGGTGCCGCTGGCCACGATGACCCGCTCGAACATCGAGCTCAGATGCTCGGTGTTGAACACGGCGATGTTCTGGCCCTTCACATCTTCCAGGCCATCGACGATGGCGCGCTGCAGCTTGCGGATGTCCAGGTTCAGCTCCTTGTGTCGCGTTCCTCGCCCTCGTACAGGCGGTGTCGGGCAATATAGCGCGCCACTTCGGGCGGCACCATCGGCGTGAGGTCGGCGCCGGTGCGGGCGGCGTCGCGGATCTGTGTGCTGCTGATGTCGAGCATCGGCAGCGGCACCATGCGGTGCGGGTGGGCCAGCACCTCGGCCTGCGGGGCGCACACGGCGCCCGGGCGGTTGGCCACGGCCAGTTCCACGCGGCCCAGCAGCTCGCGCCAATGCGCCCAGGTGTGCAGGTTGGCGTACTGGTCTTGCCCGATCAGCAGCACCCATTGGTGGCCGGGCTCGGCGGCCTGCAGCGCGCGCACGGTGTCGAGCGTGAAGCTCGGGCCGTCGCGGTCGACCTCGATGCGCTCGAGCACGAAGCGCGGCTCGTGCGCGATGGCCGCTTCCACCATGGCCACGCGGTGCGCCGCGGCCGTCACGGCGCGGCCGCCCAGTTTCTGCCAGGGCTGGCCCGCGGGCACCCAGCGCACGCTGTCCAGTGCCAGCGCCGCCAGCGCCGACTCGGCCAGCGCCCCGTGCGCGCGGTGCACGGGGTCGAAGGTGCCGCCGAACAGGCCGATGCGGCTCACGGCGGGCTCACGGGGCCTTCACGCCACAAGCCAATCGCGCGGCGGCAGGAAGTCGGTGTACAGCCGCGCCTCGGGCGTGCCGGGCTCGGGCTTCCAGTCGTAGCGCCACTTCACGATGGGCGGCATGCTCATCAGGATGCTCTCGGTGCGGCCGTCGCCGTGCAGGCCGAAGTGGGTGCCGCGATCCCACACGAGGTTGAACTCCACGTAGCGGCCGCGCCGGTAGGCTTGGAAGTCGCGCTCACGATCGCCATAGGCCATGCCGCGGCGGCGCTGCACGATGGGCCGGTAGGCCGGGATGAAGGCGTCGCCCACCGCGCGCATGAGCGCAAAGCCCCGCTCGAAGCCGCCGTCGTTGAAGTCGTCGAAGAAGATGCCGCCGATGCCGCGCGCCTCGGCCCGGTGCTTGAGGAAGAAGTACTCGTCGCACCAGGGCTTGAAGCGCCCGTACAGATCGGCGCCGTGGGGCGCCAGCGCGTCGGCGCAGGTGCGGTGGAAGTGCACCGCGTCGTCCTCGAACGGGTAGTAGGGCGTGAGGTCCATGCCGCCGCCGAACCACTGCACCGGCTCGCCCTGCTCGGGAAAGGCCGCGAGCATGCGCACGTTCATGTGCACCGTGGGCACGTAGGGGTTGCGCGGATGCATCACCAGGCTCACGCCCAGGGCCTCGAAGCGCGCGCCGGCCAGCTCGGGCCGGTGCTGCGTGGCGCTCGGCGGCAGCTTGCGGCCCTGGACATGGCTGAAGTTGCAGCCGCCGCGCTCGAGCACGCCGCCCTCCTCCACCAGCTGGCTCAGGCCGTCGCCTTCGAGCTTGCCGCCGACCGGGCGGGTCCAGCCGTCGCGGCGGAAGGGTGAGCCGTCTTCCTCTTCGAAAGCGGCGACGATGCGCCCTTGAAGGCCCAGCAGGTACTCGCGCACGGCCGTGGTGGGGTCTTGGCTCATGGGGTCACTTCTCCAGCAGCCGCACCGGCGCGGCCTTGTGATGTTTGCAGCCGCGCGTGCCTTCGCAGACGGCGGCCATGGCGGCCAGGTCGAGCTTGGGGTCGCCGCTCAGGCGCCAGGCGTGCTCCAGCCGCACCTCGCGGCGGCCGAAGTCCAACAGCGCCAGCGCCACGGGCACGTCGGCCTGCAGCGCGATGCGGTAGAAGCCGCTGCGCCAGCCCTCGGTGCGCGAGCGCGTGCCCTCGGGCGACAGGCCCATCCACAGGAATCGGTCGTCGGCTTTTGCGCTCTGCAGCTCGCTCACCATCAGCCCCACCATGCCCTGCGGCCCGCGGTGGCGTCCCACCGGGCGCGCACCCAGCGAGCGGATCCAGGTGCCGAAGAGCGGCCAGCGGAACAGGCTTTCCTTGGCCCACCAGGTGAGCGGCAAGCCCACCGCCACCCGGGCCAGCATGGCCACCGGGAAATCCCAGTTCGAGGTGTGCGGCCAGGCGATCATCACGCCCTGCCGGGCCGGCATGCCCGGGCACGCCACGCGCCAGCCAAACAGGCGCAACACCGCGCGCGCCCAGGCGCCGCCCTGCAGCGGCACTCCCATGGGCAGCGGCTGCGGGGCAAGGCGCTGCGGAACGTTCAAGGGCTCAGGGGCCAGCGGCCGCTCAGTGCTTGATGGCTCGGTGGCCGATGTCGTTGCGCCAATGCGCGCCCGCCATCTGAACCTGCCGAACCGCAGTCAGCGCCTGCTGCTGCGCCTGACGGACGCTGTCGCCCAGCGCGGTGACGCACAGCACGCGGCCGCCGCTGCTCTTGAGCATGCCGCCATCCAGCATCGTGCCGGCATGGAACACCTGCAGTTCCGGCGAGGCGGCCGGCAGCGCCGTGAGGGCGTCGCCCTTGCGCGGGCTGGCCGGGTAGCCGTGCGCGGCCACCACCACGCCGAGTGCGACGCGGCGGTCCCACTGCAGATCGACACTCGCCAGCTGGCCCTCGGTGGCGGCCATCAGCAGCTCGAAGAGGTCGCTCTTCAGGCGCATCAGGATGACCTCGGCCTCGGGGTCGCCCAGCCGCGCATTGAATTCCACGGTGCGCGGCCGCCCCTGGGCATCGATCATCAGCCCGGCGTACAGGAAGCCGCTGAACGGGTGGCCGTCACGCGCCATGCCGGCGATGGTGGGCTGCACGATCTCGCGCATCACGCGCGCGTGCACGTCGGGCGTCACCACCGGGGCCGGTGAATAGGCACCCATGCCGCCGGTGTTGGGGCCGGTGTCGCCCTCGCCCACGCGCTTGTGGTCCTGGCTGGTGGCCAGCGCGACGACGTCGCGGCCGTCGGAGACGACGATGAAGCTCGCTTCCTCGCCGGCCATGAACTCCTCGATGACCACACGCCCGCCCACGGTGGCCAGCATGTGGTCGATGGCGGCGTGGGCCTCGTCTTCCGTCATCGCCACGACCACGCCCTTGCCCGCCGCCAGGCCGTCGGCCTTGATGACGATGGGCGCGCCGTGCTTGGCCACGTGCGCGTGCGCGGCGGCGGCCTCGGTGAAGCTGGCGTACAGCGCGGTGGGGATGCCGTGGCGCTGCATGAAGTCCTTGGCGTAGCTCTTGGAGCTTTCGAGCTGCGCCGCCGCCCGCGTGGGGCCGAAGATGCGCAGTCCGCGGGCGCGGAAGGCGTCCACCACGCCGGCGGCCAGCGGCGCCTCGGGGCCCACCACGGTGAGCGCCACCTTCTCGGCGGCGGCAAAGTCCACCAGCGCGGTGATGTCGTTCACACCGTCGAAGGGCAGGTTCTTCAGCGCCGGGTCGGCGGCGGTGCCGCCGTTGCCGGGGGCCACGAACACGGTCTGCACGCGGGCCGACTGCGCCAGCTTCCAGGCCAGCGCGTGCTCGCGGCCGCCGCCGCCGATGACGAGCACCTTCATGCCTCGTTCAATGCGGCGTTGTGGAAGACATCCTGCACGTCGTCGAGGTCCTCGATCACGTCGAGCAGCTTCTGCATGCGCGCGGCGTCCTCGCCAGCCAGTTCGATGGTGTTCTCGGCGCGCATCGTCACCTCGGCGATCTCGGGCTTCAGGCCCTTGGCCTCGAGCGCGGCCTTCACGGCCTCGAAGGCGGCCGGCGAGGTCAGCACCTCGATGGCGCCGTCCTCACCGGTGATGACATCGTCGGCACCGGCCTCCAGCGCCACCTCCATCACCACGTCCTCGCTGGTGCCGGGCGCAAAGACGAGCTGCCCGCAGTGCTTGAACTGGAAGGCCACCGAGCCCTCGGTGCCCAGGTTGCCGCCGTACTTGCTGAAGGCATGCCGCACCTCGGCCACGGTGCGCACGCGGTTGTCCGTCATGCAGTCCACGATGAGGGCCGCGCCGCCGATGCCGTAGCCCTCGTAGCGGATCTCCTCGTAGTGGGCGCCCTCGAGGTTGCCGGTGGCCTTGTCGATGTTGCGCTTGACGGTGTCGACCGGCAGGTTCACGGCCTTGGCCTTGTCGATGGCCAGCCGCAGGCGCGGGTTGGCCGCCGGGTCGCCACCGCCCAGGCGGGCCGCAACCATGATCTCGCGGATGACGCGCGTCCAGGCCTTGCCGCGTTTTTCGTCCTGGCGGCCCTTGCGGTGCTGGATGTTGGCCCACTTGGAATGACCGGCCATGGGTGCTGCTGCTGTTCGTCGGGTGTCGGGTCTTCGATTTTACGGGGGCGGCCCCGGGGGCTCTGGCGTTACGCTGTCGCACGACCGGCCGCTGCGATGCCGGCGCGGAGCACCTATGGACCTCGACACCTGGCTCGACGACGCCTGGAACCGCCACGCCGACGCGCCGGACGCCGTGATGGCCGCACTGGCCAGCACCGGCGCCGGGCTCGCCAGCGACGACGACGGCATCGGCCGCCTGTTGCACCTGGCGCATCACGTGGCGGGCGCGCACCTGGGCGGGCCGGCCGCGCTGGACGCCGGCCGCACGCTGCTGGGCGCCCTGGCGGCCCTGCCCGCCGCCGGGGCCGCGGCACGGGCCAGCGCCGCCCAGTACGACCGCGCGCTGGCCCTCACCGGCGGCGCCGGCAGCGCCACCGCCGGCCTCGCAGCGCCCGAGGCCGTCCGAGTGATGGCACTGGCCGCCACCAACCTGGCCGAGCGCGACCCCTCCCGCGCCGGCACGCTGCTGGGGCAGGCCGTGGCCGCCGCCGAGGCCGCGTCGCTGCCCGACGCCGATCCCGCCGTGCGCGCACTGGCCGTGGCCGGCAACAACATCGCCGCCGCGCTGGGCGAGCGGGCCGCGCTGGACGACGCGATGCGCGGCCTGATGCTGAAGGCCGCGGAGGTCGGCCTGGCCTGCTGGCGCCGCGCCGGCAACTGGCTGCACGAGGAGCGCGCCCACTACCGGCTGGCGCACTCGCACCTCAAGGCCGGCGACCCGGCGCTGGCGCGCCATCACGCCCAGGCCTGCCTGGCCCTGGTGGCCGCCCACGGCGACGAGGTCCTGGAACGCTTCTTCGGTGAAGAGGCCCTGGGCCTGGCCGAGGCCGCGGCGGGCGACGCCGCCGCCCACGGCCGTGCGCTGGCCGCCGCGCGCGCCGCCTTCGAGCGGCTGAGCCCCGACGACCAGTCGTGGTGTCGCGCCAGCCTCGACAGCCTGTCCGCCGCCCTGCCCTAGACTGCGCGCCGTCGCGCGGCACCGGCGCCGCGCTGGAGCGTCGTGATGCCCGATCCCATCCTGCTGGCCCGCCACGGCAAGGTCGAGTGCCACCTGCTGCCGGCCCTGGCCAACCGCCATGGCCTCGTCACCGGCGCCACCGGCACCGGCAAGACCATCACGCTGCAGACGCTGGCCGAGAGCTTCAGCAGGATCGGCGTGCCCGTGTTCATGGCCGACGTGAAGGGCGACCTCACCGGCATCAGCCAGCGCGGCGCGCTGCCACCCAAGGTGAAGGCCATCCTCGCCGAGCGTGGCATCGCCGAGCCCGAACCCTTCCAGTGCCCCGCCACCCTGTGGGACGTGTTCGGCGAACAGGGCCACCCGGTGCGCGCCACCGTGTCGGACATGGGCCCGCTGCTGCTGGCGCGCATGCTGGCGCTCAACGAGACGCAGGCCGGCGTGCTGAGCCTCGTCTTCAAGATCGCCGACGACGCCGGCATGGCGCTGCTGGACATGAAGGACCTGCGCGCCATGCTGCAGCACGTGGGCGAGAACGGCAAGCAGTTCACCACCGAGTACGGCAACATCAGCGCCGCCAGCGTGGGCGCCATCCAGCGCGGCCTGCTGCAGATCGAGGAGCAAGGCGGCGACCAGTTCTTCGGCGAGCCCATGCTCGACATCGCCGACTTCATGCAGACGGTGGACGGCCACGGCGTCATCAACATCCTCGCGGCCGACAAGCTGATGAACGCGCCGCGGCTGTATGCCACCTTCCTGCTGTGGATGCTGAGCGAGCTGTTCGAGACGCTGCCCGAGGTGGGCGACCTCGACAAGCCCAAGCTGGTGTTCTTCTTCGACGAGGCGCACTTGCTGTTCAAGGACGCCCCGGCGGCGCTGGTGGAGCGCATCGAACTCGTGGTGCGCCTGGTGCGCAGCAAGGGCGTGGGCGTGTACTTCGTGACGCAGAACCCGCTCGACGTGCCCGACACCGTGCTGGCGCAGCTGGGCAACCGCGTGCAGCACGCGCTGCGCGCCTTCACGCCGCGCGACCAGAAGGCCGTGAAGGCCGCCGCCGACACCATGCGCGCCAACCCGGGCATCAAGGACATGGCCACGGCCATCCAGGAGCTGGCCGTGGGCGAGGCGCTGGTGAGCCTGCTCGACAGCAAGGGCCGGCCGAGCGTGACCGAGCGCGTGTACGTGCTGCCGCCGGGCAGCCAGATCGGCCCCATCACGCCGGCGCAGCGCCAGGCGCTGCTGGCCAGCAGCCTGGTGGCGGGCACGTACGAGAAGACGATCGACCGCGAGTCGGCCTACGAGATGCTCAAGGGCCGTGCCACGACGGCGGCCCAGGCAGCGCCCGGTGGCCTGCCCGCCGGCGGCGGCGCGGCGGCCCCGTCCGGCGGCGGCGTGATGGACATGGTGAAGGACATGATGCTCGGCAGCACCGGCCCGCGTGGTGGGCAGCGGCCCGGGCTGGTGCAGGCGGCGGCCGGCTCGGCGGTGCGCAGCATCGGCTCGGCCGTGGGCCGCGAGATCGTGCGCGGGGTGCTGGGCTCGCTGCTCGGGGGCTCGCGCAGGCGCTGACTGCGCTGCGGCAGCTGCGGCAAGTGCAAGCGCGGCCTCAGGCGTCCTTCACCAGCACCCGGTTCTCGAAGCTCTCGCCCTCAAAGCCGTCACTCTTGAAGCAATAGGGCGTGGCGCCGATGTCGCGCCAGCCCTGGCGGCCGTACCAGGCCCGGGCGTGGGCGTTGCCGACCCAGGCGGTGAGCCACAGGCGCGTGCTACACGAAACCCAGCAGATGCCCTTGGCACTCGGCGACGAGCAGGCCACCCGCCGGCCGTGCCAGCAGGCGGGCCATGGCGTCGGGGCCGAACGACTGCTGCACCTCGCGCACCAGCGCCGGCCGGATGCCGTGCGGTGGCGTAGGTGTCGAGGAACACCTGCGGCGGCCAAGCGCGCCCAGTACCTGCGCGTCGTCGGGGCGGGCGGGGCGCAGAGATCGGCGGCGGCTGTGCTCATGTCCTGGATCCTGCGCCTGCTGCGCGCCGACAGGGCAACCGTCGGCTGGCGCCCCATCGAGAGTCATCTGGCGACACCGGCCGCCCAGCTGTCGCGGCACGACAGCTGAGTTCGACGCTCGGGCCCGCCGACAATCCCCGGCGATGCACCCAACCGCCCCGACACCGCCCTGGCCCTGCGTCCGGCTGCGCTGGCGCCAGCGCGCGCCTGCCCGTCAGCGCTGGCTGCTGGCTCGTCGGCGTGTGCACCGACGATCGCCGCTGCTCTTCACGCTGACTGAGCACTGGCTGGTGGCGTTCCGCTACAAGCTGCTGTACTCGTGCTGCATCGGCGCTGGCCTGTCTGTCGGTCGTCAACGACGGCAGTGCAGCCTGCTGCACGCCTGGCTGCACGACCAGCTGGCGGGCCAGTGGCGCAGGCCTGCCCGCTTCCTCGGCCGCGGGCTGGCACAGCGGCTGGGCGGGCGTGTGGCCCTTCGACCTTGCTCCTGTGTCACTGCTGGGTCCGCCTCTGGGGCAGTGGTTGGCCGATGCGATCACCGGCTTCGACTCGGCCGCCGATCTACGACCTCGCCAGCCGCAGCACCCAGCTCACGCTGCTCGTCAGCCTGCTGGCCACGCTGGCCTTCGTGGCCGTGATCAGCAGCCGCGAGCGCCTGGCCAGTGCCAAGGCAAAGGCCGAGGCGGCCGAGCGCGCCGCCGCCGAGAACCAGCTCAAGCTGCTGCAGAGCCAGCTCGAGCCGCACATGCTGTTCAACACGCTGGCCAACCTGCGCGTGCTGATCGGCCTGGACGCCGCCGCCGCGCAGCAGATGCTCGACCGGCTGATCGCCTACCTGCGCGCCACGCTCGAGGCCTCGCGGCTGCCCGCACACCCGCTGGCCACCGAGTACGCGCGTGTGGCCGACTACCTGGCGCTGATGGCCATCCGCATGGGCCCGCGGCTGCAGGTGGAGCTCCATCTGCCGCCCGCGCTGGTCGCGCACCCGGTGCCACCGCTGCTGCTGCAGCCGCTGGTCGAAAACGCCATCAAGCACGGCTTGGAGCCGCACGTGGCCGGCGGCCGACTGGTGGTGAGCGCGTTTGCAGGACGGCGAGATGCTGGTGCTGCAGGTGCGCGACACCGGCATCGGCTTGGCGCAAGCGGCCGCCGTCACGGCGGGCACGCGCTTCGGCCTGGCCCAGGTGCGCGAGCGGCTGGCCACGCTGCACGGCGCGCGCGCCAGCCTGGTGGTGGCGCCGGCTCCCGATGCCGAGGGCGGCACCGTGGCCACGATCCGACTGCCGCGCGCGGCCGCACCCGCTGCCGCACCGGCCACCCTGCCCACGCCCACGCCATGAACCCCACCGCCCTGATCGCCGAAGACGAACCGCTGCTCGCCACCCACCTGCGCCAGGAGTTGCTGCGCCTGTGGCCCGGCCTGGAGGTGCTGGCCACCGTGGGCGACGGGCTGCAGGCGGTGGCGCAGACGCTGGCGCTGCAGCCGACGCTGGCCTTCTTCGACATCCGCATGCCCGGTTGCACCGGCCTTGAAGCCGCTGCCGCGCTGGCCGAAGACTGGCCGCAGGGCGAGGGCAGCGCGCCCTTTCCGTTGATCGTGTTCGTCACCGCCTACAGCGACCACGCGCTCGCCGCCTTCGAGGCCCAGGCCGCCGACTACCTGGTGAAGCCGGTCGATCCGCCGCGGCTGGCCGCCTGCGTGCAGCGGCTGCAGCAGCGGCTGCAGGAGCGCCAGCGGCAGGCACCGGCGCCGGCGCAGGCGCTCGATGCCGCGGTGGCGCAGCTGCGCTCCTTGCTGGGCGGCGCGGCACCGGCCGGCGGGCCGCCGGCGGCGCGGCTGGAGGTGATCCAGGCCCAGGTCGGCAGCGTCGTGCACTTCGTGCCGCTGGACGAGGTGATCTACTTCGAGGCCGCCGACAAATACGTGCGCGTCGTCACCGCGGCGCGCGAGCACCTGATCCGGCAATCGCTGCGCGAGCTGCTGCCGATGCTCGACACCGCGGTGTTCTGGCAGGTGCACCGCGGCACCGTGGTGCAGGCACGCTGCATCGAGCAGGCAAGGCGCGAGGAGTCCGGCAAGGTGACGCTCAAGCTGCGCGGCCGGCCCGAAACGGTGACGGCGAGCCGGCTGTACGCACACCTGTTCAAGGGCCAGTAGCGCCGGCAGCGCCTGCGCCTTGCGGGGCGGTGGCGCCGCTTCGCGACAGTCGGCGCCCAGACGTCGCGGCGCACTGGCCCGCCACGCAGCCCGCGGGAACCATGGCGTCCAGACCTGCACTGGAGCCCGCCATGACCACCTTCGTCGAACTCGCCGCCACCAAGCCCGTGATCTTTGTCCACGCCGTCTCGATGATCGGCGCCGTCGCGCTCGGCGGCTGGCTGCTCGTGAGCCGCAAGGGCCGCACCGCGCACCGCGTCGGGGGCTGGGCCTGGGTGGCGCTGATGGCCACGGCCGCGATCAGCAGCCTGTTCATCCGGTCGAAGTTTCCGGGCTTCGGAGGCTTCGGGCCCATCCACCTGCTGACGCTGCTGGTGATGGTGATGCTGCCGCTGGGCGTGTTCATGGCGCGCTCGCACCGTGTCGAGGTTCACCGCCAGATGATGCGCCGCCTGTACATCGGCGCCTGTCTGGTGGCCGGCGCGTTCACGCTGCTGCCCGGCCGCATCCTGGGACAGATGCTGTGGGCCTGAGCCACTGATCGACCGATCGGCAGGGGTGCGGCGCCGGGGGCCGTCCCTAGAATCCCGGTGCATGTCCGCCCCCAAACCCCCCACCTCAGCCCCCAGCACGCCGGTCGCGCCCGCGAACTTCCTGCGCGGCATCATCGAACGCGATCTCAGCGCCGGCACGCTGCAAGGCCGGCAGTGGGGTGGCGGCCCGGGCGATGCCGCCCACCACGCGGCCGGCGGGCCCGATCCGGCCCGCATCCGCACGCGCTTCCCGCCCGAGCCCAACGGCTACCTGCACGTGGGCCACGCCAAGAGCATCTGCCTGAACTTCGGCCTGGCGCGCGACTACGGCGGCGTCTGCCACCTGCGCTTCGACGACACCAACCCCGAGAAGGAAGAGCAGGAGTACGTCGACGCCATCATCGAGGCCGTGCGCTGGCTGGGCTTCGACTGGGCCGCGAACGACACCGCGCACCTCTTCTACGCCAGCGACTACTTCGACTTCATGTACCGCGCCGCCGAGGCGCTGGTGGCCGACGGCCTGGCCTATGTCGACGAGCAGAGCGCCGAGGCCATGCGCGCCAACCGCGGCGACTTCACCACGCCCGGCACCGACAGCCCCTTCCGCGGCCGCACGCCGGCCGAGAACCTGGCGCGCCTGCGCGAGATGAAGGACGGCCTGCACGCCGACGGCGCGCATGGTGCTGCGCGCGAAGATCGACATGGCCTCGCCGCAACATCAACCTGCGCGACCCGGCCCTCTACCGCATCAAGCGCGCCACGCACCACAACACGGGCGACCGCTGGTGCATCTACCCGATGTACACCTACGCGCACCCGATCGAAGACGCGCTCGAAGGCATCACGCACAGCATCTGCACGCTGGAGTTCGAAGACCAGCGCCCGTTCTACGACTGGCTGCTCGAGAACCTGGCGCGCCTGGGCCTGCTGGCCCATCCGCTGCCCAAGCAGTACGAGTTCGGCCGGCTGAACCTGAGCTACGTCGTCACCAGCAAGCGCAAGCTGCGCGCGCTGGTGGAAGAAGGCATCGTCAGCGGCTGGGACGACCCGCGCATGCCCACGCTCTTTGGCCTGCGGCGGCGCGGCTACACGCCGGCGGCCATCCGCGCCATGGCCGATGGCACCGGCGCCAGCAAGACGAACATCTGGCTCGACTACTCGGTGCTCGAGCAGAGCCTGCGCAACGACCTCGAAGGCCGGGCCCCACGCGCCATGGCCGTGCTCGACCCGGTGCCGCTGGTGCTGCAGAACTGGGCCGAGGTCTTTGGCAGCGAGGCCCATGTCGAGCCCTGCCAGGCGCCCGTGCACCCGCAGCGGCCGGAGCTGGGCACGCGCCACTTCGGGCTGTCGCGCACGGTGTGGATCGAGCGCGACGACTTCGCCGAAGCAGCGCCCAAGGGCTTCTTCCGCCTGTACCCGCCTCAGACGCAGCCTGACGGCAGCGTCGTGCCTGGCAACAAGGTGCGCCTGAAGTACGGCATGGTGGTGGAGTGCACCGGCTGCGAAAAAGACGCCGCAGGCGCCATCACCGCCGTGCTCGCGCGCGTCGTGCCCGACACCAAGAGCGGCACGCCGGGGGCTGATGCCCTCAAGGTGAAGGGCACCATCACCTGGGTCGGCCAGGCCGACGCCGTGGCCGCGCCGGTGGTGCTGTACGACCGCCTCTTCACCGCGCCGCAGCCCGAGGCCGACGGGCGCGATTTCCGCGAGGTCGTCAATCCGCAGAGCAAGGTGCTGGTGCAGGCCCGGCTAGAGCCTTCGCTGGCGAACGTGGTCGCGGAAAGCCGCTTCCAGTTCGAGCGCCACGGCTATTTCGTCGCCGACCGCGAGGCGCACCGCCCGGGCGCGCCGCTGTTCAACCGCATCACGACCTTGAAGGACGGCCGGGCCGGCGGCTGAGCCCGTAAAGATCGGCAAAGGGCTTGTGCAGACGGGCCGCGGCTCAGGCAGGATGCGGGTACCCACGATCCACCAGGAGAACACCGCCATGACACGCCCCGTTGCCTTTGCAGGCGCCGCCGCGCTGCTGTTTGCGATGGCCGCCACGCTGGCGCCACCGGCGCTGGCCGCCGGCCAGGTGCAGGTGAAGTGGATCGAGCCCGAGAAGTTCGCCGATGCCGGCCGCGGCAGTTTCGAGCGCGAGCGCACGCTCGAGACGCTGGCCGAGCACCTCCAAGGGCTGGGCCGCCAATTGCCCGACGGGCAGACGCTGCGCATCGAGGTCACCGATCTCGAGCTCGCCGGCGAACTCGAGCCCTTTGGCCGCTTCCACCAGGACGTGCGCGTGCTGCGCGGCCGTGCCGACTGGCCGCGCATCAGCCTGCGCTACAGCCTGAGCGACGGCAGTCGCACGCTGGCCAGCGGTGACGCCGACCTCAGCGACCCGAACTACTTCTTCCGCTCGCTGCGCGCCTCGCACTTGGGTGCGCTGGGCTACGAGAAGCGCATGCTCGACGACTGGGTCGCGTCGCTGGTAGCCACCAAGCGCTGATGCGCACGGCGGGGCCACAGGCGCGGCGCGGCGCGGCGCGAAGGGCCGGGTGGGCATCAGCGCGGCGGATGGACCATGGTCGGCGTGGCATGCGTGCTCCAGGATGTGGCCGGGACGCTCGCTGATATTCTTGGAGCGTGGGCGCCCGTCTTTCGCGACCCGACCCCTCATGCAAGCGTTCAAGCACCCCTCATCCGCAGGCCTCGCACTCGTGCTGTCGGCCGCCCTGGCCTGCCCCGCCGCCGCACAGACGGCGCCCACGGCCCCAGCGGCCGCCGCCCCTGCGGCGCTGCATCCGGCCCTGAAGGCCGCTGCTGCCGAACCGGGCGCCGTGGTCACCGCCAGCGGCCTGGTGTTCCGCCCGCTCGCGGCCGGCCAGGGCGCCAGCCCGACCGCCACCGACGTGGTGCGGGTGCATTACCGCGGCACCTTCCCCGACGGGCGCGAGTTCGACAGCTCGTACAAACGCAACCAGCCGGCGAGCTTTGCGCTGAACGGCGTCATCCGCTGCTGGACCGAAGGGCTGCAGCTGATGAAGGCCGGCGGCACGGCGCGCCTGACCTGCCCGGCCGACATCGCCTACGGCGAACGCGGCGCCGGCAACGGGCTCATCCCGCCCGGCGCGGTGCTGGTGTTCGAGGTCAAGCTGCTGGGCATCGGCGCGAACTGAGCCCGCGGCCGGGTCAGCCCGGCGCAGGCTTGGCGCGCAGCCGCTGCACGGCCATCACGCCCGCCAGCACCAGCACGCCGGCGATGACGCCCACCACGACCTCGGCCAGGGTGCTGCTGAGCAGAGCCGCCCAGCCCGACAGCCCCGCCACGGCGTTGGCGATGCCATGGTGCAGCAGCGGCACGCCGTGCACCAGGATGCCGCCGCCCACGAGAAACATCGCCGCCGTGCCGGCCACGCTGAGCGCCTTCATCAGCCACGGCGCGGCCACCAGCACGGCGCGTCCCAGCGCCTGCGCCGCAGTGTTCGGGCGACGGCTCAGCCAGAGGCCGGCGTCATCGAGCTTCACGATGCCAGCCACCAGGCCGTAGACGCCCACCGTCATCACCAGGGCGATCGAGGCCAGCACGGCGAACTGCGTGCCCAAGGGCTGGCCCGACACCGTGCCCAGCGTGATGGCGATGATCTCGGCTGACAAGATGAAGTCGGTGCGCACGGCACCCTTGATCTTGCCGCGCTCCAGCGCCACGAGGTCGACCTCAGGGTCGGCCAGCGCCGCCGCCAGGTCGGCGCGGCGGACGACGTCGTCCGCGGCGCTGTGCAGAAAGCGGTGCGCCAGCTTCTCGACACCCTCGTAGCACAGGAACGCGCCGCCAATCATCAGCAGCGGCGCCACCAGCATCGGTGCGAAAGCCCCGATGGCCAGCGCCGCCGGCACCAGGATGAGCTTGTTGACCAAAGAGCCACGCGCCACGGCCCACACCACGGGCAGCTCTCGCTCGACGCGCACGCCCGCCACCTGTTGCGCATTCAGCGCGAGGTCGTCGCCGAGAACGCCGGCGGTCTTCCTCGCCGCCACCTTGGACAGCGCGGCGACGTCGTCGAGCACGGTGGCGATGTCGTCGAGCAGCGCGAGCAGACTGGAAGCCATGCCGTGGATTGTGTCCTCAGGGGACGGGTGTGAACGTACAGGCCTCAAGCATGGCGCGCGCGGGCCGATAGCCCTGGCAAGTCGAACGCCGGCGCCGCACGCACCCATGCCCAAGACACCCACAGCCCCGCCACCAACCGCCGCCGCGCCGACCACCCGGGCGCCCGGCGCGTCCGATCCGTCGGCACTGGCGCATCGCATCGGCCATGAGCTCGACCGTGCCCGCCGCAGCGGACCACTGGCCCAGATCGCCATTCCGCCCTCCCCGGAGCAGCTCGCGCGGCTGCGCGAGGCTCTGGCCGTCCCCGACCCCGACCTGACGCAGCTGTCCCGCATCGCGGGCAGCGATGCCGCGATGGCCGCCACTCTGCTGCGCAACGCCAACACCGCGCGCTACCGCGGCGCTGACGCGGTGCCGGTGCAGACCGTCGGTCAGGCCCTCAACCGCATCGGCCTGCGCGAGGCCGCCGTCATCCTGACCGAGGTGCTGCTGCGTCAGGCGATCCCGGTGCGCCACCCGCTGCTGCAGCGCTTCTGGGAGCAGGCCTCGCTGCGGGCCGCTGCGATGGGCTTCATCGCCCGCCAACTGCCGGGCACGACACCGGAACTGGCCCAGTTGTTCGGACTCTTCTGCCACGTCGGCATGCCGGTGCTGCTGCAGCGCATGCCCGGCTACAGCGGCACGCTGGCCGAGGCCTCGGCGCGCAAGGACCGCGGCCTGATCTCCACCGAGAACGCCAACCACAGGACCGACCACGCCGTGGTGGGCGCGCTGGTGGCACGGGCCTGGCAGGTGGCGCCGCCGGTGATGGTGGCGATCCGCCTGCACCACGAGCTCGACCGGGCCCGCGGCACGGCCGACGCCGATCCCGAAGCGCTGACGCTGGCGGCCATGGGGGTGCTGGCCGAACGCGCCACGCGCGAGCGCGAAGGCCTGCCACCCGACCGCGAGACCGAGCAACAGCTCAATGCGGCGCTGCAGTGGCTGGGCGTCGACTCCGAAGAGCTGACCGACTGGCACGAGGCCTTGCAGGCCGAGCTCGACGACGCCGCGGCCTGCTGACGCCGCGCTCGGCAGCGTCAGGCGCCGGGCAGACTGCGGAAGAATCGGCGCCCACGATGACAAGCGCCGAAGCGCCCCTGCAAGACCCGGCCGTGCTGCGCAGGCTGTTCCTGCTCGACCCCGACCTCGTCTTCCTGAACCACGGCTCTTTCGGCGCCTGCCCTCGGCCGGTGGTCGAGGTCTGCCAGCAATGGCAGCGAGAGCTCGAGCGCAACCCGGTGGCCTTCTTGGGGCGGCGTTCGGGGGCGTTGCTGCGCGCGGCGCGTGAGCGGCTGGCGGTTTATGTCGGTGCCGCCGCCGATGACCTGGTGTTCGTGCCCAATGCCACCACGGGCGTCAACATCGTCGCACGCTCGCTGCGGCTGGAGCCCGGCGACGAGATCCTCACCACCGACCAGGAGTACGGCGCCTGCGACGCCACATGGCGCGCCCTGTGCCGGCGCAGCGGCGCGGTGCTGCGGCGCGTCGTGGTGCCGCTGCCCTTCGAGCCCCAGACTTTCGTGCCGCGGCTCATGGCCGGCATCACAGCACGTACGCGGCTGATCTTTACGAGCCACGTGGTCTCGACCACCGCCTTGGTGTTCCCGGTGGCCGAGCTGTGCGCGCAGGCGCGCGCGGCCGGCGTGCCCACGCTGATCGACGGCGCACACGCACCAGCTCTGCTGGACCTTGACCTCGCCGCCATTGGCGCCGACCACTACACGGGCAACTGTCACAAGTGGCTGTGTGCGCCGAAGGGCTCGGCCTTCCTGCATGTGCGGCGCGAGCACCAGGCGACGTTGGACGGGGGCGTCGTCAGCTGGGGCTGGCTCGCCGACGAGCTGGCCGAAGGCGGCGGCGGCCACACCGGCTTCGACGCCTACGTCGGCAGCACGCCGCTGGAGCGGCGGCTTCAGTGGCAGGGCACGCGTGACGTCGCAGCCTTTCTGAGCGTGCCTGCCGCGATCGACTTTCTCGCCGCGCACGACTGGCTGCGCCATCGCCAGCGCTGCCGCACGCGCGCTCGGGCACTGCTGCACGAGGTGCTGGTGCGAAATGACCGCTCGCCGATCGGCCCCGAGGAAGACTGGACGCAGATGGTGCCCATCCCCGTGCAGGCGGCCGACGCCGAGGGGCTGCGGCACTGGCTGAGCGAGTCGCGCGGCATCGAGGTGCCGGTGACGCAGCACGCGGGCCAGACCTTCGTGCGCGTGTCGGTGCAGGCCTACACCACCGAGGCCGAGCTCGCGGCGCTGGTGTCGGCACTGGCCGAGGCCGGCGTATAGCCATCTCGCCGGCTTTTCAGGGCCTGGCGGCGGCAGGCGGGGCGGCCAGACGCAGTATCGACGGCCGTGTTCAGCGCGGACGTGCACGCCGCGGCCGCGGCGTGCCGCCCGTCTCGCGCGGGGGCAAGCCGGTGTGCTGCGTCAGCAGGCGGCCCTGGGTGACGGGCGAGGTGCGCTGGCCGGCAGCCGTGCTGTTCTTGCGCCGGGCGCTGGTGTAGCCGGCCTCGCCGCTGGGCTGGAAGGCCGGGATCAGGTGGTGCTTGCCGTTGCCGATGAGGTCGGCGCGGCCCATGGTCTTGAGCGCCTCGCGCAGCAGTGGCCAGTTGGCGGGGTCGTGCCAGCGCAGGAAGGCCTTGTGCAGACGGCGACGCTTCTCGCCGCGCACGATGTCGACACGCTCGGCACGGCGTGCATCGCGACTGATGCCCTTCAGCGGGTTGAGGTTGGTGTGGTACATCGCCGTGGCCGTGGCCATCGGGCTCGGGTAGAAGGTCTGCACCTGGTCGGCCTTGAAGCCGTTGCGCTTGAGCCAGAGCGCGAGGTTCATCATGTCCTCGTCGCTGGTGCCCGGATGCGCGGCGATGAAGTAAGGAATCAGGTACTGCTTCTTGCCCGCCGCGGCGCTGGCCTCCTCGAACATCTTCTTGAAGCGGTCATAGCTGCCGATGCCGGGCTTCATCATCTTGCTGAGCGGCCCGCCCTCGGTGTGCTCGGGCGCGATCTTGAGATAACCACCAACGTGGTGGGTGACGAGCTCCTTCACGTACTCCGGGCTCTGCACGGCCAGGTCGTAGCGCAGCCCGCTGCCGATGAGGATCTTCTTGACGCCCTTCAACTGCCGCGCGCGGCGGTACAGCCTGATCAGCGGCCCGTGGTCGGTGTTCAGATTCGGGCAGATGCCGGGGTAGACGCAGCTGGGCTTGCGGCAGGCGGCCTCGATCTCGGGGCTCTTGCAGCCGATGCGCCACATGTTGGCCGTGGGGCCGCCGAGGTCCGACACGACGCCGGTGAAGCCCTCGACCTGGTCGCGCATGCTCTCGATCTCGCGGATGATCGAGTCTTCGCTGCGGCTTTGGATGATGCGGCCCTCGTGCTCGGTGATGGAGCAGAAGGTGCAGCCGCCGAAGCAGCCGCGCATGATGTTGACGCTGAAGCGGATCATCTCCCAGGCTGGGATCTTGGTCGGCCCGTCGTGGTGGCCTTCGGCGTCGGCGTAGGCCGGGTGCGGGGAGCGCGCGTACTCGAGGTCGAACACCCAGTCCATCTCGGCCGTCGTCAGCGGGATGGGCGGCGGGTTCAGCCACAGGTCACGGTCGCCGTGCGCCTGCACCAGGGCCCGCGCATTGCCGGGGTTGGTTTCCAGGTGCAGCACGCGGTTGGCGTGCGCGTAGAGAACCGGGTCGGCCTTCACCTGCTCGTAGCTCGGCAGGCGCACCACGGTGCACTCGCGTGGCGGCAGCGCCAGCGCCCCGCTGGCCCTGCGGCTGACGGGCAGGGCCACCACGGCCTGCGCGGGCAGGGCCGGCGGCTCGGTGCCGTCGTCCTTGGCGCAGGTCTGGCCCTGTTCGGCCGCGGCCTCGCTCGTGGTGAGGTAGGGGTTGATGTGCGCGTCGATGCGACCGGGGCGGTCGACCTCGGTGGAGTCGAGCTCGAACCAGCCGGCGAAGCGCGCGGCGCCCTCGGCATCGGTGCGGCGCATGAACGCGGTGCCGCGGATGTCGGTCATGGCGTGGATGGGCTCGCGCCGCGCCAGGCGGTGCGCCACCTCCACCACCGCGCGCTCGGCGTTGCCGTACAGCAGCAGGTCGGCCTTGCTGTCGACCAGGATGCTGCGGCGGACCTTGTCCTGCCAGTAGTCGTAGTGCGCGATGCGGCGCAAGGACGCCTCGATGCCGCCGATGACCACCGGCACCTCGGGCCAGGCCTCCTTGCAGCGCTGCGTGTACACCAGCGTGGCGCGGTCGGGCCGCCGGCCGCCCGCGCCACCGGGCGTGTAGGCGTCGTCGCTGCGGATCTTGCGGTCGGCCGTGTAGCGGTTGATCATCGAATCCATGTTCCCGGCTGCCACACCGAAGAACAGCTTGGGTTTGCCCAGCGCCTTGAAGGGCTCGGCGCTCTGCCAGTCGGGCTGCGCGATGATGCCGACGCGGAAGCCCTGCGCCTCGAGCACGCGGCCGATCACGGCCATGCCGAAGCTGGGGTGGTCGACGTAGGCGTCGCCGGTGACGATGACGATGTCGCAGCTGTCCCAGCCCAGACGCTCCATCTCGGCGCGGTTCATCGGCAGGAACGGCGCTCGGCCGAAGCGCTTGGCCCAGAACGGCTTCCAGGCCGTCAGCGCCTTGGCCACCGGCATGGCGGGCGACGGCGCAGGGGCGATACGGCGGTCGAGCAGCGTGGAGCTCACGGCGGTGGGGGCACCGGTGGTTCGGCCGGGCGTCGGAGGGTCAGCCCGCCATTGTCGGCCTGGCGACCACAGGCTGCACAGGCCGGCGGCCGATCGCACGCCGATTCAGGGCCTTTAGGCTCACGGCCCGTTGGGCACGGGGCGCTGCGGCTGCGCGCACGAGCCGATCCGGCGCCCAGAACCCGGACGGAGCCACAGCCGCGGTCCTGGTGCGCTTGCGGTCTCCTCAGGTCACAGGCGCAGGCGACGCCAGCTCGTCGTCATCGAGCTCCTCGGCCAGGAAGCCCCCGCTCTGGTGTGCCCACAGCCGCGCGTAGATCCCGCCGGCAGCGAGCAAACTCTTGTGGTCGCCCACCTCGACGATGCGGCCCTTGTCCATGACCACCAGCCGGTCCATCGCCGCGATCGTGGACAGCCGGTGCGCGATGGCCACCACCGTCTTGCCCTCCATCAGCCGGTAAAGGCTCGCCTGGATCGCGGTCTCGACCTCGCTGTCGAGCGCGCTCGTGGCCTCGTCGAGCAGCAGGATCGGCGCGTCCTTGAGCATCACGCGCGCAATGGCGATGCGCTGGCGCTGGCCGCCGCTGAGCTTGACGCCGCGCTCGCCGACGTGGGCGTCGTAGCCGCTGCGGCCCTTGGGGTCGGTGAGGCCGTCGATGAAGTCGGTGGCCTCGGCGCGTTCGGCGGCGCGGCGCATCTCGGCCTCGGTGGCCTCGGGGCGGCCGTAGACGATGTTCTCGCGCACCGATCGGTGCAGCAGCGAGGTGTCCTGCGTCACCATGCCGACCTGCCGCCGCAGGCTGTCCTGGGTGACGCCCGCAATGTCCTGGCCGTCGATCAGCACGCGGCCTTCCTGGATGTCGTACAAGCGCAGCAAGAGGTTGACGACGGTGCTTTTGCCGGCGCCGGAACGGCCGACGAGGCCGATCTTCTCGCCTGGCTGGATGGTGAGGGTCAGTCCCGCGATGACCTTCTTGCCGTTGCCGTACGAGAAGCCCACGTCGTCGAAGTGCAGCTCGCCGCGCGTGACCTTCAGCTCCGCCGCGCCGGCGCGGTCCACCACGGAGCGCGCGCGCGACAGCGTCGCCATGCCGTCCTGCACGGTGCCGATGTGCTCGAACAGGGTCGCCATCTCCCACATCACCCAGTGCGAGATGCCATTGAGGCGGAAGGCCATGGCGGTGGCCGCGGCCACCGCGCCCACGCCCACCAGCGAGCCGGCCCACAGCTGCAGGCTCACCGCGGTGATGCTGGCGATCAGCAGCACCGACAACAGCTGGTTGACGGTCTCGAACGCCGTCACCAGGCGCATCTGCGCGTTGACGGTGCCCAGGAACTCCTGCATCGCGCCGCGCGCGAACTGGCTCTCGCGATGCGAGTGCGAGAACAGCTTGACGGTGGCGATGTTGGTGTAGGCGTCGGTGATGCGGCCCGTCATCAGCGAGCGCGCGTCGGCCTGCGCCTCGGCGACCTTGCCCAGCCGCGGTACGAAGTACCACAGCGTGGCCACGTACAGCACCAGCCAGCCCAGGAACGGCGCCATCAGCCAGGCGTCGAAGGCGGCCATCACGCCCACCATCGTGGCGAAATAGATGACCACGTACACCAGGATGTCGGCAAAGATCAGCCAGGTGTCGCGCACCGCCAGCGCCGTCTGCATGACTTTCGTGCTGATGCGGCCGGCGAACTCGTCCTGGTAGAAGGCCATGCTCTGGGCGAGCATCAGGCGGTGGAAGTTCCAGCGCAGGCGCATCGGGAAGTTGCCGAAGATGCCCTGGTACTTGAAGAGCGCCTGCAGCGCCGCGAACAGGATGCTCAAGGCCAGCACACTGCCCAGCACGGCCAGCAGCGAACCATGGCGCTGCCACAGCTCGGCCGGCGGCGTCTTGGCCAGCAGGTCCACCACGTGGGCCATCATGCTGAAGAGCAGCGCCTCGAAGGCGCCGATGGCGGCCGTGAACAGCGTCACCAGCAGCAGCAGCGGCCGCACGCCCTGGGTGCAGGCCCACAAGAAGGCGAAGAAAGACGCCGGCGGATCGCCCGCCGCCTGGGATGGATACGGATCCACCATCCGTTCGAAGAGACCAAACACGGGCGCTCCCTGTCTTGTTGTCACCCGCCACCGCAGATGCAGGGCACGGCCCGATTATCGAAGCCGCCCGGGTTGGACCAGCGGCCTGCGCAGTCCGTGCCGCCCGATCAGACGCGGGCAGGCCGCTCGCTCATTCACGGCTGCGCATCAGCGCCTCGACCAGCGCCTCGGCACGCGCACTCACCGCCGCGTCCATCGTGATCGTGCGGCCCCACTCGCGCGCGGTCTCGCCGGGCCACTTGTTGGTGGCGTCCAGCCCCATCTTGCCGCCCAGGCCGCTGACGGGCGAGGCGAAGTCGAGGTAGTCGATGGGCGTGTGCTCCACCAGTGTGGTGTCGCGCACCGGGTCCATGCGCGTGGTCAGGGCCCAGATCACGTCCTGCCAGTTGCGGATGTCGACGTCGTCATCGGTCACGACGATGAACTTCGTGTACATGAACTGCCGCAGAAAGCTCCACAGCCCGAACATCACCCGCTTGGCGTGGCCCGGGTAGGCCTTGCGGATGGAGATGATCGCCATCCGGTAGCTGCAGCCCTCGGGCGGCAGGTAGAAGTCGACGATCTCCGGGAACTGCTTGCGCAAGATGGGCACGAACACCTCGTTGAGCGCCACGCCCAGCACGGCGGGTTCGTCGGGCGGCTTGCCGGTGTAGGTGGAGTGATAGACCGGCTCGCGCCGGTGCGTGAGGCGCGACAGGCGGAACACCGGGAACCAGTCCTGCTCGTTGTAGTAGCCCGTGTGGTCGCCAAACGGGCCCTCCAGCGCGTGCAGGTAGCCGCCGATCTCCTTGAGCTTCACGCCGCGCTCGCTTTCGCCCGTGAAGCCGGGCTCGGCGGGCGGGATGTGGCCCTCGAGCACGATCTCGGCGCTGGCCGGCACCTGCAGCCGGCGCTCGCCCTCTCCAACGCCGCTGTCCACCACCTCGGTGCGGCCACCGCGCAGCAGGCCGGCGAACTGGTACTCCGACAGCGTGTCGGGCACCGGCGTCACGGCGCCCAGGATGGTGGCCGGGTCGGCGCCCAGGGCCACCGCGATCGGAAACGGCTGGCCCGGGTTGGCCCGCGCGAACTCGCGGAAGTCCAGCGCCCCGCCACGGTGGGCCAGCCAGCGCATGATCACCTCGCGGCGGCCGATGACCTGCTGCCGGTAGATGCCCAGGTTCTGACGCAGCCGCGGCTGCGGCACGCCCTGCGGACCGCGCGTCACCACCAGGCCCCAGGTGATGAGCGGGCCGGCGTCGCCGGGCCAGCAGGTCTGCACCGGCAGGCGGCCGAGGTCGAGCTCGTCGTGTTCGATGACCACCGTCTGGCAGGCGGCGCGCTTCACAACGGCCGGCTTCATGTCCCACAGCGCCTTGGCCATGTGCAGCAGTTTGCCGGCGTCCTTCAGGCCCTTGGGCGGCTCGGGCTCCTTCAGGCTGGCCAGCAGGGTGCCCACGTCGCGCAGTTCCGACACCTCGGCCGCGCCCATGCCCAGCGCCACGCGCCGAGGCGTGCCGAACAGATTGATCAGGCACGGGATGGTGTAGCCGACAGGGGCCGTGCACAGCAGTGCCGGGCCGGCAGACCGAAGGAGCTTGTCGCCGATGGCCGTGAGTTCGAGCTTCGGAGACACCGGTTCGTCGAGCCTGCGCAACTCGCCCATCGCTTCGAGCTGGGACATGAAGTCCCGGAGGTCGGCGTACTTCATTCCTTGGGTGTCTTTTGATTGACTTTCATATGCTTGACCAGGTATTTAGCGCTTGCTAGAGTCGGCGCCGATTTCGATCCACCGGGTTTTCCCGCAGCCCTGCTCGCTGCCCTTGGAGACCCGAGCGGTCGCAGGGGAGCCCGGTGCGCCCCTTCGGGCCCCTGGGCCAGTTCATTATGGGCAGCACGCTGACCGCGTCCGCCGCCCGCCGCTGACCAACCCTGCGGCAAGACCGGAGAGTGACGACGATGCAAGCCGATGAGATGCTGTGCCAGGCTTGGCGCACGACGAAACGATCGACGGCCGTGTTTGCTGGCGACGTTGGCCACGGCCTGCTGGCGGTCAGCCACAACACACTGGCCGTGGTCGGCCTGGTGGCGCTGGTGGTGGTGGCCTTCGGCGTCGGCCGGCCCGACCTGCGGCACGAAATGGAGCAGACCACCTTGCGCTGGCTCCAGGATCGCCATGAAGCGCGCGAACTGGCCGGCGGCAACATCCTCACCAGCCTGGGGGACCCCGAGGCCGTGGCTCGGGCCACAGCGCTCGACCCGGCGGCGCTGGCGCGCGAGCAGCGCGCCCTGACGCAGTGGATTGCCCGGCGCTACAAGGTCGCCCCTGAGCCGGTGGGCGCCCTGGTGCGGGAAGCCTGGGCCCTGGGCGAGCGCGCCCGGCTGGACCCGACGCTGATCCTGGCCATCGTGGCCGTCGAGTCGAGCTTCAACCCGTTTGCCCAGAGTCCCATGGGTGCGCAGGGCCTGATGCAGGTGGTGACGCGCGTGCACGATGACAAGTACGAGCCCTTTGGCGGCACGCTCGCGGCGTTCGATCCCATCACCAACCTGCGCGTGGGCGTGCAGGTGCTGCGCGAGTGCATCGCGCGCGCCGGCTCCGTGGCCGAGGGCCTGCGCTTCTACGTCGGTGCGGCGCTGCTGGATGGCGACGGCGGTTACGCTGCCAAGGTGATGGCCGAACAGGCCCTGATGCGGGGCGTGGCCGAGGGCGAGGCGGTGTCGGTGAACGCACCGGGCAGCCCGCCGGCGGCGGCGCGCGAGACCCTGGGCGACCCGGCGCGATCGCCTGCAACGCAGCCGCTGCCAGCAGCCGCGCCGGCGTCGGCCACAACGCCTGCGCTCGAGCGCGTCGCGCTGGTCCGCTGATCCCCGGCGCTACACTGGTGCCCTGCGCGACTGGCGATAGGTGCCCCAGGGGCCCCGAGGTGGACGACCACCGGGAAGCGCAGGCCGAGCCGGCGGCCGCCGCCGATGTCGGCGTTTGCCGTGCGCCTGGGCAGCCCTCGGCCGTGTCGCGCTCCTGTCCGGAAGGCGCGCACCCGTCGGCCCTTCTTCCCGAAGAGGACTGCCATGTTCGAACGTTCCACTTCCACCCTGGCCGCCGTCGACCCCGAGGTCTGGGCCGCCATCCAGGCCGAGAACCGCCGCCAGGAAGCGCACATCGAGCTCATCGCGAGCGAGAACTACACCAGCCCGGCCGTGATGGCCGCGCAGGGCAGCCAGCTCACCAACAAGTACGCCGAGGGCTACCCCGGCAAGCGCTACTACGGCGGCTGCGAGCACGTCGACGTCGTCGAGGCGCTGGCCATCGAGCGCCTGAAGCGGCTCTTCGGCGCCGACTTCGCCAACGTGCAGGCCAACTCCGGCAGCCAGGCCAACCAGGCGGTGTTCTTCGGCCTGCTGCAGCCGGGCGACACCATCATGGGCATGAGCCTGGCCGAAGGCGGCCACCTGACACATGGCATGCCACTCAACATGAGCGGCAAGTGGTTCAAGGTGGTGAGCTACGGGCTTGATGCGAACGAAGCCATCGACTACGACGCGATGGAGCGCCTGGCCCACGAACACAGGCCCAAGCTCATCATCGCCGGCGCCAGCGCCTACAGCCTGCGCATCGACTTCGAGCGCTTCGCCCGCGTGGCCAAGGCCGTCGGCGCGTTCTTCATGGTCGACATGGCGCATTACGCGGGGCTGATCGCCGCCGGGGTCTACCCGAACCCGGTGCCGCACGCCGACGTCGTCACCAGCACCACGCACAAGAGCCTGCGCGGCCCGCGCGGCGGCATCGTGCTAATGAACGACGAGGCCATCGCGAAGAAGATCAACAGCGCCATCTTCCCCGGCATCCAGGGCGGGCCGCTGATGCACGTCATTGCCGGCAAGGCCGTGGCCTTCCACGAGGCGCTCCAACCCGGCTTCAAGGCCTACCAGCAGCAGGTGGTGGCCAACGCGCGCGTGCTGGCCGAAACGCTGATCGAGCGCGGCCTGCGCATCGTGAGCGGCCGCACCGAGAGCCACGTGATGCTGGTGGACCTGCGCCCCAAGGGCCTGACCGGCAAGGAGGCTGAGGCCATCCTCGGCGAGGCCCACATGACCTGCAACAAGAACGGCATCCCGAAAGACCCACAGAAGCCCATGGTCACCAGCGGCATCCGCCTGGGCACGCCGGCGATGACGACGCGCGGCTTCCAGGAGGAGCAGGCGCGCCAGACCGCGCACCTGATCGCCGACGTGCTGGACAAGCCGCACGATGCCGCGAACATCGCCGCCGTGCGCGCCCGGGTGGCTGCGCTGACGCGCGACTTCCCGGTGTATCGATGAGCCTGAAGGCTTGCGGCGGCGTCGCGGCGCGACCCCGGGGCGTCCGGTCGGCGGCCGGTTGACGCCGTGCGTTGTCCGTTCTGTGGCCACGAGGACACGCAGGTCGTCGAGACCCGCGAGTCCGACGAGGGTGACGTCGTGCGGCGGCGGCGGCGCTGCCTGCACTGCGAGAAGCGCTTCACCACCTACGAGCGCAGCGACATCCAGATGCCGTCGGTCGTCAAGAAGGACGGTACGCGCGTCGACTTCGACCCCGCCAAGCTGCGTGCCAGCATGAGCCTGGCGCTGCGCAAGCGCCCGGTCAGCGTGGAGCAGATCGACACCGCCATCGAGCGCATCCAGGACAAGCTCTTGGCCAGCGGCGCGCGCGAGACGCCCAGCGCACGGCTGGGCGAGCTGGTGATGCGGGAACTCCGCCGCATCGACAAGGTGGCCTATGTCCGTTTTGCGTCGGTGTACCGGCAGTTCGAGGACGTGGACGAGTTCCGGCAGCTGATCCGCGACATCTGAGCCGCCCGGGTCGGGCCTGGGCGTCCCGGCGCAGCCGGTCCCCCCGCCAGGGGGCCCTCGCCCCGGGCCCGCACGATGGGGACGCAGGCTGCACGGGCGATTCCTACAGTGGCCGTCATTGGAGCCTCAATGGAGTCGCCACCATGCCGAACCCGCGTTTGCGTCGCCACGCAGCCGGCGCCAGTCTCGTCGAAGTCACCGTGGTGATGGCGCTTGTTGCAGTCCTGGCCCGCAGCGTGTTGCCGGGCTGGTCAGACGCACGCGATCGGCGCAGCCTCCAGGCTGCCTCGGCCCAGCTGGCCAACGACCTGCACCTCGCACGCAGTCTGGCTGCAGCGCAAGGGCTGCCGGTACGCCTGGGCAGTGTGGCGGCCCAGGGCTGCTACGTGGTGCACACCGGTCCGGCCCGGGGCTGTGCCTGCAACGCTGCCGGCGCGGTCCAGTGCAGCGGCGATGCCCAGGCCCTGCGCGTGGCCGTACTGCCGGGCAGCGGCCGCCTCGCGTTCAGCGCATCGTCGGCTTCGATGCTGTTCGACGCCGACCGCGGCACGGTCACGCCCACGGGCACCCTGCGGCTGCAACTCGCCGATGGCCGGGCCATCCATCACGTCGTCAACATCATGGGCCGCGCCCGCACCTGCTCGCCGCGGGGTGCAGTGCCCGGTCACCCACCCTGCTGAGCGACACCCCCCGACTGGAGGAAGCGGCCGATCAGCGGCCGGTCAACGCCGACGGACGGCACCTGTGGCGCCCGTCCAGATTCAGCGGTCCGCCCACAATTGAGCCATGCCTGCGTTTGCCCCATCGCTGCAACCGGTCCGTCAGCTTGGCGGCATTACGCTGATCGAACTGATGATCGCCGTGGCGATCATTGCGATCCTGGCGACGATCGCGCTGCCTGGCTATCTTGATTCGTTGCGCAAGAGCCGCCGCGCCGAGGCCTTCAACTCGATGGCCACGGTGCAGCAGGCGCAGGAGCGATACCGCAGCAACAACGCCGGCTATGCAAGCACGCTGGCGCTGCTGGGCATCACCAGCACCACCAGCACGCCCAAAGGCTACTACACGCTGTCGGTGGTCACGGAACCCTCCACGATTGCCACGACCTACACCGTCAGCGCTGTCGCTGTGAGCGGCACCTCGCAGGCCCAGGACGGCAACTGCAGGCGGCTGGCGGTCCGGGCTTCCGGCGGACAGATCAGCTACGCGGGCTGTGCCAGTTGCGGCTTGGTACCGGCCGACTTCTCGGAGACGAACGCATGCTGGACGCGCTGACGCCGAGGTCCGGCAGCTGCGTCCGGGGCGGTCGCGGCCGCGGCTTTTCTCTTATGGAGTTGATGGTCGTCATCGCGGGGGTCGTGGTGATCATCGGTCTGGCGGCACCGTCGTTCGTCGAGGACATCGTCACTCAGCGGGTGGGCAGCATCCGCGCGCAACTCGTGACCGACCTGCAGCACGCCCGGTCCGGGTCCATCAGCCGGGACCGGCACGTGGCCGTCAGGTTCCAGTTCTCGGTGGGGTCGACCGGCGCCTCGTGTTGCGTCATCTGCACGAGTCCCGACCCCGACGCCAATCCGCAGGAGTGCGACTGCTTCGCCGCCCAGGGCTTGCGCTGCGCGTTCGCGGACACTTCCGAGTTGCGCACCGTCATCGTCCCCAACAGCTTGCGGGTGATGCTGCGGGTCGCCGATGCGCAGCATGACATCGTCAACTTCAGCCCACAGACGGGAAGCTGCGTGATCGGCTCGATCCCGGGCTCGTCGTCTGCGATGCTCTCCTCGCTGGAGACTCAGGGGTTCGTGGTCAAGACGCGCGCCGACGACGAGCGGGCCCTTCGTGTCGTCATCAGCAGCATCGGCCGGCCTCAGCTGTGGACCCTGGCAGGTTCGAGACTCGGGGGCACGCCATGTCCGCCTTGAGGCCCCGCCGCGGCGGCTTGCCGCTCCAGCGGGGCCTGTCGCTGGTCGAACTGATGGTTGGCATCACGGTGGGCCTCATCGTGGTGGCCGCAGCCACCTTGCTGGTGTACGGCCAGCTCGTCGAGAACCGCCAGCTCATCGTGGAGGCCCAGGTGCAGCAGGACCTCCGCGCCACAGCCGACATTGTCGTGCGCGAATTGCGGCGTGCCGGCATGAACAACCGTGTCGAACTGTCGATCTGGGATCCGTCAGGGACCGGCGATGCGACGCCCAACCCCTTTTCCGGTGACGCGACGCTCTCGCCGCCGCCCGGTTCCGCAAGCCAAGGGCTGAGCTTCGCCTACCGGGAGACTGGCGTTGAAGTCACCGGGTCCCTGGGGTTTCGGATCAACACCGCCAACGGCACGATCGAGAGACTGCTGCACGGGGGCAGCTGGCAGGAGTTGACCGACCGCAATACGCTGGAGGTCACGTCCTTCAGCGTGACGCGGCTAAACGACAGGCGCGAGATCGTGCCATGCCAGAACCCCTGCCCCGGCGGCGCCGGCACAGACTGCTGGCCCCGGGTGGGCGTGCGCGCGCTGACGCTGGCGATCACCCTTCGGTCGCGCCACAACCCGGCGATCGTGCGCCGCCACCAGGCCACCGTCAGGTTGCGCAACGACGACCTGCCTTTCCACGATGCCGCGGCGCCGCGGCTATGTCCGGCATGAGCGAATTGGGGCGCTCCCAAGCGCTCATCCCGCAGTGCGGGGCACGAACGTATTCGCGCGATCGCCGTCGCCGACAGCGTGGCGCGGCCACGCTTGTGGTCGTGATGGTGATGTTCTTCCTGGTGTCCATGGTGGCGGCCTACGCAAGCCGAGACATCATCTTCGAACAGCGTACGGGCGCCAACTACCTGCGCGCCACCCAGGCTTTCGAGGTGGCCGAAGCAGGGCTGCAGTGGGCGCTGGCTCAGCTCAACAGCGGCCGCATCGACGACGCCTGCCTGCCCAGTACCGACCTGGGCGACCCGAGCTTCCGGCAGCGCTACATCGGCATCGACCCGGTCAGCGGCGTACTCACGGCACGCAGCTTCACGCCGCCGGGTGGTGCTTCGACGCCGCTGACACCGCTCTGCGTGTTCGATCCCGGCGCCGGCACCTGGGCCTGCTCGTGCCCACGCAACGGAGTGCCCATGCTGGCCGCCCCGGCCGGCCCGCTCGCGGCGCCTGCCTTCAGGATCTCGTTCGAGCCGGACCTCGGGATGGACAGCATGTCCACCTCGAGACCGGGCTCGCTCGTCCTGAGCGTCGTCGCCTGCACGCGGCTGGATCTCAGCTGCCTCAGCCCCGGGACCGCCGGTCTCGTCAACGAGGGCCGCGCCTTCGTCCGTGTGGCCGTCTACCAGAGCGCACAATCGATGTCGATGCCGCTGGCCACGCTGACCGCCCGCGGCACCGTCAGCGCCACCGGCCTGACCATCAGCAACTCGCGCTCTGGCGACAGCGGCATCACCGTCCATGCCAGAGGCGACGTGCTCCACATCGGCGCCGGCCTGTCCTTGAACACCCTGGCCGGCAACGCCCTCAGCGGCGAGGGCACGACGCTGAAGCTCGATGCAGCGCTCGATCTGCCCGCGCTGGCCGGCACGGTCGGCTTCAGCTCCTCGGACCGCTTCTTCGCCTCGGTCTTCAAGCTCTCGCCGACCACCGCGTTCGACCAACCCGCGATGGTGCAACTGGGCGACTGCGGCGTTGGCTGCGGCGGCAACACCGTGCGCGACGCCGCAGAGGCCCACCCGGGTCGTCCGATACGCGTTCAGGGCGACCTCAACATCAGCACGGCGGTCACCATCGGCAGCGCCACCGAACCGGTGGTCCTGGTGGTGGACGGCGGCAACCTCAACATCTCCGCAGCTGGAGCCGTGATCAACGGGCTGGTTTTCGTGCGACCGTCATCGGGCATCGCGTGGACCATCCCCAGCGAGGGCCTGGTGCGTGGCGCCGTCGTCGTCGACGGCGATGTCAGCGGCACGGGGGGCGCTTTCGCGATGGAGTACGACGGCGAGTTGCTGCGGGCCCTGCGCGGGCGCGGCGGGAGCTTCGTCGTCGTGCCCGGCTCCTGGCGCGACCTGCCGCGAATGTGATGGCGGCGCGAACGATGAATCCACGCTCGGCAGCGCGCCGCGTCGTGCTCGGCATCTCGCTGATTGAGGCCCTGGTGGCGCTGGCGGTGATGGCTTTCGGCATGCTGGGCGTCGTCGGCATGCTGTCGACCCTGCGCTTCAACGCCGACCTGTCGCGACAGCGGGCAGAGGCGGTACGCCTGGCGCAGGACGCGATGGAGAGCTGGCGCGCCTACAGCGTGCTGCGCTCGGCCAGCGCTGTAGCGCCACAGATCGCGTTCGAAGACATCGTTGACACCGGCCCGGACATGCTCCTGGTGGCTGAGGTCAACACCCCGTTCAGCCGCGAGACCATCGTCGTCCCCGAGGCGGCCAGTTCGCCGCGGGTGCGCGAGGTGCGGGTGCTCGTCCGCTGGCAAGACCGCCGCGGCGAGCCGCAGGAGGTGCTGCTGACGAGCCAGATCGGCTACGTGCCCCCGGAACTGGCCGCGGTCGTGGCACAGAGGGCCGACCGCGGGCCGGTCGGCCGCCCTGGCAACCGCCATCCCCTGATTCCGCGCGCCGCGGTGGCCGTTCCCGGCGAACCCGGCAGCAGCCGCTTCGACCCGCCGGGCGGGGCCGGCCTGGGTTGGGTGTTCAACAACGACACCGGCCTGATTGTCGCGACCTGCCCGCCACCGCCGGCCACCGCCTGCACGCTGGCCAACCGCCTGCTCGTGGCTGGCAGCTTGAGCTTCGCCCTCGGCAGCCCGCCTTCCAGGGCAGCGGCCGAGGCCCCTTCCGATCCCATGCCCAGCGGGATGCAGGTCGCAGTCGTGGTTCGTTATACCCAGCCCTCTCCTGGGGGCATGGAGACCTGCATCGTCGCCGAGTCGCCGGACCGGCGGCGGGTGTTCTACTACTGCGCCATGCCCATCAGCAGCACCGGAGATTGGACCGGCACGGTGGATCCGTTCATCACTCAAGCGGGGGTCGATGTCCGCGCCTCGGATGTCTACAGCCCGCCCACTGCGCCGCTCGACACCTCGGCCCCCACCGACATGCGCAGCACGCGCTTCCGCATCTGCCGCTACACGCCCGACAGCGTCAACCGACGCGAGGTCGAGGTCCCGGCCGGCATGTCGCTGGTCACTGCGAGCTGGCTGCACAACAGCCGGCACCCCTGGCGCTACTCCCGCGCGATGGAGCCCTACAGCGACCGCAACTTCCTCGTGGTCCCGGCCGGCGACGGCGCAAGCCTGGTCTACGGCTGTCCGACTGAAGACCCTCTGACGGCGATCCAGAGCAATACCCACCACCACCCGAGGGTCGTACCGTGAACGTGCCAGCGCTCGACCGGCAGCGCTTGCTCGATGCCCTGTCGCTGGCCGAGTCGGTGATCGGCCTGACCGATCCCAACCCGCGCGTGGGCTGTGTCATCGGCCATGCCGACGGCCGCGTGCTCGGCCGTGGCGCCACCCAGCAGGCCGGGGGCCCGCACGCCGAGGTGATGGCGCTGCGCGACGCCGCCGGGCAGGGGCACATGGTCCGGGGCGCCACGGCCTGGGTGACGCTGGAGCCCTGCGCCCACCACGGGCGCACACCGCCCTGCTGCGACGCGCTCGTGGCCGGCGGCTTGGCGCGCGTGGTGGTCGGCGTGCGCGATCCCTTCCCGCAAGTGGCCGGGGCCGGCATCGAGCGCCTGCGCGCCGCCGGACTGGTGGTGGACGCCGCCGACGAGGACATCGCCCGCGCCTGCCGCGAGATCAACATCGGTTTCTTCAGCCGCTTCGAGCGCCAGCGGCCCTGGGTGCGGCTGAAGGCCGCAGCCTCGCTCGACGCGGTGACCGCGCTCGACGACGGTCGCAGCCAGTGGATCACCGGGGCCGAGGCCCGGGCCGACGGCCATGCCTTCCGCCGCCGCGCCGGCGCGGTGCTCACCGGCATCGGCACGGTCCTGGCCGACGACCCGCGGCTGGACGTGCGGCTCGTGGCCACCGCGCGCCAGCCCCTGCGGGTGGTGCTCGATACCCGATGGCGAACGCCCGCATCGGCCCGCTTGTTCGAGGCCGCAGGCCCGCTGCTGATTGTCGGTGCCACGTCGGTGGAGTCCGCTCCTGCTGCGCTGATTGCGCGCGGCGCGGATCTGCTGTCGTTGCCGGCGCCCGATGGTCGGATCGATCTGTCCTCGCTGCTGGCCGCGCTCGCCGCCCGGGGTGTCAACGAGCTGCACATCGAAGCCGGCGCCACGCTGGGCGGCGCCTGGCTGGCTTCCGGGCTGGTGGACGAGCTTCTGGTCTACCTGGCCCCGGTGCTGCTGGGCCGCGGCCACCCGCTGACGCGGCTGGCCCCGCCGTCGAACCTGGCCGACGCGCCCCGTTGGCAGTGGCACGAGGTCACGCCCGTGGGCGGCGACCTGCGCCTGCGGCTGCGCCGCCCCGCCGCCTAGAATCCGGTCATGCCCATCGCTCCCGTCCCGGAGCTGGTCGCCGAGCTGGCGGCCGGCCGTATGGTCGTCCTCGTCGACGAGGAAGACCGCGAAAACGAAGGCGACCTCGTGCTCGCCGCCGACCACGTCACGCCCGAGGCCATCAACTTCATGGCCCGGCACGCACGAGGGCTGATCTGCCTCACGCTCACGCGCGAACGCTGCGAGAGCCTGCAGCTGCCGCCCATGACCACGCGCAACGGCACCCAGCACGGCACGGCCTTCACGGTGTCGATCGAGGCCGCCACTGGCGTGACCACCGGCATCAGCGCCGCCGACCGCGCCCGGACCGTGCAGGCGGCCGTGGCGCGCGACGCCAAGCCGTCCGACCTCGTGCAGCCCGGCCATATCTTCCCGCTGCAGGCGCAGGACGGCGGCGTGCTCATGCGCGCCGGCCATACCGAGGCCGGCTGCGACCTCGCGGCCATGGCCGGCTTGTCGCCGGCCGCGGTGATCTGCGAGGTGATGAACGAAGACGGCACCATGGCGCGCCTGCCCGACCTGGAGGTGTTCGCGCGCCAGCACGGGCTGAAGATCGGCACCATCGCCGACCTCATCGGCTACCGGAGCCGCAACGAGACCTTGATCGAGCGCGTCGGCGAGCGCACCCTGGCCACGCCGCACGGCGAGTTCGAGTGCCTGACCTTCCGCGACAAGAGCGGCGGCGTGCACCTCGCCCTGCGCCATGGCCGCTGGCCGCCCACCGACGAGGTGCTGGTGCGCGTGCACGAGCCCTTCACCGCGCTTGACCTCCTTGACGCGCGCGGAGGCGGTCACTCCTGGCCGCTGGCGCAGGCGCTGCAGGCGCTGCAGCGCTCGCCAGCCGGCGTGGCGGTGCTGCTCAACGCCAGCGCCGACGCGCGGTCGCTCTTGTACGCACTGGTGGGCGAGCCTGCCGCGGCGCCGCCGCCCAAAGCGCAGATGGACCTTCGCACTTACGGGGTGGGCGCGCAGATCCTGCGCGAGCTGGGCGTGCGCCGCATGCGGCTGCTCGGCAGCCCGCGCCGCATGCCCAGCATGGCCGGCTACGGCTTGGAGATCACCGGCTTCGTCGCGGCCGGCACCTGAACCCCCGATGAACATCCCCTCCCACCCCAACGGTCCTCGCGGACTCCGTCACCATGCAGGGCGCTGACCAAGGCCAGGCCGCCGAGCTGGCCGGCGAGGGCCTGCGCATCGGCATCGTGCGGGCCCGCTTCAATGACGCGCTCACGCTCAAGCTCGCCCAGGCCTGCCTGGCCGAGCTCGAGCGGCTCGAGGTCGACGAGTCCGACATCCGCCACGTCAGCGTGCCCGGCGCGCTGGAGATCCCGGTCGTGCTCAAGGCCATGGCCGACAGCGGCGATTTCGACGCGCTGATTGCTTTGGGTTGCGTGATCCGCGGCGAAACCTACCACTTCGAGCTGGTGTGCAACGAGAGCGGTGCCGGCGTCACGCGCGTGGCCCTCGACCACCAGATCCCGGTGGCCAACGCCATCCTCACGGTCGAAAACGAAGCCCAGGCCTGGGCCCGGGCCGAAGAAAAGGGCCGCGACGCCGCGCGCGTGGCCGTGGAGATGGCCAACCTGATGGAAGACCTCTCGTGAGCAGCACCGAGACGCCCACCGCGCCGCCGCGCCGCGCCGCGCCCAGGTCGGCGCGGCGCCGCTCGCGCGAGTTCGCGCTGCAGGGCCTGTATCAGTGGTTGGTGGCCGCCGCCCCGGCCCGGGAGGTCGAGGCGCACGTCGCGCAGCTCGAACACTTCGACAAGTGCGACCGCGCCCACTTCGACGCGCTGCTGCACGGCTGCATCGAGGAGGCCGCCACGCTCGATGCCCTGCTTGCGCGCCACGTCGACCGCAAGACCTCGATGCTGTCGCCGGTGGAGCATGCGGCGCTGCTGATCGGCTGCTTCGAGCTCGCGCGCTGCGTCGAGATCCCCTACCGCGTGGCCATCAACGAGGCGGTTGAGCTGGCCAAGGCCTTTGGCGGCACCGACGGCCACAAGTATGTGAACGGCGTGCTCGACAAGTGCGCCGGCCAACTGCGCCCCGAAGAGGCCGCCGCCGGCCGCGCGCGCCGGGCCACTTGAGGCGCAGCGCGCGATGACCGCGCCGCGCCTGGCCCGCCGGCTCGAGCACATCGAGCCGTTTTACGTGATGGAGCTGGCCAAGGTCGCGGCGCGCATGGCCGCGTCGCCGGCCTGCGACCCTGCCCAGGGCGGCGAGCCGATGGTGTTCCTCAACATCGGCGAGCCCGACTTCACCGCCCCGCCGGCCGTCCTGGCCGCGGCCGCGGCAGCGATGGCCGGCGGCCACACGCAGTACACCCAGGCCACCGGGCTGCCGGCGCTGCGCGAGCGCATCGCCGCCTGGTACGGGCGGCATCATGGGGTGGCGGTGGCGCCCGAGCGCATCGTCGTCACGGCCGGGGCCTCGGCGGCGCTGCAGCTCGTGTGCCTGGCGCTCTTCGAGCCGGGCGACGAGGTGCTGATGCCCGACCCCAGCTACCCCTGCAACCGGCACTTCGTTGCCGCCACCGGCGCCACGCCGCGGCTCTTGCCGGCCGGGCCCGAAGCCCGCTTCCAGCCCGACGCCGCCGGCGTGCGCGCGGCCTGGACGCCCGCCACGCGCGGCGTGCTGCTGGCCAGCCCCGGCAACCCCACGGGCACCTCGATCGCGCCCGAGGAGATGGCGGCCATCGCCACCGAGGTGGCCGCACGCGGCGGCGTCACGCTGGTCGACGAGATCTACCTCGGCCTGAGCTACGACGCGCGCTACGGCCGCACGGCGCTGGCGCTGCAGGGCCCGGGCCTGGCGGACAGCGTCGTCAGCATCAACAGCTTCAGCAAGTACTTCGGCATGACGGGCTGGCGGCTGGGCTGGCTCGTGCTGCCCGAGGCGCTGGTGGCGCCGGTGGAGCGCCTCGCGCAGAACCTCTACATCTGCCCGAGCACGCTGGCCCAGCACGCGGCGCTGGCCTGCTTCGAGCCGGCCTCGCTGGCCGAATGCAAGCGGCGCCGCGGCGACTTCCGCCGCCGCCGCGACCACGTCGTGCCAGCGCTCGAGGCGCTGGGCCTGCCGGTGCCAGTGGTGCCCGACGGCGCGTTCTACGCCTGGTTCGATTGTTCGCGTCACAGCGCGAGCAGCTGGGCGTTCTGCCAGCACCTGATGGAGAGCGCGCACGTTGCGCTCACACCCGGGCGCGACTTCGGCCCGCACGCCGCCGAGCGTTACGTTCGGCTGTCGTTCGCCAGCAGCCTGGCGCAGCTCGACACCGCCTTGGCCCGCCTGGCGCGCGAACTGCGATGACGCCTTCGAGTGCCGGCGCCGGGCGTGTGCTGTTCCGCTGGCCCGTGCGGGTCTACTGGGAGGACACCGACGCCGGCGGCATCGTCTTCTACGCCAACTACCTGAGGTTCTTCGAGCGCGCCCGCACCGAATGGCTGCGCAGCCTGGGTGTGCATCAGCAGGCTCTGCGCGAGCGCGACGGCACGATCTTCGTGGTGGCCGACACCGCCGTGAGGTACCACGCCCCGGCCAGGCTCGACGACCTTGTCGACGTCACGGTGGCCGTGCTCACGCGCGGCAGCGCATCGCTGCGGCTGCGCCAGCAGGCCAGTCGCGGCGGGACGCTGCTGGCCGAAGGCGACCTCCGCATCGGTTGCGTGCATCACGGAACCTTGCGCCCCTGCCGCATTCCCAGCGCCATCCAGCTGGCCCTCGAAGACACCCCGCCTCTGCCGACCCCGCACCCATGAACAACGTCGATCTGTCCATCACCGCCCTCGTGATGCAGGCCAGCCTGGTGGTGCAGCTGGTGATGGCCGGCCTGCTGCTCACGTCGCTGGCCAGCTGGACCGTCATCTTCGACAAGCTGTTCGGGCTGAGGCGGGTGCGCAGCGTCAACGAGGAATTCGAGCGCGAGTTCTGGAGCGGGCGCAGCCTCACCGAGCTGAACACCGCCGTCAGCCAGAAGACCCACAGCGCGCCGATGGAGCGCATCTTCGCCAGCGGCATGCGCGAGTTCCTGAAGCTGCGCGAGAAGCGGCTGGATGCCGGCGCGCAGCTTGACGGCGCGCGCCGCGCCATGCGCGCGAGCTTCCAGCGCGAGCTCGACGTGGTCGAGAGCAACCTCAGCTTCCTGGCCAGCGTGGCCAGCGTGAGCCCGTACGTGGGCCTGTTCGGCACGGTGTGGGGGATCATGCACGCCTTCGTCGGCCTGTCGAACCTCCAGCAGGTGACATTGGCCAGCGTGGCCCCCGGCATCGCCGAGGCACTGGTGGCCACGGCCATCGGCCTGTTCGCGGCCATCCCCGCGGTGGTGGCCTACAACCGCTTCGCGCGCGACATCGACCGCATCGCCACGCAGATGGAGACCTTCATCGAGGAGTTCTCCAACATCCTGCAGCGCAATGCCGGCGGCGGCGCCACAGCCGCCGCGATGGCCGCGACGACGCAGATCCGCTGAACGGCGCACACGCCATGCCTGCCTTCGTCTCCCGCGGCACGCGAGGCCGGCGCGCGCTGAACGAGATCAACATGGTCCCGTTCATCGACGTCATGCTGGTGCTGCTGATCATCTTCATGGTGACGGCACCGCTGATCACCACCGGCGTCGTCGACCTGCCCAGCGTCGGCAAGAGCCAGCAACGGCCGCCCGCGGTGATCGAGATCGTCGTCGGCAGCGACGAGCGGCTGCGCATCAAGGTCAACGGCGCGGCCGAGCCGGTGGCAGTGCCGCTGGCGCAACTGGCGGCGCGCGTTCGGAGCAGCCAGTTGGCGGCCGACAGCGCCGCGGCAGCCGAGGTGCCGGTGGTCATCAGTGCCGACCGCAACGTGCGCTACGAAAGCGTCGTGCGCGTAATGGACACCTTGCAGCGTGCCGGAGTCCGCCGCGTCGGTCTTTCGGTCAAGCAGGCGGGTTGAGCGCCTGTGCCACCATGAACAGCGCCAGCGACCCGCATCCTCGCAGGCGCTGAGCGGACAGATGGACCCGCGATGACCCTGGCCCCGATGCCCTCTTCGGTGCTGCCTCCCCAGCCGCACGGTGGCCTGGGCGGGGGAGCGGCGCTGGCGCTCGCCGTGCACACGGCGCTGGTGGCGGCGCTGACGATCGGCGTCGACTGGCGGGCCCACACGCCGGAGCCGGTGGCGGCCGAGCTGTGGGCCGCCGTGCCCGAGCTGGCCGCGCCGCCGATCGTCGCACCCCCGGCTCCCGCGCCGCCCCCCAAGCCGACGACACCCCCGGCGGCGACGACCCCTTCACCGGACATCGCGCTCGGGCGCGAGCGCGAGCGCAGGCGCGCCGAGGCCGAACGTCGCGCGCAACGCGAGGCCGAACGTCGCGCAGAGAGCGAGGCCGAGGCGCAGCGCCGTGCCGCCGAGGCCCGGGCGCGCGCCGAGGCCAAGGCCGCCGAAGAGCGGATGGCGCGCCAGCGCGAGGAGAACCTGCGCCGCATGCTCGGCCAAGCCAACGCCACGGCAGGCGCCGGCAGCGCCAGCAGCGCAGGCACCGCCGCGCAAGCCGGCGCGCCATCGGCGGCCTACCAGGGCCGCGTGAAGGCGGCGATCCTGCCCAACATCGTCTACACCGGCCATGCGCCGGCGCGAGCCGTGGCCGAGGTCGAGGTCAACCTGGCGCCCGGGGGCACCGTCATCTCACGCCGGCTCGTCAAGCGCAGCGGCCACCCCGACTGGGACGAGGCCGTGCTGCGCGCCGTCGACCGCACGCCGCGCCTGCCCGTCGACAGCGACGGGCGCGTACCGCCCATGCTGCTGATCAGCTTCAGGCCGGACGACTGACCGCGTGGGCAGCCAGGCCGGCAACAGGTCCCAGCCGGTGAAGCCGCCAGGCCCCCGGCACCAGTCCTGTCATCGCCAGCTGGCCCCAGACCACGGCCGCGCGCCCGCGGCCGATGCGCAGCCAACGCAGTGAAGGCGAGTGCGACGTCACCGGCCGCAGCGGCGCCGCCGCCACGGCTTGGCGCAATTGGGTGGCCAGATCCACCACCGCCACCCCAGCGGCCGGTCCCGGCCCGAACACCGCCGGGTGCGCCGCCGTGTGCAGGTGGTCGGTCACCACCAGGGCGCCAGCGTCATCGAGCGCAAGGCCGCACTTGCTCAGCCAGGCGGGCGGCTGCGGCGGCGTGGCCAAGACAGCGGCGTCACAGGCCAGGCGGGCACCACTGGCCAGCACCGCGGCACCCGGTTGCAGCGCCCGGCAAGGCTCGTGAAACACGGCAATGCGAGCCCGGACCAGGGCCGAGGCCGCCGCGCGGCGCGCCGCCGCCGGCCACCCGGGCAGCAGGCCGTCGGGGCCGGCCACCCAGGCCATGCGCGCGCGCTCCGGCGGGCTGCCGCGGCCACCCCAGCCGCCCAGGCGCTCCGACAGCGCCAACGCCAGCTCCAGGGGCGGAACGCCGCCGCCGATCACGACGAGATCAAGCGGTTTTTCCTCGGCCAGTGCGAGGAGCGCACCGAACAAAACCACGAAGGATGCCGCCGGATGGAGCGCGATCGCAAGTTCGCGCGCGCCCGGCAGCGCGTCGCGGTCCACCTCGCCCGGCTCGTCGATCGACACCAGGTCGGCGTCGAAGACCCGGCCGTCCGACAGCGTCACCTGGCGAGACGCCGCATCGAAGCGCTCGACGCGGGCATGCACCCAAGTGGCGCCCGCCGCGGCGGCCAGGGCTGCGGTGTCGACGCGGCACTGGAGAACATCCCGGTGTGCGGCAACGAAGTCGGGCAGCAGTGCCGGCGGCACGGCCTGCGCATCGGGCGTGAGCAGCGCCACCTCGGCACTCGGCAGGGGGTGACGGGCGAAGGCCGCGAGCACCCGGAGATGCGCCGGCCCTGCGCCCAGCAGCAGCAGTCGGCGGGGCATCGGCCGCGAGTCTGCACCAAATCAGGCCGGCGCCCTGCCCGGTGACCCCGTGCCAAGGGATGAACGCAGCCCCTGGACGGGACGACCTCAGGTCGAGGCCAGCTTGAACCCAGCCATGGCTGCGACAAGGTCCTGAGCCTGCCGGCTCAGGCTCTCGGCCGCCGCGGCGCTTTGCTCGACCAGCGCGGCGTTCTGCTGCGTGGAACGGTCCATGGTCGACACGGCCTGGCTGATTTGAGCCACACCATCGCTCTGCTCGGTGTTGGCCTGGCTGATCGCACCGACCAGCGCGCTGAGCCGCCCGATCGACTGCACCACCTCGCCCATCGTGACCCCCGCCTCGTCGACCAGCGTCGTGCCGCGCTCCACGCGCTCGACACTGGTCGAGATCAGCGTCTTGATCTCGCGGGCAGCGTCGGCGCTGCGTTGCGCGAGGCTGCGCACTTCGCTGGCCACGACGGCGAACCCACGGCCCTGCTCCCCGGCGCGGGCCGCCTCCACGGCCGCGTTCAAGGCGAGGATGTTGGTCTGGAACGCGATGCTGTCGATCGTGCCGAGGATGTCGGCGATGCGGCGCGAGCTCTCGGTGATGCCTTGCATGGTCTCCACGACCTGGCCCACCGCCTGACCACCACGGCTGGCCACGTCGCTGGCTTCACGGGCCAGGCCGGCGGCCACGCGAGCGCTCTCGGCATTGCGGGTGACGGCGGATCCCAGCTGTTCCATCGATGCCGCCGTCTCCTGCAACGACGAGGCCTGCTGTTCGGTGCGGTTGCTGAGATCAGTGTTCCCGTGCGCGATCTGGTGACTGGCCGAAGCGACGGTGTCGGCCCCCAGGCGGACCTGGTGGACCGTCACGCTGAGCTTGCGCGCCATCATCGCCAGCGAGTCCATCACGCTGCCGCGCTGGTGCTGGGCGTGGAGCAGCGGCTGGTCGAGCCGGCCATCCGCCACACCATGCACGACCTGCACGACCACGGCGGGTTCCGCACCGAGCCGCGCCTTCAGCCAACGCATGATCCAGCCCAGGATCGCCACTGACATGACCGCCATGCCCAGGGCGGCAGCGGCCAGGGCCAGGAACCACATGCGAGCACGGCCTCCGGCCTCGGTCACTTCCAGCCGCGTGCGCTCGTCGAGCATGACGAGGAACTCGTCGACGGGCTTCATGATCTTCGCCTTGTACTGGTGGTAGGCGAGGTTGTGCATCATTTCCGCCGCCATCGCCCGATCGGGCTCGACCTTGACCGTGAACTGCCCTTTGTCATCGGCACCGAGGCCCTTGACCAGGTTCATCGCGATCGTCTCGGTCTTGACCAGGTCGTCCGAGTTGCCCGCGGCATCGCGCAGCTTGGCGAACTCCGCATCCGTGAAGCCGGCGTCCTTCATCATTTCGAGAAGAGGCTTGGTCGTCGTTGGCCCGAGCTTGCCCGGCAGCTGCCCGGCGGCCAGGAAGTCCCAATAGATCTGCTCGTAACCCGGCGGGCGAGGCTTCTTGCCGTTTCGGATGTCCAGCACCTCGAAGTACTGGGCCTCCCACTTGGGGTCACCGGTGACGACATAGGTCCGTGCGAGCCGCGTCAGGTCATCGGAGCTCTGCCGAAGCTCGTCGGCCAGCTGCAGCGACAAGGTGCGGCGGGACTCGGCTTCCGTCGACTCGGCAGCCGCCGCGTTCATGCGCCAGACTGCCAACAAGACCACCAGCAGACAGGTGGCCATCAATCCGATGGCGATGGCGAAGATGTTGCGTATGCTGTTCATGGCTCAACTCGTTGTCGCTGTGGACGGCCGGGCCGCTCGCGCGAGCGGTCACCTCCGGATTCCTGAAGGCAGCTCTAGGAGCGTGGGCGGCAGAAATCCAGCCCCGCGTTGGGCCGACTTCGGGGCCCAGGCCAGGCGCCGCGCGCAGCCCGGGCTGTGCGCCCGGGCCAGCGTGGCAACGCCGCAAGGGCCCCGAAATCGGCCCAACCCGAAGGGCCGGGGCGGCCAAAGCCGCTGGCGGGTGTTGCGCCGCTGGCGCGGGCTTCAAGCCCGCGCTGCACGACGCGCCTACGCCAGTGGCTTTGGCCGCCCCGGCGCGGGGCTGGATTTCTGCCGCCCATGCTCCTAGCCGCTTCAGTCGTTGATCAGGCCCATGTCGGCGCCGCTCATGAGCCCCTCGATGTCCATCAGGATCAGCATGCGCTCGGCGTCCTTGCCACCGTCGCCGGCGCCGGCAGCCTTCACGGCGCCGATGCCGGTGATGTAGCTGGCGTCGACCGATGAGTTCAGCTCAGGCGCGGGCTTGATCTGCTCCTTGGTGAGCTCGAGCACGTCGGACACCGAGTCGACCACGGCCCCGACGACGCGGCCCTTGACGTTGAGCACGACGACAACGGTGAAGGTGTTGTACTCCACCGTTTCGCAGCCGAGCTTCACCCGCAGGTCGATGATCGGCACGATCACCCCACGCAGGTTGACCACGCCCTTGATGAAGGCCGGCGCGTTGGCGATGCGCGTGGGTTGCTCATAGGAGCGAATCTCCTGCACGCGCAGGATGTCGATGCCGTACTCCTCGGCGCCGAGCCTGAAGGTGAGGAACTCACCACCCTGTGCGGTGGGTGGCGCACCCGTGACGGCGGCAACCGCGGCGCGGGCGGCTTCGTGGCGGGCAACGTGGCTGGCTTCGGCGATCATGTCCATGGCTTCCTCGTGGATCGGATGTTGCGGCTTGTTGGGGGTATCGACCGTGCGCGCCGCAGCTTGAGCCTGCGGTGCGGACAGGTCATCGGCGTCAGAAGGTTTCCCAGTCGTCGTCGTGGGCGTTGGTGGCAGGGGCCGGCGACGGCACCTGCGCCGCTGCGGAGGCGGGCGGAGCCGCCGTGGCCGCGGCCGGCGCCTGGGCTGCCGTCCGGGCGCGGTCCAGCACCTTGGCGGTCAACACCTTGGGCGATGCACCCGCAGGCTTGTCGCCGGCCGCCATGGCGGCGGTACCCGGGGTCTTGGCCCTCGTCGGTACCGGCGCGGCGACCGGCGCCGCAAGCGGGGCGACGGGTGTCTTCAGGCCCGCGGGCGACGAAGCGGCCACGGCCGCCACCTTGAACCGGACCATCGTCTGGGTCAGCCGGCGGCTTTGCTCGGCCATGCTTCGCGCGGCGGCGGCACTCTCTTCCACCAGCGCAGCGTTCTGTTGCGTCATCTGGTCCAGCTGGGCCACGGCCTCGTTGACCTGGCGCAGGCCACCGCTCTGTTCAGTGGTGGCGGCGCTGATCTCGCCGATCACGTCAGTGACACGCTTGACGCCGGAGACAATCTCCTCCATCGCGCCGCCGGCCTCGCCGACCAGGCGCGTGCCGGTCTCCACCTTCTCGACGCTGGCGCCGATCAGGCTCTTGATCTCGCGCGCGGCCTCGGCGCTCCGCTGTGCCAGCGTGCGGACCTCGCCGGCCACCACGGCAAAGCCCCGGCCCTGCTCACCGGCCCGGGCGGCTTCCACGGCGGCGTTCAGCGCCAGGATGTTGGTCTGGAAGGCGATGCCGTCGATCGTGCCGATGATGTCGGCAATGCGGCGGCTCGCCGTCTGGATGTCGTTCATCGTGCTGACGACCTGCGACACAACCTTGCCACCGCGCTGCGCGGCCATGCTCGCCGATGCCGCCAATTGGTTGGCGGTGCGCGCGCTGTCGGCGGTCTGGCCGACGGTCCCGGTGATCTCCTCGAGGTTGCTCGCCGCCCGCTGCAGGTTGCTGGCCGTCTGCTCGGTGCGGGTCGAGAGGTCCTGGTTTCCGGTGGCGATCTGTGCGCTGGCCGTGGCGATGCTCTCTGAGCTGGCGCGCACCTCGCCCACCAGCGAGCCCAACGACTGCTGCATGCGCGAGAGGGCCCCTTGCAGATCAGCCACCTCGTCGCCGCCCTCGATCGCGACGGTCACCGACATGTCGCCGCCAGCCATGCGGTCCGCAGCCGCCATGGTGGCCGACAGAGGGACCGTCACCGACCGCGTGATCAGCCAGGCGGCCCCGGCCCCCAAGGCCACGGCCAGCAGGGTACACGTTCCGAGCAGCAGCAGAGACTGCCGCGTGTGCTGCGCCTGTGCGGCAAGCGCATCGGTTGCGATGGTGTCGATGAGCTTGGCCAGTCCGTCGATGGCGGCCATGTACTGCTGCGACTGCGGCAGCAGCTTCTCGTTCACAATGCGCTGAGTGGCCAACGGATCCGCCGCGGTTGCCTGGAAGGCCTCCTCCCGCGTGGTCGTGTACACCCGGCGCAACTCCACCGCCCGGGCCAGCAGTGCCTGGGATTCCGCATTCGGCTTGGCCTCGTCGAGCGCCTTCAGCCGCTGGGTGATGCGCAGGCTGATGGCCTTGATCCGCGGATCGATGAAGTCCTGCAGATCCGTGACACCGCCGCTGGCTACCAGGGCGAGCGATAGACTGCCCTCGAGCTCGATGTCGGCCCGCAGCTGATTGACCTCGCGTGCCTGGCTCTGCAGAAGACGCAACTCGTCGCTGCCCTGCCGCAACTCCAGCAGCCGCGAGCCGGCCAGGAGGGCTGTCAACACGATGAGCAGCACGACGCCGCCGAATGCAAGGCCCAGGCGTTGGCCGATCTTCAGGTGATTGATCTTCATCGACGGGTTCGTGGGAGCCTGGAGTCAGGCCATGTCTGGCAGCCGGAAGGCCGCCACGGTCTCGGTGAGCCTGTGGGCCTCGGTCCGCATCTGCCCGGCCGCGGCGGTGCTCTGTTCCACCAAAGCCGCGTTCTGCTGCGTCATGCGGTCAAGCCGGGTCACGGCGCCCGTGACCTCGCCGATGCCGGCGCTCTGCTCGGCGGCACTGGCACTGATCTCGCCGACGATGGCCGTCACGCGCCGCACGCTCTCCACGATGAGGCTCATCGTCTCACCGGCCTCACCGACCTGGCGTGCGCCGTGCTCGACCTTCTCGACGCTGGCGCCGATGAGTGTCTTGATTTCGCGCGCGGCAGCGGCCGAGCGCTGCGCCAGCGCACGCACCTCGCCGGCCACCACGGCGAAGCCGCGGCCCAGCTCGCCGGCCCGTGCGGCCTCGACCGCCGCGTTCAGCGCCAGGATGTTGGTCTGGAAGGCGATGCCGTCGATCGTGCCCACGATGTCGGCGATGCGATGGCTGCTGCGGTTGATCTCGTCCATGGTCTTCACGACCACGGCCACGACCTCGCCGCCGCGGCCTGCGACGCCCGCCGCCGTCAGTGCCAGCTCGCGCGCCTGCTCGGCAGACCCGGCGTTGCTCTGCACCGTGCCGGTCAGCTGCTGCATCGAGCCGGCAGTCTGCTGCAGCGAGCCCGCGGTCTGCTCGGTGCGCGCGGACAGGTCGGCGTTGCCCTTGGCCACCTCGCCACTGGCGGCGTGAATGCTCCGCGCGGCGCCATGCACGCGGCCCACGATCTGGCGCAGGCTGTCCTGCATGCGCGAAAGCGAGCACAGCAGCTGCGAAGCCTCATCGCGGCCGTCGACGCGGATCGGGCTTGTCAGGTCACCCTCGGCGATGGCCGAGGCCACCCGCGCTGCGTAGCTGATCGGGCTGGTGATCGACGCGGAGTTCAGCAGAGTCACCGGCACCACCACCACGACCACGGCACCCAGCGTGAGGCAATAAGCCGCCAGGATGCCGATCATGGCCCGATCGAACTCGAGCTGCGTCCGCGCCACTTCGTCGGTGACGAGCCTGGCGATCTGGTCGACCTTGACCGTGGCCTCCGTGTACGACTCCTTGGCGCGGGCGAGCATGCGGTCAGCCACGCGCGCGCGGTCGTAGCCTCCGTTCTGGATGTTGTCCAGAACAGGCTGGCTGCGATGTTCGTACTCCTGCAGCTGCTTGACGGCGGCAAGGGCAAGCGCATTGTCGGCGTCCTCTCCGCCCTCGGTCATGCTCTGCAGCGCCTGGCGTGCGGCCTCGAGGTGGGCCCTCCAGGCCTGGCGGTGCTTGAGCACGGCCACGCCGTCCTCATAGTCGATGACCATGCTTTTCTCGAGAACCAGCACGCGGGCGAGCTCGTCGTTCACCACGGCCAGCGTGGCCTTCTCGTGGAGCGAGTGCTCCATGAACTCGGTGTTCAGCGTCTTCAGGCGGAGACCGCCGGCCAGCCCGACGAGGCCGACCACCGCGAACAGGGCCAGAACCGCGGCGATGGCGCCGCGCATGCGCGTGCGGATGGAATAACGCCTGAGCAGCGCGGCGGGGGTGGCGATCATGCGGTGTTCCCGGGTACCGGGCTTCACTGGCGCGCGCGCCGGATCAGCGCACCGATGTCCAGGATCAACGCAACGCGGCCGTCGCCCATGATGGTGGCGCCTGAGACATCGTCGACCTTGCGGTAGTTGCTCTCAAGGTTCTTCACCACCACCTGCTGCTGTCCGAGCAGCTCGTCGACCAGCAGCGCGACGCGGCCGCCCTCGGCCTCGACGACGACCATGATGTTGGTGCTGCGGTCGAAGTCGAAACGCGGCACCTCGTAGACCTTCTCCAGGTCCAGCACCGGCATGTACTCGTCGCGCACCTCGACGACCCGGCCGGAGCCGCCGATCGTCTTGACCATGCCCGGCTGCACCTGGAACGACTCGACGACGCTGGACAATGGGAGGATGTAGACCTCCTCGCCGACGCCCACGCTCATGCCGTCCATGATGGCCAGCGTCAGCGGCAGGCGCACGCGCACGGCCATGCCGTAGCCCTCGGCGGAGTCGATCTCCACCGTACCGCCCAGGGCGGTGATGTTCTTCTTGACGACGTCCATGCCGACACCGCGACCCGACACGTCGGTCACCTGGTCTGCGGTGCTGAAGCCGGGCGCGAAGATGAGGTTGTAGACCTCGCCGTCGCTCATCGCGTCCGAGACCTCGAGGCCGCGCTCGCGGGCCTTCTTCAGCAGCCTGGCGCGGTTGAGGCCCTTGCCGTCGTCGCGCACCTCGATGACGATGCTGCCGCCCTGGTGGCTGGCGATCAGCGAGATCGTGCCGTGCTCGGGCTTGCCCTTGGACAGGCGCTCGGCCGGCAGCTCGATGCCGTGGTCGCAGCTGTTGCGCACGAGGTGCGTCAGCGGGTCTGTGATCTTCTCAACCAGGCCCTTGTCCAGCTCGGTGGCCTCGCCCACCTGCACGAGTTCGACCTTCTTGCCCAGCTTGCTCGCCAGGTCGCGCAGCATGCGCGGGAAGCGGTTGAACACCAGCGACATCGGGATCATGCGGATCGACATCACCGCTTCCTGCAGGTCGCGGGTGTTGCGCTCCAGGTCCGCCAGGCCGCTGCTGAGCTGCTGGTGCTGGCCGGAGTCCAGGCCCTTGCTGTTCTGGGCCAGCATGGCCTGGGTGATGACGAGCTCGCCCACCAGGTTGATCAGCTGGTCGACCTTCTCGACGCTGACGCGCAAGGTGCTGGACTCGGGCGAAGCGGCGACCTTGGCCTCCACCTTGGGAGCGACGGGCTTGGCCGCCGGGGCCTCCTTGCTGCCAGCGCCGACGGCCGACCGTGCTGAGGGGGCCGTGGTGTCCGGTGCGCCGGGCGCGTCGTCGAAGAAGCCGTAGCCGGGATCCCGGGCCGGCGTCTGAGCCGGTGCGCCGGGGGCTCCGTCGTGAAAGCCGTAGCCCTTGGTCAGCGGCATCAAGTGCACATGCTCGCGTGCGACATGGAAGCCGAAGAGGTCGATGAGATCGTTGTCGGAGCTGCTGGTGACCACCTTGAAGCGTCGCAGCCCATCGGCGTCGCGGCCGGCATCCAGCGGCTCGATGGTCCCGAGGTTGGTGATCTCCTTGAAGAGGTCGACCAGGTTGTCGGCCACCGAGGGATCGGGCAAGGGGCCCACGCGCAACTCCAGTGCTCGCGCACCGTCTGGTGCGGCAGGCTCGGGTGCCACGGCTTGCACAGGCGCGATCGTTTCCGCTTGCGCAGGGGCGAGCGGCTGCTGGGCCGACACCGCCGCGGGCACTTCGCCGCCCTCGGCATGCGCGCGGATGGCGTTCAGCAGCTCGCCCGTCTCGACGGCGTCGCCGCCTCCGCCCTGATGGCGTCCCAGCTGGGCCTTCAGCGCGTCGCCGCTGGCCAGCAGAACGTCGACCATCGCAGGCGTGACCTGCAGCTCGTGGCGGCGCAGCTTGTCCAGCAGCGTCTCCATCTGGTGCGTCAGCTCGGCGACGTCGGAAAAGCCGAAGGTCGCGGCCCCGCCTTTGACGGAGTGCGCGCATCGGAAGATGGCGTTGAGCTGCTCCTCGTCGGGGCTGTCGATGTCAAGGTTCAGGAGCATCTGCTCCATGCTCTCCAGGTTCTCGCTGGCCTCCTCGAAAAAGACTTGGTAGAACTGGCTGAGGTCGATGCCGGCCGAGAGATGGCCGCCTTCGCTGGTCATGTCGCCCATCGCGGGACTCCTGGCAAGAGATTCGTCTAGGGGGTGCTCAGCGGATGACCTTGCCGATCACCTCGACCAGCTTGGCCGGGTCGAAGGGCTTCACCAGCCAGCCGGTGGCACCGGCGGCACGGCCCGCCTGCTTCATCTGGTCCGAGCTCTCAGTGGTCAGGATGAGGATGGGCGTGCTCTTGAACTTCGGGTTCTCACGCAGCTTCTTCGTCAGGTTGATGCCGTCCATGCGCGGCATGTTCTGGTCGGTGAGCACGAGGTTGAAGTCGCGGCTGTTGGCCTTTTCGAAGGCGTCCAGCCCATCGACGGCCTCGACGACGTTGAAGCCGGCGTTCTTCAGCGTGAACGAGACCATCTGGCGCATGGAGGCGCTGTCGTCAACGGCAAGGATCGAGTACATGGCGGGGCTCCGGGGAAATCTCTGAATGGGGTTGGCTTGGCGGGTGGCGCGGGCGGCGGGGTTCAGAAGAGCTCGACGCTGCCGGCGTCCACCTCGTCCTGCGTCACGGGGTTTGGGCGCAGGGGCATGGCCTCGACGAAGGCGCTGCCGTCTTCGTCGTCCTCGCCCATGGCCTCGGCAGCCAGCCGGTCGGCGCAGTTGCGCAGCCGGCGCGTGGTGTGCGCCACCAGCTGCGAGGCCATGTCCTGGAACTGCATCGCCGTGATTGCACCGGCCATGTGCTCCATGGCCTTGTGCAGCTGCGGTGCCTCGCCGGGCGGGGCGGCCGTGGGGCTGCCGACCGCGGCGTGGGCGTGCTGTTGCAGCAGGGTCCGCAACTCGCCGCTGGCACCATAGAAGTGCACCAGCAGCGAATCGCAGGCATCGCTGAGCAGGCGCTGCAGGCGTTCGAGGTCGTTCTGCGCCACCATCAGGTGGTCCTGCAGGTCAGCCGCAGCCAGCAGCGGCAATCCGCTGTCGCCGGGCGGTGCCGTCGGGGGCAAGCCGGCACCGGGGTGCGGTGGGCTGGAATCCTGGGCGAGCATCCGGTCTCCGTGGTGGTCAGCCCGCGCCCGACGTCGGCGCGCCGATGCGCACCGTCACCCGGGAGCGGGTGTTACAGGGCATTTTTCGGCACCGACCTGGCACACATTGAGGGAAAGACAGCAAAAATTCGCCGGCAAATCGTCTGCTGGGCTCGGCGCTGGCCGGCCGAAGACGAAGCCGGCGGCTGCTTTGCGATACTGGCCGCATGTCCACGCCCGTCCGGCTGCTGCACCTCGAAGACGCCGAGCTCGACCACGCCCTGGTGGTGGCTCATCTGCGGCGCGGGGGACTGTCGTTGCAGGAACGGCGGGTCGACACACCGAAGGAGTTCGCCCAGGCGCTGCGCAGTCCCTGGGATCTGGTCATCTCGGACTACCACCTCCCGGGCTTCTCGGGCCTGGACGCGTTGCGCCTGCTTCGCGCGCATGAAGCGCGCCACGGCACCGGGCCGGTGCCGTTCATCCTGGTGTCGGGCCAGATCGGCGAGGACACGGCGGTGGAAGCCATGCGCCACGGCGCCAGCGACTACCTGCTCAAGAACAACCTGTCGCGGCTGGTGATGGCCGCCGACAGCGCCTTGGCCGCCGCGGCCAGCCACCGCGCCCGGCAGCAGGCCGACCGCGAACTGGCCGAATCGCGCCGGCAGCTGTCGGCGCTGGCGCAGCACCTGCAGACCAGCGTCGAGGCCGAGCGCTCGGCGATTGCGCGCGAGATCCACGACGACGTCGGCGGCACCTTGACGGCACTGAAGTTCGAGCTCGACTGGATACGGCGCCACGCCGCCGAGCCGATCATCAAGCAGCGCGCCGCGTCGGCGCTGGAAACGGTGACGCACGCCATCGAGGCCAGCCAGCGCATCATGCAGAACCTGCGCCCGACCATCCTCGAGCAGGGCCTGGTGGCCGCGCTGCAGTGGCTGACGCAGCGTTTCGAGGCCCGCACCGGCATCGCGTGCCGGCTGCAACTGCCCGACGCCGCCTCAGGCCCCATGCCCAGCCTGCCGGCAGGTGTGCCGCTGGCGGCCTACCGCACGGTGCAGGAGGCACTCACCAACGTCGGCAAGCACGCCGCTGCCACGCAGGTGGTGGTCGACCTCGCGCTCACCGGCTGCGTGCTGTCGCTGGAGATTTCCGACAACGGCCGCGGCCTGGCCAGCGCCGACCTGGGCAAGGCCAGAAGCTTCGGCATCCGTGGCCTGCGAGAGCGTGCCGCCACGGTGGGTGGCTGGATCGATCTGTCCAGCGGGGCCGGCCACGGCACCAGCCTGATCCTGTCGGTGCCCCTGGATGGTGGCCTGCTGCCCCCTCGCCCACCGGCCGTTCTGGACTCCGAGGAAGCCGAGTGGACCACCTACTGAACGCGCCCGCATGATCGACGTCATTCTCTGCGACGACCACGCCCTCATCCGCCGCGGCATCCGCGACACGCTGTCGGACGCGCCCGACATCCAGGTTGTCGGCGAAGCCGCCGACTACGGCGAGTTGCGAGCGCTGATGCGCGAGCGCGTGGCCGCCCCCGGCAGCCGCAGCCAGGCGTGCGACGTTCTGGTGCTCGACATCAACCTGCCCGGCCGCAGCGGGCTCGACGCGCTGCACGTGCTCAAGGACGAAGGCTCGCCCGTCAAGGTGCTGGTGGTGAGCATGTACCCGGAGGATCAGTACGCCATCCGCGCGCTGCGCGCCGGGGCCTACGGCTACGTCAACAAGGGCGGCGACCCGCAGATCCTGGTGCAGGCCGTGCGCACCGTGGCGCAGGGCCGCAAGTATGTGACGCCCGAGATCGCGCAGATGCTGGTGGAGAGCCTCACCGCGCCCAGCAGCGAAGCCGCGGCACACACCAAGCTGTCCGACCGTGAGCTGCAGACGCTGTGCATGATCGCCAGCGGCAAGCGGCTGGCTGACATCGCCGCCGCGCTGATGCTGAGTCCCAAGACGGTGTCGGTGTACCGCGCGCGCGTGCTCGAGAAGCTGGCGCTGGCCAACAACGCGGAGCTTGCGGTCTACGCCATCCGCAACGGCCTGGTGGGCGAGTAGCGCCCGCCCTGGCCCGCCCCGAGCTCTGCCCATGTCGCTGGCGCGCAGCGCTGCGCTCGACGACCCAGTGGCCATCCGCCAGGCCGGTCGCGAGCTGCTGGCGCTGGCACTGATGGAGGCGCGCAACGCCCTGCTGGCGCTGCTGCCCGGGGACGCCGACGATGCCTTGCGCCGCCGCCTGCTGCAGGCCGGGGCCTGGCCGGAGTGGTGGATCTCGCGCCACGTGCAGCGCGCGCGCGGCGAGGCCTCCGACCCCGCGGCGCCGCGCCTGCCCGGCCTGGAGCCTCGGCTTGAGGCCTGGCTCGCGGGCACAGACCGCGTCACGCTCGACGAGCTGCGCGCCTATCTGTCCGCCACCCTGGAGCTCACGCTGGACCTGCTCGCCCGGACACCCGAGACGGACGCCGGCCTGCACTTGTTCCGGCAGGCGCTGCGCCACGAGGACCGCCTGGTGGAGGCCCTGCGCGAGACGCTGCGAGAAGGCGCCCCGCCGCCGCGGCCGGAGCGCGCGCCGCTGCGCGTGCCGGCGCGGCGCTGGGTGCTGGGCACGCCGGCCGTCGCGGGTTTCTTGCCCGAGGCAGAGCGGGGGCACGAGCACCTGGCCGTGCCGACGTTCGAGATCGATGCCCAGGCCGTGAGCTGGGCGCACTTTGCCGAGTTCGCCGACGACGGCGGCTACGACCGCGACGAGCTCTGGAGCGAGGCCGGCCGCCGCTGGCGCGACGCCACCGGCCGGCGCGCGCCCGCCTTCGTCGAACAGCTGGCCGGCGGCGTGGTGTTGCAGCGTGGGCTCGGCCCGCGGGTGCGGCTCGAGAAGGCGCCGCAGCAGCAGGCCGCCGCGCACGCCACGCGGCACGAGGCCGAGGCATGGTGCCGCTGGGCCGGCCGCCGCCTGCCCACGGCACCCGAGTGGACGCTGGCTGCGGCCACCCAGGCGCGGCTGGGCTTGGTCTGGGGCGACGTGCACGAGTGGGTGGCCGGCAGCGCGCGCTACCTCGGCGCCTTCGAGGGCACGCCAGCACCTGCCGGCGCACTCGACCTGCCGCAGCCCGGCCATGGCGTGCTGTGCGGCGCGAGCTGGGCCACGCCGCCGCGCTGGCGCCACCCCGGGGCACGGCGCTTCGCCGAGCCGGGCGACGACCGCGCCTGCAGCGGCTTCCGCTCGTGCGCGCGCTGAGCATCCAGGACCCCCGCCGCGGGATGACGGCCGCATCATCGGCATCCGGTTCCAGATCAGCAACGGCCCGGCCCGGACGATTTGCCGCCAGCCCCTTGGCCCGTCCCGGGGCGGTGGGGGGCCGGCGGCGCGTGGTCGGCCCGCCGGGCCACAACGGCGGGCTCCGGGCCTGCCGGCTCGTTACGATCGCGCCATGAGCTCCCCCCTGGCCGACCTCGGCCCGCTGCGCTTCGGCAGCGGCCACACGATGCGCCGCATCGAAGATCCCACGCTGCTGCGCGGCGAGGGCCGCTTCACCGACGACCTCACGCTGCCCGGCCAGTGCTGGGCGGCGTTCGTGCGCAGCCCGCATGCCCACGCGCGCATCGGCGCGATCGACACCGCCGCGGCACTGGCGCTGCCCGGCGTGATCGCGGTGCACACCGGCGCCGAGCTGGTGGCCGCGGGCGTCAGGCCGCTGGCCTTCCCGCCCAGCTTCAAGCGCGCCGACGGCAGCCCAGCCACGGCGCCGCCGCGGCGCGCGCTGGCGCACGAGGTGGTGCGCTTCGTGGGCGAGGCGGTGGCGCTGGTGGTGGCCGACTCGCCCGGGGCTGCGCGCGCCGCAGTAGACCTCGTCACCGTGGACTATGAGCCGCTGCCCGCCGTCGGCGACCTCGACGCCGCGCTGGCCGAAGGCGCGCCGCTGGTGTGGTCCGACGCACCGGGCAACCTGCTCGCCGAGGCCCGCCACGGCGACGCCGCCGCCACCGCTGCCGCCTTTGCGGCGGCCGCGCACGTGGTGGAGCTGGTGCTGGACAACCAGCGCCTCGCGCCCGCGGCCCTGGAGCCACGCAGCCTGAACGCCTGGCCGCAAGCCGATCGCCTCGAGCTGCGCGCCAGCAGCCAGATGCCCACCGGCCTGCGCGGCAGCCTCGTCGCCAGCATCCCCGGCCGCACCGTCGAGAACGTGCGCGTGACGGTGGGCGACGTCGGCGGCGGCTTCGGCATGAAGACCGGCGCCTACCCCGAGGACATCGCCGTCGCATGGGCGGCGCTCCAACTGGGCCGGCCACTCAAGTGGCAGGCCGAGCGGGTTGAGGAGTTCCTTGCCGCGGTGCAGGGCCGCGGCCAGCGCAGCACGGCCGCACTGGCGCTCGACGCCGACGGCCGCGTGCTGGCGCTGCGCATCTCCACACACGCCAACGTCGGCGGCTGCCCGGGCGGCAGCTCGGTGGCCATCCCGATGGTCATCGGCCCCTGGGTCAGCACCAGCGTGTACGACATCCGGTCGGTGGACATCCGCGTCACCGCCGTGCTCACGCACAACGCGCCCACCGGCGCCTACCGCGGCGCCGGGCGGCCCGAGGCCATCTACCTGATTGAACGGCTGATGGACGCCGCCGCGCGCCGCCTGGGCCTGGACGCCGCCGAACTGCGCCGCCGCAACCACGTGCGGCCGGCGCAGATGCCCTACGTCAACGCCATGGCGCAGCGCTACGACAGCGGCGACTTCGGCCGCATGATGGAGCAGGCGCTTGTGCTGGCCGGCTGGGACGGCTTCGAGGCGCGCCACGCCGAAAGCGCCGCGCGCGGGCGGCTTCGGGGCCGCGGCCTGGCGAGCTTTCTGGAGTGGACGGGGGGCAACGCGCTGGTGGAGTCGGTGCGCGTGGACCTCACGGGCGACGGTTACGTCGAGCTCACCAGCGCCACCATGCCCATGGGCCAGGGCATCGCCACCAGCTACGTGCAACTGGCGGTGGACGTGTTCGGGCTGCCGCCGGAGCGCATCCGCGTGATCCAGGGCGACACCGACCGCGCCAACGGCTTCGGCAGCGCCGGCAGCCGCAGCCTGTTCACCGGTGGTGGCGCCGTGCGCGTGGCCAGCGAGAAGACGCTGGACGAGGCGCGCCGCCTGGCGGCCGAGGCGCTGGAGGCGGCGGCGGCCGACCTCGAGTACACTGCGGGCCGCTTCACAGTGGCCGGCACCGACCTGGCCGTCACGCTGGCCGACATCGCCGCGCGCCAGGACGGCGGCCGGCTCGTCGTCAGCGGCGAGGCCACGGCCGGCGGGCCGAGCTGGCCCAACGGCTGCCACATTGCCGAGGTCGAGGTCGATCCCGCCACCGGCGAGGTCGAACTCGTGGCCTACGCCTCCGTCAACGACATCGGCCGCATCGTCAGCCCGCAGATCGTGCAGGGCCAGGTCGAGGGCGGTGCGGTGCAGGGCATCGGCCAGGCCTTGGGCGAGGGCATGGTCTACGACCGCGACACCGGGCAGCTGCTCACCGCCAGCCTGATGGACTACGCACTGCCGCGCGTGGACGGCTTCCGCGCCTTCGCCACGCGCTTCGACGAGAGCGTGCCCTGCCAAACCAACGTGCTCGGCGCCAAGGGCGTGGGCGAGCTCGGCACCATCGGCGCGACACCGGCTGTGGTGAACGCGGTGGTGGACGCGCTGGCGAACGCGCCCGGCATGGCGGGCCGCGCCGAGGCCGCCGAGCGACTGCAGATGCCGCTGAAGAGCGAGAAGATCTGGCGCGCACTGCAGCGGCCCTGAACACCACCCCTGAACGCCCCCGGGCGCCCCGAGGCGGGGCTCAGAGCCTGCGCCGACATGAACCGCGCCCGTGTTGACCCCCCAAAGGGCCGCTCAACCCAAGTCCGGCAGTTGCCCCGTCAACGCCAGCCTCGGCGGCCCGATCGGGTGCATAGCCCGCTCACCCGACGGGTGTGCTCGGTCGTGGCCACAAGTGCTTGATTCCAAATCCGGTGCCCGCATGGGATACCAGGCCGCCGCGCGCCACGCGATGGGCTGAACGGCCTGTCCTGGCGGACCGATTTCCGACCCCTCAGCCCCGCATCTGCTGCGGCAGCGCCGTCACCAGCCCCGGGAAGGCCCAGATCAGCGCCACGGCCGCAATCATCAGAAGGAAAAACGGGAACGCCGCCTTTGCGACCCAGCCGATGTCGCGCCCGGTCATGCCTTGCAGCACAAAAAGGTTGAAGCCGACGGGCGGCGTGATCTGCGCCATCTCGACCACCAGCACGATGAAGATGCCGAACCACAGCGGGTCGATGCCGGCGGCGGTGACGATGGGCATGATCACGCCCATGGTCAGCACCACCATGCTGATGCCGTCGAGGAAACAGCCGAGCACGATGTAGAAGGCCATCAGCGCCAGCAGCAGCTGCCAGGGCTCGAGGCCCAGGCCGCCGATCCACTCCGCCAGGTGGCGCGGCAGGCCGATGTAGCCCATGCTCAGCGTCAGGAAGGCCGCGCCGGCCAGGATGAGCGCGATCATGCAGAAAAGGCGCGTGCCGCCGAAAAGGCTGTCCTTGAAGCTCTGCCAGGTGAGCGAGCCCTGCGCCGCGCTGACGACGAGCGCGCCCACCACGCCCACGGCCGCGGCCTCGGTGGGCGTGGCGATGCCGCCGTAGATGCTGCCCAGCACGGCCGCGATCAGCAGCACCACCGGGATCAGGTGGCGCGACTCGGCCAGCTTGGCGCGCAGTGGCAGCGGCGCGTCGGCCGGCGGCACCAGTCCCGGGTTGCGCAGCGCCCACACCACGAGGTAGCCCGAGAACAGCAGCGCCAGCAGCATGCCCGGCACCACGCCGGCAATGAACAGCTGCGCGATCGACACGTCGGCCGCCACGCCGTAGACGATCATGATGATCGACGGCGGGATCAGCAGGCCCAGCGTGCCTGCGCCGGCCAGCGAGCCGATGCTGATGCCGTCGGGGTAGCCGCGGCGGGCCAGCTCGGGCAGGCTCATCTTGCCGATGGTGGCGCAGGTGGCGGCGCTGCTGCCCGACACCGCCGCGAAGATGGTGCAGCCCACGACGTTGACGTGCAGCAGCCGCCCCGGCAGGGCCTGCATCCAGGGCGCGAGGCCGCGGAACATGTCGGAGCTCAGCCGCGTGCGGAACAGGATCTCGCCCATCCACACGAACAGGGGCAGCGCGGTCAGCGTCCAGCTGCTGGCGCTGCCCCAGATGGCCACAGCCATGGCGTCGCCGGCCGGCCGGCTGGTGAACAGCTGCATGCCGATCCAGGCCACCCCGGTGAGCGTCAGGCCGATCCAGACCCCGCTGGCCAGGATGGCCAACAGCGCCGCCACCAGCAGCACCATGATGCCGACGTCGCTCATGGCGTGCTCACTCGTGCCGGGCGGACCGGTCTTCGGTGGTGCGGCGGCCCGTCGCGGCCTGCACCAGCTCGTCGACGAAGGCCACGAAGAGCACCAGCGTGCCGGCCGCCATCGCCAGCTGCGGAATCCACAGCGGCGTGGCATCGTTGCCGGTGCTGATGTCGTTGAACAGGCGCGACTGCCACACCAGCCGCGCGCTGTACCAGGCGAACAGGCCCGCCAGCGCGGCGGCCGCGGCCAGCGCCCACAGCTCCATCGCGCGGCGCGCGCCGCCCTGCAGCCGGCCCAGCAGCAGCGTCACCCGGATGTGCTCGCCCTTCTTGAGCGTGTGCGCCAGCGCCAGGAAGCCTGCCGCGGCCATCAGGTAGCCGGCGTAGGCGTCGGTGCCCGGCACGTGGAAACCCAGCTGGCGGCTGAGGATGGTCAGCAGCACCATCGCCAGCAGGCCCACCATCGACAGCGCCGCCAGCCAGGCCGCGCCGTCGTACAGGGCATCCATTGCGCGGCGCATCGCGGCGAGCCCCGGGGGCTTACTTGCGGAAGGCGTCGAGCAGCGTCTTGCCGTCGGCGCCGGCCCTCTCGACCCACTCCTTCAGCATGGTCTCGCCGACCTTGGCCAAGTCGGCCTTGAGCTGCGGCGAGGGCGGCAGCACCTGCATGCCCTCGGTGCGCAGGCGCGCCAGCGTGTCCACGTTGACTTTGCGGCTGGCGGCCCAGCCGCGCACCTCGGCGTCGGCCGCGGCCTTGAGCACGGCCTGCCGGGTGGCGGCGTCGAGGCCGTCGAACGCAGCCTTGTTGACGAGCACGGCGTTCTTGGGCAGCCAGGCCTCGGTGTCGTAGTAGAACTTCAGGTGCTCGAACAGCTTGCTGTCCACGCCGGTGGCGCCGGAGGTCATCGTGCTCTCGACCACGCCGGTGGCCAGGGCCTGCGTCAGTTCCGCCGCCTGCACCGTGACGGACTGGGCACCCACCAGCTCGGCGATGCGGCTGGTGGCGGGGCTGTAGGCGCGCCACTTCACGCCCTTCAGGTCGGCCGCGCTGTTCAGCGGCTTCTTGGCGTAGATGCCCTGCGGCGGCCAGGCCACCGAGTACAGCACCATCATGCCCTGCTCGCCGAGCTTCTTGTCGAGCAGCGGCTTCTGCGCGCGCCACAGCTTCATGGCCTCGTCGTAGCTGTCGGCCAGGAAGGGCACGCCGTCGGCGCCGAAGATGATCCACTCGTTCTGGTAGGCCGACAGGAGGATCTCGCCCATCTGGGCCTGGCCGCCCTGCACCGCGCGCTTGATCTCGGGCAGCTTGAACAGGCTGGCGTTGGCGTGCACCGTGACCTTGAGCTTGCCGCCGGTGGCCTTGTCGATGTCGTCGGCGAACTGCTGCAGGTTCACGCTGTGGAAGTTGGTGGCCGGGTAGGCAGAGGGCAGGTCCCACTTGACCTGCGCCTGCGCGGCGGCGGCGGCGAACAGGGCGGCAGCGCCCAGTATGGAAGGCAGCGACTTCATCGGGAGGTCCCTTTCCGGAATGAGGACGATGGGGCTCGGGGTTTGCCAGAGGTCCGTTGAAGTCTAGAAAGTTCGTCTATAAAGTGTCAACGTTTCTTCGACGTTCTGGTGAAAACACCGATGCCCTCCAAATCCGCCAAGGGCCCGAGGCGCGCGCCGCGCACGGGCGGCATCGTGTCGAGCTCGCACCTGGTCTCGCCGCGCAGCGTGGAGCTGTCGGAGTTCGAGTTCGGACTCATCGTGGCCTGGAACGCGTTCTCGCGCTGGTGCGTGCGCTGCATGGCGGCCGCCGGCTGCCCCGACCTCACCATCACCGACGTGCTGCTGCTGCACAACCTGTGCCACCGCGTGCGCGGCAAGAAGCTGGCCGACATTGGCTTCATGCTCAACTACGAGGACACCCACGTCGTGGCCTACTCGCTGAAGAAGCTCGTCGGCGCCGGCCTGGCCCAGGCCGAGAAGCTGGGCAAGGAGGTCTTCTACACGCCCACCGTGCAGGGCGAGGCCTTCGTGCAGCAGTACCGCGCCGTGCGCGAGCAGTGCCTGGTGCAGAGCCTGGACACCGAGCTCAATGCCGACATCGGCGAACTCGCGCGCCTGCTGCGCACCATGAGCGGCATGTACGACCAGGCGGCGCGTGCCGCCACCTCCCTGTGAACGCCCTCCCGGCCCCGGTACAGGACAACCCCCGATGACGACACGCTGGCAGTTCTGGATCGACCGCGGCGGCACCTTCACCGACGTCGTCGGCCGCCGCCCCGATGGCTCGCTCGCGACGCTGAAGCTGCTGTCGGAGAACCCCGAGCAGTACCGTGACGCCGCCGTCGAGGGCATGCGCCGGCTCCTGCAGTTGCCCGCGGGCGCTCCGATCACGGCCGAGCAGGTGGCGTGCGTGAAGATGGGCACCACGGTGGCCACCAACGCGCTGCTCGAGCGCAAGGGCGACCGCACCTTGCTCGTCACCACGCGCGGCTTTCGGGACGCGTTGCGCATCGCCTACCAGGCGCGGCCCAAGCTCTTCGAGCGCCACATCCAGCTGCCCGAACTGCTCTACGAGCGTGTGGTCGAGGCCCAGGAGCGCATCGGCGCACACGGCGAGCTGCTTCAACCGCTGGACGAGGCCCACCTGCGCGAGCGCCTGTGGGCGGCGTTCGACGCCGGCATCCGCGCCGTGGCCATCGTCTTCATGCACGGCTATCGGTACACGCAGCACGAAGTGGCTGCGGCGCGCCTCGCACGCGAGATCGGCTACACGCAGGTGAGCGCCAGCCACGAGGTGAGCCCGCTGATGAAGCTGGTGTCGCGCGGCGACACCACGGTGGTCGACGCCTACCTCAGCCCCATCCTGCGCCGCTATGTGGAGCAGGTGGCGGCGCAGATGCCGGGCGTGCGGCTCTTCTTCATGCAAAGCAGCGGCGGCCTCACCGAGGCGCACCGCTTCCAGGGCAAGGACGCCATTCTCAGCGGCCCGGCCGGCGGCATCGTCGGCATGGTGCGCACGGCGCTGGCTGGGGGGCACGACAAGGTCATCGGCTTCGACATGGGCGGCACCAGCACCGATGTCAGCCACTACGCGGGCGAGTTCGAGCGCGCCTTCGAGACCCAGGTGGCCGGCGTGCGCATGCGCGCGCCGATGATGAGCATCCACACCGTGGCCGCCGGCGGCGGCAGCCTGCTCACGTTCGACGGCTCGCGGCTGCGCGTGGGCCCGGAGAGCGCGGGCGCCAACCCGGGGCCGGCCAGCTACCGCCGCGGCGGGCCGCTGGCCACCACCGACGCCAACGTGCTGCTGGGCAAGATCCAGCCGGACTGGTTCCCCAAGGTCTTCGGCCAGGCGGCGAACGAAGCGCTCGACCGTTCCGTCGTGCAGCAGAAGTTCCAGGCCCTGGCCGACGAGGTGGCGCGGGCCACCGGCCGGCCGACGACGCCGGAGCAGTTGGCCGAGGGCTTCTTGCAGATAGCCGTGCAGAACATGGCCAACGCCATCAAGCGCATCAGCGTGGCGCGGGGTTACGACGTCACCCAGTACACGCTGCAGTGCTTTGGCGGCGCCGGGGGCCAGCACGCGGGCCTGGTGGCCGACGCTTTGGGCATGGAGCGGGTGTTCGTGCACCCGCTGGCCGGCGTGCTGAGCGCCTATGGCATGGGTCTGGCCGACCAGATCGCCATGCGCGAGGCCAGCGTGGAGCAGCCGCTTTCGGCCGAGGGCCTGGCCGCGGCCACGGCCACACTGGGCGAGCTGGCCGCCGCCGCGAGGGCCGACGTCGGGGGCCAGGGCGTGGCCGAGGCCGCCATCAGCGTGCACCGCCGCGTGCACCTGCGCTACCAGGGCACCGACACGGCGCTGGTGGTGGAGCTTGCGGATATCGCCACGATGAGCGCCGCCTTCGAGGCCGCCTACCGCCGCCGCTTCGCCTTTCTCATGGACGGGCGGCCACTGGTGATCGAGGCCGTCTCGGTCGAGGCGGTGGGGGTCGGAGAGCGCCACGACGCGGAACTGCGCGCCACCGAGCCCCTGCCCCACCGCCCCGAGCCCGTGGCGCGCGTGCGGCTGCACGCCGGGCAATGGCTGGAGGCGGGCCTGTTCGTGCGCGAGCAACTCGCAGCCGGCGCCACCATCGCCGGCCCGGCCATCATCGCCGAGAAGAACGCCACCACGGTGGTGGAGCCCGGCTGGCAGGCGCAGCTCATGGCCGCCGGCCCCATCGAGCTGCGGCGCGTGGTGCCCCGCGCCACCCAGCACGCCATCGGTACGCAGGCGGACCCGGTGATGCTGGAGGTGTTCAACAACCTCTTCATGAACATCGCCGAGCAGATGGGCCTGCGGCTGCAGAACACGGCCTTCTCGGTGAACATCAAGGAGCGGCTGGACTTCTCCTGTGCCCTGTTTGATGCACAGGGCCAGCTCATCGCCAACGCGCCGCACATGCCGGTGCACCTGGGCTCGATGAGCGAGAGCATCAAGACGGTGATCGAGCGCAACCCGGCCATGCAGCCGGGCGACGTCTACGTGCTCAACGACCCGTATCACGGCGGCACCCACCTGCCCGACGTGACGGTGGTCACACCTGTGTACCTCCAGACCGGCGACACCCAGCCCAGCTTCTACGTGGCCAGCCGCGGCCACCACGCCGACATCGGCGGCGCCACGCCGGGCTCGATGCCGCCGTTCTCCAGGACGATCGTCGAAGAAGGCGTGCTGTTCGACAACTTCCTGCTCGTGCGCGGCGGCCAGCTGCGCGAAGCCGAGTTGCACGCGCAGCTGGCCAGCGGCCCCTGGCCGGCGCGGAACCCGGCGCAGACCGTCGCCGATCTGCGCGCGCAGATCGCCGCCAACGAAAAAGGCGTGCAGGAGCTGCAGGCCATGGTGGCCCAGTTCGGCCGCGACACCGTGGCAGCCTACATGCAGCACGTGCAGGACAACGCCGAGGAGAGCGTGCGGCGCGTCATCACGGCGCTGAAGGACGGCGTCTACACACTGCCGCTGGACAACGGTGCGCAGATCGCCGTGACGCTGAGCGTGCACCACGCCGAACGTGCCGCCACGATCGACTTCACCGGCACCAGTGCGCAACTGCCCAACAACTTCAACGCGCCCAAGTCGGTGACGATGGCGGCGGTGCTCTACGTGTTCCGCACGCTGGTCGACGACGACATCCCGCTCAACGCCGGCTGCCTGAAACCGCTGCGGGTGATCGTGCCGCCGGGCTGCATGCTCAACCCGAACCCACCGGCCGCGGTGGTGGCGGGCAACGTCGAGACGAGCATGTGCGTCACCAACGCCTTGTACGGCGCCCTGGGCGTGATGGCGGCGAGCCAGTGCACGATGAACAACTTCACCTTCGGCAACGAGCGCCACCAGTACTACGAGACGATCAGCGGCGGCTCGGGCGCCGGTGTCGTGCAGGACGCCGCCGGTGGCGTCGTCGGGGGCTTCGACGGCACCAGCGTCGTGCAGACCCACATGACCAACTCGCGTCTCACCGACCCCGAGGTGCTGGAGTTCCGCTTCCCCGTGCGTCTGGAGAGTTACACATTCCGTTCCGGCAGCGGTGGTGCCGGCCGCTGGAAGGGCGGCGACGGCGGCGTGCGCCGCGTGCGCTTCCTGGAGGCCATGACGGCCAGCATCCTGAGCAACGGCCGCACCGTGCCGGCCTTCGGCATGGCCGGCGGCTTGCCCGGCGCCCTGGGCATCAACCGCGTCGAGCGCGCCGACGGCCGCGTCGAGACGCTGGGCCACATCGGCCAGGTCGACATGGCGCCGGGCGACGTGTTCGTGGTGGAGACGCCGGGCGGCGGGGGCTACGGGCTCGCGCCGGGTGGCGGGCCCCGATAGCGGTGCAGTGAGGGCGCCTACACCGCCCCGGCGCGCCGCAGGGTGTCGAGCACCGGCCGGCGCAGCACCTCGCGCAGGCCCCACCAGCCGGCCATCAGCGCCAGCACCGCACCGGCTGCCGAGCCGGCCAGCGGCACCCACCAGGCCGGGTTCCAGCTGAACTCGAAGGCGTAACGCGCCAGCAGCCAGCCCACCACCATGGCCGCGACGCTGGCCAGGAAGCCGGCGAGCGCGCCCACGCCCAGCAGTTCGGCGCGCTGCACCTGCGCCAGCAGCCGGCCGCCCGCGCCCATGGCGCGCATCACCGCGAACTCGCGGGACCGAGCCTCGCGCGTGGCCGTGACGGCCGCGAACAGCACCACCAGCCCTGCCAGCAGCGTGAAGCCGAACAGGAACTCCACTGCGCGGATGACCTGGTCGAGCACCCTCTGAACCTGCGCCACGCTGGCCGAGACGTCGATGGTGGTGATGTTCGGGAAGTCGCGGGCGAGGCGGTTGTCGAAGCTCGGCTGGCCGGCCACGGGCGCGGGCGCACGGAAGGCGCTGATGTAGCTCACCGGCACGCCATCGCCCATCTGCGCCCGCGGAAAGATGACGAAGAAGTTGACGCGCATCGAACCCCAGTCCACCTTGCGCAGGCTGGTGATGCGCCCCTCCACCCCCACCCCGGCCAGGTCGAAGGCCAGGCGGTCGCCGAGCTTGAGGCCCAGCTCCTGTGCCAGGCCCTCCTCCACGCTCAGGCCGTCGGTCTCGTCAGGGGTCCAGCGGCCGGCCACGACCGGGTTCTTGGGCGGCAGCTCGGCCGTGTGGGTGAGGTTGAACTCGCGCTCCACCAGCCGCGCGGCACGCTCGCCGGCAAAGTCGTCCGCCTTCACCGAACGGCCGTTGATGGCCACCAGACGACCGCGGATCATCGGGTACCAGTCGTAGTTGGCCACCCCGGCCTCGGCCAGGCGCTCGCGGAAGGGCTGGGCCTGGTCGGGCTGCAGGTTGATGACAAAGCGGTTGGGCGCGTCGGGCGGCGTGGCCTGGCGCCAGGAGCCGATGAGGTCGGTGCGCAGCAGCACCAGCAGCACCAGCGCCAGCAGGCCCACGCTCAGCGCACTCACCTGCAGCACCGCAAAGGCCGGCCGGGCCGCGATCTGCCGCGTGGCCAAGACCAGCCAGCGCGGGGCGCGCGTCTCGGGCACCGAGCGTTTCAGCAGCGTCACCGCCACCCAGCTGAGCCCGGCGAACAGTGCGATGGCGCCAAGAAATCCGCCCACCGAGATGAGGCCCAGCTGGAGGTCGGACGACACCGCCATCAGCAACGCGACGAAGCCGCCCGTGCCGGCCAGCAGCACGCCCAGCGAGCCGGCCTTGACGCCGCCGACGTCGCGCCGGATCACGCGCAGCGGCGGCACGCGCGCCAGCTGCAGCACCGGCGGCAGGCCGAAGCCCATCAGCAGCGTCATGCCCACGCCCAGGCCGAACAGCGCCGGCCACACCGAAGGCGGCGGCAGCTTCGCATCCACCAGCCCGGCCAGCAGCCAGATGAACACGTTGTGCACGAGCAGGCCGATGAGCACGCCGGCCACGCTGGCCAGCAGCCCCACGAGCCCGAACTCCAGCGTGTAGGCCCCGGCGATGCGCCGCTGGCTCAGCCCGAGCACGCGCAGCATCGCGCAGTCGTCGAGGTGGCGGCTGGCGAAGTCGCGCGCCGCGATGCCCACGGCCACCGCCGAGAGCAGCGCCGCCAGGAGCGCCACGAGGTTGAGGAATTTCTCGGCGCGGCCCAGGGTGCGCTCCATGTCGGGCCGGCCTGCGTCGAGGCTTTCGACGCGCAGGCCGCGCAAAGCGGCGGTCTTGATGCGCTGCTCGGTCCAGGCCACGAACTCGCGCACCGCGGCGTCGCCCTGGGCCATGGGCGCGCCATCGCGTGCAGCCACGGCCAGGCGGTAGCCCACGCGGCTGGCGGCCTGGATCAGGCCGGTGGCCGGCAGGTCGGCCTCGGCGATCATCACCCGCGGCGAGAAGGTGGAAAAACCGGCACCGCGGTCGGGCTCGATGACGATGACCTTGTCGATGCGCAGGGCGACCTCGCCGAGCAGCAGCGTGTCGCCGACCTTCAGGCCCAGCGCGTCGAGCAGGCCGGGGTCGACCCAGGTGTTGCCGGCGGCGGGCGCCGCGGCCACCAGGGTGCTGGCCCCGCCCGGCGCATCGGCCAGTTGCAGCCGGCCGCGCAGCGGGTAGTTGGGGCTGACGGCCTTGACGGCCACCAGCCGGGACTGCCCCCCCTGCGCCTCGGGTGCGCGGGCCATGCTCGGGAAGGCAGCGCTGGTGCTGGTTCGCAGGCCCAGCGCGGCGGCCTTGGCGGCCAGTTCGGGCGGGGCCGGCTTGTCGCTGCCGACCACGGCGTCGCCGCCGAGCAGTTGGCGCGCGTCGCGCTGCAGGCCGTTGCTCAGCCGGTCGGCGAAGAAGCCCACCGCGGTGAGCGCGGCCACGGCCAGCATCACCGCCACGGCCAACAGACGGAGCTCGCCGGCACGGAAATCGCGCAGCGTCTGGCGCCAGGCCAGGCTGCGCAGCGAGGGGAGACGGGACGGCGGCGCGGAAGCAGTCATCTCCCGATGATCCCGCATCGGCCGCCGCGGTGCTGGTGCTGCGCGGAATCGAACCCCGCCGTGAGCGGCTTTGAACGGCGCTCGACGCCGCTTCGGGCCCAATGCGGGCATGGACACCAACACCCTGCCGCCCGTGTTCTTGTCGCACGGCTCACCGATGACGGCGCTGGAGCCGCGCGAGGCCGGACTGTGGTGGCGCGGCCTCGGCGAGCGGCTGGCCGTGGCCGGCACGCGCCCGCGCGCCGTGCTGGTGGCCTCGGCCCACAGCCTGACGCGCGAGCCGGTGCTGCTGGCCGCAGCGCACCACGAGGCCGTGCACGACTTCGGCGGTTTCGACGAGCGCCTGTACGCGATGCGCTACGACGCCCCGGGCGACCCCGGGCTGGCCGAGCGCGCCGCCGCGCTGCTGCGTGGCGCCGGCCTGCCGGTGCACCTGCGGCCGCAGGGCGGGCTCGACCACGGCATCTGGGTGCCGCTGCGCGAGCTCTTCCCCGCCGCCGACGTGCCCGTGCTGCCACTGGCCTGGCCGCCGGGCTGGACGCCGACGCAGCTGTTCGCCCTCGGCCGGGCGCTGGCGCCGCTGGTGGACGAGGGCGTGTGGGTGATGGGCAGCGGCAGCATCACGCACAACCTGCGACGTGTGTTCGAGGGCGGGCTGCGAGGGCGCGAGGGCGCACCGGCCACGCCCGAGAGCACGGCCTTCCGCGACTGGTTCGCCGCACGCGGCGCGGCGGCCGACTGGGCTGCGCTGCTCGATTGGCACCGCCGCGCGCCACACGCCGCGGACATGCACCCGACCGACGAGCACCTGCTGCCCTTCTTCGTCGCCGCAGGCGCGGCCGCGGCCCGCGGGCTCCCGCAGGCCTTGCGGGTGCACCAGAGCCTCACCTTCGGCGAGCTGGGCATGGATGCCTACGCCTTCGGCCCCATGGCGCCAGCGCTGGCCGGCACGGCCTGACGGCGGCTGCGGTCATGTCGTCGTGCCTACCATGCGGTCCATGCACATCCTGATCTGGGTACTCGCCGCACTCGCCCTCGGCTGCTGGACGCTCCTGGCCTGGGCCACCGCCTGGGTGCTGGGGCTGGACCCCGGCGTCATCGGCAACCTGGCTGCCAACATCGGCTCGATGCCCGGCGCCGCCTGGCTGGACCTGTGGATCCCCGGCTGGCAACCGCTGGCCGTGGCCACGCTGGAGATCACGCGCGACGTCTTCGCCGCGCTCGGCAGCATCGGCAGCTGGCTGGTGTGGGCCGCCTGGGGCCTGGGCGCGCTGCTGATCGTGGGCTGCGCAGTCCTGGGCAGCCTGGCGGTGGGCCTGGTGCGCCGCGCCACGCGGCCGGCCACGCCCCTGCCCGGCCGGGCCTGAGGCGCGGCGCGCGGCTCAGAAGGGCGCCGCCGCCACCTCGGCCAGCCGCGCCAGCCATCGCGCCCGGTCGGCGGCCGGCGCGAAGCTGGCTTCGAGGCTGTGGCGGGCCAGCGCCACGGCGTCGTCGCGCGTGAGCGTGGGCAACGCGGCGAAGGTCTCGACGTAGTTCTTCAGCAGATAGCCGCCGAAGTAGGCCGGGTCGTCGCTGTTGATCGTGACCTTCAGGCCGGCGCGCAGCAGTTGCACCAGGTTGTGCTCTGCCAGCGTGCGAAAGACGCACAGCTTGACGTTCGACAGCGGGCACACCGTCAGCGGCAGGCCGCTGGCGGCCAGCCGCTGCATCAGCGCCGGGCTCTCGATGGCCCGCACGCCGTGGTCGATGCGCTCGACCTTCAGCACGTCCAGTGCACTCTCGATGTAGGCCGGCGGGCCTTCCTCGCCGGCATGGGCCACGACGTGCAGGCCGAGCGCGCGGCAGCGCGCGAACACCCGCGCGAACTTCTCCGGCGGGTGGCCCCGCTCGCTGCTGTCCAGGCCGACGCCGATGAAATGCGCGCGGTGCGGCAGCGCCTGCTCCAGCGTCGCGAAGGCCTCCTCCTCGCTCAGGTGGCGCAGGAAGCACAGGATCAGGTCGGCGCTCAGACCGTGGCGCGCGGCCGCCTCGCGGCAGGCCTGTGACAGCCCCTGGATCACGGTCGCCATCGCCACCCCGCGCCCGGTGTGGGTCTGCGGGTCGAAGAACAGCTCGGCACGCACGACGCCGTCGGCCGCGGCGCGCTCGAAGTAGGCCATGGCCATGTCGAAGAAGTCGCGCTCGGTGCGGAGCACCGCGGCACCGGCGTAGTAGATGTCGAGAAAGCTCTGCAGATCGGTGAAGGCGTAGGCCGCGCGCAGGGCTTCGACGCTCGGGTACGGCAGGTCGATGCCGTTGCGGCGGGCCAGGTCGAACATCTGCCCGGGCTCCAGCGAGCCTTCGATGTGGATGTGGAGCTCGGCCTTGGGCAGGGCCCGCAGGAAGGCCTCGGGCACGGCGGTGGCGGCGGTGCGGCTGGACAGCGTCATGGTGGCGGCTCGGTGTGCGAACGGCCACGCACTGTAACCACCGTGGCCGCCAAGTCTCTGGATAAACACTTTTACACGGCCACGGGTGAAGTGGCTGGGAAAACCGGCCGATCTCCGCGACGGGGCCGGGTGCCCCGTGGCCACCGCTGCCTGGCCGATCCCTCCCAGAAGGCTCCGACCATGTCGACCTCGCCGCCCACCGTCCTGCGCCGATCCGGACGCACGCTGCGCGTTCGGCGCCAGCCGCGCCGCGGCTTCACGCTGATCGAGCTGATGGTCGCCGTGGCCATGGTCGCCCTCCTCGTCGGCGTGGCGCTGCCGAGCTACCGCGATTGCCTCATCCGCGGCCACCTGGCCGACGCCTCCAACGGGCTGGCGCTGATGCGCGCGCAAATGGAGCGGCGCTACCAGGACAACCGCAGCTACGCCTCCGTCGGCAGCTTGGTCACGCCCTGCGCCAGCACCGACGCCACGGGCCGGACCTCCAACCACTTCGTCGTCACCTGTTCGGGCACGCCCACGGCGACCGCCTACACCTTGTTGGCCACCGGCAACGGCCCCGTGACCGGCTGCGGCTTCACGGTCAACCAGGTCGACGTGCGCGCCACCACCGCCGCGCCCGCCGGCTGGAACACCTGCAGCACGAAGTGGCTGCTCGAAAAAGCGGCGACATGCTGATGAGCCGTGTCAGTCAGCGGGGGATCAGCCTGATCGAGCGGATGGTCACGTTCGCGCGGCTGGCGCTGCTGCTGGGCCTGGCCGCGCCGTCGTTTTCGGAGTGGCTGCGCAACGCCCACGGCCTTTCGCTGATCGAGGTCCTGGTGGTGCTGGTGCTGCATTCCATCGGCCTGATCGGCATGGTGGGCCTGCGCGGCGGCGACCTGGTGCTGGTCTACCAGGACCGTGCCAACTGCATGGTGCAGGAGCTCGCCCCGGGGTTCTCGGGCGGGGCCGATCAGTTGCTGGCCTTCGGTGGCGTCTGCGCCGACAGCGTCATCGACGGCTTCGGGCTCGTCGACATCGGCGCAGCCGAACCCGCCTGGGTGGTGCCGCTGGGCAGCAGCGTGAACATCGGGGGCTGCTGCAACAACAACTCCGCGCTGATGGCCGGCATCGCCCACGACTCCAACACCCAGGACATCCGCCCGGACGACCCCTCGAAGCCCCAGACCCTGGGCAAGCACCCCATCCAGACCTACTGGCTGGACGTGCTCGAGTACGGCGTCTACAAGAACAACAACCAGTTCTACCTGGCGGCCAAGTACGGCGGCTTCCGCGTGCCCCATGTGTTCGACGCCTACGGCCGCACCACCGACATCCCCGAGGACCTCTGGACCACCACGACCGACCTCACCCCGGGCGGTCAGAAGCGCCCCCTCAACTGCTGCACGGCCGCCCAGCCCGACCAGATGATCGCCGGCCTGACGCGGGCCTTCGAAGACATTGCGGCTGCGCTCAAGGCCCACACCGTGAGCTTCGATCCCACCACGGGCACGCCGAGCCTGACGCTCGAGTGGAACTTCTCCACCCGGCTGGCGGCGCAGATCGCCGAGGACAGCGGCGCCGGCTGGAACACGCGCCGCCACATCGTGACCTGGATCCTCACCACGCCGGCCACGGGCGGTGCCGGCCCGGCGGGCAGCGCCGTGCCGTTGCGGCATGCCAGCCTGAGCACGGCGCAGAAGACGGCGCTGGACACGCTCTACCGCACCGGCGACGACAGTGCGGACTACCTCAACGACCTGCGCGGTGACCGCACGCATGAGGAGAACTCCACCGCCACCGGCAGCGCCAGGATGTACCGCAACCGCAGCAACCCGGTGGGCGACATCGTCGGCTCGCGCGTCCGGCCCGTGGGCCCGCCGGCTGCGGGCGCTGCGCGTCCTCGCCACCCCCCGAGGGGGCTCGACCCGGACCGGGGGACCCGGATCCGGGTCGGGCGGGCCCCCGGGCTGCGGCGCTTCGAGGCCGCAGGGGTCAGGCCACGCCGGCGGCGTGGGCCTGCTGGTCGGCGTGGTAGCTGCTGCGCACCATCGCACCCACCGCGGCGTGGCTGAAGCCCAGGGCGCGGGCCTCGCGCTCGAACATCGCGAAGGTGTCAGGGTGCACGTAGCGGCGCACCGGCAGGTGGTGGCCGCTGGGCGCCAGGTACTGGCCGATGGTGAGCATGTCGATGCCGTGCGCGCGCATGTCGCGCATCACGGCCAGGATCTCCTCGTCGGTCTCGCCCAGGCCCACCATGAGGCCGCTCTTGGTGGGCACGCCGGGCACCTGCTCCTTGAACTTCTTCAGCAGGTTCAGGCTGAAGGCGTAGTCCGAGCCGGGGCGCGCCTCCTTGTACAGGCGCGGCACGGTCTCGAGGTTGTGGTTCATCACGTCGGGCGGCGCGGCGCGCAGGATGCCGAGCGCACGGTCGTCGCGACCGCGGAAGTCGGGCACCAGGATCTCGATGCGCGTGGCCGGCGAGAGCTCGCGCGTCTTCTCGATGCAGGCCACGAAGTGCGCGGCGCCGCCGTCGCGCAGATCATCGCGGTCGACGCTGGTGATGACCACGTAACTCAGCTTCAGCGCGGCGATCGTGCGCGCCAGGTTCAGCGGCTCGTCGGCATCCAGCGGGTCGGGCCGGCCGTGGCCGACGTCGCAGAACGGGCAGCGCCGCGTGCACTTGTCGCCCATGATCATGAAGGTGGCCGTGCCCTTGCCGAAGCACTCGCCGATGTTCGGGCACGAGGCCTCTTCGCACACCGTGTGCAGCTTGTGTTCGCGCAGGATCTTCTTGATGTCGTAGAAGCGCGTGGTGGGGCTGCCGGCCTTGACGCGGATCCACTCGGGCTTCTTCAGCACCTCGCCACTGGGCACGATCTTGATCGGGATGCGCGCCGTCTTGGCTTGCGCCTTCTGCTTGGCGCTGGGGTCGTAGGCGGGCGCGGCGGTGGTGTCGGCGGGGGGCGTGGTCAGGCTCATGGCTTCGGGTTTCCACGGGCTTGCGTGGGGCGCGCCAGTGTAGCGGCCGGCTACGCTCAAGGTGAACCGGCTTCGCCGGGCACCTTGACCCCCTCGGGGGGCGGGCCGGGCGCCGCCCGGCCCTGGGGGCAGTCAGTACGTCGCCCGCCCGCCGGTGATGTCGAACACCGCGCCGGTGGAGAACGAGCAGTCCTCGCTCGACAGCCACGCCACCATCGCCGCGATCTCCTGCACCTCAAGAAGGCGGCCCATCGGGATCTTGCCGAGCATGTAGTCGATGTGCTGCTGCGTCATCTGGGCGAACATGTCGGTGCGGGCCACGGCCGGCGTCACGGCGTTGACCAGCACGCCCCGCGTGGCCAGTTCCTTGCCCAGCGACTTGGTCAGCGCGATCAGGCCCGCCTTGCTCGCGCTGTAGTGCGAGGCGTTGGGGTTGCCCTCCTTGCCCGCCACCGACGCGATGTTGACGATGCGCCCGTAGCCGGCGGCGATCATGGCCGGCACCACATGGCGGCAAGTGAGGTAGGGCGCAACCAGGTTGACCTCGACCACGCGGCGCCAGACGCCGGGGTCGAGTTCCCAGGTCGGCGCGTTGCCGCCGGTGATGCCGGCGTTGTTGACGAGGATGTCGATGCGCCCGTCGGCGGCCCGCGCGTGCGCCGTCGCCGCGGCCACGGCAGCGTCGTCGGTGAGTTCCACGACGTCGGTGCGCACCTCACCCAGCGGCGCCAGCGTGCGCGCGGCCTCGGCCAGCTGCACGGGGTCAATGTCCCACAGGCGCACGGCGGCGCCCGAGCGCAGCAGCCGCCCGGCGATGGCCAGGCCGATGCCGCGGGCACCGCCGGTGATGATGGCCTGCCGGCCCTTCAGGTCGATCTGGTTCATGGGCTACTCCAGGCCGCGCAGCGCCTGCGGGGCACTGCGGCGGCAGTCGTCGATGTACTGGCGGATGATGTCCTCGAACGCGGCCTCGGGCCGCAGGCCGAGCCGGGCGGCCCGCGCCCCCGAGACGGCGCGCGGCCAGTTGGCCACGATGCCGGCGATGCGCTCATCGTGCCGCGGCACGACGCGCTTGCGCACCCGCGGGCCGGCGACCGCCTCGAGCGCGTCGAGCATCTGCTGCACCGTCACGTTCAGCGCCGGCAGGTTCAGCGCCGTGCGGCCGCCGAAGGCCTCGCGGCTGGCCTCGAACACGGCGATCAGGCCCTCGACCGTGCGCTGCGGCGACGACACCGGGTGCGCGACGCCGGGGTCGACCGGCAGCACCGCCTCCTCGCCGGCCAGGGGCTCGCGGACGATGCCGCTGAAGAAGGAACTGGCAGCACCGTTGGGCCGGCCCGGGCGCACGGTGACGGTGACCAGCCGCGCCGCGCGGCCGTCGATGCAGCCCTTGCGCGTGTAGTCGGCGATCAGGTGCTCGCAGATCAGCTTCTGCGTGCCGTAGCTGGTCTGCGGTGCCGGCAGCGTGTCGTCGGCGCAGACCGCCGGCAGCGGCACCGCGGGGTCGGGGCCGAAAACGGCGATCGAGCTGGAGAACACCACCCGCGGCGGCGCGGCACCCGTGGCCGTGCGTGCGCGCAGCGCCTCGAGCAGCGCGCGCGTGCTGTCGAGGTTGGAGCGCATGCCCAGGTCGAAATCGAGCTCGCACTCGCCCGACACCGCCGAGGCCAGGTGGAACACGCCGTCGAAGGCCTGGTGCCGCAGCGCCTCGCACTGCCCGAGCAGCGGCCCCACGAGCGCCTCGACGCGGCCGTCGGCCACGAGCTCATCGGGTGGCGGGGCCTGGTCGGCGAGCACCAGGCGCTCGATCCGACGCCCCGCGAGCGTGCCGCGGGCGAGCAGCGAGCGGGCCAGCCGGGCGCCGACGAAGCCCGCGCCGCCGGTGATGAGGATGTGCATGGGTCTGTCCTGCTGCGCTGGGGTCAGGGCCGGGATGGCCGGGCGTCGGCGCCGCGGCCCGCACGGGCCTTGAGCCGCACGGGCGGCGCCGCCACCGACGGCAGCTGCCGGCGCGAGGCCAGCACCTGCTCGATGTCCTGCTGCGCGCTGTCGATCAGCGTCAGCGCGGCGCGCTCGGCCCGCGCCGGGTTGCGCGCGATCACGGCGTCGAGCACGGCGCGGTGCAGCGGCAGCGACTGCGCCGGTCCGTCGGGCTTGGTGGTCGAAAGCTCGAAGCTGGTGCGCAGCAGCGCGACCAGCGCCTTGCTCATCTGCACCACCATGCGGTTGTGGCAGGCCCGCAGCAGGCCCTGGTGGAACGCGAGGTCGTTCGCGACGTAGTCGCCGCCCCGCTCGATGGCGTCGCGCATGCCGGCATAGGCCTGCTCCAGACCGACCAGGTCATCGGGGGTGGCGCGCTCCGCAGCCAGCCGCACCGCGGCGGGCTCGACCACGCGCCGCAGCTCCTGCAGGTCGCGCAGGAACTCGCGCGTCAGGCCGGCTTTGGACTGCCAGGCGATCACGTCGGGGTCGAACCAGTTCCAGCGCTCCGACGGCAGCACCCGTGTGCCGACCTTGGGCCCCGTGCTGACCATGCCCTTGGCCACCAGCGACTTGATGGCCTCGCGCACGACGGTGCGGCTGACCCCGAGCTCCTCGCCCAGCAGCGGCTCCGGCGGCAGGCTGGCACCCGGAAGATGACGGCCTGCGACGATGGCTTCGCCCAGCCGGTCGAGGCTGATTCCGAGCACGTTCTTGATCGGCGTCATCGCGGCGTTCCGGTGCCTTGCAGCGGCTGGGCGCGGTCCTACAGCGCGGCAGTCATGCCGCCGTCGACGTAGAGCACATGGCCGTTGACGAAGGCGGCGGCGTCGCTGGCGAGGAACACCGCCACCGGCGCCAGCTCCTCGACCCGGCCCCAGCGCCCGATCGGCGCGCGCTTGGCCACCCAGGCGCTGAACTGCTCGTCGGCCACCAGCGGCGCGGTGAGCTCGGTCGCGAAGTAGCCCGGCCCGATGCCGTTGACGGTGATGCCGTGCGGCGCGAGCTCGATGGCCATCGCCTTGGTCAGCATCTTCAGCGCCCCCTTGCTGGCGGTGTAGGCCGCGGTGCCCGGCCGGCCCATCTCGCTCATCACCGAGCAGATGTTGACGATGCGGCCGCGCCGCCGCGCCACCATGCGCCGCGCCACCGCCTGCCCGACGAGGAAGGGACCGTCGACGTTGGTGCTCATCACCGCGTTCCAGTCCTCGACGTTCAGCTCGGTGAAGGGGGCGCGGCGGGTGATGCCGGCGTTGTTGACGAGGATCTCGATCGGGCCCTGCTGCGCCTCGATGGACGCGACGGCGGCCTCGACGGCCGCGGGGTCGGTGGCGTCGAAGGCGCTCTCGTGGACGGTGTGGCCCTCGGCGCGCAGCGCCGTCGCGGCGGCAGCCAGCCGGGCGCGGTCGCGCCCGTTGAGCACCACCGGCGCACCGGCCTGCGCCAGGCCGCGCGCCAGTGCCAGGCCGATGCCGGTGGACGAGCCGGTGACCAGCGCGAGGCGCCCGTCGAGGCGGAAGGTGCGGCTGTCGATCACGCGGCGTGCTCCTGGAGCTGGTCGACGAGGCTCTGCACCAGCGCGTCGGGCGGCTGCCCGATGTCGACGGCGAGCGCGCTCTCGTCGGGGTGGGGCGGTTCCAGCGTCGCGAGCTGGCTGGGCAGCAGCGACGGCGGCATGTAGTGGCCAGCGCGGCCGGCCAGCCGGCGCGCAAGCAGGGTTTCGTCGCCGTGCAGCCAGACCACCCGCAGGTCGGGCGCCGCCAGCCGCAGCCGGTCGCGGTAGGCGCGCTTGAGCGCCGAGCATGCCACCACCGCGCCTTGGGCGTGGGCCGCGGCGTCGTCCAGGCGGGCGGCCACGGCATCGAGCCAGCCGCGGCGGTCGTCGTCGGTCAGCGGGATGCCGGCCGCCATGCGCGCAACGTTGTCGCGCGGGTGCAGCTCATCGCCCTCGACGTAGGGCAGGCCCAGCGCCCGGGCCAGGGCCTGGCCGACGGTGCTCTTGCCGCTGCCGCAGACACCCATCACGAGGATGCGCGCGGGTGCCAAGGGACGTTCCGGCTGCATGTCACCCTGGTCGGCGGCCGGGCCGTCAGCCCAGCCGCTGGCCGCTGCGCGCGTCGAAGACATGGGCCTTCGCGGCGTCCAGGCGCAGGTGGACCACGTCGTCGGGCTGGGCATCGGTCCGGCCGTGAAGCACCAGCGTCAGCTTCTGGCCGCCGATCTCGAGCAGCAGCTCGGTCTCGGCGCCGGTGGGCTCGACCACGACCACCCGGGCCGGCGTGCCCTCGGCAGCGAGTTCGAGGTCGCCCGGCCGCACGCCGTACTGCACGTCACTTCCATCGGCCGCCTGCACGCCGGGCGGCACCGGCCAGCGCGCCCCCAGCGCCTCGATGGCACCGCCCTGCACACGCCCCGCGAAGACGTTCATGGCCGGCGAGCCGATGAACTGCGCGACGAACAGGTTCTGCGGCCGGTCGAACAGCTCCAGCGGCGTGCCGATCTGCTCGATGATCCCGTCGTGCATGACCACGATGCGGTCGGCCATGGTCATGGCCTCGATCTGGTCATGTGTGACGTAGACCGTGGTCGTGCGCAGCCGCTGGTGCAGCGCCTTGATCTCGGAGCGCATCGCCACGCGCAGCTTGGCGTCGAGGTTGGACAGCGGCTCGTCGAACAGAAAGACCTTGGGGTCGCGCACGATGGCGCGGCCCATGGCCACGCGCTGGCGCTGGCCGCCCGAGAGCTCGCGCGGGTAGCGTTCGAGCAGCGGGTCGAGGTTCAGGATGCGCGCCGCCTCGGCCACCCGCTGCCCGATCTGCTCGGCCGGCGCCTTGCGCAGCTTCAGGCTGAAGCCCATGTTCTCGCGCACCGTCATGTGGGGGTACAGCGCGTAGCTCTGGAACACCATCGCGATGTCGCGGTCCTTGCTCTCGAGGTCGTTGACGACCTTGCCGTCGATCAGGATCTCGCCGCCGGTGATCTCCTCCAGCCCCGCCAGCATGCGCAGCAGCGTGCTCTTGCCGCAGCCGCTGGGGCCCACCAGCACGACGAACTCGCCGTCTCTGATGGCGAACTCGATGCCGTGGATGACCTTGACCTTGCCGCCGTAGGTCTTGAACACCTTCCTGAACTCGACCGCTGCCATGGGTGGGGCCTCAGAAGCTGTGAATGAATCCGGCGCGGCCGAGCAGGCCGCCCGGCGAGCCTGGATCTAGGCGCAAAGCGCAGCCATAGCCCGAGTTATGGCGAGCATTTGCAACGACGAGCCGGGCTTGTCGGGCGGGTTGAGCGGGCGTGGCGGACTCGTTCACAGCTTCTCAACTCTTCACGGCGCCGGCCGTCAGGCCGCTGACCATGTAGCGCTTGAACGCGTAGTAGATGGCCGCCGGCGGCAGCGCGTAGATGAAGCCGGTCGCCATGAGGATCTCCCAGGGCGAGTCGTCGGCGTTGAGGAAGTTGCCCAGCGCCACCGCGAGCGGGATCTCGACCTCCTTGGACAACAGCAGGAAGCCGTAGAGATACTCGTTCCACGCCAGCAGCAGAGAGTAGGTGCCCACGGCCACCAGCGACGGCACCATCAGCGGCAGGTAGACCAGGCGGAACAGCTGCAGCGGCGTCGCGCCGTCGATGCGCGCGGCCTCGTCGAGCTCCCAGGGCAGCTTGTCGCTGGCCTGCTTCAGCACCCAGATGCAGTAGGGCGAGGCGATCGTCACCATCGCGAGGATCATCGACCAGCGGTTGTTCAGCAGGCCGTAGACCGCCATGGTCTTGTACATCGGCACCGCCAGGAAGGCCACCGGGATGAAGTAGGTGAAGAGGGCCAGGTTGAGCACCGTGCGCCCGCCGCGCACCTTCAGGCGGCTGATCGCGAACGCGGCGCAGGTGGCCACGAACAGCGTGATCAGGCCGGTGGCCACCGCGATGAGCAGCGAGTTGCCGATCTGCACCCAGAAGTGGTTCAGGTAGAAGTGCTTCTGGTTGAGCACGATGTCGAAGTTCTGCAGCGTGGGATCCTGGGGCCACAGGCGGCCCGAGGTCGCCTTGCCCGGCGGGCTGATCGCAAACAGCAGCAGGTGGTAGACCGGGATCAGCGTCCACAGCAGCACCGGGATGCCCACCAGCAGCAGCTGCGCCTCGCGGCTGACCTTGCGCCAGGACAGCTTCACTTGGACAGCCTCTTCATCATCACGTAGACGAGCGGCAGCACCAGCGGCATGGCCACCACGATGCTGGCCATGGCCAGCTCGAGCTGGTCCAGCCGCAGGTAGCGGATGCCGAGGGTGGCCAGCACGTGGGTCAGATCGGCCGGCCCGCCGCCGGTGAGCAGGTAGACGCTGTTGAAGTCGCCGAGCGTCCAGATCATCGACAGGATCGTCGAGGTGAAGTACAGCGCCGCCATGGACGGCCAGGTGATGTGGCGGAACTTCTGCCAGCGTGTGGCCCCGTCGACGCTGGCCGCCTCGTACTGCTCCGACGGGATGGCCAGGCGCCCGGCGACGAAGATCAGGGTCCAGAACGGCAGGCTCTTCCAGATGTGCATCAACATCGAGAAGCCCAGCGCCATCGTCGGGTCGTTCAGCCAGTTCGGGCCGTCCAGGCCCGTCAGCTTGAAGATGGTGGTGTTGATCACGCCCCACTCGGGGTTGAGCATGAAGCGCACCGACAGGATGGTCGGGATCGACGGCACCGCCCACGGCAGGATGAACACCAGCGCGGTCAGCTTGATCCACCAGCGGCTCTGCACGAAGAAGCCCGACAGGCCGAGTGCGATGACCATCTTCAGGTTCACCGCCACCAGCAGGAACACCACCGTGTTGACCGCCGTGCGGAAGAAGATCGGGTCTTCGAAGAGCTTGACGTAGCTCTGCGGGTTGCGGGCCAGCCACAGGCCGTAGCCCACCGGGTACACCACGAACACCACGAAGATCAGCAGGTACGGGATCACGAGGATCCGGCCCCAGAGCTGCCAGGACGTGGTGGCCTTGCGCGCCGACCCGGGCGGGCGGGCGTCGGCGGTGATGGCGGTGCTCATGTGCGCGGCGGTGGGGCCGCCGCCGATCGCGGGCGCGGATCGGCGGGCGGCGATCGGTCAGCGTCGGCTCAGTTCGAGGCCACCGTCTTGATGCGGGCGATCATCTCGTCGACGGCGCGCTCGGTCGTCCACTTCTCCGACAGCACCCGGTTCATCGCCTTGGCCCACACGTTCTCCATGTTGAGCTGCGTGAAGCGGAAGTTCTTCGTGAACTCGAACGGCCTCGTGCCGGCCTGGAACTGGTTGTGGACGATGAGGCGGTGCGGGTCGCTGGTCCAGAACTTCGAGGCCTGGCCGGCCTTCGTGACCGGGTACCAGCGGCCGAGGGAACCTTCGATGTAGGGCGTCAGGTTCGCGTCTTCGAGCAGGAAGGAGACGAACTTCTTCGCGGCGTCCTTGTTCTTCGCGTCCTTGAACACGACCCCGGTCTTGACCGCAGCGCGGTAGGTGAACTTCGTGCCGTCGGGCTTGGTCGGGAAGCCGGCCGTGGCGATCAGCTCGGTGTAGTTCTTGCGGGCCTGGGCGCGCTGCGCCTCGGTCAGGGCCTGGTTGTTCATGTCATCCAGGTGCTTGGCGGCGATCGAAATCGTCGCGTTGTGCGTCAGGATGATGGTCTTGTTGTGGAAGGCGTTGTTGTTGTCCGGGTCCTTCCAGGCCGTCGACGACGGCGGCGTGCAGCCCTTGGCATACACGGCGGTGTAGTCGTTCATCGCGGCAATCAGGCCGGCGCGCGTCTTGGGATCGTCGACGAGCAGCTTGCCGGTCTCGGTGACGAGCGAGACGTTGTAGCCGTCCATGAAGGTCAGGAACGAGTAGAAGGCGTCGCTGGAGTCCACGCCCATCGGGAAGCCGGTGCCGAAAGTCCGGTTGCCGGACTTCTGGCGGTAGGCGGGCTGGACCTTGTCACACCAGAAGTCCCAGTAGGCCTTCCAGGTGGTCGGGATGTCGCTTTCCTTGAAGCCCGCCTCGGCCAGCATGTCCTTCCAGTACTGGATGTGCATGGTCTGCTGGCGCACCGGGAACGCGTAGTACGCGCGCTTCTGCTCGGCGCCGTTCAAGAGGAAGGTGGTGGACAGCGCGCGCGGCTCGAAGCGGTTGCGGATCGGGTCGATGACGCTGGTGATGTCCTCGAGCTTGCCCTCGAAAGCCCACTTGCCGGTGGCCTGGAAGTCGAACACGTTGCCGAAGGCGACGTCGGGCGGGTTGTTGGCCTCGAGCGCCGCCACGCTCTTGGGGATGATCTCCTGCGTGGCGTAGAAGCTGAGATCGACCTTGATCTTGGTCTTGTCCTCGAACTTCTTGATCATCGCGAACAGCGCGTCGTCCTCGGCCTTGTAGAAGCCTTTTTCCCACCAGACCGTGACCTTCTGCTGCGCCAGGGCCGGGCCGGCGGCGAACGTTGCCGCGCTCATCACCGCCGCGACCGCGGCGCTCAAACACCAATTCCTGCGTTGCATGCGCGTGTCTCCTGTGCTCGTTGGTCTAGCGCCCACCGGATGCGGGTCTGTTTTTATGGTATGACGATTGAACCGCACCCCGGTCCGGACTTACCCTTTTGGGGTTCGCCCGGTCAGGCGGTGGCAGCGGGCCGGCCGAGTCGGCCCAAGGCCTCGGCCGGCACACCCAGGCGCCCGCCGGCCTCGAGGATCTGCCGCCAGGTCTCGGGATCCACCGGGATGCCCTCGCGCAGGCGGCGCTCGCGCAGCGCCCGCTCCGGGTCGCCGGCCAGCTGCACCGGGCCGAAGCCCGCGCGCGCGGGCGAGGCCGTCACCCAGGTGGCGAAATCCAGCGCCTCGGTCTCGAAGCGGTCAGGGTCACCGAGCGCGCGCGGGTCGATCAGCACGCTGAGCATGCCGTTGAGCACCCGCCGCCGCGTGCCCTGCTCGCGGTGGCCGGTCTGGCCGCCCGCCAGCGCGCCGCCCAGCAACTCGCACAGCACGGCCAGGCCGTAGCCCTTGTGCAGGCCGAAGGGCAAGATCGCGCCCGGCGGCTCGGTCACCGACCAGCGCGGGTCGGTCGTCGGCCGCCCCTGGTCGTCGATCAGGCAGCCCTCCGGCACCGGCTCGCCCTTGTTGTGGGCGACGCGCGTCTTGCCCTGCGCGATCATGCTGGTGGCGAAGTCCAGGATCATCGGCGGGCGCCCGCGCAGCGGCACGCCCGCGGTGAACGGGTTGGTGCCGAAGCGCGCATCCGCGCCGCCGTGCGGCGCGACGATGGGCCGGGCGACGACGTTGACGAAGTGGATCGACACCAGGCCCGCCGCCACCGCCTGCTCGGCCCAGGCGCCGATGCGCCCGAGGTGGTGCGCGTTGCCCAGCGCCACGGCGCACACGCCGTGCGCGCGGGCACGCTCGATGCCCATCTCCATGGCCTCGCGGCCGATCACCTGGCCGAAGCCGGCCTGCCCGTCCAGGCGCAGCAAAGCACCGGTGTCGACCTCGACGCGCAGCTTCGCGTTGGGCGTGAGCCCGCCCTCGAGGAAGCCCTCGACATAGCGCGGCACCATGCCCACGCCGTGTGAGTCGTGCCCGGCGAGGTTGGCCTCGACCAGGTTGCGCGCCACCTCGTCGCACTCGGCGGGCGTGCTGCCGAAGCCGGCGATCACCGCCGCCACGGCGGCCCGCAGCGCCGCCGGCTCGAAGACCAGCGTGCCCGCCATCAGCGGCCCGCCGCCCGGCACTCGGGCACCGGGGTGCGCAGCGGCCGGCCGCCGAAGTGGCAGGCCAGGTTGTCGAAGGCCAGGTCGGCCATGGCCTGCCGCGTCTGCGTGGTGGCGCTGCCCACGTGCGGCGCCAGCACCACGTGCGGCAGGGCCCGCAGCCGCTCGGGCACCCGCGGCTCGTCCTCGAACACGTCGAGCGCCGCCCCGCCGATCACGCCGCGCTCGAGCGCGTCGATCAGCGCCGCCTCGTCGACGACCGAGCCGCGCGCCACGTTGACCAGGATGCCCTTCGGGCCCAGCGCCTGCAGCACCGCGGCATCGATGAGGTGCCGCGTGCCGGCGCCGCCGGGCGTGATGACGACCAGGAAGTCGACCTCGGCGGCCAGCGCCGCCGGCGTGGCAAGGTGGCGGTACGGCAGCTCGGGCTTGGCGCTGCGCGCGGTGTAGGCGATCGACATGCCAAAGGCCTGCGCGCGCTGCGCGATCGCCTTGGCGATGCGGCCCATGCCCACCAGGCCGAGCCGGGCCCCGCTCATCTTGCGCGCCAGCGGCATGGGGCCCTCGCGCTCCCAGCGGCCCTCGCGCACCCAGCGGTCCGCCTGCGGCAGCTGCCGCGCGGCGCACAGCATGAGGCCCATCGCGGTGTCCGCGACCTCGTCGTTGAGCACGTCGGGCGTGTGGGTGACCATCACGCCGCGGGCCAGCGCGGCCGGCAGGTCGACGCCGTCGTAGCCCACGCCCATCACCGAGATGATCTCCAGCGCCGGCAGCCGCGCGATCAGCTCGCCCGGCACCGCCGAATCGCCGCTGGCAGCCACCGCACGCACCGTGGGCGCCAGACGCTCGAACGCCGCCGGGTCGAGCTGGTGCAGGCGGTCGAGCAGCGTGAAGCTCGCGGCCAGCGATGCGGTGTACAGCGGCGGCAGCCTGGCCGCGGCCAGCACGGCGATGTCGGACGGGGCGTCGCTCAAGGCAGCTTCTCCTGGGGATTCCACGGGTGGGCGTTCAATCGTCATACCATAGTATTTCCCGGGCGCGCGCCGTCCCTCCGGACAAACCCCGGCCCGCCCCGACCATGACCCAACCCCCGCGCAAGAAGCCCCAGGACCTCCGCAGCCAGCAGTGGTTCGGCCGGCAGGATCGCGACGGCTTCGCCTACCGCAGCTGGGTCAAGGGCAAGGGCATCCCGCACGACCAGTTCGACGGCCGGCCGGTGATCGGCATCTGCAACACCTTCAGCGAGCTCACGCCCTGCAACTCGCACTTCCGCACGCTGGCCGAGCAGGTCAAGATCGGCGTGTACGAGGCCGGCGGCTTCCCGCTGGAGTTCCCGGTCATGTCGCTGGGCGAGACGCTGATGCGGCCCACGGCCATGCTCTACCGCAACCTCGCCAGCATGGACGTCGAGGAGTCGATCCGCGGCAACCCGGTCGATGGCGTCGTGCTGCTGTTCGGCTGCGACAAGACCACGCCCAGCCTGCTGATGGGCGCCTCCAGCGTGAACCTGCCCGCCATCGGCGTCAGCGGCGGGCCGATGCTCAACGGCAAGTGGCGCGGCCAGGAACTGGGCTCGGGCACGGGCGTGTGGAGCATGAGCGAGCAGGTGCGCGCCGGCACCCTGGCGCTGAAGGACTTCTTCGAGGCCGAGAGCTGCATGCACCGCAGCCACGGCCACTGCATGACCATGGGCACGGCCAGCACCATGGCTTCGATGGTCGAGGCGCTCGGCGTGGGCCTGCCCGGCAACGCCGCGTTCCCGGCCGTCGACGGCCGGCGCAACGTGCTGGCGCGCGCGGCCGGCCGGCGCATCGTCGAGATGGTGCACGAGGACCTCGTGCTGTCGAAGATCCTCACCCGCGAGGCCTTCGAGAACGCCATCCGCACCCTGGCCGCCATCGGCGGCAGCACCAACGCCGTGATCCACCTGATCGCCATCGCCGGCCGCATCGGCGTGCCGCTGACGGTCGACGACTTCGACCGCCTGGCCAGCGCGCTGCCCTGCCTGGTGAACCTGCAGCCCTCGGGCCAGTACCTGATGGAGGACTTCTGCTACGCCGGCGGGCTGCCCGCGGTGCTGCGCGAGATCCTGCCGCTGCTGCACCGCGACGCGCTCACCGCCAACGGCCGCACGATCGGCGAGAACGTGGCCGACGCCCCCAACTGGAACCCCGACGTGATCCGGCCCTTCGCCGAGCCGTTCAAGCCCAAGGCCGGCATCGCGGTGCTCAAGGGCAACCTGGCGCCGCGTGGCGCCGTGATCAAGCCCAGCGCCGCCACGCCGGCCCTGATGAAGCACACCGGCCGCGCGGTGGTCTTCGAGGACAGCGACGACTTCCACGCCCGCATCGACGACGAGTCGCTCGACGTCGACGAGACCTGCATCCTGGTGCTCAAGAACTGCGGCCCCAAGGGCTACCCCGGCATGGCCGAGGTCGGCAACATGCCGCTGCCGCCCAAGGTGCTGCGCAAGGGCATCACCGACATGGTCCGCATCAGCGACGCGCGCATGAGCGGCACCGCCTACGGCACCGTGGTGCTGCACACGGTGCCCGAGGCGGCTGCCGGCGGCCCGCTGGCGCTGGTGCAAAACGGCGACCTGATCTCGCTGGACGTGGCGGCGCGCTCGCTGCACCTGCACGTGGACGATGCCGAGCTCGAGCGCCGCCGCGCCGCATGGCAGCCCCCGAAGCCGGTGCTCGAGACCGGCTACTGGGGCCTGTACGTGAAGCACGTGCTGCAGGCCGACGAGGGCGCCGACCTCGACTTCCTGCGCGGCCAGCGCGGCGCCTTCGTTCCGAAAGACAACCACTGATGAAGACCGCTCTCGTGACCGGCGCCGGCTCCGGCATCGGACAGGCCTGTGCCCTCGCCCTGCTGCGCGACGGATGGCAGGTCGCGCTCGTCGGGCGCCGCCCGGAGGCGCTGGTGGCGACGCAGGCGCTGGCCGGCGCCGACGGCGTGCGCGCGCTGGCCCTGCCCTGCGACGTGGCCGACGAGCCGGCGGTGCGCGACACCTTCGACACCGTGCACGCCCGCTTCGGCCGACTCGACCTGCTGTTCAACAACGCCGGTGGCGGCCTGGCGGCCAAGACGCCCGACCTCGTCGGCGCCGCCGAGTGGAAGCAGGTCGTCGACGTCAACCTCAACGGCGCCTTCTACTGCCTGTCGCACGCCTTCCGGCTGATGCGGGCGCAGTCGCCGCAGGGCGGCCGCATCATCAACAACGGCTCGATCTCGGCCTACGCGCCGCGGCCGGGCTCGATCGCCTACACGGCCACCAAACACGCCGTCACCGGGCTGACCAAGACGGCCGCGCTCGACGGCCGGCCCTTCGACATCGCCGTCGGGCAGATCGACATCGGCAACGCCGCCAGCGACATGACGGCCCGCATGGCGCAGGGCGTGCCGCAGGCCGACGGCTCGGTGCGCGCCGAGCCGCGCATGGATCTCTCGGCGGTGGTCGACACCTTCCTGGCGATGGCCCGGCTGCCGCCCTCGGCCAACATCCTGTTCACCACGGTGATGGCGACCAAGATGCCCTACGTGGGCCGCGGCTGAGCGGCGGCACTGACGGCACAGGCGGGAGCTTTCCATGAGCACGATCGGATTCATTGGCGCCTCGGGCCTGATGGGGCACGGCATGGCCCGCAACCTGCTGGCCCAGGGCCACAGCGTGCGCCTGACGGTGCACCGCAAGCGCGAGCGCGTGGCCGACCTGCTGGCGGCCGGCGCCACCGAGGCGGCCACACCGGCCGTGCTGGCCGCGGGCTGCGAGCTGGTGTTCGTCTGCGTCACCGGCTCGCCGCAGGTCGAGGCCGTGCTGGCCGGGCCGGGCGGCCTGCTGGAGGCCCCGGCCCCGGGCCTGATCGTCGTCGACTGCTCGACCTCCGAGCCCGAGTCCACGCAAAGGCTGCGCGCACTCGCACTGCAGCGCGGCGCCGAGCTGGTGGACGCGCCGCTGGCCCGCACCCCGGTGGAGGCCGAGGCCGGACGGCTCAACGTGATGGTGGGGGCCGAGCCCGCCACCTTCGCGCGGGTGGAGCCGGTGCTGCGCTGCTTCGCCGAGAACGTGTTCCACGTCGGCGGGCCGGGCGCGGGTCACACGATCAAGCTGCTCAACAACTTCATCGCGCAGGCCATCTGCACGGCCACGGCCGAGGCCTTTGCCGTCGGCGCGCGCGCGGGCATCGACCTCGCCCGGCTGGTCGAGGTGATCAGCGCGGGCGCGGTCAACTCGGGCCTGTTCCAGGCCATGGCCAAGACGCTGCACGGCGACCTGGCCGGGCTGCGCTTCGAGCTCGACAACGCCCGCAAGGACGTCCGCTACTACACGCACCTGGCCGAGGGCCTGGCCGTGCCGACGCTGCTCGGCGAGGCCGTGCACCAGTCGCTCACGCTGGCCAGCTCGCTCGGCCACGGGCGCAAGTTCGTGCCCTCGCTGGTCGAGGCGCAGGAGCAGCTGGCGCACGTGCAGCTGGTGCCGCGCGCTTGAACCCACCCGCACACGGAACCCCCGCCATGACCTCACGACTTGCCGGCAGGACCGCCTTCGTCACCGCCGCTGGCGCCGGCATCGGCCAGGCCACCGCCCTGGCCTTTGCGCGCGAAGGCGCCACCGTGATCGCCACCGACCTCGACCCCGCGTTGCTCGCGCCGCTGGCCGCCGCCGGCTGCACGACCGAGAAGCTCGACGTGCTGGATCCGGCCGCCATCCACGACGCCGCGGCGCGCCACCCGGGCGTCGACGTGCTGTTCAACGCCGCCGGCACCGTGCACGCCGGCACCGTGCTCGACTGCACCGAGGAACAGTGGGCCTTCGCCTTCGACCTCAACGTGCGCTCGATGTACCGCACGATCAAGGCCTTCGTGCCCGGCATGCTCGCGGCCGGGCAAGGCTCCATCATCAACGTGGCCTCGGCCGCCGGCAGCATCAAGGGCGCGCCCAACCGCTTCGTCTACGGCAGCACCAAGGCCGCCGTGATCGGCCTGACCAAGGCCGTGGCGGCCGACTTCATCGCCCGCGGCGTGCGCTGCAACGCGATCTGCCCCGGCACGGTGGAGTCGCCGTCGCTGCGCGAGCGCATCGCCGCGCAGTCCCGGGCCAGCGGGCAGACGCCGGCACAGGTCGAGGCGATGTTCATCGCGCGCCAGCCGATGGGGCGGCTCGGCCGCGCCGAGGAGATCGCGGCCCTGGCGATCTACCTGGCCAGCGACGAGTCGGGCTTCACCAGCGGCACCGCGCAGCTGATCGATGGCGGCTGGACCCTCTAGAACCCTGTCACACCCGCAACGGAGACAAGAAGACCATGAAGCTGCTTCGCCACGGCCCCAAGGGCCACGAGAAGCCCGCGCTGCTCGACGCCGAGGGCCAGGTGCGCGACCTCTCGTCGCTGATGACCGACATCACACCGGCCACGCTGTCGCCGGCCGGCCTGGCCCGGCTGCGTTCGCAGGACGTGTCGACGCTGCCCGTCGTGCCGCAGGGCACGCTCGCCGTGCCCTGGACGGGCATGGGCAAGTTCATCTGCATCGGCCTGAACTACGCCGACCACGCGGCCGAGTCGAACCAGCCGATTCCCAAGGAGCCGATCGTCTTCATGAAGCCCACCGGCGTCGCGGTGGGTTGCCACCACGCCGTCGTGCTGCCCCGCGATTCCGTCAAGACCGACTGGGAGGTCGAGCTCGGCGTGGTGATCGGCTCGACGGCGCGCTACGTCTCCGAGGCCGACGCGCTGAAGCACGTGGCCGGCTACTGCGTCGTCAACGACATCTCCGAGCGCGAGTACCAGCTCGAACGCGGCGGCACCTGGGACAAGGGCAAGGGCTGCGACACCTTCGGCCCCGTCGGCCCCTGGCTGGTGACGGCCGACGAGGTCGGCGATCCGCAGGACCTGCCGATGTGGCTGGAGGTCAACGGCAAGCGCTGGCAGGACGGCAGCACGCGCACGATGATCTTCGGCGTGGCGCAGCTCGTGAGCTACCTGAGCCGCTTCATGAGCCTGCACCCCGGCGACCTGATCACCACCGGCACGCCGCCGGGCGTGGGCCTGGGCGCCAAGCCGCACCCGGTGTACCTCAAACCCGGCGACACGATGCGGCTGGGCATCGGCAAGCTCGGCGAGCAGCAGCAGACGGTGCACGCCTGGGACCCGGCGCTGATCGACGGCTGAAGCACGGCCCGGCCGCAGCAGCCCCTCGCGACCCGCCGATGAGCAGCCCCTTCATCCGCATCCATCCCGACGACAACGTCGTCATCGCGCGGCGCCAGCTGGTCTCCGGCACCCGCCTGGCCGGCGAGGGCGGGGGCGACGGCATCAGCGTCTCGGGCCTGGTGCCGCCGGGCCACAAGGTCGCGACGCGGGCCATCGCGGCCGGCGAGGCGGTGCGCCGCTACGGCCAGGTCATCGGCACGGCCACGCAGGCCATCGCGCCAGGCCAGCACGTGCACACGCACAACCTCGCCTTCAGCGACTTCGCGCGCCGGCACGAGCCCGGTGCCGGCGCGCGGGCCACCGGGTTCGTCAGCGAGCCCGCGACCTTCGACGGCATCGTGCGCGCCGACGGCCGCGTCGCCACGCGCAATTACATCGGCGTGCTGACCAGCGTCAACTGCTCGGCCACCGCCGCGCGGGCCATCGCCGACCACTTCCGGCGCGACATCCGGCCCGAGGCGCTGGCCGCCTTCCCCCACGTCGACGGCGTCGTGGCGCTCACACACGGCATGGGCTGCGCCACCGCCAGCGACGGCGAGGAGCTGCGGGTGCTGCGCCGCACGCTCGGCGGCTACGCGCGCCACGCCAACTTCGCGGCGGTGCTGATCGTCGGCCTGGGCTGCGAAACCAACCAGATCCAGGGTCTGGTCGCGCAGGAGGGCCTGGCCGAGGGCGCCTGGCTGCGCACCTTCAACATCCAGGACACCGGCGGCACCGCCCGCACGGTGGCGCGCGGCATCGAGATCGTGCGCGAGATGCTGCCCCACGCCAACCGCGTGCGGCGGCAGCCGGTGCCGGCGAGCCACCTGGTGGTGGGCCTGCAATGCGGCGGCAGCGACGGCTACTCCGGCATCAGCGCCAACCCGGCGCTGGGCGCGGCGGTCGACCGCCTGGTGCGGCACGGCGGCACCGCCATCCTGAGCGAGACCCCCGAGATCTACGGCGGCGAACACCTGCTGACGCGCCGCGCGGCCAGCGCCGAGATCGCCGACAAGCTGCTGCGCCGCATCGCGTGGTGGGAGCAGTACACGGCGCGCAACGGCATGAAGATGGACAACAACCCGTCGGCCGGCAACAAGGCCGGCGGCCTGACCACCATCCTCGAGAAAAGCCTGGGCGCGATTGCCAAGAGCGGCACCACCAACCTGGTCGACGTGGTCGAGTTCGCCGAGCGCGTCGCCACGCGGGGCTTCGTCTACATGGACACGCCGGGCTACGACCCCGTGTCGGCCACGGGCCAGGTGGCCGGCGGCGCCAACCTGATCTGCTTCACCACCGGGCGCGGCTCGGCCTACGGCTGCGCGCCGTCGCCGTCGCTCAAGCTGTCCACCAACACGGCGCTGTGGCGGCAGCAGGAGGAGGACATCGACCTCGACTGCGGCACCATCGTCGACGGCCTGGAGTCGGTGGACGACTGCGGCGAGCGCATCTTCCGGCTCATGCTCGAGACGGCCTCGGGCCGGCTGACCAAGAGCGAGCGCCACGGCTACGGCCAGAACGAGTTCGTGCCCTGGCAGCTGGGCGCGGTGATGTGAGGCCTGCGCGATGACCCTGCCCGCCCAAAGCCAGGACGACCCCGATGACGCCCGTGACGGCGACGACAGGCCGCTGCGCCTGCGCTGCAGCTGCCTCGTCGTGAACGCCCCCGACGACCTGCGCGTGGTCGAGCGCGAGGCCGGCGAGGTCGGCCCCGGGCAGGTGCTGGTGCGCGTGGGCTACGGTGGCATCTGCGGCTCGGATCTGCACTACTTCCACCAGGGCGGCTTCGGCACGGTGCGCATCAAGCGGCCGATGATCCTGGGCCACGAGGTGGCGGGCACGGTGGTGGCGGTGGCCGGCGACGTGACGCGGGTGCGGGCGGGTGACCGCGTGGCCGTCAACCCCAGCCGCCCCTGCGGCCGCTGCCGCTACTGCCTGGAGGGCTGGCCCAACCAGTGCATGGACATGCGCTTCTACGGCAGCGCCATGCGCGACCCGCATGTCGAGGGCGCGTTCCGCGAGCTGCTGGTGTGCGATGCGGTGCAGTGCGAGCCGGTGGCCAGCGACATCCCGCTGCGGCACGCCGCGCTGGCCGAGCCTTTCTCGGTGGCGCTGCACGGCGTGTCGCGCGCCGGGCCCCTGATCGGGCGGCGCGTGCTGGTCTCGGGCTGCGGCCCGATCGGCGCGCTGGCGGTCGCCGCGGCCCGCCTGCACGGCGCGGCCGAGGTCACCGCCGTCGACCTGACCGACGAGACGCTGGCCATCGCGCGCGCCATGGGCGCGCAGCAGACGGTCAACGCCGCCACCGACGCCGGCTGGACGGCCCGCTACGCCGCCGATGGCCTGACGCGCAAGGGCAGCTTCGACGTCCTGTTCGAGTGCAGCGGCAGCGCGCAGGCGCTGCGGGCGGGCCTGGACGTGATGGCGCCGCGGGGCGTGGTGGTGCAGCTCGGCCTGGGCGGCGACGTGCCGCTGCCGCAGAACGTGGTGGTGGCCAAGGAGCTGACGCTGGTCGGCAGCTTCCGCTTCCACGCCGAGTTTGCGCTGGCGGTGCGGCTGATCAACGAGCGCCGGATCGACATGGCGCCGATGATCACGCGCGCCTTCCCGTTGGCCGAGGCCCGCGAAGCCTTCGAGCTGGCCAGCGACCGGCGCCGCGCGATGAAGGTGCTGCTCGAGTTTGCCGGCGAGGCCGTGACGGCGGCCTGACATGGGCAAAGGGTGTCGGTGGGCCCTGCGGGACTCGAGCCTGCGACCCACCGATCAAGAGCAGCTTTCGCAACCAGGTCCGGTCAGGGCCATCGGCGTCTTCATCACCAATTCGTGCGCAGCGCCTTGTGGTCGCCCGCGTCCGCTCACCCAGGGGCAGGCCGTGGTGGCGGACCTTCTATCGAAGCACCTTCGCTTCCGCGCGCACGGTTCACTTCGGGCTTGAAGCAGCGCCACCTTGCCTATTGGCCATGCGTTCAGCCAAGCGCGGGCGCTTTTCAGCAAACGTCTTCTTTGCTGCCTCCTGCTCCGCGGGACTCATGGAGTCCCACTTGGCTTTGGCCCTCTTCGTCGCCTCGGCGCGCTCCTCCGGTGTCATTGACTTCAGCTTCTCCTTGACCACGCCCTTCTGATCCGGCGTGGCGGACTGAGCGTGTGCTCCCATCGCAGCAACTGCGATCGAGGCCGTGATGACAATCAGTGAGAGAGTTCGTTTCATGGGGTCCGGTCTCCAAGCTTGGTGGCATGGTGCCCGCTCGTGGGCTCCATGCCTGAGATGGTACGGTAGGCGTGTGGAATTCAGCGTATCTGAGGAGCAAAGAACTGTTGCTTCCACGAGCGCCCGCCGCGGCCGGCCCACTGAACGAGCGCGCACCCTGATGTGAGCTGCCGTCGGAAGTGGCACTGCTCGTCAGCGATCGGGTGGGTGTCGATGCGGTGGAAGAACTCCGGCCGGACCTGCAGTTCATCTGCCAAGCTCGCTTGGAGCTGCCCCGAGGCGTCCTCCTCCCCGGTCTCGATGCGGCTCAGGAACTGCTTGGAGACGCCAACCTTGTCGCCCAACTCGGTGAGCGACAGGTCGTTGAACTGGCGGGCCCGTCGCAGATTGGCTCCCGATGAACCCGGTGTTCATCGAACTGCTTCTGCGGCTGCGTCCCCTTCGTCTCGGCGCTTGGGCCCGATCTGCGGCTTGCCGACCGGCACCGTAGGCGCCAGGGGCTGATGGCCTTCCCCCCGCAACACGCGCATCGCATCGGACACTCAGCGGCAGGCGACTTCGCCACTCGGGGTGAACCCCAGGAACTCGACCTGCGGCTCGGATGCGCCGTCCTGGCCGCGATCGATGATGAAGCAGAACCGGCCGGGCTCACCCGGGCTGGCGAACTCGAGGAACTCGGTCTGGTAGCGGTTCGCGGTGAGCACCGCGTCCTTGGACGGGTTCGCCGGGTCGTCATTGCTGAAGCGGCAGGGTCATCTGTGCAAATCCGAAGCATCGTCAACCGGAGTTGGGTGCGAATTGCGCCGTTCGTCAACCTGCCTCTCCCTACCGAGCCGTTGCCGAGGCACAACGTCAGAAACTCTGGTACCATTCTGACCACTACGGTGTAGCCATGAGCACGATCCCCCGCTCCATCCTGTCGCACGCCGAGTCCCTCCCCGAGGGCGGACTGGTGTCGCCCAAGGAGTTCCTGCACCTCGGGAGCCGAGCCGCGGTGGATCAGGCGTTCTCGAGGCTCACCAAGGAAGGCAAGTTGCTTCGGGTGGGCCGAGGCATCTATGTCACGCCGGTCTCGAGCCGATTCGGAACACGCGCGCCGGCGCCCGAGAAGGTCGTCCAGTCTCTGGCCGTGCAAAGTGGCGAGGTGGTGACGCCGCACGGCGCCAACGCAGCCAATGCGCTCGGCCTCACACAGCAGGTGCCGATCCGCGAGGTCTATCTGACGTCGGGGCGCAGCCGCAAGCTCAGCCTGGGCCGCTACGAGGTGACCGTCAAGCACGCCCCTCGCTGGATGCTGGCGCTGGGCGGCGGCCAGGCCGGTGCCGCAGTTCGAGCGCTGGCCTGGATGGGGCCGACGCATGTGGGCGAGTCGCTGGCCGCCTTGCGGCGAACACTGCCATCCACGGAATGGCAGGCGCTGACGGCGGGCCGCGCCGGCCTTCCCTCCTGGATGGCCAGGGCGATCGGCGAAGAAGCGACCCGTGGCTGAGCCCTACTTCTCTCTGAGCGACGAGGACCGGGCCGAAGTCCTCGAACTGGGCCGGGAGCGCACCGGCCGCCCAGCCCATCTGTTGGAGAAGGACGTCTGGGTCGTGTGGACGTTGGGCGCTCTGTTCGGATCCCCGGTCGGCGCTGACCTGACGTTCAAGGGCGGAACGTCGCTCTCCAAAGCGTATCGGATCATCGACCGGTTCTCGGAAGACCTCGACCTGACCCATGACATCCGCCGGCTGATCGCCGACCTGACAGGGGGCGAAGAGTTCTTGCCGACAAGCCGCAGCCAGGCCAGCAAGTGGACGAGGGCCGTGCGCGACCGCCTCCCCGAGTGGATCGCCGGCACAGTGCAGCCTGTCATTCAGGCAGCACTCGACCAGGCGAGTTTGGGTGCCAAGCTGGAACTCTCCGGCACAGACAAGGACAAGCTGCTGTTGCACTACCCGCCAGTCAAGCGAGGAACCGGGTACGTCGCACCCGTCGTCACCATGGAGTTCGGCGGCAGGGCGACGGGCGAGCCGCACTCGATCACGCCGGTGACATGCGATATCGAGGGCCAGGTCGAGGGCGTGTCGTTTCCGGTGGCATCGCCCATGGTGATGAGCGTCACGCGGACCTTCTGGGAGAAGACAACTGCCGCGCACGTCTTCTGCGCCCAAGGCCGGATCCGTAGTGAGCGGTATGCGAGGCACTGGCATGACCTCGCGGCCATCATGCGAAGCCCTCACTTCGACACCGCCATCAAGGACCGCAAAGTCGCGCGTGCCGTGGCCGAACACAAGTCGCACTTCTTCAGCGAGAAGGACGCCGCCGGCCATCCAGTTGACTACCTTGCTTCCGTCGCCGGCTCCCTGCAGCTGGTGCCCGAGGGAGCTGCGCGCGAAGCGCTGGCGGCAGACTACGCCAGCATGCTCGAGGACCAGGTGATGGTGGGCGACGCGCTGCCCTTCGAGGATCTCATGGCGGCCTGCGAAGAAGTGGCATCAAGAGCCAATGCGGCTGCAGGGCCTTGAGCTGGGTTGCCGGCGACAGCGGGCCACTCCTCGCCCGATAGATGGGCCGGCCCTCGGCGTCGCGGCCGGCGTAGGAACGGCTGGGCTCGCGCGCCAGCCGCTCCAGCTCGGCATGCACGTGGTCGTCAGTGAGCTCGGCCAGGCGTCGGTGGCCGATGCGCTGGCTCCACCACTCCACGCGCCAGCAGCGCGCGCTGTCCCGGCCTGCGTAGGTGGCCATGGTGGTGGCCTCCTCGGCGTGGAACAACGAACCGTTGTTCGGGGTTGCGGTCGCGCTGGCAGACGCGGTGCCGCGGGTACGGTATCGGTAACAGTCACTTCGAGCTCCGGTTACGTTGAAACCGCTGCAAAAGCAACGGACTTAACGCGAAGCCCTGCAAGTGCCTGTCACTGCAAGGAAATTGGTGGGCCCTGCAGGATTCGAACCTGCGACCAACGGATTAAGAGTCCGCTGCTCTACCAACTGAGCTAAGAGCCCGTGAAATCTGCCAGACCTGAGCCCGCGGCCGGGGTGGTGGGTCGTGCAGGATTCGAACCTGCGACCAACGGATTAAAAGTCCGCTGCTCTACCGACTGAGCTAACGACCCGTGGTCCGCAGAGCCCAAGAGTTTAGCATGGCCTACGCTGCCTTCAGCCTCGGGGTGGGCATGTGGCGCTCGATCAACAGCCGCAGCAGCTCGGCCGCAGCCACGAGCCCGAAGGTCGCCGTCACCGTGACGCTGGAGCCGTAGCCGTGGCAGTTGAGGCGGCCATCGATGCGGCCATCGATGCGGCCATCAATGCGGCCATCCACGCGGCCTTCCGCGCCGCCGTCGGCCGCGCAGGAGGCGTCGGGCCGCAGCACCGGCTCGCGCGAGTACACGGCGCGCAGGCCCATCGTGCCCAGCCGCGGCACCACACCGGCCTTGCGCAGGCGCTGGCGCAGTCCGGACAGCAGCGGGTCGTGGGTGGCCAGCGCGAGGTCGTCCACCGCCACGGCCTGCGGTTGCCGCTTGCCGCCCGCGGCCCCCACCAGCACCAGTGGCAGGCCGCAGGCCAGGCTCCAGGCTGCCAGGTGGGCTTTCGCCGCGGCCTGATCGCAGGCGTCGATCACCGCGTCCACAGGGGCCGGCAGCAACCCGGGCCAGGTCTCGGCGTCAGCAAAGGCCTCCACCGGCAGCAGCTCGCAGCCTGGGTGGATGTCGGCCAAGCGCTGTGCCAGGGCCTGGGCCTTGGCCATGCCCAGCGTGCCGCCCAGGGCCTGCACCTGGCGGTTGACGTTGCTCTCGGCCACGTGGTCGAGGTCGACCATCACCAGACGCGCCACCCCGCTGCGCGCCAGCGCCTCCGCAGCCCACGAACCGACCCCGCCCAGGCCCACCACCGCCACGCGCGCCGCGCGCACGGCCGCATAGCCGGCATCGCCGTACAGCCGGCGCAGGCCGCCGAACCGCCGCTCCAGATCGGCGGCGTCGGCCGGTGCCGCCGCGTGCGGCATCACGCCATGCGCTCCAGCCGCCACATCTGGTAGCGCAGCGCCAGCACACCACCGGCCACGATGCCGCCGAAGGCGATGAAGCTGCCCAGCGCCAGGGTCGACAAACCGGTGAGACCCTGCCCAATGGTGCAGCCCATGGCGGTGACGCCACCCACCCCCATCAGCACCGCACCGACGATGTGGTTGGCCGTGTCCTCGGTGCCGGCAAAGCCCTCCCAGCGGAAGCTGCCGTTGGCCAGCGCCATGGCCGCCGAACCGGCGATCACGCCAAAGACCGCCACGATGCCCACCGTGAGCGTCTTGCTGGCGTCGCTGAACAGGATCAGCCAGTCCATCGTGTAGGCGATGGGCGCCACGAAAGTGAGCGACTCCATGCGCTGGGTGTTCGTGGCCAGCCACACCTCTTCGAGCGTGGCCGGGTGCTCCTCGAGGTGGCCGAGCCGGCCGGTGACCCACCACACGCCGACGATCACCGCCCCCAGCCCGAGGCCGCCCAGCAGGGCGTCGCCACGCCGGGCGTCGGGGTGGGCGAGCGCAAACACCAGCAGCGCGCCGCCGATCAGTGCACCGAGCAGCAGCGCCGCCGTGGGCGTGGCCCAGCCGCTGGCGTGGGCCAGCAGCGAGGGCAGGTCCTGACCCACCGGGAGCGTGATCGACACGGCGTCGACGCTGGCCACGCGCGCCACCGCGGTGATGCCGCGCAGCGTGGCGTAAGCCGCCACCGCGAGCACGAAGAACACCACCAGGCTCTTGAGGCTGCCGCCGCCGATGCGCACCAGCGTCTTGCTGCCGCAGCCCGAGGCCAGCACCATGCCAAAGCCGAACAGCAGCCCACCCAGCAGGTTGGACAACCAGATCAGCCGCGGCGCGGCGTAGACGCTGTCGGCGGCCTGCACCCAGCCCGCGCCGACCATGCCGTTGAAGCCCAGCATGGCCACACCGATGGCCATGAGCCACATGCGCATGCGCGCCCAGTCGCCCATGTTGACGATGTCGGCCACCGCACCCATGGTGCAGAAGTGGGTGCGCTGGGCAATGGCGCCAAAAACCACGGCCAGCGCGAACGACGCGGCCAGCACCTGGGTGACGAGGCCCGGGAGATCAGATTCCTGCAGCATGGGGCTGCGATCCTAGGCCATCACGACGGCCGTTGCCGGCCGCGCGGCTATCGCGGCAGCGTGGCCAGGCGGTCTTTGCCGGCCGCGGCGGCCTCCGACGAGGGGTAGGCCTTGAGCAACTCTTCGATCGTGCGGCGGGCAGCGCGGCCGTCCTTCGACTCGGCCTGGCTGTTGGCCAGGGCCAGCAGCGCCTCGGGCGCGCGTGGGTGCTGGGGCGCGCCCGTCACGAAGGCGCGGAACAGCTCGATGGCCTGGCGGTGGTCGCGGCGGCCGTAATGCGCGTTGGCGAGCCAGAAGCGCGCTGTGTCGGCATAGGGGCTGCCCGGGTAGCGGCGCAGGAAGCCGGTGAAGAGGGCCGCCGAACGTTCGAAGTCGCCACCGCGGATGGCCTCCAAGGCCTCCTCGTAGGCCCGACGCTCGCCCTGCTCGACCATGAACTCGCGGCCATCGATGGCCACCTTCACGGGTTCGAGCAGCTTCAGCCGCTCGTCGAAGGCCTGGGCCAAGTCGCGCTGGCGGCGCTGCGACTCGGCCAGCTCACGGGCCAGGGTCTCGTGGGCGCCCGACAGTCGGGCCATTTCGGTGCGCAGCGCCACGATCTGGTTGTTCAGCTCCAGCAGGCTGCGGCGCAGCGCGGCCAGCTCCTCGGCCTGCCGGGCGCGTTCAGCCGCGGTGGCGGATGACGCCTCGGCCTCGCGCTTGGCCGCGGCCTCTTCCATTGCGGTGACCTTCTCGCGAAGATCGTTGATGGCCTTGCGCGCCTCGGCGTCGTTGAGGAAGGCCGCTGCCGGGGCAGTGGCCAGCAGGCCGGCCAGCAGCGACGAGGTGGCCAGCCAGCAGCGGGCGCGCAGCATCAGCGGTCCTTCAGCTCGGCGCGGCGGTTGCGGGCCCAGGCCGATTCGTCACTGCCCTGGGCAGCGGGCCGCTCCTCGCCAAAGCTCACGGCCTCGATCTGGCGCTCGCCCGCGCCCAGCAGCACCAAGGAGCGCGCCACCGCCTCGGCGCGCTTCTGGCCCAGCGCCAGGTTGTACTCACGGCCGCCGCGCTCGTCGGTGTGGCCCTCGACGACGATGCGTTTGCCGCCTTCGCGCGCCAGCACGCGCGCATGGCCCTCGATCAGCGACTTGTACTCGTCGCTGATGGCAAAACTGTCGAAGTCGAAGTAGACGACGCGCTCAGCCGGCGCGGCCAGCGCGCCCCCGGCCGCGGCGTTGGCGCCGGGGCGCGCTGCCGCGTTACGAGCCGCGAGGTCAACCGTCGCGACGCCCGACTGCGGCGCCGCCGCGGCGGTGGCGGCCGGCGCCGGTGCTGCGGCGGCCGGGGTCACGGGGGTGGCCGCGGCGGTCTGCACCGGGGCTGGGCTGGAATCGTCCACGCGGCTGGGCGCGGCGCAGCCGGCCACGAGCGCCGCCGCCGCCAGCGGCAGGAGCAGACGCAGCCTGGGGTGGATCGAGAAGCACAGAGGGGTCGTCATGGTGATCCTTCGCGAAACAGGGCAAGGCAGGGCTGGGGAGAGCATCATCGACCGTAAGGACCCCAGGCCGGTTCCCTCATGTCGGCGCCGCTGGCCAGCAGCCGCGTCTTGACCTTGCCGTCCAGGGTGGTGGTCATCAACACGTCACCGCCGCCGCTGCGCGTGGCGTAGACGATGAGGCGGCCGTTGGGCGCGAAGCTGGGGCTTTCGTCGTCGCGCGTGTCGGTCAGGGGCAGCGGCGGGCCGCTGGCCAGATCGAGCAGCATCAGTCGGAAGGCCCCGGCCTGGCGCGAGACGTAGGCCAGTTGCCCGCCGTCAGGGCTGATCGCGGGGCTGATGTTGTAGTCGCCCTGGAAGGTGATGCGCTCCACAGCGCCGCCGCCGGAGGGCACGCGGTAAACCTGGGGGCCGCCGCCGCGGTCGCTGACGAAGTAGACGGACTCGCCATCGGGGCTCCACACGGCCTCGGTGTCGATGGCGGCACTGGCCGTCAGTCTCCGCGGGCTGCCGCCGCCGTCGGCGTTGATCAGGTAGAGCTGCGAATTGCCGTCGCGCGACAGCGTGGCGACAAGCCGGCGGCCGTCGGGGCTCCAGGCCGGGGCGCTGTTGCTGCCGCGGAAGTCGGCCAGCACGCGGCGGCTGCCACTGGCCACGTCTTGCACCCACACCACGGCCTTCTGCGTCTCGAAGGACACGTAGGCCAGCCGCTTGCCGTCGGGGCTCCAGGCGGGGCTGATGATGGGCTCGGGGCTGGCCAGCGCGATCTGCCCGCCCTCGCCGTCGGGGTCGGTCACGTGCAGTGTGTAGCGGCGGCCGGTGCGCAGCACGTAGGCGATGCGCGTGGCAAACACGCCGCGCTGGCCCGTGAGCTTTTCGTGGATGAGGTCGGACAGGCGGTGCGCCGCCAGGCGCAGATCGGCCGGCAGCACGACGCTGCCCTGGCCGGCAAGCTCGGTGCTGCGCACACTGTCCCACAGGCGCATGCGCACGTCGACGCGGCCGTCGGCCAGCCGCGTGGCCGAGCCGGCCACCAAGGCGTCGGCACCCTGGCCGCGGAGCGCGGCGAGGTCGGGCACGCTGCGCTCGTCCAGCCCCGGCGGTACGGCGATCACGCGGAAGGCGCCACTGCGCTCGAGGTTGGCCCGGATGATGGCCGACAGCGCCACGCCCGTGGCTGTCTCGTCGCGGAAGGGCGCCAGCGCCACCGGGATCTGCGTGGCACCGACGCCGGTGATCTCGACCCGCACTTGCGCCAGGGCCGCAGCGGAGCCCAGGCCCAGCCCGGCGATCGCGCTGGTGGCCGAGATCGCCTGCAGCCAGCGGCGACGGCTCCAGGTTGCGCCCGGGCCGGGGCCCGGCGATGGGGGTGATGTCGTCACGGGGTTGCGATTGTAGGCAGCGCCATCGGCGCGACCGTATCGAAGCGCAAGAGCACCCGCCGATAATGCGGCCGCCCCTGCCCCCAGCCACCTGAATGCCCTCTCTGCTGCAGCGCTTTGCGCGGATCAAGCCCTACCTGCGCGGCAGCCATGCCGGCCTGGTGGCCGCCGTGGGCGGCGCAGTGGTCACGGCGATCACGGAACCGATGATCCCGGCGCTGATGAGCCGGCTGCTCGATCAGGGCTTCACGGCGGGCACCTTGCCGCTGTGGATGGTGCCGGCGGCCATCATCGGCCTCTTCGCGATCCGCGGTCTCTCGGGCTTCATCTCGCAGTACGGCCTGGCCTGGACGGCCACGCGCACGGTGCTGAAGCTGCGCGAGCACCTGTTCGCGCGGCTCCTGGCCAACGAGCCGGGCCTGTTCTCGCGGAGCAGCGCGAGCAGCATGACCAACACCCTGGTCTACGAGACGCAGGGCGGCGTCACCACGCTCGTGGGCTGCCTGCTGACGTTGGTGCGCGACACGCTCACGCTGGTGGCGCTTCTCGGCTATCTGCTGTTCCTGAACTGGCAGCTCACGCTGGTGGTGGCGCTGCTGTTCCCGGCCGTGGCGCTGGTGATGCGCGTGCTGGGCCAGCGGCTGCACCGGCTCACGGTGGAGGCGCAGAAGGCCACCGACTCGCTGGCCTACGTGGTGGAAGAGAACATGCTGGCCTGGCGCATCGTGCGCCTGCACGGCGCCGAGCCGCAACAGGCCGAACGCTTCTTCAGCCGTGCCGACGTGGTGCGCCGGCTCACGCTGAAGGGCGTGGTCGCGGCCGCGTCGATGACGCCGGTGACGCAGATGCTCGCAGCCTGCGCCTTGAGCGGCGTCATCACAGTGGCGCTGTGGCAAAGCAGCCAGGGCGGCGCCACGGTGGGCAGCTTCGTCGGCTTCGTGACGGCCATGCTGATGCTGATTGCGCCCGTAAAGCACCTGTCGGACGTGATGGCGCCGCTGACGCGCGGCCTGGCCGCCGTGGAGCGCGGGCTCGACCACATCGAGCACACTGCCGTCGAAAGCGGCGGCACGCACGACGGTGGCCGCGCGGCCGGCGAGATCCGCTTCGAGAACGTGGGCCTGGCGTGGCGCGACGATGCACCGCCCGCGCTGGCCGGCATCAACCTCGTCATCCGCCCCGGCGAGGCGGTGGCGCTGGTGGGCCCCTCGGGCGCGGGCAAGACGACGCTGGTGAACCTGCTGCCGCGCTTTCTGCAGCCCAGCAGCGGCCGCATCACGCTCGACGGCGTGCCGCTGGCCGACTGGGACATGCACGCGCTGCGCCGGCAGTTCGCGCTCGTCAGCCAGGACGTGGTGCTGTTCAACGACAGCGTCGCGGCCAACGTCAGCCTGGGCGCGCCGATGCCGCGCGAGCAGGTGCGCGCGGCGCTGGCGGCGGCCAACCTGCTGGAGTTCGTGGAGTCGCTGCCCGACGGCCTGGACACCGCCATCGGCCACAACGGCAGCCAGCTCTCGGGCGGGCAGCGCCAGCGCCTGGCGATTGCACGCGCAGTGGCCAAGGACGCGCCGGTGCTCATCCTCGACGAGGCCACCTCGGCGCTCGACAGCGAGAGCGAGCGTGCCGTGCAGGACGCGCTGGAGCGGCTGATGAAGGGCCGCACGACGCTGGTCATCGCGCACCGGCTGTCGACGATCGAAAACGCCGACCGCGTCGTGGCGCTCGAGAGCGGCCATCTCGTCGAACAAGGCACCCACGCCGAACTGCTGGCCGCCGGCGGCGTGTATGCGCGGCTGCACGCGATGCAGTTCAAGACCTGAAGGACACCCGCCAGTGAGCACGCCCCCGATCAGCCGCTACCCCGTGCCCGAGCTGGCCGGCCTGCCCGAAGACCTGCGCACCCGCATCCTCGAGGTGCAGGCCAAGGCCGGATTCGTGCCCAACGTGTTTCTGGCGCTGGCGCACCGGCCGGCCGAGTGGCGCGCCTTCATGGCCTACCACGACGCCCTGCTGCTCAAGGACACGGGCTCGTTGAGCAAGGGCGAGCGCGAGATGATCATCGTCGCCACCAGCGCCGCCAACCAGTGCCTGTATTGCGTGGTGGCGCATGGCGCCATCCTGCGCGTGTACGAGAAGGCGCCGCTGCTGGCCGACCAGATTGCGGTCAACCACCGCAAGGCGCCGATCACGCCGCGGCAGCGCGCGATGCTCGACTTTGCGATGAAGGTGACGACGGCCTCACACGCCATCGACGAGGCCGACTTCTCGGCACTGCGCGCGCACGGCTTCGACGACGAGGACGCCTGGGACATCGGCGCCATCGCGGCCTTCTTCGGACTCAGCAACCGCATGGCCAACTTGACAGCGATGCGGCCGAACGACGAATTCTATCTGATGGGGCGGGTGCCGCGGGCGGCGAAGTAGCGCGCGGCGGCGGCGGCCCTTCGACACGGGGGCTTCGACAGGCTCAGCCCCCCTGCTCAGGGCGAACGGGTGGGGAGGGCGTCGGGCTGAGCCTGTCGAAGCCCCCCCTGAGCCTGTCGAAGGGCCCCACAAAAAAGGCCGCCCGAAGGCGGCCTTCATCTAGCGAGCGCGCGGCTCAATGGCCCTGCTGCAGCGCGCGGATGCGGTCTTCGATCGGCGGGTGGCTCGAGAACAGCGCCATCAGGCCGCTGGGGCGTGAGTTGATGCCCATGTTCTGCACGCTCGACGGCAACTGGCCGGGGTCCATGCCGCCCAGGCGGGCCAGCGCGTTGATCATCGGCTGCTTGCGGCCCATCAGCCCGGCGGCACCGGCGTCGGCGCGGTACTCGCGCTGCCGCGAGAACCAGGCCACGACGATGGCGGCCAACACGCCCAGGACGATGTCGAGCACGATGGTGGTCACGTAGTAGCCGATGCCCGGACCGTCGTTGGTGTTGCGCAGGATGACCTTGTCGACGAAGTAGCCGATCACGCGCGACAGGAACACCACGAAGGTGTTCATCACGCCCTGGATGAGCGTGAGCGTGACCATGTCACCGTTGGCCACGTGCGCGACCTCGTGGCCGATGACGGCCTCGACCTCGTCGCGGTTCATGCTGTGCAGCAGGCCCGTGCTGACGGCCACCAGGGCCGAATTCTTGAAGGCACCGGTGGCGAAGGCGTTGGGCTCGCCCTCGTAGAGGGCGACCTCGGGCATGCCGATGCCAGCCTTCTGCGAAAAGCGTTCCACCGTCTGCACGATCCAGCGGTGCGTGGGGTCGGTGCTGTTGTTGATGATCTGGGCGCGCGTGGACCACTTGGCCATCGGCTTGCTCATCAGCAGCGAGATGAAGGCGCCACCGAAGCCCATGACGGCCGCGAAGCCCAGCAGCATCGGCAGGTTCAGGCCGTTGGCGGTGAGGAAGCGGTTCAGGCCCAGCAGGTGCACGGCCAAGCCCAGCACCAGCATCACGGCCAGGTTGGTGACGACAAACAGGACGATGCGTTTCATGGCCTTGGTTCAACAGTGGGAGTGGCCCCGACAGGGGCCCGGAAACTCCAACGGGCCCGCATCTTAGGGCGCGCCCTGGTCTTTCAAGGTGCCCGGCCCGCCGTGGGGTCTTGCGCGGTGGTTCAGGAGCGCAGCAGCACCTTGGTGGGGCTGCCGGCCGGCACCAGCTCAAAACGCTCGGCCAGCGCGGCGAAGAACCGGGTCGACGGGGCGTTGCGGCCCAGCAGCCGGGCTTCGCGCAGGCGCTGCACGGCGACGTTGAGCGCCAGCGACTGGCCGGCCGCGAGTTCGGGCAGCACGGCCAGCACCTGCTCGACGCGCGGGTCGGCCGGGGGCGCCGGCGGCGCGACCGGCTTCTCCGCGGGCTGGGCCGCCTTGCGGGCCGGCGTCTTGCGGGCCCGCTTGGCTGGCGCCGCTGCGGGCTCGGGGGCCGCGGCCGACTCGGCCAGGATGTCGGCCATGACGCCGGCCAGCGCGTCGGACGTGGCGTCGGACGTGGTATCCGGGCTCGACGCCGCCTTGCGCGCCAGCGGCTTCTTGCGCGCGGCCGGCTTCTTCGGCGGCGCCGGCGGGGCCTCGGCGGCCGGGGCCGGCTCGGCCGCCTGCGGCGGCGCCGCCTTGCGGGTGCTGGTCTTGCGCGCCGCGGTCTTGCGCGGGGCTCGCGCCGCCGGCTCGGCCTTGCGGTGCTCGAGCACCGTGTAGTCGTCGTAGACGTCCTGCGTCTCGTCGCCGGTCTTGCCTTTCTGCCCGATGCCGCGCACGACGCAGCCCTTCTCGCGCAGCCGCTGCACCAGCGGCGCGAAGTCGCTGTCGCTGCTGGCGATCACCACCACGTCGGGCCGCTCGGCGAGCACCAGGTCGATGGCGTCGACGGCCAGCGCGATGTCGGTGCTGTTCTTGCCGGTGGCCAGGTTCACCATGGGCTTGATGGCCAGGCGCTTGAATGCCGGCTGGTGCTTCACGGCGCTCTCGGCGGTGCAGTAGGCGCGGCGCACGTGCAGGCCGCCGTGCTGGTTGAGCAGCAGCCGGATGGCCTGCTCCATGACGTCGACGCTGACGTTGTCGGCATCGATCAGCAGCATCACGCGCTCGGGGGTGCTCATGCTTGCAGGCTCCAGGCCAAGGTCTCGCCGCCCCGCAGGGGCTTGATCACGGCGTCGCCGAAGGGCAGCGTCTCGGGCAGCGTGAACGGCTGGCGCCTCAGGGTGACGCTGCCCTCGTTGAGCGGCAGGCCGTAGAAGCGCGGCCCGTGCTCGCTGGCGAAGCCCTCGAGCCGGTGCAGCGCACCCGCGGCCTCAAAGGCCTCGGCGTACAGCTCCAGCGCCGCGGGCGCCGTGTAGCAGCCGGCGCCGCAGACACTCTGCTCCTTGAGCTGCGCCGCGTGCGGCGCGCTGTCGGTGCCGAGGAAGAACTGGCCGCTGCCCGAGGTGGCCGCCGCCACCAGCGCCTGGCGGTGGCGCTCCTTCTTCAGCACCGGCAGACAGTAGTGGTGCGGGCGCAGGCCGCCCACGAAGAGCGCGTTGCGGTTGTAGAGCAGGTGGTGGGCGGTGATGGTGGCGGCCGTCAGCGGGCCGGCCTGCGCCACATACTGTGCGGCATCGCTCGTGGTGATGTGCTCGAACACCACCTTGAGCGCCGGGAAATCGCGCCGCAGCGGCTGCATCACGCGCTCGATGAACACGGCCTCGCGGTCGAAGACGTCGATCTCGCCGTCGGTGACCTCGCCATGCACCAGCAGCAGCAGGCCTTCGCGCTGCATGGCCTCGAGCGTGCGCCAGGTCTTGCGGACGTCGGTGACGCCGGCATCGCTGTTGGTCGTGGCGCCGGCCGGGTAGAGCTTGAGCGCGACGACACCCGCGGCCTTGGCGCGCACGATCTCCTCGGGCGGCGTGTTGTCGGTGAGGTAGAGCGTCATCAGCGGCTCGAAGGCCCTGCCGGCCGGCAGGGCCGCGAGGATGCGCCCGCGGTAGGCCACGGCCGCCGCGGCGGTGGTGACCGGCGGCTTCAGGTTGGGCATCACGATGGCCCGCGCGAACTGCCGGGCAGTGGCGGGCAGCACGGCGGCGAGTGCGGCGCCGTCGCGCAGGTGCAGATGCCAGTCGTCGGGGCGGCGGATCGTGAGGGACTCGACTTGCTCGCGGGATGCGCTCATGCCGTCGATTGTCCCATCCCGTGCTGGGGACGCAGGGGCGCCCTCAGCCAAACAGCCCCGGTGCACGCGCCGGGTCGTCGTCGTCGCTGTAGAAGCAGCCGGGGCAGACCGCGCGGTAGCGGTCGTTGCCGCCGATCAGCACCTGTTCGCCGTCCTTGACGCGGCGGCCGTCGGCATCCACCCGCAGGTTCATGCTGGCCTTGCGGGCGCAGGCGCAGATGGTCTTCATCTCCTCCAGGTCGTCGGCCAGCGCCAGCAGCAGCGTCGAGCCGGGGAACGGGTCGCCGCGGAAGTCGCTGCGCAGGCCGTAGCACAGCACCGGCACCGGGTGCCCGTGCGCCAGGCGGTGCAGTTGCCGCACCTGCCCGGGCGTGAGGAACTGGGCCTCGTCGATGAGCAGGCAGGCGACGCCGTCGCCGACGCCGGCCGAGTCGAAGACGGTCTCGGGGCCGAAGGTCTCGACCTGCCGCGTCAGGCCCAGGCGCGAGCTGATGAGGCCCGCGCTCGAGCGGTCGTCGAGCGCGGCCGTGAAGAGGCGCACGCGCATGCCGCGCTCCTCGTAGTTGTAGGCGGCCTGCAGCAGGTTTGTCGACTTGCCGGCGTTCATCGCCGCGTAGCGGAAGTAGAGCTTGCTCACGGCGCGCGCCTCACGCCTGCAGCAGGCCCCGCTTCTCGATGAAGGCCACCACCTCGGCCAGGCCCTGCTTGGTGCGCAGGTTCGTCATCACGAAAGGCCGCGTGCTGGCGTGCAGGGGGCGCATGCGCTTCGTGTCGGCTTCCATCACCGACAGATCGGCGCCGACATAGGGCGCGAGGTCGGTCTTGTTGATGACGAAGAGATCGCTCTTGGTGATGCCGGGGCCGCCCTTGCGCGGGATCTTCTCGCCGGCGGCGACGTCGATCACATAGATCGTCAGGTCGCTGAGCTCGGGGCTGAAGGTGGCGGCGAGGTTGTCGCCACCGCTTTCGATGAACACGATGTCGGCATCGGGGAACTGCTCGAGCAGTCGGTCGACGGCCTCGAGGTTGATCGACGCGTCTTCGCGGATGGCGGTGTGCGGGCAGCCGCCAGTCTCGACACCCACGATGCGCTCGGGCGCCAGCGCGCCGGCCACGGTGAGCAGGCGCTGGTCTTCCTTGGTGTAGATGTCGTTGGTGACGACGACGAGATCCCAGGTCTCGCGCATCGCTTTGCAGAGCATCTCCACCAGCGTGGTCTTGCCCGAACCGACAGGGCCGCCGACGCCCACGCGCAGCGGCGGGAGCTTCTTGGTGCGGCCGGGGATGGCATGCAGTCTGGACGTCATGATCGGAAGAGGCGCGAGTACTGGGTTTCGTGGCGGGCCGACAGGATGGCCAGGCCGGGGGCGTAGGCCTGGCGGGCGTCGGCGGGGGTGGACAGGGCGGTGTCGAGGGTGGCCGGTATCTGCGCGGCCAGCGTGGTGAGCATGCGCTGCGCCGCGGCCTGGCCCAGCGGCACGGCCTTCATCGCGGCCTGCGCCATGTTCTCGGCCCAGCCCCAGGCAAAGGCCATCAGCGCCTCGCGCGGGGCCGCGCCGGCCAGCGTGGCGGCCAGCGCAAAGGCCACCGGCCAGGTGGGCGCCGGGGGCAGCGCGGCGAGCTGCGCCAGGCGCGCATCGGTGGCGTACGGACTGTTTTTCAGCCACTCGAGCAGCGAGCGGCCCATCTGCTCGGTCTGCAGGCGCAGTTCGGCGGTTTCGCGGGTCTGCGAGACCCAGTCGTTCAGCGCGCGTGCGGCGGGCTCGTCGTGCGCGGCCCAGGCGCGGCAGGCGTCGGCCAGGGCGGCGGCGTCGCTGCGGGCCAGCACCAGCGGCAGCTGGTCGGCCAGCCAGGCGGCGGCCGTGGCTTCGTCGTGCACGAGGCCGGCCTCGACAGCGGGCTCCAGGCCCTCGGAGTAGCTGAAGCCGCCCACGGGCAGGGCCGGCGAGGCCAGCCACATCAGCTGCAAATGCGTCGCGGCAGTGGCCGCGGCGGCGCTGTCAGTGGGGGTGGTCGTCGTGGCCATGGCCGTGGTGGTCGTGGCCACAGCCGGGGCCGTGCACGTGCGGCGCGGCGGCGGCCGTCACAGCGATGGGCACCGGCTTGGACTTGGGCGCGGCGGCGTGGCCGTGGCCGTGGTCACGGTCGTGCGCCTGTTCATGCGCGTGGCCGTGCCCATGTCCACCGGCCGCATAGGCGCCCGACTCCGGCTCGAAGGCCGCCTGCTGCTCGCTCACGATCAGGTGCATGGCGCGCAGCATGTCGGCCAGCACGTGGTCGGGCTCGAGCTTGAGGTGGTCGCTCTGCAGCTCCAGCGCGACGTGGCGGTTGCCCAGGTGGTAGGCCGCGCGCACCAGGTCGAAGGGGCTGCCGTGCACGGCGCAGGGCGTCACCACCAGCACCGGCTGCGGCGCGGCCTTGACGACGATGAGGGAGCCGTCTTCGGCCACCAGCGCATCGCCGCCACGCACCACCGTGCCGCGCGGCAGGAACACGCCGAGCGTGCGGCCTTGCGTGTCGGTGGCGTCGAAGCGGCTTTTCTGCCGCACGTCCCAGTCGAGTTCGACCGTGGCGGCGCGCTTGAGCAGCACGCCGGCGAGGCCCCGGGCGCCGGGGATGAGCTTGTTGACGGTCAGCATGGTGCGAGAGTATAACAACCGTTATAACTTGGAGTGCCTGCCATGACCGCCCTGAAACTCACCCAGATCGGCAATTCCGTCGGCGTGATCCTGCCCAAGGAGGTCCTGGCGCGGCTGAAGCTGGAGAAGGGTGACACGGTCTACCTCACCGATGGTGCCGACGGCATCCGGCTCACGCCGTACAGCGCTGAATTCGAGGCGCAGATGACCGAGGCGCGCGAGATCATGAAGCGCCGCCGCCAGGTGTTGCGGGAGCTGGCCAAGTGAACGAGCCCTGGCGCTGGGTGTCGGCCGAGGTGCTGCTGGCCGTGCACGAGGAGCAGCTCGCCGAGCACGGCGGCGCGGCCGGGGTGCGCGACCTTGGCCTGTTCGAGTCGGCGCTGGCGCGGCCGCAGAACCAGGCCGCCTACGGCAACCCCGACGCCGCCGACCTGGCGGCGGCCTATGGCGTGGGCTTGGCGAAGAATCACCCTTTCATCGACGGCAACAAGCGCACGGCCTTCGTCGCCGTGGAGCTGTTCCTGGCGCTCAATGGCCACGATCTGGTGGCTGATGACGCCGACTGCGTGCTCACCATGCTGGCGGTGGCCGCCGGCTCGCTCGACGAGCCCGGCTTCGCCGCCTGGTTGCGTGCACATTCGCGGCCCCGGTAAACGCTCAGGCCCTTAGAACAAGAAGTAGCGCTGCGCCATCGGCAGCAGCGTGGCCGGGTCGCAGGTGAGCAGGTGGCCGTCGGCGCGCACGCGGTAGGTCTGTGCGTCGACCTCCATCACCGGCGCGTAGCTGTTGAGCACCATGTGCGACTTCTTCGCCGTGCGGCAGCCGCTCACGGCCGACAGGCGCCGCCGCAGGCCGAGCTGATCACCCACGCCGTTCTTTAGCGCGATCTGGCTCAGGAAGGTGATGCTCGTGGCCTGCAGCGCGCGGCCGAAGCTGCCGAACATCGGCCGGTAGTGCACCGGCTGCGGCGTCGGGATGCTGGCGTTGGCGTCGCCCATCAGCGCCTGCGCGATGAAGCCGCCCTTGAGGATGAGGCTGGGCTTGACGCCAAAAAACGCCGGCCGCCACAGCACCAGATCGGCCCACTGCCCCACCGCCAGGCTGCCGACCTCGTGGCTGATGCCGTTGGCGATGGCCGGGTTCACCGTGTACTTGGCGATGTAGCGCTTGACGCGGAAGTTGTCGTTGCGCGAATCGGCTTCCACCGGGTGGGCCTTGGCGCGCTCGGCCGGCGGCGCCAGCCAGCCACGTTGCGCCTTCATCTTGTGCGCCGTCTGCCAGGTGCGGATGATGACTTCGCCGACGCGGCCCATGGCCTGGCTGTCGGAGCTCATCATGCTGATGGCGCCCAGGTCGTGCAGCACGTCTTCCGCGGCGATGGTCTCGCGGCGGATGCGGCTCTCGGCGAAGGCCAGGTCTTCGGCGATCGACGCATCGAGGTGGTGGCACACCATCAGCATGTCCAGGTGCTCGTCCACCGTGTTCACGGTGTAGGGCATGGTGGGGTTGGTGCTGCTGGGCAGGAAGTTCTGCGTGCCGATGACCTTGAGAATGTCGGGCGCATGCCCGCCGCCCGCGCCTTCGGTGTGGAAGGCACACAGCGTGCGGCCGGCCGTGGCGGCGATGGTGTCCTCGACGAAGCCGCTCTCGTTGAGCGTGTCGGAGTGGATGGACACCTGCGTATCGGTCTCCTCGGCCATCGTCAGGCAGTTGTCGATGGCCGCCGGCGTGGTGCCCCAGTCCTCGTGCAGCTTCAGGCCGATGGCGCCGGCGGCGATCTGCTGCGCGAGCGCCTCCGGCCGCGTGGCGTTGCCCTTGCCCATGAAGCCCAGGTTCATCGGGAAGGCCTCGGCCGCCATCAGCATGCGGTGCATGTTCTCGGGCCCCGGCGTGCAGGTGGTGGCAAAGGTGCCGGTGGCCGGGCCGGTGCCGCCACCCAACATCGTCGTCACGCCGGAGCTCAGCGCCTCCTCGATCTGCTGCGGGCAGATGAAGTGGATGTGGCTGTCGATGCCGCCCGCGGTGAGGATCATGCCCTCGCCCGCGATGATCTCGGTGCCGGGGCCGATGACGATGTCGACGCCCGGCTGCACATCGGGGTTGCCGGCCTTGCCGATGGCGGCGATGCGCTGGCCCTTGATGCCGACGTCGGCCTTGACGATGCCCGCGGCGTCGATGATGAGCGCGTTGGTGATGACGCAATCGTGCGCCTCGTGGTCGCCGGGGCCGTTGACGGTCTGGCTCTGGCCCATGCCGTCGCGGATGGTCTTGCCGCCGCCGAACTTGACCTCCTCGCCGTAGCCGCCGGCCTTGAGCGTGTGGTCGTGCTCGACCTCGATGACGAGGCCGGTGTCGGCCAGGCGCAGGCGGTCGCCTTTGGTGGGGCCGAACATCTCGGCATAGGCGCGGCGGCCCAGTGTGCGGGTCATCTCAGACGTCTCCTCAGACCGCGCCGTTCACGAGGCCGCGGAAGCCCCACACCTGGCGGTGGCCGGCCACCGTTGGGACGTACGGCACAAGCGTCACGGTGCGCTCCTGCCCGGGCTCGAAGCGCACGGCCGTGCCACTGGGGATGTTCAGGCGCTGGCCGCGGGCGGCCTGGCGGTCGAACACCAGCGCCGCGTTGGTCTCGGCGAAGTGGTAGTGGGAACCCACCTGAATGGGCCGGTCGCCGCTGTTGGCGACCACGAGCGTGGTCGTGGGGCGGCCGGGGTTGAGCGCGTGCTCGCCGTCGTCGTCGACCAGCAGTTCTCCGGGGATCATGGCCTGGCCCTCACTTGCGGCGGGCCCACCACCAGGCGCCGGCGGCCAGGGCCACCACGAGCACGACGCCCAACACGTCGGTGGCGTGCCCGTGGCTGGCGCCGGGGAGGCCGTGGCCCTCGTGGGCCTGGGCCCAGGTGGTGGTGAGCGCGGCGGTGGCCGCAAGGAGCTTGTTCATCGTCGTGCTTCTCCTGGTGGCAGGCGGACGCCGGTCGGATGCGGTCGTCACGCAATCGGCTGGTGCACGGTCACCAATTTGGTGCCGTCCGGGAAGGTCGCCTCGACCTGGATCTCGCTGACGATCTCGGGCACCCCGTCCATCACGTCGTCGCGGCCGAGCACGGTCTTGCCCTCGCTCATCAACTGCGCCACCGTCTTGCCGTCGCGTGCGCCTTCCAGGATGGCGGCGCTGATGAGCGCGATGGCCTCGGGCACGTTGAGCTTCAGGCCGCGCGCCCTGCGGCGCTCGGCCAGCAGCGCGGCGGTGAAGAGCAGCAGCTTGTCCTTCTCTCGGGGCGTCAGGTCCATGCGGTCAGGGTCAGCAAGGTCGGTGCCCGCATGCTAGGAGCGTGGGCGGCAGAAATCCAGCCCCGCGCCGGGGCGGCCAAAGCCACTGGCGTAGGCGGGTCGCGCAGCGCGGGCTTGACGCCCGCGCCAGCGGCGCAACACCCGCCAGCGGCTTTGGCCGCCCCGGCCCCTCGGGTTGGGCCGATTTCGGGGCCCATGCGGCGTTGCCACGCTGGCCCGGGCGCACAGCCCGGGCTGCGCGCGGCGCCTGGCCTGGGCCCCGAAGTCGGCCCAACGCGGGGCTGGATTTCTGCCGCCCACGCTCCTAGCCGGGCGGCCCTGCGGAGGCCAGGGGCATGGCCCCAAGCATGCACGCCTGCCGCTGCGCCCGCCCGAGGTGCTGGCGCGCGACGGCCGGCAGCTCGTGGCCGCGCTGCAGGGTCGCACCTTGGACGACGACGGGCTGGTGGTGCTGCACGAGGTGGACGACGCCGAGACCGTGCAGGCCCTCATGCGCGCCTTCTGCCCGAGGCTGCGCGAGAGCGAGGTTCTCTACTGGGTGGACAAGGGCAAGACCAACCGCGACATCGGCGACATCCTCGGCGCCATCCCGGCCACGGTGATGAAACACCTCGAGCGCATCCACGAGAAGCTCGGCGTGGCAACACGCACCGCGGCGGCGGCGCTGACACTGCAGAACGTGAGGGGGCTCAGCCCGGCCTGAGCCGCCCGCCGAGGGCCTAGAACAAGGGCGGCCCGCAGGCCGCCCTTCGTGCAAAGGCCGCGAAGGCCGTGGATCAGAACTTGTAGCGCAACGTGATCTGCGCGGCCCACTGCGACTCGCCGCCGGCCTGGCGCGTCACCGGGTCCTCGATCGCGGAAGGGGCCCAGGCCGCTGCGGGACGGCCTCCGTGAGCTCCGCGATTGCCCGGCTTGACGCTCGCCGCCCGGGATGCTGCGGCCCGCTGGCGCAAGAAGAGTGCCCCGCAAGGCTGACATCGCCCTGTGCTGGTGGCGTGACAATGCGGCTCATCGCCGGGAACGCGTCGCCTCGGCGCCACAGGTCACCCCACCGATGAGCCCACCCGCCACCGAGGCCTCGCCGCCGATCACGCTGCGTCGCGCCACGCCCGCCGACGCTGCCGCGCTGGCGCGGCAGATGGCCGACGACGCGGTCTTCGCCAACCTCATGCAGCTGCCCTGGCCGACCGAGGCGCTGTGGCGCCAGCGCCTGGAGACGATGGCGGCTGCCGGCGAGACCGCCGACTTGCTGCTGCTGGCCGAGCGCGGCGGCAGCCTCCTGGGCAGCGTGGGCCTGCACCCCGTGGAGCGCGTGAGGCGCCGCCACGCCGCCATGCTGGGCATCAGCGTCGGGGCGGCGCACCAGGGCGGGGGCGTGGGCACCGCGCTGATGCAGGCGGCCTGCGACTACGCCGACCGCTGGGCGCAGCTGCTGCGCGTGGAGCTCACGGTGTTCGTCGACAACGCGCCGGCCATCGCGCTGTACCGCCGCTTCGGCTTCCAGGAGGAGGGCCGCCACCGCGCCTATGCGCTGCGCAACGGCCGCTACGTCGACGTGCTGTCGATGGCGCGACTGCACCCCAACCCCCCGGCGGCCGCATGGCCGGCCCCAGGAGCCCCCGCATGATCACCGACGCCGTCGACGAAGCCGGCGCGCTTGAGGCCCTGGCCGAGCGGCTGCAGGGCTTCGGCTCCAGCGTGCAGGCCGAGTGGCTGGACGGCGCGCTCACCGCCGTGGCCGCCGGCGCCTACCAGTTGCCGCTGTCGCAGTGGCTGGGCCCGCTGCTGGGCGACGAGTTCGAGCGCGCCTACGCCGACCCGGCCGACGTCGCCCAGGCCCACGAGGTCATCGCCCGCCGGCTGGCATCGCTGCGGCGCATGCTCGACGCCGACTCCTTGATGGACGACCCCGACCGTCTGCGTCTGCAGCCGCTGCTCTACGACTGGGGCGACGGCCAGCAGCTGCCCGAGGAGATTGCCCAGGAGCCCGAGGCCCAGGCCATGCTCCAGGGCGGTGCGTTGTGGGCCGAGGGGTTCCTGACCGCCGTGGCGCTGTTCCCCGACGTCTGGGTGCAGCCTGACGACGCCGAGGCGCGCGAGGTGCTCGGCGATCTGCTGAGCGACATCGAGGCGCTGATGAAGCCCACGCCCGACGACGCGCCGGTGCCGCCGGCCCAGGGCGACGAGCCGCCGCCCACCCCGCGCGAGGCCGCCATCGACCGTGCGCTGTTCGCGGCGCAGGACCTTCGCCTGTTCTGGCTTGAGCATGCGCCCATGCCGGGCACGCGGCGGGTCGATCAGCAGCCGGGCCGCAACGACCCCTGCCCGTGCGGCAGCGGCCGCAAGTTCAAGAAGTGCCACGGCGCGGTGGTCTAGAGTCGCGCGCCATGTCAACCGAGTCCGAACCCCCAGGCGGCGATCTCGCCGGCCGTCATCTCGTGCTGGGCCTGTCCGGCGGCGTGGCCTGCTACAAGGCCGCCGAGCTGGCGCGTGAGCTGCAGCGCGAGGGCGCCACCGTGCAGGTGGTGATGACGGAGGCCGCGGCGCAGTTCATCACGCCGGCCACGATGCAGGCGCTCACCGGCCGGCCGGTCGTCACCTCGCAGTGGGACCTGCGCGCGGGGAACGCCATGCCGCACATCAACCTCACGCGCGAGGCCGATGCCGTGCTGGTGGCGCCGGCCAGCGCCGACTTCATCGCGCAGCTGGCGCAGGGGCGGGCCGGCGAGATCCTGTCGCTGCTGTGCCTGGCACGCCCGCGCGAGCGCTGCCCGCTGCTGCTGGCCCCGGCGATGAACCGCGAGATGTGGTCGCACCCGGCCACGCAGCGCAACCTGGCCCAGGTGCGCGCCGACGGCGCCACGCTGCTGGGCCCGGCCGCCGGCGACCAGGCCTGCGGCGAGGTGGGCGACGGCCGCATGCTCGGGGCGGCGGACCTGCGCGACGAGCTCGTGGCCTTCTTCCAGCCCAAGCTGCTGGCCGGCCGCCGCGTGCTGGTGACGGCCGGCCCCACCTATGAAGCCATCGACCCCGTGCGCGGCATCACCAACCGCAGCAGCGGCAAGATGGGCTTCGCCATCGCGCGCGCGGCGGCCGAGGCCGGCGCGGCCGTCACGCTGGTGGCGGGCCCGGTGGCGCTGCCCACGCCGCGCGGCGTGGCGCGCATCGACGTGGGCAGCGCGCGCGAGATGCTGGCCGCCGTGCTGCCGCTGGCGCCCGCGCATGACGTGTTCATCGCCACCGCCGCCGTGGCCGACTGGCGGCCCGCCGACGTGGCGGCGCACAAGATCAAGAAGGACGGCAGCGGCGTGGTGCCCGCGCTGGCCTTCGTCGAGAACCCCGACGTGCTGGCCAGCGTGGCGCGCCTGCCCGCGGCGCAGCGCCCCTGGTGCGTGGGCTTCGCGGCCGAGAGCGAGGACGTCGAGCGCCACGCCCGTGCCAAGCTCGCAAGCAAGGGCGTGCCGCTGGTGGTGGGCAACCTCGGCCCGGCCACCTTCGGCCGCGACGACAACGCGCTGCTGCTGGTGGAGGCCGGCCAGTCGACCGAGTTGCCGCGCGCCGGCAAGCTGGCGCTGGCTCGGCAGCTGGTGGCCGCCATCGCCTCGCGGCTGCCGCCGCCCCGCACACCATGACCACGATCGACCTGCGCATCCTCGACCCGCGCATAGAGGCCACGCTGCCGGCCTACGCCACGCCCGGCAGCGCCGGCCTGGACCTGCGCGCCTGCCTCGACGCACCGCTGGTGCTGCAGCCGGGCCAGGCCGAGCTCGTGTCCACGGGACTGGCGGTGCACATTGCCGACCCAGGCCTTGCGGCGCTGCTGCTGCCGCGCTCGGGCCTGGGCCACAAGCAAGGCCTCGTGCTGGGCAATCTCGTGGGCCTGATTGACAGCGATTACCAGGGACCGCTGATGGTGAGCGCCTGGAACCGCGGCTCCGCGCCGGTGACGATCAACCCGCTGGACCGCATCGCGCAGATGGTGATCGTGCCCGTGGTGCAGGCGCGCTTCCGCGTCGTCGAGCAGTTCGGCACCAGCGCGCGCGGCGCCGCCGGCTTCGGGTCCACTGGGCGCGCCTGAGGCGCCCGGGCGCGTCCAACGGTCGGACCCAGGGTCAGTGCGCAGGGTGACCGGTGGGGCGCCCGTCCAGCACCGAGACGAAGCCGCCGCCCACACTGCGCGCCTCGATCTCCTCGTCGCGGGCCTCGCGCACGGCCCGCACCTGCACCTGCAGCCGCAGCGCCATGCCGGCCAGCGGGTGATTGCCGTCCAGCACCACGTGCGAAGGATAGACCTCGGTGACCACGTAGACGGCGTCGGCGGGCATGCCGGTGGTCACGGCGCCAGCCGGTAGGCCCTCGAAGGCCATGCCGGGCTCGAGCTGCTCGGGGAAGAGGCTGCGCGCCTCGAAGCAGACGAGCTCGGGGACGTAGTCGCCGAAGGCGTGCTCGGGCTCGAGGTGAAGGTGCAGCTCGGCGCCCTCGGCGTGGCCGGCCAGGGCCTCCTCGACCTTGGCCAGGAGGTCGTCGCCGCCGTAGAAGAACTCCACCGGCTGGGCCAGGGCATCGATGGGGTTGTTCTGCGCGTCGGCCAGCTGCCAGGTGAGGCTCACGACGCAGGGGCTCGTGATGATCATCAGGGAATGATGGCACAGCGCCGCCCCGCACAAGCCCACAATGGGGCCGATGAGCCGCCCGACTCCGACCCTGGCCGTGCCGCCCGGCGCGGCGGCGCTGACCCAGCCGCTGCCGCTGCTGGGCGGCCTGAGCCCCGCGCGCTTCATGCGCCATCACTGGCAAAAGAAGCCGTTGCTGGTGCGCCAGGCCTGGCCTGGTGTGCAGTCGCCGCTGCCGCGGCAAGGCCTGTTTGCGCTGGCGGGGCAAGAGGGCACGGAGTCGCGCCTGGTCGAGCGCCGCGGCGCCGGCAACGCGGCGGCCGACTGGCGCGTGCGCCACGGGCCCTTCGCGCGGCGCTCGCTGCCGCCCGCATCGAGGCCGGGCTGGACGCTGCTGGTGCAGGGTCTGGATCTGCACGTACCCGCCGCGCGCGCGCTGCTCGACGCCTTCCGTTTTGTGCCCGATGCGCGGCTGGACGACCTCATGGTGTCCTGGGCCAGCGACGGCGGCGGCGTCGGCCCGCACCTCGACGCCTATGACGTGTTCCTGCTGCAGGTGCAGGGACGACGCCGTTGGCGAATCGGCCCACTGCGCCCGGGGCAGGACGCCCGCTTCGTGCCTGGTGCGCCCCTGAAGCTGCTGCGCCACTTTGAGCCGGAGCAGGCGTGGGTGCTGGAGCCCGGCGACCTGCTCTACCTCCCGCCGGGCTGGGGCCACGACGGCGTGGCCGTCGGCGGTGACTGCATGACCTGCTCTGTGGGCTTCCGCGCGCCTTCGATGGGCGAACTGGCGGCCGACCTGATCGGGCGGCTGGCCGACGAGGTGGCCGAGGCGCTGGCCGAGGAACGCGGCACCAGCGCCGAGCCGGGCGGCAGGCGCTACCGTGATCCGCGCCAGCCTCCCACCACCACGCCCGCCGCCCTGCCCGTGGCGCTGGCCGACTTCGCACGCCAGGCGGTGCAGCGCGCGCTCGACGAAGATCCTCGCTGGCTGGCGCGCACGCTGGGCGAGTCGCTCAGCGATCCCAAGCCCGGCGTGTGCTTCGAGGCCGGCGGCGAGGCAAGCGCCGCCGGTGCCGTCGTGCTCGACCGTCGCACGCGCATGCTCTACGACGCTGATCATGTCTTCATCAACGGCCAGGCCTATGAGGCCGCCGGCCGCGACGCACAGCTGATGCAGCGGCTGGCCGACTGCCGGCGGCTGCAGGCCGCAGAGCGCCGCCGCCTCGGCGCGGGCGCGGCCGCGCTGCTGTCGCAATGGCTCGCCGACGGCTGGGTGCACGCCGAAGGCCCCGCCAGCGCAGGGGCTGCATGACGGGGCCGAGTGCCTTGCCGCCGCCCGCCATCGACGTGCCGGAGGACTTCGCACCCGCGGTGCGCCGGGCCGTGGCGACCGCCATCGCCGACGGTACCCGCACCCTCACGGCGCTCGACCTCGCTTTCGGCGACATCTGGCCTTGGGACGATGCGGCGATGCTGTCCTCGCTGTGTGGGTGGCTGCGCTTGCCGCAGCGGCGGATGGTGTTGCTGGCGGCCCGCAATGACACGATGGAGCGCCGGTTTCCGCGCTTCGTGCAGTGGCGGCTCGACTGGATTCACGCCGTCGTGGCCTGCGAGGCACCCGTCGAACTGTCATCCGTTCTGCCGTCGGCGCTGTTTGGCAACCGCCGCATGATTGCGGCGCGCCTCGAGGCCACGCAAGGCCTCGGCCGAACCTCGCTGGAGCCCCGTGCGCCGCTCCTCGGGCACGACAAGACTGACGCGGTTTTGCAACGATCGAACCCTTGGATTGCGGCGTGGACCTTGGGCTTCTAGGGTATCTCCTAGGGTTCCGCCTAGAATGCGCGGTTGTGTGTCACGCGGAAGAAATCACACCGCGCAGGCACCCGATCGGTGCATCGGGTTTTCCGGCAGGGCGGCCAACCAGCCCTCAGCGAAGGCAACGGCACCGGAATTCCGCCCTGATAGCCACCTGAACCCACTCCTCATTTAGGAAGTATCGAGATCATGAACAAGTCGCTCGTTCTGGCCACCCTGGTTGCCGCCTTTGCCCTGGCGGCCTGCGGCAAGAAGGAAGAGGCCCCGGCCCCGGCCCCGGCTGCCGCCCCTGCTCCGGCCCCCGCGCAAGCGCCGGCCGTTGCCGCCCCTGGGGCCGCTTCAGCGCCGGCCTCGGCCGCTTCGAAGTAACCCGCCGGAGCACCGGGCCCTGCACTGGGCCCGCGCAACAAGAAGGCCGCCCTCGGGCGGCCTTTTGCATGGTCATCGAACGGGCGGCGCGTCAGCGCAACTCGGCCAGCAACTGCGACGCCACCCGCTTGCCGTTCTCGCCCTGGTCCACCGCGCCGGCCGAGGTGAGGATGGCCACCACGGTCTGCGCGCCATTGGCACGCACGACGACGCGGAAGCGCCGCACCTCCAGCGGGTTGTCGGTGTTGCCGAACAGGCGCGACCAGAAGCCCGGCTCCTCCTTGCCGATGCTCTTGGGATCGACATAGCGCACGTGGTAGATGCCGAGCGTGCGGTCACGATCCTCGACCGTGAAGCCGCCGCGGTCCAGCGCCAGGCCCACGCGGCGCCAGGCGCGGTCAAAGGCTTCGTCGATCTCCAGCGCCGTGCCGTCGACCACCAGGCGTGCCCGCGACGGGGCCTCAGGCGCTGCCGCCACGGCGGTCCGCGCGGCCGGCTCGTCGCGCACGCCACCCAGTGACACCATCAGCCGTGCCAGCATCTCGGCCTCGAGCTGCGGGTCGGAGGGGCGCAGCCGCCAGCGGGTGGTGTTGTCGTCGCGTGCGCCGGTCGGTGAGACCACCGCCTCCTCGATGCCGCGATGGCTGATGAAGACCTCGGTGCCGATCCGGCCGCCGCCGAGCTCGACCCGCTCCAGCCGGGTGCGGAACTGGTCGCGTTCGCCCGTGTCGAACAGGTTGCCGGCGAGGCGGCCGAGCAGGTTGCGCACCACGTCATTGGGCAACTTGCCGCGGTTCTCGGACCAGTTCGTCTCGATGACGCCGGCTTTGGCGTCTTCCATCGCGATCTGGAAACCGCGCGCCTCCCAGAACGCGCGCAACTGCGGCCACAACTGCTCCGGCGGCTGCGGCGCGACCAGCCAGCGCTGCTGGCCGCTGCGCTCGATGCGCAGACTGCCGACGCTGGACAGCGCCACCGACGGTGCGCCCGGCGCACCGGCCGCGGCCGGTGCGTTCGAGGCCGCGGCGCTGATGACGCCACCGGGGCTCTGGTAGCGCGAGTCGCGCGCGAGCTGGCTCAGATCGGGCGGAACTTCGAGCGGTTTGGCGCCCACCGCGGTGCTGCGGTAGTCGACGCTGTCGCCGCCGAGGCTGCCACAGCCGGCCAACAGCGCAAGGGAGGCTGCCAGCAACGGCAGGGCGAGGCGGGGGGTGTTGCGCAAGGCGTGACTCATCGGTTCGGGTTCGGGGGCGCGGGCGTCAGAGTCCGCAGTCGGCCAGCGCCTGGCGCACCAGGGCTTGGCCACTCTCGGTGAGGGGGACCAGCGGCAGCCGCACGTGTGCACTGCAAAGACCCCGCTGAGCCAGCGCCCACTTCACGGGGGCAGGACTGGATTCGCAGAACAGATGCTTGTGCAGCGGCAGAAGTGCCAGGTGCAACGCCACGGCACGCCGCAGGTCGCCTTCGAGCGCCGCGACGCACATCTCGTGCATGCGCCGTGGCGCGACGTTGGCCGTGACGCTGACGTTGCCCCGGCCACCCAGCAGCATCAACGCAACCGCGGTGGGATCGTCGCCCGAGTAGACGGCGAAGGAGGCGGGTGCGTGCTTGATCAACCAGCCGGCACGGCCGATGTCGCCGCTGGCCTCCTTGATGCCCACGACGCGCGGCACCTGCGCCAGGCGCAGCGCGGTCTCGGGCTGCAGGTCGGCCACGGTGCGGCCCGGCACGTTGTACAGCACCATCGGCAGGTCCACCGCCTCGGCGATGGCCCTGAAGTGGCGGTAGATGCCCTCCTGCGAGGGCTTGTTGTAGTACGGCACCACCGAGAGGTGGCAGTCGGCGCCCACGCTCTTGGCGTAGCGCGTGAGCTCGATGGCCTCGGCGGTGCTGTTGGCGCCGGTGCCGGCCATGATGGGCACGCGGCCGGCGGCGTGCTGCACGGCCACACGGATGAGCTCGCAGTTCTCCTCCATGCTCACCGTGGGCGACTCGCCGGTGGTGCCCACGACGCCGATGCAGTCGGTGCCCTCGGCGATGTGCCAGTCGATCAGGCGCTTGAACGCGTCGAAGTCGACGCGACCGTCGTCGGTCATCGGCGTGACGAGCGCCACGATGCTGCCTGCGATGGGATTCATGGGCCGGTGCCCCTGGCCGCGAGTCGCGCGGCCCTCAGGGCTCTAGAGGAAAGCGACGGATTTTAGCGGCCGCCCCCGCCATCCCCTCGGCCGACGGCAGCCGCACCGCGGCCAGCCGCTGCACGAAACGCGGGGGGGCGGGCGCGGCAGGCTCCTCGAAGCCGTCTTCGAAGGCCACGACGCGCAAGCCCGCGAACGCTGCGAGCAGTTCGCCCGGGGCCAGCAGGAACTCGGCGCGCGAGGGCCGGCCGATGCTCTGCTGGCCCTGCGCGAAGGTCTCGTAAAGCAGCACGCCGTCGTCGGCCAGCGCCTCCGCCAGCCGCGGCAGCAGCGGCCGCCAGAGGTAGTTGGTCACCAGCACGGCGTCGAAGCGGCGGCCAGGCAGCGGCCAGGGGCCGGCCTCGAGGTCGGCCACGATCAGCTCGGCGCGGCCGGCCAGCGGCGCCAGGGCTTCGGCGTCGCGGTCCACCCCGGCGACGGCGAAGCCCCGGTCAGCGAGCCAGTGCACGTGGCGGCCGCTGCCGCAGGCCAGGTCGAGCACCGTGCCGCCGGGCCGGATGAGCCCGGCAAAACGCCGCACCCAGCCGGAGGGGGCGCTCAGAAGCAGGCCCACACGCGGTTGGCCAGATCGACCATCAGGTGCGGGTCGAGATAGCTGATGAACACCAGCGCCAGCGCCATCAGCACCGCCGCCCAGGCGGCGATGCGCGGGCCGTGGCGTCGCAGCGTGTTCATCGCCTGTCGCCGTTGCCGTCAGGCCGGCTGCGCCTGGGGCCGCACGATGGCCGTCTCGCGCACCGGCAGGTTCACGAGCGCAGCGAACACGCCCAGCGCGATGGCGATCCACCAGACCACGCCATAGCTGCCGGTGCGGTCGTACAGCAGCCCGCCGAGCCACACGCCCATGAAGCTGCCGACCTGGTGGCTGAGGAAGACGAAGCCGCCCAGCATGCTCATGTACTGCACACCGAAGATCTGCGCCACGACGGCGTTGGTGGGCGGCACGGTGGACAGCCACAGCAGGCCCATCACGGCCGAGAACACGTAGACGCTCGTCGGCGTGAGCGGCAGGCTGATGAACAGCACGATGGCCACCGCGCGCAGCAGGTAGATGGCCGCCAGGATGTGGCGCTTGGCGAGCCTTTGCCCCAGGGCCCCGGCGGCGTAGGTGCCGAACACGTTGAACAGGCCGATCAGCGCGAGCGCCACCGTGGCCACGCCCGGGGCCAGGCCCTGGTCCTTGAGGTAGCTGGGCATGTGCACGCCGATGAACACCACCTGGAAGCCGCAGACGAAGTAGCCGGCCATCAGCAGCTGGAAGCTGCGGTAGGCGAAGGCCTCCTTCAGCGCCGCGCGCACCGTCTGTTGCGGGCCCGTGGCAGCCGCCCGGGCGGGCTCCTTCAGGCCGAAGGCCAACGGGATGATCAGCAGCGCCGCCAGGCTGAGCACGAACAGGGCGTTCTGCCAGCCGGCCCCGGCGATGAGCCAGTTCTCCACCGGCACCATCAGGAACTGCCCGAACGAGCCTGCTGCGGCCGTCACACCCATCGCCCAGGAGCGCTTCTCGGGCGCCACGTTGCGCGCGATGACGCCGTAGATGACCGCGTAGGTGGTGCCGGCCTGCGCCATGCCCAGCAGCAGGCCCGTGCCGCCCAGGAAGCCGATGCCGCTGGTGGCCGAGGCCATCACCGCCAGCCCGACGGCGTACAGCACCGAGCCGGCCACGAGCACGCGGAAGGCGCCGTAGCGGTCGGCCCACATGCCGGCCACCGGGCCGGCCAGGCCCCAGGCCAGGTTCTGCACGGCCAGCGCAAAGGCGAAGGTCTCGCGGCTCCAGCCGCGGTCCATCGTGATCGGCTGCAGCCACAGGCCGAAACCGTGGCGGATGCCCATGCTCAAGGTCACGATCAGGGCGCCGCAGACCAGCACCTGCCACATCGTCAGCCGGGGTGGGGTCGAAGCGGGATTCATTCGGGCATTGTCGAAGAATTCGCGTCACGTTGCCGGCGCCCGCCGCTCTACAGTGGCGCAACTCTCGAAGGCGGTCTTGCATGAAGGTGCTGGTGCTGGGTGGCGGTGTGATCGGCGTGAGCTGCGCCTACTTCCTGGCGCGCGCCGGGCACGAGGTCGAACTCGTCGACCGGCAAAGCGGCCCCGCCCTCGAGACCAGCTTCGCCAACGCGGGCGAGGTGAGCCCGGGCTACAGCGCGCCGTGGGCCGGGCCGGGCGTGCCGCTCAAGGCCATCAAGTGGATGCTGATGCAGCACAGCCCGCTGGTGATCTGGCCGCTGCTGGACCCGGCCATGTGGCGCTGGGGCGCGGCCATGCTGGCCAACTGCACGGCGCGGGCCTATGCGCTGAACAAGAGCCGCATGGTGCCGATCGCCGAGTACAGCCGCGACGTGCTGAAGGCGCTGCGCGCCGAGACGGGCATCGCCTACGACAACCGCGCGCAGGGCACGCTGCAGCTGTTCCGCACGCACAAGCAGCTCGACAGCATCGGCGGCGACGTCGAGGTGCTGCAACAGTACGGGGTGCCTTTCGAGGTGCTCGACCGCGAGGGCTTCTGCCGCGTCGAGCCGGCACTGCGGCACACCCAGCACAAGTTCGTCGGCGCCCTGCGGCTGCCGGGCGACGAGACCGGCGACTGCCATGCCTTCACCAAGCGCCTGGCCGAGATGGCCGCCGCGCTCGGCGTGCAGTTCCGATGGAACAACCGCATCCAGGCGCTGCAGGTCGGCGGCGGCGCCATCACCGGCGTGCACACCGACACCGGCCTGCTGCAAGCCGACAAGGTGGTGCTTGCGCTGGGCTCGTACAGCCCGAAGCTGCTCGAGCCGGTGGGCCTGCGCATCCCGGTGTACCCGGTGAAGGGCTACTCGATCACGGTGCCGATCACCGACACCGCCCACGCGCCCGAGAGCACCATCATGGACGAGACGCACAAGGTAGCAGTCACCCGGCTGGGCGACCGCATTCGCGTGGGCGGTACGGCCGAGCTGGCCGGCTACAGCCTGGCCCTGCGCGAGCCGCGCCGCGCCACGCTGGAACACGTGGTGACCGACCTGTTCCCGCAAGGCGGCGACGTCAGCAAGGCCAGTTTCTGGTGCGGCCTGCGCCCGATGACGCCAGACGGCACGCCCATCATCGGACCCACCCCCGTGCAGAACCTGCTGCTGGCCACCGGCCACGGCACGCTGGGCTGGACGATGGCCTGCGGCACCGGCCGCGTGATCGCCGATCTGGTGAGCGGCCGGAAGCCGGAGATCGACGTCAGCGGGCTGGCGATGGCGCGCTACGCCTGAGGCCGCGACGGCCGGCCCCGCGCCCGGGCGGGCGCGCCGCCATCAGAAGTGGATCCCTCGCATCATCTGCTGCAGCGCGATGGCCTCGGCGCTGAGCTGCGGCCTGCCGCCCTTCTCGCCCTTGGCCGCGTCGCTGTCGGGGAACATGCGGAAGGTGGTGTTCATGACGATCTGCGCGATGCGCGGCGACACCGCGTGCAGCAGCTCGCCGAAGATGCCCAGGCGCGTGGCGATGCGCACCGGCTTGGCGATGCAGGCCTGCGCGATCATGTCGGCCGCCTCCTCCGGGCTCAGCGTCGGCACGTTGTTGTAGATCTTGGTGGGCGCGATCATCGGCGTGCGCACCAGCGGCATGTTGATGGTGGTGAAGGTGATGCCCTGGTCGGCGAACTCGCTGCTGGCGCAGCGTGTCCAGGCGTCCAGCGCTGCCTTGCTGGCCACGTAGGCGCTGAAGCGCGGCGCATTGGTGAGCACGCCGATCGAGCTGATGTTGACGACGTGGCCCTTGTGCTTCTTCACCATGCCGGGCAGCAGGCCCATGGTCACGCGCAGGCACCCGAAGTAGTTCAGCTGCATCGTGCGCTCGAAGTCGTGGAAGCGGTCGTAGCTGTTCTCGACGGCGCGGCGGATGCTGCGGCCCGCGTTGTTGATGAGGAAGTCGACGCCGCCGTGCACCTCGTCGAGCGTCTTCACGAACGCGGCGCAGCCTTCCATGTCGGCGATGTCGACGCTGTAGCTGAACACCTTCGGGTCGGCGGTGCCCTTGCCCTTGGCGCAGGCGACGATCTCCCTGACGGCCTCGTCGAGCTTGTCGGCGTCGCGCGCGCAGATGATCGTCACCGCGCCGGCCTCGGCGAACTTGCACGCCGCCGCCAGGCCGATGCCCGAGCTGCCGCCCGTCACCAGCACCACCTTGCCGCCCACCGTGCCCTTGAGGCTGCGGTCGATGAACAGGTCGGGGTCGAGGTGGCGCTCCCAGTAGTCCCACAGCCGCCAGGCGTAGTCGTTCAGGTTCGGGCACTCGACGTTGCTGCCCTTGAGCACCGCGTCGAGCTCGCGGCGGTCGAAGCGCGTGGGGTAGTTCACCAGCTGGAAGATGTCTTCCGGCAGGCCCAGATCCTTCATCACCGCGTTGCGGATGCGGCGCACCGGCGCCAGCGCCATGAGCCCCTTCTTCACGCTCCTGGGCACGAAGCCCAGCAGCGCGGCGTTGACGAAGAGGTTCATCTTCGGCGCGTGCGCGGCCTTGCTGAAGATGTCGAGCACGTCGCCGACGCGGTAGCCCTGCGGGTCCACCAGGTGGTAACACTTGCCGGTGATGGCGTGAGGGCTGTGGCTGATGTGGTCGAGGCAGGCGACGACGAAGTCCACCGGCACGATGTTGATGCGTCCGCCCTCCAGGCCCACGCTCGGGAACCACGGCGGCAGGATCTGGCGCATGCGCTGGATGAGCTTGAAGAAGTAGTACGGCCCGTCGATCTTGTCCATCTCGCCGGTGCTGCTGTCGCCCACCACCACGGCCGGGCGGTACACCGTCCAGGGCACCTTGCACTCACGGCGCACGATCTTCTCGCTCTCGTGCTTGGTCATGAAGTACGGGTGGTCCAGGCCCTCGGCTTCGTCGAACATGTCCTCGCGGAACACGCCCTCGTACAGGCCCGCGGCGGCGATGCTGCTCACGTGGTGGAAGTGCTTCGCGTCCACCGCCTTGGCGAAGTCGCAGACGTTGCGCGTGCCCTCGATGTTCACGGCCACCTGGCTGTCGGCGTCGGCGCCCAGGTCGTAAACGGCCGCCAGGTGGTAGACGGCATCAACCTGGCCCTTCAACGCCTTCATGGCGTCGGCCGCCACACCCAGCTTTCGGGCGGTGAGGTCGCCGGTCACGGGCTGGGCGCGCTTCTTCGCGGAGCCGGCCAGACCCCAGTACGCGTACAGCGTTGCGAGCTTGCCCTCGCTGCCTTCACGCACGAGGAAGCTCACGGTGCTGCCGCGGCGGGCCAGCAGAGCCTTGACGAGACGCTTGCCGATGAAGCCGGTGGCGCCGGTGACGAAGTAGTGCATGCCGGGATCTCCTCGTTCGGGTGTTCGCCGCGGCGCTGTCACCGTGCCGCGTGCCGGCCGGCAGGATAGAGCGGTCTCACTAGGCGTCTAGGGTGTCCGCTCCAGGGAAGAACCCTATATTTCCCTCAGCGCCGCCATGTCGTGTGGCGCACCACCCGCGCACGAGGAAGCCGCCATGGTCAAGAAGATGAAGAGCACCGACACCGCCACGAGCAGCGCCAAGGGCAGCGCCAAGGCCGCCGGCGGCCTGATGGACAGCCAGCTGGCCGGTGCCGTCAAGGATTCGGCCCAGCAGATCTGGCTGGCCGGCATGGGCGCCTTCAGCAAGGCCCAGGAAGAGGGCACGAAGGTGTTCGAGGCCCTCGTCAAGGAAGGCATGCACCTGCAGAAAAAGACCCAAGGCATCGCCGAGGACAAGATCTCGGAGGTCACCGGCAAGATGACGGCGATGGCCGGCAATGTGCAGGCCAAGGCCGGCCAGAACTGGGACAAGCTCGAAGCCATCTTCGAGGCCCGCACCGCCAAGGCGCTGAACAAGCTGGGCGTGCCCACCGCCAAGGATGTGCAGTCGCTGACCGAGCGCGTCGACGCGCTGGCCGCCGCCGTGGCCCGGCTGTCCAAGGGCACGGCCGCCGCCGCGCCGAAGGCGGCTCGGAAGGCCGCTCCCAAGGCCGCCCCCAAGGCCGCGACAAAGGCTGCCGCCAAGCCGGCCGCGCCGGCACCCGCCGCCCCGGCCAAGCGCACCCGCCGCAAGGCCGCCGCGGCCTGAGCGACAGGCCTGAACGATGAGCCGCATCGGCCTGGCCCTGGCCGGTGGCGGCCCTTTGGGCGCCGTCTACGAGATCGGCGCCCTGGTGGCGCTTGAGGACCATCGCCGGGCTCGACCTCAACGCGATGGACGGGTATGTCGGCGTCTCGGCCGGCAGTTTCCTGGCCGCGGGCCTGGCCAACGGCATGACGGCGCGCGCCCTGTGCACCGCCTTCATCGACGGCGACCAGCGCCACCCCGACCACGTGCCGGCGGCGATGTTCACGCGCCCGGCCCTGGCCGAGTGGGTGGGCCGGGTCGCCTCGCTGCCCCGGCTGGCCGGCCAGGCCGCTTGGCAGGTGCTGCGTGGCCGCCCCTGGCTGACGGCACTGGAGCAGCTGGGCCGTGCGCTGCCCACGGGCCTGTTCAGCCATGCGCCCATCGAAGCTCGGCTAGCCGCGCTGCTGTCGGCGCCCGGGCGCAGCGACGACTTCCGGGTGCTGGCCGCCACGCGGGGCCGCCGCCTCGTCATCGTCGCCACGGACCTCGACAGCGGCGAGGCCCTGCCCTTCGGGCGCCCGGGCTTCGACCACGTGCCGATCTCGCGCGCCGTGGCCGCCAGCGCCGCCTTGCCAGGGCTCTTCCCGCCGGTGCCGGTGGACGGCCGCTGGTGTGTGGACGGCGCGCTGAAGAAGACCCTGCACGCCAGCGTGCTGCTGGACGACGGCGCCGGGCTGGTGTTCTGCCTGAACCCGCTGGTGCCCTTCGATGCACGCCACCCGCAGCGCCACCGCGTTCTGGCCGGCGGCGAAGCGCCCATCCCGCGCATCGTCGACGGCGGCTTGCCGGTGGTGCTGAGCCAGACCTTCCGCAGCCTCATCCACTCGCGTCTGGAGCTGGGGCTGAAGGGCTATGCCGCCAGCCACCCGGGTGCCGACCTGCTGCTCTTCGAACCCGACCATCGCGACCCGGCGATGTTCCTGGCCAACGTCTTTGCCTACGGCCAGCGCCGCGCCCTGGCCGAACACGCCTACCAGGCGACGCGGGCCGATCTGCGCAAGCGCCGTAGCACCCTGCGCCCGGTGCTGGCCCGCCACGGCCTGGCGCTGGACGAGGCCATGCTGGACGATCCCTCTCGCCGGCTGTTGCCGCGCCACCGCCGCGGCACCGTGGCGCCACGCACCGCGGCGGCGCAGGCGATGCGCCACCTGGACGAGGTACTCGACGACCTGGAGCGTGCGCTGCCCCCGGCGACGTGATGCCGTCCCAGGGCCGGGCTGCCCCCGTTCAGATCTTCGCAGGCTCTCAGCCGAGGTAGCGGCTTTGCAGGTGCGCCTTGAAGTGCGCCGGGTTCAAGGGCTCGCCGCTGGCGCGGAGGGTCAGCTCCTCCGTGGTCCAGAGGCTGGCCTGGCTCCAGATGTTCTCGCGCAGCCAGTCGAACACCGCATTCAGTTCGCCGCGCAGGATGCGCTCTTCCAGGTCGGGCATCGCCCGACGCATGGCCGCGAACCACTGCGCCGAGTACATCGCGCCCAGTGAATAACACGGGAAGTAGCCGAACAGCGCCTCGGGCCAGTGCACGTCCTGCAGCGGCCCGTCCTTGTAGTTGCCGCGTGTGTCCAGACCCAGCAGCTCCTGCATCTTCGCGTCCCAAAGGGCGGGCACGTCCTCGATCTCGATCTCGCCCTCGATCAGCGGCTTCTCGATCTCGTAGCGCAGGATGATGTGCGCCGGGTACGTGACCTCGTCGGCGTCGACGCGGATGAAGCCCGGCTTCACGCGCGTGAGCAGCTTCTGCAGGTTGGCCTCGCCGAAGGCGGGCTGGTCGCCGAAGGCCTGCACCACCAGCGGCGCGAGCTGGCGGATGAAGCCCGGGTGGCTGCCCAGCTGCATCTCGAAACTCAGGCTCTGGCTCTCGTGCAGCGCCATGCTGCGCGCCTCGGCCACGGGCTGGCCGAGCAGATCGCGCGGCAGGTTCTGCTCGTAGCGGCCGTGGCCGGTCTCGTGCACCGTGCCCATCAGGCTGCCGAGGAATTCGGCGTCGGAGAAGCGCGTGGTCATGCGCACGTCTTCCGGCACGCCGCCGCAGAACGGGTGCGTCGAGACGTCGAGCCGGCCGCCGTCGAAGTCGAAGCCCAGCATCTTCATCACCGCCTCGCACAGCGCGCGCTGCTTCGCCACCGGGAAAGGGCCCTCGGGCTGCAGCACAGTCTCCTTCGCCTGGCGATCGATGACCTGGCTGATGAGCCCGGGCAGCCACTGCCGCACCTCGCCGAACACGCGGTCGACACGGGCGCAGGTCATGCCGGGCTCGAACCGGTCCATCAGGGCCTCGTACTTGCGCACGCCCAACAGCTGGCTCAGCAGCTCGGCCTCGTGCCGCGCGTTGTTCAGCACGGGGCGGAAGTTCTCGACGAAGCCGGCCCAGTCGTTGGCCGGGCGCTGCGTGCGCCAGGCGTGCTCGCAGCGCGACGTGGCCAGCTGCTGCGCCTGCACCAGGGACTCGGGCAGCGCATTGCTGGCGCGCCACTGCCGGTTCATCTCGCGCAGGTTGGCGCGCTGCAGCGCCGACAGGGGCTCCTGCTCCGCGCGCCCGAGCTGATCCGTCAGCTGGGGATCGGTGCGCATGCGGTGCAGCAGCGCCGCCATCTCGGCCATCGCGGCGGCGCGCGCCTCGTTGCCCTTGGGCGGCATGTTGGCGGCCTGGTCCCAGCCGGCCATGCTCTGCAGGTGGCCCAGGTGGTGCAGGCGTGTCCAGGTGTGGGCCAGCGCGTCGTAGGTGGGGGTGGCGGTGCTGCTCATAGAAGGGGGTTAAGCCCAGAAGACTCGATTGTGGCGCGCTCAGAGTTCGAGCGTGCCCGGAAAGAACCACAGCGCGCCCCCCACGTAGAACAGGTAACGCAGGAACTTGCCCACCGCCATGTAGAAGGCGCAGGGCCAGAAGGGCAGCTTGAGCCAGCCAGCCACGGCGCACAGCGGGTCGCCCACCACCGGCAGCCAGCTCAGCAGGCAGGCCGGCGGGCCCCACTTGCGCGCCCAGCTCATGGCCCAGGCGGAGCTGGGTTTGGGTTTGGCGATCTGCTCGTAGGCCAGCTCGGCGCCATACCCCATCCAGTAGCTGACGCATCCGCCCAGCGTGTTGCCCGCGGTCGCCACGATCAGCGCCGGCCAGAACAGCTCGGGTGCCACCTTCACGAGCCCGAACACCACCGGCACGCTGGCCATCGGCAGCAGCGTCGCCGAGAGCAACGAGACCACGAACACCGTGCTCAGCCCGTACTGGGGCAGCGCCATTGCGGCCAGGATCGAGTGCAGCCAGGCTTCCATCGGGTGCGGCCCATTATGGGCAGGGACGGGATGACCTCAGCGCGGCACCGGACGGGGCTGCCCCTGGGCGTCGATGGCGACGTAGGTGAGATCGGCCTCGGTCACCTTCACCACCCGCAGCTGGCTCGGGTTGCGCTCGGCGATCACGGTCACGTGCACCGAGATGCTGGTGGTGCCGATGCGTGTGATGCGGGCGTAGAAGCTCAGCAGGTCGCCCAGGCTCACGGGCTGCTTGAAGACAAACTGGTTGACGGCCACCGTGGCGATGCGCCCGCGCGCCACGCGCGCCGGCAGCACCGAGCCGGCCAGGTCCACCTGGGCCATGATCCAGCCGCCGAAGATGTCGCCGTTGGCGTTGACGTCGGCCGGCAGCGGGATCACGCGCAGCACGAGCTGGGCCCCATCGTCGAGCTGCGGCGGGGCGAGCATGGGCGTGGCGGCGGTGTCGATGGGGGCGTCGGGCGATGGGCTCACGGGGCAGGCTCAAAGAGGATAACGGTGGGCGCAGCGACAATCCGCGCCCGATGACCGCGCCTCTCACTGTAGCCTCCGTGCCGCGCCCGACGCCCGCCCAGCAGCAGGCTTTGCGCCGCCGTCGCCCCCACCCGGCTCCGGTGTCCACCATCGACGCGCCCCCTTGAACCCGCCCCAGCTGCCGCCGATGCAATCACACGCTTCCTCCCCCCCTGCACCGCCCACCGCCGGTGCAGCGGGTGCGCGCCGCTCCGACTGGGGCACGCTGGCAAGGCTGCTGCCTTATCTGTGGCGCTACCGCTGGCGCGTGGGCGCGGCGCTGGCCTTCCTGCTGGCGGCCAAGGCGGCGAACGTCAGCGTGCCGGTGCTGCTGAAGTACCTGGTCGACTCACTCTCCATCAAGCCCGGCGAGGCGGCCTCGCTGCTGGTGGTGCCTGTGGGCCTGCTGGTGGGCTACGGCCTGCTGCGGCTGAGCACCAGCCTCTTCACCGAGCTGCGCGAACTGATCTTCGCCAAGGCCACCGAAGGCACGGCGCGCAGCATCAGCCTGCAGGTCTTCGGTCACCTGCACGCCCTGAGCCTGCGTTTCCACCTCGAGCGCCAGACCGGCGGCATGACGCGCGACATCGAGCGTGGCACGCGCGCCGTGCACTCGCTGATCAGCTACTCGCTCTACAGCATCTTCCCCACCCTTGTGGAAGTCGCGATGGTGCTGACGCTGCTGGCGGTGAAGTTCGACGCCGCGTTCGCCTGGATCACGGGCGGCGCGCTGGTGGCCTACATCGCCTTCACGGTGACCGTCACCGAGTGGCGCACCAAGTTCCGCCGCGAGATGAACGAGCTCGACAGCGGTGCGCACACGCGGGCGGTGGACTCGCTGCTGAACTACGAGACCGTCAAGTACTTCGGCAACGAGGCCTTCGAGGCGAAGCGCTACGACGAGAGCCTGGAGCGGCTGCGCCGTGTGGCGCTGAAGAGCCAGACCACGTTGTCGCTGCTCAACACCGGGCAGCAGCTGATCATCGCCGCGGCCTTGATTGCGATGCTGTGGCGCGCCACGCAGGGCGTGGTCGAGGGCCGGCTGACGCTGGGCGACCTGGTCATGATCAACGCCTTCATGATCCAGCTGTACATCCCGCTGAACTTCCTGGGCGTGATGTACCGCGAGATCAAGCAGAGCCTGGCCGATCTCGACAAGATGTTCGGCCTGCTCGAGAGGCACCGCGAGGTCGACGACAAGCCCGGCGCCCAGGCGCTGCAGGTGCGCGAGGGCGTGGTGCGCTTCGAGGGCGTGGGCTTTGCCTATGACACAGCGCGCCCCATCCTGCATGACCTCAGCTTCGAGATCCCGGCGGGCAAGACGGTGGCCGTGGTGGGCCCCAGCGGCGCGGGCAAGAGCACGCTGGCGCGGCTGCTGTTCCGCTTCTACGACGTGACGAACGACGGCAGAGGCCGCATCACCATCGACGATCAGGACATCCGCGAGGTCACGCAGCAGAGCCTGCGCGGATCAATCGGTATCGTGCCGCAGGACACGGTGCTGTTCAACGACACCGTCTACTACAACATCGCCTACGGCCGGGCCGGCGCCACGCGCGAGGAGGTCGAGGCGGCCGCCAAGGCCGCGCACATCCACGACTTCATCGCCGCGACGCCCAAGGGTTACGAGACGATGGTGGGCGAACGCGGCCTCAAGCTCAGCGGTGGCGAGAAGCAGCGCGTGGCCATCGCGCGCACGCTGCTGAAGAACCCACCGATCCTCATCTTCGACGAGGCCACCTCGGCACTGGACAGCGCCAACGAGCGCGCCATCCAGGCCGAACTGCGCGCGGCGGCCCAGGGCAAGACGGCGCTGGTGATTGCGCACCGCTTGTCCACCGTGGTGGACGCGCACGAGATCGTCGTGCTCGAGGCCGGCCGCGTGGTCGAGCGCGGACCGCACGCCGAGCTGCTGGCGCGTGGCGGGCGCTACGCGCAGATGTGGCGGCTGCAGCAGAGCGGGGAAGAAGCCTGAAGCCGACCCCGTGGCCGGACGCGTGCCCCGGGCGTCGGCGGCCGTGGCCGTGTCAGTCCTGCAGGCTCAGCACCAGCTTTCCGAAGTTGTCGCCGCTGAACAACCGGTTCAGCGTGGCCGGGAAGGCATCGACGCCGCCGCTGGCCACATCTTCGCGGCTCTTCATGCGGCCGTCCTTCAGGTAAGCGGCCATCTCGGCCACGGCCAGGTGGTAACGCTCGGCGTAGTCGAAGACCACCATGCCTTCCATGCGTGCGCGGTTGACGAGCAGGCTCAGGTAGTTCTTCGGGCCCTGCACCGGCGTCGTGTTGTTGTACTGGCTGATCGCACCGCAGATCACGATGCGCGCGCGGCGGTTGATGCGCGTGAGCACGGTGTCGAGGATCTCGCCGCCGACATTGTCGAAGTAGATGTCCACGCCCTCGGGGCAGTGCGCCTTCAGGCCATCCTTGACGCTGCCGCCCTTGTAGTCGATGCAGGCGTCAAAGCCGAGCTCACGGACGACCCACTCGCATTTGGCCGCGCCACCGGCGATGCCCACCACGCGCAGGCCCTTGATCCGGGCCAGCTGGCCCACGGTCTGCCCCACGGCACCGGCCGCGCCCGAGACGACCAGCGTCTCGCCCGCCGGCCGGGTGAGGTTGGGCAGGCCGACATCCATCAACCCGAAGTAGGCCGTCATGCCGGGCATGCCGAGCACGTTGAGCCATTGTGTTGGCGTGCCCAGGCCCAGGTCGATGCGGCCCAGGCCGGCTTGGCGGTCGCGGTCGGGCGCCACCGTCCAGTGCGTCTGCACGCCGGTGCTGCCGCTGACGGCGTCGCCGACGGCGTAGGCCGGATGCCGCGAGGCCTCGACCACGCCCACACCGCCCGCGCGCATGACCTCGCCGATGCCCACCGGCGCGATGTAGCTCTTGCCCTCGTTCATCCAGCCGCGCATGGCCGGATCGAGGCTGATCGCCGTCACCCGCACGCGGATCTCGCCAGCGGCCGGCTCGCGCAACGGCTCTTCGCCGATCGTCCAGTCCGAGGCCTTGGGCAGGCCCAAGGGCCGGGCGGCCAGCCGCACCTGGCGGTTCGTCATCGCCAGCGTCGCCATCACGGTGCCTTGGTCACCGAGGTGACGGTGAACTGGCCGTTGATGCGCTCGGCCGTGAAGCCGATGCGCTGCCCCACCGCAAGCCCCTCGAGCAGGCGCGGGTCGGCAACGCGGAACACCATCGTCATGGGCGGCATCTCGAGGTTCTTGATCTCGCCGTGTTTGATCGTGATGCGCGCGCCGGCCGCATCGAGCTTGGTGATCTCGCCGCTGGCGGGCGAGGCCTGGGCCTGCACCACGGCGGCGGCCAGCAGCGCGGCCGTGAACGTGAGCCATTGCTTCATCGTCGTCTCCTGTGAACGCGGGCGGCGTTCCTACAATGCCGGCACCTTACCGCAAGTCCCGCCCTGCCATGGCCAGCCTCGCCGACACCCCTGCCGCCCTGCACGATCTGTCGCACGTCACCCCGCGCGACCAGGCCGAGATCCTGGCCCAGGCCCTGCCCTACATCCGGCGCTTCCACGGCAAGACGCTGGTCATCAAGTACGGCGGCAACGCGATGACCGACCCGGCGCTGCAGCAGGATTTCGCCGAGGACGTGGTGCTGCTCAAGCTGGTGGGCATGAACCCCATCGTCGTGCACGGGGGCGGCCCGCAGATCGACGAGGCGCTGGCCAAGATCGGCAAGAAGGGCACCTTCATACAAGGCATGCGCGTCACCGACGAAGAGACCATGGAGGTGGTCGAGTGGGTGCTCGGCGGCGCGGTGCAGCAGGACATCGTCGGCCTCATCAACGCCGCCGGCGGCAAGGCCGTGGGCCTGACGGGCCGCGACGGCGGCCTGATCCGCGCGCGCAAGATGAAGATGACCGACAAGGACGACCCGACCAAGGAACACGACATCGGCCAGGTCGGCGAGATCACGGCCATCGACCCTGCGGTGGTGCAGGCGCTGCAGGACGACCAGTTCATCCCCGTCGTCAGCCCCATCGGCTTCGGCGAGGCGGGCGAGAGCTACAACATCAACGCCGATCTGGTGGCCGCCAAGCTGGCCACGGTGCTCAAGGCCGAGAAGCTGGTGATGCTCACCAACATCAAGGGCGTGCTCGACAAGGCCGGCGAGCTGATCACCGAACTGACACCGCGGCAGATCGACGAGCTCATCGCCGACGGCACCATCAGCGGCGGCATGCTGCCCAAGCTGGCCGGCGCCATCGATGCAGCCAAGAGCGGTGTGCATGCCGTGCACGTGGTGGACGGGCGCGTGCCGCATGCGATGCTGCTGGAGATCCTCACCGACCAGGCCTACGGCACGATGATCCGCTCGCACTGAGCACTGGGTGTTCAAGAGCGTGGACATCGACAAGAACCCCGGCAAGCGCGGGTCGCTGTGCAGCTGAACCCGACAGCGGCGCGGCGGGTCTGGCTGTTCGACCTGGACGATACGCTGCACGACGCGGCGACGGCGTCGATGCCGCAGCTGCACGAGTCGATGAACGCCTACATCCGCCGCGAACTCGGGCTCGATGCCGAGGCGGCCACGGCGCTGCGCCGTCGTTATTGGCATTGGTACGGCGCCACGCTGCTGGGGCTGGTGCGGCACCACGGCGTCAAGCCCGCGCACTTCCTGCACGTCACGCACGCGCTGCCGGGCCTGGAAAGCCGCGTGCGCGGCCATGCGCACGACATCGCGGCGCTGGCCCGCCTGCCGGGCCGAAAGTTCATCCTCACCAACGCACCGGCGGCCTACGCCCGGCGCGTGCTGGCGGTGCTGGGTGTGGAGCGGCTGTTCGACGGCCTGCTGGCCATCGAGGACATGGCCATGTTCGGCCACCTGCGGCCCAAGCCCGACCGGCGCATGCTGCGCCACATCGCGGCACGGTTGCGCGTGCCGCCGTCGCGCTGCGTGCTGGTGGAAGACACCCTGGTGCACCAGAAGGCCGCGCGCGCCGTGGGCATGGGCACGGTGTGGATGCAGCGCTGGCTGAAGCGCTCGGTGTCGCACGTGGCCAGCGCCAACGCGCGCCGCCACCGCCGGCCGGCCTACGTCGACCGGCGCGTGCGCACGCTGCAGGCCTTGGCCCGTTAGTGGGTCTGGACGGCCGCGGCAGCGCCCGCACGGCTTGGTGTTTACCTGCAAGAAGGCACAGGCCGGCCGCATGCCAGAATCGTCGCGCACTGCGCCCTACCCTCCGCCGCTACCGCCTGCCGCCGCCGATGTCCGCCCTGCCCGAAGACCCGCCGCAGGCACCCGCGGACGACGATCCCGAGGCGTCCCCGGCTGCCAGCGGCCGCAAGCGCCCCAAGCCGGGCGAGCGCCGTGTGCAGATCCTGCAGACGCTGGCCGCGATGCTCGAGGAGCCCGGCGCCGAGCGCATCACCACCGCCGCGCTGGCCGCCCGGCTCGAGGTCTCCGAGGCAGCCCTGTACCGTCATTTCGCCAGCAAGGCGCAGATGTTCGAGGGGCTCATCGAGTTCATCGAGAGCAGCGTGTTCACGCTGGTCAATCAGATCACCGAGCGCGAGCCCGCGCCGGCCCAGCAGGTGCGGCGCATTGCGGCGGTGCTGTTGCAATTCGGCGAGAAGAACCCGGGCATGGTGCGCGTGATGGTGGGCGACGCACTCGTGTTCGAGCACGAACGGCTCAATGCGCGCATGAACCAGTTCTTTGAACGCGTCGAAAGCCAGCTTCGGCAGAGCCTGCGCGCGGCTGCCGAGGCCGCCGGATCGCCGACACCCACGGTCGACGCACAGGCGCTGGCCTCCGCCATCACGGCGTTGCTGGTGGGCCGGCTGCAGCGCTACGCCCGCAGCGGCTTCAAGCGGCTGCCCACCGAGCACCTCGATCCCGCGCTCGCCCGCCTGGCGCCGTGAGCCCGCCGGAGCACCACGCCGGCGGCGCCCGGCTGGTGCCGCTGCCTGAACGGGCGCTGTGGCTGCCCGAGGTAGCGCTGCTGCTGGTGGCCGATGTGCACATCGGCAAGGCCCAGAGCTTCCGCCGGCTGGGCGTGCCGGTGCCCGAAGCCACCACGGCCGGCACGCTGTCGCGGCTGGACGCCGCGCTGGCCCGCTGCGCGGCCACTGGCAGGCCGGTGCGCGGCATCGTGTTCCTCGGCGACCTGCTGCACGCCGCGCGCGGGCGCGGCGCGGCGCCGCTGGCCGCCGTCACCGCCTGGCGTGAGCGCCACGCGGCGCTCAGCCTCACGCTGGTGCGTGGCAACCACGACGGCCACGCCGGGGATCCGCCGGCCGACTGGCGCGTGGCCTGCGTCGACGAGCCCTGGCAGCCCTGCGCGCTGCCCGGCCTGGCGCTGTGCCACCACCCCGATGCGCAAATCGGCCGATACGTGCTGGCCGGGCACCTGCACCCGGCCGTGGTGCTGGGCGGGCGCGCGCACCAGCGGCTGCGTCTGCCCTGCTTCCACTTCGGGCCTGCGGTGGGCGTGCTGCCGGCTTTCGGTGAGTTCACGGGCATGCGGGTGCTGCCGCGCGGCCCGGCCGACCGCGTGTTTGCCTGCACGTCCGAGGCCGTGGTCGCCTTGCCGGCGCCCCCTTAGACTGCCGGCCCGATGACCCCTGCCCTCCCCCCCGCCGTCGAAGCGCTGATCACCCGCGCCGAGGCACTGCTGGCCCGCCTGGAGCAGGTGCTGCCGCACGCCGCCACGCCGCCCGACTGGAACGCCGCCATCGCCTGGCGCTACCGCCGTCGCGGCCTGGGCCCGGTGCTGGAGCCGGTGCGCCACGTGGCGCCGATCCGCTTGGCCGACCTGAAGGAGATCGACGCGCAGAAGGAGCGCCTGGTGCGCAACACGGAGCAGTTCGTGGCCGGCAAACGCGCCAACAACGTGCTGCTCACCGGCGCGCGCGGCACCGGCAAGAGCAGCCTGGTGAAGGCCTGCCTCAACGAGTACGCGCCGCGCGGCCTGCGCCTGATCGAGGTCGACAAGGCCGACCTCGTGGACCTGCCCGACCTCATCGACCTCGTTGACGGCCGGTCCGAGCGCTTCATCGTCTTCTGCGACGATCTCAGTTTCGACGACGGCGAGCCCGGGTACAAGGCCCTCAAGAGCGTGCTCGACGGCAGCGTGGCCGCAGCCGGCGACAAGCTGCTGATCGTGGCCACCAGCAACCGCCGCCACCTGCTGCCCGAGTACCTGAAGGAAAACCTGAGCTACCAGCACACCGAGGACGGCGAGGTCCACCCGGGCGAGGGCGTCGAGGAGAAGATCTCGCTGTCGGAGCGCTTCGGGCTGTGGATCAGCTTCTACCCCTTCAGCCAGGACGAGTACCTGGCGATCGTGGCGCAGTGGCTGCGCGCCTTCGGCTTGCCCGAGACGGCCGTGGCCCAGGCACGCGCCGAGAGCCTGGTGTGGGCGCTGGAGCGCGGCAGCCGCAGCGGCCGCGTGGCGCAGCAGTTCGCACGCGACTACTCCGCCAGGCATGGCTGAGCGCACCCCGGTCGACGTGGCGGTGGGCGTCTTGATCGACGGCGACGGCGCCTTCCTGCTCACCACCCGGCCCGCCGGCAAGGTCTATGCCGGCTTCTGGGAGTTCCCGGGCGGCAAGCTCGAACCCGGCGAGACGCTGCAGCAGGCCCTGGCCCGCGAGCTGCACGAGGAGCTGGGCATCACCATCGGGGCGGCCGAGCCCTGGCAGGAACAGCTGTTCGACTACCCGCACGCGCTGGTGCGGCTGCGCTTCTGCAAGGTCTTCACCTGGACGGGCGAGCTGCAGATGCGCGAGGGCCAGGCCATGGCCTGGCAGCAACTGCCGGTGGCGGTGCGGCCCCTGCTGCCCGGCACCATCCCCGTGCTCGGGTGGCTGGCGGCAGAACGCGGATTTGCCGGCCCCACCCACGACACCCCGCACGACACCCCCGCCGGCTAGGAGCGTGGGCGGCAGAAATCCAGCCCCGCGTTGGGCCGACTTCGGGGCCCAGGCCAGGCGCCGCGCGCAGCCCGGGCTGTGCGCCCGGGCCAGCGTGGCAACGCCGCATGGGCCCCGAAATCGGCCCAACCCGAAGGGCCGGGGCTGGATTTCTGCCGCCCACGCTCCTAGACTGCCGCCCATCATGGACTGGCTCGACAAGGTCAAATGGGACGCCAACGGGCTCGTGCCCGTCATCGCCCAGGAGCGCGGCACGGGCGACGTGCTGATGTTCGCGTGGATGAACCGCGAGGCCCTGGCCGCCACCCACGCCAGCGGCCAGGCCGTCTACTGGAGCCGCTCGCGCGGCCGGCTCTGGCACAAGGGCGAGGAGTCCGGCCACGTGCAGCAGGTGCACGAAATCCGCATGGACTGCGACGAGGACGTCATCCTGCTGCAGGTCACGCAGCGGGGCCACGAGCCCGGCGTCGCCTGCCACACCGGCCGCCACAGCTGCTTCTTCCGCCAGCTCGGGCACGATGGCCAGTGGCACAGCGTCGAGCCGGTGCTGGTGGACCCCGACACGCTGTACCGGAAGTGAGCCCATGAGCGCAGGCAACGACACCCTGGCCCGGCTGGCCGACGTCATCGCACAGCGGCGCGCGACCGGCACGCCCGACACCAGCTACGTGGCCCGCTTGTTTTCCAAGGGCACCGACACCATCTTGAAGAAGATCGGCGAAGAGGCCACCGAACTGGTGATGGCCGCCAAGGACGGCGACCGCACCCGCATCGTGGCCGAGGCCGCCGACCTGTGGTTCCACGCGCTGGTGGCGCTCGAGGCCTTTGGCCTGAAGCCGGCCGAGGTGCTGGCCGAGCTCGAGCGGCGCGAGGGCCTGTCCGGGCTGGAAGAGTTTGCCGCGCGCAAGGCCGCGGCGCGTGAAGGGGGTGAGCCATGAACATGCCGTCGTCGCAGCCGCAGGTGGTGCTGAGCCCCGAACGCGAGAGCTCGCTGGTCACGATCGGCCACATCAGTTACCTGCTGCACACCATCGTCGCCGTCACGGCCGTGCTGCCGGGCACGCAGGCCAGCATCTTGCTGCTGCTGGTGGCCTTCATCCTCGACCTCGTGAAGAAGGGCGAGGCCGAGGGCAGCTGGCAGGAGAGCCACTTCTCGTGGCGCGTGCGCAGCGTCGTCTGGGCCGCCGTGCTTTACATCCTGACCATCCCGCTGTGGCTGCTGTTCATCGTCCCGGGCTGGATCGCCTGGGGGTTGATTTCGATCTGGTTCCTGTACCGCGTGGTGCGCGGCTGGATGAACCTCAACAACCGCAAGGCCATGCCGCAATGAAGGGCAAGCGATGAGCGCCGACCCAAACTGCATCTTCTGCAAGATCGTCGCCGGGCAGATCCCCAGCCGCAAGGCCTACGAAGACGAGGAGATCCTCGCCTTCCACGACATCAACCCCTGGGCGCCGGTGCACGTGCTGGTGATTCCCAAGCAGCACATCGCCACACTGGCCGACGCCGGCCCCGAGCAAGAGGCGCTGCTGGGCCGCATGCTGGGCCTGGCGCCCCGCCTGATGCGCGAGCTGGGCGTCACGAATGGTTTCCGCACCGTCGTCAACACCGGGCCCGACGGCGGTCAGGAGGTCTACCACCTTCACCTGCACGTGATGGGCGGACCGCGCCCGTGGTCGAAAGGCTGAGCCGCCCGGCGGCCGTCACACCCGGCTCTTAGAATCGTTGATTCCTCTTTCGCGGGAGCAAGACCATGGGTTCCTTCAGCATCTGGCACTGGCTCATCGTGCTGCTGGTCGTCGTGCTGATCTTCGGCACCAAGAAGCTCAAGAACATCGGCGCCGATCTCGGCGGCGCTGTCAAGGGCTTCAAGGATGGCATGAAGTCCGGCGGCGAGAGCAGCGCCGAGACGGTCCCGCCGCAGCAGCAGGTCACGGGCACCGCCCAGCGCTCGAACGCCGACACCGTCGACGTCGAGGCCAAGACGAAGTCCTGATCCTCGGCGCCCGCGCCTGTTCCGGGCGCAGCACCCTCGCGCATGATCGACTTCGGTTTCGACAAACTGGCCCTCATCGGCGCCGTGGCGCTGATCGTCATCGGCCCCGAGAAGCTGCCCAAGGTGGCCCGCACGGTGGGCCACCTGCTGGGCAAGGCGCAGCGCTACGTCGCCGACGTCAAGGCCGAGGTGAACCGCTCCATCGAGCTCGACGAGCTCAAGAAGATGAAGACCGAGTTCGAAACCGCGGCCAGCGAGGTGGAAAGCACCGTGCGCAGCGAGGTCAACTCGGCCACCAGCGCGTTCGAGAACGACTGGAAGTCCGCCACAGCCGGTCTCGATGGCAGCGGCGATGGCGGCAGCATCGGCTACCAGCCGCCCCCGCCCGAGTACCGCCACCCGAAGAAAAACTGGCGCTTGAAGCGTGGGGCCACACCCCAGTGGTACAAGAAGCGCCACGGCGTGCGCGCCCACGCGCAGTCGGGCGCCGCCCGCGTCGCCCGCTACCGGCCGCCGGGCATCAAGCTGCGCTGACGCACCGCCATGGCCGCAACACCCGACAAGAAGGACGAGCTCGAGGGCACCGAGGCGCCCTTCGTCTCGCACCTGGTGGAGCTGCGCGACCGCCTCGTGCGCGCGCTGATCGCCGTGGTGGTGGCCTTCGCGGCCCTGTGCCTGTGGCCGGGGCCCTCTGGCCTGTACGACCTGCTCGCCGCACCCTTGGTGGCCCACCTGCCCAAGGGCGCGACGCTGATCGCCACCAACGTGATCTCGCCCATCCTGGTGCCGCTGAAGATCACGCTGGCGGCGGCCTTCATGGTGGCCTTGCCGGTGGTGCTGTACCAGGTGTGGGCCTTCGTCGCGCCGGGGCTGTACACGCACGAAAAGAAGATGGTGCTGCCGCTGGTGGTCAGCAGCACGCTGCTGTTCGTGGCCGGCGTGGCGTTCTGCTACTTCCTGGTGATCCCGGGCATGAGCCAGTTCATCCAGGCCTTCGCCCCGAGCAGCATCACGGCGGCGCCGGACATCGAGCAGTACTTCGGTTTCGTGCTGACCCTGTTCATGGTCTTCGGCATCTCCTTCGAGGTACCGATCGCCGTGATCGTGCTGGCGCGTGTCGGCGTCGTCACGATCGAGCAGCTTCGCCGCTTCCGCGGCTACTTCATCGTGGGCGCCTTCGTCGTCGCCGCGGTGGTGACGCCCCCCGACGTGATCTCGCAGCTGGCTCTCGCCATCCCGATGTGCATCCTGTACGAGATCGGCATCATCGCGGCCCAGCTGTTCATCAAGCACACCCAAGCGCCGGAGGCGCAGGCCGAGGCCGAGCCGGCCGCCGACAAGCCCGCGGGCTGAGATCAGCCGCCCACCCAGCTGCGCAGCTGGATGATCGGCAGCAGCACGCTGAGCATGATCACGATGACGATCAGGCCCATGCCGACGATGAGGATGGGCTCCAGCAGGGTGGCCGCGGCCAGGGCCCGGCGCTGCACCTCGGCCGAGAGCTGGGCCGCCGCGCGCTCCAGCATGGCCGGCAGCTGCCCGGTCTGCTCGCCCAGCCGCGCGAACATCGCCAGCAGGCCCGGAAAACGCTTCTTGGCTGCCAGCGCACTGGCCAGCGGTGCGCCCTCGCGCACCTGCACCAGGGCCTCCAGCGCGTCGGCCCGCATGGCGTGGTTGCCCAGCGTCTCGGCCGCCGCCTGCAGAGCCTTGAGGATGGGCACGCCGGCCCCGGCCAGCAGCGCCAGGGTGCTGCCAAAGCGCGCGGCGTTGTAGCCCCTCGCCAGCCGGCCGAACAGCGGCAGCCGCAGGAAGGCGGCGTCGCTGCGCAGCCGGAAGGCCGCGTCGCGCCGCGCCGCCACGAAGGCCACCACGGCGCCCGCACCACCCAGCAGCAGCAGCCAGCCCCAGGCGCGGATGAAGCCGCTGAAGCCCAGCATGCCCACCGTCAGCGCCGGCAGCGCGCGCCGGCCGCTGGCAAAGGTGTTGGCGATCTGCGGCACCACCCAGGTCATCAGCACGATGACGATGACGAAGGCCACGGCGCTGACGATGGCCGGGTAGAGCATCGCGCCGGTGACCTTGGTGCGCAGCGCGTGCTGCTGCTCCAGGTCGTCGGCCAGCTTCTCGAGCACCGGGCCGAGCGCGCCGCTGCTCTCGCCCGCGGCCACCACCGCGCGGTAGACCTCGTCGAACTCGCGCGGCGCCGTGGCCAGCGCGCGCGCGAACGGGCTGCCGGCATTGACCTCGCTCTTGAGGTGCGCCACCAGCTCGCGCTGTCGATCACTGTCGCTCTCGTCGGCCAGTGCGGTGAGCGCCCGCTCCAGGGGCAGGCCGCTGCCCACGAGGCCCGCGAGCTGGCGCGTCCACACCGCGCGCGTGGTGGCGCTGAACACGCGCCGCGTGAAGCGCGCCGCGCTGCCGTCGCTGCCACCGCCACTGCCCACGGGCGTGACGGCCAGCGGCACCAGTGCTCGCGCGCGCAACTGCTGGCGCACGGCCTTGGCATTGTCGGCCTCCACGAGTCCGGTCTCGGCCTTGCCGTCGGCGTTGAGCGCTTCGAAGCGGTATGCCGGCATGGCCTCTCAGGTTCTCAGTCGCGGGTGACGCGGATCACTTCTTCGAGCGACGTGAGGCCGGCGCTCACCAGCCGCTCGCCGTCTTCGCGCATCGAACGCAGGCCGCCCCGCTGCGCCGCCGCCAGCAGCGCGCTCTCGGGTGCGCGGCTGTGCACCAGCCCTCGGAGCGCGTCGTCGGCCACCATCAGCTCGTACACCCCGGTGCGGCCCCGGTAGCCGGTGCCGCCGCAGGCCGGGCAGCCCACGGGGTGCCAGTGGCCGTGCTCGTCGCGCCGCTTGCAGACCGGGCACAGCTTGCGCACCAGGCGCTGCGCCAACGCGCCCAGCAGGCTGCTCGACAGCAGGTAGGGCTCCACGCCCATGTCCACCAGGCGCGTCACCGAGCTGACGGCGTCGTTGGTGTGCACCGTGGCCAGCACCAGGTGGCCGGTGAGGCTGGCCTGGATGGCGATCTGCGCGGTCTCGAAGTCGCGGATCTCGCCGATCATGATGACGTCGGGGTCCTGGCGCAGGATGGCGCGCAGCGCCTTGCCGAAGCTCAAGTCGATCTTCGGGTTGACCTGCGTCTGGCCGATGCCGGGCAGCTCATACTCCACCGGGTCTTCGACCGTCAGCACGTTGGTGGTGGCGGTGTCGACGCGGCCCAGACTCGCGTACAGCGTGGTCGTCTTGCCGCTGCCGGTGGGGCCGGTGACGAGCACGATGCCGTGCGGCTGCTGGATAAGCCGCGCAAACGCCGAGAGCACTTCGCCGTCCATGCCCAGGCCCTCGAGCGTGAAGCGGCTCTCGGTCTTGTCGAGCAGGCGCAGCACGGCGCGTTCGCCGTGCGAACTGGGCAGCGTGCTCACGCGGACGTCGATCGCGCGGCCGCCGATCCTCAGCGAGATGCGGCCGTCCTGCGGCAGCCGCTTCTCGGCGATGTCGAGCTCGGCCATGATCTTCAGGCGGCTGATCAGTGCCGCGTGCAGCGCGCGGTTGGGCTGCACCACTTCGCGCAGCGTGCCGTCGACGCGGAAGCGCACGCTGCTGCTGCGCTCGTAGGGCTCGATGTGGATGTCGCTGGCGCCATCCTTGGCCGCTTGCGTCAGCAGCGCATTGAGCATGCGGATGATGGGCGCGTCGTCGGCGGCCTCCAGCAGGTCTTCGACCGCCGGCAGCTCCTGCATCATGCGGCTCAGGTCGACCCCGCTCTCGACCTCGCCGATCACGGCAGCGGCGCTGCTTTCGCCACTGGCGTAGACCGTGGCAATGCGCTGGGCCAGGGTGGCCGCGGCCTCGCGCTCGAAGCGCTGCACCGCATACAGGCGCGTCACCTCGGCGAGCGCCGGCAGGGGCGTGGTCTCGGCGGCCCACAACGCGAGTTGGGTGCCGTCGTCCTCGAGCAGCATCGTGTGGGCCTTGGCGTAGGCGTAAGGCAGCGGGTGGCGGGCCATGGCGGGAGCGTCTACACCGTCTTCAGGGCGCCGTCTCGGCGCGCGGGACGGCGGGCACGGGTGCCGACTTGGGCGGCTCGGCCCGCGGGCCGCCGCCCAGCGGCGGCAGCACCGGCGACTCGTTGATCGGCATCACCACGCTGGGCGCCGGCTGGGCGCGCTGCTGCTGGGCGCGGATCTGGTCGTAGCGGTCCAGGCTCAGGCGGCTGGCACTGTCGGCGTCGCGCACCACCACCGGCCGCAGGAAGACCATCAGGTTGGTGCGGCGGCGCTCGCGGCTCTCGCTGCGGAACAGGCCGCCCACCAGCGGCAGGTCGCCCAGCAGCGGCACCTTGCTGCGCGTGGTGACGAAGCGGTCCTCGATGAGCCCGCCCAGCACCAGGATGGCGCCGTCGTCCACGACCACCGTGTTCTCGATCGAACGCTTGGTGGTGCTGGGGCCGGCGTTGGTGGTGCCGGCGGCGGTGGTCTCCTTGACGCTGCTCTGCTCCTGGAAGATCTGCATGCGCACCGCCCCGCCCTCGCCGATCTGCGGCTTGATGCGCAGCGTGATGCCGACGTCCTTGCGCTCGATGGTCTGGAACGGGTTCGTCGTGCCGCCGCTGCCCGTGTTGGTGAACTGCCCGGTGATGAAGGGCACGTTCTCGCCGACCACGATCTTGGCCTCTTCGTTGTCCAGCGTGATCAGGTTCGGCGTGCTGATGATGTTGGTGTCGCTCTGCGACTGCAGCATGCGCGCCACCGCCGCCAGCGAGGTGACGCCGTTGACCACGCTCAGCAGGCCCAGGTTCAGGCCCTGGCCCAGGTTCACCTCACCCTGCACGGCCGAGGTGTTGATGTCGATGATGCTGGGTCGGCCGCTGGCGCCGAAGTTGGTGCCGGCGATCAGCCCGAATCGGTCACCGCTGCGGCCGAGCAGGCCCTGCCACTGGAAGCCGAAGTCGGCGCTGTCGCTGGGTGCCACCTCGACGATCATGCTCTCGATGTAGACCTGCGCGCGGCGCGTGTCGAGCTGGTCGATCAGCGAGCGCACCTGCCGATACAGGGGCTCGGGGGCGGTGATGATCAGGCTGTTGGTCGCCGGGTCGGCCTGCACGAAGCCGCCGGTGCTGGGCTGGGCGGCGCCCGCCAGCGGCGCCGCCGCCGCGGCCGAGACACCCGGCTGGCCGGGCGCGGCCGGCGTGGCCGCCGTGCCCAGCGACGAGCCCCCGCCGCTACCGGGAAAGGCGGCGCGAATGACGGTGGCCAGCCGCGTCGCGTCGGCGTTTTTCAGGTGCACCACGTACAGGCCACCGGACTCGCCGCCGCCCGCGCCGGGGCGGTCCAGCCGCGCGATGCTGGCGCGCAGCGCGGCCAGGCGCGCCGGGTTGGCGGCGCGGATGATCAGCGCGTTGGCTCGGGAATCGGCCACCACCGTGACGGCGCCGCCAGCCGCCGGCACCCCGGCCGCCGCAGCGGCGCCGCCGCCATCGGCCAGGCGCTGCACCAGCGGCGCCAGGTCGGCGGCCACCGCGTGCTGCAGCGGCACGATCTCGATGTCGGTGCCGCTGGGCTGGTCGAGCGCGGCCACGATCTGCGCCAAGCGGCGCAGGTTGTCGGCGTAGTCGGTGATGACCAGCGCGTTGCTGCCCGGCGCCGCGTTGATGGTGTTGTTGGCGCTGATCAGCGGCCGCAGCACGGCCACGAGGTTGTTCGGGTTCTCGTAGCGCAGCGCAAAGATCTGCGTGATGACGGTGTCGCCGCGCAAGGGCGGCTCGTCCACGCTCACGGTGCCGGCCTGCAGCTTGGCATCGGCCTCGGGCACCACCTTGATCAGTCCGCCGCTCTCCACCACCGAGAAGCCCAGGCCGCGCAGCGCCGACACGTAGCTGCTGTAGGCGTCGCGGATGCTCTGCGGCTGCTCGCTGTAGACGGTGATGTTGCCCTTGACGCGCGGGTCGACGACGATGTTGCGCTCGATCATCGCCGCCATCGCCCGGGTGACGGCGTCGATCTCGGCGTTGACGAAGTTCACCGTCACCGGCGCGCGCGAGCGCGGGTTGATCGTCTGCGCCTGCAGCGGCGCGGCCGGCAGCGCCAGCACACCCGCCAGCAACAGCGCCGAAAGACGCTGCTCGCGCGGCCGGACGGTCGGGCCCGAGGGCGTTGGCTTCATGGTCATCCGATCGAGATGAGGCTCACCGCCCCCTGGCGGCGGCCGATGATGTTGAGCAGGTTGGCCAGCGCCGCCTCGGCCTCAGGCACGGCCGTGGCCTGGCCACGGAAGCGCAGGTCGGGTGCCCACTCGCCCTGGCCGCTGAGCTGCAGCGCCCCCTGGTCGGTGACCAGAACGAGCGCGGCACCGCCGTCGGGGCGCGATTCCACGGTGAGCCGGTAGTCGCCCAGCACCGGCAGCGTCGTCAGGCGGCTGCCGGCGCCACGCAAGGCCAGATCGAGCCGACCCTCGAATCGCCAGCGGCCCTGCACCGACTCGGCGGCAAAACCGGGACTGGACAGCGACATGGCGCCGCGTGGCGCCAGCGTGTTCCAGGGCGTGCCCAGGCCGGCCAGCACCTGCATCGGCCAGTGGCCCAGGGCCTCGCGGGCATCGGCGGGGGCGGGCAGCGTCACCCGCAGGCGCCCGAGGCCGGCCTGTAGGCGCAGCAACACAGGGCGGTCGGTGCAGCAGTCCTGGCGCAGCCGCACCGCGAGCGCCATGCCGTCCAGGCCGAGCGTCCAGTGCAGCCGCCCCGGCAGCGCGGCGAGATCGCGGCTGCCGGGACCGCCCGTCAGCACCAGGACGGCGCTGCCTGACCACAGCGTTCCGCGGGTGTCGGCCAGCAGCACGCGCTCGCCGCTGGCCGACGAGGCGACGCGCGCCAGCCAGGCGGCAGGCGGCCAGCCCAACAGCGCCACCAGGGCGCCGAGCAGCACACCAGCCAGGGCCAGCGCCAGGCCGCGTGGCGCATGCGGCTGCAGCCCCAGGGCCGAGCGGCGCGCGGCGGCGCGACGTCTCACCGCGGAGCCCCCTCGAAGGCCAGCTCCAGCGTGCCGCTGAAGCCGTCACCGCCGCGTTGCAGCGCCACCGCCACCGGCCGCGCCCGCGCGCCGACGCGGGCCTCGGCCAGCCACTCGCGCAGGGGCCCGGGGCCCACGCCGCCCAGGCGCACCAGCGCACGCTCGCCGCTGAACGTGAGCTGGGCTTTCGGGCCGAGGCGCCCGGTGGCGGCCTGCAGCGCGGCCCGGGCCTGCTCGGGCGGCACCGCCGCCGTCTCGCGCAGCGTGCGGGCCTCTGCGGCCAGCCGCCGCATCGTGTGCAGTTCGGCGTCGAGGCGGTCGATCTCGGCCGGCGCCTGCGCCAGCGTGCGCCAGGCCGGCTGCACGGCCAGCAGCCAGAGCAAGGCCAGCGCCACCAGCGCAGCAGCGGCAGCCACCAGCCGGCGCTCGCGCGGCGCCAAAGCCTGCCAGGCGGCGACGGCGCGCGGGCGCCAGGCGGGTGCGGCGCTCACGATCGGCTCCGCGCCACCGGCGGCGGCGGCAGCACGCTCACCTGCCCGGCGGCGAACTCGGCGGCATGGCCGCTGGCACGCAGGCGCTGCTGGAACTGCTGCCATTGCGGATCGCCCCAGGCGGGCACGGCCAGTGTCAGGCGGCCGGGCTCGAAGCGCAGTTGCGGCGCCGGGCCCACGCCGTCGGGCCAGGCCGTGGCGGCTGCGGCCAGCAGGGCCTCGAAGTCGCCCGCGCCGGCCTGTCCGGCACGGGCGCGCAGCAGCTCGGTCTCGCGCTGCATCTGCAACGGGGCGTCCAGCACCACCGGCACGCCCGGGTGGGCCTCGCGCAGCAGCGACACCCTCTCGGCCTTGCGCGCCCCGATCTGCTGGCGCTGCTGCCAGGCGTGCGCGTTCAAGCCCGCCAGCTGCACCACGACGAACGCGGCAAGCCCCCAGCGCACCGGGCGCCAGGCTGGGCTGCCCAGCACGCGCCAGCCCTCGCGCAGCGCCCGCGTGCCACGATGGCGCGGCGCCAGATCGAACTGCCGCAGGTTGCTGCCGCGCTCCGCAGCGGCCAGCAGCCGCTCGGCCTCGGAACGCACGGCCACGGCGTGGCCGAGCCAGCGCTCGGCGGCGGCGGCGGTGGCAGGGGTGGCCGTCCAGACGCCAGTGGCCGGCTCGCCCACGAGGCCGCGGGCGAGCGTGCCCTCCAGCGCCAGTTCGGCCACGCCATCGGGGCCGGCAAGCGTCAGCCGCAGCGGCCCGCCGTTGTCCTCGGCCATGCCGTCACCAGGGTGGAAGTGGCCCTGCCGCAGGCCCGTCGCGACGGCTGACGCCACATCGGCCACCGCCAAGGGCTCGGCCACGGCCACGACGCGGTCGATGGCCTGCCCACCCGCATCGTCAGCCTCAAGGGCCGACAGCGCGGCGGCCAGCCGGGCGCGGTCGGTGGCCGCCACCCAGCCGGCGCGGCCGGGCGAGGCCCCTTCGGCCAGCGCCAGGTGCAAGGCCTCGGCATCGTCCAGCAGCGCGTCCTCGAGCACGCCGGCCAGCGCGGCGCGCAGCCGGGCGGGCGGCGCCTTGGGCAGATCGATGCGGTGCCAGGCGACCTCTGCCGCGGCCAGCACGAGCACACGCCGGCTGGCGCGAGGCAGCAACGCTGCCGCGGCCTGGCCGGCATGCAGCACCAGGCCGGCGTCGTCGGCCAGCCAGAAGGGCCACTCGGCGGGCAGCGCGGTGCCGGCAACGGGCTCGTCGGCCGCGCCGCGGCCCGCCAGGCGCTGGCGCTGGCGCTGGGGCAGATGGACAACGAGCAGCGACATGCGTTCGGAGGGCGGCAGGCGGAGCGACCGGTCGGCTTGCGGGAAACGCCGACTGCAGCCGCCTATTGTGGAGGGGCGTGGATGCGGCTTGCGGGATGTTCAGCGCGCCGGCAGTGCAAAGCTGTGCCTGTCGCGCTGGAGCACGTCGACGCGGCCGTCACGCCGCTGCACAAGCGAGCGCTCCTCGAGCACGCGCTGCTCCAGCCGCAGGCGGCCGGCGACGTGGAAGTGCTGCGACGCCACGGCCAGGCGCAGGGGGTTGGGCGCCAGGCCCGGCGGCAACAGCGGCTGCAGCGCCTCCAGCGAGCGGAAGGGCTGGCGCTGGCGCTGCTGCACGATGCGCTCGGCACCACCCAGATCAAGCTGCTCGACGACGGCGGCCAGCACCTCGCGCGGCGCGGTGTTGACATTCACCGGCGTGGGCTGGGGCAGCAGGTCGACGTAGGGCGCCAGCCGCTCCAGAGTGGCCTCGTCGATGCCGAACCAGCCCAGCTCGCGCCAGCGCGTGGGCCGCAGCGCCGAGGCAGGCTGGCCCGAGGCCGCCGGCCCCGGCCCCAGCTCCGAGCCCCGCAATGCCTGCACCAGCCGAGTCGCAGCGTCGGCGGGCGCGCCGGCCAGCTCGACCAGCCGCGTCAGGGCCGCCAGCTGTGCGACGTCGACCTGCCCGGCGCCGTCGACCACGCCGCGCAGGTTGAAGCGCGACTGCGCGTCCTCGATGGCGCCGGAGATGAAGGCCTCGGGGCCGCTGTCGGCGTTGTTGTCGCGGTCGGCGGCCAAGAAGGACGACAGCCGCGCTTCGGCCAGGGGCTGCGCCCAGGGCTCGTCGAGCGAGTCGACCGGGCTGCCGCCGCGTGCGGCGCGCTCGTCCTCGCGCAGGATCAGGCGCGCCCAGTCGAGCGCGCCGTTGAGGATCCACGCGCTCTGCGCGCGCGCCCGCTCGGCGCCCTCGACGGCCACGGCCCGCTCCTGCTGCCACACCATGGCCGCGGCGGCGGCGGTGACGAGCGCGACGACGATCATCGCCAGCAGCAGCGCCACGCCGCGCTGAGGGCGCGGCGCCCGGGGGCACGGCGGGTGGTTCATGGTGCCGTCGGCCCGAGCGCGACGTCACGCGTGAGCGCGCCGCCTGCGAGCGCGACGACGATGCGCACCGCATCCGGCAGCAGCTGGCGCGGCGCCGCGGGCGCCCCGCCGGGTGCCACGACCTTGCCCGTGCTCTGCGCGTTGGCCCAGTTGCCGTCGTAGAAGAAGTAGACCTGCCAGCCCTCGGCCCCGTCGGCCAGCCTCACCTGCCCGGGCTCGGTGCCGAGCAGCTGCTGGGCCGCAAGCCAACCCTGCTGCAGCGCCTCGGCGCGCGTGTACGCGGGTGAGGTCCAGCGTTGCCAGCGGCCGTCGCGAACGGCCCAGGCGGCGATCACGATGCCGGCCTCGCTGCGACGCGTCAGGCGCACGGTCTGGCCGTCGAACTGCAGCGGCGGAGCCAGCCCGGTGTCGACCACCGCCTGCAGGTCCTGCTCCCACTGCGTCAGCACGGTGGCCAGGCGACCGGCCTGCTCGACCGCGCCGCGGCTGGCTTCGCGCGCCTTGAGCACCGACTCCAGTCCCTGCCAGGCCATCGCCGACAGCAGCGCCATCGCGAACAGCGCCACCAGCAGCTCGACCAGCGTGAAGCCCCGCGCGCGGCCCGCGCAGCCTGGGATGGAAGAGCGGATCATGGCCGCGGCAGCACGGTGGACAGCGTCACCAGCGGCCGGCCCTGCTCGTCCGCCACCTCGGCATCGACACGGCGGAAGCTGGGGTTGGGCGTGGGCCGCGTGCGCAGCGTGCCCTGGTAGCTGCGGCCGAGCTGCTGGCAGGCAAAGTCGCTGTCGCCCACACCCGGGAAGGCACGGCGCAGCCGCAGCTCGGTGAGCTGGTTGTCGGCACACCACTGCGCCGCGACCACGGCCTCGAGGCGGCGCGCGTTGTCGGTCAGCGCGTCCGCCGCACGCAGCCCGGCGGCCAGCGCCAGCGCCACGACGGCCAGCGCCACGAGCACCTCGAGCAAGGTGAAGCCGCCGTGGCGGCGCCTCGTCATGGCGCGGCCTCGTGCACGACGACGCCAAACGGCGCCAGCCCGTCGCTGGCCAGCTCCAGGCGGTGCGCGCCCAAGGACAACTGCACACGCTGCGGCGGCAGGATGGCTTCGGGGCCGAGCACCAGCTGCGGCGCGCCCACCACCCGGGCCTCGGTGCGCGGGTCGAGCCAGCGCGTGGGCAGCACCAGCGGCTTGGGCAGCCCCACAAAGCGGAACTGCAGCGGCTGCCCGGCCTCGTCGGTGGCCCGCTCATCGCCGCGGCGCGGCCGCCAGAACACCGGCGCGCCCGACACCCGCGACTCGGCGCGGGCGGTTTCGATCAGTGCCGCCAGGCGTTCGGCTTCCTCCTCGAGCCGGGCCCGCTCGCCGTCTGGCAGCGCCAGCGCGACCAGCCCCAGGCCGACGGCCACGACCGCCATCACGATCAACAGCTCCAGCAGCGTGAAGCCCGCGCTGCGCCGGGCACGGCCAGGCGCGTCGAAGGGGGGGCCGCGGCTACTGCCAGGTGCCGATGTCGGCATCCTTGCCCTCGCCGCCGGCCTGGCCGTCGGCGCCGAAGCTGAAGACATCGATCTCGCCGCGCACGCCCGGATTCAGATACTGGTAGGGCCGGCCCCAGGGGTCGGTGGGCAGTTTGTCGAGATAGGGCTTCCAGTTCGGCGGTACCGCGCCGGTCGTCGGGCGCTTCACCAGCGAGGCCAGGCCCTGCTCGGTGCTGGGGTAGCGCTGGTTGTCGAGCCGGTAGCGCTTGAGGGCCTGCACCAGGGTGTTGATGTCGGTGCGCGCCGCCGTGCCGCGGGCGTCATCGAGACTGGCAAAGAGGTTGGGCACGATCAACGCGCCGAGCACGCCGATGATCACGAGCACCACCAGCAGCTCGATCAGGGTGAATCCGCGCGCGCGCCGCGCGTGCCGGGGTGGGTTCGGCAGGCAGGCCACAGGCGAGGCAGGCAGGGCGGTGGGCATGGACACGGGGCGCCTCCGTGGCGCGTGGATAGCGGGGCCCGGCACGGCTGCCCAGGGCGGCAGGGCATGATAATCGCCACATGTGGGCACGCTGGATGACGCTGGGGGTGTGGGCGCTGGTGGCCGCTGCAGCCGTGGGCTGGGGCCTGCGCGTGTTCGTGCAAGCGCAGCCCGTGCCTGCGGGCACGCCGGTAGCCGACGCCTCGCCGATGCTGCAGGCCGATCTGACCCGGCTTCTAGGCGCAGACCCCGCGCAGGCCGCCGCGGCGCCCGAGGCAGCGGCACCCTCACCCGACGCCCGCTTCAGGCTGGTGGGCGTGGTGGCAGCGAAGGGCGCAGCCGGCACCGCCCGCAACCAACGCGAAGGCGTGGCGCTGATCGCAGTCGGCGACCGCCCGCCGCGGGCCTTCCGCGTGGGCTCGCTCGTTGAGGGCGACACGGTGCTGCAGGCCGTCAGCGCCCGTGGCGCCGAGCTCGGGCCGCGCGGCGGGCCGGTACGCGCCACGCTGCAGATGCCGGCGCTGCCGCCACCCGCCACCGGCGTGCTGCCACCCGCTGGGGTGACCCTGCCGAGCCCGCCGCCGTCGGCGCCGCCACCGGCCGACGAGCCGGGTCTGAGACCCCCCGCTCCGCCCCTGCGCAGCCCGAGCCCGGCACTGATGTAGCAGCGGCGCGTTCGCGCCGAGGGGCTTGCCGCAGCGGGCCGGGCATGGCCGGCGGGTTCTCGCCCACACCGGGTCAGCGCAGGAACAGGCCGTAGACCGGGTTGGCGGTTTCCTCGGAAAACGGATAGGCCAGCGTGCGCAGGAAGCCGTCGAAAGCCCCCTCGTCGCCGGCCGGCACCTGAATACCCACCAGGATGCGGCCGTAATCGGCGCCCTGGTTGCGGTAATGGAACAGGCTGATGTTCCAGCCCGGTTGCAGGGCCTCCAGGAAGCGCATCAGCGCGCCAGGCCGCTCGGGAAACTGAAAGCGGAACAGCCGCTCGTCGCGCGCCAGTTCGCTGCGGCCTCCCACCATGTGGCGCACGTGCTCTTTGGCGAGCTCGTCGTCGGTCAGGTCGACGGTGGCGAAGCCCTGCCGGCGGAACTGCCGGGCGATGCGCTCGGCCTCGTCGCGCCGGTGGATGGCCAGACCGACGAACACATGCGCCACGCGCTCATCAGAGATGCGGTAGTTGAACTCGGTCACCGCACGCGGGCCGATCAGCGTGCAGAAGCGGCGGAAGGAGCCACGCTGCTCAGGGATGGTCACGGCGAACAGCGCCTCGCGCTGCTCGCCGAACTCCGCGCGCTCGGCCACGAAGCGCAGGCGGTCGAAGTTCATGTTCGCACCGCAGGTGATGGTCACGAAGGTGCGGCCCTTGCAGCGCTCGCGCTCCACGTAGGCCTTGATCGCCGCCACCCCCAGGGCGCCGGCCGGCTCGAGGACGCTGCGCGTGTCCTGGAACACGTCCTTGATGGCGGCGCAGACGGCGTCGGTGTCCACGGTGACGATTTCGTCGACCAGCGCCCGCGCCACGCGGAAGGTCTCCACGCCCACCTGCTTGACGGCCGTGCCGTCGGAGAACAGGCCGACATCGGGCAGCGCGACGCGGCGGCCCTTGGCCAGCGACTGGCGCATGGCGTCGGAGTCGGTGGTCTGCACGCCGATCACGCGCACGCCCGGGCGCACGGCCTTGACGTAGGCCGCCACACCGGCAATCAGCCCACCACCGCCGATGGCCACGAACACGGCATCCAGCGGGCCCTGGTGCTGGCGCAGGATCTCCATCGCCACCGTGCCCTGGCCGGCGATGACGTCGGGGTCGTCGAAGGGGTGCACGAAGGTCAGCCCCTGGGCCTGCTGCACGGCCAGCGCGTGCTGGTGGGCGTCGGAGTAGCTGTCACCATGCAGCTCCACCTCGCCGCCCAGCGCCTGCACGGCATCGACCTTCAGCCGCGGCGTCGTCACCGGCATCACGACGACGGCGCGGCAGCCCATGCGCCGGGCCGCCAGCGCCACGCCCTGCGCGTGGTTGCCGGCTGAGGCGCAGATGACACCGGCGGCACGCTGTTCGGGCGTCAGCTGCGCCATCTTGTTGTAGGCGCCGCGCAGCTTGAAGCTGAACACCGGCTGCTGGTCTTCGCGCTTGAGCAGCACGGTGTTGCCGAGGCGGCGCGACAGGTTGCGCGCCGGCTCCAGCGGCGTCTCGCGGGCGACGTCGTAGACGCGGGCCGTCAGGATGCGCTGCAGGTAGTCGGTGGCCACGCGGCGCTGGCGCGGCGACAGCGGGGGGGCCGGCAGGTCTTGCGCGGCATCGGCGGGGCGGGGGCGGCCAGCGGGCATCGAATCGGGCTTCCTTCGTCGACGGTGGGCAGCGAAAAAAGGCCCGGAGCCTTGCAGCTCCGGGCCGAATCCACCCTTGCGGAGGTGGAGGAGACAACCGGTGGAGACCGTGTCCGGGGCCGCGGGCGGCGCCGTCGACGACTCGATGAAAAGCAGTCTATCACCGCGATGCTGCGGTGCAATATGCTCCCGGCATTCGATTTCTGGTGGCCGGACTCCAGACTCGATCCACGAGGAGAACACACGACATGGAATGCACCATCCACTGGACCCCCGGCACCGGCATGGGGTTCGTCGCCGAGACCGGCAGCGGCCACGTCATCATGATGGACGGCGCCCCCGACGGCGGCGGCCGCAACCTGGCGCCGCGGCCGATGGAGACCGTGCTGGCCGGCACCGGCGGCTGCACCGCCTATGACGTGGTGCTGATCCTCAAGCGCGGCCGCCACGAGGTGACCGGCTGCCAGGTCAGGCTGAGCAGCGAGCGCGCCGCCACCGACCCCAAGGTGTTCACCAAGATCCACATGCACTTCGTCGTCAGCGGCCGCGGCGTGCCGGCCGCCGCGGTGGAGCGCGCCATCGCGCTGTCGCACGAACGCTACTGCTCGGCCAGCATCATGCTGGGCAAGACGGCCGCGATCACCACGAGCTTCGAACTGGTGGATGAGGTCCGTTCGGGCTGAGCCTGTCGAAGCCCTGCCCCGGGGTGAGGTCCGTTCGGGCTGAGCCTGTCGAAGCCCCGCCCTGGGATGAGGTCCGTTCGGGCTGAGCCTGTCGAAGCCGCGCCCTGGGATGAGGTCCGTTCGGGCTGAGCCTGTCGAAGCCCTTCCCTGGGATGAGGTCCGTTCGGGCTGAGCCTGTCGCACACCTGCCCCGGGATGAGGTCCGTTCGGGCTGAGCCTGTCGAAGCCCTGCCCTGCCGCAGCGCTAGACCCGGTGCGCGACCGTCGTCATCACCTTCGCCGCGCCGCGCATCAACCAGCTCACCGGCAGCGGCAGCTCGGCGCCACCGGCCGCGCGCGCGTCTTCGGCGTGGCGCGCCTCGTCGGCCTTCATGGCCTCGACGATGGCCCGCGAGCGGCCGTCGCCGGCCGGCAGCCGCTCGAGATGGCCGGCGAGGTGCTGCTCGACCTGGCGCTCGGTCTCGATGACAAAGCCCAGGCTGGTGGCATCGCCCAGGCGGCCGGCCAGCAGCCCGATGCCGAAGGCGCCGGCATACCAAAGCGGGTTCAGCAGGCTGGGGCGGTCGCCCAACTCGTCCAGGCGTTGCTGCGTCCAGGCCAGGTGGTCGATCTCCTCGCGCGCGGCCAGCTGCATCTGCTGGCGCAGCCCGGGGGTGCGCGCCGTCAGCGCCTGTGCCTGGTACAGCGCCTGGGCGCAGACCTCGCCGACATGGTTGACGCGCATCAGCGCGCCGGCCTCGCGGCGCTCGGCCTCCGACAGGGCCGTGGCGTCGGCGCGAATGGCCGCCGCGGGGTTGGGGCGGGTGGCGTGCACCGCGCCGGCCAGGGTGCGCAAGGCCTGATCGGCGCTCGCCAGCAGGCGGTCGGTCAGGGACGGTGAATCGTGCCTCGGGTAATCCATGAGGCACCAATCTAGTGCCGCTCGGATCTCCGCGGTGGACGATGTGTTTCTCGTTGTTGCCGCACCACAAGGCGGGGGCTTTTCGGGCCCAAACCATGGAAAACGTCGAACCCGTCTGGTGCAATACCGTCAACTTCCGCTGCGGAGGTTGGCTCGATCAACCCCGCGCCGGGTGACACCCGCCCGATCGGGACCTCTTGTTAAACCAAGGAGATATTGGCAATGAAGAAATCTCTGTTCGCCCTGGCCGCTCTGACGGCGTTTGCGGGTGTGGCCTCGGCCCAGTCGTCCGTCACGCTGTTCGGCGTGGTCGACGCCAACGTGCGGAATGTGAAGAACAGCAGCGGCTCGCTGAAGTCGCTGAGCACCGACGGCATGGGTTCCAGCCGCCTGGGTTTCCGCGGCGTTGAAGACATCGGCGGTGGTCTGCGCGCGAGCTTCTGGCTCGAAGGTTCCCTGCAGGCCGACAACGGCAATGCCGCGGGCCAGAACTGGCAGCGTCGTTCCACGGTCAGCCTGACCGGCGGTTTCGGTGAAATCCGCCTCGGCCGTGATTACACCCCGGACTTCTGGAACCACACCGTGTTCGATCCGTTCGGCACCAACGGTGTCGGCAACTCGGTGAACGTGTTCGACACGAGCGGCAGCGGCGCCACCACCACGGTGCGTGCGAACAACTCGGTCGGCTACTTCCTGCCGGGCGGCATGGGTGGCGTCTACGGCCAAGTGATGGTCGCGGCCGGCGAAGGCGCTGCGGGCAACAAGCACATCGGCTTCCGCTTCGGCTATTCCGCCGGCCCGCTGAACGTCGCCGCCGCCTACGGCAAGACCGAGTCCACGGGCACGGTCGACTGGACCCGCTTCAACCTCGGCGGCTCGTACAACATGGGCTTCGCGACGGCCATGTTCCAGTACATCCGCTCGGAGACCTCGGGTGGCTCGGCCGACGGTCGCGGCCTGAACAACATCCTGCTCGGCGCCAACATCCAGGCCGGCGCCCAGGGCACGCTCAAGGTGTCGTACGTCAAGGCCGATGGCAATGGCAATACCGCCGCCGAGCAGGCGCGCGATGCCACCCAGTTCGCGTTCGGCTACCAGCACGCCCTGTCGAAGCGTACCAGCCTCTACGGCCACTACAGCCGCGTGAGCAACAAGTCGGGCGCCAACTTCACCGCCTCTGGCAGCGGCCCGACCAACGCCCTGGGCAAGGGTTCGACCGGCTACGAGTTCGGCGTCAACCACACCTTCTGATCGATGGCGGGCGCTTGCGCCCGCTTTCGTTTCGAAGCACGAGCCGCCCCCCGGGGCGGCTTTTTCTTGGTCCGACCCAGAACCCGCTGCCATGCGATGCCCCTTGCCCATCGCCGCCGCGCTGCTGCTGGCCGGCTGCGCGTCAGCCCCGCCGCCGTCCGCCGACGTCGGCTGGCACGCCGTGGCGCTGCCGGGCAAGGCCGCGACCCGCTACAAGCGGGTGCTCAAGGACGGCCGGCCCGCAGTGTTGGCGGTGGCGGAGCGCTCGGCCAGCCTGTGGCGCCAGCGCCTGGAGCCGCCGCGGGCGGTGCCCGGCGAGGTGAGCTTCTCGTGGTGGGCTCAGGCCCTGCTGGAGCAGGCCAGCGTGGCCGACGTGGACCGCGAGGACGCCACCGCGCGCGTGGTGTTCGGCTTCGGCGGTGACCACGCCCGGCTGTCGGCCCGCACACGCATGAGCTTCGACCTCGCCGAGGCGCTCACCGGCGAGCGCCCGCCCTTTGCCACCCTCATGTACGTGTGGGACGCCACAGCCCCCGTGGGCAGCGTGATCGTCAACCCGCGCAGCGACCGCATCCGCAAGATCGTCGTCGACTCCGGGCCCGAGGGTCTGCGCCGCTGGCGTGAGCACCGGCGCGACCTGGCCGCCGACTTCCGCCGCGCCTTCGGCGAGGAGCCCGGTCCGCTGAAATCGGTGGCCCTGATGACCGACAGCGACAACACCCGCGGCCAGGCCCGCACCTGGTACGGCGAGGTGCAGCTGCACCCCCCCGCCGGGCTGCCGGCGCCCTGAGCCGGTGTGAGCGCCTGGGCCCCATGCTCGCCTTCATCCTCCGCCGCCTCGCCCAGGCCGTCATCGTGATGCTCACGGTGGCCTTCCTGGCCTTCATGCTGTTCCAGTACGTGGGCGACCCCGTGGCGCAGATGCTCGGCCAGGACGCGACGCAGGCACAGCGCGAGGCGCTGGAGCGCGACCTCGGCCTGGACCAGCCCTTCCCGGTGCAGTTCGCTCGCTTCGTGGGCAACGCCGTGCAGGGCGAGTTCGGCCTCAGCCTGCGCCAGGGCCGGCAGGTGTCCACGTTGATCGCCGAGCGCTTTCCGGCCACGCTGGAGCTGTCGCTCGCCGCCGCGATGATCGCGCTCGTGGTGGGCGTGCCGCTGGGCGTGTACGCGGCGCTCAAGCGCGGGCGCTTCGGCGCGCAGGCGGTGATGCTGCTCTCGCTGCTGGGCGTGAGCCTGCCGACCTTCCTGATCGGCATCCTGATGATCCTGGTGTTCTCGGTGCAGCTGCAGTGGCTGCCCAGCTTCGGCCGCGGCGAGACGGTGCCGCTGTTGGGCAGCACCTCCTGGACGACGGGCCTGCTCACGGTCGACGGCTGGGCGCACCTGGTGTTGCCGGCGGTCACGCTCAGCGTGTTCCAGCTGGCGCTCATCCTGCGTCTGGTGCGCGCCGAGATGCTGGAGGTGCTGCGCACCGACTACATCAAGTTCGCGCGCGCCCGTGGCCTGAGCGACCGCGCCATCCACTTCCGCCACGCGCTGAAGAACACGCTGGTGCCCGTCATCACCATCACCGGTCTGCAACTGGGCAGCCTGATCGCCTTTGCCATCATCACCGAGACGGTGTTCCAGTGGCCGGGCATGGGCTTCCTGTTCATCCAGGCGGTGCAGTTCGCCGACATCCCGGTGATGGCCGCCTACCTGTGCCTGATCGCGCTGGTGTTCGTGATCGTGAACCTGGTGGTCGACCTGCTGTACTTCGTCGTCGACCCGCGGCTGCGCGTCGAGAAGCCGGCGGGGGGCCACTGACATGGCGGCACTCTCGATGTGGGGCCGCTGGCGCGACAGCGATGTCTGGCACAGCTTCAAGCGCTCGCCCACCGCCATCGTGGCGGCCGTGATCGCGGCCGTGTGCCTGTTCTGCAGCCTCTTCGCGCCCTGGGTGGCGCCGCACAACCCCTTCGACCTGGCAACGCTGAACCTGATGGACTCGCGCCTGCCACCGGCCTGGATGGACGGCGGCAACCCGAGCTACCTGCTGGGCACCGACGACCAGGGCCGCGACATCCTGAGCGCCCTCTTCTACGGCGCGCGCATCTCGCTGCTGGTGGGCCTGGCCTCGGTGCTGCTGTCGCTGGTGGTGGGCGTCGCTTTGGGCCTGCTGGCGGGCTTTGTGGGGGGCGCGGTCGACGCCTTCATCATGCGCGTGTGCGACGTGATGCTGTCGTTTCCGAGCATCCTGGTGGCGCTGCTGATCGACGGCATCGGCCGCGCGCTGTTTCCGAACGCACACGACACGCTGGCCTTCGGCGTGCTGATCTTCGCCATCGCGCTGACAGGCTGGGTGCAGTACGCGCGCACGGTGCGCGGCAGCACGCTGGTGGAGCGGCAGAAGGAGTACGTGCAGGCCGCGCGCGTGATCGGCGTGGCGCCGCTGCGCATCATGGCGCGCCACGTGCTGCCCAACGTGATGGGGCCGGTGCTGGTGCTGGCCACCATCCAGGTGGCGGCGGCTATCCTGACCGAGGCAACCCTGTCTTTCCTGGGCGTGGGCGTGCCGCCGACATCGCCCAGCCTGGGCACGCTCATCCGCATCGGCAACGACACGCTGTTCTCGGGCGACTGGTGGATCACCCTCTTCCCGGGCCTGATGCTGGTGCTGATCGCGCTGAGCGTGAACCTGCTGGGCGACTGGCTGCGCGACGCGCTCAACCCCAAGCTGCAATGAGCACGCCACCGTTGCTGGACGTGAAGGACCTGGTCGTGGAGTTCCCCACGCGCCGCGGCACGCTGCGCGCACTGGACCACGTGAGCTTCGCCATCGCGCCCGGCGAGATCCTGGGCGTGGTGGGCGAATCCGGCGCCGGCAAGAGCCTCACCGGCGCCGCGATCATCGGCCTGCTCGAACCGCCGGGCCGCATCGCCGGCGGCGAGATCCGCCTGCGCGGCGAGCGCATCGACGGCCTGCCGGCCGAGGCGATGCGCCGCATCCGCGGCAAGCGCATCGGCGCCATCTTCCAGGACCCGCTGACCTCGCTGAACCCCCTTTTCACCGTCGGCCAACAGTTGGTGGAGACGATCCGCGCCCACCTGCCGGTGTCGGACGCCGAGGCGCGCGAACGCGCCATCCGGCTGCTGGCCGAGACCGGCATCCCGGCGCCTGAGGCGCGCTTCGGCCAGTACCCGCACCAGTTCAGCGGCGGCATGCGGCAACGCGTGGTGATCACACTGGCGCTGGCGGCCGAGCCCGAGCTGATCGTGGCCGACGAGCCGACGACGGCGCTGGATGTGTCGATCCAGGCCCAGATCATTGCGCTCCTCAAGCGCCTGGCGCGCGAGCGCGGCACGGCGGTGATGCTCGTCACGCACGACATGGGCGTGATTGCCGAGACCTGCGACCGCGTGGCCGTGCTCTACGCCGGCCGGGTGGTCGAGATCGGGCCGGTGGCCGAGCTCATTCACCGCCCCGCGCACCCGTACACGCGCGGGCTCATGGGCGCTATCCCGGCGATGGACGACGACCGCGACGAGCTGCTGCAGATCGACGGCGCGATGCCGCGCCTGAACGCCCTGCCCGGCGGCTGCGCCTTCCACCCCCGCTGCCCCGCCGCCACCGCACGATGCACGCGCGAGCGGCCCGAGCTGATGGCGGCCGGCGGCGCGCGCGCCGCCTGCTGGCTGGTGGAGGCCGACGTCCAGACCGGAGCCCTGCGATGAGCGCGCCGCCGCTGGTGCAGGTGCGCGATCTGGCCAAGTGCTTCGACGTCTCGGCGCCCTGGCTCAACCGCGTGATCGGGCGCCTGCCGCGCCAGGTGGTGCACGCGGTCGACGGCCTCAGCTTCGACATCGAGCGCGGCACGACGCTGGCCCTGGTGGGCGAAAGCGGCTGCGGCAAAAGCACGGTGGCGCGGCTGCTGGTGGGGCTGCACGAACCTTCTGGCGGCGCCATCCACGTCGACGGCCAGCCTGTCACCGGCGCGCAGGCCCTGAAAAGTGTCGCACGCCGGGCGCTGCAGCGGCGGCTGCAGATGATCTTCCAGGACCCCTACGCCAGCCTCAACCCTCGCTGGAGGGTCGAGGACATCGTGGCCGAGCCGCTGCGCGAACACGGCCTGGTGGCCGGCCCTCAGGCGCAGCGCGCGCGCGTGGCCGAGCTGCTGCAGCAGGTGGGTCTGTCGGCGGCCGACGCCGCCAGATACCCGCATCAGTTCAGCGGCGGCCAACGCCAGCGCATCAGCATCGCGCGGGCGCTGGCCACGCAGCCGGAGTTCCTGGTGTGCGACGAGCCCACCTCGGCACTCGACGTCTCGGTGCAGGCCCAGGTGCTCAACATCATGAAGCGGCTGCAGCGCGAGCGCGGTCTGACCTACCTGTTCATCAGCCACAACCTGGCCGTCGTGCGCTTCGTGGCGGACCGCGTGGGCGTGATGTACCTGGGTCGCCTGGTGGAGGTGGCGCCCAAGCGCGAGCTGTTCGCCGCGCCGCGCCACCCCTACACGCGCATGCTGCTCGATGCCCTGCCGGACGTGCACATGAGTGGCCGCGCCCGCACGCCGGTGCAAGGCGAGGTGCCCAACCCCTTGCTGCCCCCAGGCGGCTGCAGCTTCCATCCGCGCTGCCCGCATGCCGACACACGCTGCCGCACCGAGCGGCCCGCGCTGGCCACCATCGGTGGCGTGCAGGTGGCCTGTCACGCGGTGCAGGAGGGCCGGCTGAGCGTGTGAGGGCTCTCAGCGCGGCAGCAGCCGCTCGCGCGCGAAGAGCTCGGCCACCGCCTCGCGCTCGCGGATCAGGTGCACGGCGTCGCCGTCCACCATCACCTCGGCGGCGCGCGGCCGCGTGTTGTAGTTGCTGGCCATGACCATGCCGTAGGCACCGGCCGACAGCACCGCCAGGCGGTCCCCGGCGCGCAGGGCCAGCAGGCGGTCGCGGCCCAGCCAGTCGCCGCTTTCGCACACCGGGCCCACCACGTCCCAGGTCCGCGCGGGCTCGTCGTGGCGCAGGCGGCAGGGCTCGATGGCCATCCAGGCCCCGTACATGGCCGGGCGCATGAGGTCGTTCATCGCCGCGTCGACGATGCAGAAGCTCTTGCCGCCCTCGTCGCTGGCGCCGGGCTTGAGCACCAGCGCGGTGGCCAGCAGCACACCGGCGTTGCCCACCAGAGAGCGCCCGGGCTCCAGCAGCAGCTCGCGGTGGCCGTGGCCGCGGGCGTCGATCCGCGCCTGCATCGCCGCCACCAGCTCGGCCGGCTCCGGCGGCTGCTCGTCGGTGTAGGTGATGCCCAGGCCACCGCCGACGTCGACGTGGTGGATGGCGATGCCCTCGGCCTCGACGGCTTCGACGAGGTCGAGCAGCCGGTCCAGCGCATCCAGGTAGGGCGCCAGCTGCGTGATCTGCGAGCCGATGTGGCAGTCGATGCCCTCCACGCGCAGGCCCGGCAGCGCCGCGGCATGGCGGTAGGCGGCCAGCGCATCGCCATGCGCGATGCCGAACTTGTTGCCCTTCAGGCCGGTGGAGATGTAGGGGTGCGTGCCGGCATCGACGTCGGGGTTGACGCGCAGGCTCACCGGGGCCACACGGCCCTCGCTGCGCGCCACGGCGTCGAGCGTGTCCAGCTCGGCCACGCTCTCGACGTTGAAGCAACGCACGCCGGCCCGCAGGGCGGCCCGCATCTCATCGGGCGTCTTGCCGACACCGGAGAACACCACCTGCGAGGGGTCGCCACCAGCGGCGAGCACGCGCGCCAGTTCACCGCCGGAGACGATGTCGAAGCCGACGCCGGCCTCGGCAAAGGTCTGCAGCACCGCCAGCGACGAATTGGCCTTCATCGCGTAACACACCAGGTGGCGGCGGCCGTGCAGGGCCTGGCGGTAAGAGGCCAGTGCCGCGCGCATGGCACCACGCGAGTAGACGTACAGCGGCGTGCCGTGGCGCGCGGCGAGCTCGTCAAGTGCATGGCCCTCGATCGTGAGCGCGCCGTCGGCGCGGCGCGCCACGAAGGGAGCACCCGGCAGTCGGCGGGGCGCGCTCATCGCGGCGCCGCCGTCGCGGGTGCGGACGCGGCAGCCGCGGGCGCCGCTGCGCTGGGCTTGGGCAGCGTCAGCGGCCCCTTCTGCCCACAACCCGCCAGCGCGAGGCCAGCCACCATGACGGCAACGCCGGCAAACCGCGTCGATAAACTCGTCTGAAGCCGATTCCCCATGCCGAGGATTTTATGAGCCTGCCCCCGGGCGCCCCCAAGAGCAGCCTGCCGTCCCTGCTCAGCGATGCCGAGTACCACGAGCGCACGCATGCGCTGTTGGCCCACATCGAGGCCACCTGCGACCGCTGGCTGCAGGACGACGTGATCGACATCGACACCCAGCGCACCGGCGGCCTGCTGGAACTGCACTTCCCCGGCGGCAGCAGGATCGTCGTCAACACCCAGCCGCCGCTGCACGAGCTGTGGCTGGCGGCGCGCGACGGCGGCTTCCATTACCGCTGGGACGGCAGGGCCTGGCGCGACACGCGCGACGGCAGCGAGTTCGTTGCCACGCTGTCGGCGCTGGCCAGCGCGCAGGCTGGGCGCACGCTGGGCTTCGCGCTCAACGCTTGAACAAGTCGAGGATCGAGCTGCGCTCCTGCGCCGATGGAGCCTTGGGCAGCGCCTCGCCCAGGCCGACACTGACGATGCCGGCACTGCCGGTGAACTCCTCGAACTTCCAGTAGCCGCCCTGCTGCACCACGCCCGCAGGCGGCTCGAACTCCTGCACCGGCACGCCCTGGAGCGCGTGCTGCATGAACTCGATCCAGATCGGCAGCGCCAGGCCGCCGCCGGTCTCGCGGCTGCCCAGCTTCTTGGGCGTGTCGTGGCCCACCCACACCACCGCGGTGAGCGTGGGCTGGTAGCCGGCGAACCAGGCGTCCATCGAGTCGTTGGTGGTGCCGGTCTTGCCGTACAGGTCGGGCCGCTTGAGCGTGGCCTGGGCGCGCGCCGCGGTGCCGCTGCGCGTGACCTCCTGCAGCAGCGTGTCCATCACGAAGGCGTTGCGCGCCGGCAGCGTGCGCAGCGCCTCGGTCAACTCGGGCGGCCGGGCCTGCAGCAGCACGCGGCCGCGGGCCTCGGCGATGCGGCTGATCAGCATCGGCGGCACCAGGTAGCCCCCGTTGGCGAACACGCTGTAGGCGGTGGCCATCTGCATCGGCGTCACGGTGCCTGCGCCCAGCGCCATCGTCAGATAGGGCGGGTGGCGCTCACGATCGAAGCCGAAGTGATCAAGCCAGCGTTGCGTGAACTCGGTGCCGGTGGCCTCGAGCACGCGGATCGAGACCATGTTCTTGGACTTGGCCAGCGCCACCTGCAGCGACATCGGGCCCTCGAAGGTGCCGTCGTAGTTCTTGGGCTCCCAGGGCTGACTGCCGGTGGCGGTGGCGTCGAAGAACAGCGGCGCGTCGTTGACGACGGTGGCCGGCGTGAACCCCTGCTCCAGCGCCGCCGAATAGACGAAGGGCTTGAAGCTCGAGCCCGGCTGCCGCCAGGCCTGGGTGACGCGGTTGAACTGCGTCTTGCCAAAGTCGAAGCCGCCGACCATCGCGCGCAGCTCGCCGGTCCGCGGGTCCATCGCCACCATCGCACCCTGCACCTCGGGCAGCTGCGTCAGCCGCCAGTTGCCTTGGGCGCGGCCATCTCCGGTCTGCAGGGCGCGCACCACGGCGCCGCGGCGTATCTGCCGCTGCGCCGGTGCCTTGGCCGCCAGCCCCGAGCCTACGGGGCGCAGCCCGTCGCCGGTGACGGTGATGACGTCGCCGGACTGCAGCATGGCGCGCACCTGTGTGGGCGAGGCCTCCAGCACCACGGCGGCCCGCAGCTCGCCGTTGTCGGGGTGCTCGGCCAGCGCCTCGGCCACCCGGGCATCGAGCAGCTTTTCGTCGGCGGGCAACTCGACGAAGGCCTCGGGGCCGCGGTAGTGCTGGCGCGACTCGTAGTCCATGAGCCCGCGGCGCAGCGCGTTCCAGGCCACCTGCTGGTCGGCCGCCTTCACGGTGACCGTGACGTCGAGGCCGCGCGTGTAGGCCTCGTCGCCGTACTGCGCGAACACCAGCTGGCGTGCCGCCTCGCCGACGAACTCGCCCCAGTCGGGTGAGTCGTCCCGGCGCTGCAGCTTCAGCGGCTGGGCCAGCGCTTCGTCATGTTGCGCCTCGGTGATGAAGCCGCTGACAAACATCCGCTCGATGATGTAGCGCTGGCGGATGGTGGCGCGCCGCGGGTTGCTGATGGGGTTGTAGGCCGAAGGCGCCTTGGGCAGGCCGGCGAGCATGGCGGCCTCGGCCACGGTGAGCTCCTTCATCGGCTTGCCGAAGTAGATCTCCGAGGCCGCCGCAAAGCCATACGCACGATGCCCCAGGAAGATCTGGTTCATGTACAGCTCGAGGATCTGGTCCTTCGTGAGCAGCCGCTCCATCTTCAGGGCGAGCAGGATCTCGTAGATCTTGCGCGTGAAGGTCTTCTCGGTCGACAGGTAGAAGTTGCGCGCCACCTGCATGGTGATCGTGCTCGCCCCCTGGCTGCGGGCGTCGCGCAGGTTCTCCAGCGCGGCACGGGCCACGCCCCGATAGTCGACACCGCCGTGCTGATAGAAGCGCGCGTCCTCCGCGGCCAGCACCGCGTCCTTCATCACCTGCGGGATCTGCGCGATCGGCGTGAAGCGGCGCCGCTCCTCGCCGAACTCGGCCAAGCGCACGCCGTCGGCCGAGAACACGCGCAGCGGCAGCTTGGGCCGGTAGTCGGTGAGCGCATCGATGGCCGGCAGGTTGGGATAGGCCACCGCCAGCGCCACGCCCACCAGCAGCACGAGCGCGGCCAGCCCTGCCAGCGCCAGACCTCCCAAGACGGCCAGCCCGCGAGCCACCCAGGCCAGGGGGCCACGGCGCGCGGGAGGTCTGGCAGCAGGCGGGTTCGACTCGGCGACGTCGGTCATCACGGGCTCGGCGGGCGGGAGCTTCATTGTGTGGGAAGCACGGCCCGCACCATCCCGCGACTTCGCTCAGGGCCTCACACGGCCCTCCAGGCTGGCCTGCATCGAGCGCTTTCGGCTTGTTTCGCATGCTGCGTCCGGCACTCCCGGAACGTCAGGATCGGACAACGCCGGAGGCTGGTTTGCCGGTCGTTTTCCACTGGCTGGCAAAAGCTTTGCTGCTAGGAGCATGGGCGCGCGGCCGAAACGCTTTGCCTGCACCCCGAGGTGGTGTCAAGCCCGCCCAACGGGGCCCGGTCGCGCACGGCGCGGCGCTATCGTGAAGGCTCTTGCGGAACATCGGGGTCGGGCAGGCCGAGGAGTGGGCAACTTGGGATTCCTGGACATCTTGCTGGGGCGCAAGCACCCGCCGGTGATCGGGCTGGACATCAGCTCGTCCAGCGTCAAGCTGGTCGAGCTCGACCAGACCGTGTCGGGCGAGTATGTGCTCGAGCGTTTCGCGTCCGAACCTTTCGATAAGGGATGGATCACAGACGGCCAGATCGAGAAGTTCGACGAGGTTGCCGGCGCCGTGAAGCGCGTGCTGCAAAAGAGCGGCACCAAGACGCGCCACGCTGTCCTGGCCATGCCCCAGAGCGCGGTGATCACGAAGAAGATCATGCTCCCTGCCGGCCTGCGCGAGGAGGAAATGGAGATCCGGGTCGAGAGCGAGGCCAACCAGTACATCCCGTTCTCTCTGGACGAGGTGAGCCTGGACTTCTCAGTGATCGGCCCGAGACCCACCAGCGCTGGCGACGTCGAGGTGCTGATCGCGGCCAGCCGCAAGGACCGGGTCCAGGACCGGCAGGGCCTGGCCGAGGCCGCCGGTCTCAAGCCCGTGGTGCTGGACATCGAGAGCCACGCCTCGCGGCTGGCCATGAGCCGTGTCGTCAGCGCGCTGCCCAACGAGGGGCGCGACGCGCTGGTGGCCTTGTTCGAGCTCGGCGCCGACACCACGAGCCTGAAGGTGCTGCGCGATGACGAGTTGCTCTACGACCGCGATCAGGCCCTCGGTGGCAGTCAGCTCACCCAGCTGATCAGCCGCCAGTACGGCTTCAGTTTCGAGGAGGCCGAGGCCCGGAAACTCAGCACGGAACTGCCCGAAGACTACGAGAACACCATCCTCGCGCCCTTCGTGGACAGCCTCAGCCAGGAGATCGGCCGCGCGCTGCAGTACTTCTTCACCAGCACGCCGCACCACAAGGTCCACTATGTGATGCTGTCCGGCGGCACCGCCACGTTGCCGGGCCTGAAGGACCGCGTCACCGAACTCACCGGCTTCGCCTCCAGCGTCGTCAACCCCTTTGAGAACATGCAGCTCGCCGCGGCGGTGCGCGAGAGCCGGGTGCGCCGTGAGGCGCCGTCGTACCTCACGGCCTGCGGGCTGGCGATGCGGAGGTTCCCGCCGTGATCCTCATCAACCTCCTGCCTCACCGCGAGGTGAAGCGGGCCCAGAAGAAACGCGCCTTCTTCGTCGGCCTGGGCGGCAGCGTCGTCGTCGGGCTGCTGATCGCCAGCACCTGGTACACCTGGCTGCAGCAGATGACGGCAGCGCAGAACGGCCGCAACGACTTCCTCAAGGCCGAAATCGGCCGGCTCGACGCGCAGATCAAGGACATCGCCACGCTGCGCCAGGAAATCGAGGCGCTGAAGGCACGCCAGCGGGCGGTGGAAGATCTGCAGACCGACCGCAACGTGCCGGTGCACCTGCTCAATGAGTTGACCAGCCAGACACCCGAGGGCGTGTACCTCACGGCCATCAATCAGCAGGGCCAGACGGTGACCATCCGCGGCATCGCGCAGACCAACGAACGCGTCTCGGAATTGCTGCGCAACACCTTCTACAACTCGCCCTGGCTGGAGAAGCCGGACCTCATTGAGATCAAGGCCACCACGCTGGGCGCGGGGCGCGAGGCACGTCGCCTGTTCGAGTTCCAGTTGCGCCTGACGCTCAAGCGGCCCCGGCCCGCGGCGCCGGCCAAGTCGTCCTGAGGGCGCCATGGCCAGGACCGCAACGCCCAGCTTCGAAGCCAGCAGGCTGCTGGCGCATGCCGCAGGCCAGTTCCGCAACCTCAACCGCAAGGAGCCAGGGCAGTGGCCGACGCTGCCCCGGCTGACCGCCTGGCTGGGCGGGGCGATCGCTGCCGTCGCGCTGGGCTGGTTCATGGTCAACCGGACTGCCACCGCAGAGCTCGAGGAGGCGCGCGCCGCCGAGCCCCGATTGCAGACCGACTACGTCTCGCGCTTGCGCCAGGCCGTCAACCTCGGCGAGCTGCGCAAGCAGAAACTGCAGGTGCAGGAGTACGTGACGCAGCTCGAGAAGCAACTGCCGGGCAAGGCCGAGATGGACGCGCTGTTGTCCGACATCAACCAGGCCGGCCTTGGGCGCGGTCTGCAGTTCGAGCTGTTTCGCCCCGGCCAGGTGCAGGTCAAGGAGTACTACGCGGAGCTGCCGATATCGATCCGCGTCAACGGCCGCTACCACGACCTCGGCTCGTTCGCTGCCGACATCTCCAACCTGTCGCGCATCGTCACGCTGCACAACCTGGCGATCGCACCCACCCTGCGCGAGCCCTCGGGCAACTTGTCGATGGAAGCCACGGCCCGCACCTACCGCTACCTCGACGCCACGGAGATCGCCGAGCAACGGGACGCCGCTGCGGCGCGCAGCAACCGGGGAGACCGCAAATGAAGCCCCAGCGCCCCCGGGTGCCGCATCCGGCGAAAGCCGGCATGCTGCTGGCCGCGGCGCTGCTGGCGGGCTGCAGCGCCGACCACGACGAGCTGCGCCAGTGGACGGAGCAGCAGCGCCGCGACATCAAGCCCAGCATCACGCCGCTGCAGCCGCCAAAGAAGTTCGACCCCGAGCCCTACACCCAGTCGCAGGCTGTCGATCCCTTCAACAGCCAGAAGCTCAGCGCCGCCCTCAAGCAGGAGGCGAGCGCGCCGAGCTCCCTGCTGGCGCGACAGGTCAACCGCCGCAAGGAACCCCTCGAGGCCTTCCCGCTGGACAGCATGACGATGGTCGGCAGCCTCGTGAGGCAGGGGCAGGGCTATGCGCTGCTGCGCATCGACATGCTGCTCTACCAGGTTCGCGTGGGCGACCACATCGGGCAGAACCACGGCCGGATCACGGGGATCTCCGAAACCGGGATTACATTGACGGAGACGGTCCAGGACGCCGGAGGTGAGTGGATCGAGCGTCCTGCCACACTGCAGCTCCAGGACCGGGCGCGATGAGGAAATCTGAGGAGCAACCCACGATGTTCCATTGGCCATCCTGTCGTGCCGCTCTGGTGGTGCTGGGAACCGCCGCGCTGGCGGTCGCGGGGCCTGGTCTGGCCTGGGCGCAGAACGCGATCCGGTCCATCACCAGCAGCCAGCAGGCTGGAACGGAAGTCGTTCGCATCGAGCTCTCGCAGCCGCTTTCGGCGGTGCCGGCAGGCTTCTCGGTGCAGTTTCCACCGCGCATCGCCATCGACCTGCCCGGCGTCAGCAACGACATCGGCCGCAACCTTGTCGAGGTCAACCAGGGCAACCTGCGCTCGGTGGCGGTGGCCCAGGGCGGCGATCGCACGCGGCTGGTGCTCAATCTCAAGCAGGCCTCGGGCTACCGCGCCCAGTTGCAGGGCAGCACGCTGCTGCTGGTGCTCGACCTCGGCGGCCCGGCTGCCGAGCCGGTGGCCGTCGCCCCGGTGGCGCCAACCTCGGGCGGGGGCAGCTTCGCGACATCGCAGAACGCCGAGAGCCTGCCGCTGCGCGACATCGACTTCCGCCGCGGCAGCGACGGCGCCGGCCGCGTCATCGTCGCCCTGCCCAGCACGCAGGTGGGTGTGGACATCCGTCAGCAGGGCCAGAGCCTGGTCGTCGAGTTCCTGCGGACTTCGCTGCCCGAGGCGCTGCGCCGCCGCCTGGACGTGACCGACTTCGGCACGCCGGTGCGCACCGTGGCCACCTTCCAGAACGGCGACCGCGTGCGCATGGTGGTCGAGCCCACCGGCGCCTGGGAGCACAGCGCCTACCAGACCGACAACCAGTTCGTGCTGGAAGTCAGGCCGATGAAGGTCGACCCGAACAAGCTCACACAGGGGCCTGGCTTCAGCGGCGAGAAACTGAGCCTGAACTTCCAGAGCATCGAGGTCCGTGCGCTGCTGCAGGTGATCGCCGACTTCACCAACTTCAATGTCGTCACCTCCGACACCGTCACCGGCACGGTCACGCTGCGCCTGAAGGACGTTCCCTGGGACCAGGCCCTGGACATCATCCTGCAGAGCAAGGGCCTGGGCGTGCGCAGGAGCGGCAATGTGCTGTGGATCGCACCGAAAGAGGAGCTGACGGCCAAGGAGCAGATTGAGCTGGAGTCGCGCAAGAAGATCGCCGACCTGGAGCCCACCCGCACGCAGTCGTTCCAGCTCAACTACACGCGGGCCGAGGACGTGGCCAAGGGCATCACCGGCCAGACGCTGGTGGCCAGCGGCAGCAGCCCAGGCGGCAACCAGCCCGGGCGTATCCTCAGCCCGCGCGGCAGCGTGCTGTTCGAGTCGCGGACCAATCAGCTGTTCGTGACCGACGTGCCGGGCAAGCTGCAGGAGATCCAGGAGCTGATCGCCAAGATTGACATCCCGGTGCGGCAGGTCCTGATCGAGGCCCGCATCGTCGAGGCCGACGACAGCTTCGGCCGCAACCTGGGCGTCAAGTTCGGTGCCACCGACGCGCGCGGCGCGCCCACGCGGGCCGGCGTCAGCATCGGCGGCACGTATGACGCGATCGGCGTGCAGACCGGGCAGCTCCAGGGGCCCATCGACTTCCAGCCGAACTCGCAGTTCGTCAACCTGCCGGCCGGCGGCATCGGCGGCGCCAGTGCGGCCACCTTCGCACTGAGCTTGTTCGGCGCTTCGGCGAACCGCTTCCTGAACCTGGAGCTGTCGGCCCTGGAAGCCGAAGGCAAGGGCAACATCGTCTCGAGCCCGCGCGTCATCACCGCCGACCAGCGCGAGGCGCTGATCGAGCAAGGCGAGGACATCCCCTACCAACAGGCCACCAGCAGCGGGGCCACCTCGGTGTCGTTCAAAAAGGCCACGCTCAGCCTCAAGGTCAAGCCGCAGATCACGCCCGAGGGCAACGTGATCCTCAACGTGGAGGTCAACAAGGACAGCCGCGGCGAGCTGACCACCGCAGGCCCGGCCATCAACACCAAGCGCGTGACCACCGAGGTGCTGGTCGAAAACGGCGGCACGGTGGTGATCGGGGGCATCTTCACGCAGGACGAGCAGAACCGCGTCAGCAAAGTGCCGCTGCTGGGCGACATCCCTTTCGTCGGCGCGCTGTTCCGCAGCACCGAGCGCAGCACGCGCAAAACGGAACTGCTGGTCTTCATCACGCCCAAGATCGTGACTGACCGCTCGGCTGCGCGCTGATGCGACAGCGCCAGAACCATGCGACGGGCCCGACGCTTGGCATTGACGGCGGCGCCGTCTTGACCACCGCCTGACCATGCCGCTGACCGTTTCTCTGGTGGGCATGCCCGGCTGCGGCAAGTCCACCGTCGGCCGCCACCTGGCCCGCCAGCTGGGCCTGGTCTTCGCCGACAGCGACGCCGAGGTCGAGTCGCGGATCGGCATGCCGATCCGAGACTTCTTCGCGCAGCACGGCGAGGAGCGCTTCCGCGACATCGAGCAGGACGTCATCGACGAGCTCAGCGCGCGCCGCGGGCAGGTTCTGGCCACCGGCGGTGGCGCCGTGCTGCGCCCATCCAACCGGGATGCCCTGCACTCGCGCACGCACGTGCTGTACCTGCGCGCCACGCCGGACGAGCTTGCGCGCCGGCTGCGCCACGACACCCAGCGCCCGCTGCTGCAGGTGGCCGACCCGCTGGCCCGGCTGCGCGAGCTGTTCCGCGAGCGCGATCCGCTGTACCGCCGCACCGCGCACTTCGTGATCGAGGCCGCCCGGCCCTCGGTACCGGCCCTGCTGAGCATGGCGCTGATGCAGCTGGAGGTGGCCGGGCTGGTCGATCCAGGCCGGCCCGTACACTGACAGGGTATGAACCCGCCCCAGCCTGCGCCGCGTGTCGTCGCGGTGCGAACGCCCAGCAAGCACTACGACATCCTCATCGGCAGCGGCCTGCTGTCGGAGCCGGGCACGTGGCGGGGGCTGCCGCCTTGCAGCCATGCCGTGCTGGTGAGCAACCCGACCGTGTTCGCCCTGCACGGCGAACGCGTCCTGGCCACGCTGCGCGGCCTGGCGCCGCGCGCCAGTCACCTGCTGCTGCCCGACGGCGAGGCCTACAAGGACTGGCAGCACCTCAACCGGGTGTTCGACCACCTGCTGCGCGAGGGCTGCGACCGCAAGGCGATGCTGTTCGCGCTCGGCGGCGGCGTCGTGGGCGACATGACCGGCTTCGCCGCCGCCTGCTACATGCGCGGCGTGCCTTTCGTGCAGTTGCCGACCACGCTGCTGGCGCAGGTGGACTCGTCGGTGGGCGGCAAGACGGCCATCAACCACCCGCTGGGAAAGAACATGATCGGCGCGTTCCAGCAGCCCGAGCGCGTGGTCTGCGACCTGGCCACGCTGGCCACGCTGCCCGCGCGTGAGCTGCGTGCGGGGCTGGCCGAGGTCATCAAGTACGCGCCCATCGCCGACGCGGCGCTGCTGGACTGGCTCGAGGCCCATCTCGACGCCCTGCTGGCCGGTGAGGCCGAGGCCCTGGCAAGGGCCGTGCAGCGCTCGTGCGAGATCAAGGCCGAGGTGGTGGGCGGTGACGAGCGCGAAAGCGGCCGCCGCGCCATCCTGAACTTCGGCCACACCTTCGGCCACGCCATCGAGGCCGGCCTCGGTTACGGCCAGTGGCTGCACGGCGAAGCCGTGGGCTGCGGCATGGTGATCGCCGCGTCGCTGTCGGCCGACCTGGGCCTGGTGCCGCGCGGCTGGGCCGACCGCATCGCACGGCTGGTCGAACGCGCCGGGCTGCCCGTGATGGCGCCCGACCTGGGCGCCGAGCGCTGGTTCGAGCTGATGGCGGTGGACAAGAAGGCCGAGGCCGGCGACATCCGCTACGTGCTGCTCGACGGCATGGGCCAGGCCACGCTGCGCGCCGTGCCGCGACCGCTGATCGAGGCTGCCCTGCGCCGGCATGTCGCGGTGCCGCACACCGGCGCCGCGCTGCCCGCTTGAACACCGTGCTGGCGCCCTGGGCCAGCCATCCGCAGCGCTCGCGCGGGCGCCGCATCGCCGAGCCGCCGTCGCCGCCGCGCACCGAGCACCAGCGCGACCGCGACCGCATCGTGCACAGCAATGCCTTCCGGCGCCTGGTCTACAAGACGCAGGTCTTCATCAACCACGAGGGCGACCTGTTCCGCACGCGGCTGACGCACTCGCTGGAGGTGGCGCAACTCGGCCGCTCGGTGGCACGCGCCCTGGGCCTGAACGAGGATCTGGTCGAGGCCATCGCGCTGGCCCACGACCTCGGCCACACGCCTTTCGGCCACGCCGGGCAGGACGCGCTGGCCGAGTGCATGGCCGCGCACGGCGGCTTCGAGCACAACCTGCAGAGCCTGCGCGTTGTCGACCGGCTGGAAGCGCGCTACGCCGCCTTCGACGGCCTGAACCTCAGCCTGGAGACGCGGGAGGGTGTCCTCAAGCACTGCAGCCGCCGCCACGCGGAGCGGCTGCTGGCCGAGGAGCCCGACGGGCCGGCCCGGCGTTTCGTGCACGGCGGCTCGCCCAGCCTGGAGGCCCAGCTCGTCAACGTGGCCGACGAGCTGGCCTACAGCGCCCACGACGCCGACGACGGCGTGCGCTCCGGGCTCCTCACGCTGGAGCAGTTGCTCGCGGTGCCGCTGGTGGCGCACCACCACGCCGCGGTGCAGGCCGCGCACCCGGGCCTGGACCCCCGGCGGCAGCTGTATGAGACGCTGCGCCGCATGCTCTCGGCGCAGGTGCACGACCTGATCGCGCACACCCGCGCCGCCTGCGAGGCCGCAGCCGCCGAAGGCGGGCTCGACGCCGACGGCGTGCGCGCGCAGCCGCCGCTCGTGGGCCTGTCGCCGGCACTGCGCGAGGCCTCGCTGGTGTTGAAGCGCTTCCTCTTCCAGCACCTGTACCGGCACCCGCAGGTGGTGGAGCGCACCGGCCTCGCGCGCCAGGTGTTGGCCGAGCTGTTCGCGGCCTACCGAGCCGCGCCCGGCGAGATGAGCCCGGACTACGCCCGCGCCTCGCAAGACCCGGCGCGCACCGTGGCCGACTACGTGGCCGGCATGACCGACCGTTTTGCGCTGCGCGAGCACCACCGGCTGACGGGCCGGCGCGTGCTCGACTGGTGAGCACACACTGACCGTGGCACGCCTGCCTCGCCTCGCCCTGGCCGGCCGCGTGCACTGGTTGCTGCAGCGCGGGCTGAGCGGCCGCGCGGTGTTCGAGGACGACGTCGACCGCGACGCGTATCTCGGGGCCTTGCGCGAGTCCGCTGCCGCTGCCCACGTGCGGCTGCACGCCTTTGCACTGGCCGACCACGAGGTGCAGCTCGTGGTGACGCCGGACGACACCGCGGGGCCAAGCCGGCTGATGCAGGCGGTGGGCCGGCGCTACGTGAGTGCCCACCACCGCCGCCACGGCGGCAGCGGCACCTTGTGGGATGGCCGCTTTCGCTGTGCCGTCGTGGAACCGGGTGCCACGCTGCTGGCGGTGCTGACGCTGGTGGACGGACACGCCACCGAGCCCGGGCAAGGCAGCGGGGCACACCGCACCGGCCAACCGGAGCGCCGGGTGCCGCTGGCTGACCCACCCGAGGTGTGGGCGCTGGGCAACACCCCATTCGAGCGCGAGAGCGCCTGGCGCCGCCGCCTCGAGGCCGGCCTGCCCGCCGCGCAGCGTGAGTCCCTGCTGTCGGCCTTGCGCGGCGGCTGGGCGGTGGGATCGGCCGCATTCGCCGAGGCGCTGGCCGAACAAGTGGCGCGGCCGACAAGGCCGCGACCCAGGGGCCGGCCGGCCGGCCCGCCGCGCCGCGCCGCCGTCTGACACCGCACCCCGACGCACCGCACGGGTGCGGCTCGCGGGCACCCGCGCCTGGACGTGGTGCTGGCCGCACCGAGCGGATCACGAAATATGTCCCCATTTAATCCGAACGGACGCCAGACTTCCTTGTTTTGGAGTCTGACCCCGTTTATTTATGTTTGCGGGTGATGTTGCACTGCGATACCCTGCCGCGCCGCTGGCCATGAGGCCACCGCTGCCGCCCGTGCCGCCCTTGGCGCGGCGGTTCCAGGAGACCGACATGACTGCTGCACGCTCCCTGCCGATTGCGCCTGCCGAGGGCCTTGCCGCCGACCAGACGCCCGCCGACGCCCGCCGCGACGCCGCCGAGCACGGCCTGTACAGCCCGCAGCACGAGCACGACGCCTGCGGCGTGGGCTTTGTGGCCCACATCAAGGGGCACAAGGCTCACGGCATCGTCGAGCAGGGCCTGAAGATCCTGGAAAACCTCGACCACCGGGGCGCCGTGGGGGCCGATGCGCTGATGGGCGACGGCGCCGGCATCCTGATCCAGATTCCCGACGAGTACTACCGCACCGAGATGGCAGCCCAGGGCGTGGCGCTGCCGCCGCCCGGCGAGTACGGCGTGGGCATGATCTTCCTGCCCAAGGAGCACGCCTCGCGCCTGGCCTGCGAGCAGGAACTCGAGCGGGCCGTCAAGGCCGAGGGGCAGGTGCTGCTGGGCTGGCGCGACGTGCCCGTGGACCGCGACATGCCCATGAGCCCCACGGTGCGCGCCAAGGAGCCGGTGATCCGCCAGGTGTTCATCGGCCGCGGCCCGGATGTGATCGTGCCCGACGCGCTGGAGCGCAAGCTCTACGTCATCCGCAAGACGGCCTCCGCGGCCATCCAGGCGCTGAAGCTCACGCACAGCCGCGAGTACTACGTGCCCAGCATGAGCTGCCGCACCGTCATCTACAAGGGCCTGCTGCTGGCCGACCAGGTGGGCGTGTATTACAAGGACCTGGCCGACCCGCGCGTGACCAGCGCCCTGGCCCTGGTGCACCAGCGCTTCAGCACCAACACCTTCCCCGAGTGGCCGCTGGCGCACCCCTACCGCTTCGTCGCGCACAACGGCGAGATCAACACCGTCAAGGGCAACTTCAACTGGATGCGCGCCCGCGAGGGCGTGATGAAGTCGCCGGTGCTGGGCGACGACCTGAAGAAGCTCTACCCCATCAGCTTCGAGGGCCAGAGCGACACCGCCACGTTTGATAACGCGCTGGAGCTGCTCACGATGAGCGGCTACCCGCTGGCGCAGGCCGCGATGATGATGATCCCCGAGGCCTGGGAGAACCACGAGCTGATGGACGAGCGCCGCCGCGCGTTCTACGAGTACCACGCGGCCATGATGGAGCCCTGGGACGGCCCGGCCGCGATGGTGTTCACCGACGGCAAGCAGATCGGCGCCACGCTGGACCGCAACGGCCTGCGCCCGGCGCGTTACATCGTCACCGACGACGACCTCGTGGTGATGGCCAGCGAGTCCGGCGTGCTGCCGGTGCCCGAGAGCCGCATCGTCAAGAAGTGGCGTCTGCAGCCGGGCAAGATGTTCCTGATCGACCTGGAACAGGGCCGCATCGTCGACGACGAGGAGCTGAAGAACCAGTTCGCGAACGCGCGCCCGTACCGGCAGTGGATCGAGAACGTGCGCATCCGCCTCGACAGCATCGACGCCGCCGGCACGCCCGAGCCGCACCGCGAGACGCTGCTCGACCGCCAGCAGGCCTTCGGCTACACCCAGGAAGACCTGAAGTTCCTGCTCTCGCCCATGGCCGCCAACGGCGAAGAGGCCATCGGCAGCATGGGCAACGATTCGCCGCTGGCGGTGCTGTCCGACAAGAACAAGCCGCTCTACAACTACTTCAAGCAGCTGTTCGCCCAGGTCACGAACCCGCCGATCGACCCGATCCGCGAGGCCATCGTGATGAGCCTCAACAGCTTCATCGGGCCGAAACCCAACCTGCTGGACATCAACGCGGTGAACCCGCCGATGCGGCTGGAGGTGACGCAGCCCATCCTCGACTTCGACGACATGGCCCGCCTGCGCGCCATCGAGTCGCGCACGGGCGGCAAGTTCAAGAGCTGCACGCTCGACATCACCTACCCGCGCGCCTGGGGCCGCGAGGGCGTGGAAGCCCAGCTCGCCAGCCTGTGCGCCGAGGCGGTGGACGCCATCAAGGGTGGGCACAACATCCTCATCGTCTCCGACCGGGCCATTGCACGCGACCGCATCGCCATCCCCGCCTTGCTGGCGCTGAGTGCCGTGCACCACCACCTGGTGCGCGAGGGCCTGCGCACCACGGCCGGCCTGGTGGTGGAGACCGGCAGCGCACGCGAGGTGCACCACTTCGCCGTGCTGGCCGGCTACGGCGCCGAGGCCGTGCACCCGTATCTCGCGATGGAGACGCTGCTGGAGCTGCACCAGTCGCTGCCGGGCAAGCTCGATGCCGACAAGGCCCTGTACAACTACGTCAAGGCCATCGGCAAGGGCCTGTCGAAGATCATGTCCAAGATGGGCGTGAGCACCTACATGTCGTATTGCGGCGCCCAGCTCTTCGAGGCCATCGGCCTGGAAAAGGCCTTCGTCGACAAGTACTTCCGCGGCACGGCCAGCCAGGTGGGCGGCATCGGCGTGTTCGAGGTGGCGGAAGAAGCCTTGCGCATGCACGTGGCCGCCTTCGGCAACGACCCGACGCTGGCCACCATGCTCGATGCCGGCGGCGAGTACGCCTGGCGCGTGCGCGGCGAGGAGCACATGTGGACGCCCGACGCCATCGCCAAGCTGCAGCACAGCACGCGCGTCAACCGGTGGGACACCTACAAGGAATACGCCCAGATCATCAACGACCAGAGCCGCCGCCACATGACGCTGCGCGGCCTGTTCGAGTTCAAGGTCGATCCGGCCAAGGCCATTGCGCTCGACGAGGTCGAGCCGGCGGCCGAGATCGTGAAGCGCTTCGCCACGGGTGCGATGTCGCTGGGCAGCATCTCCACCGAGGCGCACAGCACGCTGGCCATCGCCATGAACCGCATCGGCGGCAAGAGCAACACCGGTGAAGGCGGCGAAGACCCTGCGCGCTACCGCAACGAGCTCAAGGGCATCAAGATTGCGGCCGGCACCAGGGTGTCGGACGTGATCGGCGCCAAGGTCATCGAGGCCGACTACGCGCTGCACGAGGGCGACAGCCTGCGCAGCAAGATCAAGCAGGTGGCTTCAGGCCGCTTCGGCGTCACCACCGAGTACCTGGTGAGTGCCGACCAGATCCAGATCAAGATGGCCCAGGGCGCCAAGCCCGGCGAAGGCGGCCAGCTGCCCGGCGGCAAGGTGAGCGAGTACATCGGCTTCCTGCGCTACAGCGTGCCCGGCGTGGGCCTCATCAGCCCGCCGCCGCACCACGACATCTACTCGATCGAGGACCTCGCCCAGCTGATCCACGACCTGAAGAACGCCAACCCGCGCGCCAGCATCAGCGTCAAGCTGGTCTCCGAAGTCGGCGTGGGCACCATCGCGGCCGGCGTGGCCAAGTGCAAGGCCGACCACGTGGTGATCGCGGGCCACGACGGCGGCACCGGCGCCAGCCCCTGGAGCAGCATCAAGCACGCCGGCACGCCCTGGGAGCTGGGCCTGGCCGAGACGCAGCAGACCCTGGTGCTCAACCGCCTGCGCGGCCGCATCCGCGTGCAGGCCGACGGCCAGATGAAGACCGGCCGCGACGTGGTGATCGGCGCCCTGCTCGGCGCGGATGAGTTCGGCTTTGCCACCGCCCCGCTGGTGGTGGAGGGCTGCATCATGATGCGCAAGTGCCACCTCAACACCTGCCCGGTGGGCGTGGCCACACAAGACCCGGTGCTGCGCAAGAAGTTCGCCGGTAGACCTGAGCACGTCGTCAACTACTTCTTCTTCGTCGCCGAAGAGGCGCGCCAGATCATGGCGCAGCTGGGCATCCGGACCTTTGACGAGCTGATCGGCCGCGCCGACCTGCTCGACACCAAGAAGGGCATCGAGCACTGGAAGGCCCGCGGCCTGGACTTCGGCCGCGTGTTCCATCAGCCCGCCATGCCGGCCGAGGTGCCGCGCCACCAGGTGGACGAGCAGGACCACGGTCTTTCCAAGGCGCTGGACCTCAAGCTCATCGAGCGCTGCAGGCCGGCACTGGAGCGCGGCGAGAAGGTGCAGTTCATGGAAGACGCGCGCAACCGCAACCGCAGCGTCGGCGCCATGTTGTCGGGCGAGCTCGTGCGCCTGCGGCCCGAGGGCCTGCCCGACCACACCATCTTCATGCAGATGGAGGGCACGGGCGGCCAGAGCTTTGGCGCGTTCCTGGCCAGCGGCATCACGATGTACCTGATCGGCGACGCCAACGACTACACGGGCAAGGGCCTCAGCGGCGGGCGCATCGCCGTGCGGCCCAGCATCGACTTCCGCGGCGACGCCACCAAGAACATCATCGTCGGCAACACGGCCCTCTACGGCGCCACCAGCGGCGAGGCCTTCTTCCGCGGCGTGGCCGGCGAGCGCTTCGCCGTGCGCCTCTCGGGCGCCACCACGGTGGTGGAAGGCACCGGCGACCACGGCTGCGAGTACATGACGGGCGGCACCGTGGTGGTGCTTGGCAAGACCGGCCGCAACTTCGCCGCCGGCATGAGCGGCGGCGTGGCCTACGTGTTTGATGAGGACGGCCACTTCGCGCGCCGCTGCAACACCAGCATGGTGGCCCTGGACAAGGTGCTGCCACGCGAAGCGCAGGCCGGCCTGCCCGCCGCCGGCCTGCACCGCGAGCTGGCCGACGAGGCGCTGCTGAAGAAGCTGATCGAAGACCACCACCGCTGGACGGGGTCCTTGCGCGCCCGCGAGCTGCTGGACACCTGGGCTGAGTCGCGCGCGAAGTTCGTGAAGGTCTTCCCGCACGAGTACAAGCGCGTGCTGGCCGAGCGCGCCGCCCGCGCCAACGCCCCCGTTCGCCCTGAGCTTGTCGAAGGGCCCGGTGCTGCGCAAGGGCTTCGACAGGCTCAGCCCGAACGGATCTCTGGTCAGCCCGAACGGATCTCTGGTCAGCCCGAACGGATCTCTGGTCAGCCCGAACAGATCCCTGGTCAGCCCGAGCGGATCCCTGGTCAGCCCGAGCGGGCTCTTCTCAAGTAACTCTTCACCGAGCAAAGAACCATGGGCAAGGTCACCGGTTTCCTGGAGTACGAGCGCCTCGAAGAGGGCTACGAGCCCCCGCAGCAGCGCCTGAAGACCTGGAAGGAATTCGTCATCACGCTGACGGAGGACAAGGCCAAGGTGCAGGGCGCGCGCTGCATGGACTGCGGCACGCCGTTCTGCAACAGCGGCTGCCCGGTCAACAACATCATCCCGGACTTCAACGACCTCGTGTACCAGGGCGACTGGAAAGACGCCATCGAGGTTCTGCACCAGACGAACAACTTCCCCGAGTTCACCGGCCGTGTCTGCCCCGCGCCCTGCGAGGCCGCCTGCACGCTCAACGTCAACGACGATCCGGTCGGCATCAAGAGCATCGAGCACGCCATCATCGACCGTGCCTGGAGCCAGGGCTGGGTGCAGCCGCAGCCGCCGGCCGCGAAGACGGGCAAGAAGGTGGCCGTGGTGGGCAGCGGCCCCGCGGGCCTGGCCGCGGCGCAGCAGCTGGCCCGCGCGGGCCACGACGTGACCGTGTTCGAGAAGAACTCGCGCATCGGCGGCCTGCTGCGCTACGGCATCCCCGACTTCAAGATGGAGAAGTCGCACATCGACCGCCGCATCGATCAGATGCAGGCCGAAGGCGTGGTGTTCCGCACCGGCGTGCTGGTGGGCAACATGCCGGCCGAAGGCGCCGCGGCCAAGGTGACCAACGACGCCAGGGAAACCATCACGCCCGAGCAGCTGAGGGCCGGGTTCGACGCCGTGCTGCTGGCCTGCGGCAGCGAGACCAGCCGCGACCTGCCCGTGCCGGGGCGTGATCTGGACGGCGTGCACTTCGCGATGGAGTTCCTGCCGCAGCAGAACAAGGTGGTGGCGGGCGACAAACTCAAGAAGCAGATCTCGGCCGCCGGCAAGCACGTCATCGTCATCGGCGGCGGCGACACCGGCTCCGACTGCGTGGGCACCAGCAACCGCCACGGCGCGGCCAGCGTGACGCAGTTCGAGCTCATGCCGCAACCGCCCGAGCAGGAAGACAAGCCGCTCACCTGGCCCTACTGGCCCGCCAAGCTGCGCACCAGCTCCAGCCATGAGGAAGGCTGCTCGCGCGAGTTCGCGATCGCCACCAAGGCGTTCGTGGGCAGCAAGGGCAAGGTCACCGGCCTGAAGACGGTGCACCTGCAATGGCAGGGCGGCAGGATGACCGAGGTGCCCGGCACCGAGAAGGAGTGGAAGGCCGACCTCGTGCTGCTGGCCATGGGCTTCACGGCGCCCGTGTCCACGGTGCTTGAGGTGTTCGGCGTGGAGCGCGACAACCGCGGCAACGCCAAGGCGCCCACGGAAACCGAAGGCGCCTACCGCACCAACGTCGACAAGGTCTTTGCCGCCGGCGATGTCCGGCGCGGCCAGAGCCTGGTGGTCTGGGCCATCCGCGAAGGCCGCCAGGCCGCCCGTGCGGTGGACGAGTTCCTCCTGGGCGCGAGCACCTTGCCCCGCTGAAGCGGCCTTTCGCACCCGCACGAGGGCGCTTCATCGCGCCACCGTGTCCGGACTTTCCCTGCATGCCACAATCTGCGCCGCTCGTGCCGGGCTCCGGCACGCCTGACGGCTCGCCTTGTTCGACAAGCCCTTCATCGAGATCGATCACGTCACGTTCGGGTACGACAACACCCGGACCATCCTCTCCGACGTGTCGCTGAAATTTCCGCGCGGCAAGGTCACCGCCATCCTCGGTGGCTCGGGCTGTGGCAAGACCACGCTGATGCGGCTGATCGGTGGCGTGCACGCCGCTGACAAGGGCCGCGTGGTGTTCGACGGCGAGGTGCTCAACACCCGCGACAGCGCGCAGCTGTTCCGCATCCGCCGCCGCCTGGGCATGCTGTTCCAGTTCGGAGCGCTGTTCACCGACCTCACGGTCTTCGACAACGTGGCCTTCCCGATGCGCGAGCACACCCGGCTGCCCGAGTCGATGATCCGCGACCTGGTGCTGATGAAGCTCAACGCCGTGGGCCTGCGCGGCGCGGCCCACCTGCGCATCTCCGAGGTCTCGGGCGGCATGGCACGGCGCATCGCGCTGGCTCGCGCCATTGCGCTGGACCCCGAACTCATCATGTACGACGAGCCCTTCGCGGGCCTGGACCTCATCAGCATGGGCGTGGCGGCCAAGCTCATCCGCACGCTCAACGACACCACCGGCGCCACCAGCCTGGTGGTGAGCCACGACGTGCCGGAGTGCATGGCCATCAGCGACTGGGTGATCCTGCTGGCCAACCAGGGCCGCGTGGTGGCCCAGGGCACGCCGCAGCAGCTGATGAGCAGCGCCGACCCCGAAACCCGCCAGTTCGTGCGCGGCGAGCCGGACGGCCCGGTGAAGTTCCACTTCCCGGCGCGCGAGCTGGCCGAGGACTTCCTGCGATGAACCCCGCCGAGCAACTGCAGCGCCTGGGCGCCTGGGCGCTCGAGCAGTTCCGCGGCTGGGGCCATGCGGCCTACTTCGTGTTTGACCTGCTGCGCGTGCTGCCGCAGTCGCTGCGGCGCTTCGGTCTGGTGGTGGGCCAGATCTACGCCATCGGCAACCGCTCGCTGATCATCATCTGCGCCTCGGGCCTGGCGGTGGGCTTCGTGCTGGCGCTGCAGATGTACTACGCACTCGTGACCTTCGGCGCCACCGAGACCATGGGCCTGATCGTCAACCTGGCCCTCGTGCGCGAGCTCGGCCCCGTGGTGGCGGCGCTGCTGTTCGCCGGCCGCGCCGGCACCTCGCTCACGGCCGAGATCGGCCTCATGAAGGCCGGCGAGCAGATCTCGGCGATGGAGCTCATGGCCATCGATCCGCGCGCCCGGGTGCTGGCGCCGCGCTTCATCGGCGGCATCATCTCGATGCCGCTGTTGGCCATCTTGTTCTCGGCGGTCGGCATCATCGGCGCCTGGGTCGTGGCGGTGCTGCTGATCGGCGTGGACGCGGGCAACTTCTGGTCGATCATGCAGACACGCGTGGACGTCTGGCGCGATGTCGGCAACGGCGTCGTCAAGGCCTTCGTGTTTGGCGTCATCTGCACGTTGGTGGCGCTGTACCAGGGCTACGAAACCGAGGCCACGCCCGAGGGGGTGGCCTATGCGACGACACGCACCGTGGTGATCTCGTCGCTGTGGGTGCTGGGGATGGACTTCATCCTCACCGCGCTGATGTTCTCGACGCCCTGACACCACGGCGTCGGCACCACTGGAGAACCCGCTCATGGGACGAAAAGGGATCGAAACACTGGTCGGCCTGTTTGTGCTGCTGGGACTGTTGGCGCTGGTGTTCCTGGCCCTGCAGGCCGCCAACCTGGGGGCCAGCGGCGGCGGCGCCACCTATTCGGTGCAGGCGCGCTTCGACAACATCGGCGGCCTCAAGCCGCGTGCCCCGGTGCGTGTGGCCGGCGTCACCGTGGGCCGCGTCAAGAGCATCGGCGTCGACCCCAAGACCTTCCAGGGCGTGGTCACGCTGGACATCGAGAAGGCCTACAGCCTGCCCAAGGACACGGCGGCCAAGATCCTGACCTCGGGCCTGCTGGGTGATCAGTACATCGGCCTGGAGCCCGGCGGCGACGACGCCAGCCTGGCGGCCGGCGACACCATCGCGCAGACACAGAGCGCGGTGGTGCTGGAGAACCTGATCGGGCAGTTCCTCACCAGTCGGGCCGACAGCGCCGGCAGCGCCGGCGGCGCCGCCTCGGGGGCGAGCCCGTGAGCGCCCGGCCCCTGCTCGCTCCGGCGGCCCTGGCGGCGCTGCTGTTGCTCGGCGGCTGCGCCACCACGGGTCCGGCCACGCCGGGCGATCCATGGGAAGGCTTCAACCGCAAGGTCTTCGCCTTCAACGACGCCGTCGACAACGCCGTGTTGCGCCCGGTGGCCGAGACCTACCGCGACACCGTGCCGCAGCTCGTGCGCACCGGGGTCTCCAACGTCCTGGGCAACCTCGGCGACCTCTGGTCGGCGACCAACCACTTCCTGCAGGGCAAGGGCGCCAGCGGCCTTGAGCAGGGCATGCGCTTCCTCACCAACACCCTGTTCGGCCTGGGCGGCCTGCTCGACCCGGCCAGTGAGATGGGCCTGAAGCGCCAGAGCGAAGACTTCGGCCAGACGCTGGGCAAGTGGGGCCTGGGCCCCGGCCCCTACCTCGTGCTGCCGCTGCTGGGCCCGAGCTCGCTCCGCGACGGCATCGGCCGCGTGCCCGACATGGCCGCGTCGCCGTCGAACCTGTTCGACGACAGCAAGGTGAGCACGCTGACCACCGTGCTGACGGTGGTGGACGCCCGCGCCTCGCTGCTGGGCGTGACGGGGCTGGCCGACCGCGTCTCGTTGGACAGGTACAGCTTCTTCCGCCAGGGCTACCTGTCGCGCCGCCGTGACGCCGTGTACGACGGGGCGCCGCCGGCCGAGGCTTTCGAGGACATCGGCGACGATCCGCCGCCGGCCGCGCCGGCTCGCCCGGCACCGCCGCCGCGTCCCGCCCCCCGCTGAGGTGTGCACGACGCGCTGAACTCGCGCGCCGAGCGCGCATCGAAGGAACCCGCGCCCGCCGATTGGGCGCCCGACCCCGAAAGGAACGCCGTGTTTGCCACTTTCCGCCGCCTCGTCGCCTCGACGCTGCTGCTCGCCACCGGGGCCGCCCTGGCCTCTGCGCCAGCGCCCGACGTGCTGATCCGTCAGGTGTCCACCGAGGTGCTCGAGGCCGCCAGGAACGACAAGGCCATCCAGGCCGGTGACGTGGCCCGTGTCGCGGCCCTCGTCGACAGCAAGGTCATGCCGCATGTCGACTTCGAGGTCGTCACGCGCTCGGCCGTGGGCGTGCAGTGGCGCGGCGCCTCGCCCGAGCAGCGCAGCCGCCTGCAGGCCGAGTTCAAGCAGCTGCTGATCCGGGTCTACTCTGGCGCGCTGGCCGAGCTCAAGGACCAGACCGTGCAGATCACGCGCACGCAGCCGGTGCAAGGCAGCACGCAGGTGATCGTCCAGTCCGAGGTGCGCGGCAAGGGCGAGCCCATCAAGCTCGACTACCGCCTCGACCGCCGGGGCGCCGCGGGCGCCGAGGTCTGGAAGATCATCGACGTCAACGTGGCCGGCCTTTGGCTGGTGCAGAACTACCGCACGCAGTTCGCGCAGGAGCTCAGCAAGGGCGGCATCGACGGCCTGATCGCGGCGCTGACCGAACGCAACAAGGGCGGAAAGAGCTGAAGCCATGGCCGACAGCGCGCTGAAGCTGCCCGCCAGCGTCACCATCGACGAGACCGCCGCGCTGGCGGCTCAACTGCAGGCGAAGGCACAGGCCGGCAGCGGCTTGCTTCAAGTGGACGCCTCGGCCGTGGTGGCCTCGGACAGTTCCACCATCGCGTTGCTGCTGGAGGCCCGCCGCCAGGCCGAGGCCGCCGGCCGTGGCTTCGAGGTCCGCGGCGCTCCGGCCAAGCTGGTGGACCTGGCGCGCCTTTACGGCGTCGACGGCCTCCTGGCGCTGGCTCCCGCGTCGGCGCCGTCGTCGCCGTAGGGCGCTGCACCCGGCGTGGTCACGTAGCGCCGCTCGCGCAGGTTCTTCTTGACGGCCTGCAGCGCCGGCCGCAGCTGGGCCGAGCCCATGCGCAGCGCCACGCCGGTGGTGAGGATGTCGACGATCATCAGGTGCAGCAGCCGCGACACCATGGGGCTGTAGCGGTCGGCGTCCTCGGGGTGGTCGGCGGCGAGCAGGATGCCGCTGGCGCCGGCCACCCGGCTGTCCAGCGCCAGCGGCGAGCCGCTGGCCGTGATCGTGATGACCATGGCACCACGACGGCGGGCGATGTCGGCGACGTCGATCAGGTCCTTGCTGCGGCCGGAGTTGCTGATCACCACCGCCACGTCGCCGGGCTTGAGCATGGTCGCGCTCATCACCTGCACGTGGCTGTCGCTCACCGCATGGGCGTTGACGCCGAGGCGGAAGAACTTGTGCTGCGCGTCCTGCGCCACGATGCCGGAGTTGCCGACGCCGTAGAACTCGATGCGCGCGCCTTCGCCGCTGCGGCGGCCGGCGTCGGCCAGCGCGGCGATGGCGCGCTCCACGCTCTGGTGCGCGGCCGCGTTGCGGTAGCGCAGCAGCGCGGCCACGGCGTTGTCGACCACCTTGACGACGATGTCGCCGGCCTTGTCGTCGTCGTCGACCGAGCGGTGCACGAAGGGCACGCCCTCGTTGACGCTGCCGGCGAGCTTGAGCTTGAAGTCGGCCAGCCCGTCATAGCCCACGCTGCGGCAGAAGCGCACCACCGTGGGCTTGCTGACGTGGGCGCGCTCGGCGAGTTCGGCCACAGGCAGCGTCGCGAAACTGCGCGGATCGGCCAGCAGCAGCTTGGCCACGCGCTGCTCGGCCGGCGGCAGCGCAGGGATGGAGGCGCGGATGCGTTCGAGCATGGCCCCTCAAGCGCTCACTGTTCCTCGGCCCAGGCGCTGCCATCACGCGCCACCAGCGCGCTGGCGGCCGCCGGGCCCCAGCTGCCGGCGGCATACGGGCGCGGGCCCAGCGTGTCGGCGGCCCAGGTCTGCAGCACCGGCTCGACCCAGCGCCAGGCCTGCTCCTGCTCGTCGCTGCGCACGAACAGGTTCAGGCGGCCGGCGATGGCGTCCATGAGCAGCCGCTCGTAGCCGCCCACGCGCTCGGTGGCGAAGGCCTTGTCGAAGTCCAGGTCCAAGCTCACCGGGTAAAGGCGTTCCTCGCCGCCGCCGCCCTTGGCCGCCAGCAAGTGCAGCTCCAGGCCGTCCTCGGGCTGCAGCTTGATGACGAGCTTGTTGGCCGCGCGCGTGCCCGTGAAGATGGGATGCGGCACCTCGCGGAAGCTGACCACGATCTGCGCGTCGCGCGCCGGCATGCGCTTGCCGGTGCGCAGGTAGAAGGGGACACCGGCCCAGCGCCAGTTCTGCACCTCGGTGCGCAGCGCCACGAAAGTCTCGCACGTGCTGCCGGCGGGCACCTTGCCTTCATCCAGATAGCCCGGCACCTTCTGCCCGCCCACCGTGCCCGCCTTGTACTGGCCGCGCACCACGTCACGGGCCACCGTCTCGGCGCTGAAGGGCTTGAGCGAGCGCAGCACCTTGAGCTTCTCGTCGCGGATGGCGTCGGCATCGCCCGTGCTCGGTGGCTCCATGGCGATCATCGTCAGCAGCTGCAGCGCGTGGTTCTGGATCATGTCGCGCAGCGCACCCGTGCGGTCGTAGAAGTCGCCGCGCGTGCCCACGCCGATGCTTTCGGCCAGCGTGATCTGGATGTTGGCGATGCTCTCGCGCCGCCACAGCGGCTCGAACAGGGCATTGCCGAAGCGCAGCGCCATGAGGTTCTGCACCGCGGGCTTGCCGAGGTAGTGATCGATGCGCAGCGCCTGCTCCTCGGTGTAGGCGGCGCGCACGACGCGGTTGATCTCGCGCGCGCTGCCCAGGTCGTGGCCCAGGGGCTTCTCGAGCACGACGCGCATGTGCGGGGCGTTCAGGCCGGCGGCCCCGAGCTGCGCACAGATCACCGGAAACAGGTGCGGGCTGGTGGCCAGGAACAGCACCACCGTGTCGGCACCGCGCTCGTCGACCCAGGCCCTCAGCCCGCGGTAGTGCTCGGGCTGGGAGAGATCCATGCGCCGGTAGTGCAGCATCTGGGCGAAGCGGGCGTACTCCTCGTCGCTGGGCTGCTTGGCCTCCTCGACAGCGGCGAAGCGGGCGCGGATGTACTCGCGGTACTCGGCGTCGCTGCGCTCGTCGCGCGCCACGGCCAGGATGCGGCCACCCTCCGGGAGCTTGCCGTGCCGGAAGGCCTGGAACAGCGCCGGCATCAACTTGCGCCAGGTGAGATCGCCGGTGCCACCGAAGAGAACGAGGTCGAAGGACATGGGGCGTGTAATTTTGTTACGCACCCGATGATGCCTAAGTTTCAGGGGCAGGTAAAGCCCGCCCCAGGCGGTTCAGGCGTGCGCGGCGGCCAGCGCCTGCTCGAGGTCGGCGATGAGATCGGCCGCGTGCTCCAGCCCCGTGGACAGGCGCAGCAGATCGGGCGGCGCGGGCGTGCCGGCGCCCTCGACGCTGGCGCGGTGCTCGATCAGGCTCTCGGTGCCGCCCAGCGAGGTGGCGCGCTTCCAGATCGCCGTCTTCGCCGCCACGGCGATGGCCGCGGTCTCGCCGCCGCGGGTGCGGATGGACAGCATGCCGCCGAAACCGCCCGCCATCTGCCGCTGGCTCACCTCGAACCCCTGGGAGCCCGGCAGCCCCGGGTACAGCACCTCGGCCACCAGCGGGTGGCCCTCGAAGTGCTGCGCAATGGCCAGCGCCGAGGCACTGGCCGCGCGCACACGCAGGTGCAGCGTGCGCAGGCCGCGCAGCAGCAGCCAGGCCTCGAAGGAGCCCAGCGTGCCGCCGAGCTGGGCGCGGACCTTGCGCACGCACTGCCAGTAGGGCGAATCCCCGCGCGTGACCAAGGCACCGGCGATGACGTCGCTGTGGCCGTTGAGGTACTTGGTGGCGGCGTGCATCACGAGGTCGGCCCCCAGCGCCAGCGGGCGCGTGAGCAGCGGCGTGGCCACCGTGCTGTCCACGGCCAGGAGGGCGCCCGCCGCATGCGCCAGGCGCGCCGTCTCGGCGATGTCGGTCACGGTCCACAGCGGGTTGGCCGGTGTCTCGATCCACACCATCGCCGTCTTGCCGGGGCGCAGCGCCGCGGCCACCGCGGCCGGGCTCGTCATGTCGATCAACTCAACGTCCAGGCCCCAGTCGGTGGCAAAACCCATCAGCCAGTTGCGCAGGCTCCAGTACATCACTTTGGGTGCCAGCACGTGGTCGCCGGGCTTGAGCGCCTGGAACACGGCGGTGGCCGCGGCCATGCCGCTGGCGAAAAGCAGCGCCTGGTGGCCGCCCTCGAGGGCGTTGATCACGGCTTCGGCCTGGTCGAAGGCCGGGTTGTCGGCGCGCGCATAGACGCGGCCGCTGCGGTACTGGTTGTCCTCGTCGCGCAGGTAGGTGGTGCTCACGTGCAGCGGCGGGATCACGGCACGCGTGCGCTCGTCGATCCAGCCCAGGGCTTGGGCGGCGATGGTGTCGGGGTGCTGGTGCTGGTCGCTCATGAGGATGGGCGTTGCTGGAAGGCGGGCAGGCCGCGGCGCCTGCGAGGTCTGCTGGAGTATCTCCCGTGCACCGACCGGCCATGCCCGGGCGGCGAAGGCGACAGGTTTCAGAAGGGCAGCTCGATCAGGCCGTCGCGCCAGCGCAGCGTGGCCGAACGCGGTGCCAGCTTGACGAGCACGAGACCGGGCACCGGGCTGTCGCCCTCGCGCAGCACCTGGCCGTCGAGCACGACGAAGCGCGTCGCCGGCTGCTCCGACCAGACGGTGCCGCTCACCACCAAGGGCGGCAGCTCGCGCCGCTGCTCGGGGGGCAGTTCGGCCAGGCGCCGCACCTGGGTGAGGATGGGCGCCTGTCGCGGCGCAGGCTGGGCCACAGGCGGCGAGGGGGGCGGCGGCGGCGCCGACACCACGAGCGGCCACGGATCCGGCGTGACGGCAGGGCCTGTGGCAGGCGGCAGGGCCGGCGGCCGGACGGGCGCCGCATCGGGCGGCACGGTGGAAGTCGGCAGCGGCACCGTACCCGCCGATGGGCGCAGGGCGGGACCGACCCCCCGATCCGTCGCGTCGGGCCGCTGCGCCAGCCAGACGCCCGCCGCTGCGCTCAGCAGCCCGAGCGGACCCAGCAACGCCAGCAACCCCAGCAACGGCCGCCAGCGCAGGCCCACAGCCCGTGGTGGTGCCAGGGGTGCAAGCGGCGGCGGCGTGTGCAGGCCCGGCACGGCACCGCGCTGCCGATCGGCCTCGGCCTTGCGCAGAGCGTCAAGGATCAACGACATCGCTCGAGCCCTTGAACCTGTGAATCGCGCTGTTCATGTCTCTTGCACCCACTCAGCGCCCCAAGGCGGCCGCGCCGCCTTCAAGCCGCGGCTCGGGCACGCCGGCCAGGCGCGACAACTGCATCAGCGTGAGCGGCCCGGTCTGGCCGTCGACCGGCAGGCCGTGCAGCAACTGGAACGCCGCCACCTGTTCGGCGTAGCCCTGCGGCGCCGCGCCAAGGGCGGCACGCAGCTGCGGCTCGGCCCACAGCCGCGTGGCGGCGCTGCCGGCCGCACCGGGCTGCCAGCCCGGCGGCACGCGCCAGAAGGTGCCGAACTCGCCGCGCCAGCGCCGCGCCAGTTCGGGCAGCGTCAGCTGCAGCTGCGTGCGGCCGGCCTGCAGCGTGGCGCGGTCGTCGTCGAGGGCCACCAGCAAGGCGTGCACCCGGCGGCCATCGTCGGCGCGCAGCACCAGCAGCGCCGGGCGCTCCAGCGTGCGCAGCAGGCCCAGGCCGCCGCCGGCACTGCGGAAGCAGGCCAGGCCCGCCTGCCCTACCGCGGCGCAGGGCTCGCCGTCGCCGATGGCCACGCTCCAGCGCAGCGCCAGCTCGCGCCAGGCCTGGGCCTCGTCGGGCAGGGCCAGCTCGGCCAGCCGGGCCGGATCGTCCGGGCGCGGGGCCGGCGGCGCCGAGGCCACAGCCAACACCGGTGCGGGCGCCGAGACTGCCGCCGCAGCAGAGGCCACCGCAGCCACGGCCGAAACCGCCGAAGCCGCCGAGGCCGCGGCGACCGGCGCGACCGCCGGGCCCGGCGCGGGCATCACCCACGCCAGCGCCAGCAGCACCGCCACGCCCAGCCCGGCCGCCAGCGCGACGGCCGCCGGAACCTGGGGCCACTGCGGCGGCACCGCCGCGCCGCGGCGGTCGAAGACCTCGGCCGCCGCGCGCTCCACCAGCGTCCGCCCCACCTGGCGCAGGCCCTGGCCGTAGGCGCCGAGCAGGGCACGGTCGGCCAGCAGGTTGATGCGGCGCGGCACCCCGCCGGTCTCGCGGTGCAGCGCGCGCAGCGCCGCGGCGTCGAAGGGCGGTGGGCCCTGCAGGCCGGCCACGCCCAGGCGGTGTTCAACGTACTGGCGCGTCTCGGCCTCGTCGAGCGCACCGAGGTGGTAGCGCGCCACCACGCGCTGGGCCAGCTGCTCGATGGCGGCGATGCGCCCGCGCAGTTCGGGCTGGCCGATCAGCACGATCTGCAGCAGCTTGCGCTCGGCGGTCTCCAGGTTCGTCAGCAGCCGCAGCTGCTCGAGCACCGCGGGCTCCAGCGCCTGCGCCTCGTCGATGACCACCAGCGCCTGTTCGCCGCGCGCGTGCACCGCCAGCAGGAAGCGGTTGAGCGCGTCGATGTGCGCCTTCAGGCTGTCGCGCTCGCTGCCCTCCAGCGGCGGCAGCCCAAACTCGCCGGCCAGCGTCTGCAGCAGCTCCAGCGCGCTGAGCTGCGGGTTGAACACCCAGGCCACGACGCAGCCCGGCGGCAACTGCTCGAGAAAGCCGCGCGCCACCGTCGTCTTGCCGGCGCCGATCTCGCCCGTGAGCAGCACGAAGCCGCCGCCGCCGCGCACGCCGTACAGCAGGTGCGCCAAGGCCTCGCGGTGGCGCTCGCTCAGGAACAGGAAACGCGGATCGGGCGCGAGCGAAAACGGCTCGCGCGCGAGTCCGAAGTGCGCCGCGTACATGGGGCGCGAGGATAGCGGCGCGGCGCGGCGACCCTACTGGGTCTTGGCTGTTGAGATGGCAGCACCACGCTCCAGCGTGGCCGTCTGCGGGTCGTAGGCGCAACCCGTGATGGACCCGTCGCGGATGCGCGCCACCGCCTCGTCGATCACGTGCAGCGGCACCACGAACCACTCGCGCGGCTTCACCGGCGTGCCGAAGCGGTCTTCGATGGTGATGTCGAGCTGGGCCAGCCCGAACAAGCGGTGAAACAGCACCTCCATCCGGGTGCGGCTCAGGTTGTGCAGGCTGTACTCGGCCACCACCTCCACCGGCGCCAACAAGTAGGTGGCATCGCTTTCAGCCCCGGCGATGCGCGCCTGCACGCTGCCGCCGGTGACGCCGATCTTGTGAATCAGCGCGCGGTGCTCGGTCACGAACGGGTGCCGTGAATGGCTCCGCAAAACGTAGATGGTGCCGGTGGCAATGTCATCCGGCTCGGCCGCATCGCCGAACTGCGGCCCGGGTGGCGGGGCGAACAAGGGGCCGGCATCGGGCTCGCTCACGCGCCGGCCGTTGCCGTCTTGCGTCAGCGCGCGCTGCAGCGAGCGCATCAGCAGGTTGCTCTCGGTGCCGTTGCCGTAGATGAGCCGCAGCCGCGCGTCGGGCTGGCCGCTGCTGGTCTCGAAGGGCTCGCCCTTGTGGGCCACGTAGGCGAATTGACCGCCCACGACGAAGAAGTGGCCTTCCTCGACGCTGGCCTCGCCCTTGAACGGTCGTAGCTGGCGCAGGCCATCGGCCAGCTCGCGCTGCACGCGCTCGAAAAGCGCCTGGAAGCGCTCGAAGTCGGCACAGGGCGTGCGCTCGGCGATCTCGTCCGCCGCCTGCCGCGCCGTGTGCGGGCGCACATGGCGCAGCACCGTGATGTCGCGTTCGTTCGCTGGGTTGCTGGCCACGCCCAGTTCAGTCAGCAAGGCGTCTTCGTCCAGGGCATCCACGTCCGCGGGCAAGGCACCATCAGCCGAGAGCAAGCCTGGCGCATCCAGCTCGGCCAGCAGCCCACGGGCCTCGGGCAATTGACGCAGGCGGTCCAGCCGCACCGCGTACAGGCGCTCGAAGATGTCGCCACCCTCGCCGTGGCGCGGTGCATGGCCGTGGGCCTGGTGGAAACGCAGGATGTCCTCGAAGCCCGCGACGATGCGATCCTCGCGCGGCGTGCGCCCGCCGGCCTTGGCCGAGGGCAGCTCGACGCCCAGCGCGTCGAGCAGCTCGTCATCGTCCAGGTCAGCCATGGTCGGTGCTCCCCGGTGCCGGTGAGGCCGCCGCGGCGCGTGCCGCCGCTTCCTTGGCTTGTGCGCGGTAGCGGGCAAACGCCGCCACGCCCTCGGCCATGCGGCGCTCCCAGGCGTCGCCCGACTGGATTTCCGGCAGCCGCCCCCGCTCGGCCTTGAACTGCAGCGCACGCCGCGCCAGCTCGCGCGCTTCGTCTTCGCCGATCTTCACGTTCTTGCCGGCAATGCTGGCCTGGATCTGGCGCAGCGAGCCTTCGTCCATGGCCTTGGCCAGCACGGCGTAGGCAGCTTCAAAAGGGTTGATGCGGTCGATGAGGTCGATGTCCAAGTCGCGCACGTTGATGAAGCGCCGTACGCCGTCGATCAGGTCGGTGTTGGCCTTGGCGGTGCTGCCCTCCCCGCCCGTGCTGCCTCCCGGGGTGCCGCCCGTGCCGCCAGGGGTGCCCGGCGTGGGCTGCGGCGAAGGCTCGCCGGGCTCCAGCGCCAGCTTGGCCTGCTGGGTGATGTTGATCACGGCGATGGCGTGCTGGCGCACCGCCTCCTGGTCGGGCTCGCTCAGCTCGGGGTAGCGCTCGCGCACGATCTTGCCCAGGCGCTCGATGGTCAGCTCCTCGGCGATGGTGTTCTCCTTGTCCAGCGTGCCGCGCTCCAGTGCCGGCTTGTCCTGGATGAAGGCGGCGATCACCTCGTTGAGGTCTTCCTTGCAGATGCGCTGGCCCTCGCGGCTGCGCGGCTTGGCCAGGCCGTTGATCTCGATGTGGACCTCGCCGGTCTCCTTGTTCACCCCCAGGTTCTTGCCGCCGGCCACGTAGCCGTCAGGCCCGTAGTCGAAGCCTTCCTGCGCGCCCGCGTTACGCGGCGTGAACTCGTAGCGCGGCGCCAGCACCTGCTCCATCAGCAGGCTGGCCGAGATGGCCTTGAGCATGTCGTTCACCGCCTCGGCCACCGCCGACTGCTCGGCCGCCGGCTCGGCGATGAGGTTGGTGAAGCGCGCGCGCTCCTTGCCCGGTGCATCGCGCGTGGCGCGGCCGATGATCTGCACCACTTCCGTGAGGCTGCTGCGGTAGCCGATGGTCAGCGCGTGCTCGCACCAGATCCAGTCGAAGCCCTCCTTGGCCATGCCCAGCGCCACGATCACGTCCACGTGCTCGCGGTCGTTCTTGTGGGCCGGGTCTTTCAGCGCGCCCAGCACGCGGGCGCGGCGCGCGGGGTCGGTGTCGTCCACCAGGTCGGCCACCTTCAGCGTGCGCCCGTCGCGGCCGGCGATGCGGTGGAAGCCCGTCGCCTCGTCGATGCCCTGCCAGGTGCCCAGGGCGTGCAGGATCTCGTCGACCTCGCGCTGCTTGTCCTTGAGGCTCTCGCGCGCGTTCACGCTCGGGATGTGCACGATGGTCTTGAGCGCCGGGTCCAGCACCTTTGCCACGGCATCGACGTAGCGGCCGGTGTAGAAAAAGTAGCCGATGTCCAGGCTCTTGAGCCAGCGGTAGCCGTTGAGCTGCTCGTAGTAGGTGTAGGTCACCGTCTCGAAGCGGCCCTCGTCGGCCGGTGACAGCACCGCCTCGCTGTCGCCGCGGAAGTACGAGCCTGTCATCGCCACCAGGTGCACGCGGTCGCGGGCGATGAAGGCGCCGAGCTGGCTGCCGAGCTTGTTGTCGGGGTTGGCCGAGACGTGGTGGAACTCGTCCACCGCGATCAGGCGCCCGTCAAAGGCCTCCAGGCCCAGCTCCTCCACCGCAAAGCGGAAGGTGGCGTGGGTACACACCAACACGCGGTCGCTGCTGGCCAGGAACTGGCGCACCGCCTCCACCTTGGAGCGCGCCACGCGCGGCTCGTCCACGCCCGGTGCGTTGCACAGGTTCCACTGCGGCGCCACCGTCCAGTCCCAGAAGAAACCGTCGCGCGTGAGCAGCTCGTCGGCAAAGCTGCCGCCGATGGAGCGCTCCGGCACCACCACCAGGGCCTGCTTCAGCCCCTGGTTGTGCAGCTTGTCGAGCGCAATGAACATCAGCGCCCGGCTCTTGCCCGAAGCCGGCGGCGACTTGATCAGCAGGTACTGCTCGCCCCGCCGGGCCCAGACGCGCTCCTGCATGGCGCGCATACCCAGCTCGTTGGCGCGGGCCGAGGCGCCAGTGCGCGCCGTGGCGATAGAGACCGACGGCACGGCGGCCGTATGGGAAGCGTGGTTCATGGCGTGTCGTCTTCGGCGGGCGGGCGGGCGGCGCGGGCGTCACCACCACCGCCACCGCCCAGTTCACGTTCGATCTGCTCGATGCTCGGCAGGCTGGTCTGCAGCTCCGGCGGCAAGGATTCGACCAGTTGGTACTCAGCCACGCCCAGCGGCTGCACATGGCTGCGCAGCGCGTACTCGGCCACCACCTTGTTCTTGCCCTTGCACAGCAGCAGGCCGATGGTGGGGCCGTCTTGCGGGTGCTTGATCTGCGCGTCCACCGCCGTGAGGTAGAAGCTCAGCTGGCCCAGGTGCTCGGGCTTGAACTTGCCGGCCTTGAGCTCGATCACCACGTAGCAGCGCAGCTTGAGGTGGTAGAAAAGCAGGTCGATGAAGAACTCGTCGCCGGCCACGTCGAGCAGCACCTGGCGGCCCACGAACGCAAAGCCCGCACCCAGTTCCAGCAGGAACTCAGTGACGTGGCGCACCAGCGCGTGTTCGATCGCCCGCTCCGGCGCTTCGTCGCTCAGGCCCAGGAAGTCGAAGCGGTACGGGTCCTTGATGGACTCGCGGGCCAGGTCGGACTGCGGTGCAGGCAAGGTGGCTGGAAAGTTGGTGTCTGCCGCGCCGCTTCGCTCCAGAAGGCGCGCCTCGATGTGCATCGCCAGCACGTTGCGCGACCAGTTGTGCTCAAGCGCCTTGGCGGCGTACCAGCTCCGGGTTCCTGGGCCCGGCAGCTTGTCCAGCAGCACGAGGTTGTGGCCCCAGGGCAATCGTGCAACGGCCTGCTGCACAAATTCGCCGTCCGGCCAGGCGTCGGCAAACGCGCGCATGTATTTCAGGTTGCGCGGCGAGAAGCCCTGCATGCCGGGGAAGGCGGTGCGCAGGTCGTGCGCCAGGCGGTCGATGACTTTGCTGCCCCAGCCCTGCTCCAACTGCCGCGCCAGGATGTCGCGCCCGATCTGCCAATACAGCAACACCAGTTCCTGGTTGACCGCCAGCGTGGCGCGTTGCTGGGCGCTGTGGATGCGGCTCTTCAGCTCGGCCAGCCAGTCGGCATACCCCATCGGCTGCGGGATCAGGCCCGCAGGCCGTTCGGGCGGCGGCGCGGGTGATGCCTTGGGCTTTGGCTTGCTCATGCGCGCGCCTTTCGGGTGGCCTTCTTGGCGGGCGGCACCTTGGGCGCACCCGCGGCGGCGGCCGCGGTCATCTTCGTGTACAGCTCGAACAGCTTTTCGAGCCGCTCGGTGTCGTTCTTGAAGCGGCGGCCGATGTAGATGCGTTCGAGCACTTCGTCGTTCTGCGCGTGGGCCTGCCGCAGGTTCTCGGGCATGGCCTTGGGGTCGTAGAGCTCGGCGATGGTGGCCGGGAAATGCACTTCACGGGCGAGCAGGATGTTCTCGGCGCAGCGCGTGAGGTCGGCCTTGTTCTGCTCTGTGAGCAGCGGCACGGGGAAGGTGTTCCAGCCGAGGGTGTTGGAGTAGCGGAAATCGGTCTTCAGCTTGCCGCAGACGGTGGCGATCCAGACGAGGTGGAGGCGGCTGGCGATGAGGGCGAGATTCCAGAGGGGGGCGTCGTAGATCACCAGAGCGGCATTCGAAACGATGAACTGCTTTGGCAGTAGGCCTATCGGCAGGCTGCTGCGAATTTCTGAAGAGTGGCTTGGGACCACGATCGAGTAAGCGTTGGCGACGGACTGAATCTGCCGAAACCTATTTGGGAACTGGGCAAACGGCCGCGTCGTTGCAGCCTTCGCAGACTCTCGAAAGCTGCGCACACCGTCGAGGCGAGAACGAATCTGCAAGACGCTCGATGCTCTATACAAGTCTTCGTCTTCGATCCACAAACAGTAGCGCATGTCGTTATGGATCAACTCGTGCGAACCGCAGTAACCGTAGATGAACTCGGCTGCGCCCGCGTCGTCGAAAATCATCATCCGCCGTTCTTCAGCAGACAGCACAAGATGCCCGCCGTCAGAAGGCATGTTGCCCTTGAGCATGAGTCCACGCCCGTCGGACGCGCGGCTTGCCGGCTCAACAATGACATCAGCGCTGGCGACCAAGTAGGCGTTGATTCGTTCCACACTGCGCCGAATCGGAGCACCTGAGTCGTCCTCAGAAAAAAGGGTTCGGCTTGCGATAGTTCGCGTCGTACCTCCCACGATCACCACGGTCACACCGGCGTTTGAAGCGGCCAGATTCGACCACTTGAATGAAGTGTGGGCGAAGTGAATCTGAACCTCGTGCCGAAACATGAGAGGCCACAGCAGCGGAACCTGCTGGCCTTGGCAGATCGAGTTGGTGCTGACAAACGCAAAGTCTCCACCGACGGCCTGAACGAACTGAGCCGCCTTGAAGAACCAACCGGCGATGTAGTCGAGGTTTCTCCAGGACTCCAGAACGTGACCGAACTGGTCCTCCAGGTCAGCCTTCTGCGACTCGACCTGCAAGCTGCTGCCAACGTAAGGCGGGTTGCCGCAGATGTAGGTCTCGCCCGGCGCACTCTCGAATTCGATCTCGCCTTGTTCAAGTCGCGTGCCAAACAAGTCGTCGGCAACCAGCTTCACCCCAAATCCGTGGACGTCCATCAGCGCCAACCAATCCAGCCGCAACGCATTCCCACAAACAATCCAGTTCTCCGCATCCAGCGGCAGAAACTCCGCCAGCGCATCCTTCTGCCCGCGGTACAGCACGTCGCACTGGAACTCGGCAATGATCAGCGCCAGCCGCGCAATCTCGGCCGGAAAGTCGCGCAGCTCGATGCCGCGAAAGTTGGTGAGCGGGATCTCGCTCTTCAGGTGCGTTTCGCCGCGGCGGCGGTTGATCTCGGCCTCGATCTCGCGCATCTGCTTGTAGGCGATGACGAGGAAGTTGCCGCTGCCGCAAGCCGGATCAAACACGCGAATGCGGCTCAGGCGCTTGCGCAGGTTGAGCAGCTTGATCTTGTTGTCGCCCGCGGCGGCCAGTTGCGCGCGCAAGTCGTCCAGGAACAGCGGGTTCAACACCTTCAGGATGTTGGGCACGCTGGTGTAGTGCATGCCGAGTTCGCCGCGCTCGGCGTCGTCGGCCACGGCCTGGATCATGCTGCCGAAGATGTCGGGGTTGATCTGCTTCCAGTTCAGCGTGCCGGCGTGCAGCAGGTAGCTGCGCGCCATGCGCGTGAAGCGCGGCACCTCGGGGCTGCCCGAGAACAGGCCGCCGTTCACGTAGGGAAACTGGTCAGCCCAGGGGCGCAGGCCGGCGGCGGCGCGGTCGGCCGGCTTGACGTTCATGGCGCGGAACAGTTCGGCCATCACCGTGTGCACGTTGCCGCCGTCGCGCTCGGTGAACTGCTCGATCGTGCGGGTGAACAGGCCCGTGCCGTTGAAGATGTCGGTGTCTTCGGCAAAGAAGCAGAAGATGAGCCGCGCCATGAAGTGGTTCATGTCGGCTCGGCGCTCGGCCGTGGCCCAGGCGGGGTTCTCGCGCAGGAGTTCGACGTACAGCTTGTTCAGGCGCCCGGTGGCGCGCACGTCGATGGGGTTGTCCTTGATCTCCTGGATGGTGGAGATGCCGGCCAGCGGCAGGAAGAACCCGAAGTGGTTGGCGAAGTCGGCGTAGGCGCAGGCGATGGTTTCGCCGGTGCTGCGGTCTTCGGCCTCCAGCGTGTGGCCGTCGGCGGCCACGAGGAAGCGCGCCTTGGCCTTGGCGGTGGCGGGGCTGCTGCGCAGCGCCTGCAGACTGGGCCCGGTGCTGCCGGCCGGGCCGGTGGCGATGTGGATGTGGTTGCGCTGCAGCAGGCCGCCGGGCACATCCGACGCGTTGCTGTTGCCACTGCGCAGGCGCTTGAGCGTGGTGTCCTTATTGCCGAAGGCGGCCAGGAAGGCAAAGGGGAACTCGGCCGCGTCGAAGGGCTGAAGCGCCAGGTCGGAGATGGCTTGTTCGATTTCTACGGCGTTCATGGCGATGCGCGCGCTCCTCAGGCGCGGCGGCATCGTAGCAACCGGGCCGCGCGGGCCTGGCCAGGGCACGGGGAGGCTGGGGGCGTTCACGCAGTGGCAGCTTTGGGCGGCGGCGGGGATGAGAACTGTATGAACATACAGCTCTGACGGCTACAGGCAAAGACACCCCCGCACGGGGGCGGCGTGGAACTCCCGGCCGCGGCCTCAGGTGCGCCAGATGCGCGGCGGCTCGGCCGCCAGGCCCCAGGCCTCGGCGCGCCAGGCGGCGCGCACGCGCTGCAGCAGCTGCATGGCGGGCTCCACGCGCTGGGCCAGGGCGCGCAGCACGATCACGCGCTCGTGCGGCGCGGTCACGCCGGCCCGCAGCGACGCGCCGGGCACGGGCGCCAGCGGCTCGGTGTGCTCGCGCGCCACATCCAGCAGGCGCTGGCGGCGCTCGCGCGCGATGGGCTCGCCCTCGGCCCACCAGGCGGTGGCCAGCACGCGGGCGCCGCCCAGGCCCAGCGGCGATTCGCGCAGCAGCCGGTCGTCGGCCGCGATGCGCCCGCGCTCCAGCCAGTGGCCCGGCAGCGCCAGGTGCTGCTGCACCGCGCCGGCCTCGAAGGGCTGGTTCGAGGCCGGCAGGCCGAGCGCGAGCACGTCCCAGCCGATCATCTGCGCGCCCGGCTTGAGCGCCAGCTCGAGACGGTTGTCGGCCAGGCAGCCGCTGTAGGCGATGGCCTCCATCGGCAGCCATTCCAGCCGCGCGCCGCCGTCCAGGGCCAGGCGCACCTGCTGTGTGCCGGGCGCGCCCTCGCTGCGGTAGTGGCGTGCCGCGCCGGGCGTGGTGAGCACGGCGTGGCTGCCCTCGCCGAGCGTGGCCTTGAGTTCCAAACGGTCGCCACCGACGATGCCGCCCGGCGGGTGCACCACCACGTGGTGGCAGATGCCGGGGCCCTCGGGGTACAGGCGCTGCAGCACGCGCAACGGGCCTTCGTGCAGGTCGTGCGCACGCGTGGTGCCGGTGTCGTTCCAGTAGCGCAGCGCGAGCCGCGCGTGCCAGCCCGCGGGCATGGCCTCAGCCCGGTCCGTGGCTGCGCCAGAAGTCGCGGTGCAGCGCCGCGATCTCCTCTTCCACCTCGGCCACCGGCCCCACCACGTGCATCGCCTTCTGCCCGCGCGCGAACACCTCGCGGCAGGGCAGATCCAGCGTCGGGTTCTCGGCGTGGTTGCCGGTCATCGCCAGCAGGCGCGACTCGCTCATGCCGTACACCAGCTGCCCGATGTGCGCCCAGTACTGCGTGCCGGCGCACATGGCGCAGGGCTCCACGGTGGTCACCAGCGTGCAGCCCCACAGGGTGGCGGCGTCGAAGCGGTGCGCGGCCACGCGGGCCAACACGGCCTCGGCGTGGTTGACGCCGTCGACGTTGCCCTGCTCCAGCAGCACCGTCTCGCCGTCGGCCGCCACGAGCACGGCGCCGAACGGATGCCTGCCCTTGGCCAGCGCGGCCTGGGCCACCGCGTTGGCGGCGCGCAGGTGGCGCAGCGTCTGCTCGGGCGTCAGCGGCATGGCCTCAGAGTGTGAGCTCACACTCTCAGTGGTTCTGCGAGCCGCGGTGCGCCCAGCCGGTGGTGCGCTTCTCGACCCAGCTGAACAGCTCGTACATGGCCATGGCCATGGCGCCGATGGTCACGAGGCCGGCAAAGGCCAGCGGCATGCGCTGCTGGCTGCCGGCGCTCTGCATGAGGTAGCCGATGCCGCTGTCGCCGGCCGTCATCTCGGCCAGCACGGTGCCCACGAAGGCCAGCGTGATGGCGATCTTGAGCGAGCCGTAGAAGTAGGGCATGGAGCGCGGCAGGCCCACCTTCACCAGCACGTCCCAGCGCTTGGCGCCCAGCACACGCAGCACGTCTTCGAGCTCGGGCTCCAGCGTCGCCAGGCCGGTGGCGATGTTCACGGTGATGGGGAAGAAGCTGATGAGGAAGGCCGTGAGGATGCCGGGGCCCAGGCCGATGCCGAACCACACCACCAGGATGGGCACCACGGCGGCCTTGGGCACGGCGTTGAAGGCCACCATCAGCGGGTACAGCGCGGTGTAGGCCAGCCGGCTGCTGCCGATGAGAAAGCCCAGCAGCACACCCACGACGATGCTGATGCCGAAGCCCACCATCGTCACCCAGAAGGTCTTCCAGGCGGCCTCCAGCAGCGGGCCCTTGAACTCGATGAACTGCTGGCCGATCTGCCAGGGGCTCGGGAAGATGAAGTCGGGGATCTTGAACCCCACGACGATGAGCTGCCACAGCAGCAGCGCGATGGCCAGCACGATCAACGGCGACCAGCGTTCGACGTTCTTGCTCACGACCATGGTGCGGTCTCCCCCTGCCCTACTGCGGCACCGCGGCGCCGGCCTTGCCGATCGGGTGGCGATAGGCGCCGATGTGCCCGCGCAGCTCGTGCACGATGTCGGTGAAGTGCGGCGTGTAGGTGACCTCCAGGTCGCGCGGGCGCGGCAGGTCGATCTCGCGCTTGACGACGAAGCGGCCCGGGCTGCGGCTCATGCAGTACACGGTGTCGGCCAGGAACACGCTCTCGCGCAGGTCGTGCGTGACGAGGATGACGTTGAACTTCTGCGCCGCGTGCAGGTCGCGCAGGGCGCACCACAGCTCTTCGCGCGTGAAGGCGTCGAGCGCGCCGAAGGGCTCGTCGAGCAGCAGCATCTTGGGCTCGTGCACGAGGGCCCGGCAGATGCTGGCGCGTTGCTGCATGCCGCCGCTCAACTGCCACGGAAACTTGTCCTCGTAGCCGGCCAGGCCCACGCTCTGCAGCAGGGCGCGCGCCTTGGCCTCGAACTCCTTCTTCTTCGCCTTGTACTGGCTGCGGTAGGGCTCGACGATCTCCAGCGGCAGCATCACGTTCTGCACCGTGGTGCGCCAAGGCAGCAGGCTCGGCGCCTGGAAGGCCATGCCGGTGATCTTGAGCGGGCCGGTGACCTCCTTGCCGTCGATGATGACGGTGCCCCGGCTGGGCCGGCGCAGGCCGGTGGCCAGCTTCATGAAGGTGCTCTTGCCGCAGCCCGAGGGGCCGACGATGGCGATGAACTCGCCCTCGTTCACCTGCAGGCTGATGTCCTCGACGGCGAACTGGCCTTGCGCCAGCAGCTCCTCGTTGTAGGCCAGCCAGACGTTGCGGAAATCGACGAAGCTGCTCATCGGGACGGGGCCTTGAAGGAAGAGACGGGATGCGGCAGGGAACCCAGGATCCGCACGGCCTTCATGCACCGCACCTGGTGCCGGCGCAGGCGGTTGGGGACAATCGCCGGATGAAGTTCACCTTGACCTCCGGCCTGCGGGCGGCACTCGGCACCGTCCTTCTCGCGCTGGCGCAGCACGGAGCCGCCGCCGACCCCACCTCCCCTTTGCTGGACGGCGATGCCTGGCGCGCGCAGGCACACTGGCGCGTGGCGGTGTCGCCCTACACGGCGCACTTCCGCCACAGCGACGAGCACCAGCGCGTCCTTGCGATCGCCCTGGAGCGGCAGCGCAAGGACGGGTGGCTGGCCGGGGGGTCGCGCTTCAGCAACTCCTTTGGCCAGCCCAGCGCCTACCTGTACGTGGGGCGGCGGCTTGATCTGCCCTTCGGCCCACCAGGGCTGTTCGGGCAGATCAGCGGGGGCCTGCTCTACGGCTACCGCGGGCGCTACGAGGACAAGGTGCCGCTCAACCACAACGGCTTTGCGCCCGGAGGCCTGCTCACCCTGGGCTGGCAGTTCGACCGCCGCAACGCCGCCGCGGTGCACCTGCTGGGCGACGCCGGCCTGATGCTGCAGCTGTCCTGGGACTGGCGCTGAAGACGACACGGGCGTCATCCGGGGTCGGCAAGCCGCGTTTCAGCGCCGCACAGGCGGCAGGATGTTCATCTCAGCCTTGGGCGGCAGCAGCGTATCGATCCAGACGGCGGTCGGGTCGATGCGCGTCCTGGTGCCGAAGGCATCGGACACCTGGGAAGCCATCAGCGCCAGACGCCCGGGATTGACGACCCCGAAGCCCTCGGCCCGTGCGTCGGGGCTCGCCACCACGGCGTCGATGGCCATGCGCAGGCGGCGCTTCTCGAGGTCGACGTTGATGATGCCGTCGCGCGCCTTCACGTACTCGATCGAGGCATCGGGGTTGGCGATCACCTCGCGGGCGCCCTTGAGGAATGCGCTGAGGAAGGCCTTGACCGCCGCGGGGTTCTCGCGGATCAGCCGGGGGCTGGCGATGATGGCGTTGCCGTAGAGCTTGACCCCGTGCGCGGGGTAGGGCATGACGACGATGTCCTCCGTCTTGACGCCGCGGGCCTCGAGGTTGAGCAGGCTGGTGAAGCTGAAGCCGGTGATGGCCTCGATGTCGCCGCGCACCAGCATGGTCTCGCGCAGCGGCGGGTCCATGCTCGTCCACTGCACGCCGCTGATGTTGTTGGCCTTGGCGAAGATCGGGAAGGCCTTGCGGCCGGCGTCGAAGCCCGGGGCGCCGAGCTTGCGGCCGTTCAGATCGGCGGGCTTGGTGATGCCGCTTTTGCGCAGCGCCAGCACCGCCGCCGGGGTGTTGTTGTAGACCATCATGACCGCGACCGGCTTGTTGGGCACGTCGGGGTTGTTGGCGTGGAACTCCATCAGCGCCGCCATGTCGGCAAAGCCCATGTCGTAGGCGCCACCGGCCACGCGCGTGACGGTGCCGCCGCTGCCGTTGCCGGCGTCGATGGTGACGTCCAGGCCCGCGGCCTTGTAGTAGCCCTTGGCGGTGCTGGCCAGAAAGAGCGCCGACGGGCCCTCGAAGCGCCAGTCGAGCTGGAACTTGATCGGTGTCTGGGCCCATGCCGCCAGCGGCGCGGCGAGAACGGCGGTCACCGCCAACGCGGCGGCACGGCGGGTGATGGCAAACGAGGGCATGGCAGGGCTCCGGGCAGAGTCAGAAGGGAAGGTCAAACACGAACGGCCGATTGATTCTGCAAGTTCCATGCTCAACATGGACTAATGGCTTGCACCACGATGCAGCGCCACGCGGCCGTTGGCACTCGATCGGGGCGTTCACTCGGAAAGCAGATCGAACAAGGTGCGCGCAATCACCTGCGTGGCGCGCTGGAGGTCGGCGAGCTGCACATGCTCGTCGGCACGCTTGGCGTTGCTCTCCAGCACCGTGCGCGGGCCGGCCCCGTAGATGACGGCCGGCACGCCGTGTTCGCCGTAGAGGCGCACATCGGTGTACAGCGGCGTGCCGCTTTCGGGGATGGGCTCGCCGAACACAGCCTGCCCGTGGCGCTGGATGGCCGCCACCAGCGGCGCCTTGCCGGGCAGCGGCTTCAGCGCGTGCGCCAGCAGCAGGCGCTTGATCTCCACGCGCACGCCAGGCGACAGCGCCACGGCGGCTTCGATGAGGCCACGCACCTCGGTCTCGACCTGCGCGGCGTCTTCCTCGGGGATCATGCGGCGGTCGAGCTTGATCACCACCTTGCCGGGCACGACGTTGGTGTTGCTGCCGCCTTCGATGCGGCCCACGTTCAGGTAGGGGTGCGTGATGCCGGCCACCTGGCTGCGGCGCGTGCGCAGCACGCGGTTGTGCTCGTACAGCGCCGTGAGCAGGCGGTTGGCGGCCTGCAGCGCGTCCACGCCGGTGTGCGGGTAGGCGGCGTGCGAGGCCAGGCCGTGCAGCGTCAGCTCCAGCTGCAGGCAGCCGTTGTGCGCGGTGACCACCTGGTAGCTGAAGCCGGCGGCGATGAGCAGATCCGGGCGGGTGAGCTGGTTGCTCAGCAGCCAGCCGGGGCCGAGCTCGCCGCCGAACTCCTCGTCGTAGGTGAAGTGCAGTTCGACGGCGCCCCGCTTCACGAGGCCCAGCGATTCCAGCGCGCGCAGCGCGAAGGTGTAGGTGGAGAAGTCGCTCTTGCTCACGGCAGCGGCGCGGCCGTAAAGCCGGCCTTCGGCGACTTCGCCGCCGTAGGGATCGTGCGTCCAGCCGTCGCCCGGCGGCACCACGTCGCCGTGGGCGTTGAGCGCGATCACCGGGCCGCCTTCGCCGAAGCGCCGGCGCACGATGAGGTTGGTGATGGACTGCAGGCCGTACTCCTGCAGCGCCCAGGCCGGCACCGGGTGCTTCTCGGCCGTGTAGCCCATGTCGGCCAGCAGCGCCGCGGTGCGCTCGGCGTGCGGGGCGTTGTGGCCGGGCGGCGTGTCGGTGGGCACGCGCACCAGGGCCTGCAGGAAGCGCACCTGCTCGTCGAAGTGGGCGGCGACCCAGGCGTCGAGCTGGGCGTGGGCAGGGTGGCTCATGAGGCGTCGGCGGCCAGGTCGGCCAGCAGGTGGCGGAAGGCCGCCACGCACAGCTCGGCGTCGTCGGCGGTGATGGTTTCCAGCGGGTTGTGGCTGATGCCCGAGTTGCCGCCGCGCACAAAGAGCATGGCCTGCGGCATCGCTTCGTGCAGCTTCATCGCGTCGTGCCCGGCGCCACTGGGCAGGCGGAAGACCGGCAATCCCAGGGCCTGCACGGCACGCTCCCAGCGTGCCTGCCAGGCCGGATCACTGGGCGCGGCGGCGGCCGTGAGCGTGGGCTCCAGCGTGAAGGACAGGCCGCGGCGTTGGCAGATGTGCCCGAGCTCGGCCGTCACGTCTTGCGCCAACGCGTCGCGCGCGGCGTCGGTGGTGGCGCGCAGATCCAGGCTGAAGCGGCAGCGACCGGGCACGACGTTGATGCTGCCGGCGGGCACCTCCAGCAGGCCCACGGTGCCCACGCAGTCGGGCACCGCGGCGGCACGCCGCTCGACGAAGAGGATCAGCTCGGCCACCGCCGCGGCGGCGTCGCGCCGCCGGTCCATCGGCGTGGTGCCGGCGTGGCTGGCCACGCCCTGCACCTCGCCGAGGAAGCGCTTGCTGCCGTTGATGCTGGTGACCACCCCCAAGGGAAGATCGAGCTCGTTCAGCACCGGGCCCTGCTCGATGTGGACCTCGACGAAGCCCCGGTAGCGCGCGGCGTCTCGCCGCAGTGCCTGGATCGCGGCCAGCGTGCCGGGCAGGCCGGCGGCCTGCATCGCGTCGCGCATCGACACGCCGTCGGCATCGCGCTGATCCAGCCAGGCGGGGTCGAAAGCGCCCACCAGCGCGCCGCTGGACAGGAAGGTGGCCTTGTAGCGCTGGCCTTCCTCTTCTGCAAAGCCCACGACCTCCAGGCCGAAGGGCAGTCGGCGTCCGGTGGCGGCCAGCTCGCGCACCACGGCCATCGGCACCAGGATGCCGAGGCGGCCGTCGTACTTGCCGCCGTTGCGCACGCTGTCGAAGTGGCTGCCGGTCATCAGGCGCTTCGCCGCCGGGTCGCTGCCGTGGTACACGCCCACCACGTTGCCCACGGCGTCCACCGTCACCTCGTCGAAGCCGCACTCCCGCATCCACCCTTGCAGCCGACGTGCCACCGTCTGGTGCGCGGCGGTGAGGTAGGTCACGGTGAGCTGCCCCTGCTCGGCAAAACCAGGGTCGCTGTGTGCGGCCAGATCCTCGGCCCAGTCCCACACGCGGCGGCCCTGCAGCGGGTGCTCGCCGAAGCGGTCGGCCAGGCGGATCTCGGCGATGCGGTGGATGTGGCGCAGGCACTCGGCGAACTCGAAGTCCGGGTGGCCGGCCAGGCGCCGAGCGAAGGTGGCGATGATCTCGCCGCGCGCGAGCCCCTCGCCACGCGGCCCGCGCACGGCCAGGATGAAGGGCCAGCCGAACTTCGCGTTGTAGGCGGCGTTGAGCTGCTGCAGCTGCGCGAACTCCTCGGGCGTGCAGTGCGTGAGGCCGGAGCGTGTCTGCTCGTCGGTGCTCTCGGCCGTGAGCGACCGGGCCACCATGGCCTTGCCGGCCAGTTCGGGGTGGGCGCGGATCAGGCCCCGCTGCGCCTCGCGTCCAGCGGCCCGCACGGCCCGCACCAGCGCGTGCTTGAGCGCCGCCAGGCTGCCAAAGCCGCCCGCCGGACGCGCACGGTGCGCCGCGGCGGCGATCCACGGCGAGTGTTCGTAGATGCCGTCGAGCAGCGCCACGAAGCCGGCTTCGTCGGCGGCGTTGATCTGCGCAAGGGTCACGGTGGCCGCCACGGCGCTCACTCCCACACGAAGGCCGTGGCGCGGTCGAACGGGTGTTCGGCACGCCAGTGGTTCGCGATGTCGATGCGCCGCGCGATCCAGACGCGGTCGTGCGCCTGCACATGATCGAGGAAGCGCTGCAGCGCGCGCAGGCGGCCGGGCCGGCCGAGCAGGCGGCAGTGCATGCCGATGCTCATCATCGAGGGCCGCTCGTGGCCTTCCGCGTAGTGCACGTCGAAGGCGTCGCGCAGGTACTGGAAGAACTCGTCGCCGTGGCTGTAGCCCTGCGGCAGCGCGAAGCGCATGTCGTTGCAGTCCAGCGTGTAGGGCACCACGAGCTGAGGCGCCAGCGTGCCGTCGGTCTTGCGCACCTGCAGCCAGAAGGGCAGATCGTCGCCGTAGTAGTCGCTGTCGTAGGCAAAGCCGCCGTGGTCGGCCACGAGGCGGCGCGTGTTGGGGCTGTCGCGGCCGGTGTACCAGCCCAGGGGCCGTTGGCCGGTCATGCGCTCGATGAGGGCCATGCCGCGCTGCAGGTGCTCGCGCTCGGTGGCCTCGTCCACATTCTGGTAGTGGATCCAGCGCCAGCCATGGCAGGCGATCTCGTGGCCCAACTCGACGAAGGCGGCGGTCACTTCGGGGCAGCGCTCCAGCGCCATGGCGACGCCGAACACGGTGAGCGGCAGGCCGCGCCGCTCGAACTCGCGCAGGATGCGCCACACGCCGACTCGGCTGCCGTACTCGTAGATGCCCTCCATGCTGAGGTGCCGCGCCGGGAAGGCCGGCGGGTTGGCCATCTCCGAGAGGAACTGCTCACTCCCGGCATCGCCGTGCAGCACGCTGTTCTCGCCGCCTTCCTCGTAGTTCAGCACGAACTGCACGGCCACACGCGCCTGGCCGGGCCACCGGGCATGCGGGGGATGGCGGCCATGGCCAAGGAGGTCGCGGGGATAGCGTGCAGGCGTGTTCATGCGTTGCGGTTCAGGCCGGCGCCAGCGCAGCGGCAAGGTCGCCGCCGCGCGGGTGCAGCTGCAGGTTGCGTTCGACGTTGCCGAGGTGGCCGTCCATCAGCCGCGCCGCGGCGCGGGCGTCGCGCCGCGCAATGGCGTCGACGATGGCCACGTGCTCATCGGCCGAGTGGCCGGCGCCATGGGCGCTCTGGTACATGAGGGCAATCAACGAGCAGCGCGCCAGCAAGTCGGCCAGCAGCTGCGCCAAGACCTCGTTGCCCAGCATGCGCGCCAGCACGACGTGGAAGTCGGCGAGCAGCCGCGTGCGCCCGGCGACATCGATGCGCGCCACGGCGTCGGCCTCGCGCGCCAGGTGCTCGCGCAGCTGGGCCAGCTGCTGGTCGGTGATCACGGCGCACAGCTGCTTCACCATCTGCTGCTCGACCATGCGGCGCACTTCGAACACCTGGCGCGCCTCGTCGACGCTGGGCCGCGCCACGAAGGCGCCGCGCGCGGGCTCCAGCACCACCAGGTGATCGCGGCTGAGCTGGTTGAGGGCCTGGCGCACCAGCGTGCGGCTGACCCTGAAGAGATCGGCCAGCTGCTGCTCCACGAGCTTGGTGCCGGGCATGAGCCGCCGCTCGACGATGGCGGCGGTGACGGCGTCGACGATGCGCTGGGTGCTGCCGGCCGCCGGCAGGGCGCCGCCGGCCGCGCCACGCCGCGCGGCGGCACGCCCCACCGCAGCCCGGCGCGGCCGGACTGCGGTGGGGCGGATGCCATGGAGGCCGGTGGAGGGTGTGGCGCTGCGGGTCATCGGCGCGTTGACGTGTGTACCCGACTGTATACACTTTGCAGGCCTTCCACACCCCCGCGGCAACCCGCGTTGCCCGCCACCCCGCAGCCGCCATGGGCCACCTCAGCACCCACGTCCTCGACACCGCCCACGGCTGCCCGGCCGCCGGCATGGCCGTCACCCTGCAGCGCGTGGCCCCCGACGGCAGCGCCCACACCATCAAGCGCGTCGTCCTCAACGCCGACGGCCGCGCCGAAGGCAAGCTGCTGGAGGCCGACGCCATGGTCGCGGGCCGCTGGCGACTGCTGTTCGAGGTGGCGCCCTACTTTCGCGCGCGCGGCGTGTCGCTGCCGGAGCCGCCGTTCATCGACACCGTGCAGCTCGACTTCGGCATCGCCGACGTCGCTGCGCCCTACCACGTGCCACTGCTCGTGAGCCCCTGGAGCCACAGCACCTACCGCGGCTCGTGAAGACAGCCTGATGGACCTGACCTACTGGCTCGACTGGGCCAATCTGCTGCTGCGCTGGGCGCACGTGATCGTCGCCATCGCGTGGATCGGCTCGAGCTTCTACTTCGTCTTCCTCGACTCGAGCCTCGTCAAGCCCACCTCGCCCGAGCTCAACGCCCTGGGCGTGGACGGCGAGCTCTGGGCCGTGCACGGCGGCGGCTTCTACAACCCGCAGAAGTACCTCGTGGCGCCGAAGACGCTGCCCGAGCACCTGCACTGGTTCTTCTGGGAGAGCTACAGCACCTGGCTCACGGGTTTTGCGCTCTTCGCGGTGCTGTACCTGTTCAACGCCGAAACCTTTCTCATCGACCGCCAGGTCTTCGCCTGGGACGCACCCTGGCAGGCGGTCACGGCGGCACTGGCCTTCCTCGTCGTGTTCTGGCTGCTGTACGACGGCCTGTGCCGCTGGCTCGGCGAGAAGGCCGGCAAGGTCGGCGGCGACGTGAAGGTCGGCATCTCCGTCACGGTGTTCGTGGTGCTTGCCTCGTGGCTGGCTTGCCAGCTGTTCGCCGGCCGCGCGGCTTTTGTGCTGGTGGGGGCGATGCTGGCCACGGCGATGAGTGCCAACGTGTTCTTCTGGATCATCCCCGGCCAGAAGACGGTGATCGCCCAGATGAAGGCCGGCCAGCCGGTGCAGGCCATCCACGGCCAGCGTGCCAAGCAGCGCAGCGTGCACAACACCTACTTCACGCTGCCGGTCCTGATCGCGATGCTGTCCAACCACTATGGGTGGCTCTACCAGGGCGCATGGAACTGGGTGGTGCTGGTGGTGCTGATGCTGGCAGGCGCGCTCATCCGCCACAGCTTCGTGGCGCGGCACAAGGCGCTCGTCCACGGCAAGCGCGTGCCTTGGGAGTACGCCGGTGTCGGCACCGCGCTGCTGCTGGGCCTGGCGGTGGCGCTCAAGCCCGCGCCGCGCCCTGCCGCACCGGCGGCGGCCGCGCCGGCCACTTATGCCGAGCTGAAGGCCGTGCTCGAGCAACGTTGCGCGGTGTGCCACAACGCGGTGGTGGCGCAGAAGAACGTCGCACTGCACACGCCCGAGCTGGTGCAGCAGCACGCGCAGGCGATTTATCAGCAGAGCGTCGTGCTGCGGCTGATGCCGCAGAACAACGCCACGCAGATCACCGAAGAAGAGCGCGAGCTGATCCGACGCTGGTTCAGGGCCGGCGCGCCCGGGCCCTGAGGGCGATATCGGCCCCGGCCGCTCAGCCCGCAGACGCTGGCGGGGCGTCAGCCGGCTCGAGCAAGGCGCCGTAGCGCCGCACCTCGTGCTCGTAGGCGCTGATGGTGTGCTCGGAGATCGGTGCGTTCAGCAAGAAGGCCCGCGCCATCTCGGAGTGGCGCGCAAAGGCCTCGGACATGGTGGCGCGCTGGGCCTCGGGCAAGGCGGTGATCAGGGTCGTCACCACGGCGTCCAGCGCCAGCAGGCCGCCCTTGAGCTCGCAGATCTTCTCGGTCGCTTGCTGCAGGTTGTTCACCGCGGCTCCCGGGTGTGGCCCGTGAAAAAAGAAAAAGGCGCGCCGAAGCGCGCCCCGGTCGCCGCGGCCCCGAGGGGCCGGCAGCGGGATCGATCAGCTGACGACGCGGATGTTCGACGCTTGCGGGCCCTTCTGGCCCTGCGTCACTTCGTACTCGACGCGCTGGTTCTCAAGCAGGGTCTTGAAGCCCGTGCCCTGGATTTCCTTGAAGTGCGCGAACAGGTCCTTGCCGCCGCCATCGGGGGCGATGAAGCCGAAGCCCTTGCCCTCGTTGAACCACTTGACGGTGCCGGTTTCTTTGTTGGCCATGGGAGTTTCCTTTCGGTGTGAGGTTGAACCGCGCAACGGCACCCTTGCCGCACACGCGTACGGAAGCCGCCTAAACGCTACTCACCGATGGAAGAACTGGGCCTAGCACGACGGCGCTGGCGCCCGGGGGCTGCAGCGGCGTCGGTCAAACACAATAGAGCCGACGAACGAGAAGATCGGAGCGAATCCGCGCAGCGACTGTACCCCACATCGTGTCAGGCTGCGCTTGATCTTTCGTAAAGAACATCGGGGCAGCGTTCTTCGTTGCCAAGGCCGTCGGTGTAACCCACCGCGACGAATCCTTCGCCTTCGTAGAAGCGGCGCGCCCCGGTGTTGGCCTGGAAGCACCACAGGCGAACGGCGTGCGCGCCGGCGGCCTGCAGGTCTGACAGCATGCGGCGCAGCAAGCTTGTGCCGAGGCCCTGGCCTGTGTAACCGGGCTCGACGTACAACTGCTCGACCCAGCCCAAGCCGTTGTCCATGGCCTGCGCCCCCATGGCGCGCGGCTGTCCGTCCAGTTCGGCCAGGCAGACACCGCCACCCGGCACCAGCACCTGGGCCACCCAGGCGCGAACACTTTCGGGGGTCTGCGCCATGGGCGCGAAGGGCAAGTGCGCAGCGCGCGAGAGGATCAGGATATCGGCCACACGTGGCGCATCGGCTGGCGTGGCCGGTCGGAGAACCTCCCGCGAGATCATGCCAACGATTCTAGGAGCGTGGGCGGCAGAAATCCAGCCCCGCGCCGGGGCGGCCAAAGCCACTGGCGTAGGCGCGTCGCGCAGCGCGGGCTTGACGCCCGCGCCAGCGGCGCAACACCCGCCAGCGGCTTTGGCCGCCCCGGCCCTTCGGGTTGGGCCGACTTCGGGGCCCATGCGGCGTTGCCACGCTGGCCCGGGCGCACAGCCCGGGCTGCGCGCGGCGCCTGGCCTGGGCCCCGAAGTCGGCCCAACGCGGGGCTGGATTTCTGCCACCCACGCTCCTAGGAGCGTGGGTGGCGCGCGACGGGCTCGCGCTGGCCGTGTCCGCAGCACTTGGCGCCCACGCTCCTACGTGCTTCTGATGAGCCCTCTCTTGCTGGTTCTGGTGCAGGACGGCCCGATGTGGCTGCGTTCCGCCATGGCGGGACATGTGCCGACTTGAGCGGCGGAAGGAACTCCAAGGGGGTTCGCGGAGTCACCTGCCGGCTTTGTCGGCGCGGCCGGACAAGAAAGGCCGAGAGTGTTCGGGTTCATGGTGCAGCCGGCGGCGCAGGTTCGTCGCCCACGGCTCACCCGACCGGGTGGCCGCAAATCCGCCACCGGTGAGTGTTGGGTGGTGGCCGGAACTCCCAGTTCGCGGTCGACGCCGCCAGCAGCCGTTCGTTTCGGCGCGGTCAAGAAGACCGGTCTTCGAGGCGCTTACCTCGCCATCTTGACCCTTCAGCGACATTCGCAGACTGACAAAGCCATCGGCCGAGTCGCGCGCCACTCAGAATGCCGACGATGGACCGCCAGGTCACGAGGGAGCGCGCGACTCTTCGAGCATGGCCGTCGCCTCGGCAGACAGCAGAGCCAGGACCTTGCCGAAGACCTGGTAGTCGTCTTCACTGAGGCAATGCCTCAGCCGCGCCTGGCGGGCCTGTGAGCCCACGATGCCCCGCCGCAGCACTTCCACGCCGGAGGCTGTGACCGACAGCCTCTGGCGCCGACGGTCGGCCTGGTCGCTGTCCATCGCGATCAGGCCCTTGTCCACCAGTTCGTGGCTGGCCCGGCTGACCTGGCTGTGGTCCAGCCGCGTGGCTGTGGCCACCTGACCCGAGGTGGTCGGCCCCAAGCGGTTGAGCATCACCAGCACCCGCCACTGGCGGCTGGACAGATCCAGCTCCTGGCTGACCGAGCCTTCCACCACGCGCGCGAGCAGCTGCGACAGCACCGAGACCCGGAAGGTGATCAATTCCTGCGGTTCATGGCGGCGCAGCGCGGTGGCGCTGACTTGAGCGGCTTTTCTCTTTGTCATGTCAATACTTGCTGTAGCACATAAATCTCCATATGCTTGGCTCTGCGACGAAACAACACCCTGGAGACTCCCATGCATTCTGCGCTCCGCCGCGCCCTGCTTGCGACGGTCCTGTCCACCTTCTGGGCCACGTCGGCCCAGGCCGACACCTACCCCAGCAAACCCATCACCCTGGTGGTGACCCAGGGCCCGGGCTCGGGCAGCGACGTCATGGCGCGCCTGCTGGCCGGCTACCTTGGCCCGCTGCTGGGGCAGACGGTGGTGGTGGAGAACCGCGCCGGCGCCTCCGGCATCATCGGCCACCAGTCGGTGGCACGCGCCCCGGCGGACGGCTACACGCTGCTGTTCACGTCCACCGCCGGGCTGTTCGTGGTGCCGGTGATGAACCCGAACGCCCAGTACGGCCTGGCCGACTTCGTGCCCGTGGCACCCGTGATGCGCGCGCCCTTTGCGGTGCTGGTGGCCAACACGCCCACGGCGCCCAAGACCATGGCCGAACTGATGGCCGCGATCCGCAGCAAGCCGCAAAGCTATGCCTCGGCCGGCGTGAGCACCTTGACCCATCTGGGCACCGAGCTGGTGCTGCGCCGGGCCGGCTTGCAGGCGACTCACATACCCTACAAGGGCAGCGGCGCCGCGCTCACCGACCTGATGGGCGGCCAGGTGCTGTTCGCGACCGACTCCCTGACCGCCGCGATGACGCACATCAAGAGCGGCAGGCTGCGCGCCCTGGCCACCACCGACCTGGCGCGCGAGGGCTCGCTGCCCGATGTGCCGACGCTGGCTGAAGCGGGCTTGTCCGGCGTGCAGGTGGCCGCCATCGGTGGGCTGTTCGCACCCAAGGGCACACCCAAGGATGTGGTCGACAAGGTGTCCGCCGCCGCGGCCAAGGTGCTGGTCAACCCGGAAGTGGCGCAGCGCTTCGCCGCCGTCGAGACCGACCCGCTGAGGGTGACGGTCCCCGCCTTCAACGACCTGCTGCGCAGGGAAGCCGAGGTCTGGAGCCCGCTCGTGCGCCAACTGGGCCTGAAGACGGAATGAAGGCGGCACAAGAGCTGCCGGCAGCGCAGCTGCAGCCGGGCGCATGTGGCCCGCTGCAGGGTGTGCGGGTGGTCGACCTGTCGCGCCTGGTGGCCGGCAACATGCTGACGCTGCAACTGGGGGACTTCGGCGCCGATGTCATCAAGGTCGAGGCGGCCGGTTCCGGCGACACGCTGCGCGAGTGGCGCGAGTCGCATGCCGACTTCCCCGCAGGCTTTGACGGCTGGTGGCGCACCTATGCCCGCAACAAGCGCAGCCTGGCGCTGGACCTGCGCAACGCCGAAGCCATGGCCTGGCTGCGCCGCCTGATCGACACCGCGCAGGTGCTGGTGGAGAGCTTCCGCCCCGGCACGCTGGAGGCCATGGGTCTGGCGCCCGATGCGCTGGGGGTGTCCAACCCACGCCTGGTGGTGGTGCGGCTCTCAGGTTGGGGCCAGACGGGCCCGTATCGCGAGCTGCCGGGCTTCGGCAGCCTGATCGAAGGCTTCAGCGGCTATGCCCACAAGCACCGCGGCGCCGATGGCACGCCCCAACTGCCCAACCTGGCGATGGCCGACATGATCACGGGCCTGACCGGCGCCTTCGCGACCTTGGCCGCGCTGCGCGAAGTGGAGGTGCGCGGCGGCCGCGGTCAGGTGCTCGACCTGTCGCTGCTGGAACCCATGCTCGCCATCATGGGCCCGGATGTCAGCGCCTTTGCGGCCACGGGGGTGGATGCCGAGCCCGGCCGCAAGATTGCATCGCCGCGCGGCAGCTACCGCTGCAAGGACGGCCTGTGGGTGTCGATGAGCGGCTCCACCGACACCATGGCGCGACGCGTGTTCGAGGCCATCGGCCGCCCGGCGCTGATGGATGAGCCCCGCTTCAACACCAACGCCGCCCGACTGGCCCACGACCAGGAGCTGGACGCGATGGTCGCCGGTTTCATTGCCGGGCTTGACCAGGGCGAGTGCCTGGCGCTGTTCCGCCGCCACGGCGTGACGGTGGGCCCGATCTATGCGCCCCCGCAATTGCTGGCCGATGCCCACGTGGTCGAGCGCGGCGTCTACGTGCGCCTGGACAGCGGCGACGGCACCGAGCCCACGGTGATGCACCAGGTGACGCCGCGCCTGCAAGGCACGCCCGGCAGCATCCGCCGCGCCGCGCCCGCACGCGGCCAGCACACCCACGAGCTGCTGGCCGAGCTGGGCGCCACGTCTGCCGAGCGCGAGGCGCTGCAGCGCCAAGGAGCGATCGAGTGCAGCTGAAGTCCATCCGCTCGCTGCTGTTTCTGCCGGCCACCGCCGACCACCTGCTGGCCAAGGCCACCGAGCGGGGCGCCGATGCGCTGGTGGTGGACCTGGAAGACGCCATCCCCCCCGACCGCAAGGCCGAAGCCCGCCCGATGGCGCGCGCGGCGGTGGCGCAACTGGCGGCACGCGGCGCCCGGGTGGTGCTGCGCGTGAACAGCGAACCGGCCTTGTGGCAGCAAGACCTCCAGGGCATGCCGCTGCAGAGCCTGGCCGCCGTGATGTTGCCCAAGGTGGAGACCGTCGCGCAGCTGGAAGCCTTTGCGCAAGCACTGGCCGCCCACGCAGCCGCGGGCGGCGAGCAGGGCCACGCGCCACCGCCGATCGCGGCTTTGCTGGAAACGCCGCGTGGGGTGCTGGCGGCCGCTCAAGTCGCGGCCCACCCGGCGCTGTGCGCACTGGGCTTCGGCGCCGAGGACTACGCCGGTGCCCTGGGCGTGCCACCCGAGCCGGCTGCGCTGACCTGGCCTGCACAACAGGTGCTGACCTGCGCACACGCCCACGGCCTGGCCTGCTGGGGCCTGGCCGGCAGCATTGCGGTGGTGGATGACGTGGCGGGCTTCGAGCACACCGTGCGCGCCGGCCGCGCGATGGGCTTCACCGGTTCGGTCTGCATCCACCCGCGGCAGGTGCCCATCGTCAACCGCGGCTTCTCGCCCTCGGAGGCCGAGCGCACCTGGGCCGCGCGCGTCGTGGCCGCCGATGAAGCGGCACGCGCGGCGGGCCTGGGCGCGGTGCTGCTGGACGGCCGGATGATCGACCGGCCCATCGTTGAGCGTGCGCGCCGCTGGTTGGCATTCAACGAATGAGCTCAGCGCTTGCGGCTGCAGGCCATTGGGTGACCGTCTGGGCGGCGTCTGCACAAGGCGCCTACCCGGTGGGCTCCACGATCGCCCAGCCCGACTTGAGCAGGGCACTGCCAGACGCCACTCAAGGTCTGGTCAACCAGTCGTTTCGCATGGTGTTGCGGCCGGGCCTGTGGTCGGCGCGTTTCAGGCTGCGTCTGAGCAACCACTTTGGCGACCGACCGTTGCAGTTGCGCGGCATGAGCCTGGGTCTGCATCAGGGTGGCGGCGCTCTTGCGCCCGGCACCCGGGTCGAGTTGCCCGACCAGTCCCTGGCCGCCGGGGCGTGCGAATGGGTACCGGCCGTCGAGTGGACGGCGTTGCCGGCAACACCGCAACCGATGCTGGGCCGAAGCCTCGCCTTCAGTGCGTGGGTAGACGGTGCCAGCGGCCCGATCACCTGGCACGCCAAGGCGATGGCCACTTCGTACCTGTCTGCGCCAGGCGACCGACGGGCTGCGGGTTCCGACAGCGAGCTGGGCTTCCCGTACACGACCACGTCGACCTTCTTCGTCGACGCCCTGGACGCGTGGCTGCCGGCGGGTGTGCAGGCACTCGTCGCCTTGGGCGATTCGCTGACCGATGGCACCGCCACCACCCTCAACGGCCACGACCGCTGGACCGACGTGCTGCAGCGCGAACTGTGGGGCGCGGGGCGCCAGGATGTGGCCGTCGTCAACGCCGGCATTGGCGGCAACCAGGTGCGGGGTCCTGACGAAGCGGCAGGCCCCTGGCGCGGCGGCCCTGCGGCCATCGAGCGGCTGGAGCGCGACGTGCTGGCCCTGTCCGGCGTGGGCACCGTCTTCTGGCTGCAAGGGATCAACGATTTCAGCGACAACGGCCAGGCCGACGCCGTGACCGTGGCCCGGGCCATGGCCGGCGCCGTGAAGCACTTGCGAGCCAAGGGCCTGCGCGTCATTGGCGCGACACTGCCCAGCGCGCTGAACAGCACACGGCCCGGCCACGGCGGCGCACTGCAGGACAGCCGCCGGCAGGCCTTCAATGCCGAGGTGCGCCGGGGCGCGTTGTTCGATGAGTTCGCAGACCTGGACCGCGCACTGACCGACCCACACAGCGGTGCACTGCAGGCCGCGTTCAACGGCGACAGCACCACGGGCGAGCCAGGCGACGGCGTCCACCCCAACCGCGCGGGCCATGCCGCCATGGCCCGCTGCATCCTTGAAAGCTTGCGATGAACCCCCTTCCCAACCCATTCGACCCCCGTTTGCGCGACGACCTGGCGCCAACGAAAAAGCCCTGCTGCACTTCATGTCCGACTGCATGCATGGCCACGACATGGGCCTTGTCGACCGCTATGTGGCCGAGGACTACATCCAGCACACACCAGGCATCGGGCAAGGGCGCGATGGCTTGCGCCACTACCTGGAACAGGTGGCCTGGAAGCGCCCGGGCCGGCTGACATGGCGGCCTATCCATCTGTTCGCGTGCGGCGACTTTGTCATCCTGCACAAGCTCTTGCCGGCCACCGTGATCGCCGACTTCATGCGCTTCAACGCCCAGGGTCTGATGGCAGAGCATTGGGACGTGGTACAGCCCCTGCCGGAGCCTGACTACGATCCCATGCGGCTGTCTAGCGAGAACCTGTCCCGGTTCTCGGCGTTGTTCAAGATCACCTGAAAGCCGCTTCCATCGGCGTGATGGCCTCCCCAGATTCGACAAGGGGAGCGGCGGAACGTCAGCTTCTGGACCAGGAGCGGGCGTTCGCTCCAACCCCGCCCGGGCTGAGCCCGACACCGCGCAAGTGTCTCCAGCCGTGCCCACCGCCTGATCAACCCCGACGCAGCGCCCAGACCCCGGCGGCCAGCATCCAGACCGACAGCAGGCTCACCGCGGCGGCCACGGGAACGATGTCCGCTGCGCCGAACACAGGCAGCAGCAGGCCGGCGAGCAAGGCCGTGCTCGCCAGGCCCAGGCCCGCCAGCCAGCGCGGCATGCCGCCGCTGCGCAGCGCAGCCACACACAGCGTGCCCAGGGACAGCGCCATGAACAAGGCCACGCCCAGCACCTCGCCGATGCCGCCGCCGTAGGTCGTCACCGCGGTGAAGACGAGCTCGATCTGGCCGCGCGTGCTCGGGTCGGCGGCCGCGTGGGCCGCGGCCAGCGCGGGCATCACCGTCAGCCAGCGCAGGATGCCGATGGCGCGCGCCAGGGCGGAGAGCGCGCCGAACGCCGCCACGGTGGCCGCCACAGGGTGCTGCAGGCCGCCGAACACCTTGGCGGCCAGGCCGATCATCACCGGCGCCACCAGGATCGAATACAGCAGGTACACGCCATAGCCCAGCGTCACCATGCCAGCGTTGGCGTGGATCGCCGCGAGCTGCTCGGCGGCGGGCTTGTCCAACGAGGCCGGCCAGCCGATGGCTGCGCCCAGGATCACCACCGGGGCGAACGACAGCAGCGCATCGGCGATGAGCAGGGCGCCCAGGCCGCGCGTGGCGCCCTTGGTGCTGGCGGAGGTTTCGAGAGGGCGGCGCTCGGCCGCGTGGACGGGGTTGGTCATGGCTGGACTCCGGTTGCGTTGGCCAGGGGTTTTGAAGGGGTGGGGTGCAGAGTGCGCCGTACGGGCGTGGTGGCTCAGCGCGCGGTGGCGCCGACCGGCACCGTGGGCGGCGCGGGCTGCAGTGCAACAAGTGCAGCGCGCAGCGCCAGGTCGATCGGGGTGGCTGCGGGCAACAACAGGGTCTGCGGCGCGCTGCCGGCCAGGGCATGCGGCACGGTCCACAGGTAGGCCATCTCGGCCAGCTCGCGCCACATCGGCACCACCAGGCTGCCCAGGCGGATCACGCCCCACGGCATGCCGCCCTGCCTGAAGCCGCCGGGCGGGGCCAGGCCGAGCCCGGCCGCGGCGCGTTCGATGCCGGCGAGCAACTGCGCGCCGGTGAGCGTGTAACCGGCGAAGTGCAGGGTGGCGAAAGCCGGCAGGCCGTGCGTCTGTGCTGCGGCAACGAAGGCTCGGGCGAGGTCGGGAAGGTAGGCCCAGGCATGCGGCACGTCGAGCGGGCCAGGGTAGGCCAGCTTGCCCTGGGCCACCGACTTGGCAATGACCAGGTCGAACCAGCTGCCCGCACCGGAGCCGAAGAAGTCGCCCGCGCGCAGCACCGTGGCGCGCAGCGTGCCGGCGCCGCAGCGGCGCGCCATCTCGGCTTCGATGGCCACGCGGATGCGGCCTTTGCGGGTGTCGGCACGCTGCGGCGTGTCTTCGCACAGCAGCGCCGGCATCTGCGTGCCGAAGTTGTAGACGTTGCCCGGCAGCATGAAGCGCGCCCCCAGGCGCTGCGCCAAGTCCATGCCGGCGACGGCCATCGGCATCGCCTCCTGCGCCCAGCGGGTGTAGACCGGGTTCAGCGCGTAGACCACCACTTGCGCGCCAGCGGCCTGCGCGGCCAGCGCATCGGGCTCGTTCAGCTGGGCTTGCACCAGCCGCACGCCAGCAGGCATGCAGGCCGCGGCGTTGCGTCGCACCTGCGCCAGAACCTGCCAGCCAGCGGCGTCGAAAGCCTGCGCGGCGGCCAGGCCGAGGCGGCCGTTGGCGCCGAGGATGAGGACGCTAGGGCGTTGCGAGGTGTTCATGGGGGTTCTCCGGTGTGTGGAGTTCATGAACGCAACTCTGGACGCCCCTGACTTATTCGACAATCGCCGCAGACAGCAACACAGCTATACACCTTTGCATGCCTGAAGACAACCTCGAAGGTTTCGACTGGTCGCTGGCCAAGAGCTTCCTGGCGGTGCTCGACGCCGGCAGCCTGATGGGTGCCGCACGCCGCCTGCAGGCGCAGCAGCCCACGCTGTCGCGGCACATCGCCGAACTCGAGGCGCAGCTCGGCGTGCCGCTGTTCGAGCGTACCGGCCGTGGCGTCACGCCCACGGCCGCGGCCTTGGCCATCGCCGACGCCGCGCGGCAGATGCAGGACGGCGCGGGCGCGCTCGCCCGCAGCCTGGCCAAGAGCCGCGACGCGACCACGGGCACCGTGCGTGTCACCACCAGCCAGGTCGCCGCCATCTGGATGCTGCCGCCGCTGCTGGCGCAGCTGCAGCAGGCCGAGCCGGGCATCGACATCGAGTTGGTGGCATCGAACCAACTCACCAACCTGCTGCGCCGCGAAGCCGACATCGCCGTGCGCATGGTGCGACCGCAGCAGGGCTCGCTGGTCGCGCGCAAGCTGGCGGACATCCCGATCGTTGCCGCCGCGCACGAGAGCTACCTGGCGCGCGCCGGCACGCCGCGCCGGCCCGAAGACCTTCTTGGCCACCGCCTGATCGGCTACGACCGCGATGAGACCATCGTGCGCGGCTTCGCGGGCATGGGCCTGGCGCTGGCGCGCGAGCGCTTTGCGTTGCGCACCGACGACCAGGTGGCCTACGGCCGGCTCGTCGCCGCCGGTGCAGGTATCGGCTTCGTGGCGCGCTACAACATCGACCACTGGCCCGGCGTGCTGCAGGTGCTGCCGCAACTGCCGATCCCGCCACTGCCCTGCTGGCTGGCGGTGCACCGAGAGATTCGCGGCAACCGGCTGGTGCGGCGGGTGTACGACTTTCTCGCCGAGGCCATCCCTGCGGCGGTGGCTGGCCCGACAGGCGGCTGAGCGCGTTAGCCCCTGCCGCGCCGTGCTTGCCGTTCCTGCCACGCAGCGGGCTTGCGGCTCAAGTTAGGCGCCAAACGGCCGAAGCGACGTGGAGGCCCGCCCGCGGACGGACGGCGCAGACGGAGCACCGATGGCAACGGAACTGCAGTGGACCTATGAACGAGACGAGTGCTGGGGCCCGGACGGCGAACCCCTGCTGAGTGCCCTGTTGCAGGGCGAGCAACTGCAGCTGAGGGTGCGCAACTCGCGCCGCTTCGGGGTGGAGGTGGTGGTCGGGGCGGCCGGCAGCGCCGACCTGCACGGCGGCACCGAAGGCCCCGTGCTCAAGGTGAGTTTCGACGACCGGGCGCTGCAGCCGCTGCCCGCACGGGTGCAGGACAGCCGGCGGCTGGCCTTCGTGGCCGACGTGCGCGGCATGGTGGCCGAGCTGAACTGCACCAACCGCCTGCGCCTGCACGCCCGGGCCGAGGGCGGCGGCGTGTGGCTGCAGCTGGACGCGACGATCGACGACCTTCGGCTGGACCGTCTGGTGGAACCGGACAGCCAGGTGCTGCTGGTCTATCCCCGGCCCGACCGCCCGGCTGCCGTGCGGCGTTCTGCGCAGGCCGTGCCTGCCCCCACGCACGCGGCTGCACCGCAGTCGGGCCCGTCGGCGGTGGCCGATCTGGTCAACGCCGTGGCGCCGCTGGCGGGCCTGGTCATCGGTGCCAAGCTCGGCCGGTCGATGTTCGGGCCTGGTCGCAGTGATTGACGCGCCTGCCCGCGACGCCGGCCCGACGCAGGCACCGCCCTCGCCCGTGGATGTGCCCCCAGGCGAGCCCGCTGCCACGGTGCCGCACCCGTCGTTCGCCCAGTGGCGAGCCTTGGCGCGGCTGTGCCGCACGGCCGAGGCCGCCGAGCCCGGCATCGGCCGGCTGCTCAGGCCCCAGGCACCGCAGTGCGCGCAGGCCCTGCGCCGCGCCCGCGCCGCCTGGCGGCAGCGGCGCAGCGATCCGCTGGCCACGAACCGGGCGCCGCCGTGGCGCGCCCTGGTGGCCCTGGCCGCGGCGGCGCAGGGCCTCGAACAGCGCTTGCGCGCCCGCCCGGCCGGCTTCTTTGCGCCGGCCGGCAGCGCCATCGGCCAGGGCCTGCTGCTGCAGATGCCGGTGATGAAGGCCTGGCTGCAGACGGGCTTCCAGCAGGCGGCGGCGGTGCCCCGCGACGCGCCCCGGGACGAGGCGCTGGCCCGGGCCGGCGAAGCGGTGGTGGGCCAGTGCCTGGTGCTGTGCGGCGCCGTGGACGGCTTCGAGCGGCGCAACCACCTGGTGCAGCTGCTCGGCGACCATGGGCACCGCGAGCCGCTGCTGCGCCTGGTGCGGCGCGCCGGCCGTGACTGGCTGCCCAAGGGCTGGGCCGAGCGCTGGGAGCAGATCACCGGTGTCGGCCAGGACAAGGCGGCCATCGAAGCCCTGCAGGCCGCGATGGCCCAGGCCGCGCCCGCGCTCGACCGCTGGGCGCAGCCGCCCACACCGCCCACACCGGCTGCACCATCACCCGCTCCGCTGGTGGCCGTGCCCGCTGCGGCATCCGGCGTGTCAGGGCGCTGGCCGGCTTCGGGTGCCGCCGGCATGCCCATGATCCTGCGGGCGCGGCACCTGCCCGGGCGCGTGCTGTGGGGGGCCGGTGCCGCGGCCGTGCTGGCGCTGGCCACCAGCCTGGTGCTGCATCTGCGTGCCGGCAACGGCGCCACCGATGCGTTGTGGGTGGTCTTCCACGAGGACGGCGGGAAGACGATGTCCATCGATCCGGAGAGCATCCGCCGCGACGGCCGCCAGCTCACCTACCGCGTGGGTGTGGTCTGGCTGCGCGAACGGCGGTCGTCGGTGGCCGTCTTCACCACCGATTGCGTCACCCGCGAGCGCCGGCTGGAGACCGTGCAGCACTACAGCGGCACCCGCTACGACACCGCCACGCGGTACGAGGTGCGGGGCACACCGGCCGGTGCCTGGCCGCCCACCGGGGTGGACGTGGCGCTGCTGCGGGCGGCCTGCGCGCAGCCTTGACGCGCCGGCAGGCCGGCGCCGCTGGCCCGGGGCAGCCGCTTTGCCAACATGCCGCCGCGTGCAACGCGGCAGTGCCTACCTGGGCTGGAACTCCGACACGCCCATGCGCCACAGCATGAAGGACCAAATGTCCACGGTCTGTTGCTGCTGCTGCGCACGGCTGGCCCCGCCACCGTGACCCAGCTGGTAGTCCAGCCGCATCAGCACGGGGCCGCCGGTGCTGGCCGTGGCCAGGCGGTTGGCGTACTTGGTGCTCTGCCACACCGACACGCGCGTGTCGTTGACACCGTGCACCAGCATCACGGCCGGGTAGCGCGTGCCCGGCTTGATGTGGTGGTAGGCCGCCATGGCCAGCAGGGCGCGGAACCCGGCCTCGTCCTTCACGCTGCCGAACTCTGGAATGTTGGCCAGCCCATTGGGGTCGAGTTCCGTGCGCACCATGTCCATCACCGGCACGCTGGGCACGGCTGCGGCGAAGAGGTCGGGCCGTTCGTTGAGGGCCATGCCCACGAAGATGCCGCCGGCACTGCCACCGAAGATGGCCAGGCGGCTGGGCGATGTGAACTTCTGCGCCACCAGCCACTGCGCCACGTCGATGCCGTCGCGCCAGGTGTTGGGCTTGTTGGCCTTCTGACCCGCCTGGTGCCATTCGGTGCCAAACGCGCCACCGCCGCGCACGTGGGCGTAGGCGTACACGCCACCGCGTTCCAGCCAGGCCAGCAAGCGTGGGTTGAAGCCCGGGTTCTCGGTGATGCCGTAGGAGCCGTAGCCGAACAGGACGGTCGGGTTGCTGCCATCCAGCACCAGATCGCGCCGGCTGATGATGGACACCGGCACCTGGGTGCCGTCGCGCGCCGTCACCATCACTTCGCGCACCTGCACGTTGTCGGGCGCGTCGAAGGCGCCCGGCCGCACCAGCGCCAGCGGCCTGGGGGCCGCGCCTGGCGTGTAGGCAAAGCGCTGTGTGGCGCGCGTCCAGCCGGCCACGCTGAACAGCAGGCCGTCCTGCGCCGGATCGGCGTTCAGCACGCCGACCGAGCCCTCGAAGGGCAGCGGCACCGGCTGCGGCTGCGGGCTGGCATGGGGCAGCCGCATCAGCTGCATGACCGGGCCCCGGCGCTTGACCACGTAAGCCGCATCGCGTGCGCCGGCCACGCCCACCAGCACCTCGTCACTGGCGGGCAGCAACACCTCGGCACGCGACAGGTCGGGCGCATTCACGGGCATGCGCAGCAGGCGGTGGCGCGGCGCGCCTTGGGCCGACATGGCGTAGATCCAACCGCCGGCCACCGCGAAGTCGCGCACCTGGTCGGCGGCGTCGAACACCTTGCGCCACTGCGCGCGACCTTCGGTAGCCGCCTTCAGATCGCCCAGGTAAAGCACCCGGTTGCGGTCCACGCCCAGCGACACCGACAGCGCCGCCAGCCCGGTGCCGGGAATTTCTGACACCGTGCCGCTGGCAAACAGCGGCAGCTTGAGATCGGCATTGCGCAGCGGGCTGAACACCGGCTGTGCCTGGCGCGAGGCCAGCGAGAAGAAGTGCGTGCTGCGGTCGCCGAACTTCTCGGTGTCGGGCAGCGTGGTGTAGCCCTCGCGCAGGCGGCTGAAGAAAAAGCCGCTGCCGTCACGCAGCCACACCGGGCTGCCAAAGCGGATGCGGTCGATCGGCGGCGCCACGTCTTGCCCCGTCGCCACGTCCATCAGGTGCAGTTCGCCGATCTCGCTGCCGCCCACCTGCAGGGTGTAGGCCAACATGCGGCCGTCGTGCGAGGGGGCGTAGTCCAGGATGGCCAGCGGCTGGCCGGCGCGTTTGCCGCGTGCCTCGGCATCCACCAGCACACGGTCGGGGCCTTCCGCGCCTTCGCGCATCACCCCCGAGTTCGACACCAAAAGCCGAGTTCGAGCGATTTTCTCGCCCCGGCGCCAATGTAATCAACAAGTTAGCGCTGCAGCGCCAGTTTTTCTGTAGTGGCACGGTATGAATGCGGGTGTGTTGGCATGCAACAGGGAGGTAGCTACACTCTCGCCATGTTCATCAAGCTCACCCGGTCCGGCGAACGCACCTACGCGCAACTGGTCGAGTCGTTCCGCGATGAACACGGCAAGCCGCGCCAGCGCACGGTAGCCACTCTGGGCCGCATCGACGAGCGCGGCGGTCAGGTCGACTCGCTTCTGGATGGCCTGTTGCGAGCCAAGGGGCGCCCAGTTGCCACGGGCGGCGACCTCCAGGTGCGCTTCGAGTCGGCCCTGTGCCTGGGCGATGTCTGGGCCCTCGATGCGCTGTGGCATGAGCTGGGCTTCAATGCCCTGGGGGCGGTGTTCCGGCGCGCCCGCTTCACCACCGCCGTCGAGCAGGCGATCCGGGTGATGGCCTTCAACCGGCTTAGCGATCCGGAGTCCAAGCTGGGTGTGCTGCGCTGGCTGCAGACGGTGAGCATGCCGGGCATCGACGTGGCCAAGCTGAGCCACCAGCATCTGCTGCGCAGCATGGATGCGCTGATGGACCACCAGCAGGCCGTGGATGACTGCGTGGCGCAGCTGCTGCGGCCGCTCATCGACGAAGACCTCTCGGTGGTCTTCTACGACCTGACGACCATCCGCGCCGAGGGCCACAGCCAGCAAGACGGCGACGTGCGGCACTTCGGCATGTCCAAGGAAGGCGTCATCGCCCGCCAGTTCATGCTGGGCGTGGTGCAGACGGCCGACGGTATGCCGATCTACCACGAGGTCTTCGACGGCAATACGGCCGAGGCGCCGACGCTGGAGCCCACGCTCAAGAAGGTGCTGGCGCGCTACCCGCACATCCGCCGCCTGGTCGTGGTGGCCGACCGCGGGCTGCTCTCGCTGGACAACATCGAGGCGCTGACCAAGCTCCACGTGGCGGGGGATCGGCCACTGGAATTCATCCTGGCGGTGCCAGGGCGGCGCTATGGGGAGTTCGTCGATCTCTTGGCGCCGATGAGTGCACGCATGGCCCAGGCCACCGACGAAGTCGTCGAGGAGGCGCAGTGGCAGGGCCACCGACTGGTGGTCGCCCACAACCCCGTGCGTGCGACGGAGCAGACCCAGGAGCGGCTGGCGAGGATCCACGCATTGGAAGAGCGCGCAGCGCAATGGGCCAGCAAGCTCGATGCGCAGGACGCCGGCCAGGTACACCGCGGCCGCAAGCTCTCGGATTCCGGCGCCAAGGCGCGTTTGTTCCACGAGGTCAGCGACGCGCATCTGGCGCGCATCATCCGGGTCGATCTGAAGTCCGACCTGTTCGCCTACGAGATCGACGATGCCGCGCTGGCCCGGGCGCAGCTAATGGACGGCAAGCTGATGCTGATCACCAATGTCCGCGACATGACCGCGAACGAGGTGGTGCGCCGCTACAAGTCGCTGGCCGACATCGAACGCGGCTTCAAGGTGCTGAAGTCGGAGATCGAGATCGCGCCGGTCTTCCACCGGCTGCCCGAGCGCATCAGGGCCCATGCGAGCATCTGCTTCATGGCCTTGATCCTGTACCGCGTGATGCGCCAGCGCCTGAAGCTCGCCGGCAGCGAGTTGTCGCCGGAGGCAGCCTTGGCGGACTTGCGTCGCATCCAGCGGCACACGGTCACCATTGACCGCAGCGCCCCTATCCACGGCGTCTCCACCGTTCAACCACGCCAGGCCGCAGCCCTGGCCGCGCTCAACGTCAAGAAGCCGACCATCGACGCCCAGATGCCGCTGCTGTAGTGGCATTTTCCAAGGCCTGGCCTATATGGATCAAGCACTTACAGCGGTTAGTGTCGAACTCGGGATCACCAGCTTGAACTGGTTCTCGCCGGGGTCGCGCCGCGTGAAGAACAGGCGGCCGTTGTCGGTGCGACGCACCGCACTCAGCTGGCCGGGTGCCGCGGCATCGATGGCACGCACGCGCTCCAGCAGCGCGCCGCGGCCCGGCAGCTGCGCCAGGATCTGCTCGCTGGCTGTGGCCTGGCCCTTCATCCATTCGGCCACCACGGGGTCGTTCACGTTCTCGGTGTAGCGCCAGGGATCGTCCACCCGAACGCCAAAGAAGGTGTCGGTCTGCGGCCGCGGCGGCAGCGGGCCTGGCAGGTTCACCCCAGCGATGGTGCGTGGGCCGGCCGGGGGTGCCTGTGTGGCGCAAGCAGCCAGCAGGCTGGCCACGCAAAGCACAGAGCTGGCGAGTACGAGTCGTTGCATGGGGTGCGGCAGCGTGATGACAGATGACGAACCGAATGTAAGCCCGAGAACCCGGCATCGACCACGCGCTGTGGCTTCCGCTGCGGTACCTTGAGGTGCGGCCGGCGACATGGTGCGCCTGGTGCCGGTGGCAGCGCTGAACGCCGGGCCCAAGGACGGCTTCCTCACGAGGAACGCTTCGGCATCCCCGGAAACTGTCCAGGATCTCGCCATGAGTCCCCAAACCAAGAGTTTCGCCTTGCCCGAGTCGATGCGGAAGTGCATCGACAACCGGGTCGCCACTGGCAACCACGGCAACACCAGCGAGCACATCCGCGACTTGGTGCGCCGGGATCAGGAAGAGCAGGCCAAGAAGCCGCTTCGGGATCTCATCGAAGAAGGGCTGGCATCCGGGCCGGGCCGTCGTCGCAGCAAGGCGGACGGGAAGGAACTGCTGGCGATCGCTCGCGGCAAGATCGATCGAAGCCGGCGGTTCTGCGCCCGCGGACGCTCGGAAAGCTCCTCGCTGTTCCAGGGCTTCGGACCTGGCGGGTCTCGAAGTCTCCGCTGCTCTGGTGCCTTTTCGAAATCAGGGAGTACCTGATGTGGTCCGGCTGCTGGGCGAGCGGCAGGACATCGTCGCGATCTTGGGCGTCGAGTTCGCTTCGAACTGACATCACGGGTCGACGACAACCAGCCGCTCTGACCATTGGGTTCCAGACGAAACGACGAGGAGCCCTTCGACTTCGCGGAGTGCTTTTTCGGGCGAAGCCGAATAGAGCTATTGCGATCCCCGCTGGATTGGAGACTCAGACTGCTCTGCCTCGGGTCGCTTAAGCACCATGACAATCAGCGCATCGTTGGTCAGCGAAGTGTCTGATAACGGCGGGAAGATTCGGTCTCCACTCCGGCTCAGTCGGACGGGCGTAGCCTTGTTGTTGTCTATCAGTGTCGCCGACTGAGCCGGTTGCCTCAGTCGAAAGCTATTCACGATCTTGGGGGACTCGCAAACGCCGCCTGCTGCTGCAAAAGCTGCTCTCACTGCGAGTGACACGTCCGCGCGTTCCATGGCCCATGTTGCTTCGCACGAAGCACGCAGGTCCCCCAGTCGCAACCTGTCAGGAGCAAGATTTCGCGTCCGAACCACCGCTCGGATGAGTATCTGGGTTGCCTTTTGGTTCGTCGTGATGACCGCTGTCTCTGGATTACTGATCGTGAGTTCAGGGATCAGGAATCTGTCTTCACTGGTCAGCGGTATCGAAATGGACTCATCTTCAACAGCCAAAGACAGGCGGGTAGGTGGAAGCCCCTTGGCCAGCTGAATGACCTCAAAGAACAAGTCGGCGTTGGGGGCCTTGTCGCTATGCTGGGCAAACGCTCGCTTTGCCAAAAGTAACCTTGCGTAGCTGAGGCTGTAAGCTGACCTGATTCCTTGAATGATCACGGTCTCGGGTGCGGCAGCATTCTCAATTGAAGGCGAGGGTGCAGATGCAGCAGAGCCAGCGGCCTGTGTCTCGCCATAAGCGGGTTGCATAAGTGACGACAGCAGTGCCGCAGCCATGAGTTTTGTCGCTACTCTCATGATCACGCAAAAGAGGCCGCGAGCCGCCACAAGCCTGCCCGGTTAGGCCGATCACGCGGCTGGGCGGGTGGCGTCACGGATTCGGGTTGCTAGTTGAGCGTCACACCCATGCCTGCCGTGTTCTTGCTGCGGGTGACCACGTTCGAACCGGGTCCGATCGTTGTGTTGGTGTTGCAGAAATCCGTCTTGGAAACCTTGTAGGTTGCACAGACCGGCTGAGGTTCTTGCAGCGTGGCAATCAGCAGATGGCCGCCCTTCGGAACCTCATACACGGTCTCGAAGTCTTGGCCGACGAGAAAGAAGCAGGTGCCACTTGAGGAGTCTTGGCACTTCAACTCAACGTGGTCGGGACGGTCACTGGGAGAAACCTTGGACACGACTGAGTCAAGGCAACCACTGAGCAGCACGGTCGTGAACATCAGTGACATCGCAGGAAGTCTTTGGCCTGGTTTCATGATGTGGAGATTGCTGTTGATGTGAGCGTGAGCACGCTGCGTCTACCGATGGCTTGGCTGGTAAGCCTAACGATCAAGAGGGAATTCCCTGTCCCGATCCAGCCTCAGTGCAGCGAGCGGCAACGAGTGGCACGTTGGGGATGTGACTCTCATCAACTCACGCGGAAGGGGTCGTCAGGGCCATCGTATTCGTTGGGGTTGATCTCGCCAAGAACGTTTTCGCGGTGCACGGGGTGAACGTGCCGGTCTGCGGGCTGGCACCGCCGCCGCCGAGCCCAGGCGACGGCTGCGTCCACGTCGGCCTCGGTCAGGTTCAGCTCCGCCAGCATGCGGCCTTGTGGCACCGGGCAGCGTGCGTCAGCCCGCGCCTCGTGCAGCCCGTCGGCCGGGACGACGTTCTGTCGCCACAGGGCCCGTGGGCCGATGCGCTGCGGCTACATTCCGGCGGCCCTGCGGGGAGGAGCTTTCTCTTGACCTTCACACCGAACACCAGGCCCCCCACCCCAGCCGGCTGGCTGCGCCAGCGCTGGCAGCGCCACCCGCGGCTGCGCTGGCTGGCCGCCTTGCTGCTGGCCGGCGCAGGCTTTGCCGGCTGGCGCCTTCTGAACCCACCCGCACCCCCACCCCCGCCGCCCACGGGCCTGGTGCAGCGGGCCGACATCACCCAGCTCGTGCAGGCCGCCGGCGTGCTGAAGGCCAAGACCCGGGTGGACGTGGGCGCCCAGGTCAGCGGCCAGATCCAGACCCTGCACGTGCAGCTGGGCCAGCGGGTGAAGAAGGGCGAACTGCTGGTGAGCCTGGACCCCGAGCTGGCGCGCAGCGACGTGGCACGCGCCGAGGCCGCGCTGCTGCAGCAGAAGGCGCTGATCGACTCCCGCCAGGTCGACCTGGGCACCGCCGGCCGCGAACGCGAGCGCCAGCGCCGGTTGCTGGCCGGCGACGCCACCGCGGCGCTGGAGGCCGAGCGCGCCGAGAGCGAGTACGCCAAGCTCGAAGCCGAGTTGCGCGGCCAGGCCGCCGTGCTCAGCCGCCTGCAGGCTGATCTGGCCCAGGCTCAGCTCCGCCTGGGCTACACGCGCATCACCGCGCCGATGGACGGCACCGTGGTCAGTCTGCCGGTGCAGGTGGGGCAGACGGTGATTGCGGTGCAGATCACCCCCGTGATGCTGACGCTGGCCGACCTGGACACCATCACCGTGCACACCAAGGTGCCCGAGGCCGACATCCAGAGCATCCGCGTTGGCCAGGTGGCGCGCTTTTCCACGCTCGCTGGCGAAGGCCAGCGCTACGAAGGCCGGCTGCGCGTGATCCAGCCCGTGCCGGAGCGCTCGGGCAATGCCGTCTTCTACAACGTGCTGTTCGAGGTGGACAACCGTGAACGCCAGCTCTACTCAGACATGACGGTGCAGGTGGACGTGGAAACCGGCAGCGTGAAGAACGCGCTGGCCATGCCCATGGTGGCCCTGGGCGACCGCGGCAAGGACGGCCGCTTCCGCGTGATGGTGCTCGAGCCCGGAAAGACCGAGAAGGACCGGCGCCAGGTGGCCCGCTTCGTGCGCACCGGCCTGCAGGACGGCGCCCGTGTGCAGGTGCTGGATGGGCTGAAGGAGGGCGAGACCGTGGTCACCGCGCCGCCCACGGAGGCCCAGGCCGCAGCGGCTGATGCCGCCTCGGCCGCCTCGGCCGCCGCCAGCAGCCCGCGCTGAGAGCGAGCCGCGGATGGCGCTGATCGAACTGCACGGCGTGAGCCGGCGTTACGCGCTGGGCGAGATCGAGGTGCGCGCGCTCGACGGCATCACGCTGGCCATCGAGGCCGGCGAGTTCGTGGCCATCATGGGCCAGTCGGGTTCGGGCAAGAGCACGCTGATGAACGTGTTGGGTTGTCTGGACAACCCCACCGAGGGCCGCTTCCTCATCGACGGGCAAGACGCCGGCCAGCTGGGCCCCGACGAACTCGCCGCCCTTCGCCGCGAACGTTTCGGCTTCATCTTCCAGCGCTACCACCTGCTGCCCCACCTGGACGCGCGCGGCAATGCCGCCCTGCCGGCGGTGTATGCCGGCGTGGGCGCCGGCCCCCGCGCTGCACGCGCGCAGGCGCTGCTGGAGCGCCTGGGCCTGGGCGAGCGGCTGCACCACAAGCCCAACGAGCTCTCGGGCGGCCAGCAGCAACGCGTGTCCATCGCGCGGGCGCTGATGAACGGCGGGCAGATCATCCTGGCCGACGAGCCCACCGGCGCGCTCGATTCCGCCAGCGGCGCCGAGATGCTGCGGCTGCTGAAAGAGCTGAACGCGGCCGGCCACACCATCATCCTTGTCACGCACGATCCCACGGTGGCCGCGCACGCGCAGCGCATCATCGAGCTGCGTGACGGCCATGTGGTCAAGGACGACGGCACGCCGGCCGGCCACCCTGCGCCCGGGCAGCGGCCCGCGTCGGCCACGCCGGCAGAGCCCGCCCCGCCACCCACGCCCGGCGGCTGGCTGCGCCGGCTGCAGGTGCAATGGCGCGAGGCCCTGGCCACGGCCTGGCTGTCGCTGCAGGGCAACCGGCTGCGCACCTTCCTGTCGATGCTGGGCATCAGCATCGGCATTGCCTCGGTGGTGAGCATCGTGGCGCTGACGAGCGCGGCACGCACCACCTTCGAAGGCGAGTTCCAGGGCGTGATGAGCGGCAAGATCTGGGTCTGGGTCGGCAACAACAGCCTGCCGCCCGGCGCCCAACCGCCCGCGTTCCGGCTGAGCGAGCTGGACGCGCTGCGCAGCCTGCCCGGCGTGGCCAGCGTCCAGGGCGAAAGGCAGCTCAACGCGCAACTGCGCCAGGGCGCGCGCGACAGCCGCCTGCAGGTGCGCGGCGCCGACAGCGACACGCTCATCGAACGCAAGCTGAAGGTGGACAACGGCCGCTTCTTCAGCCCCTACGAGCTGAGTGTGGGCGCGCAGGTGGTGGTGCTGGACGAACAGTCGCGCCAGGCGCTGTTCAAGGCCAGCGAGTCACCGATCGGCAAGACCGTGCTCATCAGCAGCAGCGGGCTGGAGGGCAGCGGTGACAGCGCCATGCCGCCTGCGCCGCTGCCCTTCACCGTGATCGGCACCGTGAAGGCCGACTCGCAGCTGGGCTTCGACTTCGGCAACGGCAGGGCCTATGTGCCCGAGCGCACCTTCATCCAGCGCCTGGATGCCCGACCCTCGGTAGACGCTTTCAGCGTGCAGATGGACTTCACGCAGCCGCCCGACGAGGTGCTGCGCCACATCAAGCACCGCCTGGTGGCGCTGCGCGGCGCCGAGAACTTCTCCAGCTGGAGCGGCGACAGCGAGTTCCGCAAGATGCAGAACTTCAGCGCCGGTTTCGCCGCGCTGTTTGCCGGCGTGGGCGCCATTGCGCTGCTGGTGGGCGGCGTGGGGGTGATGAACATCATGCTGGTGTCGGTGAGCGAGCGCACGCGCGAGATCGGCATCCGCATGGCGGTGGGGGCACGCCAGGGCGATGTGCGGCTGCAGTTCCTGATCGAAGCGGTGGTGCTGTGCTGCCTGGGCGGGCTGGTGGGCGTGGCCTTCAGCTGGCTGGGCGCACAGGCCTTGAACGCGGCTCAAGACAAGCTGTTCGTCAGCGTGAGCTGGGCCGCGCTGGGCGTGGCCTTTGCCGTCAGCAGCGCGGTGGGCCTGGTCTTCGGCACCGTGCCGGCGCGCCGCGCCGCCGCGCTGAGCCCGGTGGATGCGCTGGCGCGCGAATGAGCACAGGAGAGCTGGTGAGCACCTCCCCACACCCCCACACCGCGCCCCGGCGGGCACGCATGGCCGGCCTGTTCGGCGCCCTGGCCGCCATCGTGGCCGCCGGCCTGAGCGGCTGCGCCCTCACCGGGCCGGCCCCGATGGCCGCCCCGACCGCCGCGCCCCTGCCTGCCCGCTGGCAGGCCGAGCCGGCGGCCCCAGACCACGCAGCCCTGCCCGCCGCTCTGGGCGACGAGGCCCTGCGGGCCGACCCCGAGTTGCAGGCCCTGCTGGAGCGTGCCGAAGCCGCCAACCGCGATCTCGTGCAGGCGGCGCTGCGCATCGAACAGGCGCGCACGCAGGCGGGGCTGAGCGAACTGCGCCTCACCCCCAGCGCGGGGTTGAACCGGGGCGCCAACCGCGCGCTGGATCCACCCGGCCCCCTGCCTGCCACCACCACCCGCAGCGTCGGCGCCAGCCTGGGCGTGGGCTACGAGCTCGACCTCTGGGGCCGACTGGCCGCCCTGCGCGGTGCCGATGCCGCGCAGCTGCGCGCCGCCGAAACCGACCAGCGCGCCGCGCGCCTGCTGCTGCGCCAGCGTGTGGCCGAAAGCTACTGGCAGCTGGCCGCCGCGCGCGAACAGGGCGCGCTGGCGCAGCAGCAGCTGCAGATCAACCGCGAGCTGCTGGCGGCCACCCGGCTGCGCGTGCAAGAGGGCAAGCTGCTGCCCATCGAGATCGACCGCGCTGCGGCCACGCTGCAGCAGGCCGAAGTGCGCCTGGCCGACCTGCAGGCCGATGGAGCGCAGCAGCGCCTGCAGCTGGCGCTGCTGCTGGACGAGCCACCCCCCGGGCCGCCGCTGCTGCGGCCGCGGCTGCCCGGCGCCGTGCCCGCCCCGTGGCGCATCGGCGCCAACCCGGCCACGGTGCTGGAACGCCGCCCCGATGTGCAGCGGGCCCGCGCGCAGGTCGACGCCGCGCTGGCCCGCAGCCAGGCCGCCGAAGCGCAGCGCTACCCGGCCCTGAGCTTCAGCGCCAGCCTGGGCACCGGCGGCAGCGCCGTGCGTGACTGGTTCAGCAACCCCGTGGCGGCGCTGGCCGGCAACCTGGTGGTGCCGCTCATCGACTGGCGCCGGCTCGACCTGCAGCGCGACGCCGCGCGCACCGAGCTGGAGCTGGCCGCGCTGAGCCTGCGCGAGACGGTGGCGCGGGCGCTGGTGGAAATCGAAGCCGCGCTCATCGACGGCCAGCGCCTGCAGCAGCAGCTGGACGCCAACGGCACACGGCTGCGCGAGGCACAGGCGGCCGAACGCGTGGCTGCGCTGCGGCTGGAAGTGGGTGCCATCGCGCGCGCCGATTTCCTGCAGGCCCAGAACGCGCGGCTGGAAGCCGAACAAGGCCGGCTGCAGCTGCAGCTTCGCGCCTGGCTGAACCGCGCGCAGCTGGCCCGCGCGCTGGCCCTGGGTTGAGCACGAAACCGGGCCCGGCCCTGCTGCCGCCCACGCGCCTGGCCGGCTCCCGCCCTTTGCGGGCGTTCGCAAGCGCCGGCCATCCGGCCATCCGGCGATCGGCCTGCCGTGTCGCGTCGCTGACCCGTCTTTCTCAGTTTGCCCCTGACACCACTGCCAAGTTCTTGATTGGACTCGCGGCCATCGGTGGTGGGCAGTTGCACGCCGACCATCTGCATGGTCTTGAACTTGGCCAGCACCTCGCGGGGTGTGGTGCCACCGGCCAGCGCCCGCAGCTTGGCCTTCGGGGTGACCTGCAGGCAGCATGCCAGGAAGGCCACGAAGATGTGGGCCTCGATGCGCGGCTCGGTCTTGTGGAAGGTCGGCCGGATGGCCCAGTCGTGCTTGATCTCCTTGAAGGCCTGCTCGACCTCGGTGAGCTGGATGTAGAACGTCCACAGCGCATCGGGCGCATGCGCCGTGAGCTTGGTTCGCAGCAGGTAGCGGCCTTCTGGTCTGCGCACCTGGCGCAGTTTCTGGAGATCCAGGCTGAATGGCGTTTTCTCGCTGGGGAATGCAGACGGACTTTGTTGTTGAGGCCGCGGGCCCGCAGCGCGCCTTGAGCGCCGGGCCGTGGCGCCGCACTTGGGCCGCGCTCAGGCCGCAGGCAACCGCAGCACGGCGCGCAGGCCGCCGCCCGGCGCGGGCTCCAGCGCGAGCCCGCCGCCGTACAGGCCGGCGAGCTCTTGAACGATGGCCAGCCCCAGGCCACTGCCGGGCACGGATTCGTCCAGCCGCGTGCCGCGTGCCAGCGCCGCCTCGCGCCGCTCGGGGGCGATGCCGGGGCCGTCGTCGTCCACCACCAGGCGCAGCCAGTGCCCCTCGGCCGTGGCACCGAGCCGCACGGTCTGCCGGGCCCACTTGCAGGCGTTGTCGACGAGGTTGCCGAGCATCTCCTGCAGGTCCTGCAGCTCGCCGCCGAAGTGCAGGCCCGGGGCGATGCCGTCGGCGCGCAGATCGAGCCCACGCCCGGCGTGCACGCGCTGCATCGCGCGCAGCAGGCCCTCGGCGGCCTCGCTCACCGAGGCGCGCACGCCTGGCCGGCCCTGCGTGCCGGCGGCGCGGGCCCGCTTGAGGTGCCAGTCCACCTGGCGTTGCGCCACCGCCACCTGCTCGCCCACCAGCGCGGCCAGCGCGGCCAGCGCGGCGGCGTCGGCACCCGGGCGGCGGGCCACCGCGGCGGCCTGGGCCAGCGCGGACAGCGGCGTCTTGATGGCATGGGCCAGATTGCCGGCCTGCGTGCGCGCACGCACCACGAGATCGTCGTTGCGGTCGAGCACGCGGTTGAAACCGTCCACCAGCGGCTGCACCTCGGCCGGCACGGCGCCGTCCAGGCGCGCGCTGCGGCCCTCGTGCAGCGCCAACAGCCCGCGCTGCAGCGCGCGCAGCGGGGCCAGGCCGACGGCCACCTGGGCCCAGGCTGCCAGCGCCAGCAGCACGCCCAGCGCGCCCAGCGACAGCATCAGCTGGCCGTCGAAGCGTTGCCGTGCGGCCTGCGTCTGGGCCCGATCGGCGGCCACGATCAGCCGCCAGGGTGACGACGGTGCCGCAGCGTCCAGCGCCACCGTGCGCTCCAGCGCGAGCAGCCGCGCGCCGTCGGGTCCAGGCAGCGTGTGGCGGTGCAGCTCGCCGTCGGCCAGCGCGTCGTCGGGCAGCGCCAACACGGCGTCCCACAGCGAGCGCGAGCGCAGCACGCCGCGCTGCACCACGCGGCCCTCGCTGCGGTCCACCCGGTCGACCTGCCAGTACAGGCCCGAATAGGGCTGCATCCAGCGCGGGTCGCTGAGCCTGGGGGCGTCGATCTGCGGCCGGCCCTGCGGGTCCACGGCCAGCTGCGCGGTGAGCTGGTCGAGCTGCGCCGTGAGCCCCTGGGCGAACTGCCGCGTCACCTGCTCGTCGAACAGCCGCGACAGCATCACGCCCGCCAGCCCCAGCGCCAAGGCCAGCGCCGCCACAGTGGCCAGCATCAGCCGCAGGTGCAGCGAACGGCGCCAGCGCATGCCGTTCAAGGCGCCGCCGCCGGCGCGCCGAGCCGGTAGCCCAGACCGCGCACCGTCTCGATGCTGTCGGGCGGCAGCTTGCGCCGCAAGCGCCCGACGAAGACCTCGATGGTGTTGCTGTCGCGGTCGAAGTCCTGGGCGTACAGGTGCTCGGTGAGCTCGCTGCGCGACACCACCGAGCCGGGCCGGTGCATCAGGTAGGCGAGCAGGCGGAACTCGTGCGCCGTCAGCACCACGGGCTGGCCGTTCACGCTGACGCGGCCGCTGCGCGTGTCCAGCTGCAGCGCGCCGTGCTGCAGCAGCGGCGAGGCCAGGCCCTGGGCGCGGCGGATGAGCGCGCGCACCCGGGCCAGCAGTTCTTCGTGGTGGAAGGGCTTGGTCAGGTAGTCGTCGGCGCCGGCATCGATGCCGTTGACCTTCTCGTGCCAGCCGTCGCGCGCCGTGAGGATGAGCACCGGCATCGTGCGCCCGGCCTCGCGCCAGCGCCGCAGCACACTCAGACCGTCGATCTGCGGCAGGCCGAGGTCCAGCACCACGGCATCGAAAGGCTCGTGCAGGCCCAGGTGCAGCGCGTCGCGGCCGTTGTCGGCCACGTCCACCGCATAGCCAGCCTCGGCCAGGCCCTCGCGCAGCGGCTCGCGCAGCGCGGGTTCGTCTTCCACCAGCAGCAGCCTCATGGCGACGCCGGGGGCGGCTCGGGCGGGGCGCCGGTCTCCCGCCCGCGTGCCTTGAGCACGGCACCCGTGGCCGCGTCGAGCTCCAGCTTCAGCAGCCGGCCGCCGGGCTGCAGGAGCTTCAGCTCGTAGACCCAGCGGCCGTCATCGTGTTCAAGCTCGACCTCCAGCACACGGCCCGGGTGGCTGCGCTGCAGGCGCTGCAAGAGCGTGGCCAGCGGCAGCACCTGGCCCGACTGCACGGCCGCGCGGGCGCGCTCGTGGTCGAGCCGATCGTCGCCAGCGTGGGCCGGCACGGCTGCCAACAGCAGCCCGGCGGCCACGACGACGCCACGCCGCAGCGGCCCAAGGGAGTGGAAGACGCGCAAGTGCACCACCCGATTGTCGACACCGGAATCTGAACGCGCCCTGAACGCCGCCTTCACCGCCGGTTCAGGCCGGGTTCGAAGAATGAGCCTCATCGATACCGCCCGAGACCCCACCATGCGCACCCACCCCCAGCCCGTCTTGATCCTGGCCCTGCTGTGGGCGAGCCTGCCGGCCTGGGCCGGCGACACCACGCCCGCCCAGCAGCTGGAGCGCTTCAGTGCCGCAGCCGGCGCGCCGGGCCAGCCCGAACCCGGCCGCGTGTTCTTCGGCAGCCGGCACGGCGGCGAGTGGTCCTGCGCCTCGTGCCATCACGCACCGCCCACGCGGCCGGGTCAGCACGCGGGCACCGGCAAGACCTTGGAGCCGCTGGCGCCGTCCTTCAACCCGCGCGCCTTCACCGACAGCGCCAAGGTCGACAAGTGGTTGCGCCGCAACTGCAAGGACGTGCTGCAGCGCGAATGCAGCGCCCGCGAGAAGGCCGACGTGATGGCTTACCTGACGAGCCTGCAATGAGCACGCAAGCGAGCAAGTCCACCATGAACATCCCCCTCGTCGCCGCCACGCTGAGCCTGCTGGCCCTGGCCGCGCCCCGCGCCCTGGCCGACAGCCCGCTGATGCCACTGCGCGTGCCAGCGGCCTACTCGCAGGAGTGCGGCGCCTGCCACACGGCCTACCCGCCCGCGCTGCTGCCGGCGCGCTCGTGGCAGCGGCTGATGAGCGGGCTCGGGCAGCACTACGGCAGCGACGCCACGCTCGACCCCAAGACCCTGGCCGATCTCTGCGGCTGGCTGCAGCAGCACGCCGGCACCGCAAGGCGCGTGGCCGAAGAGCCGCCGCAAGACCGCATCACGCGCTCGGCCTGGTTCGAGCGCCAGCACCGCAAGGTCGACCCCGCGGTCTGGAAACTCCCCAGCGTCAAGAGCGCCGCGCAGTGCGCGGCCTGCCACGGCGGTGCCGGGCAGGGCCGCTTTGGCGACGACGAACTGATCACCCCCGCCGGCCTGAGCCAGCGCCAACGCCGCGCCTGGGCCGACTGACCGCCTGTGAAGGACACCCCCATGAGCACAACCACCGTTCCCGCCAGCCCCGACCGCCCCGCGGGCACGCCGCCCGGCGCGCGCGCAGCACACACCGGCAGCCGCCGCATCGTCGACGCGCCCACGCGCCTGGCCCACGCGCTGATCGCGCTCAGCTTCCTCGGCGCCTACCTCAGCGCCGAAGGCGAGCGCTGGCGGGCGCTGCACGTCACGCTGGGTTATGTGCTCGCGGGCGCGCTGGCCTTTCGTCTGGTCTACGGGCTCGTGGGCCCGCGACAGGCCCGCGTGGCGATGTGGTTCCGCAAGCTGGCGGCCGCGCCGTCCTGGCTGCGCGGCACGGCCCGGGCGCTGCGCGGGGCGCAGCCCGATGCCGTGGCCTGGCACCAAGGCCAGAACCTGCTGATGGCCGCCATGATCGCGGCACTGCCGCTGCTGTTGCTGCCGCTGCTGCTGAGCGGCCTGGCACCCCATCTCGACTGGGTGACGGGCGGCCTGGCCGATGCGCTGTCGGAGCTGCACGAGGCGCTCGGCGAGGGCCTGCTCGTGCTGGCGGGGGCCCACGTCGGCCTGATCGCGGTCTTGAGCCTGCTGCGGCGCCAGAACCAGGCCCGGCCCATGCTTGACGGCCGCGTGCCCGGAAACGGCCCGGACCTCGCGAAGCGCAACCACGGCTGGCTCGCCGCGCTGCTGCTGGCCGCCGCGCTCGGCTTCATGGCCTGGCAGTGGCAGACGACACCCGGCGGTCTGCTGCCCTCAGGTGGGGCGGCTGGAGCCTCCAGCTTCAGCGGGCAGCGCGGGCTCGGCGCCGACGACGACTGAACAGGCGCTGCCAGGGCCCTGGGCCGCCCCGGCGCGGGCGCGGTTCATGTCGACACAGGCTCTCAGGCCACCAGCCGCCCGACGATCACCGTGGCCCACGCCGCCGCCGCCAGCAGCAGCGCCCCCATCACCGCGGCGCTGCCCAGGTCCTTGGCGCGGCCCAGGCGCTCGCGCTCGCCCAGCGAGATCTCGTCGGCCAGCGCCTCGAGCGCCGAGTTCAGCAACTCGACGATCCACACCAGAACCACGCTGGCCGCCAGCAACAGCGCCTCTTGCGCGCTGCGGCCCACCCAGGGCGCGGCCAGCAGCAGCGGCAGCCCGAGCAGCAGCTCCTGCCGGAACGCCGCCTCGTGGCGCACGGCGGCCCGCAGGCCGCGCCACGAGTAGCCCGCGGCCCGGGTGATGCGGCCCAGGCCGCCACGGCTCTTGAACGGGCTGTGTTCGGCGCTCACGGCAGGCCCAGCTCCAGATCGGCGGCAAAGCCGCTGGCCACCGCCGGCAGCACCAGGCGCCCGCCGTGCGCGCGGGCCACGCGGTCGGCCAGCATCAGGCCCAGTCCGCCAGTGTCGGCGTAGCGTGCCTCGGCCAGCGCCTGGGCGAGCTCGTCGCGGCGCTCGGGCGCAACGCCGCGGCCGTCGTCACGCACCTGCAGCACCCTGCCGCCGCCGGCCACGGACAGTTGCACCTCGCGCGCGCCGTGACGCTGCGCGTTGTCCAGCAGGTTCAGCAGCGCAGCGGCCAGCAGGTCGGCGTCGGCATCGATCAGGCCACCGGGCTCGGCCCGCACCGCCAGCGCAAACGGCGGCAGGCGCCGCACCAAGTCATCCAGGGGCACGGCGGCACGCTGCAGGGCGGCCTGGCCGTCGGCGCTGCGGAACAGGCCCAGCAAGGCCGCCACCACGTGCTGCAGCCGTGCCGCCGCGCCGCGCACACGCACCAGCCGCTCGGCCAGCTCGGGCGGCGCCATCCGGGCCGCCACGGCGAGCTGCGCATCGATGCCGGCCAGCGGCGTGCGCAGCGCATGCGCGGCGTGGGCGGCGAAGGCCTGCTCGCTGGCCAGGCGCTGGGCCAGGCGGCCGGCCAGGTCTTCGAGCGCCCGGTGCACGGGGACGAGCTCGGCGCGCTCAGGCTCGCCCAGGGCGGCGGTGCGGCCATCCGGCACCGGCCATCCGGCCAGCCGCTGAGACAGCTGCTGGAGCGGCTGCAACTCCTGCCGCACCCGCGCGCGCAGCCAGAACTGCCCCAGCAGGCCCACGGCCAGTGCCGCCAGCACGGCGCCCAGCGCCACCTCGGCGCGCGCCTCGTTGCGTTCGTCGCGCGTCTGCGCGGCGTAAACCACGCGGCCGTCGCGGGCGGCGGCCAGGCCAAAGACGCGCCAGCCGGGCGCGTCGGCATAACCCATCTTCGGCGCGCCGTGCCAGGCGGCCTCGGGTGCGCGCGCCGAGCGTCGCAGCACACGCCCGTCAGCGGCCACGAGCTGCCACGCAAAGTGTTCGACCGCCACGCTCCCGCTGGGCAGCGCCACCTCCTCGTCGTGTTCGGCCATCAGGGCCGCCATCAGCTCGGCCGACGCCCGCAGCGCCTCGTCGAGCAGCTCATCGACCTCGTGCGCCGCGGCCAGCCACACCGCCAGCCCCACGGCCATGCCCCAGGCCAGCGCCCAGCCGAGCACGGCGCGGGCCAGCCGGGTGGCGATCGACGGGGGCAATGGCAGCGCTGGCATCGCGGCTCAGGGCCTGGCGACGCGGTAGCCCAGGCCGCGCACGGTCTCGATCAGTTCGCGGCCGAGCTTGCGCCGCAGCGCCGAGACGTGCACCTCCAGCGCGTTGCTCGCCAGCTCCGACTCGAAGCCCAGCACCAGCTTCTCGAGCTCGGTCTTCGGGACGAGGCGGCCGGCGCGCAGCACCAGCGCCTCCAGCACCGCCCACTCGCGGGCGGTGAGGTCCACGCGCGTGCCGCCCAGCACGGCCGCGTGCGCCTGCAGGTCCAGCGTCACATCCTGCCACTGCCACAGCGCGGTGGCGGCGCCGCCGCTGCGGCGGGCCACGGCGCGCAGCCGGGCCGCCAGCTCCTCGGGTGCGAAGGGCTTGATGAGGTAATCGTCGGCGCCTGCGTCCAGGCCCTCGATGCGGTGCGTCAGCCGGTCGCGCGCCGTGAGCATGAGTGCCGGTGTGCGGTCGCCGCGGCTGCGTCGGCCGCGCAGCCAATCCATGCCCGAGCCGTCGGGCAGCTGCCAGTCCACCAGCAGCGCGTCGAAGGGCTCGCCGGCCATGGCCAGCGTGTCCTGCAGGCAGCGGCACCACTCGACGACATGCCCGTCGGCCGCGAGCCAGTCGCGCAGGCCCTCGCCGAGCAAGGGGTCGTCTTCGAGCAGCAGGAGTCTCATCGCCATCCGTGTTTCGCGCGGACGCTACCACCGCGCACCGCCGCCGAGCCTGCCGCCCCGCGCTGAAGCCCTGCTGAAGGCCCTGCAGGGGCCGGGTTCAGGCTGGCTTCAGCGCCCCAGTGGCCAATCGCGCCATGAGCCCGAACCCCGCCTTGAAGCCGGAGCGCTTCGTGATCCGAGCCAGCGTCGAGCAGCTGGTGCTGGCGGCGTCGCTGTTCTGGCTGCTCGCCGGCAACCGGGGCTTTCTGGCGGCGGCGCTGCACGGCCGGCCTCTGCTGTCGGCGTCGGCGGCCGGCCTGGCGCTGGCACTGGTGGCGCTGCACGCGCTGATGCTGGGCCTGGTGGCGCAGCGCCACACCATCAAGCCGCTGCTGGCGCTGCTGACGCTGGCGACCGCGCTGTCTGCCTGGTACGACAGCCGCTACGGGGTCGTGCTCGACCCCTCGATGGTGCGCAACGTTCTGCGCACCGACTTCGCCGAGGCCTCGGAGCTGGTCGGCGCGTCGCTGCTGCTGCACCTGGTGCTGTATGCGGTGCTGCCGGTGGCCCTGCTGTGGCGCGTGGAGCTGCTGCCGCGCCGCAGTTGGCGCCACGCGCTGGGGGCGCGGGCGCTGCTGCTGCTGGGCTCGGCGGCCGTGCTGGTGGGCGCCGTGCTGGCCAGCTATCAGCCGCTGTCGGCGCTGATGCGCAACGACCGCTCTCTGCGCTACCGCATCGCACCGGCCAATCTGCTGTGGTCCTCGGGCGCGGTGATGGCGGCTGACTTGAAGGGCGCCGCCAGACCGCGCGTGCCCATCGGCCTGGACGCCCGCCCCGGGCCGGCAGCCGCCGCACGCCAGCGGCCACTGGTGCTGTTGATGGTGGTGGGCGAGACCGCACGCGCCGCCAGCTGGGGCCTGAGCCGAGGCCCAGGCGCCGATGGCCGCGACACGACACCACGCCTGCGCACGCTGCCGGTCCTGGACTTCGGCGCCGTGCAGGCCTGCGGCACCCACACCGAGGTCAGCGTGCCCTGCCTGTTTGCGCCCGTGGGCCGGCGCGACTACGACGAGGGTCGCATCCGCGGCCAGGAGTCGCTGCTGCACCTGCTGGCGCGCGCGGGCGTGGCGGTGCACTGGCGCGACAACCAGAGCGGCTGCAAGGGCGTCTGCGACGGGCTGCCCGGCGACCAGGCCAGCGCTGCCACGGCGCCAGGCCTGTGCGAGGGCGACCGCTGCCTCGACGAGGCGCTGTTCGCGGACCTCGACGCACGGCTGCAGCGCCTGGCCGGCAGCGGCGGCGGCACGCAGCTGTGGGTGCTGCACATGCTGGGCAACCACGGGCCGGCCTACTTCAGGCGCCACCCGGCGGCCTTCACGGCCTACACGCCCGAGTGCCGCGACGAGGACCTGAGCCGGTGCACGCCCGAGAGCATCATCAACGCCTACGACAACGCGCTGCGCTACACCGACGACATGCTGGCGCGTGCCATCGAACGGCTGAGCGCGCATGCGGGCAAGGTCGATTCGGCGCTGCTGTACGTGTCCGACCACGGCGAGTCGCTGGGCGAGCACGGGCTGTACCTGCACGGCCTGCCCTACGCCATCGCCCCCGACGTGCAGAAGCAGGTGCCGATGCTGTTCTGGGCCTCGGCCGGGTTCGAACGTGGCGCGGGCCTCGATGCCGGCTGCATCGACGGGCCGCTGCGCACCCGCGCTCGGGCCCACGGTGTGGCCCACGATCACGTCTTCCACACGGTGCTGGGGCTGCTCGACGTGCGGACGGCCCTGCACGAGCCATCGCTGGACCTGGTGGCGGGGTGCCGTGGTGGCAACCCGGCTCCGCCATGAGCCCGCCCGGCCGTCCGAAGGGCGAATCCCGCAGTGCGAAGCACGAAGGGTCTCCAATTCGCCCGCCCGGCCGTCCGAAGGGCGAATCCCGCAGTGCGAAGCACGAAGGGTCTCCAATTCGCCCGCCCGGCCGTCCGAAGGGCGAATCCCGCAGTGCCAAGCACAAGGGGTCCCCGGTGAACGCGGCCGACCGAATCCGCGGTCGCGACCTGCTCTGGCTTGGGCTCGCGCTGCTGGCGCTGCTGGCCTGGGAGGCCGGCGGCGGTGACCTTGCGCTCAGCGCCTGGGCTGGCGGCCGCGCCGGCTTTCCGCTGCGCGAGCCGGGCAGCTGGGCCAGCGGGCTGCACGAGGCGGGGCGCTGGCTGAGTGGTTTGGCCCTCGGTGCACTGCTGCTGGACGCGGCCTGGCCGCAGCCGCCCTGGCGCAATCCGCATGGTGCAGGCGACCTGACGGCGCGTCGAGGGGTCGCTCTGGCCACGGTGGCCACGCTGCTGGCCGTGCCGGCACTGAAGCGCGTCAGCCAGACCAGCTGCCCCTGGGACGTGGTCGACTTCGGCGGCCGGGTGCCCTGGGTGTCGCATTGGGCCTGGACGGTGTTCGACGGCGGGCCCGGTCACTGCTTTCCCTCGGGGCATGCCGTCGCGGCCTTTGCCTTCTATGTGCCGGCGCTGGCCTGGCGGCGGTCGCACCCGCGTGCGGCGGTCGCGGCCTTTGCCGCTGCCAGCCTGGGCGGCGCCGTGTTCGGCGCCACGCAGCTGCTGCGCGGCGCCCACTATCTCAGTCATGTGCTGTGGTCGGCGTGGCTGTGCGCCGCCGTGGCCGTGGGCGTGAGCGCCTTTGTGGCGCGAGCCACGTCTTCAGGTGGGCTTCAGCCCCGGGGTTTGTCATCCCGGCCGCCGCCTGGATCGCCGTACGATCGTGGCGCCTGAACATTGTCGCCCCCTGTCAGGAGCACCCCATGAGCACCCGCCGCCAGTTCGTTCAATGGATCCCCGTCGCCGCCTGCGGCATGGCCACGGTGCCCGCAGCCCGGGCACAGACCAGCCTGGTGGACGAGAAAGGCCCGCAAGCGTCCGCGCTGGGCTACGTGGCCGACGCCACCAAGGCCGACAAGGCCAAGTACAAGCAATACGCCGCCGGCCAGGCTTGCGCGAACTGCGCGCTGTACCAGGGCAAGCCCGCCGACGCCGCGGCGACCTGCCCGCTGTTTGCCGGCAAGCAGGTCGCTGCCAAGGGCTGGTGCAGCGCCTACGCCAAGAAGGGGTGAGAGCCGGCGCCGGGGCCAGCCTGCGCCGGGTGAGCAGGCTCGACGACACGCTCATCGAGGGCCTGGCCGCGCTCACCGTCGACTGCGTCGACGGCGGTGCCTCGATCGGCTTCATGCACCCCTTGTCGCCGGCCCAGGCGCGCTCCTTCTGGCAGCGCGTGGCCGCCGGCCTGCTCAGCGGTGAACGCGCGCTGCTCGTGGCCGAAGACGGCGCCGGCGTCGTCGGTACGGTGCAGTTGATCGTCGGCCAGCCCGACAACCAAGCGCACCGCGCCGACCTCGCCAAGCTGCAGGTGCACCGCCGCGCACGCCACCGCGGCCTGGGCGAGGACTTGATGCGCGCCGCCGAGGCCCTGGCATCCGACTGCGGCAAGACGCTGCTGGTGCTGGACACCGTTACCGGCAGCGACGCCGACCGCCTCTACACCCGCCTGGGCTGGCAGCGCGTGGGCGAGATCCCCGACTACGCGCTCTGGCCGCATGGCGGCCCCTGCCCGACGACGATCTTCTACAAGCGCGTGGTCGGGACGGGCGCGCCGCTCGGGCGGTCCGGCACATAGGTGCGCGCTGGGAGAACACCCAGCGCTCCGACAGCTAAAACACAGCGTGCTCGCGGCGCTGATCGCCGACCTCACCGCGCAGCAGCGCCGCGCAGTGGTCTTCGAGCCGGTCGCGGCCATGTTCGGGCGTGGCGTGGGCATCGTAGACGCCGCGCGCGGCGTCCCAGACCAGCATCGACTCGGTGGCGTAGTAGCGGCCGATGCGCGCCAGCTCGGCCTTGGTGCGCAGCGGCGGCCACACCCGGCCGGCCAGCGCCAGGGCCCGAGCGATGCCGTCGAGCAGCTTCACGGGCACCTGCCTCACGCGCACGTCGCGGCCGAGCAGGCGCGACAGCATCGCCACCTGATCCAGCGGCGCGATCGCCGGGCCCGGGCCGCCGATGGGAAGCACGCGGTCGTGGCGCGCCGGCTCGTCGATGCAGCCGGCCAGGTAGTCGGCCAGGTCGCGGTCGCTGATGGGCTTGCAGGCGGTGAGCCGGCCATCGCCGAACACCAGGAAGGGCTTGCCGGCCCGCACGCGCGCCACCTGGCCCGACAGCGACTTGAAGAAGGCCGTGGGCCGCACGATGCTGAAGCGCAGCCCCGAGGCCCGCAGCTCGGCCTCGAAGGCGAGCTTGGCCTGCTGGAAGGCCAGCCTGGGCTTTTGCACACACAGCGCCGACAGCAGCACCACGTGCTGCACGCCGTGCTCGCGCACGGCACCGAGCGCCTGGCTGTGCGCGCGGTGGTCCACGGCCCAGGCGTCGGCCGGCTCGCCGGTGCGCGAGGCCAGACACGACAGCCAGACATCGAAGCGCTCGCCGCGCAGGCCGTCGCGCGCCAGGGCGGCGGCATCCAGCACGTCGGCCTCGCGCACGCTGCAGCTGCTGGCCCACGCGGCGCGCGGCGCGCTGCCGGGCCGCACGATCGCCACGACCTCGTGGCCGCGCTGGCACAGCGCCTGCACCGTGGCGCGGCCGATGGTGCCGGTGGCGCCGGTGACCAGCACGCGCGTCGGCACGACACTCACACCACGCGCTCCACCGACACCGCGTGCCGCGGCCGGCCCTCGGCCTCGAAGGCGTCGAGGTTGTCGATCGTGGTGTGGGCGATGGCGGCCAGGGCCTCTTCGGTGAAGAAGCCCTGGTGGCCGGTGATGACGACGTTCGGGAAGGTCAGCAGCCGCGCGAAGACATCGTCGCGCAGCACCTCGGCGCTGAGGTCGCGGAAGAACAGGTCGCCTTCTTCCTCGTAGACGTCCAGGCCCAGGCTGCCGAGCTGGCCGGACTTCAGCGCCCGGATCACGGCGCGCGTGTCGACCACGCCGCCGCGGCTGGTGTTGACAAGCATCGCGCCGCGCTTCATCTGCGCCAGCGCCCTGGCGTCGATCAGGTGCTGCGTCTCGGGGGTGAGCGGGCAGTGCAGGCTGACGATGTCACTGGCCGCCAGCAGCTCGGGCAGCGGCACGTAGCGCGCGCCCAAAGCCAGGCAGGCCGGCTCCTGGACCGGTGCGTGGGCCAGCAGGGTGCAGCCGAAGCCGGCCATGATGCGCGCGAAGGCGCTGCCGATCTGCCCGGTGCCCACCACGCCCACGGTGCGGCCCACGAGGTCGAAGCCGAGCAGGCCGTCGAGCGCGAAGTTGCCCTCGCGCACGCGGGCATAGGCCTTGTGGATCTTGCGGTTGAGCGTGAGCACCAGCGCCACCGTGTGCTCGGCCACGGCGTGCGGCGAGTAGGCCGGCACGCGCCCGACGGCGATGCCCAGCTCGGCCGCTGCGGCGAGATCGACATGGTTGAAGCCGGCCGAGCGCAGCACCACCAGGCGCACGCCGCGGCCGTGCAGCCGCTTCAGCACCTCGGCGTCGAGGCAATCGTTGACGAAGGCACACACGGCGTCGGCCTGTCCTGCCGCGGCCACGGTGGCGGGCTCGAGGCGCGCCTCCAGGAAGGCCAGCCGGTGGCGGCCGGCGGCGTTGGCGCGCTCCAGGAAGTCGCGGTCGTAGCGGCGGGTGCTGTAGACGGCAAGGTGCATCGGTGGCTCGGTGAGGGCGGACAAGCAGCCCGCACCGTAGCACGCCTTCGTCACGCGACCGCATCCGGGCGCGCCACGGGCGGGGCGCGGCCCTCACGGGCTCTCAGGGCCGGACCAAGCCCTGCGCCAGCAGCGAGCGCGCGCAGTCCAGGATGCTGTCCTCCTCGGCGCGCGTCTTCCAGCCCAGCACCGCGAGCGTGTGCGCCGCGCTGTGGTGGCGCACCGAGCCCAGCTCGCTGGCGGCGGCGCGCGCCACGGCGCTGAAGGGCGCCGCGAGCCGCATCACCCAGTCGGGCAGCGTGCGCGTGGGCACACGGCCGGCGCGCGGCCCCAGGCCGGCCCGCAGCACCGCCGCCACCTCGGCCAGCTTGAAAAAGCGGCCCGAGGCGATGAAGCGCTCGCCGGCCAGGCCCGGCGCAGTGAGCGCACGCTCGTGCAGCTCGGCCACGTCGCGCACGTCGACGATGCCGAAGCCGATGTCGGGGCAGGCGCGCACCCGGCCGTCGAGCAGCATCTTCACCAGCACCACCGAGGCCGAGTAGTCGCCGCTCCACACCGGCCCGAGCACCACCGAGGGATTGATGGTGCACAGCTCCAGGCCGCCGCCCTCGGCCGCGACCCAGTCGCGCGCGGCGCGCTCGGCGATCGTCTTGCTCAGGATGTAGGGCGTGAGACCGGGCCGCGTGGTGTCGGTCCAGTCGGCCTCGGTGCACCGGTGCTCGCCGCGGCCGCGGCCGTAGGCGATGGCCGCGACCGACGAGGTCATCACCACGCGCCGGGCGCCGGCATCGCGGGCGGCGCGCAGCAGGCGCAGCGCGCCGTCACGCGCCGGCACGACCAGCTCGTCGGCGTGCCGCGGCACGCCGCGCGGCAGCGGTGACGCAAGGTGGGCCACCTGCGCGCAGCCGGCAGCGGCCTCGGCCCAGCCGGCGTCGGACGTGAGGTCGGCCTCGAAGACGCGCAGCCGCTCGCCGCCGTCGCCACCCTGGGCCGCCAACAGCGCGCGCAGCGGCGCCTCGCGCTCGCGTCGGCGCACGGTGGTGTGCACGGTGAGGCCGGCATCGAGCAGACGGCGGATCAGGAAGCCGGCGATATAGCCGCTGCCACCGGTGACCAGCACGCGCCGGCCGGGCTCGGAGCCACCGGGGGAGCGCCGTGGGTCGTCCAGATTCCTCATCGGGCCATCCTAGGAGCGTGGGCGGCAGAAATCCAGCCCCGCGCCGGGGCGGCCATAGCCAGGATCTTCTGGCCCCGAGGGCACCAGGTTCCTAGACTGCAGGTCCGCCCCGTTTGGCGGGCTGCACATCCCAGGAGACCCGCATGACGACGACCGCTTCCCAGTGCCCCTTCGCACCCCACGCGATGACCATGGCCGCCGGCGGCCGCGGCAACCGCGACTGGTGGCCGAATCAGCTCAACCTCGACATCCTCAGCCAGCACTCGGAGAAGACCAACCCGCTGGGCGCCGAGTTCGACTACGCCCGGGCCTTCGCCACGCTCGACCTCGACGCCGTGGTGGCCGACTTGAAGGCGCTGATGACCGACAGCCAGGACTGGTGGCCCGCCGACTGGGGCCACTATGGCGGCCTGATGATCCGCCTGAGCTGGCACGCCGCCGGCACCTACCGCATCGCCGACGGCCGCGGCGGCGCCGGCACCGGCGCGCAGCGCTTCGCGCCGCTGAACAGCTGGCCCGACAACGGCAACCTCGACAAGGCACGCCGCCTGCTGTGGCCCGTGAAGCAGAAATACGGCCAGAAGCTGAGCTGGGCCGACCTGCTGGTGCTGGCCGGCAACGTGGCGCTGGAGAGCATGGGGTTCAAGACCTTGGGCTTTGCCGGCGGCCGCCCTGACATCTGGGAGCCCGAGAAAGACATCAACTGGGGCCTGGAGGCCGAGTGGCTGGCCACCTCCGACAAGCCGAACAGCCGCTACACGGGCGACCGCGAGCTGCAGGGGCCCTTCGGCGCCGTGCAGATGGGCCTCATCTACGTCAACCCGCAGGGGCCCGACGGCCAGCCCGACCCTGTGGCCAGCGGCCGCGACGTGCGCGAGACCTTCGCCCGCATGGCGATGAACGACGAAGAGACCGTGGCGCTGGTGGCCGGCGGCCACACCTTCGGCAAGGCGCATGGCGCCGCCCCCGAAAGCCACGTCGGCCGCGAGCCCGAGGGTGCGGCGATCGAGCAGCAGGGTCTGGGCTGGAAGAACAGCTTCCGCACCGGCAAGGGCGCCGACACCATCACCAGCGGCATCGAAGGCGCCTGGAAGCCCAACCCCACGCGCTGGGACAACGGCTACTTCGACATGCTCTTCGGCTACGAGTGGGAGCTCGCCAAGAGCCCGGCCGGCGCCTGGCAGTGGCACCCCAGGAACTGCCGGCCCGAGCACCTGATACCCGACGCGCACGACCCGACGACGAAGCGCCCGCCCATGATGACCACGGCCGACCTCTCGCTGCGCTTCGACCCCGCCTACGAGAAGATCAGCCGCCGCTTCCACGCCGACCCGGCGGCCTTTGCCGACACCTTCGGGCGCGCCTGGTTCAAGCTCACGCACCGCGACATGGGGCCGAAGAGCCGTTACCTCGGCAAGCTCGTTCCGAAGGAAGACCTGATCTGGCAGGACCCGCTGCCGCCGGTCGACCACGCGCTCGTCACCGCCCACGACGTGGCGCAGCTCAAGGCGCAGGTGCTGGCCTCGGGGCTGTCGATCGGGCCGCTGGTGCGCACGGCCTGGGCCTCGGCGAGCAGCTTCCGGGGCTCTGACAAGCGCGGCGGCGCCAATGGCGCGCGCATCCGCCTGGCGCCGATGAAGGACTGGGACGCCAACAACCCGGCCGAGCTGGCCCACGTGCTGACCGTGCTGGAGGGCATCCGGAAGACCTTCAACGCCGGGGCCACCGGCGGCAGGCGGGTCTCGCTGGCCGATCTGATCGTGCTGGCGGGCAGTGCCGCCGTGGAAGCGGCGGCGCGCAAGGCCGGCGTCGAGGTGGCCGTGGCGTTTGCGCCCGGCCGAACCGACGCCACCCCGGAGCAGACCGATGTCGAGAGCTTCGCGGTGCTGGAGCCGCGGGCCGACGGCTTCCGCAACTTCGCCAAGCCCGGGCTGGTGGCCCACGCGGCCGAGCTGCTGCTCGACAAGGCGCAGCTGCTCACGCTGACGGCGCCGGAGATGACGGTGCTGGTGGGCGGCCTGCGCGTGCTGGGCGGCAACGCTGGCGGCAGCCGGCACGGCGTGTTCACGGCACGCGAGGAGACGCTGACCAACGACTTCTTCGTCCACCTGCTCGACATGGGCACCGCGTGGACGCCCAGCGCCCAGGCCGGCGTGCTCGAAGGCCGCGACCGCGAGACGGGCGCGCCGCGCTGGACGGCGACCAGCGCCGACCTGGCCTTCGGCTCGAACTCGGTGCTGCGCGCGCTGGCCGAGGTGTACGCGCAGAGCGACGCGCAGGAGAAGTTCGTGCGCGACTTTGCGGCGGCCTGGAGCAAGGTGATGAACCTCGACCGCTACGACCTGCGGCGCCCTTGAAGGGGCCTAGCCCTTGAAGGGGCCTACAGCCAGGTCCACAACTGGCGCAGCCAGCCGGGGGCCTGAAAGCGGGACGGGCGGTAGTGCTGCCGCAGGCTGCGGCGGGGGGTGGTTGCGGGCATGGCGGGCTCCTGATGCGGGTACTGTATGCCCATACAGTCCTGGGCGCAAGGCTTGGAGCGTGGGCGGCATCCCGGCCGCCCGCGCGCTCAAGTCAGGAGATCGTCCGCGTCGTCCAGCAGACCGGCCAGCAAGGCACCGCTGGCCAGGTCGCCCGTCACGAGCAGGGCCTCGCGCGCGCCGAAGCCGGGGCGTGCCGATGCGGGGGCGGCTGCGCCCGCCGCGGCGGGCTGAGGCGCCAGCGGGCTGTCGGTGCGGTCGACGGCGCCGCTGCGTTGCGCGGCCAGCCAGCGCGCCAGCAGCAGCTCCACGGCGTCGGCCCGCGACGACGCCAGCAGCCGCGCGGCGCGGCGCAGCTCGGGATCGTCGGCGGGCGCGGGCGCCCTCAACAGGGCACGCACTTGCGCCCACAGCCGGTCGGCGTCCAGGCGGTCCATGGTGCTTTCAGGCGTGCGCGTCGGCGCCGGGGGCCGGGCTCGCCTCGCCCTCGGGCGTGGCGTCGGCGCACGGCATCAGCAGCGGCGCCGCCATCTTGTCGCCATCCCACTGCTGGCCGCACCAGCAGCGCCCTTCGGCATCGATGATGCAGGTGCCGCTGCCGCAGCAGCGAGGGTCGTCGTTCATGGTGAGCTCCCGGTGAACTGCCCCGGATTCTGGCCACGGCCGATGCCCTTGTCGCTGCAGGGGGACGGGCGGCTGGGGGCGTGGGGCCGGTCGCCGTGGCGCCCGCCGCTGCCGTGGCGGCCCAAGGCGCTTGCTGGCTTTCAGCGGGCCGCCCTAGGAGCGTGGGCGGCAGAAATCCAGCCCCGCGCCGGGGCGGCCAAAGCCACTGGCGTAGGCGCGTCGCGCAGCGCGGGCTCTACGCCCGCGCCAGCGGCGCAACACCCGCCAGCGGCTTTGGCCGCCCCGGCCCTTCGGGTTGGGCCGATTTCGGGGCCCTTGCGGCGTTGCCACGCTGGCCCGGGCGTATAGCCCGGGCTGCGCGCGGCGCCTGGCCTGGGCCCCGAAGTCGGCCCAACGCGGGGCAGGATTTCTGCCGCCCACGCTCCTAGGCTAGGCTGTCGGCGGCGCAGGCGGCCTCGCACTCGCCAGCCGGAACACCATGTCACCCACGAAGCGCTTGAAGTCGTCGTTCTCGACGAACTGTTTGTAGAACTGCGTGTAGTCCTTGATCGAGCCCTGCGCCGCCTTGGCCAGCGCCTGGTCGTGCGCCAGCCGGGCCGTGTGCGGCGTGTTCTGCAGGGCGTTCTGGAACGCCGCGTCCGCCGCCACCTTGGGCGCGATGTCGTCGCGGATGTGCCGCAGGATGCGATCCGCGTCGCTGAACGTGGTGCCGAACTGCTCGTTGAATCGCTTCAGGATCACGCTCAGCGGGTCCAGTTCGGGCTCGGCCTTCTTGCCGCCGCCTTCGATGGGCAACGGCTCGATCTCGGCTTCCTGGTCGGCCAGCATCAACGATGCCACCGCGCGCTTCTCCACACGGTAGCTGTCCATGTCGATGCTCTCCAGGATCCCCTTGGCCAGATCCTCGTCCTTGGGCGCCGGCAGCTTGGGCGTCAGCAGGTCCAGGAAGATGGCCAGGCGTTCCCAGTCGGCCTTGTTGTAGGGCAGCACCGACGAGAGGAAGGCATACGAGCGGCAGAAGGCCTTGGCCTTGCCCTTGAAGTCCACTTGCCCGTCTTCGTCCAGCCGCTCCAGGTACACGGCCACGCAGGCGTCGAGCACCGGGTCGATGTGGTCGCGCTCGGCGCCGGCCAGGAAGTCGGCCACCAGCTGCTGCAGCTGTTCGGGCGTGTAAACCTGCACGGCATCGAGGTCGCGCTTCAGGTCGTTGAGCTTGTTCGGGTCGGCCTCGTCGGCCAGCAGCGTGGCGCGGTAGTAGTCCTGAAAGGCCAGCAGCACCGCTTCCTGGTTGTCCTGGAAGTCCAGCACGAAGCAGTCGCGCTTTTGCGGATGCGCGCGGTTCAGGCGCGACAGCGTCTGCACCGCCTTGATGCCCGCCAGCGCCTTGTCCACGTACATGGTGTGCAGCAGCGGCTCGTCGTAGCCGGTCTGGAACTTGTCGGCGCAGATCAGGAAGCGGTACGGGTCGTCCTGGATGCGGTCGGCGATGTCCCTGCTCGGAAAGCCGTTGAGCGTGGCCTCGCTGACTTTGCGCCCGTCGAACTCGGGCTCCCCCGAAAACGCCACGATGGCCCGGTGCGGGCTCTTGCGTTCGGCCAGATACGCCTGGAAGGCGTGGAAGTACTGGATCGCCCGCTCGATGCTGCCGGTGACCACCATCGCCCGCGCCTGGCCGCCGATCTTGCCCGGCGCCAGCACCTGCTCGTGGAAGTGGTCCACCATGATCTCGGCCTTCAGCCGGATGGCGTGGTCATGGCTTTCCACGTAGTGCCGCAGCTTCTTCTTCGCGCGCTTGCTGTCGAATTCCGGGTCGTCCTCGGTCTTCTTCACCAGCTTGTAGTAGCTCTCCACCGGCGTGTAGTGCTTCAGCACGTCGAGGATGAAGCCCTCCTGCACCGCCTGCTTCATGGTGTAGCTGTGGAAGGGCCGGTGACCCACCTTGCCTTCGGCGTCGGGCGGCAGCGCCTCGCCGAACATCTGCAGCGTCTTGTTCTTGGGCGTGGCGGTGAAGGCGAAGTAGCTGGCGTGGGCCATGAGCTTTCGGCTGGCCATGCGCGCTTCCAGCGCGGCGTTCACCAGGTCTTCCGGGTCGGCGCCGTCGTCGTGCTCGGCCGGGGCGTCTGCGGCTGACAGCGCCTGGCTCATCGCCGCCGAGGTCTTGCCGCCCTGGCTGGAGTGCGCCTCGTCGATGACGATGGCAAAGCGCTTGCCCGGTTCGGTGCCGATCTCGTCCAGGATGAACGGGAACTTCTGCACCGTGCTGACGATGATCTTGCGCCCCTGCTCGATGAAGCGCCGCAGGTCGCCCGAACGCGTGGCATGGCCTACCGTGGCACCCACCTGCATGAACTGCTTGATGGTGGCCTGGATCTGGTCGTCGAGGATGCGCCGGTCCGTCACGACGATGACGGAATCGAACACGTCGTGCCCGTCGCGCTGCACGCCGATCAACTGGTGCGACAACCAGGCGATGGAATTGCTCTTGCCGCTGCCGGCCGAGTGCTGGATGAGGTAGCGCCGCCCGGCGCCGTGGGCCTGCACGTCGGCCAGCGCGCGGCGCACCACCTGCAGCTGGTGCCAGCGCGGCCAGACTTGACGGCGCTTCTTGCGGCCGGTACGCGGGTCTTTCTCTTCGACGATCTGTGCGTAGTGCTCCAGGATGTCGGTCAGCCCGGCGGGCGTGAGCACGGCCTTCCACAGGTAGTCGGTCTTCAGGCCATGTGGGTTGGGCGGGTTGCCGGCGCCGTCGTTCCACCCTTGGTTGAAGGGCAAAAACCACGAGGCCTTGCCCAGCAGGTGCGTGCACATGCGCACCTCGGCGTCGTCCACCGCGAAGTGCACGGCGCAGCGGCCGAACTCGAACAGGCGTTCGCGCGGGTCGCGGTCGCGCTTGTACTGCTCGATGGCGTCGGCGACCGTCTGCTTGGTGAGGCTGTTCTTCAGCTCGAAGGTGGCCAGCGGCAGGCCGTTGATGAAGAGAACCAGGTCCAGCGCGCGGCGCGTTTCGTCGCTGCTGTAGGCCAGCTGGCGCGTGACGGAAAAGCGGTTGGCCGCATGCAGCGCTGCCGCCTTGGCGTTGCCGATTGATGCCGTGCCGTAGAACAGCGTGAAGTGCAGCGGGCCGTGGTCTAGACCAAAGCGCAGCACGTCGATGACACCGCGCTTGCCCACCTCGGCCGACAGGCGCGACAGGAACTTCAGGCGCTGGATGTCGTTGCTGCTGCCGCCGCCGGGCGCGAAGCCCAGCTTGGCGAACTCGGCCGGTTGGGTGGCGTGCAGGAAGGTGAAGAGTTGCGACGCGTCCAGCGCATGGGCGCGGTCGTAGCTCTTGGGGCTGCCGGCATACCAGCCGGTGCCGGCGGGCTGCGGGGCGGGTTCACCAGCGAGGTTCGGCGCCACGTCCAGACCATCGCTGCCGGTCATGTGGCGGACGATCAGGGTTTCGAGGGCTTTCTCGCTGGTGTCGGTGGTCATGACGGCGACGTCCTGTGCGGGATTGTCTTTGCTAGGAGCTTTGCTAAGTCATGCTTCACCGCACCGGCGAGCAAAGGCGTAAAGCATTGATTTGTATGGGATTTCGTCGGACTTGCCGGTGCGGCGCCTGGCTGAACCCTGCTGGATCAGCCCGGGGCGGATTGCGGTTGAGCAATCACCCAACGAGGTTCGGCCCGGCTGCCTTGGTTGGCAATGTGGCCCGCCCGGCGCAATTCCTGCAGCAGGTTGTGCACCTTGCGGCGCTTCTGCTCGGCCGTCATGCGGTCGGGCAGCTTGGACAGCAGTAGTTCGTCGACCTCCCGCCGCCCGACCGGGCCGTGTTCCTGGACGAGTGCCAGGATCAAGTCCACGTAGTAGCGCTTGTTGAATCCGCGTTCGCGGATGTGCCGGGCCGCGTCGCCCGTGGCCTTGGCCACCGCGGCTGCAACCATGGTGTTCGGGTAGCGCCCCTCCACCAGCCCTGCCTGCCGCAATCGCTGGTGCTCGGCATGCGTGATGCGCTGGCGCTTTTGCACACAGTCGAGCAGGATCACCTGGCCCAAGCTCAGCCCCGGCTGTTCCATCAGCAGCCGCGTGTAGCGTTCATCCAGGATACGACCCGAGACGCTCACGGTCACCTCACCCGGCGCGCCCAGCTCGTAGTCGGGCAGAGGAAAGGAACGACGGCGCTGGGTCTCGAACATGCGCTTGATGCCGCCGCCCTGGGTGTCAATCATGTTCAGTTCCACCATCGCGTCGGCCAGGAAGGGATTGCGGTACAGCAGTTGCGGCGCGTCCTGCTCGATCACGGTCTGCACCGTGCCGGGCAGGAAGCTTCCGGCGTTGGAGACGCGCACCCGATCCGGGAACTCCACCACCGTGATGCGCGCCTGCCGCCGGTAGTCCTGGTGCGCGATGCTGTTGTGCAGCGCCTCGCGCAGCACCCAGGGGTCGTACTGCGTCATCTCCTGCGGAAACAGCGTGCCGCTGGGCAGCGCCCGCACCATCAGGTTGCGCAGCCGTTTCAGCAGCCGGTCCCCGGCCAACAGCAGCGGTGGGCCGATGTGCTCGTAGTCCAGTTCGTGGTTGTCGGCACCCTTCAGGATCCACGACAGCTTGGCGACGGCCGGGGCGAGCAAGGTTGCGGCTTCCGGCCGGCCCAGCAGCAGCACGGCGGCATGCGTGACCGCACCCTGGCGCAGCACGCGGGCCTTGTTCAGGAAGGTCTGATCGTCCCACTGCGCCAGTGCGGCGGCCTGCAACGGGTGCTTGACGAGGAACTGCTCGCGCGCTTTCGCGATGGCCTCGGGCTCCAGGTCGGCCAGCGTGGCACCGCGGCACGCTTGGGCCGACCAGTCGTCGCCGCGGCTCCAAAGCGCACGCTCCTTCTCCGGGTGGCGATGCAACTCGGTCTTGCTGGTGCCGGCGCGGCACCATGCCTTGCCGGCAAAGGCCACCGGCCGGTCGCGCGCGGGTGCAACGGACAGCAGCACCACGCGCCCGTCCGGGTGCGACACCATCTGCACCGCGATGCCCGGGTTGGGTTGCAGCAGAGCGCCCAGCCAGGGCAGCAGATCCTGGTTACCCTTGGCCTTGGTGGCATAGGCGTCAAAGTCGGTGCCCAGCACGGCGTGCGTGGCGTTGTCGATGCCGAAGACCAGATGGCCCTGCGGCTGCTGGCACAGCGCGGCCTCGTTGGCCAGCGCGGACAGGTACTCACCGATCTCCTGCGGATCGGCATGGTTGCGCTTGAACTCCAGCCACTCGGTTTCAGTGGGCAGGCCGCGCAAGCGGTCAACGAGGGCGATGAGGTCAGACGCGTTCACGGGCTGCGTAGGCGACAAAGGCGGGCATGGAGCGGCGCCACGTCCAGACCATCGCGGCCGGTCATGTGGCGGACGATCAGGGTTTCGAGGGCTTTCTCGCTGGTGTCGGTGGTCATGGCAGCGCGTCCTCCTCGTGAGCGTGTTCCGCTTCAGCGCCAAGGTCTGCAGAGATGTCGAGCGCGTACGACGACGCATCGTCGGGCAGCGTGATGGAGGCTTCGCGCACATCCAACTGTCCAGTCACCACGTCAGCGACAAGTCGGTTGCGGTACTCCCGAAGCATCTCTATGTCGTGGTTGAGTCGACGCAGGCGGCTGTCGAGCCCAGTGGTTTTCTCCTTGACGAAGTTCGCAATCCTCTGCTGCTCGCCCAATGGAGGAACTGGTAAACCCATCGATCCGATGCGTTCGACGTTGAGATTGCCCTGCGTATTGACCGGAGCGTCGCGAAGCAGTTCAGCCTTCATGCAAACGAAGACCAAGTAGAGGTAGTCACGATCGACGACTCGTTCCGTTGGAAAGAATCCGACGATCGAATCGGGGAAGCAGCTGTCAAACCCAAGTACTGCCACGTCGCCAATGTTGGCCGCGATCGTCATTGCCAGCGTGCCGCGGGGGAAGAGCTTGCTGACGGCGAGCCCTCTCTCGTTGAGCGTCTGCGTGTAGCTCGTAATGAACTTGGACGCCTGCGCTACGGCGCCAGTCTGGATGAATGGATAGGCGCCGTTGTAGAGGGACGGGTCGTTGCGTGGTCTGTGTGAGAACTTGCCGCGCGCGATTCTGGCGATTTGCTTGACGCGCCGTACATCCCAGTTAACCGGGATGTCGCCAACCCAATGGATTCCTGTGGACTTGTGCTGACCCGCCCCGCTTACTCCCTTTGTTACCGCCCGAAGAATGATCGCCTGCTTCTGTTCGTTGAGCAGCGCGATCACCTTGCGCTTGGCCCTGATCGCCCGCTCCAGTCGGCCGTTCGCCCAGTCCAGGAAGCGCGCGATGGCTTCTTGCTCTTCAGCGGGTGGCAACGGCAAGTAGCTGCGGCTCAAACGCTCATAGTCGATGTTCTGGCCTTCGCGTATGCCCGTCACGTTCAAGCCAAGGCTGCTGATGAACGGCGCCGACTTCAATAGCCAAGCAAAGTACCGGGGCCGCCCATCTGGTACCGGTTGAAGGACCGTGTAGGCAGGGCTGATGATGCCGCGGGCGTGACTGATTTCAATGCCACCCTGGAAAGACCGGAGGCTGATGACGAAGTCACCCTTTTCGACCAGCTTGAGCAGGTGGAAGTCCTTGCTGGCAGTGACGGTTCGTACGCCGTAGTCAGTCTTCGCTACGACGCCCTGCGATTGCGTGGCGGCCAGTAGGGGTTCGTTGGGGAACCCCTTCTGAACGCGCTCTCTGAACAGAAACTTCATCCGGCGCTGTGCCCAGTGCGAGGGCAGCAAGGGCCACCAAGGTTGGCCCGAGTCCGAGTAAGCCTCATACGGCTTCAGGGCATCAATCATGGCTAGCTCGCTTCTTGGAGCTCGCGCGGCCTGTTCGTTGTTTCACATCGGCCGGCGCGCTCAAGGCCCAGAACTCCTGCAACTTGGCTGCCAGCAGCCGCTTGTCGGGCAGCTGCGTCACATACTGCGCCACCGCCGCCGGGCTGAGCGTGCGGCTCAGCGCGTACTCCACCACCTCGTCGTCCTTGCTGGCGCACAGCAGCAAGCCGATGGCCGGGTTCTCGTGCGGCTTCTTCACGTCGCGGTCCAGCGCCTCCAGGTAGAAGTTCAGTTGCCCCAGGTGCGCGGGCTCGAAGCGGTCCACCTTCAGCTCGATGGCCACCAGGCAGTTCAGGCCGCGGTGGAAGAACAGCAGGTCCAGCGCGAAGTCGCGGCCACCCACCTGCAGCGGGAATTCGCTGCCCACGAAGCAGAAGTCGCGGCCCAGCTCCACCAGAAAGCGGCGCAGCTGCTCCAGCAGGCCGCGGTGCAGGTCGGCCTCGCTGTGGCTGCCGGGCAGGTTCAGGAACTCGACGGCATACGCGTCCTTGAACACGGCCTCGGCTGCGGCGCCGTGCACTTGTGTCAGCGCTACTGACACTTTTGCCGGCGCCAGCACCGCCTGCTCGAAGGCGCCCAGGCGCAGCTGGCGTTCCAGCTCACGCTTGCTCCAGCGCTCGCGCACCGCCAAGGCCAGGTAGAACGCCCGCTCCTCGGCGCTGTGGGTCTGCGTCAGGACGATGAGGTTGTGGGTCCAAGGCAGTTGTGTCACCAGTGGTGTCACTATTTCCTGCCCCTGGTAGGTTTCGTAAAACTGGCGCATCCGGAACAGGTTGCGCCGCGTGAAGCCACGCTGCCCCGGCAGCACCCGGGCCAGGTGCTGCGCCAGGCTGTCCACCACGCCCTCGCCCCACTCGGCCGCCGCCAGCTTGGCGCTGATGTGGGCGCCGATCTGCCAGTACAGGCCCACCAGTTCGGTGTTGACGGCCTGGTAGGCGCGCTGCCGTGCCTGCTGGATGAGGCCGACGACTTCTGCGAAATCGGCCTCCAGCGGCACCTTGGGCACGGCCTCCGGCGCGGCCTTGCGCGAAGCCTGGGGCGCCGCCTTCCGGACCACGGGTGCAGCCGCTGCCTTGCGCGCGCTCATGTGGCGGTGCCTTGCACGAGCAGGCCGTCGAGCAGGCCTTCGGCCTCGCGCTCGATGGCCAGGATGTCGGCGCTGATCTCGGCGAGTGTGCGCAGCGGCTTGGGGCGGTAGAAATGCCGCGTGAAGCTGATCTCGTAGCCCACTTTGGTGGCGTCGGCCTTCACCCAGGCGTCGCGCGTGTAGGGCAGCACCTCGCGGCGGATGAAGGCGTCGACGCCGCCTTCTTCCAGCAGCGGCACCTGCTCGGTGTCGCGCAACTCGGGGTCCGGCTCGTACTCCACGAGGGCGGGCTTGCCGTTCACTGGGGCCTCGAACAGGCCGTGCAGCGGGTCGGCCTTGGTCTTGCCCGGCTTGTGAACCTTGGCGATGACCGGGGCGGCCGAGTCCACGCGCCAGCTCACGGCCTTCAGGATGAGCCTCAGCTCGGGCGCGGGCAGCCGCAGGCCGGCCTGCTGCAGGGCGGCGTCCACGCGCTCGCGGAACAGGTTGTGGTCTTCGAACACGGTTTCGCCCAATTGCTCGCGCAACTGCAAGGCCGCCTCCACCAAACGCGCGTCGCGGGCCCAGGTGGTGGGATCGGCCAGCTTCTTGCGCTTCTTCTCGGGCAGGCCCTTGCGCGGGGTGGCGTCGTCATCGTCGCCGTCGTCATCGTCGGCGCCCCACTCAGCCAGGCGCTGCTCCAGCTTGTGGCCGACGAAGGCATGCGGGTTGGTGAGCGCGTCGCCGAACTCGTCGTACAGCGCGGCGCGGATGTCCTCGTCGCCCGAGGCGAAGCGCAGCGTCTCGATGGCCTGCAGGCGCAGCTGGCTGTGCAGGCGCAGCGGGCGCTCCACCGTCACCTTCCAGTAGCCGAAGGCCTCGTTCGGGAAGATCTTGGACTCCGGCGTCTCGGCAAAGTCGGCAAAGGTGCGGAGGATGCGGTCGGTGTCCTCGGCCGAGAGCTCGCAGTTCTTCTTGCCCAGGTTCTTGCGCAGCGACTTGAACCACTGCGTGGCGTCGATCAGCTGCACGCGGCCCTGGCGGTGCGCCGGCTTGCGGTTGCTCAGCACCCACACGTAGGTGGCGATGCCGGTGTTGTAGAACAGGTTCAGCGGCAACGCGACGACGGCCTCGAGCCAGTCGTTCTCGATGATCCAGCGGCGGATGTTGCTCTCGCCCTGGCCGGCGTCGCCGGTGAACAGCGACGAACCGTTGTGCACCTCGGCGATGCGGCTGCCCAAGGCGCTCTTGCCGTTCATCTTGCTGGCCATGTTGGCCAGGAACAGCATCTGCCCGTCGCTGGAGCGGGTCACGAGCGACAGCTCCTCGCCGCGGTTCATGACCTTGAAGCGCGGGTCGCGCATGCCGTCCTTGCCGCCCAGCGCTTCGAGGTCCTTCTTCCAGCTCTTGCCGTAGGGCGGGTTGGCGAGCATGAAGTCGAAGCTCTGCGCCGGGAAGGCATCGTGCGCCAGCGTGGACCACTCGGCACCGCCCACGATGTGCTCGGCGGACTCGCCCTCGCCCTTGAGCAGCATGTCGGACTTGCAGACGGCATAGGTCTCGGGGTTGATCTCCTGGCCGTACAGCAGCGCCTTCACGGGCTGGCCGCGGGCTTCAGCGATCTGCGTCAGCGTTTCCTCGGCCACCGTGAGCATGCCGCCAGTGCCGCAGGCGCAGTCGTAGAGCAGGTAGGTGCCGGCCTTGATGCGGTCTTCGATGGGCTCGAACACCAGGCGCGCCATCAGGCGCACGGCGTCGCGGGGTGTCCAGTGCTCGCCGGCTTCTTCGTTGTTCTCTTCGTTGAAGCGCCGCACCAGCTCTTCGAACACCGTGCCCATGGCGTGGTTGTCGATGCCGGCGGGCGAGAGGTCGATGTCGCGGTCAAGGAACTTGGCGATCAGGGTGCCCAGCGAATCGGACTTCGAGAGCGTGGGCAGCTGGTTGCGGAACTTGAAGTTGTCCAGGATGCCCTGTACGTTGTCGGAGAAGCCGTTGAGGTAGTCCTCGAAGTCGGCCAGCAGTTGCTGCTGGCTGCCGCGCGATTTCAGGTCGCGCAGCGTGAACTTCGAGGTGTTGTAGAACGCCTGGCCGGCGGCGTCGCACAGGGCCGCACGCTGCTCGGTGATCTGGGCATCGTCCAACAAGCGCTTGGTGTCCAGCACCTGCGCCTTGGTGGGCTCCAGCACGGCGTCGAGCCGGCGGATGACGCACATGGGCAGGATGACATCGGGGTACTTGCCGCGCTTGAAGAGGTCACGCAGCACGTCGTCGGCGATGCCCCAGATGAAGCTGACGATGCGGTTGTGGGTAGCCTGGTCCATGTGCCGATTGTTGCGTCTCCAGTGAACGCGGCCAACGACAAGGGGCGCCGAAGCGCCCCCGTGTAGGCAAGGTTTGGTCGGCTCAGTCCGCCTGCTTGCGCAGGAACGCCGGAATCTCGATCTCGTCCATCCCGTTGCTGGCCAGCGCGTCCACCTTGGCCGCCGCGTGCGTGCGGTTGGTGCGCCACACGCTGGGGGTGTTCAGGCCCTCGTAGCCTTGCGCGGCCTGCACGCCGCCCAGGCCCGACGCCCCGGCGCTCAGCGTGGTTGCAGCCGGCGTGGCAGCGCTCAACGGGGCGTTCACCGCCGGCAGGTTGTCGGTGCCGGTGCGCGGCAGGGCCTGCGGCGGGTGGTGCGGAGCCTGCTGCGGCGACTGCACCAGCGTCATCGGCGGCGGCGTCTGCACGCCGCGCGCCTTGGCGCTGGACAAGCCCGTGGCGATCACCGTCACGCGCAGCTGGTCGCCCAGGCTCTCGTCGTAGGCGGTGCCGAAGATCACGTGCGCGTCATCCGCCGCGTAACGCTTGATGGCGTTCATCGCGTTGCGGCTCTCGGCCAGCTTGAAGGTGGCCTTGCTCGCCGCGATCAGCACCAGCACGCCGCGTGCACCGCTCAGATCGATGCCCTCCAGCAGCGGGCAGGCCACGGCCGCCTCGGCCGCCTTGGTGGCGCGGTCCGGGCCGCCGGCCACGGCCGTGCCCATCATGGCCTTGCCGGGCTCGCTCATCACCGTCTTCACGTCCTCGAAGTCCACGTTCACGAGGCCGGGGATGTGGATGATGTCGCTGATGCCGCCCACCGCGTTCTTCAGCACGTCGTTGGCGTGCGCGAAGGCCTGCTCCTGCGTCACGTCTTCGCCCATCACCTGGAGCAGCTTCTCGTTGAGCACGACGATGAGGCTGTCGACGTTGGCCTCGAGCTCGGCCACGCCATCGTCGGCCTGCATGCAGCGGCGCTTGCCTTCAAAGTCGAAGGGCTTGGTGACCACGCCCACGGTGAGGATGCCCATCTCCTTGGCCACGCGCGCGATCACCGGCGCCGCGCCGGTGCCGGTGCCGCCGCCCATGCCGGCGGTGATGAACAGCATGTGCGCGCCGCTGATGGCGTCCTTGATGCGGTCGGTGGCCTCTTCGGCCGAGACCCGCCCCATCTCGGGCTTGCTGCCCGCGCCCAGGCCCGTCTTGCCCAGCTGCACCAGCATGCCGGCGTTGCTGCGCTGCAGGGCCTGCGCGTCGGTGTTGGCGCAGATGAACTCCACGCCCTGCACGCCCTGGGAAATCATGTGCTCGACGGCGTTCCCGCCGCCGCCGCCGACGCCGATGACCTTGATCTGGGTGCCTTGTTCGAACTCGTCGATCATTTCGATGGGCATGGGAGCCTCCTGGTGAAAGTAGCAGTTGCCGGGTTGTGGAACGGAATGCGGGCTTCTTGGGGTGACCTGGCGCCTTCAAGCCACCGCCGTTCGGGCTGAGCCTGGTCTTCCGATCGCCCTGAGCCTGTCGAAGGGAGCCCTGGCAGGCACTTCGACAAGCTCAGTGCGAACGGAGGTGGTGTCGCACGCGCGATCAACATCGAGCCCTCTTTTCAGAAATTGCCGAGAAACCAGTCCTTGGCGCGGCCGACCAGGTTTTTCACCGAGCCGGCTTGTGCCGCCGCCTTGTGCCCGCGCGTGCGCGCCACGCGGGCTTCTTCGAGCAGCCCCATCACGGTGGCGCTGCGCGGGCTGGCCACCATGTCGGCCAGCGTGCCGCCGTACAGCGGCAAACCCTTGCGCACAGGCTTCAGGAAGATGTCTTCGCCCAGCTCCACCATGCCCGGCATCACCGCGCTGCCGCCGGTGATGACGATGCCGCTGGACAACAGCTCCTCGTAGCCGCTTTCGCGGATGACCTGGTGCACGAGGCTGAAGATCTCCTCCACGCGCGGCTCGATCACGCCGGCCAGCGCCTGCTTGTTGAGCATGCGCGGCGCGCGGTCGCCCAGGCCGGGCACCTCGACCATCGCCGACGGGTCGGCCAGCAGCTGCTTGGCCACGCCGTGCTCGAGCTTGATCTCTTCGGCATCCTTGGTGGGCGTGCGCAGCGCCATCGCGATGTCGCTGGTGATGAGGTCGCCGGCAATCGGGATGACGGCGGTGTGGCGCACGCTGCCGTCGGTGTAGATCTGCACGTCGGTGGTGCCGGCGCCGATGTCGACCACGGCCACACCGAGCTGCCTCTCGTCGTCGGTCAGCACGGCGCTGGCGCTGGCGCTGGGGTTGAGCACGAGGCGCTCGACCTCCAGCCCGCAGCGGCGCACGCACTTGAGGATGTTCTCGGCGGCGCTGCCGGCCCCGGTGACGATGTGCACCTTGACCTCCAGGCGCGAGCCGCTCATGCCGATGGGCTCCTTGACCTCGTGCCCGTCGATGACGAACTCCTGCGGCTCCACCAGCAGCAGCCGCTGGTCGTTGGGGATGTTGATGGCCTTGGCCGTCTCGACCACGCGCGCCACGTCGGTGGGCGTGACCTCGCGGTTGTCCCGCACGATCACCATGCCGGTGCTGTTGAGGCCGCGGATGTGGCTGCCGGTGATGCCGGTGTAGACGCTCGTGATCTTGCAGGCGGCCATCATCTCGGCCTCTTTGAGCGCCTGCTGGATGCTGGCCACGGTGGCGTCGATGTTGACGACGACGCCGCGCTTGAGGCCATGCGTGGGTGCCACGCCCAGGCCGGCCAGGCGCAGCTCGCCGTCGACCACTTCGGCGGCCACCACCATCACCTTGGCGGTGCCGATGTCCAGACCGAACACCATGTCCTTGTAGTCCTTGGCCATGCGTGTGTTCCTCGTGTTGTCAGTTCGTCGCGCCGGCCGGTGTGGCGGCGGCGCTGGGGGTGGTGGTCACGCCGCGCAGCCGCATGGCGTAGCCGTTGGCGTGGCGCAGGTCGGCGTGCAGCATGGGGGCGCGCCACTTGGCGTTGGCTGCGGCGAAGGTGCGCGCGAAGCGTTCGGTGCGCGCCACCACCTCGTCTTCGCTGCCGCGGCCGAGCTCCATGGTCGCGCCGCTGTCGAAGCCGGCGCGCCACGAGCCGCGGCCCGACAGGTGCAGCGCGCTCAGCCGCAGGTCCAGCGGCTCGAGCAGGGGCTGCAGCCGCTGCAGCAGGGCCAGCACCTCGGCGGCGCGGTCTTCCGGGCCGCCGAGCACGGGCAGGGCCTCGTCCTCGACGTCGCCGACGTTGGCATCGAACACCTCGCCGTGGCTGTTGACCAGGCGGCCGGTGTCGGCGGCGGACAGCAGCTCCTCGCCCGCCCACAGCGCCACCGCACGGTGCTCTTCGAGCCGCACCGCCAGCCGGTCGGGCCACACCCGGCGCACCACGGCGCGGCGCACCCAGGGCACGCCCTCGAAGGCGGCTCGGCTCTGCTGCAGGTCGACGCTGAAGAAATTGCCGGCCAGCCGCGGCGCGGCGTTGGCGCGGATGGTGGGCAGGCTGTTGCGTGCCAGGTCGCCGTCGAGCTGGATGGCGCGGATCGGGAACCAAGGGCTGCGCATCAGCCAGGCCCAGGCGGCCAGGCCGGCGCCGGCCGCGGCCAGCACGAACACCGCGCTGGCCACGGCGTTCATCAGGCGCACGTCGGCCGGCAGCGGCGCGGCGGCGCGCGCGGGGGCAGCGGGCTGTGCGGGGCGGCGGAGCGTGGTCATGGCGGGGCGTCGTGTGCAGGCTTCAGTCGCGCGCGCTGTCCAGCGTGGCCTGGGCCAGCAGCAGCAGGCACAGGCGCTCGTAGGAGATGCCGGCCTGGCGGGCGGACATCGGCACCAGCGAATGGCTGGTCATGCCGGGGCTGGTGTTCATCTCGAGCAGGAAGATCTTGCGGTCGTTGTTCGTCGGATCCGTGCGCAGCATCAGGTCAGCCCGGCCCCAGCCGCGGCAGCCCAGGGCGCGGTAGGCGGCCAGCGTCAGGCGCTGCACCTCGGCCTCTTCTTCCGGCGGCAGGCCGCTCGGGCAGTGGTAGCCGGTGTCGTCGGAGAAGTACTTGTGCTCGTAGTCGTAGTTGCCACCCGGTGCGGCGATCCGCACCACCGGCAGCGCGCGCGCCGACTCGCCCGCGCCCAGCACCGGGCAGGTGAGCTCGATGCCGCGCACAAACTCCTCGCAGAGCACGTCGGGGTCGTACTGCGCGGCCAGCTTCACGGCCTCCTGCATCTGCGAATAGCCCTCGACCTTGCTGATGCCGATGGAGCTGCCCTCGCGCGGCGGCTTCACGATCAGCGGCAGGCCCAAAGCGTCGGGCACGGTGATCACGTGCTCGCGCGCCAGGCGGCCCGGCTGCAGCAGCACCCAGCGCGGGGTCGGCAGGCCCTCGGCCAGCCAGACGCGCTTGGTCATGGTCTTGTCCATGGCGATGGCGCTGGCCATCACGCCGCTGCCGGTGTAGGGCAGGCGCAGCAGCTCGAGCGCGCCCTGCAGCGAGCCGTCTTCGCCGCCGCGGCCGTGCAGGGCGATGAACACGCGGGCAAAGCCCCCGTCCTTCAGCGCCTGCAGCGGCCGCTCGGCAGGGTCGAAGGCGTGCGCGTCCACGCCCTGGCTGTGCAGCGCGGCGAGCACGCCGGAGCCGCTCATGAGGCTCACCTCGCGCTCGGCGCTGGTGCCGCCCATGAGGACGGCCACCTTGCCCATCGCCGCGGGTTCGATGGCCGTATCGATGTCGAAGGCTGCGCTCATGCAGCACCTCCCGGCGACACGGTGTCCGACAGCGCCTGCAGCATCTTCGGCAGCGTGCCGATGGAGCCGGCGCCCATGCCCAGCAGCACGTCGCCGTCCTGCAGCGCGGCGTGCAGCGCGGCGGGCAGCTCCGCGAGCTGCGGCACGAAGTGCGCGCCGGGCACGTCAGCAGCCAGGCTGGCGCCATCGGCGCCGGCTATGGGGGCTTCGCCGGCCGGGTAGACCTCGGTCAGCCACACCGCGTCGGCCCCTCGCAGCACGGCGGCAAAGCCGGCAAAGCAGTCGCGGGTGCGTGTGTAACGGTGCGGCTGGAAGGCCAACACCAGGCGCCGGCCCGGGTAGGCCCCGCGCGCGGCGGCGATGACGGCAGCCAGCTCGGCGGGATGGTGGCCGTAGTCGTCGACCAGCAGGTAGCGGCCACCGCCGGCCGCGCGCAGCGGGCCGGCCTTGGCGAAGCGGCGGCCCACGCCAGCAAAGGCCGCGAAGGCACGCGCCGCGGCAGCGTCGGGCAGGTTCAGCGTGCGCGCCACCGCCAGCGCCGCGAGCGCATTGCGCACGTTGTGCTCGCCAGCCAGGTTGAGCGTCACGGCCAGGTCATCGAAGCCGGCCTGGCGCGCGACGAAACGCATGCGGCCGCCTTCGAGCGAGGCCACGTCCACGGCGCGCAGGTCCGCGCCCTCGCCCAGACCGTAGGTGGTGACGTAGCGCTCCAGGCGCGGCAGCACCGCCTGCACACCGGGGTCGTCGGCGCAGACCATGACACGGCCGTAGAAGGGCAGGCGCGCCACGAACTGCACGAAGGCCTCGTGCAGCCGCGCCAGCTCGTGGCCGTAGGTCTCCATGTGGTCGGCGTCGATGTTGGTCACCACCGCCAGCACCGGGCTCAGCGCCAGGAAGCTGGCGTCGCTCTCGTCGGCCTCGGCCACGAGCAGATCGCCCGCGCCGAGCCGTGCGCCCTGCCCCCGCTGCCCGCCCAGGCCCTGGAGCTCGCCGCCGATGACGAAGCTGGGGTCGGTGCCGGCCTCGGTCAGCACGCTGGCCACCAGCGAGGTGGTGGTCGTCTTGCCATGCGTGCCGGCGATGGCGATGCCCTGCTTGTGGCGCATCAGCTCGGCCAACAGCGCGGCACGCGCGACGATGGGGATGCGCGCCGCGCGCGCTGCCACCACCTCGGGATTGCCGGGCTTCACCGCCGTGCTGGTGACGAGGGCCTGCGCGCCGGCCACGTGCGCGGCATCGTGGCCGATGTGCACGCGCACGCCCAGCCGCGCCAGGCGCTCGGTGCTGGCACTGGCCTGCAGGTCGGAGCCGCTGACGGTGTAGCCCAGGCCGGCCATGATCTCGGCCAGCGGGCTCATGCCCGAGCCGCCCACGCCGACGAAGTGGATGTGGTGCACGGCGTGGTTCATGCGGCAGCCTCCGCACGCAGGGGCCGCTTCGTCGGCACCGGCCCGGTCGCGACGAAGTGGATGGGGTGCACGGCGTGGTTCATGCCTGGGCCTTCTTCACCAGCGCCTCGATCTCGTCGGCCACGCGCGCCGCCGCATGCGGGCGGGCCTGGGCGCGGGCCTTGGTGGCCATTGCCTGCAGCGTGTCGCGGTCGAGCTTGTCCAGCTCGGCGGCCAGCCGCCCGGCCGTGAGCTCCGCCTGCGGCAGGTGCACGGCGCCGCCCTGCGCGGCCAGCCACTGTGCGTTGTCGCGCTGGTGCGCGGTGGTGCTCACCACCAGGGGCACCAGGATGGCCGGCACGCCCGCGGCGCAGAGTTCGCTCACCGTGATGGCGCCGGCCCGGCAGACCATCAGGTCGCAGGCGGCCAGCTGCGCGGGCATGTCGTCGATGAAGGCGCGCACGTCGGCGGCGATGCCGTGGCCGGCGTAGGCGGCGCTCACGGCGGCCTGGTCGGCAGCCCCGGTCTGGTGCAGCACCTGCGGCCGGGCCTGCGCGGGCAGCTTGGCGATCGCCTCGGGCAGCGTGCGGTTGAGCACCTGCGCGCCCAGGCTGCCGCCCACCACCAGCAGCTTCAGCGGCCCGCTGCGGCCGGCCAGGCGCTCGGCGGGCGCGGGGATGGCCTCGATCTCGGCACGCACCGGGTTGCCGGTGACGACGCCGATCTTCGTGCCGCGCGCGGCCTCACCGTCGAAGCCGAAGGCCACGCGGTCGGCCACGGGCAGGAGGCCCCGGCTGGACAGCAGCAGCGCGGCGTCGGCGTTCACCAGCAACAGCGGCTGGCCGAGCCAGCTCGCCATCAGGCCGCCCGGAAAGCACACGTAGCCGCCCATGCCGAGCACCGCGTCGGCGGCGCGGCGCTTCAGGATCGCGCGGCAGTCCCACAGGGCCTTGAGCAGCCGCAGGCCGCCGGTGGCGGTGTGCAGCAGGCCCTTGCCGCGCAGGCCGCTGAAGGTGATGGTGTCCAACTCAAGGCCGCTTGGCGGCACGAGCTTGTTCTCCATGCCGTGCGAGGTGCCCAGCCACGACACCGTCCAGCCGCGGCGCTGCATCTCGCGCGCCACCGCCAGCCCCGGCATGATGTGCCCGCCGGTGCCGGCGGCCATGACCACGAGGTGAGCCATCAGGCGTGGCCTCCTTGGCGGGCACCGTTCGCGCTGAGCTCGTTGAGGCGCAGCTCCGCGCCTCCGTTCGCGCTGAGCTTGTCGAAGCGCGGGCCCACACCTCCGTTCGCGCTGAGCTTGTCGAAGCGCGGGCCCACACCTCCGTTCGCGCTGAGCCTGTCGAAGCGCAGGCCCACACCTCCGTTCGCGCTGAGCTTGTCGAAGCGCGGGCCCACACCTCCGTTCGAGCTGAGCTTGTCGAAGCGCAGGCCCACACCTCCGTTCGCGCTGAGCTTGTCGAAGCGCGGGCCCACACCTCCGTTCGCGCTGAGCTTGTCGAAGCGCCGTGTGCGCACCGTGGGCTTCGACAAGCTCAGCCCGAACGGAGAAGCAGGCTTCGACAAGCTCAGCCCGAACGGGGTAGTCAAGGCCGGCTTCGACAAGCTCAGCCCGAACGGAGAAGCAGGCTTGGACAAGCTCAGCCCGAACGGGGTCGTCAAGGCAGGCTTGGACAAGCTCAGCCCGAACGGAGGGGTGTGCAGGCGCAGCGGCGCGATCCACCGGCCACTCATGCGCGGCCTCCGCGCATGAGGGCCCGATTCTCGATGTCCACCCGCAGCACCATCGCCAGCGCCACCGCGTTCATGAGGATCGCGCTGCCGCCGTAGCTCATCAGCGGCAGCGTCAGGCCCTTGGTGGGCAGCACGCCGAGGTTCACGCCCATGTTGATGAAGGCCTGGAAGCCGATCCAGATGCCGATGCCCTGACACAGGAGCCCGGCGAACACGCGGTCCAGCGCGATGGCCTGGCGGCCGATGCCGACGATGCGCCGCGTGAGCCAGAAGAACGCGCCGATGACCACGGCCACGCCGACGAAGCCCAGCTCCTCGCCGATGACGGCGAGCAGGAAGTCGGTGTGCGCCTCGGGCAGGTAATGCAGCTTCTCGACGCTGGCGCCCAGGCCCTGGCCGAAGATCTCGCCCCGGCCCAGGGCGATGAGCGAGTGCGTGAGCTGGTAACCCTTGCCCTGTGCGTACTTCGGGTTCCAGGGGTCCAGGTAGGCCAGGATGCGCTCGCGCCGCAGGTCGTCGAAGGCCAGGAACAGGCCCAGCACGATCAGCATCACCAGCGCAATGAGGAAGAACATGCGCGCGTTCACCCCGCCCAGGAACAGGATGCCCATCGCGATGGTGGCGATGACGATGAAGGCGCCCATGTCGGGTTGGCGCAGCAGCAGCGCGCCCACGAAGGCCACCGCCACCGCCATGGGGGTGACGGCGCGCCAGAAGTTCTCGCGCACGTCCATCCGCCGCACCATGTAGCTGGCGGCATACAGCGCGATCGCCAGCTTGGCCAGTTCGCTGGGCTGGAAGTTCATGAAGCCCAGCGGGATCCAGCGCCGCGCGTTGTTCACCACCTTGCCGATGAAGGGCAGCAGCACCGCCACCAGAAGCACCAACGCGACGAGGAACACCCACGACGCGTTCTTCTCCCAGAACGACATCGGCAGCTGCACCGTCAGCAGCGCGGCCACAAACGCCACGCCGATGGCGATGAGGTGCTTCTGCAGGAAAAAGCCCTGCGTGATGCCCGCAAAGCGCGGGTTGTCGGCCAACGCGATGCTGGCCGAATACACCATCACCAGGCCGAAGGCGACGAGCGCAGCCACCACCGTGACGAGTTGGGTGTCGAAGGCGCTCAGGCGCACGGCGCGTGTGCCGGCCACGTCGACCTGCGCGCGCACCGGCAGCGGGCCGGCCGTGCCCGCGCCGCCGCGGGCAAGAAGCCGCAGCCGCAGCTGCGTCCACAACTGCGACATCCGGCCCTGCAGCGTGGCAGCGGCACTCATGCGATGGCCCCGCGCTCAGCCGCCAGCGCCTGCACCGCGGCGCCGAAGACCTCGGCGCGGTGGGCGTAGTTGCGGAACATGTCCAGGCTGGCGCAGGCCGGGCTCAGCAGCACGGCGTCGCCCGGCTGCGCCTGCGCAAAGCACCAGGGCACCGCCTGCTCCAGCGAGCCGAAGCGCTGCAGGGGCAGGCCGCTGGCCTGGCCGTGGATCACGGCCTCGATGGCCGCCGCGTCGCGGCCGATGGTGGCCACGGCGCGCGCGTGGCGCTGCAGCGGGCCGGCCAAAGGTGCGAAGTCCTGGCCCTTGCCGTCGCCGCCGAGGATGACGACCAGGCGCGCCGGCGCGAGGTCGGCGCCCAGGCCTTGGAGCGCGGCCACGGTGGCGCCGACGTTGGTGCCCTTGCTGTCGTCGTAGGCGTCGGCCTCGCCCCCGTCCACCGGCACCCGCGCCACGAACTGCACCCGGTGCGGCTCGCCCGCGTACTCGCGCAGCCCATGCAACATGGGCGCCAGCGGGCAGCCGATGGCGGTGGCCAGCGCCAGCGCCGCCAGCGCGTTGGCGGCATTGTGGCGGCCGCGCACGCGCAGCGCGTCGGCCGGCATCAGGCGCTGCAGGTGGATCTCGGGCTCCTCGCCCTTCTTGAGCTTCACGCCCTCTTCCTGCGGCAGCGCGCGCACCAGCCAGGCCATGCCGTTTTCGACGATGAGGCCGAAGTCGCCCGGCGCACGCGGGGCATCGAGGCCGAAGCGCACCGCCGCTCGCTCGGGCGTCTTGGGCTTGCCCTTCTGCGGGCCCTTCTCGTGCAGCTCCGGGCGTGGCAGCAGGGCCTCAACGGCCGTGTCGTCGCGGTTGATCACGCAAGTGGCCCGCGTGCCGAAGATGCGCGCCTTCGCTCCGGCGTAGGCGGCCATCGTGCCGTGCCAGTCGAGGTGGTCCTGCGTGAGGTTGAGGATGACGGCCGCATCGGGCTCGAAGCCCCACGCAGCCCGTGACACGCCGCTGCCACCGCCCTCCAACTGGAAGCTGGAGAGCTCGAGCACCCAGACCTCGGGCAGCGGGGTCTCGGGGTCGGCCTCGTGCGCCTGCAGCCGCTCGGCGAGCGTGTCCATCAGCGCCGGGCCGATGTTGCCGGCCATGGCCACGGCCTTGCCGGCGCGCGCCACCAGCAGCGCCGTCATGGCGGTGGTGGTGGTCTTGCCGTTGGTGCCGGTGATGGCCAGCACGCGCGGCGCATAGCCGCGTGCGGCCTTCAGGTCGGCCAGCGCGCGGGCGTAGAGGTCGAGCTCGCCCATCACCGCGATGCCGGTGGCGCGGGCCTCGGCCAGCAGCGGCGCGATGCGCTCGTCGGCCGGGGCCAGGCCCGGGCTCTTGAGCACCAGCTGGCAGCCCTCCAGCAATGTGGTGTCGAGCGCACCGTGGCGCAGTGCCACGCCGGGATGCTCGTGCGCCAGCGCCTCGGCACCCGGCGGGTGCTCGCGCGAGTCCCACACCGTCACGGCCGCGCCGTGCCGCGCGCACCAGCGCGCCATGGCCAGGCCGCTGGTGCCCAGGCCGAGCACCAGGACGGAGGTGTGGTTCAGCCAGTCCATCGTCATCAGCGGAGCTTCAGGCTGGCCAGCCCCACCAGGCACAGCAGCATCGTGATGATCCAGAAGCGCACCACCACCTGCGTCTCGGCCCAGCCCTTCTTCTCGAAGTGGTGGTGCAGCGGCGCCATCAGGAACACGCGCCGTCCGACGCCGTAGCGCCGCCTCGTGTACTTGAACCAGGCCACCTGGATCATCACGGAGAGGGCCTCCGCCACGAAGATGCCGCCCATGATGCCGAGCACGATCTCCTGGCGCGTGATGACGGCGATGGTGCCCAGGGCGCCGCCGAGCGCCAGCGCGCCGACATCGCCCATGAACACCTGCGCCGGGTTGGCGTTGAACCACAGGAAGGCCAGCCCCGCACCGGCCATCGCGGCGCAGAACACCAGCAGCTCGCCGGCGCCTGGGATGTGCGGGAACAGCAGGTAACGCGAGAAGTCCGCGCGGCCCACCACGTACGCGAACACCCCGAGAGCGCTGCCCACCAGCACCACCGGCATGATGGCCAGGCCGTCCAGCCCGTCGGTGAAGTTGACGGCGTTGCTGGCGCCGACGATGACGAACCAGCTCAGGGCAATGAAGCCGAACACGCCCAGCGGGTAGCTGATGCTCTTGAAGAAGGGCACCATCAGGTCGGCCCGCGGCGGCAGCTCGGTCGAGAAGCCGCTTCCCACCCAGCTCAGAAACAACTCCAGCACGCGCAGGTTGCTCGTCTCGGCCACGCTGAAGGCCAGGTACAGCGCGGCCACCAGGCCGATCAGGCTTTGCCAGAAGAACTTCTCGCGGCTGCGCATGCCCTCGGGATCTTTGTGCACGACCTTGCGGTAGTCGTCCACCCAGCCGATGGCGCCAAAACCGAAGGTGACCAGCATCACCACCCAGACGAAGCGGTTGCTCCAGTCGAACCACAGCAGCGTGCTCACGCCGATGCCGATGAGCACGAGCACGCCGCCCATCGTCGGCGTGCCGCGCTTGCCCAGGTGGGCCTGCACGCCGTACGCGCGGATGGGCTGGCCGATCTTCATCGCGGTGAGCTTGCGGATCACCCAGGGCCCGAAGGCCAGGCCGATGAGCAGCGCCGTCATCGCCGCCAGCACGGCGCGGAAGGTGAGGAACTGGAACACGCGCAGGAAGCCCAGATCCTCGGGGTACAGCGCCAGCAGCCATTGCGTCAGGCTCAAGAGCACGGCGCGTCTCCCCAGGCGGCGCGCAGGGCCTGCACCACCCGCTCCATCTTCATGAACCGCGAGCCCTTGACCAGCACCGAGCGCACGGGGGCTGCCGCGCCCTGACCGGGGCTGCCGTCCTGCAGGGCCGCCACCAGCTCGGCCGTACCCGCGAAGTGGCGGTGCGCCCCCGCCCGCGCGCACAGCGGGCCGGCCGCCCAGAAGGCTTCGATGCCACGCTCGTGCGCGCGCCGGCCCACCTCGGCGTGGAAGCGCGGGCCTTCGTCGCCGACCTCGGCCATGTCGCCCAGGATCAGCCAGCGCGGCCCCGGCAGGCCGGCCAACACCTCGATGGCCGCGAGCACCGAGTCGGGGTTGGCGTTGTAGCTGTCGTCGACCAGCGTCACCGGGCCAGCCGGCGACACCAGCCGGTGCAGTTGCGAACGCCCGGCCACCGGGCGGAAGGCTGCGAGCCCGGCCTGCACCGCGGCGAGCCTCTCGCCCGCGGCCAGTGCACAGGCGGCGGCGGCAGCGGCGTTGCGCAGGTTGTGCGTGCCGGGCGCGTGCAGACTGAGCGTCACGGTGCCGGCGGGCGTGGCCAGCTCGAGCGCCCAGGCTGCGGCCGCGGTGTCCCAGGTGCCGGTGGCCACCACGTCGGCGCCGCTGCCTTCACCGCCGAAGCTCAGCACGCGCCGGGCCCCGGCGCGCTGGCGCCAGCGCGCCGTGAACACGTCGTCGGCCGGAATCACCGCCGTGCCACCGGCCGGCAGCGCGTCGATGACGGCGCCGTTTTCGTCGGCCACGGCCTCGACGCTCTTCATGAACTCCAGGTGCTCGCGCTGCGCGTTGTTCACCAGCGCCACCGTGGGCTGCGCCAGCGAGGCCAGCAGCGCGATCTCGCCCGCGTGGTTCATGCCCAGCTCCACCACGGCGGCGCGGTGCCCGTGCTCGTCGTCCTGGCGCAACCGCAGCAGCGTCAGGGGCACGCCGATGTGGTTGTTCAGATTGCCTTCGGTGGCCAGCATGCCCGGCCCGTGGGCGGCACGCAGGATGGCCGCCACCATCTGCGTGACGGTGGTCTTGCCGTTGCTGCCCGTCACCGCCACCAAGGGCAGGTGGAGACGATGCCGCCAGCCCTGCGCCAGCTGCTGCAGGGCGGCCAGCGTGTCGGCCACGTGGAGCCCCGGCAGGCCGCCGGGGCTGGCCGGGCCCAGCGCATCGGCCCGGCTGGCCAGCACGGCCACGGCGCCGCTCGCCTTGGCCTGGGCGATGAAGTCGTGGCCGTCGAAGCGTTCGCCGCGCAGCGCCACGAACAGGTCGCCCGGGTTGATCGTGCGCGTGTCGGTGTGCACCCGCGCAAAGCCCCGCTCGGCCGGGCCGACCACCGTGCTGCCCGGCAGCAGCGCCTGGGCCTGGGCCAGCGTCATCATGCGCGGGTCCTCCGGGCGGCCAGCGCGGCCTGCACCTCGTCGGCGTCGGAGTAGGGGTGGGCGATGCCCGCGATGACCTGCGTCGTCTCGTGGCCTTTGCCGGCCACCAGCACCACGTCACCCGGTGCTGCCTCGCGCAGCGCACGCGCGACGGCCTGACGGCGGTCGACCACGCCCTCGGCCTCGCCCGAGGCACCGGCCAGCACCTGCGCGACGATGGCGGCCGGGTCCTCGCTGCGCGGGTTGTCGCTGGTCACGATCACACGGTCGGCCCGCTGCGTGGCGACGGCGCCCATGCGCGGACGCTTGGTGGCGTCGCGGTCGCCGCCGCAGCCGAACACGCACACCAGCCGGCCGCCGCGGGCGCGGGCCATCGGCCGCAGCGTGGCCAGCACCTGCTCCAGCGCGTCGGGCGTGTGGGCGTAGTCGACGACGGCCTCGACGTCGTCGCCCTCGGCCGAGATGCGCTGCAGCCGCCCGGGAACCGGCGTCACCGCGCCCAGTGCAGCCACCGCCTCGGCCAGCGGCACGCCCACGGCACGCAGGCCACCCAGCACGACCAGCAGGTTGCTGGCGTTGAACTCCCCCACCACCGCGGTGGTGAGCGTCTGCCGGGCGCTGCCTTCGGTGACCTCGAACACCAGCCCGTCGGGCCCGTACTGGCGGGCCCCGGCCACCAGCCTCGCGGGGCCGTGGAGCGAGACGGTCCACACGTCGAGGCCGCTGCCGCTCAGTTCAGCCGCCAGCCTGGCGCCGAAGGCGTCGTCGACGTTCACCACCGCGGCCTTCAGGCCCGGCCAGTCGAACAGGCGGCGCTTGGCGGCGCCGTAGGCCGCCATCGTGCCGTGGTAGTCGAGATGGTCTTGCGTGAGGTTGGTGAACAGGGCGATGTCGATGGCGCAGCCGTCGAGCCGGTGTTCCACGAGGCCGATCGACGAGGCCTCCAGCGCGCAGGCCGTGAGCCCGTCGCGCACGAAGCGGGCCAGCGTGGCGTGCAGTGTCAGGGTGTCGGGCGTCGTCAGGCCGGTGGCCTGCAGCTGCCCCGGCCCGCGCCGCGACGGCGGCTCACCCACGCCCAGCGTGCCCACCACGCCGGCCGGCCGGCCCAGGGCCGAGAGGGCCTGCGCCGTCCACCACGCGGTGCTCGTCTTGCCGTTGGTGCCGGTGGTGGCGACCACTGTGAGCCGCTCCGATGGCCGGCCGAAGACGTCGTGCGCCACCGCGCCCGCGGCCGCCTTCAGCCCTGGCAGCGAGGCCAGGCGCACGTCGGCGCCCAGGCCGAAGGCCGCGACGCCGTCGGCCTCCACCAGACAGGCAGCGGCACCGGCAGCCAGCGCCGCCGGCACGAAGCCGCGCGCATCGACGACCCGCCCCGGCCCCGCCACGAAGCCGTCCCCCGGCCGCACCCGTCGGCTGTCGGCAACCAGCGTGCCGCGCACGCGCTCGCGCAGCCAGTCGGCCGCCTGCGCCGGGGTGTGCAGCGCCTGCACTAAAAGCTCTCCTGCGCGGCCGGCTCGACCTTGGTGGCGATCTGCGCCTTGACGTCGAGGTCGGGCGCCACGTTCATGCCGCGCAGCGTCTGCGCCACGATCTGACTGAACACCGGCGCGGCAATCTCGCCCCCGTAGTACACGCCCTTGCCCGGCTCGTCGACCATGACCGCCACCACGATGCGCGGCTCGCTCACCGGCGCCAGCCCGACGAAGAACGAGCGGTACTTGCTGGTGCTGTAGGTCTTGCCCTCGAGCTTGCGTGCGGTGCCCGTCTTGCCGCCCACCGAGTAACCCAGCGCCTGCGCCTTGGGCGCGGTGCCGCCGGGGCCCGCGGCCAGACGCAACATCTCGCGCACGGCGCGCGCAGTCTCGGGGCTGATCACGCGCTGGCCGGCGACAGCCGGCGCAGCGCCTTGGGCATCCTGGCGCTGGCCGGCGACCGCCGGCGCAGCGCCCTCCTCGCGCTTGAGCATGCTCACCGGCAGCAGCTGCCCGTCGCTGGCGAACACCGTGTAGGCCCGCGCGATCTGGAACAGGCTGGCCGACAGGCCGTAGCCGTAGCTCATCGTGGCCTTCTCGATCTCGCGCCAGCCCTGGTAGGGGCGCAGCCGGCCCGTGACGGCACCCGGGAAGTCGATCTGCGGTCGCTGCCCCAGTCCGATGGCCGTGTACAGCGCGTGCATCTCGCGCGAGGGCATCGGCAGCGCCATCTTCACGGTGCCGACGTTGCTGCTCTTCTGGATGACCTCGGCCACGCTGAGCACGCCGTGCGGGCGGGCGTCGTTGATGCGGCGGCCGCCGACGATGATGTGCCCCGGCGCGGTCTCGATGCGTGTCTCGGGCCGCCAGGGTCCACGCTCCAGCGCCAGCGCGGCGATGAAGGGCTTCATCGTCGAGCCGGGCTCGAACACGTCGGTCAATGCGGCGTTGCGCAGCCTCTCGCGGCGCATGGTGGCGCGCTGCGCGGGGTCGTAGCTCGGGTAGTTGGCCAGTGCCAGCACCTCGCCGGTCTTGACGTCGAGGACCACCACGCTGCCCCGCTGCGCGCGGTGCTCGATCACCGCCTCCCGCAGCCGCTGCCAGGCGAAGAACTGGACCTTGCTGTCGATGGCGAGCTGCACGTCCTCGCCGTGTCGTGGATCGGCCTGTTCGCCGATGTCCTCGACCACACGGCCGAAGCGGTCGCGCACCACCGTGCGCTGGCCGGCACGGCCCGACAGGCGACCGTCGAAGGCCAGCTCGACGCCATCGATGCCCGCGCCCTGCAGGCCCTGTCCGACGAGCTGGGTGAAGCCCACCACGTGCGCGGCCGACTCGCCCTCGGGCCAGCGGCGCTGGAAGTCCGGCACCTGGTGCAGGCCCTTGAGCTGCAGCGCCCGCAGGGCCTGCCACTGCTCGTCGGTGGCGTGGCGCTTGAGCAGCACCGTGCCGGTGGCGCCGTCGAGCCGGTCCTGGAGCTCGGCGTAGGGCATTTTCAGCGCCGCGGCCAGGGCGCGGCGCTGGGCCACATCGGCCGCGAAGCTGTGCGTGTCCACCTGCACGCTGGGCATGGCCACGCTGGTGGCCAGCAGCTGGCCGTGGCGGTCGAGGATGCGGCCGCGGCTGGCCGGCAAGGGCTGCGTCACGACGAAGCGCTTCTCGCCCTCGGCCTGGTAGAAGTCGGTGTGCAGGATCTGCAGCCACACGGCGCGCAGGAACAACGCCGCAAAGCCCACCGCCACCAGGGCGACCACGAGGCGGGAGCGCCAGGGTGGCGTCGGGCTGGCCAGCAGCGGGCTGGTGGCGTAGCTGACGCTGCGGACGCTGCCCGCGGCGCCCCCGGCAGCCTTGGCGCGGGCTCCGCTGGCGTGCTGGCGGCCGGCAGCGCTCATCGCGCGGCCCCCACCGCGGCTGGCGCGTCGTCGACGTACACCGTGACGGCGGGCGTGATGCTGCCCATCTTGAGCTGCTCGCGGGCCACGCGCTGCACGCGGGCGTGTGTGGCCTGCGCCTGGCGCTCGGCGTCCAGGCGCTTGTATTCGGCGTCGAGCTGACGCTGCTCGGCGCGCGCGCGGTCGAGCTCCGCAAAGGCCCGGCGCGACTCATAGGCCGTGCGCACCAGACCCAAGGCGCTGGCCAGCAGCAGCGCGACCAGCAGCAGGTCGAGCTTGCGCGTCATGCCGGCACCGCCGTGCGCTCGGCCACGCGCATCAGCGCCGAGCGTGCGCGTGGGTTGGCCGCCACCTCGGCCGCCGACGGCCTGACCCGCGCCAGCGCCCGCAGGCGCAGCGGCTTCGGGGGAGCCATGGGCGCGCGGCGGTCAACGACATCGCGGCTCTCGGCGGCGATGAAAGTCTTGACGATGCGGTCTTCCAGCGAGTGGAAGCTGATGACGACGAGCCGGCCGGCGGGCGCCAGCAGCGCCAGCGCCGCCTTCAGGCCCTGTTGCAGCGCCTCAAGCTCGGCGTTGACGTGAATCCGAAGAGCTTGAAACGTGCGCGTTGCAGGGTCCTGGCCCGGCTCGCGGGTCTTGACGGCACGAGCCACGAGCGCGGAAAGCTCAAAAGTCGTGCGGACGGGAGCGCCGCTTTCGCGGCGAGCGACAAGCGCCTTTGCAATGGCAGCAGCAAACCGTTCTTCGCCATGTTCACGAATCACCTCTTCGATGGTCTTGGTATCGGCCCGGGCCAGGAACTCGGCGGCGGTCTCGCCGCGCGTGGTGTCCATGCGCATGTCCAGCGGTGCATCGGCGCGGAAGCTGAAGCCGCGCGACGGGTCATCGAGTTGCGGCGAGCTCACGCCCAGGTCGAGCAGCACGCCCTGCACCTGCGCGATGCCCAGAGCGGCCAACTCGGCCGTCATGTCGCCGAAGCTTGCATGGCGGACGGCAAAGCGCGGATCGGTGATGCGCGCGGCCTCGGCCAGCGCCGCCGGGTCCTTGTCGAAGGCCACCAGCCGGCCCCCCGGCGCCAGCTTCGCCAGCACAGCGCGACTGTGGCCGCCGCGGCCGAAGGTGCCGTCGACGTAGGTGCCCGCCGGCTGCGTCACGAGCGCCTCGACGGCCTCGTCCCGCAGCACGGTGGTGTGGGAGCCTGTGGCAAGAGGGGAGTACACGGGCGGGGCGTACACGGGCATCACCGGATCACCAGGCTTTTCAGCGCCTCGGGCGCGCCCAGCGCGATGGCGGTGGCCTCGCGCACCTCGTAGCGCTGCAGATCCCAGATCTCGAAGCTGGAGCCCATGCCCAGGAGCTTGACCTCGCGGTCCAGCGCCGCCCAGCCGCGCAGCTCCGGCGGGATCAGCACGCGGCTGCCGCTGTCGATCTCCACGTCCGTCGCGCTGCCGATGTACAGGCGGCGCCAGGCGTCGTGCTCCTGCGGCAGGGCCAGCAGCTGGGCCTCGAAGGGCTCCCAGACGCTGATCGGGAACAGGCTCAGGCAGCCGTGCGGGTGCTTGGCGACGACCAGCTGGCCGTTCACCGAGGCCATGAGCTGCTCGCGCCAACGCGCGGGCACCGTCAGGCGGCCCTTGGCGTCCAGCGTCAGCACCGGCCCCCCGCGAAATGTCATGCCCGACGACCTCCCCTAGGGTGGGCCTCTCACGAAGAGAGGCCCACAATTTCCCACAAATCACCACTAAACACCACTGTAGCGCAAGCCAAGGCCCGGCGTCAACGCGGCGCCTCAGAAAAATCAATGAAATCAACGACTTAGCCGTCGATCTTGATGTGCCGCGGGGAAAAAGTCGTTCCTAGTGAACGACTTGGCACCAAGACTGAAAGTGGTTTCGAGGGCGGGAAGGCCGCCCGAGGGCGTCAAGCCAGGGGGTTGGGAACCCCAAAGAGGCCCGGTTCCTCACCAAGCCCCGGCGACAGTGCCGGCCAGACGGACACTTCAGAGGCCGGGCCGCCGGGCTGGGGAATCCCCGGCCGAGACGTCATGAACTCGCTCGACACGCCCCTGCACCCGGGGCGCTCGCGGTCGCCGCCTTCATGGATCGCAGCGTCGGCGTGCTGTGGGAACCGCATTGCACGCCACAGCCCAGCTTCCCGCTGAGACGGCATGCGCTGAGCGCCGGCTCCGTCAAGCCGCTTGCCGGAGTCCTTGATCCAACTCGCGCGCGTGGTGACCGATCTTCAATGCCGAGGGCATCTCAGGCAGGGATTGGTCGAGCGCCGAGCAGACGGCTTCCTGCCACGGCGTGCAATAGATGAGATCGTTGAGGCTTCTCATGGCTTGCAAGGGTTCTTCGTAACAGTCCCGATCGTCCAGGAATTGGATATTGGTCAGCACGGTGCTGGGGTCGACCAAACAGACCACGTTCGGCAGAATTTCGATCCAGTCCCACGAGGCTGCGGCCAGACGGCCGTCAACCATCGCGCCCCAAACGGTATCGCCCACACGGCGGCCGTCACCAAGTGCCTCGGGCTGCACCCTGGTGCCGAGATGGAAGAAGGGCAAGAGTCCATCGAAGCGCTTTTGGGGATAGCATTCGAAGCGCGGAAGACTCAATACTTGCCAGGACAACAGTCTCATGCTGAAACTCCTAGAGTTCGGGTTGTGTTTCGATCTTCCGCAGTGCGATCCATTGAAGCTACTCGTCAAGGTTGGCGATGGCCGGTGAGAAATGATCCCTCAGGACTTTCAGCAACTGGGCTTGTCCAAGGACCGCGCCTCCTTCGAGGCCGGCCTGGTGGCCATTGCCCAGTCGCTGGACTTTGAGATCGCCAGCGCGGCCGTCGCTGTCGACAGGCCGGGCCGGGAACCGATCTTCGAGATGCTTGGCAACATCCCCTTAGCGTGGAGCGAGGCGGCGCGCGATGCCTCTGACGCGGCCCGTGATCCCGTGATGCAGCGCATGCGCAATTCCGGCGTGCCTTTTGCCTACGACCAGCAGCTTTATGTGGCCGAGGGTGCCGGCGACCTTTGGGAGTCGCAGGCGCCGTTCGGTTACCGCACAGGGATCGCCATCGCGATGCACCTGCCCGGCGGGCACCACTTCCTCTTGGGCGTAGACCGCTCCCGCGCCCTGCCCGCTGAACGTGTTGCAGCCAACCGGCTTGTGGCCGACATCTGCCTGCTGGCAGTGCACGCGCAGGAAGCGGCGATGCGCGTGCTCTTGCCCGACACGCCGCAGCCTGCGCCCGCGCAGAGGCTCACTCGGCGCGAGGTCGAGGTCCTGAACTGGACCAAAGAAGGCAAGTCGGCCTGGGCGGTAGGCCAGATTCTCGGCATGAGCGAAGCGACCGTGCAATCCCATCTGCGGAACGTCCGCCGCAAGATGGGCGTGTCCAGCAAGCATCAGGCGATCCTGCGGGCCATCGCCCTGGGCCTCATCACCCAGTGACGCAACAAGGGCCGTATCACGGCCTATCGGGTGTGTCAACTCGCCAGCCCATGTGACTGGAGACGAACTGCTCAGCTTGGTGAAATCTCCCCAACGGTCAATGTCGACCAACCCCGGAGGCCACCATGTTTGAGAACCCGACCCTGAACTTCCCCCGCGGCGACTGGCTCACCGCCCTCATCAGCCTGTTCGTCGGAGCCTGAGCGTCACACTAATCGGAGGGCTGCGCTGCCCTTCGTCTGATGGTTCCCGGGCCTGAATGCGTTGGTGATCGCATTTGAGTCTTGCACACGGAGAGGGTCCCTCATGCTCTCAGTGTGCTTCGGCCACGCAATGAGCGTGGCTTTTTTTCGTCACCGCGAGGATCCGCTTTGCCCAACAGTCCCGGCCATACCCGCGCCATCGATCCTGCCCAAGGACCTGTTCAGCGCTGAGCTCCGGAGTTCCAGCCCGTGCGCGGTCCGGCACATGAGGTTCGCGACCAACGGTCTCACAAGAGTCCCGCTTCGAACGCCTTGGCGACAGCCTGCGCCTCGCTGGCACAGCCAAGCCGCTTCACGGCACTGGTCAAGTACCTGTTGACGGTGTGCTCGGACATCGACAGCAGCATGCCCGTCTCCCATGTGGACTTGCCCTGCGAGGCCCAGGCCAGAACGTCGCGTTCACGGGCAGACAGGTCGATCACCTGGCGGTCGATCTGATCGGGGAGCAACAGCCTGTAGGCGGCGTCCTGAACGAAGGCCACCAGAAGTTGCAGACTCGCGAACAGGCGCATCCGCTCGGCGTGGTTACCTGGAAGCGGTTCGTCACGGTCCATGCCGATGGCGCAGAAGCGGCGACCTGGCTTCGAGTGCAGCACCGCGCCGATTCCTGTCTTGAAGCCGAAGGGCGCTTGATGCTCCCAGAGGTCACCCGCGCCGCTGCCCGCGTAAAGATCTTGGTCGTATGCGAAGGGCCTGTCGGTCGAGCGGACGAGCTCCACACAAGGGTCTCGCGCTGCGGCTGCGGCATCCCAGACGTAGGGCACCCAAGCCAGCGGGTCGTTCCGCACAACGCGCTCCTTGGCCTTTCGGCCAGGCGCGAAATCGACTACAACGAGGTTGACGAGCGGAAAGCCAAAGTCCTCGGCCACCTGCAGCAGCGCCTTCCGGAAGGCGGCGATGTCCTCGGCGGCAACCAGATCGTGATGGCGCTGGTAATTGAACGTCATTCGAGAGTGATTGACCCAGACTCATTACGCCCGTGGCCCCATGACCACCGTCATGAGCGAGGCCCGCTCGATGTGCGCCCAATCCGCATGCTCGGCGGGTGGCTCTGGCACTGACAGAAGCCGCCGACCTGACGGCCAATCGGTCGAATGCGTTGAATCTTAGACTAACACAGGCGCCGCAGCGATCGGCTCTTGCGGCGGGGCGGCGCCAGGTCGCGGCCAAGTACGCCATCCGAGGTGCTCAAGCGGGGCTGGGCGGCACTTCTCGCAGTCCGGGGGCGTCAAGCCGCGGGTGCCGGGCCCAGCGTGCGCCAGACCAGCCGCGCGGCTGCGAGGTCCTCGAGCGCCGTGCCGACGGACTTGAACACCGTGCGCTGCCTCTCCTGCGTGCGCCCGGGCACGCTGCCGCGGCAGAGCTGGGCCAGCGTGGCACGCACGTCGGCGGCCGTGAAGACGCCGCGCGAGACCGGGCCCAGCAGGTCGCCGGCCTTGGTCAGGGCCTCTTCGGTGTCGATGGCCAGGCGGGCGCCGCGGAAGCAGTCGTCGTCGGCCTCGCGCATGGCGGGGGTGAAGCCGCCGATCAGGTCAAGGTGCGCGCCCGGCGCCAGCCAGGCGCCCTGCACCAGCGGCTCGGTGGCCAGCGTGGCGCAGCTCACGATGTCGGCGGCGCCCAAGGCAGCCTGCAAGTCGGTGGCAGCCTCGGCGTCGAAACCCTCGGTCTGCCAGCGCGCCACCAACGCGGCGGCGGCCTCGGGACGACGCGCCCACACCCGCACCTGGCGGATCGGCCTGACCGCCCGGTGCGCGGCCGGCAGCAACGCAGCCAGCCGGCCGGCGCCCACCACCAGCAGCCGCGAGGCATCGGGCCGCGCCAGGTAGCCGGCGGCCAGCGCCGAGGCCGCGACGGTGCGGCGCGCGGTCAGCGCATCGGCATCGAGCAGCGCCAGCGGCCGGCCCGTGGCGGCGTCGAAGAGTGTGTAGCTGCCGTGCAAGCCCGGCAGCCCGCGCGCGGCGTTGCCGGGCGCGACGTTGATGATCTTCACGCCGTAGAAGCCGGAGCCCTGCGGGCCCGGCCGCGTCCAGGCCGGCATCAGCAGCGAGGTGAGGCTGCCGCCGTCGCCGTCGGGCCAGGTGTGCACGTGGCGGGCGGGCACCTCCACGCCTTCGGCAAAGGCGGTTCGCAACGCCGCCACCAGGGCTGCAAAAGGCGTGGCCGAGGCCACGGCAGCGCCGTCGAACAGGCGCAGGGCGGTCATGGGCTGGACGGTCATGACCCGATGATGCCTGCGCGGCGTGTCAGGGCGCGGCCCTCAGCCCGCCGGCAGCAGGCCCTCGTGGCGCGCCACGCGCTCCAGGGCCGTCTCGAACTGGGCGCGCGCCAGTGCCGTCACCTGGTGCAGGTAGGCGTGGAGTTCGGCATCTTCGGGGCTGCGGCTCTCGCAGTCGGCGCTGTAGGCCTCGAAGTGCGACAGCTGCACCAGCAGCTCGGCGACGTGGCGCGGGCACTCGCAGGCGATGGTGGTGGACAGGCTGGCGAAGGAGGCCAGCGCCTCGTCGTCCCAGCGCCGCGCGGGCACCGGCATCGTGCTGGGCGGCACGGCGGGGCCGGGCGCCGGCCGCTCGATCTGGCCGCGCCAGCCGCGCAGCCACTGCGCCAGCGCCGCGTCGCTCTGCGGGCCGCGCAGCAGGGTCAGGCCCGGAACGCGGCCAAAAAGCCTGCAGGTGCGCTCCGACGCAAAGCCGTACAGCACCGCCATGGGCTTGCTCTTCCACGCCGGCATGGCCAACAGCAGCCGGTCGAGCCAGTCGTCCTGCAGGCTGGCGGCGTAGATCAGCAGCGCATCGGCAGTGGCGGCCAATGGCTCGGCGGCGGCCTCCTCCAGCGTCTCGAAGGGGCCTTGCAGGTGCAGCATGCGGCCGGGCGGCATCAGGGCCTGCTGCACGGCGCCCTTCAGGCGCTGGCCCAGCAGCTTGCCGACGACGACCACGCGCCAGGGCTGGGGTGGCACGCCCCCGCGAGACGACAGGCTGCGCCCGCGTGGCGGCAGCGGCACGGCAGCGCGTCCGGGCTCCGGACGCTCGGCCGCTTCGACGCGCTCGCCCGGCGGCGCCGCTGCCGGCAGGCCGGCCGCCAGGGGCAGGCTTGACGGCCCGATCGTCGCCTCGGCCACGGCCTCGCCGGCCGTCTGCGTCAGCGTGCGGGCGTGCGTGTCCAACACATGGCGCAGCTGCGCGATGTCGAGCCGCGCCAGGCTGCCGATGGCGTGGCCCAGGTCGGTGAGCTGCTTGAGCTGAGCCAGCCGCTGCACCTGCGCGGCGCTGTACAGCCGCTGCCCGCTGGGCGAGAGCTGCGGCTGCGACACCTGGTAACGGCGCTCCCACACGCGCAGCGTGGCCACCGGCATGCGCAGCATCTTGGCCACCGCACCGCTGCGATAGCGCGGCTCCTGCAGGGCCGGATCAGCGGAGGCAGGGGTGTCGACCGGGACGATGGGCGGGGGCGAGGGATCGCGCATGACATCTCCTTGACATCGTCTTGACGCTGATTGACCGCGGAATACATGGGATATTCTGCGGGGTATCCCGGAGTGACGCATTATTGCCTTAGATTGTCCCCATGGTGAACACCGGCAACCGGACTCCAGGCAGCGCCCGCGGCTTCAAGGGCAACAAGGCGGCACTGCCCAGCAAGCCCTGCACCGTGTGCGGCCGACCGATGAGCTGGCGCAAGCGCTGGGCCGCCCGCTGGGACGAGGTCAAGGTCTGCTCCGAGGCCTGCCGCCGCCATCGCACGGCCAGGGGCAGCCGTGGCTGAGGCGAGCGCGCCGCTGCGCCACCTGGTGCTGGTGCTGGGCGACCAGCTCGACCTGCACGCCAGCGGCTTCGACGGCTTCGACCTCGCGCGCGATGCGGTCTGGATGGCCGAGGTGGCTGAAGAGTCCACCCACGTGTGGAGCAGCCAGCCGCGCACGGCCCTGTTCCTGGCGGCGATGCGGCACTTCGCGCAGGCACTCGCCGCGGCCGGCCGGCCGCTGCACTACACGGCGCTGGACGCCCCCGGCAACCGTGGCAGCCTCGCCGAGCAGCTGGCCGCCGACATCGCCCGGTTGCGCCCGCAAGCCCTGGTGATGACGGCACCGGGCGATTGGCGCGTGCTCATGGCCCTGCGCGAGGCCGTGGCCGCCGCCGGCCTGGCGCTGGACGTGCGCGAGGACCACCACTTCTTCTGCAGCGTGCGGGCGTTCGCCGCCCACGCCGAGGGCCGCAAGCAGCTGCGGCTGGAGTACTTCTACCGCGAGATGCGGCGCCGCCACGGCGTGCTGCTCACGCCCGCTGGCGAGCCCGAGGGCGGCGATTGGAACTACGACGCCGCCAACCGCAAGCCCTTCGGCCCTCAGGGCCCGGGCTTCGTGCCGCCGCGCGCCACCTTCGAGCCCGATGCCCTGACGCAGGCGGTGATCGTGCTGGTGCGTGAGCGCTTCGCCGCGCACCCGGGCCGGCTCGACAGCTTCGCCTGGCCCGTCACACGCGCGCAGGCGCTGCAGTCGCTGGACCGCTTCATCGACGAGCGCCTCGCCGGCTTCGGCGACGTGCAGGACGCCCTCTGGCCCGGCGAGCCCTGGCTGTGGCACTCGCACCTGGCCGCGGCGCTGAACCTGAAGCTGCTGAACCCGCGCGAGGTGGTGGCCGCCGCCGAGACCGCCTGGCGCGCCGGCCGCGCGCCGCTGGCCGCGGTGGAGGGCTTCATCCGCCAGATCCTGGGCTGGCGCGAGTACGTGCGCGGCATCTACTGGACGCAGATGCCCGGCTACCTGGAGCGCAACGAGCTCGGCGCGCACGAGCCGCTGCCGGCCTGGTACTGGACGGGCGACACCGCCATGGCCTGCCTGCGGGACGCCATCGGCCAGACGCTGGAGCACGGCTACGCCCACCACATCCAGCGCCTGATGGTGACCGGCCTGTACGCGCTGCTGCTGGGCGTGGACCCGAAGGCGCTGCACGCCTGGTACCTGGCCGTCTATGTCGACGCGGTGGAATGGGTGGAGCTGCCCAACACCCTGGGCATGAGCCAGTACGCCGACGGCGGCGTGATGGCCAGCAAGCCCTACATCGCCACCGGCCAGTACATCGCGCGCATGAGCCCGCACTGCAAGGGCTGCCGCTTCGATCCCACGCAGCGCACCGGCGAACGCGCCTGCCCCTTCACCACGCTGTACTGGGACTTCCTGATGCGCCACGAAGGCCGCCTGGCCGCCAACCCGCGCATGGCGCTGCAGGTGAAGAACCTGGTGCGGCTGCCGGCGCCTGAGCGCGCGGCCGTGGCGGCGCGCGCGGCGGCCATCCGCCGCGGCGAGCTGGACGGCCTCGGAGCGACGGCATGAACTCGCTCTTCGACAGCCACGCCCACGCCTGGGCCGATGCGCTGCCGCCCACGCGCAGCGCCGCGCTGGCGCGCATCGCCCGCGTGCGCCCCACGGCCTACGCGCGCAGCCGCAACCACCTCGACGGCGCCGTCACCGGCCTGTCGCCCTACCTCACGCACGGCCTCGTCACGCTGCGCGAGGTGCTGGCCGGCGTGCTCGAGCGCGAGCCGCTGGCGGTGCAGCACAAGCTGGTGTTCGAGCTCGGCTGGCGCGAGTTCTTCCGCCACGCCTGGGCGCACCAGGGCGAGCGCATCCTCGAGTCGCTGCACGAGGGCCCGCGCGCAGACGCGGCCTACGCGCGCACGCTGCCGGCCGACATCCGGCAGGCGCGCACCGGCGTGCCCGTGGTCGACGAGGCCGTGAAGACGCTCTACGCCACCGGCACGCTGCACAACCACGCGCGCATGTGGCTGGCCAGCTACGTGGTGCACCTGCGCCACGTGCACTGGCGCGCCGGGGCCGACTGGCTGGTAGCCCACCTGCTCGACGGCGACCTGGGCAGCAACCACCTCAGCTGGCAGTGGGTGGCCGGCACCGGCAGCCACAAGCCGTATCTCTTCAACGCCGAGAACGTGGCGCGGTACGCCCCAGCGGCCTGGCACAGCGAAGGCACGGTGGTCGACCAGCCCTACGAGGCGCTCGACCGCGCCGCGCAAGCGGCCCACGCCCACGCCCACGCCCACGTCCACGGCAAGGCCGGCCCCGGCCCGGCCACGGCCGCCGTCACACCCGAGCCGGCGCTGCACACCGCACCGCCGCCCGAGCGGCGCCTGGCCGGGCCGGACGCCAGCACGGCCGCCCGGCTGCGCGGCCGTGAGGTCTGGCTGGTGCATCCCTGGGCGCTGCGCCCGCCACCGGCCGACGTGCCGGCCGATGCGGTGCTGATCGGCCTCTACCTCGACGAGCACCACCGCCACTGGCCCTGGCCGGCCGCGCGCTGGCGGTGGGTGGACGACGCGATGGCCGCCGTCGCGTCCGAGCGCTGGTTCTGCACCGCCGAGCAGGCCGTGGCCGCGCTGGCCGGCGCCGCGCACGTGCGCTCGGTGGACGATCCGCACCTCACGTGCTGGCTCCAGCGCCTGGCGCGGCTGGACGCGGCGCCGACGCTGTTCCCGCAGGTCGAGCGGCGCTGCAGCAGCTTTTCGCAGTGGTGGACGCGCGCCACACGCGGCCTGCAGCGCGCCGGGGAACTGCTGTGAACCTAAATGCAGCAGTTACCCCGGCGCCGGGAGCGGCGGCGGCGGGGTTGGCAGGCCGATTTGGCCGACGATGCGCTGGCAGATGTAGGCCAGCAGTGCCCGCCAGCGGTCGAGCTTTGGCAACTGCTCCGCAGCAGCTTTGACGTGCTGAATGGCCGCATGAACGTTGGCGATCATCGACTTGATCAAGCCAGCTTCGGCGTGCATCGGCGTGAGGTACAGCGTGGTCTGGTTGCCGCTGCTGGTGGCTCGACCCACGGCCGCCAGCAGCAGTGGCCGGCTCGTCAGCGCCTCGCGCCGGGCCTGCGGGTTGGCCGCCCTGACGTACCAGCTCCACCAGTTGTAGACCAGTGCCACGGCTCGCGCGGTGACCTGGCTGCGGTGCATGTCTTGCGTGGTGAAGCCGCCCCAGCCCCATTGGTTCTTCAACTCGTCGAACCCGTTCTCGCAGTCGCAGCGATCACGGTAGAGCTGGCCGATCGCCGCGATGTCGTACGTCGCGTTGGTCGCCAGTACGGTGTACTCCCAGACCTGCGCGTTGTCTTGCACCTCGTCGTGCGGCAGCGCCAGGACGAGTTGCCCGTTGGTCTCGTGCTGGCCGCGCTTCTTGCTCGTCAGCGCGATGTCGTGCTTGATGCGCCGTCGCAGCACCACGACGCGCCGTGCCTTGCTCCAGCCGCTCAGGCGCAGCTCGTCTTCGATGGCCTGCCAGCCCTGGCTGGCCTCGGTGGCGCGCGTCCAGTCCTCGCGCCTGAACAGTCGCTCGATGAGCCGCTTGACGTTGGCCGTCTTGCGCAGGCGCAGCAGGTAGCTCAAGGAGCGCTGCTCGCACACGTCGATGATGTCCTCGTTGCCATAGCCGCAGTCACCGCGCACCAGCGCCGGAGTCTTGTCGCCCAGCTCGTCGAGCAGCCGCGCCATCGCGGCCTTGGCGTGGCCCGAGGTGTGTTGCTTGCCCGAACTGAGCACCGCATCGAGCACCAGACGCAGGTTGCCGACCCAGAAGGTGTGCAGCACGTGGCTGGGGCGGCCCGGCTTGTGCGGGTTGTAGCCAATCTCCGCACCTTCCTGGCGGCCGTACAGCGGCTTGATGGTGGCATCCATGTCCAACACCCACGGCCGGTCCAGTGCTTCGCGCACGCTGCTCATCAGCGCGCTGCGCATCCACGGTTCGCTGGCCTCGGGCACCATCGCCGCCAGCGCCCGGCGCACCGAGTCTTCGCTGACCATGCCGCGCAGGCCCAGGGCCTTGGCCGCCACTGCGTCGCCGCGCACGCCGGCAATGTGCGCGTAGCGCTTGCTGCCGGCCAGGATGCCCAGCATCAGCGTGCCCAGCACGTCACGCGGGCGCGATGCGTTGGGGCTGCTGTACTTCAGCGGGCAGTCCTGCACCCAGCGGTCGAAGACACCGGCCGTGGCCAGGAATTCGGCGAAGAACACGATCTGTCCGTGGGGCGTGGCCTGCGCTGTCTCGTCCCAGCGCACGTGCACGCGACCACCCATCGTGTCGACCACCATGGCGTCCTCGCTGGCCTGCGCCAGAGCCGTCTTCTTTGGTTCGTTGCCTTCACCCATCGGGTGAGTGTGCCAAACAGCCTCAACCCCGCGCCAGCGTTGAAGAAACCGGCACGGGCGCGGGTTCAACAGCGGTTCTTAGGGTGAACTCGCCGCAAGTCCCCCACCCGGCCGACACGCTGACGGTGCTGTACGACGGCAGCTGCCCGCTGTGCCGGCGCGAGATCGCGCATGTGCAGGGCCTGGCTCAGCGCCAAGGCAACACCGGGCTGTGCTTCCTCGACCTCAGCACCGACACCGCGCACGACCCCGCCGAGCGCCAGGTCCTGCTGGCCCGCTTCCACGTGCAGCGCGGAAACGGCACGCGGCTCCATGGCGCGGCGGCCTTCGTGGCGATGTGGCAGCGGCTGCCCGGCTGGCGCTGGCTGGCGCGCACCGCGCGGCTGCCGGGTGCGATGCCGCTGCTGGAGGCCGCCTACCGCGGCTTCCTGCGCCTGCGCCCGGCGCTGCAACGCATGGCACGGCGCGCCGAAGCAGCCCCCCTCAGGGCGGAGCCCGTCGATCCCCGCCCGCTCGCCCCAAGCCCGTCGAAAGGCCGGGCTGAGCCCGTCGATCCCCGCCCGTTCGCCCTGAGCCTGTCGAAGGGCCGGGCTGAGCCCGTCAAATCCCCCGCGCCGACTGGTCGCCCTGCCCTGAGCACGCACCTCGAGCGCGAGCTGCGCTCCGACCACGCCGGCGAAACCGGCGCCGTGTTCATCTACCGCGGCATCGCCGCCGTGGCCCAGTGGCGTGGCAAGCGGGGCGATGCCGACCTGCTGGCCTTTGCGCAGCGCCACGGCCAGACCGAGGCCGAGCACCTGCGCCTCTTGGAGCAGTGGCTGCCATCCCACCACCGCAGCCGCCTGCTCGGCCCCTGGCGGCTGGCCGGCTGGCTGACGGGTGCCCTGCCCGCACTGGCCGGCCCGCGCGCCGTGCACGCCACCATCGCCGCGGTGGAGACCTTCGTCGACCGCCACTACCAACAGCAGCTCGACCACATCGCCAGGCACGGCGCGCCGCCGGGCCTGCTGCCGCTGCTGCAACAGTGCCAGGCCGACGAGTGCCAGCACCGCGATGAAGCCAGCGCGCTCGCCGCGGCTGCCGGCCCGCTGCCGTGGTGGCTGCGCGCCTGGTGCGCCCTCGTCGGCCACGGCTCGGCCGCGGCCGTGGTGCTGGCGCGGCGCATCTGAGCACCCGATCTCACGGAGCCCCCATGCCCCTCAACGACATTGCCCTCGTCACCGGCGCCCGCGGCGGCATCGGCCGCGCCCTGGTCGCAAGGCTGCGCGCGCGCGGCCTGCGCGTGGCCGCCGTGGGCCGCGACGCCCCCGGCCTGGCCGACGTGTCGGCTGACGCGCACATCGCCGCCGACTGCACCACCCCCGAGGGCGCCCTCGCCGCCTTCAGCGCCTGCCGCGCGCAGCTGGGCGCGGCGCCCTCGCGGCTGGCGCACGCCGTGGGCAGCACGCTGATCGCGCCGCTGCACCGCACCAAGGTCGAGGCCGCACGCGAGGTGCTGCGCGTCAATCTCGAGAGCAGCCTGTGGACCTTGCAGGCCTGGATCGCCGCGCTCGAGGGCGCGCCCGGTGCAGCGGTGTTCGCCAGCTCGGTGGTGGCGCGCATCGGCGTGGCCAACCACGAGGCCATCGCCGCGGCCAAGGGCGGCGTCGAGGCCCTGGTGCGCAGCGCCGCGGCCACCTACGCCGCGCAGGGCCTGCGCATCAACGCCGTCGCGCCGGGCATGACCGAGACGCCGATGACCGCGAACATGCTCAAGCTGCCCGCCCTGCGCGAGGGCGCCGGCCGCCAGTACCCCCTGGGCGGTGTGCAGACGGCCGACGAGGTGGCGGCGGTGATGGACTGGCTGCTCTCGCCCGACGCCGCCCGCCTCACCGGGCAGGTGATCGCCGTGGACGGCGGCTTCACGACGGTGCGGCCGCTCGTCAAGTAGGCCGCAGCCGCTGCGCGCATGTCGACGAACGCGCGGCCGTCACCGACATCACCGCACGCCCCGTCACACACCGCCAGACCGGCAACAAGCGTCCGGCCCAAGCCCGCCCCCGACAGCGGCCAGGGCGGGTTGTTCTGATCACAATGCGCGCCATGGTGATGGACAACGACCCTCTCTGGCGCCTGCGCCACGCCCTGGCCGGGCTGGCGGTTGCGCTGCTGCTGTCGGTGTTGATCGCCGCGCTGCTCGGCCGCCTGCTGGGCGACGCCTTCGCCGGGACCTACGGCGCCCGCGTCACCGTGTATGGCGTGCTGATGCTGCACGTGGTGGTGGGTGCCGGCGTGCTGTTCGTGAAGGTGGCGCAGCACGAGACGCGGCCGCTCACGGCGGGCCGGGTGCTCAAGTGGCTGGCCAGCCTGTGGCTGTGGCCGCTGTTGCTGCTCGCCCGCCGGCCAGCGACGAAACCGGACTGAGCCCCGTCACTCCGACTGCAGGATCCGCCGCCCCGCAAGTTGCTGCACGGGCCGTGCGTTCATGGGGTAGATGCGCGCAAAGAGCTCGATCTGCTCGGCCGACAGCGACACCGGCTGCCGCATCACGACCCAGCGCACACCCTCCGTGCAAGGGGGCGTGGTCAAGGAGCCCATGTAGGTGTAGTAGCGACGGTCCTCGGGCAGCAGCGCCTGCAGCGGCAGCGACACGCGGGCGGACACCTCCTGACCTTGCTCCAGCGGCAGGTTGTTCCACACCGTCTGCACGCCCGAGTTGGCCGGGCCGCGGTCGAACAGCAGCTCCACGATGACCAGCTGGCCCTGGGCATCGCGGTGCACGAGGTGGGCCGACATCTCGAACTGGCGGCCGTCGATGCGGTGCTCCGAAGGGCGGTTGAAGTGCAGGCTCTCCAGCGCGAAGCGCTGGCCGCCGATCTCGACGTGGCTGCCCGGGGCGATGCGGGCCTGCACGGTCTTGCCGCTGTCGAGCACGCCGAAGCGGCTGTCGATGTAGCCGAAGTTCACCGGCTCGAGGTCGACCGCCAGGCCGCCGCGGAGGTCGACAGGGCTCTGGCGCTGGCCCTTGCCGCAGAGTTTGAAGTCGGGGCTCAGCCGTGCCCAGGCCGCCGGGCCCGCATCGCCCTGGTAGCCCCAGGCCAGCGGTGGGGCCGGCGCTGCGGGCCGCGCGGCGCGGGCCACGTTGCGGGCGCTGGGTGACGGCGCGGCGGGCGGTGGCGTGCGCGCCACCACGGTCAGATCGTAGGGGTTGCCGGTTTCTTGGTGGAGGGTCTGGCGGGCCAGCCGGCCGGCCAGGCGCTGGCGCAACTGCTCGAGCGGGTCGACCGCGGCGGACGGCGCCTCGGGGGCGGCGGCGGATGCCGGCCTGGCGCCGTTGCGCGCCGCGCCGCCTTCGGGCGGCAACTCCACGCGCACGGCGGTGGCCTCGGGCGAAGGGCCGATGCGCATGGGCTTGATCTGCGGCGGGTTGCTGGCCGCGGCGGCAGGGCTGGCCACCAGCAGCACCAGCAGCGCCTGCACAAGGCCTTGCGGGACGCGGATGGGACGGGAGGGCGGCGTTCGAGCGCTCATCCCCGCGTTATCGACCACCCCTTGTCGGCGCTTGAGTGCCCTCGGGCGCACCAGGGCCGGCCCGCGGCTCGCGCGGCAGGCGCGGCTTCACCCACACCCAGGCCAGCAGCCCGGCCACCAGCAGCGCGGCAGCGGCCAGCGCCAGTCCGTGCAGCGAACCCATGGCCAGCGGCGCCACCACGCCGGCCACCAGCGCATTGGCCGCGCTGCTGGCCGAGGCCTGCACCGACGAGGCCATGCCGCGGCGCTCGGGCGCCTGGTCCAGCGCCAGCACGGTGACGGCGGGCGTCAGCAGGCTCCAGCCGAAGGCCAGCAGCGCGATCGGCAGCATCGCCGCCCAGGCCGGCGGCTGCGCCACGACCGTGCACAGCACGAGGTTGGCCACCACGGCCCCGAGCGTGAGCACGAAGCCGTGGCGGATCTGATGGCGCGGCTTCACACGGCCGGCCATGCGGCCGCTGAACGAGGCGCCGGCCATGATGCCGGCCACCGTGAGCGTGAAGAAGAGGAAGAACTGCCCCGGCGCCAGCCCCAGCAGCGTGCCCAGGAAGGCCGGCGCCGACAGCACGTACAGGAACATGGCATTGAATGGCAGACCGCTGGCCGCCACGAGGGCCAGAAAACGCGGGTTGCGCGCCAGGCCGGCGTAGCCCTGCAGCAGCGGCCGCACGCCGAAGGGCTGGCGCGCGGCCGGCGGCAGTGTCTCGGGCAGCCAGCGCGCCATCGCCAGCGCCAGCGCCGCGCCCAGCAACGCCAGCATCCAGAAGATGGCCTGCCAGCCGGCAGCGTGCAGCAGCAGCGCGCCGAACAGGGGCGCGACCGCCGGCGCAATGCCGAAGAACAGCGTCACCTGCGACATCAGGCGCTGCGCGTCGGCGGCGTCGAAGAGGTCGCGGATCAGCGCCCGCGTGACCACCATGCCCACGCCGGCGCTGGCGCCCTGCAGCGCGCGGCACAGCAGCAGGGTGGGCAGGTCATCGGCCAGCGCGCAGCCGGCCGAGGCGAGCGTGAACACCACGAGCCCACCCAGCACCACGGGCCGCCGGCCGAAGCTGTCGGCCAGCGCGCCGTGGAACAGGTTCATCACCGCGAAGGCGGCCAGGTACACCGACAGCGTCTGCTGCAGCCCCACCGGGCCGACGCCGATGCCCGCCGCGATGGCGCCGAAGGCCGGCAGGTAGGCGTCGATCGCGAACGGGCCGATCATGCCCAGGCAGGCCAGCAGCAGCGCCAGCGTCCAGCGACGGCCCGGCCAGGCGGCGGCGTTCATCGCAGGGGTGGGCTGTCCCTGCGCGGGCGCGGGGTTGGCGGGCGGTGCTTCAATGCGCCGCATGATGCCTGCGAACACCCCTTCCCTGCTGCCCCGTCGGCGACTCGTGCTGTGCACCACGGCGGCGGCGCTGGCCTTGCCCTTTATGGCGCGGCCGGCGCGCGCCGCCGCGGTGCTGCCCGCCATGACCGAGGGCCCGTTCTACCCGCGGCCCGACTGGCGCGCGCGCGGCCCCTTCGCCGGCGACTGGGACGCCGACCTCACGCGCGTGCAGCGCGGCGGCCAGGTGCGCGTGGCCGCGGGCGAGCACCTGGGCCTGGCACTGCAGCTGCGCGACAGCGCCGGTCGCGCCATCGACGGCGCGCAGGTCGAGATCTGGCAGTGCGACACGCGCGGCCGTTACCGCCACCCACGCGACGGCGGCACGCCGGCCGAGGTCGACGAGGGTTTCCAGGGCTACGGCGAGGCCCGCACCGCCGCGGGCGGCGAGGTGGGCTTCCGCACCATCCGCCCGACGCCCTATGCCGGGCGCACGCCGCACATCCACGTGAAGCTGCGGCACGCGAGCTTCGGCGAGTTCACCTCGCAGCTCTTCGTGGACGGCGATGCCGGCAATGCCGGCGACTTTCTCTGGCGCCGGCTTGACGCCGCCGAGCGCAAGGCGCTGGCGATGAGGCTGCAGCCCGCCACCGAGGGCGGCCTGCGCTGGCAGGCGCGGCACGCTTTGGTGCTGCCGGCCTGAACCGAAAAAGTGTGAAGTCGACCGATAGGCCGGATTCTGTGCGGCGCCTGCGCCTTGCGGCGCGATTGCCGTGACCGCCATTCCTCTGGGCCGGGAGTCGCCCCCCGGCTCGGTGCCACCTACCCGCCGGCTCCGCGGGCCGCATCATCGCCGGCCTATTGGGTGTTGCTGCGCGTAGAGATTGCCCGTTTCACTCTCTGCGGGGCTTCGCCCCGCAGAGAGTGGCTGCTCGGTTCGGGCTTGCGCCCGATGCCGTTCGGCTTGCGCCTCACGGCACGCCGGCTCGCGCCGGCGCCTCGCAGAACACTCTCCATCGGGACCCCGCAGAGACTCGTCTCTGTTGCTCTGATCCTCACCTTGCGGTGGACAGCCGTTAGCTGCTACGCCGCCCTGCGCAGTCCGGACCTTCCTCCAGTGCCGGGTTTCCCCGAGCGCACCAGCGGCGGTCTGGCCGGCTTCACAACGTGGATTCTCCCACCGGCGGTGGCGCCACAGCACCGAACCCGGAGCAAGCGGTTGCGAGTCGCACGCCGGGACACCGAGCCTGTCGAAGCCCACTTGCCCGCAGCATCGCGCGATCGCGGCAGGCGGTGCCCCTGGCTGCCGCTCAAGCACCACCGTGGCGTTTGAACCCGAACGAACACCGCGGTGGTTGCAAAGGGCTGTGCGGGCGGGGGTGGCGGCGTGATCTTGAAGCGCCGAGCAGCAAAGCGTTCATGGCCGCGCGCGCAGCGCGCTTCTTGGACTGACTCGCCGCAACTGTTTGGGCGCAGTGAGCGCAGCGAGTTTTGCGGCGGGCCATGGACGCGAGCAGGCGAGCATGGACACAGATCGCCTTCACGCGTAACTCAGCTCCTTGACCTTGCCGCCAAACACGCGGTAGCTGAAGATCGTGTAGCCCACGATGGTGGGCACGGTGATCGCGCAGCCGATCGCGATGACCCCCAGCGAGCTCGTGGCACTGGCGGCGTCCCAGACCGTCAGGCGGTCCATCACCACATAGGGGAACAGGCTGTAGGCCAGCCCGATGGCGCCGAACAGGAACACCGCCACCACCGCCACGAAGGGCAGCCAGCACAGGCGGCCGAGCACCTGCCGGGAGTTGAGCATGGCGCGCGCCGCCAGCAGCGCACCGATGGTGACCAGCGGAATCGGCAGCAGCGCAATGAACTCCGGCATGCTGAACCAGCGCTCTCGCACGGTGCTGCTCACCACCGGCGTGGCCAGTGACACCAGGCCCATGCCCAGCACCACCGGTGCCCACGCGCGCTTGGCCCAGCGCACGGCGTGCTGCTGCAGCGCATCTTCGGTCTTCATCACCAGCCAGCAGGCGCCGAGCAGCACGTAGGCCGCCGGCAGCAGCAGCGCGATGGCCGCGGCAAACAGCAGCGCCAGCGCGCCGTCGGCAAAGCCGGTGATGTAGCGGCCGAGCATCCAGCCCTGCGACGTGGCCGCTATGGCGCTGCCGGCCCAGAAGGCAAAGTTCCACAGCGGCTTCCACTCGTCCTGCGCCTTGACGCGGAAGTCGAAGGCCACGCCGCGCAACACCAGGCCCACGAGCATCAACGTTACCGGCAGGTACAGGGCCGTCAGCACCAGGCCGTGCGCCTTGGGAAAGGCGATCAACAGAATGCCCACGCCGAGCACGAGCCAGGTCTCGTTGGCGTCCCAGAACGGGCCGATGCTGGCGATCATGGTGTCGCGTTGCGGCGGGGTGGCGCGGTGCAGCAGCAGGCCGACGCCGAGGTCGTAGCCGTCCAGCACCACGTAGGCGAGCATGGACACGCCCATCAGCGCCAGAAACACCACCGGCAGCACGGTGGCCCAGTCGATGCCGCTCATGCGGCGGCCTCCTGCGAGCCCGGCTTCACCGGCGCCGGCCTCGGCGCCGCCGGCTCCGGCATCGGCACCGGCTTCTCGGCCATGTGCCTGACGACGCTGACATAGGCCGCGAGCAGCGCCAGGTAGACCGTGAGGTACAGGGCCAGCGTGAAGGCGATGTGCGAGCCGGGCACCGAGGACGCCACCTCGTCGACACGCAGCAGGCCGTGCACGATCCAGGGCTGACGGCCCACTTCCGTGACATACCAGCCCGCCACCGTGGCCGTCCAGCCACTGAAGGCCATCAGCGCCAGGCCGCCGAGCACCGGCCGGGGCAGCGCCGCGCCGTTCCAGCCGCGGCGCTTGAGCAGCCACAGTCCGCCCCAGCTGGCCAGCAGCATCAGCATGCCGGTGCCCACCATCACGCGGAAGGCGTAGAACACCGGCGCCACCGGCGGGTGCGCGCCGGCAAAGTCGTTCAGGCCCTGCAGTTCACCATCGGCGTCGTGCTTGAGGATCAGCGCGGCGCCTTTGGGAATGCCGATCTCGAAGTGGTTGGTGCGGGTCTCTTTGTCCGGCACCGCAAACAGCAGCAGCGGCGCGCCGCGCTGCGTCTCCCAGATGCCTTCCATCGCCGCCACCTTGGCCGGCTGGTGCTCGAGCGTGTTCAGGCCGTGGAAATCGCCGGCCAGGATCTGCAGCGGGATCAGCACCGCGCCCACCGTGAGGCCAAAGCGCAGCGACTTGCCCGTGCTGGCGTTGGCCTTGCGCTTGAGCAGCTGCCAGGCCGCCACGCCAGCCACCAGGAAGGCCATCGTCAGGCCGCTGGCCAGCAGCGTGTGCACCAGGCGGTACGGGAAGCTGGGGTTGAACACCACCTGCAGCCAGCTCGTGACGAAGAACTCGCCATCGCGGATCTCGAAGCCGGCCGGCGTGTGCATCCACGAATTGAGCGCCAGGATCCAGAACGCGCTCATCGTGGTGCCGAAGGCCACCAGGAAGGTCGCGATCAGGTGCACGCGCTCGCTCACCTTGCCGTGGCCGAAGAGCATGATGCCCAGGAAGGTGGCCTCGAGGAAAAACGCCGTCAGCACCTCGTAGCCCAGCAGCGGCCCGGCGACGTTGCCCACGCGTTCCATGAAGCCCGGCCAGTTGGTGCCGAACTGGAAGCTCATCACGATGCCGCTGACCACGCCCAAAGCGAAGCTGAGCGCAAACACCTTGGTCCAGAAGCGGTAGGCCATCAGCCAGCCGTCGTCGCGCGTCTTGAGCCAGCGCAGGCGGAAGAACAGCAGCGCCCAGCCCAGCGCGATGGTGATCGTGGGAAAGAGGATGTGGAAGGTGATGTTCGCCGCGAACTGGATGCGGGCGAGCAGCAGGGCGTCGAGGTCCATGGGATCGGCTTTGCGGGTTCGAGTTGCTCAGCGGCCGGCAGGCCCTCAGTTGCGCCCGCCGGGCACCACCTTGAGCTTGTCCTTCAGCTCCAGCAGGCGCTGCACTTTGGAGCCCATCTTCATCAGTTGCGCCAGCGTGGCGGCGTCCATGCGCTGGACGTCGTCGAACCAGCGCGTCATCAGCTCGATGAGGTCGTGCATGCCCTTCATGCGCGCCTGCGCGTAGCGGTCCTCGGGCGTCGTGGCTTCATCGAGGAGCGCGTTGCGCAGCATCGTCAAGGTCGGCTCGATCTCGCGCCGTCGGCGTTCTTCGGCCAGGGTGCGGAACACCTCCCAGGCGTCGGCCGGGGCCTCGAAGTACTCGCGCCGGTCGCCGCTGAGGTGGCGCAGGTGCACGAGCCGCCAAGCCTGCAGCTCCTTCAGGCCCATGCTGACATTGCTGCGGCTGAACTCCAGCTGCTCACCGATCTCGTCGGCGTTCAAGGGCCGCGACGAGACGTAGATCAGCGCGTAGATCTGACCGACGGTGCGGTTGATGCCCCAGCGGCTGCCCATCTCGCCGAAGTGCGAGACGAAGCTGCGGACCAGGGGGGTGAGGGTGGACGACATGGTGCGGGAGCTGGCACGACGGTCCCGCAGAATGACTGAAATTTCAGAACTTTGTGAAACGTCGGAAATTTCCCATGCCCGGTGCATGGCGGATCGGTCGGGCAGGCCCGGCCGCACACCCGGCGCGGGTGTCGGTCTGTGCCGCGCAGACTCCTACAGCCGCTCGACCACCACGCTGCCTATGGAGTAGCCGGCGCCGAACGAGCAAATGACGCCGCGCTCGCCGCGCACCAGGTCGGCCCGGTGCTTGTGGAACGCGATGATCGAGCCGGCGCTGGCCGTGTTGGCGTACTCGCCCAGGATGATGGGCGCGAGGTCCTGCCCCTGCGTGCCCGAGAGGTCGGCGCCCACGAGCTTCTTGATGACGAGCTGGTTCATGCCCAGGTTGGCCTGGTGCAGCCAGAAGCGCCGCACCTGAGTGGGCTCCAGCCCCAGCGCGTGCAGGTGGCGTTCGATGTGCTCCGCCGCCATCGGCACCACCTCCTTGAAGACCTTGCGGCCCTCCTGCATGAAGGTCTTGTCGCGCGCGTCGGGGTCGGTGTCCTCGCAGCGATTCATGAAGCCGGCGTTGTTGCGGATGTGGTTGCTGTACTGCGTGACGAGCCTGGTGCCGCGCACGCGCCAGCGCTCGGCGCTGCGTGCCGTGTCCTCGGCCTCCACCACCACCGCGGTGCAGACGTCGCCGAAGATGAAGTGGCAGTCGCGGTCGCGCCACTCCAGGTGCGCCGAGGTGATCTCGGGATTGACCACGAGCACGCGCGTTGCGCTGCCGTTGCGCACCGAATCCACCGCCTGCTGGATGGCGAAGGTGGCCGAGGAGCAGGCCACGTTCATGTCGAAGCCGTAGCCGCCGCAGCCCAGCGCCGCCTGGATCTCGCAGGCCATCGCCGGGTAGGCGCGCTGCATGTTGGCGGCGGCGCACAGCACGCCGTCGATCTCGGCGGCTTGCACGCCGGCCGCCGCCAGAGCCTTCTGCCCGGCGTCGACGGCGATCTCCGCCATCAGGCTGAGGGCCTCGTCGGGCCGCGGCGCAAAGCGCGGCTTCATGCGCGTGGGGTCAAGCACCCCGGCTTTCTCAAGCACGTAGCGCTGGCGGATGCCCGAGGCCTTCTCGATGAACTCGACGCTGGAGTGCGGGATGGCCGCGCGCTCGCCAGCCGCAATGGCGGCGGCGTGCCGGGTGTTCTGCAGGTCGGCGTAGGCGTTGAACGAGGTGACGAGTTCCTCGTTGGAGATCACGTGCGGCGGCGTGAAGAGGCCGGTGCCGCTGATGACAACGTTTTTCATGGCGCGGCAGTGTAGGTTCGGCTGCCGCCCCGGCCCCTGGGGGCCGCCCCTACTTGCGGGGCGCTTTCTTGGCCGCCGCGCCGGCCTGCAAGGCCTCGCTCATGCCCAGCAACACCCCGCTGGCCATGGCCGCATAGCCCTCCACCAGGGCCTGCGCGGCCTTCATCGAGGCGGCGCGCGCTCCGCGCACCTGCACCTGCATCTGTGTCGCCATGGTCTCGAACTGCTCGGCCACGGCGGCGGCCTGCGCACCCGCGGCGGTGCCGCCGGCCTGCATCTTCTGCAGCACGGGCGCCCAGGCCTCGGCCATCGGGCCCGCCGCGGCCGCCTTCTTGAGTGCCGAGAACATGCCGTCTTCCATCTTCTCCAGGTCTGCCAGGGCCTTGCCGAGGTGCTTGTCGCGCAGATCGGCTCCCTGGGCAGCCAGCGTGGTCAGCGCGGTGCGCTGCGCCTCGACCGCCTTGAGGACGGCCTCGTCCATGCCGCCCACGGCCTTGTCGAGCAGCGCCTCCGGGTCGACCCCGGCCACCGCGTTCTTCGCCACCCCTGCACTGGCGGCCTCGGCCACCTGCTTGAGCACGCCACGGATGTTCTTCAGCGTCAGCTCGCGGCCCTGCAGTGCCGCCAGCGTGGTGTCGGACACGGCCTTCTTCAGCTGGCTGCCCTGGCGCGTGCTGGCGTTCTGGAACATCTCGATCAGCGCGTCTGCGTCGAACATCGGTGCGGCCAAGGGGGTTCTCCTGTTGATGGAAGCGGCCCCTCGATGCTGGCACCGCGGCGCGCTCCGTGCAACTCCAGCAGCGGCAGCCTGCAGCGCGAAGTGGCGCTCCGGGTGGGCGAGCCGAGCCGGGCCGCCCCTGCACCAGGGCGCTCGACGACCGTCAACGCGCCCGCTCGAGGGGGTCGAACTCGAGCTTGACGAAGACCTCGTTGGCCCCTGGCTCACCACGCGGCTGCGCCTGCCCGACACCCACGTACAGCCGCGTCCCGGCGCTGCGCCGCCACGAATAGGTGAGTGAGGCGGTGCGGGTGGCGTCGTCGGCGGCCGCGACGCCGGGTTCGGCGGCACGCCACAGGGCGCGCCGCTGGACGATCAGGCGCAGGCTGTGACGGGCATCGAGGTGCCACACGGCCAGCAGTTGGCCCGCGCTCTCGCGGTAGCGGCGAGTGCCGTCAGGGCCGTCGAGCCAGGCCAGGTTCAGCCGCGGCTCGAGTTCCAACGCAGCCAGCAGGCGCAGCCGCGCGCTGCCGTCCAGCCGGGCACCGCGCCGCAGCGCACCGCCGCCGGGCACCGCCGTGTCGGCCAGGCGCCCGACATCGGCCGAAGCCTCCAGCAAGGGCATCCAGGACACAGGCGTCATCACAAAGCCGGCTGTCCAGTAGCGCTGCGCCCGCAGCGGCAGGTCCGGGCCCAGGCGCACACGCGCACGGGCGTGCCACTCGATCCAGCCCTCGAAGTTGCGGCGGCCGGTGGCATAGACCCCGGGGCGCACACTGTCCTCGACGAGGCTGCCGTCGGCGCGCCGCTCGGTGCGGATCCACTCGGCCGTCGCGTAGACCTCGTTGAGCGGGCCGAAGCCACCGCGCCAGCCGTGGCTGTGGAACAGCTCGGCCCGGCGCACGCCGGTCTGGACGACAAAGCCGGTGTCGTGGCGGAAGCCCTCGCCCACGTCGTCGAGCATGAACGCGGTCTCACCGCGCTCGCCCTGGCGCTGCAGCCTCAGGCGCAGCAGGCCGCCGCTGGCCGCCGCGGCCCGCTGCAGCCGGCCGTCGGCGTCGGGCTGGGCGTCGGTGCGCGCGTGCAGCCACTGGCCCCGCAGCCGCCACGTTCCGCCAGGCAGTGCCGTCAGCGGCAGGCCGATGTCGGGGCCGATGACCTCGTTGCCACCGCGGCCGCCGTCGTAGCGGCGGCTGGCCACGAGCAGGCCGAAGGCGCGGTCGCCCTCGTCGTGGCGCGCCCGCAGCGCCAGCAGGCGGCTGCCCGGTTGCTCGGCGGTGTCGGTGCCGTACACGCCAGGCAGCAGCACGAGGCCACCGCCGCGGTCCTTCAGCGCGAAGGCACTGCCGGCCCAGGCCGCGCCGCGCCAGGTGGCGCGCAGGCCACCCTGCGGCGCGGTGACGCTGCGGGTGTACAGCGCCTCCGTGGGCATGCGCAGCAGGTCGACGCTCTCGAAGAAAAACGGCCGCTTCTCGCTGAGGAAGAGCGCAAAGCGCGAGTTGCCCGCCAGCGCCGGCAGGTCGAGCTCGACCTGCGAGAAGTCGGGGTTCAGCGTGCCGTCGACCACCAGCTCGGCGCGCGGGCGCCACTTCACGTCGAGGCTGACCCGGGTGTCGGTACGCGCCGGCTGGCGGCCGTCGTCGTCGCGCCGCGCCGCGAGGCCCGGGCGCACAGTCAGGAAGGCATGCTCGTCGGGCAGCGACACGCCCTGCAGTGGCTGCATCGTCGCGATGAAGCTCGGCGCGTCGCGCGGGATCAGCACCGAGCTGAACAGGTGGAACTGAGCGCGCGGCAGTCGGCGCAAGACCAAGATGCGCCAGTCCTGCCGCCCCTGGCGGAAGCGCAGGCTGGCGAAGGGGATGCGCAGCACGGCCGTCCAGCCGGCCCGGGGATCGCCCGCCACCTGCCGCGTGACGGCGCCGTCCCAGTCGAAGTCGGGGGCGAAGTCCTCGCCATCGTCGGCGGCCGTGTGCAAGCCATCGGCCGTGCTGCCGGCGGCGTTGAGGCGGAACCACTGCGCGGCGCTGCGCGAGCCCACGGCGTCGATGTAGACAGCAACGAAGTCCTGCGTGCGGTTGACGCCATCGTGGCGCACCCGATCGTCGCGGATGGCGGCGGGGTCGCGGTCCAGCGCCTCCACGCCCACCCAGAGGGCGGCGTCGTCGAAGAGCACGCGCACGCGCGTGTCCTCGCGCACCGCAGCACCGGTGTCGGGTGCCTTCTCGACGAAGGCCGCGTGCGGCTGCGCGCGCTGCCAGGCCGGGTGGGACAGCGTGCCGTCCAGTTGCAAGACCTCGCCGGGGCGCAGGCGCTCGGCCAGGATGGCCTCGCCGGCCCGGGCGGGCGCGTGCGAGCCCCATGCCAGCGCACAGAGCGCACAGACCGCACAAAGCGCCGCAGCGGTCTTGCGGGCACGCATCCAGTGCTTCATGGGGGTGTGATTGTTAGGCCGGTGCGACCCCCTCGGCGTGGAAGACCCCACGGGTATGCTCCGCACCCCATGACCCGTGTCTACAACTTCAGCGCCGGCCCCGCGGCGTTGCCGGAACCCGTACTGCGCCAGGCCGCCGACGAGATGCTCGACTGGCGCGGCAGCGGCATGGGTGTGATGGAGATGAGCCACCGCGGGCCCGAGTTCATGGCCATCCACGCCGAGGCGCAGGCGCTGCTGCGCGAGCTGATGGGCATACCGGCGGACTACCGCACCCTGTTCATGCAGGGCGGCGCGTTGGCCGAGAACGCCATCGTGCCGCTGAACCTGCTCAACGGCCTTCGCAGCAGCCGGCGTGGCGGCATGCCCAGCGCCGACTACGTCGACACCGGCATCTGGAGCCAGAAGTCCATTGCCGAGGCGCGGCGCTACGGCGCCGTCAACGTGGTGGCCAGCGCGGCCGTCAACGGCTACACCCGCATCCCAGATCGCAGCATCTGGCGGCTCGACCCCGACGCCGACTACCTGCACATCTGCAGCAACGAGACCATCGGCGGCCTGGAGTACCCCTCCGAACCCGACGTGGGCGAGGTGCCGCTGGTGGCCGACATGTCCAGCAGCATCCTGAGCCGCCCGGTCGACGTGGCGCGCTATGGCTGCATCTACGGCGGCGCGCAGAAGAACATCGGGCCCGCGGGCCTGACCCTCGTGATCGTGCGCGACGAGCTCATCGGCCACGCCCAGCCCGCCACGCCCACCGCCTTCGACTACCGCGTGGTGGCCGACAACGACAGCATGTTCAACACGCCGCCGACCTGGGCCATCTACATCGCCGGTCTGGTGTTCAACTGGATCAAGGCCCAAGGTGGCGTCGCCGCGATGGCCGAGCGCAACGCCGGCAAGGCCGCGCTGCTGTATGGCGCGCTCGACGCGAGCGGCCTGTACGTGGCGCCCGTGGCCCCAGGCCACCGCAGCCGCATGAACGTGGTGTTCCGCCTGCGCGACGAACGGCTCGACGCCGCCTTCCTGAAGGGCGCGCAGGAGCGCGGCCTGGCGCAGCTCAAGGGCCACCGCTCGGTGGGCGGCATGCGCGCCTCGATCTACAACGCCATGCCCATCGAGGGCGTGCAGGCGTTGGTGGACTGGCTGCGCGAGTTCGAGCGCCTGCATGGCTGAGGCGGCCGAGGGCGGCCCGCCGCGGCTGGCCTTCGCGGCGCCGGGCCACGCCACGATCACGCTGGCGCGGCCGGCGCAGCTCAACCGCCTGCACCGCGAAGACCTGCTCGCGCTGCAGGCCCACTGCGCGCAGCTGGCGCCCACGCCCGGGCTGCGCGTGGTGGTGCTGCAGGCCGAAGGGCGGCTCTTCTGCGCCGGGTTCAACCTGGCCGAACTGGGCGGCGGCGGCACGGCCGCGGCCGACGACCCGGCGCTCTTCGAGCGCACGGTCGATGCGCTGGAGGCGCTGCCCGTGCCCACGATCGCGCGCCTGCACGGCGGTGTCTACGGCGGCGCCACCGATCTGGCCCTGGCCTGCGACTTCCGCCTCGGCGAGGCGGGCCTGCAGCTGCGCATGCCGGCGGCGCGCATCGGGCTGCACTACTACCCCGGGGGGCTGCGCCGCTACGTCTCGCGCCTGGGGCTGGCCGCGGCCAAGCGCCTCTTCCTGCTGGCCGAGACGGTGGACGCGGCGTACCTCCGGGAAGTGGGCTACCTCGACGCGGTGGTGCCGCCGGACGCGCTGGACGCCGAACTGGCGCGCTGGGTGGCGGCGCTGCTCGATGGCGCGCCGCTGGCGCTGGCGGGCATGAAGCCCTCTCTGAACGAGATCGCGGCCGGTCGTGCCGATGCCGCGGTGATGGCCGCGCGCGTGCAGCGCTGCGCCGACAGCGCCGACCTGCGCGAGGGCCTGTCCGCGCTGGCCGCGAAGCGACCTCCCCGCTTCACGGGGCGCTGAGCCGCGGCTCACGGTCCGCCTGCGCGGACCGGGACGGCGAAGCGGCCCGGAGCTCTGCGACGGGCGCTGAGCCGCGGCTCACGGTCCGCCTGCGCGGACCGGGACGGCGAAGCGGCCCGGAGCTCTGCGACGGGCACCGACGCGCTCAGAGCCTCTCGAACACCGCCGCGATGCCCTGCCCGCCGCCGATGCACATGGTGACGAGCGCGTAGCGCTTCTGCACGCGGTGCAGCTCGTGGATGGCCTTGACGGCCAGGAAGGCGCCGCTGCAGCCGATGGGGTGGCCTAAAGCGATGGCGCCGCCGTTGGGGTTGACCTTGGCCATGTCGAACTCCAGCCCGCGCGCCACGGCCAGGGCCTGGGCGGCGAAGGCCTCGTTGCTCTCGATGACGTCGATCTGGTCCAGCGTCAGACCGCCCTTCTTGAGCGCCAGCCGGGTGGCCGGGATCGGGCCCTCGCCCATGATCTCGTTGGGCACGCCGGCCACCGCGTAGCTCACCAGCCGCGCCAGCGGCTTGGCACCTGCCCCGGCCGCAGCCTGGGCGTCGCCCAGCACCAGGAAGGCCGCGCCGTCGTTGATGCCGCTGGCGTTGCCAGCCGTCACCGTGCCGTCCTTCTTGAAGGCCGGCTTCATCTTCGCCAGCGTCTCCATCGTGGTGGAGGCCTTCACGTGCTCGTCGGTGTCGAACACCACCTCGCCCTTCTTCGTCTGCTTCACGATGGGGACGATCTGGCCCTTGAAGCGCCCCTGGGCGATGGCCGCCGCGGCCTTGCGGTGCGACTCCACCGCGAAGGCGTCCTGCTCCTCGCGCGTGAGGCCCCACTTGACGGCCAGGTTCTCTGCCGTGAGGCCCATGTGGCCCACGCCGAAGGGGTCGGTCAGCGTGGCCACCATGGTGTCGATCATCTGCACGTGGCCCATGCGCGCGCCGCTGCGCATCTGCGGGCTCAGATAGCCGCCCCGGCTCATGACCTCCACGCCGCCGCCGACGCCGTAGTCGCAATCACCCAGCAGGATGTTCTGCGCCGTGGTGACGATGGCCTGCAGGCCGCTGCTGCACAGCCGGTTGACAGCCATGGCCACGCTGTCCATGGGCAGGCCGGCCTGGATGCTGGCGACGCGCGCCACGTAGGCGAAGCGGCTTTCGGTGGGGATGGTGTTGCCCACGGTGACGTAGTTGATGGCCTTGGGGTCGATGCCGCTGGCGCCGACGCTGGCCTTCATCACGGTGCCGGCCAGCTCGGCCGGTTCGATGTCGGCCAGGCTGCCGGCGAAGGTGCCGATGGCGGAACGGAGGGCGGAAAGGACGACGACGTCGCGCTGGCTCATGGGGGTCTCCTGCGGCCTGGGATGGGGTGGGGCGGCATTGGGCGCCCCCGGGCTGGCGGGAGCCTGACGCTGACGCGGTTCAACCCGGGTGCACCAGCAGCAGCTGCGCCACCACCGCCACCGCGATGACGCCGGGCTCCTTGCCGCGCAGCCCGGGCAGGCCGATGGGGCAGGTCATGCGCGCGATGCGATCGGGCGCCACGCCGCGCTCGGCCAGCCGGCGCTCGAACCTGGCGCGCTTGGTGGCGCTGCCGATGAGGCCGAAGAAGCCGAAGTCGCCGCGGGCCAGGATGTCGCGCGTGATCGCCAGGTCGAGATCGTGGCTGTGCGTGAGCACGAGGAAGGCGTCGCCCGCCGCGGCCGCGGCCACCTCGGCCTGCACGGGCTCTGCGCACACGCGCTCGATGTGCGGCGGCAGCGCCACGGCGGGGAACTCGGCCTCGCGCTCGTCGATCCAGCGCACGCGGCAGGGCACGGCCGCCAGCAGCTTGACGATGGCCCGGCCCACGTGGCCGGCGCCGAAGAGGTGCAGCGTGAACCGTGGGCGCGGGCCGACCCAATGCGATGGCGCATCGGCGGCAAGTGCCGTGTAGCGCAGCACCAGCGCACCGCCGCAGCACTGGCCCAGGCTGGGACCGAGCGCGATGCGGTGTTCCAGCAGGGCTTGGACAGGTTCAGCCCGAACGGGGTGCATCCGCACGCGGGCTGGCCTTGCCTCGGCCTCACCCACAACCGCAGCCCTTCGGGCTGAGCCTGTCGAGGCCCCGGCGAGCAGCAGCGAACGGGCCGTTTCGAGGGCCTGCAATTCCAGATGCCCGCCGCCGATGGTGCCCACCACCGCATCGGCCGCCACGAGCATGCGCGTGCCGCTTTCGCGCGGCACCGAGCCCTGGTGCTCCACCACCGTCACCACCACCGCGGCGCGGCCGGCCGCGGCCCAGGCCTCGGCGGCGTCGCGCACCGGGTCCCAGGCGGAGGGGTTCATCCGGCGGGCATCAGGCGCAGGCGCTGCGGCCCTCGCGCACCGCCTGCACCGCGCGCAGCACGGCCTCGGGCGTGGCCGGGGCGTCCAGTGGCGGGCACACGGCGTGGCCGCCCAAGGCCGACACCGCGTCGCGGATGGCCAGCAGCACGCTGATGGGCAGCAGCAGCGGCGGCTCGCCCACGGCCTTGCTGCGGTGGATGGCATCAACCCGGTTGGGCGCGTCGAACAGCGTCGTGCGGAACACCGCCGGCGCATCGTTGGCGGTGGGAATCTTGTAGGTGCTGGGCGCGTGCGTCATCAAGAGGCCCGCACGCGCGCTGCCGTCGTCGGGGTGCCACACCAGCTCTTCCATCGTCAGCCAGCCCATGCCCTGGATGAAGGCGCCCTCCACCTGCCCGATGTCGATGGCCGGGTTCAGGCTGCGGCCGGCGTCGTGCACGATGTCCGCGGCCAGCAGGCGGTGCTCACCGGTGAGCGTGTCCACCACCACCTCGCTGACGGCCGCGCCGTAGGCGAAGTAGTGGAACGGCCGGCCCTGCAGCGTGGCCTTGTTCCAGTGCAGGCCGGGCGTGGCGTAGAAGCCATCGCTCCACAGCTGCACGCGCGCCAGGTAGGCCTGCTGCACCAGCTGCGGCCAGGGCAAGGCGGCGTGCTGGGGATGGTCGGCCTTGAAGCGCTCGAGCCGTTCGCGCACCGTGCGCGCGGCGGCCTGTGCGGCCTTGCCGTTGAGGTCGGACCCCGTGCTCGCCGCAGTGGCCGAGGTGTTGGCGATCTTGCTCGTGTCGGTGGCGCTGCAGCGCACGGCCTCCAGTGGCAGGCCCAGCTCGTGCGCCACCACCTGCGCCACCTTGGTGTTGAGGCCCTGGCCCATTTCGGTGCCGCCGTGGTTCACGAGCACGCTGCCGTCGGTGTACACGTGCACCAGCGCGCCGGCCTGGTTGAGGTGCGTGACGTTGAAGCTGATGCCGAACTTCAGCGGCACCAGCGCCAGCCCCTTCTTGAGCACCGGGCTCGTGGCGTTGAAGGCGGCGATGGCGGCGCGGCGCCGGGCGTAGCCGCTGGTGGCCACCAACTGGGCCGTCAGCTCGGGGGCGATGTTGTCCTCGACGGGCTGGCCGTAAGGCGTGACGTTGCGCCCGCCGGCCTCGGTGGAGTCGTAGAAGTTGGCCTGCCGCACCGCCAGCGCATCGAGCCCGCAGCGCCGCGCCACGCTGTCGAGCAGCATCTCGATGGCGATGGCGCCCTGCGGCCCGCCGAAGCCGCGGAAGGCGGTGTTGCTCTGCGTGTTCGTGCGGCAGCTGTAGCCGTGGATGGCCACGTGCGGCAGCCAGTAGGCGTTGTCGAAGTGGCACAGGGCGCGCGTCATCACCGGGCCAGACAGGTCGGCCGAGTGGCCGGCGTTGCTGAGCATGTTGATTTCAGCACCGAGGACGCGGCCTTCGTCGTCGTGGCCGATCTGTGCCTCGTAGACGAAGCCGTGGCGGCGGCCGGTGATCAGGAAGTCATCATCGCGGTCCACACGCAGTTTCACGGGCGCGCCCAGACGCCGCGCCGCCACCGCGGCGACGCAGGCGAACAGCGCGCTCTGACTCTCCTTGCCGCCGAAGCCGCCGCCCATGCGCCGGCACTCCACGCGCACGGCATGCGCGGCCACGCCCAGCGCGTGCGACACCACCAGCTGCATCTCGCTGGGGTGCTGGGTGGAGCAGAACACGCTCATGCCGTGGTCGTCGGCCGGCACGGCCAGGCTGATCTGGCCCTCCAGGTAGAACTGCTCCTGGCCGCCCACCGTGAAGCGCGTGCGAAAGCGCCGCGGCGCGGCGGCGATGGCCGCGGCGGCATCCCCGCGCACCAGGTGCATCGGCGGCACCACGTACTGGCCGGCGGCGTGCGCGGCTTCGGCCGTCATCAGCGCCGGCAGGGGCCGGGTCTGCAGCACCTTCGGCGCCAGCGCCGCGGCGCGGCGGGCCTCGTCGCGCGTGCGCGCCACCACCGCGAACACGGGCTGGCCGCGGTAGCGCAGCGTGGCGCCGATGGGTCCGACCGGGCCTGCCTCCGCGGGCGTGCCCGCAAGGATGGGATCGTCGTGCACCAGCGGACCGCAGTCGTTGACGCCAGGGATGTCGGCGGCGCTGAACACGTCCACCACGCCGGGCATGGCACGCACCCGGGTAAGGTCCAGCGCCTCGATGACGCCGTGCGGCACGGGGCTCAGGCCCAAAGCGGCATGCAGCGTGCCGGCGGGCTCGGGGATGTCGTCGGTGTAGTGCGCGCGGCCGGCCACGTGCAGCGCGGCGCTCTCGTGCGGGCGGCTGCGGCCCACCTCGGGGGCGGGGTGCAGGGGCGCGGTCTGCGGCCATTCGGCGGGCTTGTTCATGCGGCCTCCGTGGCGCTGATCCCGCGGTCCCACACGCTGACGGGTGCGCCCGCGGCCGCTTCCAGCGCGGCGCGGCGGATCAGGTTGCCGGCCACCTGCAGGCGGTAGGCGGCGCTGGCGCGCAGGTCGGACATCGGCGTGAAGTCGGCGGCCAGCGCCTGCGCGGCGGCGTCGGCGGCGGCGGTGTCGAAGGGCCGGCCGATCAGCGCGGCCTCGGCGGTCTTCGCGAGGGCCACCGTCGCCGCCATGCCCCCGAAGGCCAGGCGCGCGGCCGTCACGGTGCCGGCGGCGTCGCGCGTGATCGCGATGCCCACGCACACGGCTGAGATGTCGCAGTCGAAGCGTTTGCTGATCTTGTAGGCGAACAGATCCCGTCTCACGCTGGCTTCGACAGGCTCAGCCCGAACGGATGGGGTTTGCGCTCGACCGGAAACCCCCTCCGATTGCACTGAGCTTGAATCCCCGATCGCCCTGAGCCTGTCGAAGGGAGCGCCCGCGCGCCACAGCGGCAGCTCGATGGCGCGCACGAACTCCCCCGGCTCGCGCTGGCTTTTCATGTAGCCCGTGTAGAACGCGTCGAGCGGCACGCGGCGCACACGCTCGCCCTGCTGCAGCACCAGCATGGCGCCCAGCGCCATCAGCACCGGGGCCGAGTCGCCGATGGGCGAGCCGTTGGCCAGGTTGCCGCCCATCGTGCCGGCCTCGCGCGTGGGCCGGCCGGCGAAGCGCAGCCACAGCTCGTGCAGCGACGGCCAGCGGGCGGCGAGTGCGGCCCAGGCGGCCTCCAGCGTGGCGCCGGCGCCGATGACCAGCTGCCCGTCGCGTTCTTCGATGCGTTGCAGCTCGGCCACCGCGCCCAGGTGCACGATCTCGCCCAAGCGCCGGAACTGCTTGGTCACCCACAGGCCGACGTCGGTGCTGCCAGCCAGGATGGTGGCGGCCGGCTTGGCTTGAAGCAGCGTGGCCAGGTGCTCCACCGTCTTGGGCGCGAAGAAGCCGCTGGCGGTGGCCAGCGGCGCATCCGCCAGCAGCGTGCGCAGCGCGGCGGCGATGGCCGTGGTGTCCAGCCGCGCGCCGGGCACCGCGCAGGCCCGCTCGCCGGCATCAAGGATGGGCCGGTAGCCGGTGCAGCGGCAGAGGTTGCCGCTCAGGTCGTCGGCGATCTGCTGCCGCGAGGGCACCGTGCCGGCCGCGGCGTGGCGCTCGCGCGTGGCCATCAGGCTGATCACGAAGCCGGGGGTGCAGAAGCCGCACTGCGAGCCGTGGCAGTCCACCATCGCCTGCTGCACCGGGTGCAGCGGGCCTCCCGTGGGCGAGAGGTCTTCCACCGTCAGCAGCGCCTTGCCGTCGAGCGTGGGCAGGAACTGGATGCAGCTGTTCACGGGCCGGTACGCCACCGCGCCATCGGCCCCGAGCTCGCCCACGAGCACGGTGCAGGCGCCGCAGTCGCCCTCGTTGCAGCCCTCCTTGGTGCCGGTGCAGCGGGCCTCCTCGCGCAGCCACTGCAGCACGGTGCGCGTGGGTTCGGGCGCGCTGTGTTCGACGATGGCACCACGATGGACGAAGCGGACGGGGCGGGTGGAATTCATGCCGGCAACAACTCCCCAGGGACTTACCCGCAGGGTAGCGGGGCGCTTCCCTGCAACCATACAGCATTGCGCATGGTCACCATGCGCCACAATGCATGGCAATGCGACCCGGCTTCGACACCATCGATCTTCACCTCATCCGGGTGTTGCACACGGTGATCCACGAACGCAGCGTCTCGCGGGCGGCCGTCCGGCTGGCCAGCACGCAGCCCGCCGTCAGCGCGCAGCTGCGGCGGCTGCGCCAGCTCACCGGCGACCCGCTGCTGGTGCGCAGCGGCCAGCAGATGCAGCCCACCGAGACCGCCTTGCAATTGCTGGGCCCGGCCGAGCGCTTGCTGCAGGAGGCCGAGCACTTGTTCGGCCGCCACCGCGCCCAGCAGCGCCACAGCGTCTTCGACCCCCCACGTGCCGAGGGCGTGTTCCGCGTGGCGGCCAGCGACTACCTCGACCCACTCTTCCTGCCGCGCCTGGTGGCCCGCCTCAAGCGCGAGGCGCCGGGCATGCGCCTGGAGCTGCTGCCGCTGACGCAGGACTACGACTACCGCCGCCATCTCGGCGCAGGCGACGTGGATCTCGTCGTTGGCAACTGGCTGGAGCCGCCGGAAGAGCTGCACCTGGCGCGGCTGGTGAGCGACGAGATCGTCTGCCTCGTGGCCGAGCGGCACCCGCATGCCGGCGGCCGCGGCTGGACGCGCGAGCGCTACCTGGCCCAGGAACACGTGGCACCGATGCCCATGAGCCCAGGCGCCTTGGGGGTGATCGACGAGCATCTGCGCAACCAGGGGGCGCAGCGCCACATCGTGGTGCGCGCCTCGCACTTCAGCCTGATCCCGCTGATGGTGGCCGACAGCCTGCTGGTGCTGACCACCGGGCGCCTGTTCTGCAGCCGCTACGTGGGCACGCTGGCGGTGAAGATCGTGCGCTGCCCGGTGGCGTTTCCACCGCTCACCTACTACCAGCTGTGGCATGCGCTGACACACGCCGCGCCCAGCCAGCGCTGGCTGCGTGAACAGGTGCGCGCGGTGGCCGCGGGGCTGGGCTCGGGGGCGGCGGCATGAACGCACCCGCCGTGTGCGCCATCCGCGCCGACCTGCTGGACTTCACCGCCGCACCGGCCTGGGGCGACGCGTCCGATGCCGCAACCGGCGTGCGCTGGCGGCCCGACCACTGGCTGCTGGTCGACGCCCAGGGCTGCATCTCCGCCGTGCAGGCGGAAGAGCCGGGCCCCGGCCTCGAGCGCCACGACCACCGCGGCCGCCTGCTGCTGCCCGGCTTCATCGACAGCCACGTGCACAGCCCGCAGGTGCCGGTGCTGGCGAGCTACGGCACCGAGCTGCTCGACTGGCTGAACACCTACACCTTCCCCAGCGAGACGGCCTGGGCCGATGCCGAGCACGCCACGCGCGGCACCGAGCTTTTCCTCGACGCGCTGCTGGCCCACGGCACCACCACCGCCGCGGTCTTCCCCACCGTGCACAAGGCGTCGGCCGAGGCGCTGTTCGCCGGTGCCATGGCGCGCGGCATGCGGATCATCGGTGGCAAGGTGCTGATGGACCGGCACGCGCCCGAGGGTCTGCGCGACACCGTGGCCAGTGCCGAGCGCGACAGCATCGACCTCATCCAGCGCTGGCATGGCCGCGGCCGCTGCAGCTACGCGCTCACCGTGCGCTTCGCGCCCACCAGCACGCCGCAGCAGCTGGTGATGGCTGGCGCGCTGTGCCGCGCCGACCCCACGCTCTACCTGCAGACGCACCTGGCCGAGAACCGCGACGAGGTGCGCTGGGTGGCGCAGCTCTTCCCGCAGGCCCGCAGCTACCTGGCGGTCTACGACGACGCCGGGTTGCTGCACGAACGCAGCGTGCTGGCCCATGGCCTCTGGCTCGACGCCGACGACCGCGCGCGCCTGGCCGCCACTGGCGCACACGTGGCGCACTGCCCCACGAGCAATCTGTTCCTGGGCAGCGGGCTCTACGCCTGGCGCAGCGCGCTCGCGGCCGGCCACGCGACCAGCCTGGCCAGCGACGTGGGCGGCGGCACGGCGCTCAACCTGCTGCGCAATGCCGCCGCGGCCTACACGGTGCAGGCAATGCAGGGCCAGCGCCTCACGGCCTGGGCGGCGCTGCACGCCGCCACGCGCGGCGGCGCCGAGGCGCTGCGGCTGGGCCACGAGATCGGCAGCCTGGAGCCCGGCCGCATGGCCGACCTGGCCATCTGGGACTGGGCCGTCGGCACGCTCGACGCCGAGCGCCAGCGCGTGGCCCGCGGCTTGCATGAGCGGGTGTTCGCCTGGATGACCCTGGCCGACGAACGCCATCTCGCGGCCACCTGGGTGGCCGGACAGGAACGCTACCGGAGGAGAACGACGTGAGCAGCGCGCCGCGACTGGATCCCGACCAGGCCGAGCTGCGACTGCAGCTCTCTGGCATTTCCAAGCAGTACCCTGCCGTCAAGGCCAACGACGGTGTCTCGCTGCGCGTGAAGCCCGGCGAGATCCATGCCGTGCTGGGCGAGAACGGTGCCGGCAAGAGCACGCTGATGAAGATCATCTACGGCTCCGTGCAGCCCGACGAAGGCACGATCCGCTTCGACGGCCAGCCGGTGCGCGTGGCCAGCCCGGCGTGGGCGCGCGCCCTGGGCATCAGCATGGTCTACCAGCACTTCAGCCTGTTCGACACGCTCACCGTGGCCGAGAACGTCTGGCTGGGTCTGGACAAGAGCCAAGCACTGCCGGAAGTGACGGCGCGGATCACCGAGGTGGCCGGTGCCTACGGGCTCGATGTGGAACCCGCCCGCCCGGTGCACACGCTCAGCGTGGGCGAGCGCCAGCGCGTGGAGATCGTGCGCGCGCTGCTCACCGACCCCAAGCTGCTGATCCTCGATGAGCCCACTTCGGTGCTCACGCCGCAGGCGGTGGACAAGCTGTTCGTCGTCTTGCGCCGGCTGGCGGCCGAAGGCACCAGCATCCTCTACATCAGCCACAAGCTCGACGAGATCCGGGCCCTTTGCCACCACTGCACGGTGCTGCGCGGCGGCAAGGTCACCGGCGAGGTGGATCCGACGCAGGAGAGCAACGCCAGCCTGTCGCGCCTGATGATCGGCGCCGAGCCGCCGGCCCTGGCGCACGCGGCGGGCGCCCCGGGGCCGGTGGTGCTGCAGGTGAAGGCGCTCTCGCTGCCCACGGCCGACCCCTTCGGCGTGGCTCTCGACAGCATCTCGCTGGCCGTGCACGCGGGCGAGATCCTCGGCGTGGCCGGCGTCTCCGGCAACGGCCAGCAGGAGCTGCTGGCGGCCCTCTCGGGCGAGGACCCGCGTGCACCCGCCGGCAGCGTGGTGCTCTTCGGCCAGGACATCGGCCGCCATTCGCCGCGCAGGCGCCGCCACGAGGGCCTGCACTTCGTGCCCGAGGAGCGCCTGGGCCGCGGCGCCGTGCCCACCATGAGCCTGGCCGACAACACGCTGCTCACGCGCAGCGCGGGTGCACGACCTCTGATGGGCGCGATGGGCTGGCTCAAGCGCAGCGACATCACGGCGCTGGCCGCGCGGGTGATCGAGCGCTTCCAGGTCAAGGCCGGGGGGCCGGGCGCGGCAGCGCGCTCGCTGTCGGGCGGCAACCTGCAGAAGTTCATCGTCGGCCGCGAGATCGATGCCGCGCCCAAGCTGCTGATCGTGGCCCAGCCCACCTGGGGCGTGGACGTCGGCGCCGCGGCCCTCATCCGTGGCGAACTGCTGGCCCTTCGCGACGCCGGCTGCGCACTCCTGGTGGTGAGCGAGGAGCTCGAGGAGCTTTTCGAGATCAGCGACCGGCTCGTCGTCATCGCCCGCGGCCGCGTGTCGCCGGCATTGCCCGTGGCCGAGGCCACGGTGGAGCGCATCGGCAGCTGGATGTCGGGCTTGTGGGCGGATGCCCCGGCGGCGGAGGTGGACCATGCTGCGCCTTGAAGCCCGTGCCACGCCCTCGCAGGCCATGACGCTGGCCTCGCCGGTGCTGGCGCTGCTGCTCACGGCCGCGGTCGCGGCACTGATCCTCGCCGGCCTGGGCAAGGACGCGCTCGCCGGCCTGCAGGTCATCTTCCTGGAGCCGCTGTCCAACCGCCGCCAGATCACCGAGGTGCTGCTGAAGGCCACGCCGCTGATCGTCATCGCGCTCGGCCTGGCGGTGTGCTATCGCGCCAACGTGTGGAACATCGGCGCCGAGGGGCAGTTCCTGCTGGGCTGCGTGGTCGGCGGAGGCCTGGCGCTGTGGCTCTCCGGGCTGGCTCAGCAGGGCATCGTGCTGCCCAAGCCGCTGGGCGTGGCGCTGGTGCTGCTGGCCGGCATGCTGGGCGGCGCGCTGTGGGCGGCGCTGGTGGCACTGCTGCGCGACCGCTTCAACGCCAACGAGATCCTCGTGAGCCTGATGCTCGTGTATGTGGCGCAGCAGGTCGTCAATGCGCTGGTGTTCGGGCCCTGGAAAGACCCACAGGGCTTCAACATGCCGCAGACGGCACTGTTCCACGCCAGCCTGCACCTGCCGCCGCTGGTGGAGCGTTCGCGGCTGCACGTGGGCCTGCTGATCGCGCTGGTGCTGGCGGTGGTGGCGGCGCTTTTCCTGTTTCGCAGTTTCCGCGGCTTCCAGCTGCAGGTGGGCGGCCTGGCGCCTGCGGCGGCGCGCTACGCCGGGTTCTCATCGCGCGCGGCGCTGTGGACGGCACTGCTGCTGTCGGGCGCGCTGGCCGGTCTGGCCGGGGCCATGGAGGTGGCGGGCCCGATCAAGCAGGTGACGCCCTACCTGAGCACCGGCCTGGGCTTCACGGCCATCATCGTGTGCTTCGTCGGTCGGCTGCACCCGCTGGGCATCGTTGGCGCGGGCGTGCTGCTGTCGCTGATGCTCATCGGCGGCGAGCTCGCGCAAAGCCGGCTGGGGCTGCCCAACGCCATGGCCAGCGTGCTGCAGGGTCTGTTGCTGCTCATCCTGCTGGCCTGCGACACCTTCATTCTCCAGCGGCTGCGCTGGGTACGCGCCCGAAACCCCTCGAAAGGAGCCGCGGCATGAACGAGACCGCGCTGCTCATCAACACCGCGCTGGCCAGCGGCACCACGCTGGCGCTGGCCGCCCTGGGCCTGCTGATCAACGAGCGTGCCGGGGTGCTCAACCTGGGCGCCGAGGGGATGATGCTCGTCGCGGCGGTGGCCGGCTTCGCGATCGCCTTCACCACCGGCAGCGACACGCTGGGCTTTGCCGCTGCGGCGCTGGCCGGCGCAGCGCTGGCGGCCGTGTTCGGGCTGCTCGTCATCTTTCTCAACACCAACCAATACGCCACGGGCCTGGCGCTCAGCCTGTTCGGCTACGGCTTCTCGGCCTTTGCCGGGGTGGGCATGGTCGGCAAGAGCCTGAGCGCGCGCGAGCAGCACGCCATCCCCCTGCTCTTGGAACTGCCTTTCGTGGGGCCGGCGCTGTTCAGCCACCACCCGATGGTGTACGGGGCAATGGTGCTCACGGCGGGCATCGCCTGGTTCTTCTACCGCACGCGCGCGGGCCTGCTGCTGCGTGCCATTGGCGAGAACCCCGAGCCCGCGCACGCCCTGGGCTATCCGGTGCGGCTGATCCGCCTGGCTGCCGTGTGCGCCGGCGGCGCGCTGTGCGGGCTGGCCGGGGCTTACGTGTCGCTGGTGACGGCGCCGCTGTGGGTGGAGGGCCTGACGGCCGGCCGCGGCTGGATCGCGCTGGCGCTGACCGTCTTCGCCACCTGGCGGCCGGCGCGCGCGCTGATGGGCGCCTACCTCTTCGGCGGCGTCACGGTGCTGCAGCTCAACCTGCAGGCGCAGGGCGTGGCGGTGTCGAGCCATATTCTGACCATGCTGCCCTACATCGCCACCATCGTCGTGCTGGCGCTGATCAGCCGCAATGCGGCCTTCATCCGCCTGAACATGCCGGCCTCACTCGGTAAGCCCTTCCGGCCCGGTTCATAATTTTCGATTTGCCACCCGCCCACCCCAGGAGAGAACCCCGATGAACGAGAAGATCACCCGCCGCCTCTTTGCGCTGGCCGGCCTCACGGCCGCCGCCGTGCTGGCCGGTTGCGGCAAGAAGGAAGCCCCGGCGCCCGCCGCGCAGGCCCCGGCCGCCGCCAGTGCGCCCAAACCCGATCCGCTGAAGGCCGCCTGGGTGTACATCGGCCCCGTCGGCGACGCCGGCTGGACTTTCGCCCACGACCAAGGCCGCAAGGCCGTGGAGGCGGAGTTCGGCGACAAGGTCAAGACCACCTTCGTCGAGAAGGTGCCCTATGCCGACGGCGAGCGCGTGATCCGCGACCTGGCCGCGCAGGGCAACAAGGTCATCTTTGCCACGAGCTTTGGCTACATGGACGCCATGCTCAAGGTGGCCGGCGAGTTCCCGGACGTGAAGTTCGAACACGCCACCGGCTACAAGACGGCGCCGAACATGCGTGTGTACGATGCCCGCTTCTACCACGACGCCTACGTCAGCGGTGTCATCGCCGGCGGCATGACCAAGTCCAACACCCTGGGCTTCGTCGCCAGCTTCCCCATCCCCGAGGTGCTGCGCAACATCAACGCCTTCACCATGGGCGCTCAGAGCGTCAACCCCAAGATCAAGACCCGCGTGGTCTGGGTCAACAGCTGGTTCGACCCCGAGAAGGAAGGTGCGGCTGCGCAGGAGCTCATCAACCAGGGCGCCGACGTGCTGCTGCAGAACACCGACTCCACCGCCGTGCTGCAGACGGCCGAGAAAAACGGCAAGTTCGCCTTCGGCTGGGACAGCGACATGAGCAGCTACGCGCCCAAGGCGCACCTGGCGAGCAACATCGTCGACTGGGGCCCGTACTACAAGAAGTCCATCAAGGAGGCGATGGACGGCAGCTGGAAGGGCGAGCAGCGCACCATCTGGGGCAAGCCGGAAGGCGCCAACGACGTGATCAAGATCGCCGACTTTGTGCCCGCCGAGCTCAAGGCCAAGGCCGAGGCCGCCAAGGCCGGCATCAAGAGCGGCCAGATCGAGGTCTTCACCGGCCCCATCGTCGGCGCCGACGGCAAGGAGCGCCTGGCCAAGGACACCAAGGCCGACCAAGCCTGGAAGGACAAGGTCGACTTCTACGTCAAGGGCGTGGAAGGCCGGATCCCGAGCGGCAAGAAGTAGGCCACTCCCACCGCACGGCCCGCTCTGCGGGCCCTTCAAGAACAAGCAGGGCGCCCTCCGGCGCCCTTTTTCTTTGGCCCCGCCACCCGCCAGGGCGGGAATGGTTCACGAACCTCACCCCTTATGCGCTTTTTCCTCAAGTCGGTTCGACGCCCGCCGAAGTCCCGATCGTGCTCCTCCCGGCGGGAGGCGCCACGCGCCCGACCTCCGAGGAATCGCCCATGTCCACCAGCTCCACCATCATCAACGACCTCAGCAGCGCCCAATTGCAGGCCCTGACGTCGGCCACGATCGCCAGCGTCGGCACCAGCGAGTGGGCTGTGCTGACGTCGGGCCAGATCCAGCACCTGACGACGGCGCAGATTTCGTTCATCAGCTCCGCAGGCATCGCGGCTTTGCAGACGGCCACGCTGGCGGCGATGGAGTCGCAAGACCTGCAGGCGCTGACTTCATCGCAGGTCCGCGCCATCACCACGGCCCAGCTGGTGGGCCTGGACTCAGCTGACATCGCGGCCCTGACCTCGTCGCAGTTTGCGGTGTTGAGCACGGGCCAGCTGCGGGCCATCGAAACGGCCGACATCGCCGCCATCGACACGGCCGACCTCGGGGCCTTGGGCTCGGCCCAGTGGCGCGCGTTCACGACGACCCAGATCGATGCACTGACAACCACCCAGCTCAGCGGCATCGTTTCTGCCGACCTCCAGGCCCTGACCTCGGCCCAGCTGCGGGTGCTGTCCACCGGCGATCTCAACGCGCTGACCACCGAGCAGTTCTCCGCGCTCACGACCGGCCAGATCGGCAGCCTGACGACGTCGCAGGTGCAGAACCTGGAGTCAGCCGATATCCAGGCGCTCACGACCGCCCAGGTGCGGGCCCTGACCACCGACCAGGCGGTGGCCCTGGAGTCGGCCGACATCGAGGCGCTCACCTCGGCGCAGTTCGCGGCCATGAGCACGGCGCAGATCCGCAGCATCGACAGCGGCGACATCGCCGCCATCGACACGGCCGACCTGGGCGCGCTCGGCTCGGCACAGATCCGTGCCTTCAGCACCGCCCAGATCGACGCGCTGACCACCACCCAGCTCACCAGCCTGGCCTCGGCGGACCTCCAGGCCCTGACCTCGGCGCAGCTGCGCGTGCTGTCCACCGACGACCTGAACTCGCTGACTACCGAGCAGTTCGCGGCCTTCACTTCGGCCCAGATCGCCAGCCTGACCACCGGCCAGGTGCAGAACCTGGAGTCGGCCGACGTCCAGGCGCTCTCCACCGCCCAGGTGCGGGCGCTCACCACCGAGCAGATCGTCGCTCTCGACTCGGCCGACATCGCCGCGCTGAGCTCGGGCCAGTTCGCCGCACTGTCCACCGCCCAGCTGCGCGCCATCGACTCGGCCGACATCGCCGCCATCGACACCGCCGACCTCGGAGCCCTGAACTCGGCGCAGATCCGTGCCTTCAGCACCGCCCAGATCGACGCGCTGACCACCACCCAGCTCACCAGCCTGGCCTCGGCGGACCTGCAGGCGCTGACCTCGGCGCAGCTGCGTGTGCTGTCCACCGACGACCTGAAGTCGCTGACTACCGAGCAGTTCGCGGCCTTCACCTCGGCCCAGATCGCCAGCCTGACCACCGGCCAGGTGCAGAACCTGGAGTCGGCCGACATCCAGGCGCTCACGACTGCCCAGGTGCGGGCGCTCACCACCGAGCAGATCGTCGCTCTCGACTCGGCCGACATCGCCGCGCTGAGCTCGGGCCAGTTCGCCGCGCTGTCCACCGCCCAGCTGCGCGCCATCGAAACGGCCGACATCGCCGCCATCGACACGGCCGACCTCGGGGCCCTGAACTCGGCGCAGATCCGTGCCTTCAGCACCGCCCAGATCGACGCGCTGACCACCACCCAGCTCACCAGCCTGGCCTCGGCGGACCTGCAGGCGCTGACCTCGGCGCAGCTGCGTGTGCTGTCCACCGACGACCTGAACTCGCTGACTACCGAGCAGTTCGCGGCCTTCACTTCGGCCCAGATCGCCAGCCTGACCACCGGCCAGGTGCAGAACCTGGAGTCGGCCGACATCCAGGCGCTCTCCACCGCCCAGGTGCGGGCGCTCACCACCGAGCAGGTCGCGGCCTTCGACTCGGCCGACATCGCCGCGCTGAGCTCGGGCCAGTTCGCCGCACTGTCCACCGCCCAGCTGCGCGCCATCGACTCGGCCGACATCGCCGCCATCGACACCGCCGACCTCGGAGCCCTGAACTCGGCGCAGATCCGTGCCTTCAGCACCGCCCAGATCGACGCGCTGACCACCACCCAGCTCACCAGCCTGGCCTCGGCCGACCTCCAGGCGCTGACCTCGGCGCAGCTGCGCGTGCTGTCCACCGACGACCTGAACTCGCTCACCACCGATCAGTTCGCGGCCTTCACCTCGGCCCAGATCGCCAGCCTGACCACCGGCCAGGTGCAGAACCTGGAGTCGGCCGACATCCAGGCGCTCTCCACCGCCCAGGTGCGGGCGCTCACCACCGAGCAGATCGTCGCTCTCGACTCCGCCGACATCGCCGCGCTGAGCTCGGGCCAGTTCGCCGCACTGTCCACCGCCCAGCTGCGCGCCATCGACTCGGCCGACATCGCCGCCATCGACACCGCCGACCTCGGAGCCCTGAACTCGGCGCAGATCCGTGCCTTCAGCACCGCCCAGATCGACGCGCTGACCACCACCCAGCTCACCAGCCTGGCCTCGGCGGACCTGCAGGCGCTGACCTCGGCGCAGCTGCGTGTGCTGTCCACCGACGACCTGAACTCGCTCACCACCGACCAGTTCGCGGCCTTCACTTCGGCCCAGATCGCCAGCCTGACCACCGGCCAGGTGCAGAACCTGGAGTCGGCCGACATCCAGGCGCTCTCCACCGCCCAGGTGCGGGCGCTCACCACCGAGCAGGTCGCGGCCTTCGACTCGGCCGACATCGCCGCGCTGAGCTCGGGCCAGTTCGCCGCACTGTCCACCGCCCAGCTGCGCGCCATCGACTCGGCCGACATCGCCGCCATCGACACCGCCGACCTCGGCGCGCTGGGCTCGGCCCAGTGGCGCGCGTTCACCACGGCCCAGATCGACGCGCTGACGACATCGCAGATCGCCGTCATCGCGACCGAAGACCTGGCAGCGCTGAGCACCGCCCAGCTGGTCGGCTTCACCAGCAGCAGCGACATCATGGCCCTGACCACCGACCAGGTGGATTCGCTCACGACGGCGCAGATCGTCGCGCTGTCGACCGCGCAGTTTGCGTGGCTGGAGACGGCCGACATCGCCGCGCTGACCACGGCCCAGGTTCGCGCCCTGACCACGGACCAGATCGTCGCCTTCACGACCGAACAGATCGAGGCGCTGCAGACGCAGGACATCGCGGCCATGACCATGGCGCAGTACGCGGCCTTCGAGACCCAGGACATCCAGGCCATGAGCACGGCCCAGATCAATGCGCTGATGGGGGTCACCCCGATCGTTCTTGACCTCGACGGCAACGGCATCACCACCACCGCGGCGGCCGAGGGCGTGAGCTTCGACCTCGCGGGCAATGGCCAGAAGGCCCAGGTGGGCTGGGTCGGCGGCGGCGACGGTCTGCTGGTGCGCGATCTCAATGGTGATGGGGTCATCAACGACGGCCGCGAGCTGTTCGGCATCGGCACCCAGCTCGCCAATGGGCAGCGGGCCGGGCATGGCTATGACGCGATGGCCGACCTCGACGGCAACAAGGACGGCCGCCTGGATGCCCAGGACGCCGCGTTCTCGCAGCTCAAGGTGTGGAAGGACGTCGACCTCGACGGCCAGACCGATGCCGGGGAGCTGCAGGGCCTGGTCGACCTTGGAATCGTCTCGCTCGACCTGAACTACGCGTTGACGAGCAAGGACAGCAACGGCAACCACGTCGCCATGGTGTCCAGCTACACGACGGCTGACGGTCAGCAGCACCAGATGGCTGACGTGTTGTTCGCCAAACACCCGCCGCCGGCGCCACCGGCACTCGACGAACTGCTGGCCGCACCACCCGACACGCTGTGTGGCGGGCCGCCCGCGCCCGCACCGGCAGCCCCGCCGTCGGCCGGGCAGGCATCCCATGTGGCCTGGGTCAGCCACTCGCGCACTCTTCTGGACGACGACCGCCCGCCGCCGCTGATCTGAGCGTCCACACCCGCCGCCGCTTCCACGCGGTGGCGGGTGCTCGGCGCCGGGCCGGCCCGGAAAGGCGTCTGGCGGAAAACGCGGGGCTGAAGTCGGCCTGTTTCGCCCTTGCGGCGGGCGGCTGCTCGCGTGTAATGCCGCCATGAGCACCGACCGCTCCGTGCCGCTGCTGCGGCTATTCCAGATCGCCTACTCCGAAGCCACGCTGGCCGCAGTGGAGCCCGGCTACGAGGTGCTCGACAACCGCGCCAACGAACGCCCCGACTGGTATGAGTACTGGCCGATCCGCCGCTATCTGCTGACGGAGCCGCTGGACGACACGGCCTTCTACGGCTTCTTCAGCACGAAGTTCGCCGCCAAGACGGGACTCGCCCATGCACAGGTGTGTGAGACGGTGCAGCAGGCCGCAGCGCGCGGTGCCGATGTGGTGCTGTTCTCGCCGCAACCCGACATGGCCGCGTTCTTCCTGAACGTGTTCGAACAGGGCGAGACCTTCGACCACGGCTTCATCGAAGCCTACACCGCGTTTCTCGAGCACATCGGACGGCCCGTGCCGCTGCGCGGCCTGGTGATGGACTCGAGGCAGATCGTGTTCAGCAACTACTTTGCCGCCCGCCCCGCCTTCTGGCGCGAGTGGCTGCGGCTGAACGAAGCCCTGTTCGCCCTCTGCGAAGGGCCGAGCACCCCGCTGCAGCAGGCCCTGACCCGGGCCTCCACCTATCCAGGAGCGGCCCAGCGCAAGGTCTTCCTGCAGGAACGGGCGGCCTCGCTGCTGCTGACGGTGCAAGCGCACTGGCGCACCCACACGGCCAACCCCTACTCCATGGGCTGGTCCATGTCGCGACTGCGTCAGCACCCCATAGAGGCGGTGATGAGCGACGCCTTGAAGATGGCCTGGCGGGATCAGCCCTTCCAGCAATACATCGACGCCTTCTCGACACTGCGCGACCGTGTCATCCAACGTTGAGTGACAGCCCCTGGAGCCTTGAATGGACAAATCACCCGACTGGGACTCCGCCTGGTCCTACGTGGACTTCGAGACTCTGGCACCCCTGGAAGCGGGACTGTTCTCCCGCCTGATCGACTTGGCGGTGCCGCCCGTCGCGGCCGGCACGAGCAAGGCGATCGAGATCGGTTGCTTCCCGGGGCGGTTCATCGAGTACGTCGGGCAGAAGGGCTACGTCATCAGCGGCGTCGATACCTACGGGCGCGTCGGCGAGATCGCCCACTGGGCTGCCCGCCGAGGGCGTGCGGTCGGGGCCTTCTGCCAGGACACGCTGGACGGCTACCTCAGGCAGAACCGCGAGTCCTTCGACATCGTGCTCTCGCTGGGCTTCATCGAGCACTTCAACGACTTCTGCGACGTGCTCTACAGCCACCTGCAGTTGTGTGCGGTCGGCGGTCGGATCGTCGTCGGCGCCCCCAACTTTGCATCGCCCCTGCAACGCGCGCTGCACCGGGTGCTCGACGAGAAGAACATGTCCTCCCACGTGCTGGAGGCCATGTACCCGGCCGTCTGGGCCACCTACCTGTCGGCCCTGGGCGCGCGGGTGGACTTTGCCGGGGCGCTCGGGGGCTTCGGGTTCTGGACCGACACCGTGGTGGACAACCCCCGCGCCCAACTGCTGCAGAAGCTCGTGCCGCAGCTCTCGGGAGCGATGCAGCAGATGTCGCCGCCCTTCAACGAACGCGAGACCAGCTACGTTGCGGCCATCGCCACGAAGACACGGCCCCTGCCCCCGCGCGACGAGGTCGCCGAGCTGTCCCGGCACTGCGTCAGGCTGGCCACGGAGCTTTCGGCGCGTGACCAGCGCCTGGCCAAGCCCTGCGTCGACTTCGTTGCCGACCTCTGCCGCCCACAGTCCTAGGCGAGGGCCCGCCCCTTTAGCGGTGGTGATCCACCATCTTGAAGTAAGGGTTGTCGAAGATGTCGCCGCGCACCGTGGCATGCCGAACCTGGTGCTTCTGCAGCAACCAGGGCAGGCTGAGCTGATCCTGCACCGACCAGCGCGCGCACTCGTAGTACCAGCCCGGCAGGAAGTCAGGGCGATGGCCCAGCAGCGCCTTGGAGTACAGGAAGATGCCGCAGGCGAACAGCCGGTCGTCGACGTAGGCGCCGCTGGCCAGATAGGACGCGACCTGCTCGCGCATCGGCTCGTTCAGGTAGCGGCTGCGCAGGTAGGCGTTGTGACCGTTCACCTGCTCCAGGCAGAAGTCCAGCTCGGCGCGCACGGACCCACGGTGCGGGTGTCGGAACAGGGCGATCTCGTTGTCGCCGAGCTCGCCCAGCATCCACAGGATGGCATCCGGGTGCGCGATGAAGATCGACGAGTCCAACCACAGGTAGTAGTCATAGCCCGGGTCCATCTCGTGGCTGAGCATCTTCGGGATCTTGGCCTGCAGGCGCGGGTGCAGGGCGTTGACGCGCAGCGGGAGGCTGTCTTCGGTGTGGTAGCGCAGTTCGATGGTCGTGCCGACGGGCACACGCTGCGCGTGGTGCTGGAGCCCCAGCGGATCGATCTGCCCGAGGTTGGCGCTCGTCACCAGGATCTTCACTGCGCGTGTTCCAGGGCGTGGTCGGGTGCCGTCGCCGCGGCAGGTGCAAAAGGCTGCAGGTCGTCGGGCAGTCCGCCGAAGTCGGCCCGCATCGTGCGCGCCATCGTCCGCTCCACCAGGGTGGTGGCCACCTTCACGAGTCGCACACGCATGTAGTGCGCCGCGTCCTTGTCACAGGGCTGCAGCCTGCCGTCGAGGTAACCGAGCTCCTGGACCTGGAACCGGGCCTCGAACCAGCCCAGGTACCAGAACCACTCGGCGTAGTAGATCCAGGAGTTCTCGTTGAGCGCGCGCACATGCGTCGGGTCCTGCCAGGCCGTGGTGGCGCGCTCGTAGGGAACCTCGATCTGCAGCTCGCCGCCGGTGCGCAGCAGCGTCAGGCAGTTGCCCATCAGCGTGGGCAGGTCGGGCACGTGCTCCAGCACGTTGTTGGCGAAGATGCAGTCCAGGCTTCCGGGCTGGAGCTCGACGTCACCCGCGAGTTCGCTGCTCAGCCGCAGCGGCCAGGACAGCGGCTGCGCCAGGTCGACGACGGCATCGGGCTGGGCGCTCGCCAGGATGTCGACATTGAACCAGCCGGGCTTGTAGTCCTTGCCCGATCCGATGTGCAGCCGCAACGGGCGCCACGGCCCTGGGGCCCTCCGCGCCGCACGCTCGCCGTGCTCCTGCAGGCCGCTGGCCAGCGCCTGGGCATACTGGTCGAGCACATCGTGCCGGCTGAAGCTCGCCAGCTTCGCCCGGCACTCATCGGCAAAGCCCGGCGCCCCGAAACGGTCAGCGAAGAAGCTGCCGACCTCGTCGGTGGGCACCCAGAACACGCTGTCCTCGAACTGCACGGGCGGCGCCGTCGACGGCGCACGCTCGCTCACCACGGGAGTACCCATCGACAGGCAATGGAATACACGCGCCTGCTCGAAGCGAGCCGTCTCGTAGTAGTGGCAATTGAAGACGACCTTGGCCTGTGCGATGAGGCCGTCCCGCTCAGGCCCGAAGATCAGGCCCCGGGGTGCGGCCACGGTGCGGCCGGCGGCCTCGATCTGCGCGATCAGCCGACGGCGGCGTTCGTTGACGGCGCCGAAAAACAGGATGTCGATGGGCCGCTTCTCCAGCGCCAGGCCTGCGGGCTGCGCCAGGTACGGAGCCTCCGCGAACGAGACGATGGGCACCTTGATGCCGCTCGCCGCGTAGGCGGCCAGGTTCGACGCCTCGTAGTCCACCACCGCCGAGGTGGCGATGAGGTCCAGGTAGGCGGCCGAAACCGGCTTGCCGCCGTCGCCCAGCTGCTCAAGGTTGACGAACACACAGGTGTGCCGTTCGCGAAGCGCCGGGTCGAAACCCAGGTGCGCGCCAAAGACAAAGTTGACGGCGTCATGGCGCAAGCGGATTTTTGCCGATGCTCACCTCGGCGCCCAGGCGCCGGAACTGGTAGCGGAAGAAGCGCGCCTGGTCCAGGAAGCCCAGCGGCGACACGTCGCCCACCGGTTGCACGATGCACAGGTGAACCTCGGGCTGGCGCATGGTGGAGTCGCTCTCTCGTTCAGATCTCATCGGCGAAACGCAACATGTCCTCGGGCAGTTGCAGCCCGAGGCTTTGCATCATCGCGGCGCGCGGCGCGCTCAGGTGGGCGGCCGGGAAGCGGGCGTAGATCGACAGGAAGTCGAGCCAAAACAGCCGGCGGCGGCGGGCCTGCATCGAGGTGGTGGTGTTGGCCGTCTTGTCGATGCTCACCACGTCGACGGCCAGGTGCCGCAGCGACTGCCCCGCCAGCTGGCGCAGCAGGAACTCCCAGTCCTCGTGGCTGCGCAGCCGTTCGTCGAAGCGGCTGCTCAGCCCCGCGCGGCGCATCACGTAGGCGCCCACGGGAATCTGGTTGCACACCAGCAGGTGGTCGGCGGTCAGGGCGGCCAGGTCGTGGTGCACACGCTGCTCGTGCGTGAAGGTGCTGAAGTTGCCGAAGCACAGGCCTTCGTGGGCCGAGGCATGCTGCAGCAGCGCATCGAGGCCACTCGGGTTGAAGAAGTCGTCGTCGTCCAGGAAGGCCACGAAAACCCCTGTGGCGACGTCCAGGCCGAGGTTGCGGCTGGCCGACAGCCCGCGCTGCCGGCCCGCCTTGAACAGGTAGCGCGCTCCGAAGCGGCGTGCCAGTTCAAAGGCCGTGCCCTCGGGGCAGTCGTCGACGACGATGATCTCGTGGTCGGCCCGCGTGGCCGCAGCCACGCTCGCCAGCGCGCGCTCCAGCGTGCCCGGGCGGCGGTAGGTCGGAACGACGATCGACAGGGTCTTGCGCATCGGCAGCAGGGTCTTGGCGTTCGGAGGGCGCCAAGTGCAGTGTGCGGCCCCGCCTGCCCGACGAGCCCCTGAAGAGAGCCCGGTTTACGGACCAGATCGGTGGGCCCTGGCGGCTGTCCGCGCTGGCAGCGCCCGGGCCGGGCCGGCCTTCACTGCAGCCCCTGCTGAACGCCACGGCCGAGCGACAGCATGCTGGCGTTGAACTGCTGGCCTTCCGTCAGCGCGTTGAGATGGCTGATCCGAAGGTTGTAGTGGTCGGCCTCTGCGGCGATGACGTCGAACAGGCTGCGACGACCCAGCTGCTGCCACTGCTGCAGCGTGAAGTTGCGCAGCTGCTCGCTGTCGCGCAGCACGGCACCGACGCGGCGCGCACGGTCGAAGCTTGAGAGCGTCTGCTCGTGCAACTGGGCAACGCGGAAGCGGCGCTGCTCCAGCACCTCCGCGCGCTGCAGCTCCACGGCGCGCGAGCGCTTGCGGGCGGCGTCTGCCGACGGGCGCAGTCCCGGATCCCAAAGCGGCACGCTCAGCCGCAAGCCCAGTGACCAGTTGCCCTGCTTGGAGGTGCCCCCCGAGCCACCGCCGGTGCCCGTGGCCGAGCCGCTGGCCGCCCAGCTGAGTTGCGGCCGGCCGCCCGCCGCGACAGCCTCGGCCAGGCGCTCAGCCGCCTCGGCCTGCGCGGTGAGCGCGGCGATGTCGGCCGAGCGCTCGACGTCGGCCACCTGTTCGTCGAGCGGGCCCACCTGAAGCAGCAGGCCCGACAGGCCCTCGATGCCGCGCAAGCCATTGCCGACGAGCCGCCGCAGGCGCAGCTCGACCTCCCGCGCCTGCGACAGCGCCTGGGCCTGGGCGATCTCGGCCTGCTGCAGGGTCTTGCGGACCTGCACCAGCTCGCTGGCACGGCCCCGGTCGACGCGCACGATGGCATCGAGCGCGTCAACCAGGCAACCCATCTTGCGGACGTACTGTCCATACACGACGACGTGCTGGCTGTAGCGATTGCGCTCCAGGGCCAGCATCACGGTGGTCAGCGCGATCTGTTCGCGCGTGCTCAGGTGGCCCAGCTCGGCCGCCTCGGCCAGACGCTCCCGCCAGTCGACCAGGCGCTCGGTGCGCTGGCCGTCCCAGATGAGCTGGCTCAGATTCAGCGACGCCCGACCTTCGCCGGCTTGGCGGGTGCCCAGGGCGTCAAGGCTGCCGCCGGAGCCCAGGCTGAGGTCCATCGAGGCGCGCAGGCCGCCCGCGGCACGGGCCGCCTCGGTGTCATCCTTCGCCGCCTCGGCCAGCAGCCGCGCCGCTCCGACCTGGTGGCTGCGCTCCAGGGCGGCACGCACCAGCGCCTGCAGGGCGGCGCGGGGGTCGGGCGCGGCCCGGGCTGCCTCGTCGGCGGCCGAGGCCGAGCCTTCGGCCGGGCTTTCGTCGGGGCAGCGCGTCGACGCCACCGCCGGCGCAGCGGGCACGGCGGCGGCCGCGGGCGTCACCGGCAGCGGCCGCGGCCGCGGGGCGCTGCGCTGGGCCCCGGCGGCACCGGCGGCCCACAAGCCCAGGGCCAGCAAGACCCCGGCGAGGACGAGTCGATCGGCGCGGTTCATCGTGGGCGCGGGCGGGCAGAGGCCCAAAGGGCCGACGCGGCAGTCTGCGGCGCCCTGGCGCGAAGCGATCGAACGAAATCGGGCGTGGTGGCGCTGCAGTTCCGAGGAAGCCCCGCCGCTACCGCACTGGGTTCACGCCCAGCAACCAGGCCACCAGCGTGAAGCTGGCGAACGCGAGCACGGTGCTCGTCATGATGATGCGCGCGATGCGGCCGTTGTCGGCACCGAAGCGCTCGGCGAGCAGCGAGACGTTGCTGGCGCTGGGCAAGGCGGCGGCCAGCGTCAGCACCAGAATCTGGAAGCCCGTGACCGGCGCGCCCAGTTGTCGCGCCCCCAACGCGAGCACAGCCACCAGCAGCGGGTGCAGGATCAGCTTCACCAGGGCCACCGGCACGAAATCAATGGCCGGCGTGCGGCGGCTGGCGTGCTGACCGGCGCGGTGCAGCACCGCCCCGATGGTGAACAGCGCCACCGGCGTGGCCGCACCCGCCAGGAGGTCGACCACGGCCTGGGCCGGCGCCGGCAGCCGCCAGCCCAGCAAGCCGAACACAGCGCCCAGCGCGATCGCCCACGGCAGCGGGTTCGACAAGGCACCGCGCAGCGCGCGACCCGCCGCCGCCCGTGCCCCGCCGGGGCCGTCCGGCGAGGCGGCGGAAGCCTGGGCCAGCGCGATGCACAGCGAGCTGACGATGAACAGGTCCACCAGCAGCGTCACGACGATCGGGCCCACGGCCGCCGGCCCCAACAGCGCCACCAGCATCGGCACGCCCATGAAGCCGGTATTGGGAAACACCGCCACCAGCGCACCGAAGGCGGCGTCCTTCAGGCCGACACGCTCGTTCAGGCTCCAGCTCACGACCACGGCCATCAGCAGCAGCGCCGCCGCCAGGTACACCGCCAGCAGCACCGGGTTGAGCATCTCGACCACCGGCGTGCCGGCGCCAAAGCGGAACAGCATGCACGGCAGCGCGAAGTACAGGACAAAGGCGTTGAGCCCGGGGATCGCGCTCTCGGGCAGCACGCGGCGATGCGCAGCCAGGTAGCCGCAGAGCACGAGCGAAAAAAACGGAACGGTGACGGCCAGGATCGCCTGCATCGGGGCGGGATTGTCTCCTCACGGGGGGCCGGCCCCGTGCTGGCGGCACCGGCCGTCCTGCGGCCCAGACTCTCAGCGCGCCGGCGGGCGAGCCAGCTCGTCCAGGCTGAGCCCGCGCTCGGCCAGCAGCGACTCCACCGCGGCGGCCAGCGGCCCCAGGCGCTCGGCCACCGCGTCGCGCACGGTGTCGACGAAGACCTGCGTCGAACGCTCGATCTCGATGTGCACCGCGTCACCCTCGACCTTGGCGGCAAAGGTGGTCATGCGCAGGGTCTCGGGGATCAGCCAGACCTCGAACCAGCCGCTGCCGTCGCGTTCACGGCCGGCCTCGGCCACCGTCAGGCTCGCGCCGTTGACGGCGATGTAGCCCTTGGCGAACACGTAGCGCATCCAGGGCGCCGGCACGGCCAGGCGCAGCACGCGGTTGTTCTCGGGCCGCCGCACCTGCGCCACCGTCGCCATGAAGTCGACGTGGCCCGACAGCGGGTGGCCGCCGATCTCGGCGCCATCGCGCGCGGCGCGTTCGACGTTGAGCACGCTGCCCTCGACCAGCCGGCCCAGCGTCGTGAGCGCCAGGCTCTGCTGCATCACATCGAACATGGCGTGGTCGGCGCGCGGGCGCGCGGTGACCGTGAGGCACACGCCGTCGACGGCGACGCTGGCGCCGATGGCCAGCCCGTCGTCGAACCCGGGCGGCAGGCTCAGCGTGAAGCTGCGCAGGCCGGGGCGGTCTTCGACCTGCCCGACGCGGGCCACGCCTTGGACGATGCCAGTGAACATGGCCGGTGAGCTTACCCCAGCGGCCGGCGCGCACCCGGCAACGGGCCCGGCTGGGGGAGGGATCAGCCCGCGCGCAGCATCACGGCCAGCGCCGCCACGCTCGCCAGCAGCACCGGCGCAAAGGCCACGGGCTCGAGGCGAGGCCGCGACCACCGCGTGGCCAGGATCGGCGGGTCGGCGCCGCCGGAAGCCGCCTGCGGCTGCGGACGCAGCACACCCGCCAGGTGGCGGCGGCCCTGCAAGCCGTATGAGAAGGAGGTCCGCAGGGCAGCCGCCGGCACGGGAACGGGCGCCGGCTTCGCCTCGAGCCGGTCCACCACGAGCTTCAAGGCCGCCTGGGCACGGCGGTGCGGCACGCGCGCCCCGGGCGGCGCCCCGGCGCTGGCCTGCCACGGACGCGGATCGAAGGTCTGGGGCATCGTGTTCATGGCTGAAGATGCTGTCGCACAACGCCGACGAGAGCCCTGACGGAGCTCACGTTTCGGGGGTGATGTTTTCACGAAGCCCCCCTGCTTTGAGGGGGGACTAGGAGCGTGGGCGGCAGAAATCCAGCCCCGCGTTGGGCCGATTTCGGGGCCCAGGCCAGGCGCCGCGCGCAGCCCGGGCTGTACGCCCGGGCCAGCGTGGCAACGCCGCAAGGGCCCCGAAATCGGCCCAACCCGAAGGGCCGGGGCGGCCAAAGCCGCTGGCGGGTGTTGCGCCGCTGGCGCGGGCGTCAAGCCCGCGCTGCGCGACGCGCCTACGCCAGTGGCTTTGGCCGCCCCGGCGCGGGGCTGGATTTCTGCCGCCCACGCTCCTAGCATCGACATGCATGGTTGCCCCGGATCTCGAAGGCTTCACCCTGGCCGATCCGCCGCCGGCCTTTGTTGACGACCCTTACCCCGTCTACGCCCGGCTGCGCGCCTTCAGGCCGGTGCACGCACTGGGGCCCGGGAGCTGGCTCTTGAGCCGCCACGCCGACGTGCTGGCGGCCTACCGCCACCCGGCACTGGGCAGCGACAAGCGCGAGGAGTTCGCGCCGCGCATGGGCGCCGGCACGCCGATCTACGAACACCACACGACGAGCCTGGTGTTCAGCGACCCGCCGCGCCACACGCGTGTGCGGCGGTTGCTGATGGGGGCACTCAACCAGCGCGCCATCGCCCGCATGGAGGCGCCGCTGGTGCAGCTGGTTGGCACGCTGCTCGATCGCGTGGCCGATGAGCCGGCGCCCGACCTCATCGCGCATGTGGCGGCGCAGATCCCGGTGGCGGTGATCGGCAACCTGCTGGCCGTGCCGCTCGCCGATCGGCAGCCGCTGCGCGAGTGGTCACTGGCCATCCTGTCGGCCCTCGAACCCCGGCCCGCAACGGCGGTGCTGGCGCGGGCCAATGCCGCGGTCGAGGAGTTCTGCGCCTACCTTCGCACGCTGGTGGCCGAGCGCCGCCGCCACCCGGGCGACCCGGAGGCCGACGTGCTCACCCGGCTGATCCAGGGCGACGCCGACGGCGAGCTCACCGAGGCCGAGTTGCTGCACAACTGCATCTTCCTGCTCAACGCCGGCCACGAGACCACCACCAACCTCATCGGCAACGGCGTGCACGCACTGCTGGTGCACCGGGCGCAGTGGGAGCGGCTGCGCGCCGAGCCGGCCCTGATCGGCAGCGCCGTGGAGGAGCTGCTGCGCTACGAGAGCCCGCTGCAGCTGAACAACCGCCAGGCGCGCGAAGACGTGGTGCTCGGCGGCGTGGCGATGCCGGCGGGCAGCTTCGTCACCTTGGGCATCGGCGCGGCCAACCGCGACCCGGCGGTGTTCGCCGATCCCGACCGTCTCGACATCGGCCGCGAGCCCAACAAGCACCTGGCATTCGGCCAGGGCGCACACGCCTGCTCGGGCATGAACGTGGCGCGGCTGGAAGCGCGGCTGGCCATCGGCGCGCTGGTGGCGCGCTACCCGCGGCTCGATCTGGCCGGCCCGCCCGAACGAGACCGCCGCGTGCGCTTCCGCGGCTTCCGCCGGCTGCCGGTGCGGCTTGGCTGAGCCCTTCAAGAACCTGCTGAACGCCGGCCTGGTGGCCGGCGCTGCCGCTCACTTCGGGCGCCAGTGGCCGGCCTTCGACACCCGGCACTTCGTGACCCAGGCCACCCGCGGGCTGGAGGCGCTGGAGATGAAGGCCCGCGCGATGCAGATCGCCCGCGCACTGGAGGCCACGCTGCCGCCGCGATTTGCCGAGGCCGCGGCCTTGATCGAGGCCACGCTGGCACCGGCCGAGCCGGGTGACACGATGGCGCAGCTCGACGGCGTGGACCAGGGCCTGCGCGGCTGGATCCTCTGGCCGGTGGGCGAGTTCGTGGCGCGGCGCGGGCTGGCCGAGCCGGCGCGGGCACTGGGCCTGCTGCACGCCCTCACGCAGCGGTTCACGGCGGAGTTCGCGATCCGGCCTTTCCTCGTCGAGCACCCGGCACGGACCTTCGAGACGCTGGCGCGCTGGACCACCGACCCCAGCCACCACGTGCGCCGCCTCGTCAGCGAGGGCAGCCGCCCGCGACTGCCCTGGGGCCTGCAGCTCAAGGCCCTGGTGCGCGACCCGAGCCCGACACTGCCGCTGCTGCGAGCCTTGCAGGACGACACCAGCGAGTATGTGCGCCGCAGCGTGGCCAACCACCTGAACGACATCGCCAAGGACCACCCGGCGCGGGTGGCCGCGTGGCTGAGCGAGCACCTGCCCGGCGCGAGCGCCGAGCGCCGCGCACTGCTGCGCCATGCCAGCCGCACGCTCATCAAGGCCGGCGACGCGGCGGTGCTCGAGGCCTGGGGCCTGGGGCGGCCGTTCCGCGGCGAGGCGGCGCTGTCGATCATGCCGGCGCGCATCGAACTCGGCGCCGCGGTGACGCTGACGCTGCGCTTGCGCTCGACCGCGGCAAGCGCGCAGCGGCTGGCCATCGACTACGGGGTGCACCACGTCAAGGCCGATGGCTCCACCCGTCCCAAGGTGTTCAAGGGCTGGACGCTGGAACTGCCGGCCCGCGGCGTGCTTGTGCTGGAAAAGCGCCACGCCGTGCGGCCGATCACCACGCGCCGCTACTTCGCGGGGCAACACCGGGTGGTGGTGCAGGTGAACGGGCGGGCGGTGGCGGAAGCGGCGTTCGAGCTGCGGGTGCCGTGAGGTGGGGCGTTTGGTGGCTTGCTGTCGGCCACTTGCTGTCGTTGGACGCAAGGGGGCGAGCGACAGCAGACTGCCCAAAGCCGAAGTACAGAGTGCTTCAGTTCCAAACGGGCTGCTGGCGACCAGAATTCGAGCGCGAGTGTCGGCGGCAGTCGATACCTGCCGCTCAATGACTTGGGGAATCGCTGGCTGCCTTCGCAGGAACAGGCTGTTCATGCAGCGCGGGGCAACTGTCGCGGACGGCATCACGATCGCCGGTCAATGACCGGCCCCTTGTTCCGAGAACTGGTGCTGCGCCAGGCAGCGGCCAGTCGGCACCACGCCCTCGACCGACTAGACTGCACTTGCAGCGTCCAATCTTGACGATCAGCAAGCCAGACCCTGGGCCTGCGGCAGGCCACGGTGAATCGTCGAAATCCGAATCTCGATGCGCTCGCTCGTTCTGGATGAGGCGGCCTGCCCAGTCGCTGCCGTTTGCGACACTCAATCCAAGGTCTTGAGGTGACGCCGCAAGATCTTGCCGGTGCTCGTCTTGGGGAGGTCGTCGACGAACTGGAATGCGCGTGGAACCTTGTAGGCGGCCAGGCGTGTCCGGCAATGGGCCTCGAGCTCTCCTGCCGATGGCGACTTGCCCGCCTTCAGTACGACATACGCCTTCGCCAGCTCTCCTTTGGTTGTATCCGGAATGCCGCACACGGCGACCATCGCCACGTCGGGATGCTCAGCGATCACGCGCTCGAGTTCCGCAGGATAGATGTTGAAGCCGGCCGTGATGATCATGTCCTTCAGCCGGTCGACGATGAAAATGAAGCCGTCGTTGTCCATGCGTGCCAGGTCGCCCGTGCGCAGCCAGCCACCGGGCAGCAGCGTCTCAGCGGTCGCCTCGGGTCGGCCAAGGTACTCACGCATCGTCACCGGACCGCGGATCTGCAGTTCGCCGATCTCGCCGGCCGGCAACGCGTGCGGATCTCCCTCGACGGGTGCAATGCGTGCCTCGAGGTGCGGCAGCGCCACGCCAATCGAACCCAGTCGCTTCGGCCCGTGGATGCTGTGCGTCGTGCCCAGCCCGGCCAGTTCGGTCATGCCCCACAACTCGATCAAGGGGCAGTCCAGCGCGGCTTCGACGGCTCGCATCTGCGCTTCGGGCATCGTCTGACCGCCGACGGTGCAGCGTGTCAGCGACGACAGATCGTGATCGGCCAACCCCGCGAAGCCGAGCAGGTACATGTACATCGTGGGCACGCCCTCGAGCATGGTGCAGCGCTCGCGTTCGATGCTGGCCACCATGCGGCCCGCGTCGAACGCCCGGTGCAGCACCAGCGTGCCGCCGGTCAGCAGTGTCGCGTTCATGACGATGTTGCCGTAGACATGCGAGCACGGCAGCGCACTGGCCACTGTGTCCTGCTCGGTGCGCAGATGCATCGTCGCTGTCATTGCGGTGTTCATCAACACGGCGCGGTGGGTCAGCACAGCGCCTTTGGGGTGGCCCGTGGTCCCGGAGGTGTAGGCCACGGCACAGATGTCGTCGAGCGACAGGCCGGCCACGGGCCAGTTGGCTGCAGCGTCGTCTGGCGCGACGGGCTCGGCCATGAAGCTCGCCAGGTCGATCGCGCCATGCGGAGCCTTGCCGCCGAAGGACAGGAAGAGTTCGAGCCTTGTCTGCTCCTTCACGCCCGCGAGGCCTGCGATGCGGTCCGCCGTACCGACGACCACGCGCGCCCCGCAGTCGGCCATCGCAAAGGACGCCTCGTCTGGCGTGAGCATCAGGTTCAGCGGGTTGGCCACCGCGCCGAGCTTCAGGATGGCGTAGTACATGACGACCCACTCCGGCCCGTTGGGCGCGTAGAGCGACACGCGATCACCCTTGCCGATGCCGTGCAAGCGCAGGCGCAGCGCTGCGGCCGACGACTGGGCGTCGATCTCGGCAAAGCTCAGCCGGCGATCATCGAAGACCAGTGCGGTCTTCGTGCCCCAGCGGGCAGCGGACCGGGTGACGATCTCGCCCACCGAGTTGGGCATGGATGCAGTCCGCATGGTTCTCCATTGTCCGGCGGGTGTCACGCCGCCTGGATCAGGTGGCGCTCGAGTTCTCGCACCAGCGGCGCGCCGATGCCGAGGCGACCGGCCCAGGCCCGCGCACCGCCGAAGTCGTCATTCAGGGTGGCCAGCAGTGTTCGGATCGGGCCCTCTTCGACAGCGTAGACCTCGGGCGGCATCGCCGCCAGATGGTCGCGGTAACGCGGCCATGTCCTGAAGCGTTCGATCATGCGGGGCATGGCGGCTGCGCTGCGCAGGTAGTCGGCCACGATCGCATCGTCGGCGACACCCAGCAGGCCCAGCACCACGGCGGCGACCACGCCCGTGCGGTCCTTGCCCGCAGCACAGTGGAACAGGGTCGGGCGACTGGCGGTCTCTGCGATGCGCATGATGGCCTGCGGCAGGGATGCAGAGGTCAGGCAGCGCGCGTACAGGCGGTTCAGCACCTGATCGGGCGGGATGCCGTCTGTCGACGCCATCTCCAGGGGTGCATGGACATAGTCCACCTCGCCCGCCGCCGCCAGTGCACCCCGGCCTTCGCCGGCCACCTCGTCGGCCAGGCGCAGGTCGATCACGGCGCGCAGGCCGATCTGCGTGCGCAGCAGCTGCACGTCCTGCGGCGTCAGCGCTTGCAATGTGTCGCTGCGGAAGAGGCGTCCGGACCGTGTGCGGCGCCCATCAGCCAGCGGCAGCCCGCCGAGGTCGCGGAAATTGAATGCGCCTGCCAGCGGCGACACTTGCTGCGGCACAGCGCTGTCGTCCATGGTCATTCAGCGAACCGGTGGACGCTCCAGCAGATCCTCCACGTCGGCGTGAGGCCGGGCAATGATGTGTGCCGAGCGCACGGTGCCGACCGTCCTGGCGGCAGCGGCCCCGGCATCGACAGCCGCCTTGACGGCACCCACGTCGCCGCGGACGACCACCGTGATGATGCCGCCGCCAGGCTGCTGGACAGTGGTCAGCCGCACGTTCGCGGCCTTGACCATCGCGTCGGCTGCCAGGGTGGCAGCTGTCTTGCCCAGCGTCTCGACGAAGCCGAGGGCTGTTCCCTTCATGTTGTCCATGTCATCGCTCCTTGATTGCCGCTCAGCGCGTGGCTTGGCTTGCAGTCTTGATCGCCAATTGCCCCAGCGCCAGGCGGAATGCCGCCAGCCCCCCGGTCGGCACTGAAAAACTGCGCAGTCCGGCCCGGTACAGATCGTCAACGAGACTCAGTGCCGCGCCATCGCCACACTCCGCACCCAGCCGCAAACCCGGCAGCCCCGCGGTTGCCACCACGGTCTGCCGCAGCGCCTGGCCCAGGTGCGGCCCCAGCGCCGTGCGTGGGTTGTGACCCAGGTAGCCGTCGTTGACGTAGCTTTCGAACACGTCGTCACCGAATGACAGCGCGCTGGGGTAGCCGTAGTGGGTGCGGATGAGTTCCCGCACGTCGATCCACAGCACCGACGCCGCAGGCGCCATGGCCGCGGCTTCGGCAATGGCTGCAGGGCTCTGCAGCACCGCCCCCACCTGGGGGATGCCCAGCGCCGCCGCCGCTGCCCTGAAGGCCTCCAGCTCGCCCCGACCGTTGATGCCGGGGACCAGCGGCGTCAGCTGCGCGTGCCCTGTCTCGCGCGCGGCGTCGGCGATGCCACGCAGCAAGGGCACGTACAAGCCCTTGAGCCCCAGCGGCAGGAACAGCCGCGGCGCCAGCGCAGCCCAGGTACCGATCAGGCGCTGCGCCCGTGGCGATCCGAGGTTGGGCAGCCGCAGGTCGACCGGCGTGCCCGCGGCTTCCAGCAACAGCCGGCGACTGGCTTCATAGCTCAGGCAGGTCAGCCGGTCCTGGGTCGTCTTGCGATCGGGTTGCTGGCCCAGGTCGTTGACAGCATCGATCAGCTGGTCCAGCGTGCCCGCAGCGATCAGCAAGTCCGTCAGGGCGATGACGCCGAAGCCGCTGGGCGCGTGCCGCAGCGCCTTGCCGGCGTCGGGGCCAGTGATGCCACTGGCCCAGAAGCGGGCGCCCGAACACCCGTCAGCCCATGCCAGCAGGCGTTCGATGTGCTCACCCGCGCGCGATGCCGGCTCCAGCGGCAGCAGGCCGCTGTAGACCTTGCCGGTCGCACCGTCCACCGACAGCGGTGCACCCTCCTGCAACAGCACGTCGCCGACGCGGAAGCTGCGCGCCGCCAGATCGATTTCCAGCGCCTCGCAACCCACCACGCAGGGCACGTCCAGCGCCCGCGACACCACGGCCGCATGGCTGAGTGCGCCGCCGCGGGCGGTGACGATGGCCTGCGACGCGAGCATGCCGCGGATGTCCTGCGGGCTGGTGGTCGGCCGCAGCAGCACCACCCGTTCGCCCGCCGCGGCCACGGTGGCGGCGCGGTCGGCGTCCAGCATCGCGATGCCATAGGCATGGCCCGGGGACGCACCGATGCCCTGCACCAGCATGCGCGCCTGCACCAGTGCCGCCGGCTCGAACGCCGGCCGCAGCAGTTTCTTGAACTGCTCGACAGACACCTTCTGCAAGGCCACGGACGGGCCGATCAGGCCCTCGTCCACCAGCTCCGCAGCAATGCGCACTGCCGCTTCAGCCGTGCGCTTGGCGGGCCGCACCTGCAGAAAGCACAGGCGCTCGCCCTCGACGGTGAACTCGATGTCGACGGCGTCTGCGTACATCGCCTCCAGGCGTGCGCCGTGTTCGGCCAGTTCGCGCCGGTGGGCATCGCCCAGGCCACCGGGGGCCGTCAGCGGCATCGGCGTTGCTGTGCCGGCCACCAGGTCCTCGCCCTGGCGGCCGGTCAGGAATTCACCGTACAGCTCGGCGACGCCGGTGTTGGGGTTGCGGGTGAAGGCGACACCCGACCCCGATCGCTCGTCGAAGTTGCCGAACACCATGGCCTGCACGGTGACGGCCGTGCCCAGGTCATCGGCGATCTGGTGGTGGGCCCGGTAGGCGCGTGCCCGCCGGCTGTCCCAGGATTCAAAGACGGCGGCAATCGCCCGCTGCAGTTGCCAGTGCGGATCGGCACGCACGTCGGTGACGCCCTCGTCGGCGATGGCCGCGAGAACGGCATCCTGCATGGCCGCAAACCGCTGGGCGCTGGGGTCGACACGTGCGGCGTCCAGGTGGGCTTGTGCCGCAGCGGCGATCAGGTCGCCGTCGAGTCCGAGCACGATCTCGGCGAACATGCGCCAGAAGCGCACCCAGGTATCGACCGCAAAGGCCGGGTTGCCCGTCTCGCGCGCCAGGGCCGCGGCACCACCGCAGGTGATGCCCAGGTTCAGCACCGTGTCCATCATGCCTGGCATGCTGACCTGGGCGCCCGAGCGCACCGACACCAGCAACGGCACGGCAACATCCCCACCGGCACCGGCAAACCGCCGGCCGGTCTTGGCCTCCAGCGCCGCCAGTGCACGCTCAGTCTGGGCCACCATGTCCGCAGGCAGTGCGCCGCCGGCGCGGAAGGCGCGGTAGCCGTCGGTGCCGATCACGAAAGCAGGTGGCACGGGGATGCCGGCAGCAGCCATGCGCGCCAGGCCAGTGGCCTTGCCACCGAAGCGTGCCGTGTCGTGGCCATCGATGTCTTCGACGGCGTGGACGAATGGTTTCATGGCCTGGCAGATCCCTGGCAGTGCTTCCTCACGGGCACTCACGTCGTGTCCCGCGGTCGGCCCAGCACCGCCAGGATGTCTTCGTGGAACTCGAACCAGATGTTGTGGACGGAGTCGATGGTGGGTTTGCAGACGTACTCACGCTGGCCCTGGTCGACACGCTCCATGCCTTTGTTGAAACGGGCAATGTACTGCGCATAGCGCGGGATGCGGGGCAGCAGCGCGGCCAGGTCACGAGTCAGGCGTTCGGCTGTCTGCAACAGTTTGCGCTCGATGCGTTCGTCGCCGTCGGTCGTCTGCCATTCACTGACCTGCGCAATGAAACGGCTGTTGATGGTCTCGAAGTTCTCGTACCAGTGCTGCACCGCCGGCTCGGTGCGCACGGCGGCATAGGTGTCGCGGTAAGTGGCCAGCACGGCCGAGGTGCCGTCTTCCAGCAGCATGGCGCCGGTCGGCATCAGCAGCACCTGCGCTGCGTCGGCAGCCGCTTCCAGCCGCGTGGCCACCAGGTCTGCAGCCAACCCCGTCACCTCGGCGATGGTGTCGCCGGTGGCCATCTTCTTCAGGTAGATCGCGTTCAGGACTGCGAAGTCGGTGTCGGACAGCATCGTGCCTTCCGGTTGCGTACAGGGAAGATGTTGGCGCCCGCCACACCGGCCGCAGTGGCCGGGGGTGGCAGGCGCCGCGCCGGGTGGATCAGCCCCAGAAGTACTTCGAGCGCCGCCGGTCGGCGTTCTCGCCGAAGGGCAGGTAGCCCTCGCCGGAGAAGATCTTCTGCGGCACCGTGGCCTGGGCGAAACCGCGCTTGGTGATGTCGTAGTAGTAGTTCGACACCCGCTGGTCGATTTCCCAGAAGTTGTAGTCGGTGCAGGCCTTCTCGTAGGTGCCGGCCTTGCGCAGGTGCGGCAGGATCATGTCGATGTAGTACACGTACTGGCCGTTGGTGATCAGCGTGCGGCGCGACTGGCGGGCCAGCTTGGAGTACAGCTTGAACGTGGCCTGCTGGATGCCTTCGAGGCGTTTGCCCAGATCTTTGACCGGCACCTTGTAGACCTCAGACATCGGCGTGTTCCACTTCTCGCGCACGAACACTGCGGCAGCCTCGATCGACGGGATGTAGTTCTTGGGCCGGGTGAAGGTGGTGGAGATGTCGTTGACGCGGATCTCGTCCAGCCCCATGTGCTTGGGGTTGATCTCCAGCACCACGGTGTAGCAATGCGGCACATTTTCGTGGTCGCAGACATCGCTCCACTCGAAGGCTTCCTCGTTGGTGAACAAGTCCCGGATGATCAGGATGTTGCCGTTGGGCAGCGGGTAGGGGCCGGTGTCGCCCAGGCCCAGGCGGCAGTCGTAGTGGTCCAGGAAAGACAGCAACTCGGCAGCGGCATTGAACCGGATCACCATGTCGTGGTCTTCGCTGCCGGCGCTCAGGCGGTCAAGCTGCGAGGTCAGCCGGTCGAGCAGCGGCTTCTCATGAATCTGGCAGCGGTAGGCGTCCTGCGAGTTCAGGATGAAGCCATCCTGCCGCTTGCCCCACAGCACGCGCTGCATGAACTTGAGGATCTCGTTGCTCTCTTCGATGTAGTCGTTGGGCTGGATCACTTCCAGCGCCAGCAGGCCACAGCGGCCCATGCCGAAACCCACCGCGCCAATGCACCAGTCGTGCACGCAGTTGATCTTGGTGCCGATCTCGCTGCGCGCCGACGCGCCGATGTCCATCACGCCCTGCGCGCCGATTTCGTCGGTCGTCATGCGCAGGATCTCGGGCCAGCGGTAGAACTCGTGCATGAAGGCCAGGATCTCGTACTCCTGCCGCGGGATCATGCCCGACACACCTTCTGTGGCGCGCATCACCAGCACGTCCCAGATGTTCCAGGCCAGGTAGTTGTTCAAGTCGTTCAGCTCGGCGATGGTGAACTGGTCGCGCAGCACGTCTGCCTTGCTGACCTTCTGCAGCACATTGCTCTTGGCGCGCTCCTTCATCATGCGGTCGCCGAGGATGCCGTCCGGCACCGGCGGCATGTCCTTGAAGTTGCCGATGTAGAGCAGATCCTGGAACCGCAGCCCGTCGTCGCCAGGCTGGTAGCGTTTCTGGTAGTCCATTTGCTTGTCTCCGGTTGTGTTGTGGGTCAATCCACCAGCAGCACCTGGCCCAGCTCGCCCGTGCAGTCGAGCTGGACCTTCTTGCCATCGAGCGCCTTGATCATGGCGTCGAAGTGCGCCTTGTTGTCGCCGCCGGTCACGTAGCGTGCGTCGCTGCCCTTCAGATAGGTGGTCATCACGCAGGGGATCTGGAACTCGCGCGACAGGATGCCCAGGTGCGACTCGGGTGCACCGGACAAGGTGATCACGCCGCTGCAGCCCATGCTGAGCGCGGGTGCCAGAAAGGTGGTGGTGCCACCCTGGGCCAGCACGATGTGCTCTTTCAACTTGCCGCTCTGGATGAGCGCAATGACGGATTTCGGATCGGGCAAGTATTTGATGGTTCCGATGGGCTTCTTCGGTGTCTCGAAGCTGTTGAAGCCTTCAGCAATCACGGTCATGGTGTGTCTCCTGGCCTTGCGGTCGTTGGGTTGGTAATGGGTCGCCGGCGTTGCCGCGGCGTCAAGGGGAGTGGTTGCCTGCCACTAGACGGCTCCTCCGCTGATGCGCCTTAATGCCGACAGCAGCTCGACCGAGGCGTTCGTGTCGGCACGGACAAGGGGGGGCGCCGCGCTGACCGCAGCAGTGGTGACCTGGGCGCCGAGTCGGGTCTGCAGCTGCCGCTCTCGGCGCTGGTGTGCTGCCTGTGCGATCGGGTCGGACGTCGTGGCGGGGCCGGCGGCTGGCGTCGTGGGTGTTGCAGACCTTGCAGATGGCGCCGGCGTCGCAGGCGTCGCGCAGGCTGTCCCGGGCGTCGTGTTGCAGGCGCAGGCTGCCGGCGCAGCAGCACCATCACGCAGCCAGGCGATCAGTTCCTGCGGCCACAGGGCGACCCGTTCCGCGCCGGCTTCCAGCAGTTGCTGCTCGCCGTGCATGCCCCAGCTGACGCCGATGGCGCGCACACCGACCTCTCGCGCCTCGGCCACATCGCCGACCGTGTCGGTGACCAACACCACGTCCTGTGCGGCCAGCGCGCCGCCCACCGCATCACCGTCCTGGTAGGCGGGTGAGCACATGCGGTGTGCAGCGTAGCGTTGATCACCCAGAAAGCGGCGGATCGACACCGACTTGCGCGGCTCCACGTCGCCCGAGAACACATGCGAGAAACAAGTGGCGATGCCGGCGCCCACCAGGATGCGCCGGATCGCCTCGATGCCATTGCTGGAGACCACGGCCATCGTGCACTGCGGCGCCAGCGCGCGCACCACGTCCACCATGCCCGGGATCACCGCCGGGTTGTAGCGCGTGCGCAGCAGCTCCATGAAGTGCGCCTTGACGGCGCTGGCGCGCGCTGGGTCGGGGCACATCTTCGCCAGGGAATCGAAGAAGTTGCCCTCGAAGGCGCCGAAGAAGGCTTCCCGTGAATCGATGCCCAGCGCAAAGGCCAGGTTGGTCTCAGAGAACAGCTGCCAGGATGCCGCCCGCGTGTCCACGAGGGTGCCATCGAGGTCGAACAGGATTGCACGCGTCACGGCGGGCCTGGCGTCCGAAGGGTGGATGGCAATCGGTCAGAGCGGACGCGACGGCCGGCGCGTGGCAGCCGCGCTGTTCAGGGCATTGAGTTGCGGCAGTTCGAAGAAGTCTTGCACCTCACCATGGCCCTTCCAGGTCGACGCCGTGCCGCCGCCGCGCATGTCCCATTCACACAGTGCGTTGAACGACACCATGTTGGGCCAGCACTGCCACGGAAAGGTGGTCAACGCCCGACCGTCCAGGTGCCACACCCGGTCGTCGACATCGGTCACCTGCAGTTGCAAGCGCTCGGGGTAGCGCTCCTGCGGCCGCTGCACACGGCCCGTGCCGGCTTTCAGTCCGCGGATGTGGCCTTTGTCCATCACATAGCCATGGGCCAGCCACAACTCGTCGCCGTTGCGCTGCTGGTCGAAACCGAAAATGGCGTGAACCGCCAGGTCCTTCGAGAAGTGCGCATGCAGCCAGCTCATGTTGGGCTTGTTGCGCTCCGGGCGCGGCCCCCAGCTGTGGTCCATGGTGGAGACGCAATCGATGGCAATGTCCCGACCGCGCAGCGTGACTGTGCCCTTGACGTGGCCGGTTTGGTCAAAGTGGCCGTTGTAGGCCGTGCCCCAGGCGAACTTGCCGGCCTCCGACTTGGAGCCGCACATCGGGTCCATCTCAGGGTCGTGGATGTCGAACGCGGGCATCAGCGCCTCGTAGCGCACGTCGATGCGCTGGCCCTGCTGGTCGTCGTACGCGATGTGCCAGACCCGGTTGGGGTCGAGGCAGCGGACGTGCAGGCTGTTGAGCAGCTTGTAGTCGAGCAGGCTGCGCGGCGTGGGGATGGGCATGGCCGCGCGCATGTCGCAGAAGTCGGCCTCCCAGGGCGTGACCGCCCGCTGGGCATTCATGCAGATCGTCGAGCTGACAACGCCGATGTTGGGGCGGAACAGCGCATAGACGCCGATGTTGAGCCGCTCCTCGGCGTTGTAGAACCCGAAGAAGTTGGTCTCGGCCCAGGTCGGGTCGGGATCGGTGGTGTGGAACTCGGCGTCCTGGTCCTTGATCACGGCTTGTCTCCTGCGTTTGGCTGTGCCTGCAGGACTGTGGGCCTGCTTGTTGGATGGCGACTCTAGAGGCAACCCGGGCGGCCCACCATGGCCGGAATGGATAACGGGGCCCCTTGCCAATGCACCAGTGTGGCCAATGACGGGCGCCTGTTTGGCGCATACCGTTCGCACCAGTCCAAGAACAGCACCAAGAACAGCAACGGAGACGACGACATGCAACTGGCACGTGTGCGCGGCAACGTCGTCGCGTCGATCAAGGCCGCAGGCCTGGCTTCGCACAAGCTGCTGTTGCTGGAGCCGGTCTCGGCTGCCGCGCCGCAGGCGCAGTCCAGCGGGTCCGATGCGTCATCCGTCTATGTGGCGATCGACCTGGCCGGCGCCGGTGTCGGCGAAGTGGTGCTGGTCGCCCGCGGCAGTGCGGCGCGGGTTGACCGCGACGGCCAGGCCGCCCCCACCGATGCCGCGGTCGTCGCCATCGTTGACTACGTGCAGTTCGACGGACAAACCACGTTCCAGAAGCGCTAGCCAACCAGGCTGGAGCGCAGCGTTCACACCCGAGTAAACCCTAGGAGACTCTGACATGGCAACTTCACCCACCACTGGCACGGTCGTCGATGACGGCCCGCGCGGCGCGCTCGGCCTGATCGAGACCAAGGGCCTGGTCGGCGCCATCGAAGCGGCCGACGCCATGGTCAAGGCCGCCAATGTGCGGCTGGTTGGACGCGAGCAGATCGGTGGCGGCCTGGTGACCGTGATGGTGCGTGGCGACGTTGGTGCGGTGAAGGCAGCCACCGATGCCGGCGCGGCAGCAGCCGGCAAGATCGGCGAGATCGTTTCGGTGCATGTGATCCCGCGTCCGCACGAGGACGTGGAAGCCATCCTGCCCAAGCCGCGCTGACGCCCACGCGTTGCGATCCATGGGGGTGCCGGCTGGCCGCCTTGAGCGACCGGGCGTCTCTCGACCACGTGCCACCCAGCAGGTGACGATGTGACAGATTCATCCTTGCTCGACCCTGAGCTCGCCGCCATCGGCGAGGCCCGCGCCAAGGCGAGGGCAGCACGCCAGGCCTTCGAGGCCTTCGAAGGCGTGACCCAGGACCAGGCCGACCGCATCGTCGAGGCCATGGCCCGCGCGGCCGAAGGCGCTGCGAAGGAGTTGGCCCGCCTGGCCGTCGACGAGACGGGTTATGGCGTCTACGAGGACAAGATCCTCAAGAACCTCTTCAACGCCAAGTTCTGTGCGCATGCGATGAAGAAGATGCGCACGCTGGGCGTGTTGTGGACCGACGAGGTGGCGCGTGTCACCGCCATCGGCGCACCGATGGGTGTGATCGCCGGCATCATCCCGGTCACCAACCCCACGTCGACGACGATCTTCAAGTGTCTGGCGGCGGTGAAATCAGGCAACGCCATCGTCTGCGCGCCGCACCCACGTGCCGCCAGGTGCTGTGTGCGCACAGTCGAGATCATGGCCGCGGCGGCCGAGCAGGCGGGTGCACCCAAGGGCCTGCTGCAGTGCCTGTCCAGCGGCCAGCTGCCCGCCACGCGTGAACTGATGGCCCACCGCGACATCGCGCTGGTGATGGCCACCGGTGGCGCGGCCATGGTGCGTGCGGCCTACTCGTCTGGCAAACCAACGTTGGCGGTGGGCGCGGGCAATGTGCCGGTGTACATCCACCGGTCGGTGGCCGATGTGGCCGAGGCCGCGCTGATGGTGATCACCTCGAAATCCTTTGACAACGGCACCGCCTGCGTGGCCGAGCAATCGGTGGTGCTCGATGAGCCGATTGCCGATGCTGCGCTGGCGGGCTTCCGGCAACACGGCACGGTGTTCCTCGATGCCGAGCAGCAGCAGCGCCTGGCCGCACTGCTGTTCATGGGCCGCGGCGCGCTCAACCCCGAGGCTGTGGGCCAGACCGCGGTGGAGCTGGCGCGGCGCATCGGCATGGCAGTGCCAGCCGGCACCAAGGTGCTGGGTGCCCTGCTCGACGACGTGGGGCCGCAGACGCCGCTGTCGGCAGAGATCCTGGGCCCGGTGCTGTCGTTCTACCGCTCCGCTGACCTGCCTGCCGCCCACCAGCGCTGCCGCGAGGTGCTGGCCTTCGGCGGCGAAGGCCACACCCTCGGCCTGCACGGCCGTGACGAAGCCATGCTGGCGGCGATGTCGGACCTGCCAGCGTCGCGCATCATCGTCAACACGCCCAGCCTGCTGGGCGGCATGGGCTTCAGCGCCGGCACCGATCCGTCGTTCATGCTGGGCACCGGCACCTGGAGCGGTTCGATCGTGTCGGACAACGTCACGCCGATGCACCTCATCAACATCAAGCGCATCGCGCTCGAGAACCGGCCGTGGCGCGACATCTACTCGCCCACGATGGGGTTGTAGGCATGCTCATGCGCACCCATCCTGACCACGCCACAGAGGCCGCGCAGCGCTTCCTCGATGCCGCCGCGCCGCGCCTGCGCGCGCCAGCACTGCTGGACGGCCCACTGCGCTTCGGTATCGACCTGGGCACGGCCACCATCGTCGTTACCGCCGTGGATGCACAGGCGCAGCCGGTGTACTGGGACTTCGTGCGCGCCCAGGTGGTGCGTGATGGGGTGGTGGTCGACTTCCAGGGTGCGGTCGACGCCGTGCGGCGGCTGAAGGCCGGCGCCGAGGCGGCCTTGGGCACCCCCATCGACGCAGCCGCCACGGCACACCCACCGGCCGTGCCGCTGAGCGATTGCCGGGCCTGCAGCTACGTGCTGCAGCAGGCGGGCATCGACTGCCGCAGCCTCGTCGACGAGGTGACGGCGGCCAACGCCATCCTCGGCGTGCGCGATGGCGCCGTCGTCGATGTGGGCGGTGGCTCAACCGGTGTCGGCGTTTTTCGCGCCGGCGCACTGGCACGCTTGAGCGATCTGGCTGGCGGTGGCCACCACCTCGACCTGATCCTGGCCGGCGCGCTGCGCATCACGGTCGAGGCCGCCGAGGTGCACAAGCGCGAGCGTGGCGGCGACATCCTGCAGGTGCTGCGGCCCGGCATCGAGCGCATGGCCGAGTCGGTGCGCCGGCAGTGCGGCGGGGTGGACCCCGGCACGGTGCACCTGGCCGGCGGCGCACTGACGCTGCCAGGCGCCGACGCCGTCGTTGAACGCTACCTCGGCTGGGCCGTGCGGGGCTACAGGCACGCCGAGCTGATCACCCCCTTCGGCATCGCGCTCAGCTGAGCCCTGCGCTGAACCCCGACCCGAACCAAGGCCACTCATGGAAGTCCAACTCCGCACTTATGCCTTTGTCGACCGCATGCAGCCGCAAGCTGCGGCGCATGTCGCGTCCACCTGCCAGGGCGACGTGCCGATTGCCGGCATGTCGGAGCTGTACATCGAGGTGGCGCCGGGCAACGAGATCTTCCGCTGCGCCGACATCGCGCTGAAGGCCGCCGATGTGCGGCCCGCGCTGCAGGTGGTCGAGCGCGAGTTCGGCCTGCTCGAGATCCATGCGCGATCTCAAGCCGAGGTGCAGGCTGCGGGCCAGGCCGTGCTGGCGCACCTCAAGCTCACCGAGGCCGACCGGCTCAAGCCCAAGGTCGCTTCGTCGATGTTTGTCACCAACGTCAACCCCTACCAGGCGCAGCTGATCAACAAGTGGCGCAAGGGCAACCTGCTGATTCCCGGCCAAAGCCTGTATGTGCTGGAAGTCTCGCCGGCCGCCTATGTGACGCTGGCGGCCAACGAGGCCGAGAAGGCCGCCGACATCAGCATCATCGAGGTGCGTGCGCTTGGCCGCTTCGGGCGGTTGTTCATCTCGGGCACCGAGAGCAATGTGCAGGCCGCTGCAGCGGCGGCCATCGCCGCGCTCGAGGAACTGGAGGGCAAGTGATGGCGCGCATGCTGACCGCCGCTGATGTGGAGGCTGCGGCCAAGGCAGGCCAGGGCCTGCTGGTGGCCCCGGGGGACCGGCTGACGCCGCTGGCCCGGGACCGCGCGAAAGAACTCGGCGTTGCACTGCTGAGCGGTGATGCGCCGCAGGCGGCGGCCACGCCATCCGCGCCAGCATCGGCCAGCGCAACGGCGCCGCTCACGCGCGCTGCAGCCAAGCCCGCTGGCGCGTCAGCAGCAGACACCACGCCACCATCGGGCCGCCCGTTCGTCTTGCCGCCGTCCGGTGCCATGTACCGCCGCAACGCCCTGGGCCCGCAATCCCCGGCGGGGCCGGCGCGCGATGGCCGCCCCAAGGCCGGCGTGGTCGGCGCCGGCCATGTCGGCGCGATGACGGCCCTGCGCCTGGCCGAGAGTGACCTGTTCTCGCAAGTGACGCTGGTCGACGTGGTGCCCGGCCTGGCCGCCGGGCTGGCGCTGGACATGTGGCACGGTGCCGGGCTGTACCGGTTCTCGACGCTGCTGGCTGGCAGCGACGACCTGACCGCGCTGGCCGGCGCCGCCTACATCGTCATCACGGCCGGCAAGCCGCGCCAACCTGGCATGAGCCGCACCGACCTGACGGCGGTGAACGCCGCCATCATCGATGCGGTCGGCCAGGGCATCCGCCAGCACGCGCCCGATGCCACCCTGGTGGTGGTGAGCAACCCGCTGGAGGAAATGACCCACCGCACGGCCCAGGTCACCGGCTTCCTTGAGGAGCGGGTGTTGGGCATGGCCGGGGTGCTGGATTCCGCCCGCTTCTGTTCGCTGGTCGGCCTGACCGGCCGGGCCCGGCCACAACAGGTGCAGGCACTGGCCCTGGGCAGCCATGGGCCCGAGATGGTGATCCCGCTCAGCCAGGCCTTCATCGACAGCACGCCGATCGAGACCGTGCTGGACGCGCCGACACTCCAGGCCATCGTCGAGCGCACGCGTGAATCCGGCGGCGAGGTGGTCAAGCTGCTGCAGAAGGGCAGCGCCTACTTCTCGCCAGCCGAGTCGGCAGCGGCGATGGTGCGCGCGATGGTCCGCGACGACGGCGAGGTGTTGGCCGCTTGCGTGCGGTCGCGCGGGGCCTATGGCGCGGTCGACACCCGGGTGGGCCTGCCGGTGCGCCTGGGCCGCCGCGGCCTGAAGGAGATCGTCAACCTGCCGCTGCGCAACGACGAACTGACGGCACTGCGCGAGGCAGCGGGGCGCATCGCTGCCCGCATTGCCGAACTGCGGCCCTAGCCCGTCGCAGCAGGCGTCGTCTTCCACGCTCCATGCGCGCAGTCGTCTACAAGGGTCCGGGGCTGGTCGAATTGAGCGACGTCCCGCAGCCGCACCTGGCGGATGCCACCGACGCCCTGGTGCGGGTCACGCATGCAGGCATCTGCGGCACCGACCTGCATGTGGTGAAAGGCGACTTCCCGGGCATGGTGCCGGGCAATGTCGTCGGGCATGAGTTCGTCGGCGAGGTGGTCGAACTCGGCCGCGCTGTGCAGCGGCTGCGCGTGGGCGACATGGTGATGTCGTCGGACTTCACGGCCTGTGGCCTCTGCCGCTGGTGCGATCGCGCTGAACACTGGCAATGTGGCGAGCGTGCCTTCTTCGGCACCGGCACCGCGTTCGGCCCGATGTTGAGCGGTGCGCAGGCCGAGTACGTGCGCGTGCCGCATGCCGACCGCACCCTGGGCCTGCTGCCGGCCGGCTGCTCGCCCGAGGCCGGGCTGCTGATGGGCGACAACCTGGCCACCGGCTGGGTGGCTGTGGAACGTGCCAGGCTAGAGCCTGGCGAGCGGGTCGTGGTCATCGGCGGCGGTGCGGTCGGGCAACTCAGCGCGCTGGCCGCGATGACCGCGGGCGCCGGCTTGGTGGTGGTTGTCGAGCCGAACCAGGGGCGGCGGGCGTTTGCACAGTCGCAGGGGTCGCTGGCCGTGCATCCTGACGGCGCGCTGGCCCTGGTGCGGCAGTTGACCGATGGTGACGGCGCCGACGTGGTGATCGAGGCGGTGGGCGGCAACGGTCCGCTGGACCTGGCGATGGCCTTGGCGCGCGCACGCGGCCGGGTGGTCTCGGTGGGCGCCCATGCGTCCGAGACCTGGGGCTTCGCTGTGGGCCGCGCCTTCCGCGAGGAGCTGAGCCTGAGCTTCGCCATCGGCGACGGCATCCGCCTGCGCCGCAAGCTGACGGGGCTGGTCACCGGCGGCGCCATCGACCCCACGGTGGTCATTGATGCACGTGGTCGATTCGACGACGCACCTGCGCTTTACCAACTTTTAGCAACCCAGCAGCGGCTGAAGGCAGTGATCACCCCATGACGCAGGCGCCCGGCGACGGCGCACACTCGGCCGGGCCATGGGTGATCGATTGACACAGCGGATTTCCCGACCGCGCGGCGCGCTGGCTGCGGCACTGGAGCCGTTTTCAGCCGCCGCCATGCGCGGGCAGTACGAATTGCTGCTGGCCGAGGCGGAGCGTGCTGTGGTGCGGCTGTTCCCGGCTGTGTCGGCACGCGTCATCGTCCGCACCGGTGACGCCTGGCACGAATGGTCGCGGCTGGAGCACGGCGCTGAAGGTCCGGCGATCGTCGCACCGCCTGCCATCGACAGCTGCGAGTTGCCGCTGCGCACGCCGGTGTTCGTCTTCGTGCCGGTGGTGCCCGGTGCGCTGGGCATCCGCATCGACGGCGAGGTGCCGGGTGTCGAGGGCTCTGAGGACCTGGCGGTGCTGCGGCGCTTCTTCGCCCTGGCATTGCAGACCTGTGAGCGCCAACGTGTGGCGGCGCAGAACCTCGACGAGGTGCAGTCGCTGCAGCGTGTGGCCACCCGCATGCTGCAGAGCCACGACCTCAATGAGATCCTGCTGCTGATCACACAGGAGGCCCGGCGCCTGTTGTCGGCCGACATCTGCGGCGTCTTGCTGCGCGAGTCGGGCCGGATCGTGATGCGCCGCTGCGTCGGCAACCGCTCGCCGCTGACCGCCACGCTGCAGATGGGCCCGGGTCAGGGCCTGGCTGGCCTGGTGCTCGAACGCAGCGAGCCGGCCTCGGTCGAGGACTACACGGCCAGCGATGAGATCAGCCGTGACTTCTTCCATCTGGCCGAGGCCGAAATGGTGCGCTCGGCACTGGCTGCGCCCTTGATCGGCCGCAGTGACGTGATCGGCGTGCTCGAGGTCTGGCGCCGCCGGCCGTCGACCTTCACGCCGCTGGACACGATGCGCCTGGTCGCGTTGTCGAACCTGGCGTCGATCGCGATCGAGAACGCCGAGCTCTATGCGGCGCAGCGCCGCATGGTCGATGAGCTCGGCCGCGCCAACGAGGCGCTCAATCGGCGTTACGACATGGTCCGCAGTGTGTCGGACCTGACGCAGAACCTGATGCACATGCTGCTGCAAGGCGCCGGCCTCCAGGGCATTGCCAGTGCCGCCGCGCTCTTCTTGAACACCGAGATCGGCGTCGTCGACGCCCACAACAAGGTGCTTGCCTGGAGCGGTGCCGGCGATGGGTCTGCAATCCTGGCGGAAGTGGGGCAAGTGGCCACGAAGCATTCGCCAAACCCGGACGGAGCACCGGATGCGCCACGCCATGCCGGTGCGGACACATGGACTGTGACCGTGCAGGACCAGCGCTGGCGCGCGCAACCCGTGGTGGTCGAGGGCAGCGTCGTCGCCTGGGTGATGGGCCGCATCACCGGCAACAGCGAGGCGCTGGCCGAGCTGACCCTTGCCCAGGTCGCCATGGTGGCGGCGCTGCACAGGCTGGAGCAGCGCGCGGCCAGCCGGGCCCGCTCGGAGACCGTTGATGCCATCGTCTGGGACCTGCTGCGCGCCGATGATGCGGTGCGCGCCGCCGCCATCGACCGCGCCACCGACGTCAAGCTCGATCTCGGTGGGCCGCTGCGCCTGTACCTGTGCGAGGTGGGGCCCAACACGCTGGGGCTGGCCGAGCGGGTCGGTACAACGCTGAGGCAACAGGTGGCCCGCACCGTTGGCGGCCTTGGCGGGGACGTGCTGCGGGCGGTCGCGATGCAGGGCACGTCGGTCGCGGTGTTGTGCGCCGATCGGGCGCTGGACGATGCGGAGCGGTTCGCGCAGCGGCTTGTCACGCGCTTGAGCGACGTACTGGATGGCCGCATGGTCGTGGTGGGGGGCAGCAGCCGCTGCCTGTCCGCCGGAGACTTGAGCGTCGCCTTCCGTGAGGCACAGATCGCGCTGGACGTGTCGCGCCAGATCGGGCGCTGTGGCGCTGTGGTCTATGACCGCGCTGGGGTGGTGGGCATGCTGCTCAGCCTGCGGCACGAGGTGGGCATGCGGCGCTTCGTGGAGCTCAACCTGGGGAAATTGCTGCAGGAAGAAGAGAAGCAACGTGATCTGCTGATGCAGACCCTGCGCGTGTTCTTCGATGTCAACTGCTCTCACGAAGCGGCGTCACAGCGGCTCGGTGTGCACCGCAAGACGATCGCGCACCGCCTCGGCAAGATCGCCGAGTTGACCGGCCTCGACCTGAGCACCCATGACGACCGCCTGGTGGCCGACCTGGCGCTGTACGTGCACCAGATGCTTACCAACCTCCTCGGGAAGGCTGGCTGATGGCGTGCCTTGCCGTGGCGGGATGTGCCTGGTCCGGTGGGTTGGCAGGTCCACACGATCTGATCGGTCCGCAGCGAAATTGACTTGGCACCACCGGCCGAGATGTCTGCAGAAGCCAAGAGACTAATCGTTGGTGGCGTTGCGGCCCAGGGGGCCGGTTGACCGTGATTTGGCAGAGACCGTGAGTCAGGACCGGAGCGCCCAGCGACCGCCACCGTTGCGGGGGGTGTCCGAATTTCTGTGTGTGAGGCGGAGTTGCTTGCTGCCAGCCACCTCGAACTTCCGCTTTCTGCACCCTTCAGTCCTCGAGCAAGGATCCGTGTACAGCTGCAATGGGTCGACACCGGACGAACTCCCACCACCCGGCGTACTCAAGGTCCCCAAGTTGTCGCCGATCGCGGCGACGTTCGACACGACCGCGCCTGAAGGGCCGGTCCCGCTGAGTCAAGCCCGTCCGACTTCGCGTCGCAGGCCGGATTCGGCAGCAGCGCCCCGCCGGTGAACCGCCCGTCGGCGCTGAACGAGACCGCCATCCACAGGCCGTCGATGGTCTCGAAGCGCCAGAACCCGGTCCCGCCGCCCCGTTGCACGCCGTGCACCTCACCCGGGCGGCCGGGCTCGCGCCGCAGCGCGGCGCGTTCAAGCATGCCGGCCGGCAGCGGGCCAGCAGCCCGCACGCCCGTGGCCCGCGGGCACCGCAGGCCAGGTTGCCCGGGAGGCAGGGGCATGCCGAAGACCGTGCGCCAGCGCCGCGTGTCACACTGCCGGCCCTGCCCTGAGTAGCGCTGCGATCCCCATGTTCAGAGCCCTGGTCATCGAGAAGGACGACGCCGGCTACCGCGCCGCCGTCCAGACGGTCGGCGACGACCGCCTGCCGGTGGTGGACGGTGGCGTCACCGTCGACGTCGCCTACAGCACCGTCAACTACAAGGACGGCCTGGCCATCACCGGCAAGAGCCCGGTGGTGCGCAAGTTCCCGCTGCACGCGGGCATCGACTTCGCCGGCACAGTAAGCGCCAGCAGCGACCCGCGCTTCAAACCCGGCGACGAGGTGCTGCTCAACGGCTGGGGCGTGGGCGAGACGCACTCCGGCGGCCTGGCCCAAAGGGCGCGCGTGAAGGCTGACTGGCTGCTGCCGGTGCCGCACGGCCTGAGCCTGAAGCAGGCCATGGCCATCGGCACCGCCGGCTACACCGCCATGCTGTGCGTGCTGGCGCTCGAGAAGCACGGCGTGGCGCCGGGCAGCGGCGACGTGCTCGTGACGGGTGCCGCTGGCGGCGTGGGCAGCGTCGCCGTCGCGCTGCTGGCCCGGCTGGGCCACCGCGTCGTCGCCAGCACCGGCCGCATGGCCGAGGCCGGGTTCCTCCAGAGCCTGGGCGCGGCCGAGGTCATCGACCGCGCCGAGCTTTCCGCCCCCGGCAAGCCACTGGGCAAGGAGCGCTGGGCCGGCGTCGTCGATTCGGTGGGCAGCCACACCCTGGCCAACGCCTGCGCCACGACGCGCTACGGCGGCGCGGTGGCGGCCTGCGGCCTGGCCCAGGGCATGGACCTCCCCGGCAGCGTGGCGCCCTTCATCCTGCGCGGCATCACGCTCTACGGCATCGACAGCGTGATGGCGCCGCTGCCGCGCCGCGCCGAGGCCTGGGCGCGGCTGGCGCGCGACCTCGACCTGGCCAAGCTGGATGCGCTGACCACCGAGATCACGCTCGACGGCGCGCTGGCCGCCGGAGCCGAGATCCTGGCCGGCCGCGTGCGCGGGCGGCTGGTGGTGGACGTGAACCGCTGAAGCCGCGGCGCAAGGCTGGCGCATGAAGATCGTCTGCATCGGCGGCGGCCCGGCGGGCCTGGCCTTCGGGCTGCTGATGAAGCGGGCCCACCCGGCGCACGACATCACCGTGGTGGAACGCAACCGGCCGTACGACACCTTCGGCTGGGGCGTGGTGTTTTCCGACGCCACGCTGGAGAACCTGGCCGATGCCGACCGCGAGACGGCCGACGCCATCGAAGCCGGCTTCGCGCACTGGGACGACATCGAGCTGCAGTTCAAGGGCCGGACCATCCGCTCGGGCGGCCACGGCTTCGTGGGCATCGGGCGCAAGAAGCTGCTCAACATCCTGCAATCGCGCTGCGAGGCGCTGGGCGTGAAGCTGGTGTTCGAGACCGAGGCCGAGGATGAATCGGCCTGGCCGGATGCCGACCTCATCATCGCCAGCGACGGCATCCACTCGCGCATGCGCGGCAAGTACGCCAGCGTGTTCAGGCCGCAGGTGGTGACGCGACCCAACCGCTACATCTGGCTGGGCACGAAGAAGCGCTACGAGCCCTTCACCTTCGTCTTCGAGAGAACCGAGCACGGCTGGTTCCAGGCCCACATCTACCCGTTCGAGGCCGACACCAGCACCTACATCGTCGAGTGCCCCGAGACCGTGTGGCGCGCGCACGGGCTGGATGCCGCCACGGCCGACGAGAGCATCGCGTTCTGCGAGCGGCTGTTCGCGCGCGACCTGGACGGCGCGAAGCTGCTGAGCAACGCGCGCCACCAGCGCGGCAGCGCGTGGCTGAACTTCCAGCAGGTGAAGTGCGAGCAATGGTGGCTGCACAACGGGACGCAGCACCTCGTGCTGATGGGCGACGCGGTGCACACCGCCCACTTCGCCATCGGCTCGGGCACCAAGCTGGCGCTGGAAGACGCCATCGAGCTGGCGCGGCTGTTTGGCCGCCGGGGGCATGAGCCGGATTCGGCCGCCGTCATCGGCGAGGTGCTGGCCGAGTACCAGCAGCTCCGCGCCGTGGAGGTGCTGCGCCTGCAGAACGCAGCCTGGAACGCGATGGAGTGGTTCGAGATCTGCGGCGAGCGCTACTGCGACACGCTGGAGCCCGAGCAGTTCATGTACAGCCTGCTCACGCGCAGCCAGCGCATCGGACACGAGAACCTCCGGCTGCGCGACCAGGCCTGGCTCGAGGGCTTCGAGCGCTGGTTCGCGGTGCACAGCGGGCTTACGGCGGATCAGGCGGATCGCCCGGTGCCGCCCATGTTCGCGCCTTTCAGGCTGCGCGGCACGACGCTGCCCAACCGCGTGGTGGTGTCGCCGATGGCGCAGTACCGCTGCGTGGACGGCGTGCCCGGCGAGTTCCACCTCGTGCACCTGGGCGCGCGCGCGCTCGGCGGCGCGGGGCTGGTGATGACGGAGATGACCTGCCCCAGCGCCGATGCCCGCATCACGCCCGGGTGCCCCGGGCTCTGGAACACCGCACAGCGCGACGCCTGGGCGCGCATCGTGGCCTTCGTGCACGCGGAAGGCCCGGCGAAGATCGGCCTGCAGCTGGGCCACGCCGGCCCCAAGGGCAGCACCAACGCACCCTGGCAGCACACGGGGGCTGACGAGCCCCTGGCCGACGGCAACTGGCCGCTGATCGCCCCCAGCGCCCGCCCCTACCGGCCCGACGGGCAGGTGCCGCGCGCGATGACCCGCGCCGACATGGACCGCGTGCGCGACGAGTTCGTGCGCAGCACGCTTCTCGCCGCCGAGGCCGGCTTCGACTGGCTGGAGCTGCACTGCGCCCACGGCTACCTGCTCTCGGCCTTCATCTCGCCGCTCACCAACCACCGCGACGACGCGTACGGAGGCCCGCTGGAGAACCGGCTGCGCTACCCGCTGGAGGTGTTTGCCGCCGTGCGCGCCGCCTGGCCGGCGGACCGGCCCATCAGCGTGCGCATCAGCGCGCACGACTGGGTAGAGGGCGGCATCACGCCGGCCGACGCCGTGGCCATCGCCCGCGCCTTCAAGGCCGCACCCGGTGGTGGCGCCGACCTCATCGACTGCAGCTCCGGCCAGGTGAACGCCGAGCAGCAGCCGGTCTACGGCCGCATGTACCAGACGCCCTTTGCCGACCGCATCCGCCACGAGGCCGGCATCGCCACCATGGCGGTGGGCGCCATCACCGAGGCCGACCACGTGAACAGCATCATCAGCGCCGGCCGTGCCGACCTGTGCGCCATCGCACGCCCGCACCTGGCCCACCCGGCCTGGACGCTGCAGGAGGCGGCGCGCATCGGCTACACCGGCACCGGGTGGCCGCGCCCCTACCTCAGCGGCAAACCGCAGATGGAGGCGCTGTTCCAGCGCGCGAGGAGTTCCTGATGCACCAGCGTGTCGATCCGCAGCTCGAGGCCGGCAACCGCGTGGCGCTGGCGGCTTACGAGGCCACCCACTTTGGCTGGCAGGTCGATGCCGGCGTGGCCACCATCACGCTCAACCGCCCTGAGCGCAAGAACCCGCTCACCTTTGCCAGCTATGCCGAGCTGCGCGATCTGTTCCACCGCCTGCGCCACGCCACCGACGTGCACGCGGTGCTGCTGCAGGGCGCCGGCGGCAATTTCTGCAGCGGCGGCGACGTGCACGAGATCATCGGCCCGCTGCTGCGGCTGAAGGCGCCCGAGCTGCTGATGTTCACGCGCATGACGGGTGATCTGGTCAAGGCCATGCGCCACTGCCCGCAGCCCATCGTGGCGGCGGTGGACGGCGTGTGCGCGGGAGCCGGCGCCATCCTGGCCATGGCCTCCGACCTGCGCCTGGGCACGGCCCGCAGCAAGACGGCCTTCCTGTTCAACCGCGTGGGCCTGGCCGGCTGCGACATGGGCGCCTGCGCGATGCTGCCGCGCATCGTGGGCCAGGGCCGCGCCAGCGAGTGGCTCTACACCGGCCGCGCGCTCGGCGGCGAGGAGGCGGCGGCCTGGGGCTTCTACAACCGCCTCGTGGCACCCGAGGCGCTGGTCGACGAGGCGATGAAGCTCGCCCGCGACATCGCCGCCGGGCCCACATTTGCCAACGGCATCACCAAGACCATGCTGCACCAGGAGTGGGACATGGGCATCGACGCCGCCATCGAGAGCGAGGCACAGGCGCAGGCGATCTGCATGCTGACCGAAGACTTCCGCCGCGCCTATGACGCCTTCGTGGCCAAGGGCAAACCGGTGTTCAAGGGAGACTGATCGGTGAGCCTGGCCCACCTGCACTGGCCCTTCTTCGAGCCGCGCCACCGCGAGTTCGCGCAGGCCCTCGACGCCTGGGCCGCCACGCACGTGCGCGATCGGCATGGCGACGATGTGGACGCCACCTGCCGCGCGCTGGTGCGCGAACTGGGCGCCGCGGGCTGGCTGCAGCATGCGGTCGCCCGGCACGATGGCGACCATCTCGACACCCGGCTGCTGTGCCTGACGCGCGAGGTGCTGGCGCGCCACGAGGGCCTGGCCGATTTCGCCTTCGCGATGCAAGGCCTGGGCTCGGGCGCGATCTCGCTGGCCGGCACGCCCGCGCAGCGCGCGCGCTGGCTGCCGGCCGTGGCGCGCGGCGAGTGCATCACCGCCTTCGCGCTGAGCGAGCCCGAGGCCGGCTCCGACGTGGCCGCGATGCAGTGCGCCGCGCGCATCGAGGGCGATCACGCCGTGATCGACGGCGAGAAGACCTGGATCAGCAACGGCGGCATCGCCGACCTCTACATCGTGTTCTGCCGCACGGGCGAGGCGCCGGGCAGCCGCGGCATCAGCGCCTTCGTGGTCGAGGCCGGCACGCCGGGCTTGGAGATCGCCGAGCGCATCGAGGTGATCGCGCCGCACCCGCTGGCGCGGCTGCGCTTTGCGGGCTGCCGCGTGCCGGTGGCGCAGCGCATCGGCGCCGCCGGCGAAGGCTTCAAGATCGCGATGCGCACGCTGGACGTGTTCCGCACCAGCGTGGCCGCCGCCGCGCTGGGCTTCGCGCGGCGTGCGTTGGAAGAAGGCCTGACGCGCGCGAAGGCGCGCCCGATGTTCGGCCAGCAGCTCGCCGACTTCCAGCTCACGCAGGCCAAGCTCGCCCAGATGGCCCTCACCATCGACAGCGCGGCGCTGCTCACCTACCGCGCCGCCTGGGAGCGCGACCAGGGCTTGAACGTCACGCGCGCTGCCGCCATGGCCAAACTCGCGGCCACCGAGGGCGCGCAGCAGGTCATCGACGCCGCGGTGCAGCTGTTCGGCGGCCTGGGCGTGACACGGGGGCAGATCGTCGAGCAGCTCTACCGTGAGATCCGCTCGCTGCGCATCTACGAAGGCGCGACGGAAGTCCAGCAACTGATCATCGGCCGCGACTTGTTGAACCCTAAGGGCCCATCACTACTGTCCGGTTAAATGACTTGCACCGAGCCTGAGATCAAGCATTGGTGCGGGCTGTAGGCCGATTTTGTTTGGTGCCGATTTGAACTTCGTTTCTGTAAAACCGCGTACTTTCCCGGGCTTGACTGCCTCTGGGGAAGCGCGTGCATATCGGCAAGACCTTGTTTGCTCAGGTCATGGAGTTCGTTCCATGGACCAGCTTCGCGCGCATCGTGCAGCGCCATGGAGGCAACGCGGGCGTGCGCACGCTGTCGTGCGCCGAGCAGTTCCGCGCCATGGCCTTCGCGCAATTGACTTGGCGCGAAAGCTTGCGCGACATCGAGGCCAGTCTGTCGGCGAATGCCGGCAAGCTGTATGCGATGGGCTTTCGTTCGGCGGTCAAGCGCTCCACGCTGGCCGACGCCAACGAATCGCGCGACTGGCGCATCTGGTCGGACTTGGCCGCCTTGTTGATCCGGCGTGCACGCACGCTGTATGCGAACGATTCGCTCGGCGTCGATCTGGACAACACGGTGTATGCGCTGGACTCCAGCACCATCGATCTGTGCCTGAATTTGTTCGACTGGGCGCCGTTTCGCTCGACCAAGGCCGCCATCAAGCTGCACACGCTGCTGGACCTGCGCGGCGCGATTCCCGCGTTCATCCACATCAGCGACGGCAAGCTGCACGACGTGAACGTGCTGGACATGCTGGCCTTCGAGCCTGGCGCGTTCTACGTGATGGATCGCGGCTATGTCGACTTCGCACGGTTGTATGCGTTGCATCAGGCCGGCGCCTTCTTCGTCACGCGCGCCAAGTCGCCGATGGACGCCAGGCGTGTCTACTCGGCTGCGACCGATCGCAGCACCGGCATCATCAGCGACCAGCAGGTCATGCTCAACGGCCACTACTCGGCCAAAAAGTATCCCGAGCACCTGCGGCGTGTTCGATTCAAGGACCCCGAGACGGGCAAGACGCTGATCTTCCTGACCAACAACACGGCCTTGCCGGCGCTGACGATTGCCTCGTTGTACAAGAGTCGCTGGCAGGTCGAGTTGTTCTTCAAATGGATCAAGCAGCATCTGCGCATCAAGAAGTTTCTCGGCAACAGCGAGAACGCGGTGAAGACGCAGGTGTGGTGCGCCGTGGCCACCTACGTGCTCATCGCCATCGTCAAGAAGGAGCTTCAACTCGATGCCTCGCTCTACACATGTCTACAGATCTTGTCGGTGTCGGTCTTCGAGAAAACCGAGGTTTCATGCGCCTTGCAGGCCGATGCGTCCCAGACCGACATGCCCGACGCCGCTAACCAATTGAATTTGTTCGACTTTTAACCGGACAGTAGTGAGGGCCCATGAGCATGCATCGCAGAGCAGTTCCGTTCGGGCTGAGCCTGCCGAAGCCCCGGCACCACCTAACCGCGCTTCGACAAACTCAGCGCGAACGGGGGAGGGTTCCGTTCGGGCTGAGCCTGTCGAAGCGCCAGCCCCACCTAACCGCGCTTCGACAAGCTCAGCGCGAACGGGGGAGGGTTCCGTTCGGGCTGAGCCTGTCGAAGCCCCAGCACCACCCAACAGCGCTTCGACAAGCTCAGCGCGAACGGAGGAGGGTTCCGCTCGGGCTTTGCCTGTCGAAGCCCCAGCACCACCCAACCGCGCTTCGACAAACTCAGCGCGAACGGGGGAGGGTTCCGTTCGGGCTGAGCCTGTCGAAGCCCCAGCACCACCCAACAGCGCTTCGACAAGCTCAGCGCGAACGGAGGAGGGTTCCGCTCGGGCTTTGCCTGTCGAAGCCCCAGCACCACCCAACCGCGCTTCGACAAGCTCAGCGCGAACGGGGGAGGGTTCCGTTCGGGCTGAGCCTGTCGAAGCCCCAACCCCACCCAACGGCGCTTCGACAAACTCAGCGCGAACGGGGGAGGGTTCCGTTCGGGCTGAGCCTGTCGAAGCGCCAGCCCCACCCAACAGCGCTTCGACAAGCTCAGCGCGAACGGGAGAGGGTTCCGCTCGGGCTGAGCCTGCCGAAGCCCCAGCACCACCCAACGGCGCTTCGACAAACTCAGCGCGAACGGGAGAGGGTTCCGTTCGGGCTGAGCCTGTCGAAGCCCCTCGCAGGTGCTTCGACGGGCTCAGCCCGAACAGGCGCTTTCTGCCCAAGAGGCCCTCGATGAGCAAACAGATCTTGCAACCCACGCACTGGGCGCGCCCCAAGGGCTACGCCAATGGCGTGGCGGCCTCTGGCACGCAGGTCTTCGTGGCCGGCATGATCGGCTGGGACGCACAGGGCCGCTTCCACAGCGACGACCTCGTGGCGCAGGTGCGGCAGGCGCTGCTCAACGTGGTCGAGGTGCTGGCTGCGGGCGGCACCCGCCCCGAGCACATCACCCGCATGACCTGGTACCTGACCGACAAGCGCGAGTACGCCGCCCGGGCGCGCGAGATCGGCGCCGTGTTCCGCGAGCTCATCGGCGACTTCGGCATCGCGATGACGGCGGTGCAGGTGGCCGCGCTGATCGAAGACCGCGCGTTGGTCGAGATCGAGGTCACGGCCGTGGTCGGCCCCGACCCCAACCAGGCTTGAACTCTTTTTCCAAGGACATCACCATGGCCAAGGCCTCATTCCGCTGGGACGACCCGCTGCTGCTCGACCAGCAGCTCAGCGACGACGAACGCGCCGTGCGCGACGCCGCGGCGGCCTACTGCACCGACCGCCTCGCGACGCGGGTGCTCGAGGCCTTCCGCACCGAGACCACCGACCCGGCCATCTTCCGCGAGATGGGCGAGCTCGGCCTGCTCGGCGCCACCATCCCCGAACAGTACGGCGGTGCCGGCCTGAACTACGTGTGCTACGGGCTGGTGGCGCGCGAGGTCGAGCGCGTGGACAGCGGCTACCGCAGCATGATGAGCGTGCAGAGCTCGCTGGTGATGCTGCCCATCTTCGAGTTCGGCACCGAGGCGCAGCGCCAGAAGTACCTGCCCAAGCTGGCGCGTGGCGAGTGGATCGGCTGCTTCGGCCTGACCGAGCCCAACCACGGCTCCGATCCCGGCAGCATGGTGACGCGCGCCAAGGCCGTGCCGGGGGGCTACAGCCTCACGGGCAGCAAGATGTGGATCAGCAACTCGCCCTTTGCCGACGTGTTCGTGGTGTGGGCGAAGGACGATGCCGGCGCCATCCGCGGCTTCGTGCTCGACAAGGGCATGAAGGGCTTGAGCGCGCCGCCCATCAAGGGCAAGGTCGGCCTGCGCGCCAGCCTCACCGGCGAGATCGTCATGGACGGCGTGTTCGTGCCCGAGGAGAACGCCTTCCCCGAGGTGCGCGGCCTGAAGGGCCCCTTCACCTGCCTGAACAGCGCGCGCTACGGCATCGCCTGGGGCGCGCTCGGCGCGGCCGAGGACTGCTACGCCCGCGCCCGCCAGTACGTGCTCGACCGCCAGCAGTTCGGCAAGCCGCTGGCCGCGAACCAGCTGATCCAGAAGAAGCTGGCCGACATGGCCACCGACATCAGCCTGGGTCTGCAGGGCTGCCTGCGCCTGGGCCGCATGAAGGACGAGGGCATCGCCTCGGTCGAGGCCACAAGCATCCTCAAGCGCAACAGCTGCGGCAAGGCGCTCGACATCGCCCGCACCGCGCGCGACATGATGGGTGGCAACGGCATCTCCGACGAATACGGCGTGGCGCGTCACCTCGTCAACCTCGAGGTGGTGAACACCTACGAGGGCACGCACGACATCCACGCGCTGATCCTGGGGCGCGCCATCACTGGCGTCGCGGCGTTCTGACGGGCGGCGGGCGAGGCGGGGCGGCAGCGGCCACCGGGTTCATGCCGCCCCGCGCTCGAGGACGACATCGGTGCAGGCCTCGCCCTTGACGACCGTGGCTTTGCGCCGCACTTCCGCAAAGCCCAAGCGCGCGAGCGGGCGCAAGCTGGCGGCGTTGCGGCTGTCGCTCACCGCGCGCAGGCAGCGCGCGCCCGGCAGGCCGATGTCACCCACCAGTGCGTCGTCCGCGCTGCGGGCGATGGCCAGCTGCAGCCACGCGCCCTCGGGCCAGGCGGCGGGCGCGGCCATCTCTGCCAGAAAGGCCGCGGCCTGCTCCGGGCTGATCGGTGCCCAACCCTGGAAGCGCGCGACCTCCGGGTCGCTGCGGTAGGCCAGGAAGGCCTGCAGGTCGCTGCGGCGCAGCGCCCGCAGGCGCACGGGCCCCGCGTCCGGCAGGCTCAGCCGGTCTTGTGTCAGCAGGGCGCAGAACGTGGACGCTGCGCTGATGGATGGCGTCGAGCGCATCGGCAGATTTTGTGCGGCGACGACGCCCATCGAGACGCTGTCGCTGAGACGGTGGCGCAACCCAAGGCCGGCGTGCGGCGCCGTGCTGCAGTCGCTCGGGATGGCGGTGACCTGCCTTCGGAATGGTGCGCACGCCAGAAACGACGGCGTCACCAGGGCCGATCGCGCCCGGACCAGGCCACGCGCTGGAACGGCCAGGCCGCGGCCAACCACGCGCGGCAGGTGGCGGAGAGCCGTTCTTCCAGTCCGCTGGCGACGCGGTCACTGCGCGCCCAGCAGCAGCCTTCGGCGTCGAAGCCCTCGGGCTCGCTCGGGTCGAGGCAGCAGCAGCCCCGCATCGTGCGCTGATCGGGCGTGAGCACGGCCCAGCTGCACGAGCGGCGCAGCTGGAACTCCTTCTGGTGCCAGCCCAGGTCCACCAGGTCCTGCATCAGCGACAGGTCTTCGCGTGGCCAGCCCCAGCCGGGGCCGAACAGCTGCCACAGCCGCTCGCGGCTGCTCATCACGGCGTCGTAGTCGAGCACGACGTGGTCCACGCGCAGCGGCGTGAGCACGAACTCGCTGGTGGCAGGCGGCTCGGGGACCTGGAACTCGCGGGGCAGAAAAGGCATGGTCACTCCTGGGGTGGCTCAAGCACGGGGAACGGCCACGCTGCCGGCCAGCGCGCGATGCAGCGGGTGCCCGTGCAGCCAGGCGTCGCGGTGCGCGGCCGTGGGCAGTGACGCGGCCGCCTCCACGAGCCACGCACGGCCGCCTGCCAGGGCTGCATCGGCCTGCGCAGGGGCCCGGGCGGCGCGCAGCACGGCGGCGGCGTCGATCCACACCGCCGCCAGTTCGTCGATCCACGGGTCGACACATTCGAGCCCTTCGAGCGCCCGGCAGGCGTGATCGATGGCTCGGTCGTGCGCCAAGGCGGCCAGGGCCGAGCGCGCTGCGATCAGGCGCGCGCGGCGCGCCAGCGGCCCGAGCCCGCGCTCGCTCAGCTCGGCCAGCAGGTCTTCGGCCTGCGGCGGGGCCGGCGTGGTGAGAGCCGCCGCCAGCACGCGCCGCCGGCAGCCCATCACGCCGTGATCGGCGGGCCAGCGCTCGGCCATGGCCGCGATGGCGCGGCGCGTGGCGACGGCCGTGCCGGCTTGCCGCCCATGCAGGAAGGCGAACCAGCCCTCGCTGACCGGCAGGCCCGCCTCGGCGGCTTCGTCGAAACGCCCCAGCGACCACAGACCCAGCGCGCGCGCCGCGGCCACTTCGGCTTCATCGTCCAGCGGGGCCTCGCCGCGTTCGGCGTCCAGCGCCTGCAGCGCGGCCAGCGTCAGCCCCGGCTGGCCCGCCGCCGTGTGGGCCAGCACCTGCACGGCCCAGCCGTGCAAGCGGAAACTGCGGCCAAAACCGCCGGCCTGCACCGCTTGCTGGCCGGCCACCGCGGCGGCCACCGCAGCCTGGGTATCGCCCAGCAGCATCGCATGGCGCACCTGCTGGCTCGTGACGTTGACGACCGCGCCATGGTCACCGAAGCCGTCGGCCAGCAGGCGGGCCTCGGTCAGGTCGGCGCGGGCCTGCAATGGCCGGCCCAACCAGTTCCAGCAGGTGCCCACCGACAGCCGGAACGGCTGCCGCGCACGCGCCGACCCGGCCTCGCAGCGGGCCCGCAACTGCTCGCACAAGGCGGCCGTGACATCGGGCTGCGGGCTGTACGGCAGGGCCGCCATGCAGGCCCACAAGGCCGCTGCTGCGCGCTCGGGGGACAACGCGTCAGGATGCTGCTGCAGGTCGGCAGCCAGCGCCTGGGCATGGGTGGCGGCGTCGGCCAGGCGCTGGCCGTTGGTCAGCACCACCACCCGGCTGGCCTGCAGTTCCAGGCGGTCGTTCGCGGTGGCGGCCGCTTCGAGCCCGCGATCCAGCGCCGCCAAGGCCGCCGGGTACGCACTCACGGCCGTCCACCAGCGTGCCGCTTGCAGCCAGACCGAGGCGAGACTGGGGTTCTCGCCGCCCACCGCCTGTGAACCGGCGAACCGCGCCCCTTCGCGCGGGCGGCGCGCCAGGCCCACGGCGGCGGCCTCGTAGTGGCGGGCGGCGTCGCCCAGCTGCCAGCGGTCGCGAGCGTGGTGCGCGGCCGCCAGGTGCCAGGGCACGGCCTCCACCTCGGCACCGGCCTGTTGCAGATGCCAGGCGATGCGCGAAGGCGCGCCGCCATGGACGCGCAGGTGGTCGGCCACGAGCTGGTGCAGCGGTTGCACCAGCGCCGTCGGCACAGCCGCGCGCGCCGCCTCGGCCACCAGGTCGTGGCTGAAGCGTGTGCCCTCGAGCACCTGGGCCGCCTCCAGTTCGGCAAACAAGGGCGCCAGCGCCAGCGCCGCACGGCCCATGGCCGACGCAGCCAGCGCCAGCGAGAAGTCTTCCTGCGCCAGCGCGGCCAGCTGCGCCAGCTGCAGCGCGTCGGGCGTCAGGCGCTCCAGCCGCTGGCGCAGCGACTCCTTCAAGGTGGCCGGTATCACCAGCGGCTGCCCGGGCTGCCAGGCCTGCAGGCCGTTCAGCCACAGCGCCTTGACCGACTCGAGCACGAAGGCCGGGTTGCCGCCGACGCGGCCGTGCAGGGCCGGGGCCAGCGTCGCGGGGTCGATGGCGCCGGTGTCCAGCCCCTGCAGCGGCAGGCTGTGCAGCAACGCCTGCACGTCGGGCGCCGACAGCGGCTCCAGATCGATGCGCAGGCCGAGCCGGCTGCCGCTCAGCATCGCCACCAGCGCGGCCGCGGCGGGCCGCAGCTCGTCGGCCCGGCAGCCGAACAGCGGCAAGGCCGCGCTGTCGGGTGGCTGTGCCAGCCAGCCACCCACGACAACGGCGATGGCCTCCATGCTCAGGTCGTCGGCGAACTGCAAGTCGTCGACGGCCACCAGGCGCATGCCCTGGGCGTGGCAGGCGAGCATCGTGCGCGCCACCGAGGCGAGCACGCGGCGGTGCTCCAGCGCAGACTTCAGCGAAGCCCCGCGCGCCGGGCCACCCGGCAACAGCAGCGCGATGTCGGCACGGGTGCCGCTGTCCAGCACCGGCGCAAAGCGTTCGACCGCCGCCGTCACCAGCCGCGAAGCCACGATGCCGGGCTGCAGCTCGTCGCCGGGCCGCGCGCCGACCACGATGGCCGGCTCCATCGCGGCCGCGGCCTGCGCCAGCAGCCGGCTCTTGCCGATGCCGCACGGCCCGGCCAGCACCACGCCGCGGCCGAGCGCGAAGGCCCGTGCGATCTCGTCCAGCACGCCGTCACGGCCCACCAGTTGCGGCGGGCGCCGCAGCGCGGCCGGCAGCGTGGCCGCGGCCAGGGCCCGGCGGGCCTGCGCGGTGGCCGCCTGTTGCTGCCCGGCGGCTTCGGCGGCCAACACCAGGCGGCCCAGTTCGTTGGTGGCGGCACTCGGGCCGATGCCGTAGGCCACGCGCAACGCGTCGCGGCAGTCGTCCCAGGCCGTCACGGCCGGGGCCCGGTCGCCGCGCAGGTAGAAGACTTCCATGCGCAGCCGGTGCGCGTCTTCGACGGCGTTGTCGGTGGCCAGCACCGCTTCGGCCGCGGCGAGCGCGGCGTCCCAGTCGCCGGCATCGCGGTGCTCGCGGGCGCGGGCCAGCAGCAGGCGGCGCCGCTCGCGCTCGGCGGCCTCGCGGCGCGTGGCCAGCCATTCCGCGAAGCCCGGCGCGTCGTCGAACTCCAGCGGGCCGAGCAGCCGGGTGGCCTCGGGCCCGACCTCGCGTGCGACGTCGGCGCCGGCCACGTCGACATTGAGGGCCAGACGGAGCACACCGTCCGCCTCGGCCAGCACATCGCCCGCGGCCCGCTTCAGGCGCGCGAGGGTCTGGCGCAGGTTGGCGCGCGCCTTGGTCTCGTCGCCACCGGGCCACAGCAGGCCGGCCAGGCGCGCGCGCGGACTCGGCCCTTCGAGGTGCAGCCAGGCCAGCAGGCCGGCCTCGCGCGCCGACAAGAGCAGGTCGGGTCGCCCGGGCTCCAGAAGCCTTGGGACACCGTGGAGCTGGAGGGTGGGCACGGCGCGTGGCGGTCGTTCGGCCCCCGCTTTGTACCGCAGGCCGGCGCCGGTCACGGCTGCGTCACGCCGCCCTGGCGACAGTGCGCACCCCACCGACCCGACGTCCCCGCAGAACCGATCATGAAGCCGTACACGCCGAACCCGAGCCGCCGCCACCTGCTGGCCGCGGCCTCGCTGGGCACGCTGCTGGCCGCCTGCGGTGGCGGCGAAGACGCACCGCAGACCGACCGCCCTGTGATCGACGAGTTCGCCCTGGCATCGCCCGCCCTGGTCGGCGCCGCGGCCAGCCTGCGCGTGCGCTTTCGCGGCGGCAGCGGCCGCATCGAGCCCGGCCTCGCCACGGTCACCCCGGGCAGCACCATCCAGACGCCGGTGCTGGCCGGCACGCAGCGCTACCGGCTCGTCGTCAGCCAGCCGGGCGCCGCCGATGCGGTGGCCGAACTGACGGTCGAGCCCGGCTGGCGCAACCGCCTGCGCAGCTTCGAGGCGCCGGCGATGACCGGCCACGGCGTCGCCGCACTGGCGGACGGGGCCGCGCTGGTCTTGGGGGGTTCGCGGGGCACGGGCGTGCTGTCGTCGGCCATCGAGCGCTTCGACCCCGTGGCGCAGACCCTCAGCACGCTGGGCCAGATGTTGACCGGTCGCAGCGAGATGAGCACCGTGGCGCTGGGCGACGGCCAGGTGCTGGTGTTCGGTGGCAGCACCTCGACCGTGCAGCCGCCCTTTGCCGAGATCGTCGACGCCCGCACGGGTGCCACGCGCCACGGCGGCGGGATGATGCTGCCGCGCGCCCAGCACGCCACCGTGCGCCTGGCCGACGGCCGTGTGGCCGCGGTGGGCGGCAGCAACCGCAACAGCATCGAGCTGTGGACGCCGGCCACCAACACCTGGTCGCGGGCGGGCAACCGCATGGCGCACGTGCGCCAACACGCCACCGCAAGCCTGCTGCCCGACGGCCGCGTGCTCATCGTCGGCGGCTACACCGAGGGCTCGGGCTACGTCTTCGCCGAACTGTTCGACCCCGCCAACCAGACCTTCACACCCGTGGCCAACGCGCCGGCCGAGCGCCGCTGGCTGCACGCGGCGCTGACGCTGGCCGATGGCAGCGTGCTCGTCGTCGGCGGCGAAAACGACGGCGGTGCACTCGGCAACGTGTGGCGCTACGAGCCGGCCACGGCGCGCTTTGTCGCCCAGCCGCCGCTGGCGGCGCCGCGCAGCATCGTGCGTGCCGTCACCGGGCCCGGTGACGAGGTGCTGATGTACGGCGGTGAACAGGAGCCGGACGTCGGCCTGGCCACCGGTGCCGGCTGGCGCGCCGGCACGCCGCGCGAGCTGCCCGCGATGCCCGCGCCACGCGCCTGGCACAGCCTGACGCGCTTGTCCGATGGCCGCCTGCTGATGCTTGGCGGACAGCAGCGCGGCAGTTTCGTCACCGGCGGCCTGATGTTCGACTGAAGCCTGCCTTGGTGAAGCGACGCGTTCTGTGCCGTTGAATCAGGGCACCAGGCGCCGCACCAGAGGCCGGCCGACAGGGCCACCGACATGAGCTTCGGCCTGCAGGGCTGCCTGCGCCTGGGACGACGGCGTGCGCAGCACTGCTGGCGCACAGGAGCTGAATGCGTTCGGTCGCTGCCGGCCAGGAGCGGCCCTTCACCGACGACAGCTGTGCGGCGCTGTATCCGATGCGCAAGACATGAATCGCGAGCTGACCTGCCTGCCGGTCGCTTCATCTCGACCAAACTGCGACCCACCGCCCTTCGAGCCAGCTGGGTGTCAGCGCCTTGAGACCCCGGGGAACAACGTGCATCATCGTGATGTGTTGGCCGCTCAGTTGTCGGCCAGCGCGACTTCGACAGGATCTGCAGTCTGCACCGGTCCCTGATCGCAGACCTTGTCGACGGCCGCGATGGCCGTGATGGTCGGCTGGGTGTCAGCTGCGGCCGACCAGCACTTGCGCAAGGTCGTCATGAGGCTCCCAAGCGGCGCGGCCGGTGAGCCGGCACACCTGCAAGGGACATTGCCATGGATTCGCATCGACAAGCGCCCCGCATGACCAACGCCTCGTCACTGTCTTCGCCGTCTTCGCGATTCGTCGATCTCATTCAGACGAAGGTACCGGCAAGGGCCGAGCAATTCATGGCGCAGTTGTACGGCGAGCACGCGTTGAGGTTGAGCGACAGCACCGCGCTCGACATGCGCATGCAGGGTTTCCAACTGGCTGGGCTTCATGTCGCGCGGTTGATCTATGGCGCGCCTGCCTTTGCCAGCATGACCCAGGCGCATCCCGGCTGGGTCTTCTCTTTCCTGGAGTCCGGCCGGGTGGCCCGTGTGGCGGGTGGCCGCGTATTCGGACCGGGCGAGGCTTCGATGTTGGCGCCCGACCGCCTGCACGAGCTCGAGATGTCGGCTGACATGCAACTGCTGAACCTGCGAGTGAGCGATGCCGACATGCAGCAGGCGTGCACCGACCTGGCCGGTGGCGAGCGCATGGCGGACTTCCGTTTCGTCGACGCCGTGCCGAGCGGCCACGCCGCGGGGCTCGCGCTGTGCCGCGCAGTGCAGGCATTGGCCGAACTGCCCGTCTATGGTGCCGGGGCCGAGCGGTTGGAACGCGCATTGAAGGAGTGCGTGCTCTTCGAACTGCTGGTGGCCTGGCCCAACAGTTGGAGCACCAGCCTGGCCGATGGCGAAGCCCTGCCGCAGAGCGCGCGCCGTGCGCGCGACTACATGCACGAGCATCTGGCCGACCAGCCGACCTTGTCGGAGCTGGCGCGCGTGGCCGGTGTCAGCGTGCGTGCGCTGACCCGAAGCTTCGAACGTCACGTCGGCGTGCCTCCCATGCGGTACCTGAACCGGCTGCGTCTCGACCGCGTTCATCTGGAACTGCAGCAAGCAGAGGCCCGCAGCGTCACCGAAGTGGCCATGCGCTGGGGGTTTGGGCACATGGGCAGCTTTGCTGCGGCCTATCGCGAGCGATTCGGCGTGCTGCCGTCCTTCACATTCAAGCGACGCTGACGTCCGGCGCAAGCGCCCCTGCTCGCAGGCTCGTGGTTTGCCCTGAGGGTTCCGTCTTTCGACAGAAGGGTTCCACGATGTGATAGACGCTGCACGCGCTCGCCTCAAGACTGTCCCTCGGCAACGACGCATTGCCGCCTCAGGAGACAGTCATGAAGACCAGCACCTTCGCGCTTTCGCGCGTGACACTCGCCATCTGCTCGTTGGCCTGCAGCAGCGGAGTCTGGGCCCAGGCTGCAGCACCGGCCGACACCATCACGCGCGTGGAGATCACGGCCGAGAAGCGCCTGACCACGCTGGACACCACACCCGCAGCCGTAACGGCCCTGAGCGGGCAGCGCCTGGCCGAACAAGGCGTCGCCGGCCTGGCCGACGCCGTGGCGCTGGTGCCCAACATGAGCTTCACCACGGGCTATGCGGGCGCGTCACAGGTCTTCATCCGCGGCATTGGCAACGTGTTCTTCACGGCCGGCGGCGACCCCGGAGTGGCCATGTATGCCGACGGCAGCTACCTGTCCGACGCCACCAGCACCAACATCGCCCTGTTCGACCTGCAGCGCATGGAAGTGTTGCGCGGGCCGCAGGGTGCGCTCTATGGGCGCAACGCCACGGGCGGCGCGGTCAATCTCGTCTCGGCTGCACCCACTTCCGAGTTCAGGGCTCAGTTCGGCGCGCTGGTGGGTGACTACGGCCGGCGCGAGAGCGAAGGCTTCGTGTCGGGCCCGCTGGGCGGCAGCGGCCTGGGCGCTCGGCTGTCCTACCAGATCAAGAACCTGGACGGCTTCACCCGCAACACCGAGGCCGGGCGTGCCTCGGGCCCAGTGCTGGCGGGAGGCCCCGACACGGTGGGCGCCAAGGCACTGGACGACCTGGGCTCGCGCGCCGTGCGCCTGCAGCTGGGTGGCGACCTGGGCGCCGTCGGCAGCTTGCGCGTCATCGGCAACGTCTACCGCCAGAAGGACGATGGTCCCGCCAACAAGCTGCTGGTCGACCCGGTGATGATCTCGCAGCTGCTGTACGGCGCCACGCCCAGCACCGACCCGCGCACCGTGAAGAGCCAGGGCTCCAGCAACCGCGTCGACGTCGACGGCCTGCAGCTGCTGTACGACCTGCCGCTGGGTGGCAACACGCTGAGCGTCGTGGCCGGCACGCGGCGCAGCAAGGCCGAGATGTTCTGGGACGGCGACACCACCGAGGCGCTGACCGCCAGCACCCGCTTCCAGACCCTCAGCACCGACAAGAGCATCGACGTGCACCTGGGCTCCGGCGAGGGCACCGTGCAGTGGCTGGTAGGCGCCACCTGGCTGCAGTTCGACCAGCGCCAGGACATCCGCGTGCAGACGCAGATTCCGCTGGGCTTTCTCGTGCCCGGCCAGCCGGTGACGGTGCCGTTTCCTGGCGGCGCAGAGTTCCTGCTCGGCGGCGACGTGCGCACGCGCTCCACCGCGATCTACGGCGACCTGCGCTGGCGCATGACGAAGCAGCTCTCGCTGCTGGCCGGCCTGCGCACCAGCCGCGACACCAAGACGGCCGACGAGTACCAGACCGTGGCCGCCTTCGGCATCAACGGCGCCGCCCGGCCCGAGGGCCGCTGGTCCAGCACGCCCGGCAGCGTGGGCCTCGAATACCAACTGGCCAAGGACATGCTGCTCTACACACGCGCCTCGCGCGGGTTCAAGTCCGGCGCCATCAACGTCGGCGGCTTGCAGGGCGACCCCGTGCGACCAGAGACGGTGACGAGCCTGGAGCTGGGCTTCAAGAGCGCCTTCCTGGGCAACCGCGGCGCCTTCAGCGGTGCGCTCTTCAGCAGCCGCTACAAGGACATGCAGGTCTCGCAGGTGGGCCTGGCCTCGGCCATCCTGACCAACGCCTCGGCGGCCAAGATCAACGGCGCCGAGCTTGAGTTGGCCTTGCGGCCGGTGCGCGAGCTGACCCTGGGCCTGAACCTGGGGCTGCTGGACCCGACCTACACCGACTTCGAGAACGTGGACCTGCGCAACGCACCGGGCACGCGCGTGAACGTGTCGGGCAGGCAACTGGCGCAGGTGTCGCGCGCCCAGGCCTCGCTGAACGCGGAGTGGAGCCAGCCGGTGGGCAGCTACACGGTCTCGATCCGATCCGACTACACCTGGCGCGACAAGTTCTACTTCACCGAGTTCAACACGCCCGACGCCATGCAGTCGGCCTACGGGCTGCTGAACCTCTCGGCCTCGCTGCGCCCCACCGGCGGTGGCTGGAAGGTCTACGGCTACGTGCGAAACGTCGGCGACAAGGCCGCGCTGACGAGCATGAACATCTCCTCGCCGGTGCTGGGCTCGGCCCGGCAAGTGGGCTACACGCCGCCGCGGCACGTGGGTCTGGGCGTGAGCCTCGACCTGTGAACACGCCACTGGACATGGGCGCCGCCGCTCCGGTTCAAGGCCGCTGCGACCCCGGCTTCGAGCCGCTGCGTGACCTGTTCGCCCAGCGCCTGGCGCAGGGCCCGGACCAGGACCTGGGTGCCTCGCTGGCGGTCTACGTCGAGGGCGAGCCGGTGCTGGACCTGTGGGGTGGTTGGTGCGACGAGGCCCAGACCTGCCACTGGGCCGCCGACACGCTGGTCAACGTCTGGTCCACCACCAAGACGATGACTTCGCTGGCCGCGCTGCTGCTGATCGACCGCGGCGTGCTCGACCCCGACAAGCCGGTGGCTCACTGGTGGCCGGCGTTCGCCGCGGAAGGCAAGAGTCAGGTCACGCTAGGCCAGGTGATGAGCCACACCTCGGGGGTTTCCGGCTGGAACGCACCCATCACCCTGGAGCAGTTGTACGACCAGGAGGCTGCGGCGGCGCGCCTGGCCAGGCAGGCGCCTTGGTGGCCGCCGGGATCGGCCACCGGCTACCACGCGCTCAACTACGGCCACCTGATCGGCGAGCTGGTGCGCCGCTGCACCGGGCAGACACTGGGGCGCTTTTTCACGCAGGAGATCGCCGCTCCGCTAAAGGCTGACTTCCACATCGGCTTGGCGGACGCTGAATTCCGGCGCGTCAGTCCGGTGGTGGTGCCGCCGCCCTTGCCTTTCGACTTCAGCACGCTCGACCCGGCCAGCGTGGTGTTCAAGACCTTCACCGGGCCACTGCCCGACGCCGCCGCCGCCAACACCGTGGCCTGGCGCCGGGCTGGCATTGGCGCGGCGGGCGGCCACGGAAACGCACGATCGGTTGCGCAAATCCAATCGGTCCTGTCCAACGGTGGCCGGTCCGGCGGTGTGCAATTGCTGCGCCCTCAGACTGTGGACCGTGTGTACGAGATGCAGCACAGGGGCGTCGACCTCGTTCTGGGCGTGCCACTGAACATGGGCTTGGGGTGGGCATTGCCCGCGCCGGAAGTGGTGCCCTATGTACCCTCGGGCAGGGTGTGTTTCTGGGGCGGCTGGGGTGGCTCGATGGTCATCAACGATGCCGACCGACGCGTGACGCTCGCCTACATGATGAATCGCATGGCGCCCGGCATCATCGGTGGGCCCGTCATTGCGCAGTTGGCGGCAATGGCTTTCGGTCTTCCTGCCCTTGCTGCGCGCTCCTCCGGCTAGACCAGTTCCTGCGATGGATCCTTGCCATCGAGGGGAGGTGCCTCAGGGCGACGACGAACTTCGCCGACTGGAGCACCTGCCGATGTGCGTGGGTGTCTGGACACTCGCGGCAGCGTCAGCACAAGCGAAACGGCCGGTTCGCGGCGCCCTACTTAGGACTTAGGGGCCCGGTTGTCTGAGCAGGGTCGTCAGCTGTCATCCACGAACCTTCGCGTCCGGGCACGCTGCGCAGGCCAACCTGCAACAGCCGCTGCGGGTTGCGCAGCGTCTCAGGGCGCCAGGCGCCGCACCAGATGCCGGCCGAGCACCGGCGCCACGGCGTCCCAGCTGGCCTGCACGCCGAGTGTGGCCAGATCCACCGTGCGCAGCCCGGCGTAGCCGCAGGGGTTGATGCGCGCGAACGGCTCCAGGTCCATCGCCACGTTCAGCGCCAGGCCGTGGAAGGTGCAGTGGCGGCTGACCTTGATGCCCAGCGCCGCCACCTTGCCCAGGCCGCGCAGCGGGTCGGCATCCGGCATCACGGGCGGCAGCGCGGCGTGGCCATAGGGATCGTCGAGCCGCACGTAGATGCCCGGTGCGCCGCGCACGCGGTGGCCGGTGATGCCGGCATCGGCCAGCGTGTCCAGCAGCGCGGCCTCGATGCGGAACACGTACTCCTTGACGAAGTAGCCGAGCCGGCGCAGATCAAGCAGCGGGTAGGCCACCACCTGGCCAGGCCCGTGGTACGTGACCTGGCCGCCGCGCTCGGTGCGCAGCACCGGGATGTCGCCCGGCGCCAGCAGGTGGCCCTCCTGCCCGGCCAGGCCCTGCGTGAACACCGGCTCGTGCTCGACGAGCCAGAGCTCGTCGGGGGTGGCAGCGTCGCGCGTGGCCGTGAACGCGCGCATGGCCTCGAGCGTAGGCGCGTAGGGCTGGCGGCCCAGGGTGCGGATCGTGATCGGCGCGGTCATCGGGGGACTCTCGAGCGGCGTCCGAGCAGGCCGAAGCCCGCCTGCACCTGCACCGCCAGCAGCACCGGCAGGCAGCCGATGCGCCCGAGCAGGGCCACCAGCGCCACCAGCACCACCAGCACGCCCAGCAGCGCCAGCGAGGGCACGGTCTGCAGCAGGAGGCCGACAGCGCCGCGCAGCACGGCGCCGGCACGCGGCCTGGCTTGCGCCCACACGCCTACGCCTACGCCCACGCCCACGCCCACGCCCACGGCCACGGCCACGGCCAGCACCAACGAGCCGAACACCAGTGCCAGGTGCTCGGGCAGCAGCCGCGGCAGATCGGGGGCGAACGGGCGCCCGACGAAGCCGGGGCGGCCGGCGGCCGGCGCGGGTGTCGCCGAAGACGCCGCTGAAGACACCGCCGAAGGCGCTGCCGCCGCCTGCCGGGCCAGGAAGCCGCGCGCCACCTCGGCAAAGGGCTTGCGGTCGATCTCGGCCTCGGCGGTGAGCGCGATCATCGTGGCCTCGTCGAGAGGCCCTGCAGCTGCGCCAGTGCGCGCTGCGCGGCCTCGGGCAGGCTCTGGCGCATCAGCAGCACGGCGTCGCAGCGCGGAAAGAAGCCGCGGTCGTCACGCAGCACGCACAGGCCCAGCCGGCCGATTTGCGCGTCGGTGCTGTACACATCGATCAGGTCCACCTGCCCGCCGGCCCGCACCAGGAACGCGTGTGGCAGTCCGGTGCGCAGGCGGTTCAGCGTGGCCGGCGGCAGCCGCGCCAGACCGGAGATCGTCGCCACGGCCAAGGGCTCGGCGGCGGTCGCTGCCAGCGGCACCGTCAGCAGCGCCACGCCGCACATCAGCAGAAACAGAGAGGCAGGCACGGCGAGATTGTGTGGCAGGGTCGGCTGACAGAATGGATGCATGTCTTCTCACGTGACACTGCGCCAGTTCCGCTACTTCATTGCAGTGGCCGAGAGCGGTTCGGTGGCTGCGGCCTCGCGGCTGCTGAACATCGCGCAGAGCGCGGTCACCAAGAGCATGCAGGAGCTGGAAGACGAGCTCGGCCGCCGGCTCTTCGAGCGCAGCCCGCGCGGCATGTTGCTCACGCCCGAAGGCCATCGCTTCCTGGCCAACGCGCACAAGGTGCTGGCTACGGTGGCCGAGGCCACGCGCGAGCGCGGCGAAGGCGGTGGCGGACTCGTGGGCACGCTCGCGGTGGGCGTGACCAGCCTGGTGGCCGGCTACTACCTGAGCGAGCTCTTCAGCCGCTACCGGCGCAGTTGCCCGCGCGTGGAAGTGCTGGTGGTCGAGGACACGCCGCGTTTCCTGGAGCACCTGCTGATCAACGGCGAGCTCGACGTGGCGATGATGCTGAGCAACGCGCTCACCGAGCCGCAGGCGCTGGTGGCCGAGACGTTGACACGCAGCCCGAGCCGCGTCTGGCTGCCCTCGGACCACCCGCTGACGCAGCAGTCCGAACTGACGCTGGCCGACTGTGCCAACTGCGACCACGTGGTGCTCGAGGCCGACCGCATCGACGAGTTGATGGCCGCGGTGTGGACGCGGCTGCAGCTGCGCCGCCGGACGATCCTGCGCACCAGCTCGCTCGAAGCCGTGCGCTCGCTGGTGGGCGCCGGCGCGGGCATCGCGCTGCTGCCCGACTTTCTGTACCGGCCATGGACGCTGGACGCCGAGCACGTGGAGGTGCGGCCGCTGCGCGATGCGCTGCCCACGGTGGATGTGGGCCTGGTCTGGCGCCGCGGCAGCGGCATCAAACCCGCGGCCGCCGAGTTCATCGAGATGGCGCGCGAAGGATCGCGCAGCCGGCGGTTCTAGCCTGAAGTTCCACCGCCGCCGGCCCAGATCTCCTTTATCCATCAAGCACTTGCGATGGATTTCAGGTTTGGTTTTCTGACTACGGCTGGATGGCCTGTATGAGCGCCATGGCGCGCTGTTGGTGTGCCGTGGCGGTGGTGAGCACCTCGAAGGTCGGCGCATCGGCGCCAGCACCGGATGTGCGGCAGGTGTTGCGCACGAGAGTGGCCATCTCCGCCATCAGGGTGGCGAAGCTGTGCGCAGGCTGCGCGTCGTCGAGCGACTTCGATGCGGCCTTGCGCTGCGCCGAGGCCGAGCGTTTGGCTGGCGCTACTGGATCGCGCGTGGCTTTGGCGGCTTGGTCGGTATCGGCGAACATCAGCTCGCGCCAGGCCTCGCGCATGTGCCACTCGACGTAGAACGCCAGCATGCACAACAGGATGTGCGCGCGCACCCGGTCAGCCAAGCGGTGATGGATGGGCCGCACCTTCAGGTCCACCGTCTTCAGTGATCGGAACGCGCGCTCCACGTTGGACAGGGCTTTGTAGCTGCGCACGCAATCCGGTGCGCCCATGCGCTTGGCGTCCAGCGAGGTTCGAATGACGTACAGGCCGTCCAGCGCCGCCTCGGCGTTGATGGCGTCTTGCCTTCTCGCCCAGGCGAGTGTTGCCTCACCGATGCTCAGCTCGAAGTGCTTGGCCACCTTGTGGCGGTTGATGATCTTGCCCACCTGCACGCCGATCTTGTCCTGCCCGGTGAGTCGGCCCGCATCCACGCTGGCCTTGATCACGGCCAGCAAGGCCTCGGTGGACTGCAGCAGGCTCTCACGCTTGTGCGCCCTCAGCTTGGCCAAGGCGTCGTTGCGGCAGGCCACCAGGCGCTCGCCGGGATAGTCAGGCGAGGTGATCTCGGCCAGATTGCGCTGATCGAACAAGCCAAGTTGCAAATGGCCCTGCTCGACCAGCGAGCGGATCGAGACGCTCTTGAGCGCCGTGATCCAGTCGATCCCGCCTTGGCCGCGAAGATCGTCAATAGCCTTTTGCGACACCATGCCGCGGTCGCCCACCATCACCACCTGCGCCAGACCGAAGCGCTCGCGCACACGCCGCACGGCGGGCAGGAAGGTCAGGCTGTCCGACGTATTGCCCTCGAACACCGAGACCGCCACAGGGCAGCCACGCGCATCGGTAAGCAAGCCGTAGTTGACCTGCAGCGTGCCGGGCCGGCCATCTCGGCTGTAGCCCCGCTTGGCCAACGGGCAGGTGCTGCCCTCGAAGTAGCTCGACGACAGGTCATACAGCACCAAGGCATCCTCGCGCAGGTGGCGCGCGGCGAGCTTCTTCTCGATGGCGTCTTGGCGGGCCAGCAACCAATCCATGGCGGCATACAGATCGTTCTCGGTGGCCTCAACAACGCCGAAGTCCTCGGCCAGGGTCGAGCAGTGCCAACGCCGGGAGGTAGCCAGCTTGGTGTCGGGCTGCACGATGCGCGAGGCCACCATGGCCAGCACCAAGTCGCGTTCACGGCTGGGCTGCGACGCGACAACCGAGGCCAGCCCCAGGCGCTGCATGGCCACAGCGACGGCCTGCACGTGGCCATGGGCGCGCGAGCGCACGACCTCGAAGGCCTGGGAGGCGGGAACGAAGGTCTCGCCTTGCAGCGAGCGCCGGATGATGTCGATCAGCGCATCGGGCAGATGCGACAGGTTACCCAGGGTCTCGTTCTTGACCTTGCCGTTTTCGCGGTAGCTGCGGCGCAGCAGGTGGGTGCAGTAGACCTTGTCCTTGTACGCTCGCTTGGTGGTGACGACGTGTGCGGTTCCGGTGCGAGATGCCATGTCCGCCATTCTGGATCAATATGCGCGCAAGATCAACACAGTTTAGTGACTACACATTCAGGCACAAAAAAGGCCAAAAAGGGCCGAATTTGTGAGTCGTGACAAGCACTTGGCTACGCCACGCCTTAAGTCAGGGTGCGGAACTTCAGTCTAGCGCCGGGAGGCGGAGGTCGCGGCGGCTGCCCCTGGCGTTGGTCTGGGGCCGAAGCGGCCACCGCAGGGCACGGGCCGATCGGAACTTGGATTGCTGACGCTTTCACCAGGACCGGGTACGCGTGCAGGTTTCCGTTGGCGGCACGACTGTCGGTCGAGCCCGCTCAGACCGGCCAGTGCAGCGTGGCACGCAGGCCGCCTTGGGAACGGCGCCCCAGGCTCAACCGGCCGCCGTGGGCTTCGATGACCTCGCGGGCCAACGCCAGCCCCAGGCCCGTGCCACCGCGCTTGGTGGAGTAGAACGGCAACAAAGCCTGGGTGAGCACGGCGTCGCTCGCGCCAGGCCCTCGGTCGGCGACGCTGAGCTGCCAGTGCGCACCCTCGCAGCGCAGGCGCAGCTGCACCTCGGTGGCAGCGCTGCCGCTCTCGTGGGCGTTTTTCAGCAGGTTGAGCAGCGCTTGCTCGAACTGCGCGGCGTCCACCCAGCCTGGCGTGGTCGGCACGGAGCCATCGACTGCAAACGGCTGCAAGGCCTGCAGCCGCGCCAGCCACGGCCCCCAGTCCAGAGCTGCGCGCTGCGGTGCCGGCAGTTTGGCGAACTGGGCGTAGCCGGCCAGGAAGGCGTGCAAGTGGCGTGAGCGTGCTTCGATGCGCTCAAAGACCTCGGCGAGCTGCGCTTCGTCGGCACGCCGGGCGAGTTCGGCGCCGCTGTGCGCCATCGACTGCATCGGCGCCAGCGAGTTGTTCAGCTCGTGGCTGAGCACACGCAGCACCCGCTTCCAGGCGGCCACCTCCTGGCGCGCAAGTTCCTGCGTCAGCGGCCGCAGCAGCACCAGGCGCAGCGGCAGCCCTTGCAGCAGCAGCAGGCGTTGGCTGACGAGCCATCGGTCGCCCTCGGGGTCACTGCCCAGCTGCACCAGGCCTTCGGCGCGGCTGCTCAGCAACTCGGCCACACCCGCCGGTGCGGCTTGCAGCAACTGGCTCAGGTGCAGGCCTTGCAGCCTGCGCCCTTCGGCCAGCAGCTGGCGGGCCGCGAGGTTGGCCACCAGCACCTCGTCGGCCTCGCTCAGCAGCAGCAGCGCCACCGGCGTGTGCTGCACCAGGGTGTCCAGCAGCCACTCGCGCTGCGCCAGCTGCTGACGCTCGGCGCGGATGGTTTGAGCCAGCTGCTGGTACGCCAGGGCCAGGGGTTGCAGCTCACGCCAGCGGGTATCGCGGGTGAGCTGGGGGCCGAAGTCGCCCTCGCGCCAGCTCAGCACCAGCGTGTCCAGCGCGCTCGAAAGCGCTTGCAGCGGCGCCAACACAGCCCCTGCTGCAAGCCCGCCCACGGCGGTCGCAACGGCCAGCGCCAACACCAGCGACACTCCACCGCCGGCGCCCCAGTGCTGTGCCAGCGCTTGCGTGCCCAGTGCGGCCGCGCTGCAGGCCAGCGCCACCAGCACCACCGCACCGCGCAGCGACTTCACAGCCCGTGATGCGCCAGGCGCCGGTACAGCGCCTGGCGTGAAAGCCCCAGCGCGGCGGCGGCCCGGCTCACGTTGCCGCCGTGGCGGGCCAGGCACGCTTGGAGCTGCTCGCGCGAGGGCTCGTCAAGGTTGCGGCTTTCGATCGTTGGAAGCGCCTCGGCCAGGCCGAGGTGCTCGGGCTGCAAGGTCGTGGCGCCATCGGCCAACACCAAGGCGCGTGCGATGCAATGCCGCAGCTCGCGCACCTCACCCGGCCAAGCGTGTGCACGCAGGCGCGCCAGCGCGGCATCGCTGAGCAGGGCGCGGCCGCCCAGGAAGCGCTCAGTCAGCGGAGCCAAGTCTTCGGGCCGCTCGCGCAACGGTGGCAGCCGCAGCTCGATGCCGTTGAGCCGGTAGTACAGGTCGTCGCGGAACTGGCCGGTCTTCATCAAGGCCGGCAGGTCGGCGTTGGTGGCCGAGAGCACACGCACATCGGCATGGTGTTCACGCGGGCTGCCCAGCCGCAGATAGCGGCCGGTCTCCAGCACCCGCAGCAGCTTGGCCTGGCCGGCGGGGGGAAGGTTACCGATCTCGTCCAGGAACAGGGTGCCGCCGCGGGCGGCCTCCACATGGCCCATGCGTGCGCGCTGGGCGCCGGTGTAGGCGCCGGCCTCGGCGCCGAAGAGCTCGGCCTCGATCAGTTCGGCCGGCAGCGCGCCGCAGTTCAGTGCCACAAACGGGCCCTGGGCACGTGCCGAGTTGGCATGCAGCAGTTGCGCGATGTGTTCCTTGCCGCTGCCCGCAGGGCCGGTGATGAGCACCGGCAACTGCGAGCGCGCCACCGGCCCGGCCAGCTCCAGCAGGCTCAACATCGCCGGTGACTCGGCCACCAGATCGCCCAGTTGCACACGCTCGCGCAGCCGCGCCCAGCGCGTCCGCAGCTGCTGGCGCTGCTGCTGCGCCTGCGCTTGCGTCTCGGCCAGCTCCAGCAGGTTTTCCACCGTGGCCAGCAGCTTGGCGTCGTCCCAGGGTTTGGCCAGGTAGTCGGCCGCGCCGAGCTTGACCAGCTGCACCGCACGTTCGAGCTGCGTCCAGCCGGTGAGCAGGATCACCGGCAGGTCCGGCCGCACCGCGCGCACCTGCGCAAAAAGCCGCGCGCCTTCGTCGCCGCTGGTGGTGTCGGCGCTGAAGTTCATGTCCTGAATGACAAGGTCGGCCTGAGCCAGCTGCGCCAGACCCGCGTCGGGCGTGAGTGCAAGGCGGCACTCGACGCCGCGCAGCGACAGCAGCAGTTGCAGCGCGGCGCCGACGTCGGGGTTGTCGTCGATGACGAGGACGGTGGGCATCGTGCTCGGACTATGCCCGCATCGCAGCCGCAGCCGGCAGCCCGCTGGCGCGCCGTGCCGGCGCCAGCACCGCGAGCTGGCCCAGCCACAGCAACAGCACCGCGCCCAGTGGCAGGTAGAACCACGGCAGCGCCGGCGCGCCTTGCGGTTGCATCACGAACTGCGAGATCGCCAGCGCGGCGCCGGCCCCCACCACCACGCCCAGGCCACACAGCAGCAGGTTCTCGAGTTGGAAATACTGGCGGATCTGCGACTTCGTCGCCCCCAGCGCACGGCGCACGCCGATCATGCGCGTGCGCTGCTCGACCCAGAAGCTGGCCAGGCCAACGATGCCGAAGGCCGTCACCGCCAGCAGCGCGATGCACACACCGGCCAGCAGCCAGGTCATCGCGCGGTCTTCGGCGTCGTAGGCCTTGCGCATGTCGCTCAGCGTTTCGCCGCGGCGTACACCACGGCGCGGGTCGATCTCGCGGATCAGCGCAGTGGCGGCCTTGATCACCTGCTGCGCTTGGCCCGGCTCGACACGCAGCATGTACGTGCCGCCGCGGAAGCTCTGCCGCACCGGCGCGATCAGCGCGTACTGCGAGCGGTTGGCGCGTGGGTTGGTGTTCGGCAGCGTCTCCACCACGCCGACGATGGTCGAAGGACCGCTGAAGACGGACAGCGGCTTGCCCACCGCGTTCTGCCCAGGGTACATGGCCTCGGCCAGCGCGCGGTTGACGATCAACACCGGAACCTTGAGGTCCGGCTCGCTGGCGAAGCGGCTCGCAGACAGCACCTCTTCGGGCTGGAAGTTGCGCCCGGCCACCAGCTTCAGTCCGAGCACGGGCAGCAAGTGCTCGTCGCCGTCGTAGTTGCTGGCGCTGACGCGGGTGCCGCCGCGCTCGGGCCGGTTGCTCACGCCGCTGTTGTTGTGGCTGTCGCCGTAGATCACCTGGTTGCTCACGGCCGCGCCGCGTACACCGGGCAGCGCACGCAGGCGGCGCAGGTCTTCGGCGGTCAGTGGGTCGGCTTCCTTGATCGGCGAGACTGCGCGAAGGTCGATGTTGACCAGCTCGTGCTCGGACAGCCCACGATCAGCCACCAGTCGTTCAGCGCGCACCGTGATCATGTGCAGCGCGTGGCTCACGAACGCCAGCGCGAGCGCCACTTCGACGACGATGAGCCCGGCGGATATGCGGTGGCGCGCGAGTGTGGACAAGATGGGACGTAGGCTCATGTTCATTGCACCTTCAGTTGCTGCGCGGGGCTGACCAGCGTCGCGCGCCAGGCCGGAAGCAAACCCGCCAGCAGCGCCGCAGCCAGGCCCAGCAGCAGGGTCAAGCCGAGTTGGTTCGGGTCCATCTGCGCCAGCTGGGCGTAGCTGCTGGGGCCCTGGCGCACCGCCCACAGACCGGCCAAGCTCAACAGCGCGCCCAGCGCGCTGCCCAGCAGCCCGACCAGCCCGGCCTCGACGAGAAACTGTGTGAACACGGTGCGTCGGCTGGCGCCGAGCGCGCGGCGGATGCCGATCTCGCCAGCGCGGCGCAAGGTCTTGGCCAGCAGCAGGCCGGCCATGTTGACCAAACACACGCCAAGGAAGCCAAAGGCCAGGAAGGCCTGCAAGCGCACGTCGTCGGGCACGGCGCGGTAGTGGTCCAGCACCTGCGGCACGTTGCGCAACCGCACATTCACCGGGCGTTGAAAGCGACCTGCGGTGCGTTGCGCTTCGCTGTAGCGCTCCAGGTAGTTCTTGTAGCTTGCGGCCGCCTGCGCGTTCGGCAGCTCGACCCAGTACTGCACCCAGGCGCACTGAGCCTTCAGGCCGAGCGGGCCGTCAGCACCGGCGCCGTCGCCCCAGCAGTTCATGTTGCCGCTGCGGCCGAACTTGGCCGCCATCGCGCTGCTGAAGGGCAGCCACAGCTGCTGGTTGCGGCCGTAAGGGCCGATGGTGAAGTCGAAGAACATGGGGCTCAGCGGCCAAGGCTTCATGACGCCGATCACTTGAAAGCTCTGGCCGCGCACTTGCACGGGCTGACCCACTGCGGTCGTCTCGTCGCCGAAGAGCTGGCGCGCCAGTTCGCTGCCGATGACCACGACCCGTGCGGCGTCGCGGTCCTCCTCGAGCGTCCAGCTCCTGCCCTGCGCCAACGGCGCTTCGAACATGGCAAAGAAGTCGCTGCTGGCATAACGCGCCTCGACAAAAAAGGGCTCCGCGCCGGGCGTCTCTCGCACCACCCCCAGGTTGGCGCCGCTCATCAGGGTCTGGCGCGGCGCCTGGGCCTCGCGCAGCAGGGCCTCGGCGTCGAAGCGGGTGAGCTGGAACTGCGGCTCCTCCCCGGGCGTGTAGTCGACCAGGTCGCCGGCGTCGATCTGCACTTCGTAGAGTAGCTGGCTTTTGCCTGGGATGGGGTCGGCGGCAAGCACGCGATAGACCGTGAGCGTGGTCATGCAGGCGCCGATGCCCAGGCCCAGGGCCAGCAGCATCAGCAGTGTCAGCACTGGACTGGCGCACAGCGCGCGCAGGGCGGTGCGCAGGTGGTCGGCGAACATCAACGGGTCTCCAGAAAGGTGTTCAAGAGCAGGAGCGCGGCAGCGTCGAAGCGGCCTTGGGCGGCCAGGGCTTCGATCCAGGCCACCCAGGCATCGGCCTGCGCTTGTGCGGCCAGTTGGCGCAGCTGGGTCTGGGTCTGCAGCGCCAGCAACACGTCGCTGGTGCTGCGGCTGCCCTGCTCCTGGCCAACTCGCATCGCACTGACTGCTTGCGCCGCGGCTTCGAGCGCGCCCTGGGCGGTGGCGTGCTGCTCGCGCGCGGCGTCCAGCCGCTCCAGCGCGGTGGCCAGCAACCGCTGCTGCTCACGCTCGGCCTGGCTCAGCAAAGCTGCGCTGGTGGCCAGGCGGGCCTGCGCGGCAGCACGGCCGGCGGCGCGTTCGCCGCTATCCCACAGCGGCAAGCGCAGCTCCAGCTGCCAGCTCTTGCGGGACGCGAGGCCCGTGGGACCCTGCAGGTCGCGCTGCGCCTGGACCGCCAGGCTGAGCTGCGGCCAGCCGGCGCGGCGCGCGGCGCCGAGTTCGTCTTCGCGCGCCGCCTGTTCGCGGCGCAACGAGTTGATGAGCGGCGCACTCAGCGCGCTGGCGCTGTCCGGCACCGGTGGCAGCGCCTGTGCGGCCAGCGGCACCAGTGGCGCATCGAGCAGTGCTGCATCGCCGCTGTGCGCCACCAGCTGGTGACGCAGTGCGCCCAATTGCTGCGCGGCGCCGCGGGCGTTGGCTTCGGCCAGCCACTGAAAGCTCTGGCTCTGGCGCCAGTCCACGGCCGCGGCCAGGCCTTCGCGGAGACGCACCTGCATTCGTGCGGCCTCTTGCGCATAGGCCTGGGCGAGCTGCTGCTGGGTGGCCAGCAGTTGGGTTTGCGCATGCCACTGCACGTAGAGCGTGGCGCTCAGCTGGCGCAGCTGCTGCGCGGCGTGATCGGCGTCCAGCTCGCGGGCGGCCAGGCGCTGCTGCTGGGCGCGTTTGGCCAGCCACTGTTCGGCCTGCAACAGCGGTTGGTTCAGGCTCAGCGTGCCTTGCTGCGGCCCCTGGGCGCTGCTGCCGCCGGTGCGATCCCATTGCAGCGCCAGCTGCGGCCCGAGGCGGCTGCCGGCCAGCGCCACCAGTGCCTGCTGTTCCGCGCGTGCGGCCTCAGCGCTGTGCATCTGCGGCGCTTGCTGCTCGGCACGTTGGTGCAGCGCGAGCAGATTCAGCGCATCGGCAGCAGCTTGGGCGCTGGCTGCGGCCACCGTGGCGGCCAGCGCGAGGAGCCCCAGCCTCAGCGGCCCACACCTCACACCAGCACCTCGCGCTGCAAGCGGCCGTCAACGACCTGGCCGTCGACGATGTGCACGTTGCGCTGCGCACGCGCCGCCTGCTGCGGGTCGTGCGTCACCATGATCAGAGTCGTGCCCTCGCGGTGCAGCTCTTCCAGCAGATCCATCACTGCGCGCGCCATCTGCGTGTCCAAGTTGCCGGTGGGCTCGTCGGCCAGCAAAAAGCGCGGGCTGCCGGCCAGCGCCCGGGCAATCGCCACACGCTGCTGCTGTCCGCCACTCAGTTGGCCGGGCAGGTGCCTGGCACGGGCTTCCAGGCCGACACGCTCCAGCGCCTGCCGCGCGCGGCGTTGGCGTTCATCGGGCTTCACTCCGCGGTAGCGCAGCGGTACCTCAAGGTTGTCGACCACTGACAGATCCGGGATCAGGTTGAAGGCCTGGAAGACAAATCCGATCTTCTCGTTGCGCAAGCGGCTGCGGGCGTTGTCGCTGAGGCGGCTGACGTCTTCGCCGTCAAGTTCGTAGCGGCCGCTGGTGGGCGACTCGAGCAGGCCGGCGATGGTCAGGAAGGTTGTCTTGCCCGAGCCGGAAGGCCCGGTGACGGCCACGAACTCGCCGGCCTTGACTTCAAGGTCGAAGTCGCGCAGCGCATGGGTTTCGATCAGCTCGGTCCGGTAGGCCTTGCCCAGTTGTTGCATCTTCAGCATCAGCGACTCACGATGACGGTTTGCGTATCGGCCGGCTGGGATTCGAGCCCACCGACCACCACCTGCTCGCCGGCCTGCAGGCCGGCTTTCACTTCCACCCGATCGAGCGACTGAGCGCCCAGCTGAACCGCACGGCGCAGCGCCACGCCGTCCTTCAGCACCCAGGCCAGACGCCCACCGCCCTGCTCAATGAAGGGGCCGCGCTGCACACCCAGCACAGCGTCGCGACGCTCCAGCAGCACGCGCGCGGAAAGGCGCTGGTTCTGCCGCAGGTCGGCCGGCTGGCGGCCATCGGCAAAACGCAGCCGCGCTGCGACCTCGCCGTTGACGACTTCGGGCGACAGCGCGACGAGCGACGCCGCCACCGGCCTGCCGGCCACCATCACCTCGCCTTGCTGGCCCAGTTGCAGATCGCGCACCAGGCTTTCGGGCACTTGCAGCTGGACGTCCAAGCGTGTCAGGTCCACAAGTGTCAGCAGCACCGCGTCACGCGCCACGGTGGCGCCGTCGCCCACCAGGCGTTGGCCGATGGCGCCGGCCTGTGGCGCCCGCAGCTGCAGCAAGCCGGCCTGGCGTGCCAGCTCCTGGGCCTGCGTGGTGGCTCGCTGGAACAGCGCTTGACGCGCCTCCAGCTCGTACTTCAGCGCCTCGGTCTTTAGCGTGGCCGACTGGCGCGCCTGGTCGAGTTCGATGCGAGCCCGTGCCAGCGCATCACGTGCCGCTTCCCATTGCAAGGCGCTACTGGCGCCGGCGTCGAGCGCCACTCGCTGGCGCTTTTCCAGCCATTGCGCGGCCTGCAGCGCCAGCTCAGCCGTGGCCACCTGGGCTTGGGCTGCACCACGGCTGCTGGCGGCCTCGGCCCCCGCGCGCCGCAAGTCGGCGGCCAGGCTATCCGCATGGGTACGTTCTTGCGAGAGACGGGCCTCCAGCTCCGGGCTGCTGAGCTTGCCCAGAAGCTGACCGGCCTGCACCGCGTCACCCGCCTGCACCTGCCAAACCACGGTGCCGGTGGCAGGGGCCACGAGACTGAGGCTGGTGCCGGCGACCACACGGCCCTCGGCATTCACCTCGCGCACCAGCGGCGCCACGGTCACCGCGGCCACGGTCAGGCGCTCCAGAGGAACGCGCGGTGTGCCCCAGCGCTCGTGCCGCAAGCCGGCGAGCAGCGCCAAGGCCATCAGCAACAGCAGGGCGCCCAGCCAGGGCCAACGGCGGCGCCAGGCGGACGGGGCGGCGAGCGCACGATCCTGGCCTGCGGTGGAGGGAATGGGGGCGGACATGCCCTCTTTACAGCAAAGCCTGTGCCACGGCCTTGTCCCTGGAAGTCGCTGCGCCAAACCATGTCCGCGGACACCGTGCGGACACCATCCACCGCGTGCAGGCCATCAGGAGGATGAGGCGGGTACAGACGACTGCTTGCACCCTCGCTACCGCGGCGCGCGCCTGGCCCGAACAACCGCCTTCGTTGGCCCCACTGTGGCGGCAGAGCGCGTGAACAGCATCTTGGCTGCATGCCGTCGAGTCGTGACCGGCAGCATGCCGGCAACCTGACGATGTGGCGCGCCTCAGCGCGCCGTGCGCCGGTTCAATCGTTCGCTGCGCTCGGGCCGGCTCTGGTTCTGGAATGCCAGTGCAACGGCAAGAGCGGCTTCGGCGAACGACAAGGCCGCAGCAAAATGTGGAAGGGGCCGTGGCCCTCGAACTCCCGCGTCATCTGCCAGTGGGTGGCGCCGATCGCGTCCATCAACGACATCGAGTGCCCCTTGGGTGCGGTGTCCAGCACCACGAAGGCGCTGTGGCCCTGGCTGACGATGCCTGAGAACGCACGAAAGACGGCCACCTCTTCGGTGCAGGGCGACTGCAGGTCTTCCGGCAGCAGCGCCTGCTCGGCCGCGTCGAGCTTTGGGGAACCTGGCCGCCATGATCTTGTCGATGCAGCGCTGCGTCTTGTCCTTCGGGTCGATGCGGCTCACGTTCGATCCCGGCATGTCGCCGCTCAGCGTTCCGCCCGATGGGCTGCCGGATCGGTGGCGATCAGGTGCACGGAATTGCTGCACTGGACCAGCCCCATGGCCAGGGCCGCGGCGACCGTCGTCGTACCCAGACCGCCCTTGCCCATCACCATGATTAGCCCGTGCCCGGCGGCGGCCAACTCGTCAAGCGGCACGCGGTCCTGCGGCAAGGCCAGTACAGCAGCGCGATTTGCCACGAAGGTTTTCTGCGCTCGCTCCGTCGCGCACTTGACCACATCGGTGCACGCGATGGGTCGTCAATGAGCTGCGGGCGGCACAAGCCCGCAAGCCTCACAAGACAGCCACATGGCTCCGATCAGGTGTCGAGGGACCCTGCACGCCATGCAGCCATCGTTCCGACACAAACCTCACCAAGGCGCGTGCGCTCTCCGAGGCCTCCGGCATGGGCAAAGTCAGCGCGTGAACCGCATCCCCTTCTGCCAAGGGAAGATGCCAAGCGGGCAGCAAGTCCACGAGTTCACCTCTGGCAATGTGCCTGGCTACGCAGCAGTCCATCGTGATGACGACACCGGCGCCTGCCACCGCCAAGGCGATCAAGCCGTCCAGATCATCGCTGTAGGCCACACCCGAGACCTGCACGGGCTGGGATTGATGGCCGAGGCGCCACAGCAGCGTTGTCGGTGTGTCTCGCGCGGCCCCGAACAAGAGCAACGGGCGTGAGGCCAGCGCGGCAGGAGAGGAGAGCGATTCGAACCGTCCCGGCGCAGCGTAGGCGCTGATGCGGAAGGGCAGCACGCGCTGCGCCACCAGGTCCTCGGGCGGTTTCCGGGTGATGCGAAAGGCCACATCGATGCCTTCGCGCAGCAGATTGACGCGTCGATCGGTGAAGATCAGTTCGTAGCTCAGGGGGGGGTGCAACTGCTGGAATTCCGCCAGGACCGGCGCCAGCATGCTGCGGCCCAGGCTGGGCCCGCAGGTGATGCGCAGCCGACCAGCCAGTTTGGCCTGTGTCGACCGCAGCGAGCTGCGCGCTGCTTCCGCGGCGTCCAGGACCGCCTGGGCGCTTTGTGCCAAGCGCCTGCCGGCCTCGGTCAGTCCCAGCGAGCGCGTGGTCCGCGCGAACAGGGGCTGGCCCACCAGGGCCTCGATCGCGGCGACGCGCCGGCTCACCGCGGCGCGCTCCTGCCCCAGCTTGCGCGCCGCCCGCGCAAAGCTGCCCGCTTGAACGACGCGGGCGAACAACTCGAGTGCATTGGCATCCAGCCCGGCCGCCGCATCGATGCGCTGGGGCAGGGCCGCCGATTCAGGCGCGATTGGCTCTCTCATGGAACCGGTTTGTACTCTGATCCCGATCTAGTCCACCCCATGTTGCCTGCCTAGCATCGATCCACCTCAGTCAGAAACCCCAGGCTCCATGAACGACAGCACCGCCGGTTCCGTGACCCGCGAACGCCGCGACAACGTGTTTCTCATCGGCTTGAACCGAGTTGCCAAGCGAAACGCCTTCGACGCCGAGATGCTCTTCGACCTGTCGTCGGCGCTCGGCGAGTACGAACGCAGCTCCGAACTGCGCTGCGCGCTGGTGTTCGCGCACGGCGAGCACTTCTCGGCGGGCCTGGACCTGATGGCGCTCGCACCCCAGATGGCCAGCGGCACCTTGAGCTACCCCAGCGAGGGGCTCGACCCCTTTGCCGTGTCCGGCCCTTTGCGGCGCAAGCCGCTGATCGTGGCCGCGCAGGGCGCCTGCTTCACCGCGGGCCTGGAGCTGCTGCTGGCGGCCGACATCGCCTTGGCCGCCGACTCGGCGCGCTTCTCGCAGACCGAGGTGCTTCGCGGCATCACGCCCTCCGGCGGCGCCTCCATACGTTTCACCCGGGCCGCAGGCTGGAGTGATGCCATGCGCTACATGATGACCGGTGAAGAGTTCTCGGCCAGCGAAGCCCTGCGCATGCGGCTGGTCAGCGAGGTGGTGCCTGCTGCGCAGCTGCTCGAACGTGCCGTGACCCTGGCCCGGCAGGTCGCCCAGGCGGCTCCACTGGGCGTGCGCGCGCTGATTCAGTCGGCGCACCAGGCGTACGCCGAGGGCGAAGCTGCCGCAATGGCCGCCTTGATGCCGCGCCTGATGGGTCTGCTCAAGACACAAGATGTTCGCGAAGGCGTGATGGCCATGATGCAAAAGCGCGCGCCGGTGTTCAAGGGCGAGTGAAGACTGCCACGCAGGAAAGCTCGACCATGCTGGACTTCGCCCCCCCTCTGCGGGAGCAGCGCTTTGTGCTCGAGAACGTTCTTCGCGCCCCCGAGCTGTGGCGGCAATGGGATGCGTTCGCGCAGATCGAAGCCGCCGACGCCACGGCTGTGTTGGAAGCCGCGGCGCGGTTTGCGGTGGGTCGCTTGCTGCCCCTGGCGGCCAGTGGCGATCGCGAGGGCTGTCGCCGCGAGGGTGACCAGGTTGAGACGCCTTCCGGCTGGCCCGAGGCCTATCGAGACTACGTGGCGGCGGGCTGGCCCTCGCTCACGGTACCGGCCCACCTGGGCGGCCAGGGCTTTCCGCGTGCCCTGGGCGCCCTGGCGACCGAGAACCTGGCTGCCGCCAATCTGGCCTTCTCCATCTTCGCCAATGTGCGCGAAGGCGTGCTGGCCTGCCTCGCGCGATTTGCCAGTGCCGACGTGCTGTCAATGTTCGCACCGCACCTGGCCAGCGGCCAATGGAGCGGCACGATGTGCCTGACCGAGCCGCAGGCCGGGAGCGACCTGGGCCTCGTGAAGACCGTGGCCATGCAGGACGCCACCGGCTCGTGGCGGGTGTCGGGCCAGAAGTGCTTCATCAGCAACGGCGAACACGACCTGACGCCCAACATCGTTCACCTCGTGCTGGCCCGCACCCCGGATGCACCGGCGGGCACCAAGGGCATCAGCCTGTTCGTGGTGTCGCGCCAGCGGTTGATCGACGGCCAGCTTGGCGAGCGGAACGGCGTGAGCCTGATCGGCCTGGAGCACAAGCACGGGCTCCGCGCGAATGCCACCTGCGCCTTGGCCTTCGAAGGGTCGCACGCCTTCTTGGTGGGCGAATTGGGGCAAGGGCTGCGCTGCATGTTCCTCCTGATGAACGCGGCACGGCTCGAGGTCGGTGTGCAATGCGTGGGCCTGGCGGAGATCGCCTACCAGAACGCCTTGCAGCACGCTCGGACGCGCCTGCAAGGCCGTGCGCTGGGAGGCGCGGCACAGCCCCAGCTACCGGCCGACCCGATCATCAGCCACAGCCTGGTACGCCGGTCCCTGCTGGCACACAGGCAGTTCATCGATGGCGCGCGAGCGCTGGTGGCCTGGGTCGGGCTGCTGCTGGACCAGGAGCGGCATCATCCCGATCCCGACGAGTGCCGACGCTCCGGCGACCTGGCAGCCTTGCTCACCCCGGTGGTGAAGGGCTATCTCTCGGACCGGGCCGCCGAACACATCGGCGCCGCGCAGCGCCTCTTCGGCGGCTCGGGCTACATCGTCGAGACGGGCATGGAACAGCTCGTGCGCGACCAGGCCATCTGCCGGCTGTACGAAGGCAGCAACGAAATCCAGGCGCTGGATCTGCTGGGCCGCAAGGTGCTGGCCGATCAGGGCGCGCGGCTGAAGCTGTTGGGCGCGCTCTTCAGCGAGACGGCCCATCAGGTCGAGCAGCACCCGCGCCTGTCGCCATTGGCGGCTTGGCTGCGGTCCTGCGCCGAGGAGGTCGCCGCGGTGGCAGCGCATCTCGGCGTGGATGCGCTGTTCAAGCGCGAAACCGCAGGACACGCGGCGCCGGCCTTCCTGGAGCTGCTGGGCCACTGCGTCATGGGCTGGATGCAGGCCCGTATCGCGCTGGCCGCGGCGTCTGGTTCCGACACGTGGCACATCAACAAGGTGGCCATGGCACTCGACTTCGTGGGCGCCATTCAGCCGCGGATCACGTCCCTGCTTCTGGTCCTGCGCGGCAATGGCGAGAGTTTGTCGCGGCTCGAGGCCGTCGACTTCTCCGCCTTGTGACTGCACGATCCTTCACTTCGGGTTCCACCATGGGCGCACTCACCATCCGTCGGCTCCACATCGACCTCGGTTCGCCGATTCCCCGCCACTGGTGCGGCGGCGATGCCTTCCGCACCGCCTTCTTCAATGCCTTGTCGATGAGCTTTCCGCGAGGTGAGCAGTTCTTCATCGACGCGGTCAGGCGCGGCGTGTCCTCGCTGCCACCCGACCAGCGCGCGGTTTTCGACACCGAGGTCAGGGGCTTCGTCGGCCAGGAAGCCACGCATCGCCGCATCCATGACCTGTTCAATGGTCATCTCGAAGCGCAAGGTCTGGTCAACCACTGGGAGGGGCGCGCCGAAAGGCGGCAGGCGACGACCGCCCTGGCCGACCCGCGGCATGCCGTGGGCATCACGGCCGCCACCGAGCACCTCACGGCCATCCTGTCGGAGTGGGGCCTGGCCCATCCGCAGTGGCTGTGCAGCACCGACCAGCGCATCAACACGATGTGGCAGTGGCACTTCAGCGAAGAGATCGAACACAAGTCCACGGCCATCGACGTGTACCTGGCCCTGGGCGGCAGCGACGCCTGGCGGGTGCGCTACTACCGGCTCGTCACCCGCCTGTTCCTGGTCGACCTGGCGCGCCAGACGTTCAACAACCTGTGGCACGACGGCACCTGGTGGCGGCCTTCGACCTGGGCGAGCGCGGTCCGATTCCTGTTCGGACGGCAGGGTCTGGTGCCCGCACTGCGGCAGCCCTGGAAGGCCTACCTGATGCCGCACTTTCATCCCAGCCAGATGCACAGCGAAATCGCCGGTCAATGGCTGCGCGACAACCACCACGCTTACTCGCCGGTCTCGCCTGCTTCGCAGGCCTTCTCTTGAGGACCACGCCATGAACGCCGAGGAACTGCTTCTCGCCGCGGAAATCAAGATCAACTACCTGAGGCCGGCCCTCGGCGAGACGCTGGTCGCCAGGGCCTGGACCCTCAACGCCGGCAGGACACAGGGTGTCAGCCGCTGCGACGTGTTTGCGCTGCACGACGGCGTGGAGAAGCTGTGTGCCGCGGCGCAAGGCACGATCCTGAAGGCGCCGGCGCCGGAGGGCCACAAGTCGACTGCTGCAGGCGAGGGTGTGGCGTGAGCACCGGCGTTGCCATCCACACGGCCGGACGGGTGACCACGGTGACGATCCGGAGAGTCTCTCGCCGCAACGCCGTGGATCTGGAGACTGCGCGCTCGCTCATCGCGGCGTTCAAGTCCTTTGACGCCGACGACCGCAGCGACGTGGCCATCCTCGCCGGTGAGGGTGGCACCTTCTGCGCCGGCGCTGACCTGCAGGCGCTGGCGGCCGGCGAGCGCAAGCCGGTCGAGCCCGATGGCGAATTCGCGCCGATGGGACCGACACGCCTGCGCTTGAGCAAGCCCGTCATCGCCGCGATCGAAGGCCACGCCGTCGCGGGCGGCATGGAACTCGCGCTGTGGTGTGACCTCCGAGTGGCCGGTCGTTCGGCCGTGATGGGCGTCTTCAACCGGCGCTTCGGCGTGCCGCTGGTGGACCTTGGGACCATTCGCTTGCCGCGGCTGATTGGCGAGGGGCGGGCCCTTGATCTCATCCTGACGGGCCGGCCGGTGGCGATGGACGAGGCCTTGGCCATCGGACTGGTGACCCGGGTGGTCGATGACGGCTCGGCGCTGGCAGAAGCCATGACGCTGGCGAAGACCTTGGTGGGCTTTCCGCAAGCCGGGCTGCGCAACGACCGGCTCTCACTGCTGGAGCACCACGGGCTGGACGATGCCGGCGCCACCGCCAACGAGATACGCCGGGGACTCGCGACCATCGAGAGCGGCGAGACCTTGGCCGGTTCGAGCCGCTTTTCGGCCGGAGCAGGCCGGCACGGCAAGTTTGACGGGTGACGGTCTGGAGAGGTCCCACATCAAGTCGCCGCAATCGGCCGCTGACGGCTGACTGCAGCCCAAAGACCGGCAGCTTCGGCTCAGTTCGACAAGGTCGGGGTCCGCGCCTAGGAGCGTGGGCGTGCCTCAGAACTTCACCATCACATGCCGGGGCACCGTGTAGTCCTCCAGCGCAAAGAGGCTCATGTCCTTGCCGTAGCCGCTGCTCTTCAGGCCGCCGTGCGGCATCTCGTTGACGAGCATGAAGTGCGTGTTGATCCAGGTGCAGCCGTACTGCAGCTTCTTCGCGACCTTCATCGCGCGGCCCACGTCCTGCGTCCACACGCTGCTGGCCAGGCCGTAGTCGCTGTCGTTGGCCCAGGCAATGGCCTGCTCGGTGTCGGTGAAGCGCGTGATGCTCACCACCGGGCCGAAGACCTCGCGCTTGACGATCTCGTCTTCCTGGCGCGCGCCGGCAATCACGGTGGGCTCGTAGAAGAAGCCGGCACCGACGCGGGGCTTGCCGCCGGTGGTGATCTCCATGTGCCCGGCCATCTGGGCGCGCTCGACGAAGCTGGCCACGCGGTTGCGTTGGCGGTCGCTGATGAGCGGGCCGATCTCGACATCGGCCTCGTCCTGCAGACCCATCTTGATGCCGCGCACGGCCGTGGTCAGGTCGGCGACGAGCTTTTCGTAGACTTTGCCGCCGGCGTAGATGCGGCAGGCGGCGGTGCAGTCCTGGCCGGCGTTGTAGTAGCCAAAGACCCGCAAGCCCTCGACCACGGCCGCGAGGTCGGCGTCGTCCATCACGATCACCGGCGCCTTGCCACCGAGTTCGAGGTGTGTGCGCTTGAGCGAGCCGCTCGCGGCCTGCAGGATTTTGCGGCCGGTGGCGACATCGCCCGTCACGCTCACCATGGCAACCTTGGGATGCTCCACCAGCGGCTGCCCGACGCTGCCGCCGCGGCCGGTGATGACGTTCAGCACCCCCTTCGGAAAGACATCGGCCGCCACCTGCGCCAGCAGCAGGCTGCTCAGCGGCGTCTGCTCGCTCGGCTTGAGCACCACGGTGTTGCCGGCGGCCAGTGCCGGGGCGGTCTTCCACGCCGCCATCAGCAGCGGGTAGTTCCAGGGCGCGATCGAGCCGACCACGCCCACCGGATCGCGCCTGACCATGCTGGTGTGGCCGGCCAGGTACTCGCCCGCCAGCGGCCCCTGCAGCGTGCGCGCGGCACCGGCAAAGAAGCGGAAGCAGTCGGCAACGGCCGGGATCTCGTCGCCCAGGGCGCGGGCGTAGGGCTTGCCGCAATTCAGGCTCTCCAGCCGCGCAAAGTCCTCGGCACGCGCTTCGATGGCATCCGCCAGCTTCAGCAGCATTCGGCTGCGCTCCATCGGCGTCGTCTCGCTCCAGGCCTCGAAGGCGCGGTGCGCGGCCGACACGGCCTTGTGGACCTGCTCGGTGCTGGCCTCGGGCAGCGCCACCAGCAGTTCGCCAGTGGCGGGGTCGAGCACGCGCTCGGCCTCGCCCTCGCCGGCCACGAAGGCACCATCGATCAGCAGTTGGGTGGGCAGTTGGACCATGGTCAGGCTCCGGGTGCGAAAGGTACGGAAGTGCGGTGCGGGCGTTCAACGGTGGCCCGGTTCATCCGCGCGGGTGAACCAGTAGGCCAGCACGATGGGAATGAAGGTCAGCGCGATGATCACCACCGCCACCACGTTGGTGACGGGGCGCTGCCGGGGCCTGATGAGCTCCTGCAGCATCCAGATCGGCAGCGTCGTCTGCTGGCCGGCGGTGAAGGTGGTGACGATGACCTCGTCGAAGCTCAGCGCGAAGGCCAGCAAGGCGCCGGCCAGCAGCGCGCTGCCGAGCTGCGGCAGGATGATGTAGCGCAGCGTCTGGAAGCCATCGGCGCCGAGATCCATGCTGGCCTCGATGAGATTGGGGTTCAGCCGCCGCAGCCGCGCCACCGCGTTGTTGAACACCACCACCACGCAGAAGGTGGCGTGGCCGACCACGATGGTCCAGAAGGAGAACGGGATCTCCATCGTGTGGTAAGCCGAGCGCAGCGCGATGCCGGTGATGATGCCGGGCAACGCGATCGGCAGTATCAGCAGCAGGCTGATGGCATCGCGGCCGAAGAACCTGGCGCGCGCCAGCGCACCGGCGGCCAGCGTGCCGAGCACGAGCGCGATGGCGGTGCTCCACAGCGCGACCTCGAAGCTGAGCTGGATGGCCTCCCACACGTCGGGCCGCTCCCAGGCCACGCCGAACCACTGTGTGGTGAGTGCCGGTGGCGGGAAGACGTAGCTCTTGTCCTCGCTGCTGAAGGCGTACAGCACGATCAGCGCCAGTGGCACGTGCAGGAACAGCACGACGGCCCCTGCCGCCCACTTCAGGGGCCAGGTTCCTCGGACGGCCCCTCGGCCGTCAGAGCGCATCGAAGGCTCCCTTGCGCTTGGCCAGCCACAGGTACACGCCGATCACGACGATCGGCACCAGCGAAAACGCCGCCGCGAACGGGATGTTGCCGGCCACTCCCTGCTGCCGGTAGACCACCTGCCCGATGTACAGCGTGCTGTCGCCGATGACCTGCGGAATGATGTAGTCGCCAAGCGTGAGGCTGAAGGTGAAGATCGAGCCCGCCGCCACCCCGGGCAGGGACAGCGGCAGGACGACGCGGCGGAAGGTCGTGAGCGGCGGCGCACCGAGGTCGGCGCTGGCTTCGAGCGTGGAGGCCGGTATGCGCTCGATGCTGGCCATCACCGGCAGCACCATGAAGGGCAGCCACATGTAGACGAAGACGATGAAGGTGCCGAGCGTCGAAAAACTCAGGCTCGGCCCACCGACCAGCGGCGTGGCGAGCAGCGCCTCGATCAGCCAGCTCAGATGCAGCCGTTCGGCCGCCCAGTTGATGGCGCCTTCCTTGGCCAGCAGCAGCTTCCAGGCATAGAGGCGCACGAGGTAGCTGCTCCACAGCGGCAACATCACGGCGATGTACAGCGCCGCCTTGCTCCAGCCGCGGGCATGGCGGGCCATGACATAGGCCAGCGGGAAGGCCAGCACCGTGCAGGCCAGCGTCACCGCGATGGCCATGACGATGGTGCGGCGGGCCGCATCGAGGTTGGCCGGGTCGAAGAGCGCGACGAAGTTCGAGACGCCTATCTCGCGCACGACCTGGCCGGTGAAGTCGTCGAGGCGGAAGAAGGCGTTGGCCAGCAGCGCAATCAGGCTGCCGAGGTAGATGACGCCAAACCACAGCAGCGGTGGCGCCAGCAGCAACAGCAGCAGCAGGCCGCGCCGCGTGCAGAGCAGGTCGCTCGCGCGGCGGCGCAGGCCGGCTGGCCGCGGCGGTGGTGGTGGCAGCGACAAGGTGTTCAAGCCGCCGCCGACCAGGCATGCACCGCGCCGTCGTTCCAGTGCAGGTGCACGGTCTGGCCTGGCTCAGGCATCACGGCACCCGGCGCCAACGGCAGATCGGCCTGCACGCGCGCACCGGCGGTCTCGACCTTGATGCGCGTGAAGGCACCGAAGAACTGCACTTCGCAAACCAGGCCCGTGGCGCGCGCGCCGACGGCTTCGCCGAGGGTGATGCGCTCCGGCCGCAGCATCGCCTGCGCGTGGCCGGTGAGGCTGCGTGCCGCCTCGCCTTCGAGCACGTTCGCGGCGCCGACGAAGTGCGCGACGAAGCGCGTCGCCGGTGTGTCGTAGACCTGCCGCGGCGTGCCCAGCTGTTCGAGACGGCCTGCATTGAAGATGCCGATGCGGTCGCTCATCGACAGCGCCTCGTGCTGGTCGTGCGTGATGAAGAGGAAGGTGATGCCCAGGCGCCGCTGCAGCGCCTTCAGCTCGCTCTGCATCTGCTCGCGCAACTTCAGATCCAGCGCGCCGAGTGGCTCGTCGAGCAGCAGCACCTGCGGCTCGCTGATCAGCGCCCGTGCAAGGGCCACGCGCTGTCGCTGCCCGCCCGAGAGCTGCGCCGGCCGGCGTGCGCCCACGCCGGGCAGCTGCACGAGCGCCAGCAGTTCCTCGGCCCGTCGCTCACGGCTTGGCCGGTCCACCTTGCGCACCATCAGCGGGTAGGCCACGTTGTCGCGGATGTTCATGTGCGGGAACAGCGCGTAGTCCTGGAACACCGTGTTCACGGCGCGGGCGTACGGGGGCGCCTGGGTCACGTCCTGGCCCCCGATCCACACATGCCCCGCAGTCGGCAGCGTGAAGCCGCCGATCATGCGCAGAACGGTCGTCTTGCCCGAACCGCTGGGGCCAAGCAGGGTGAAGAACTCGCCGGCGGCGATCGTCAGGTCGACACCATCCACGGCGCGGACCGCGCCCGCGCCGTGGCCGAAGGTGCAACCGACGCCGTCGAGCGTGACGGCTGCGGTCATCGCGGCTTCAGCGCCCGCCGAGCACTGCGATGTAGTCCGTGACCCAGCGGTGGTAGGGCACGCAACCGGCGCTCTGGCTCTTGCAGGCGCTCACGGGCGTTCGCCAGAAGCTGATCTTGTCGAAGTCGTTGTAGCCCTGGCGCGCGCAGCCTTCGTCGGTGAGCAGCTTGTTGCCCTTGCAGGCCGCCGGGACGCTGGGCACCGAGCCGAACCAGGCCGACAGGTCGCCTTGGAGCTTGGGGTTCAGCGAGTGTTCGAGCCACATGTAGGCGCAGTTCGGGTTCTTGGCTTCGGCATGCATCATCGTCGTGTCGGCCCAGCCGGTGGCGCCTTCCACCGGCACCACGGTGGCGATTGGCACCTTCTTGCTCTTCAGGATGTTGGCCTGGAACTGCCACGAGCCGCTTGCCACCACGCCTTCGTTGGTGAAGTCGTCGATCTGCACGAAGGCGTCGTGCCAGTACTTGCCCACGATCTTGCGTTGCGCGCGCAGCAGATCGAGTGCGGCCTTGTACTGGGCCTCGTTCAGCTCGTAGGGGTCGGTGATGCCGAGTTCCTTCTTGTGGTACTTGAGGTACTGCGCGGCATCGGCGATGTGGATCGGCCCATCGAAAGCCTGCACGCGGCCTTTGTTGCTCTTGCCGTCGGGCAGATTCATCTCCTCGAACACCACCTTCCAGCTGTTGGGCGGCGTGCTGCCGAAGACCTTGGTGTTGTACATGAGCACGTTCCAGCCCCACTGGTAGGGCACGCCGTAGTGCGTGTTGGCTTCGAAGTGCCAGGGCGCCTTCTGCAGCCGCGGGTCGACGTTCTTGTAGCTCGGGATCAGATTGACGTTGATCGGCTGCACCTTCTTGCCGCGGATCAGACGCGTGCTCGCATCACCGCTGGCGGTGACGAGGTCGAAGCCGCCTTCGTTCATCAGCGCCACCATCTCATCGGACGTGCCGGCGGTCTTGACGTTGACCTTGCAGCCGGTCTTCTTCTCGAAGTCCGTCACCCAGTCGAAGTCCTTGCTGGTCGCACCGCGTTCGATATAGCCGGCCCAGGCGACGATGTCGACACGGCCCTCGCCCTTGCCGACCTTCTGCAGCGCACCCTTCTGGGCAGACACCACACCATGGGACACCAGCGCCGCCGCAGCCAACGCCGCCAGGGCAAACATACGAACCGTCATGAGGCCTCCTGTCAGTATGGGATCTGCCGCGATGTCGCAGCAGAGCGCCGACGATAGGCGGGTGGTGTAGGCGTCGTGAAATTCAATCCAAAGGCGCCAAGCTATCGGAAAAACAGAGATCCGGGTGGACCCTGATGTCGCCTGGGCCGCCACCCGGTGGCGCGGTCAGCCCGTCCCGCTACTGGCAGCGCCCGGTCACGCTGGAGTCGATCACTTTCAGCCGCCCGGCCACGATGTCGGCCTTGGCAGCATCGGTGCGCTGCCGCATGGCCGGCGTGATGAGCTTCGCGTTGTACTCGTCTAGCGCGTAGTCGAGCGCGCCTTCCTTCAGCCCCAGCACCGTGACGCCCGGCTGCACGCCGCGAAACGCCTGCAGCACCGCCAGATCCACGCGCTTGAGCATGCTGGTGAGCATGGTGCCGGGGTGCAGGTGGTTCTGGTTCACGTCCACGCCGATGCCGTAGATGCCGCCGTCCTTGGCCGCCTGCAGCACGCCCAGGCCGGTGGTGCCGGCGGCGGCGAACAGCACGTCGGCGCCCTGCGCGATCTGCGTCTTGGCGAGTTCGGCGCCACGGGCGGGGTCGGTCCAGGCGGCGTTGGTGGTGCCGGTCATGGCCGAGGTGAGTTTCACGCCCGGGCGGGCAAAGCGCGCGCCCTGCTCGTAGCCACACAGCACCTTGCGCACGAGCGGGATGTCCTGCCCGCCCACGAAGCCCACGGTGCCGGTCTTGCTGGCCATCGCCGCGAGCATGCCCACGAGGAAGGCGCCCTCGTGTTCGCGGTAGACGAAGCTCTGCACGTTGGGCAGGTCCACCACCATGTCGATGATGGCAAAGCGCAGCTGCGGGAAGTCGCGCGCCACCTTGTCGATGGCGCTGGCCTGCGGAAAGCCGACGCCGACGATGGGGTTGGCCCCACGCTCGGCAAAGCGCCGCGCCGCCTGCTCGCGCTGCGCGGCGTTGGCGATCTCGAACTCAAGATAGGGCCGGCCGGTTTCCTTCTTCCAGGCCTCGGCGCCGCGCCAGGCGGCCTCGCCGAAGCTCTTGTCGTTCTTGCCGCCGAGCTCGAAGATGATGGCCGGCTGGGCCAGCGCCGCGCCGGCCGCCAGGGCCAGCGCGGCGGCAGCGGCAAGCTGCCGTGCCTTCATCAGAAGCTGGCCTTGAACGACGCGCCGATGGTGCGCGGCTCGTTGATGAAGCCCGTGAGGTTGTTGAAGTCGATGCCACCCACCACGCGGATCTGGTTGGTCAGGTTGCGCACGAAGGCGGCGGCTTCGTACTTGCCCTTGCCGAAGCTGTAGCCGACACGCAGGCCGCCTTCGGTGAGCGGCTTGCCCTTGAATTCGACGCTGTCGTACAGGAAGAAGTTGATCTCGCTGCGGTACGTCCAGTCGGTCAGCACGAACATCTCGCCGCCGGCCAGCGGCATGCTGTAGCGGGCGGTGAAGCTGAGCGTGGTTTCCGGCGCCTGCGGCAGCGAGTTGCCGTTGATCGAGACCGTGGGCGCGAACTTGCCGATGGCCGGGTTGACCGGCGCGGTGATCGGATCGAGCACCGTGCAGCCACTGCCGCAGGCGTCGACACGCAGGTTCGGGTCCTTGATCTTGGTCTTGTTCAGGCTGCCGCTCAGCGTGAGCAGCAGGTTGTCGGTGGGCAGCAGCTTCACATCGAACTCGGCGCCGTTGCCGGTGGTCTTGGCGGCGTTGACGAGCTGGTTGAAGTTGGCTGCGCCGCCCACCGCGGTGAGCTGCTGGTCCTTGATCTCGTAGCTGAACACGTTGAAGGCCACGCGGGCGCGGCGGTTCATCAGGTCGGCCTTGTAGCCGGCTTCGTAGCTGGTGACGGTTTCGCTCTTGGCCACCGACAGCGTGTCGCCGAAGAGCAGCCGGCCCTGGATGGCCGGCGCACGGAAGCCCGTGGCCACGCGCGCATACACGTTGGACGTCTTGTTCAGCGCGTAGCTGGCGGAGAAGTCGGCGCTGGTGTTGGTGGCGCTGGTGTTGGCGGTGCGGCGGCCGATGAAGGTGGGGCTGAAGGGCGGCGCCTGGATGCGGTCGGCGACGAAGTCCTTTTCGTCCTTGGTGTAGCGCAGGCCGCCGCGCAGCTTGATGGCGTCGCTGACGTCGAGGTTGACGGTGCCGTAGATGGCGTAGGCCTTGTTGTCCTGCTGCTGCGTGGCAAAGCCGTTGCGCGTGTTGCCGCCCAGGCTGCTGTAGTTGAAGCTGTCGATGTTGAGCGATTCATCGAAGTAGTACAGGCCCGCGATCCACTGCAGCGCGCCCTTGGTCGTGCTCTCGAGGCGGAACTCCTGGGTGAACTGGCTGTGCTTGGGCAGGCCGTCGCCGCTCTCGGCGTCGAAGGGAATCAAGCCGGGGCCGAAGTTGCCCGCGCCCAGGAACACGGCGCCGAAGCCGCCATCGATGTCGCCGCGCGAGAACGACTCCACGCTCTCGTAGCCGGTGATGGAGCTCAAGGCCATGCCGCCGAGCTCCCAGCGCACGCGCACGCTGCCGCCCATCGTCTTCACGTCCTGGCTGTTGATGCCGTCGTGGCTCACCTTCTTCGGGTCGAAGCCGTCGACCAGATCGTTGGTGCCGGGCTTGATGATGTTGGCGCGGAACACCCGCGCCGAGCCCTTCAGGTCGCGCGCGTGCACATTGAACAGCACGCTGAGGTCCTTGCCCGGCGTCACCAGCAGCTGCACGCGGGCGGCGTTGTCGTTGTAACCCTCCATCTCGGCGGTGGGCGCGCCGCGCGTGTTGCGCACCCAGTCGTCGCGGTTCTGGCTCTGCAGGCTCACGCGCAGTGCGGCGGCCTCTCCGAGCGGCGTGTTGACCACACCTTCCACGTTGAACATGCGGTCGCTGCCCACGGTCGTCAGCGCGTAGGCCTCAAAGCTGCGCACCGGCTTGGCCGACTCGAAGCGCACCACGCCGGCCGGCGAGTTGCGGCCGAACAGCGTGCCGCGCGGGCCGTTGAGCACCTCGATGCTGGCCAGGTCGAAGAGCGGGAAACCCTTCAGGATGGGGTTCTCCTGCACGACGTCGTCGAACACCAGGCTCACGGGCTGGCTGGCGTTCAGGTCGAAGTCGGTGTTGCCGATGCCGCGGATGTAAAAGCGCGGGAAGGCGCGGCCGAAGGAGCTTTCGATGTTCAGGCTGGGCACGCGGCCGGCGAGCTGGCGGATGTCCTGGCCGCCGGAGTTGAGCACCTCCAGCGTCTCGCCCTGCAGCGAGCTGACGGCACTGGGCACGTCGCGGATGTTCTCCAGGCGGCGCTCGGCGGTCACGGTGACGACGGTCAGCTCGCCGGTGGCCGGGGCCGGCGTCTGGGCCGGCGTCTGGGCAGACGCACCAACATGGATCAAGGCCAACGCGACGGCGGCGGCGATCGGGTGCAGGGCGGCATTCTTTTGGGGCATCGCGGGGCTCCGGTGGGCGATGGGTTCGGGCAGGGGCTTCGAGCAAACGGGGCGCTCGGGGCGCTCGGGGCCGAAGTAGCATGGATGATGCCGCCCCAACCCCGCCGTCGCCGATGAATCGCCGCCCGCACCCGGCCGCGCTGATGCCGCCGCGCAACACCGTCCCATGCTGACCCCCACCCAAGGCGCTGCCTACGCCGAGCAGGGCTTCCTCGTGCTGCCCGGCTTCAAGCGTGCGGATGAGACGGCTGCGCTGGCGCGGCGCGCGCACGAGCTGGTCGAGGCCTTCGACCCGGCCGCCGGGGCCAGCCGCTTTTCCACGCGCAACCGCGGCCTCGTGGCCGACGAGCGGCTGCTGGCCAGCGCCGAGGCCATGGACTGTTTCTTTGAGGAAGAGGCGCTCGACGCCGACGGCCGCCTCGTCGTGCCCAAGGCCCGCAGCATCAACAAGATCGGCCATGCGATGCATGACCTCGACCCGGTGTTCTCCGCCTACAGCAAGGGCCCCGCGCTGGCTGCGCTGGCCGCCGAGCTGGGCCTGGTGCAGCCGCAGGTCTGGCAGAGCATGGTCATCTTCAAGCAGCCGGCGATCGGCGGCGAGGTCGGCTGGCACCAGGACGCCAGCTTCTTCGAGACCGAGCCGATCACGGTCACGACCTTCTGGTTCGCGATCGAAGACGCCACGCTGGACAACGGCTGCCTCTGGGCCGAGCCCGGCGGCCACCGCGGCGAGCGCGGCACGCTGCGCGAGCGCTACGTGCACCAAGCCGGCAGCCTGCGCATGGAGAAGCTCTCCACCCTGCCCTGGCCCGGCACCGACACCGCGGTGGCGCTGCCGGTGGAGGCCGGCACGCTGATCGTCTTCCACGGCCTGCTGCCGCACTGCAGCGCCCCCAACCGCAGCCCGCGCTCGCGCATGGCCTACACGCTGCACGCCACCTGCGGCACGGCGCGCTACTCGCCCCGCAACTGGCTGCAGCGCAGCGCCGCGCTGCCGGTGCGCGGCTTTGTGTGACCAGTGACGCCCCAGCCTCAAGCCGCGCAGACCGTGGTCGAGCCCCGGGCCGCGCCGGGACGCTGCATCTGGCGTATCTTCCGCCGCATGAACCTGCCTCCGCGCCCCAACCGACCGAGCTCCACGACACCCTCACGGGCAGCGGCACCGCCGTGGAGGGGCGGATCAAGATCCCCCGCGCAGCAGGGGGCCTGCCGTGGCCCCGTCTGACACCCCGGGCGCCGCGCCGACCGCACAGGCCCATCTGCTGGTAGCGCTGCACGACCCAGCCACCATCCGCCTGCGATGCGCCAGCGTGCTGCGCGCCGTGGAAGCCGACCTGAGCCCGAGCTTCCGCATCGACCGCCAGGCGCTGCCGGCGCTGGCCGACCGCGTGGCCGCGCTCACACAGGCCCGCTTCCCGACGCTGGACATCCCCTTGCACAGCCGCTGGCGGCACTTCGAAGCCGGGGGCGTGGACCGCAAGGCCGGGATGGACGCGGCACTGGCCGGCCAGGACCGGCTGGCGGTGGCGCGGGCGCGCTTCGATCTGGCGGTGGTGAGCGTGCTGCTGGACGCCGGTGCCGGGGCGAAGTGGCACTACACCGAGGGCCAGGCCCTGGGCGCCGCTGCCCAGCCGCGGGCCGGCGCCGACGAGCTGTTCGCGATGCTCGACCAGGCGGCGGCCCCGGCCGCCCCGGCCCCTGCCCCTTCTCCCGTCTCGGCGCCCGTGCCGGGCCAGGGCCAGACCTACACCCGCAGCGAGGGCCTGGCTGTGGCGAGTTTCCGCGCCTTCATGGCCGGGGCCTTCTCGTCGCGCGGGGGCGATCCGCTGCGGTCCGATGCCGGCGCGCTGCGGCACATCGACGCGGCGGCCCTGCGCGCGGTGTTCCAGAGCGGCCCGAACAACCCGATGGTCGGCCTCGAAGGCCGCGCCGCGCTGCTCGCCCGGCTGGGTGGCGTGCTGGCCGAAGAGGCGGGCCGCGACGCCGCCCAGGGCCGCCCCACCGAGGCCCGGCCGGCGCTGCTCTTCGACCGTCTCACCGACGGCGGCCGGCGCACGCAGGTGGCCGCGCGCGAGCTGCTGGCCGAGCTGCTGCGCACGCTGGGGCCAATCTGGCCGCGCAGCCGCCACATCCGCGGCGTGCTGGCCGGCGACGTGGGGCCGCACCGTTGGGCTGGCGACGCCGTGCCGGGCGGTGGCCGTGATGCCACGACGGGAGGCTGGGTGCCCTTCCACAAGCTCAGCCAATGGCTGGCCTACTCGCTGGTGGAGCCGCTGCAATGGGCTGGCGTCGAAGTCACCGGACTGGACGGTGAGCATGGGCTGACGGGATTGCCGGAGTACCGCAACGGCGGCCTGTTCATCGACGGCGGCGTGATCGTGCCGCGTTCGCCATCGGTGCTCGAGCGCCGCCACCAGCCCGAAGACGAGACGATCGTCGAGTGGCGCGCGCTCACCGTGTGCCTGCTCGACGAGCTGGCGGTGCTGGTGCGTCAGCGCCTGGGGCGCGATGCGCAGACCCTGCCGCTGGGAGGCGTGCTGGAGGGCGGCACCTGGGCGGCGGGCCGCGCCCTCGCTGCCGAGCGGCGGCCGGCGGGCGGGCCGCCGCTGCAGGTCGAAAGCGACGGCACGGTGTTCTAGGAGCGTGGACAGCGCCCGCGCCCCTTTCGGCCGCCTGCTGCGCTTGGGCCGGCAGCGGGCCGGGCTGTCGCAACTGACGCTGGCGCTGGAGGCAGCCGTGTCCACGCGCCACCTGAGCTGGCTGGAGACGGGCCGCGCCCAGCCCAGCCGCGCGATGGTGCTGCGCCTGGCCGAGCGGCTGGCCGTGCCGCTGCGCGAGCGCAACGCCTGGCTGCAGGCCGCCGGGTACGCGCCGCTGTACGCCGAACGCCCGCTGGCCGACCCGGCGCTGGCCCCGGCACGCGCCGCGCTCGAGCGGCTGCTGGCGGCACACGAGCCCTGGCCGGCGCTGGCGGTGGACCGGCACTGGAACCTCGTCGCCCACAACCGCCCGGTGGCGCTGCTGCTGGGTGCCGTGGCGCCGCTGCTGCGGGAGCCGCCCGTCAACGTGCTGCGACTGTCGCTGCACCCGCTGGGGCTGGCACCGATGATCGAGCACAGCGCGGCCTGGCGCGAGCACGTGCTCACACGCCTGGCGCGCCAGGCCATGGCCAGCGGCGACCCCAGCTTGCACGCACTGCACGCCGAGCTGGCGGCGCTGCCACCGCCCGCAAGCACCCTGGCCAGCCCCGCCGCACCAGGGGCCGACGACGCGTTGGCCGTGCCGCTGGTGCTGCACACACCCTGGGGCCGCCTGAGCTTCCTCACCACCATCACGGTGTTCGGCGCCCCGCACGACCTGACGCTGTCGGAGCTGGCCATCGAGACACTGCTGCCGGCCGACGAGGCCACGGCCGCCGCGCTGCGCGGGGCGCTCAGTTCTTGAAGGGATTCGCCGTGGCGAACCACAGCCCGATGCCGGTGGCGATGATGAACGCGCCGTCGAGCACGCCCACGAGCAGGAACACCTTGCCCTGCAGCGGCTCCATCAGCTCGGGCTGGCGCGCGCTGGCCTCGACGTAGCGGCTGGCCAGCAGGCCCACGCCCAGGCAGGAACCGACGGCGCCGAGGCCGATCATGTGGCCCACGGCCAGCGGGAGGAGGTCGATGCCGTTCATGGCGGGTGTCCTTTGCTTCTTTGATCGATGTGGCACGATGCTCGTGAACCCCCGCCCCGCTGTCGATGACCTGCCAGGTCATCCCTCCGCCCCGAGGTCCCGCCGTCGATGAGCCCGCCCGCCGCCGTCACCGTCGTCAGCCACCCGCTGGTGCAGCACAAGCTCACGCTGATGCGCCAGAAGGATCTCTCCACCAGCAGCTTCCGCCGCCTGCTGCACGAGATCAGCATGCTGATGGCCTACGAGGTGCTGCGCGAGATGCCGATGACGATGATCGACATCGAGACGCCGCTGGAGCGCATGCGCTCGCCGGTGATCGAGGGCCGCAAGACGGTGTTCGTGGTCGTCATGCGCGCCGGCGCGGGCTTCCTCGACGGCATGCTCGAGGTGGTGCCCGGCGCCCGTGTGGGCCACGTGGGCCTGTACCGCGACCCCAAGACGCTGGCGGCCGTGGAGTACTACTTCAAGATGCCCGGCGAGATGCACGAGCGCGACGCCATCGTGCTCGACCCCATGCTGGCCACCGGCAACAGCGCCGTGGCCGCGGTCGACCGGCTCAAGCAGACCAAGCCACGCTCGATCCGCTTCGTGAGCCTGGTGGCCGCGCCCGAGGGCCTCGCGCAGATGCAGCAGCACCACCCCGACGTGCCCATCTTCACGGCGGCCATCGACCGCGCGCTCAACGAACACGGCTACATCGTGCCGGGGCTGGGGGACGCGGGGGATCGGATCTACGGCACCAGGTAAGCCGCGCTCGAAGCGCGGCAGCGCCGCGGCGTCACTCCCGGCCGCTCACCCGCGCGCATACGGATCGGCGAATCCCAAGCTCCGCATCAGTGCAGTCTCCCGCGGCTCCATCTCGCGCGCCTGCTGGGCCGTTTCGTGGTCGTAACCCTGCGCGTGCAAGGTGCCGTGCACCAGCAGATGGGCGTAGTGCGCCTCGAGCTCAAGTCCCTGCTGGCGCGCCTCGGCCTCGATCACGGGCGCGCACAGGATGAGGTCGGCCATCACCACCGGCGCGTGCTGGTAGTCGAAGGTCAGCACGTTGGTCGCGTGGTCCTTCTGCCGGTACTCTCGGTTGAGCTCGCGGCCCTCGTCGGCACCGACGATGCGCACGGTGATCTCGCCCGGGTTGAGCAGCGCCGCTCGCACCCAGCGCGCCACCTTGTGGCGCGGCAGCAGGGCCTTGTGCCGCGCGTCGGCAAACTGCAGCGACAGCGACAGCACCGGCATCACCGCGGCGCTCCGGCCTGGCGTTCGTAGGCGTCGACGATGCGCGCCACCAGCGGGTGGCGCACCACGTCGACGGCCGTGAACTGCGTGAACGCGATGCCCGGCACGCCGGCCAGCACCCGCTTCGCGTCCACCAGGCCGCTGTCGACGCCTTTGGCCAGGTCCACCTGGCTGGTGTCACCCGTGACCACACACCGGCTGCCGAAGCCGATGCGGGTGAGGAACATCTTCATCTGCTCGCGCGTGGTGTTCTGCGCCTCGTCGAGGATGACGAAGGCGTGGTTGAGCGTGCGCCCGCGCATGAAGGCCAGCGGCGCGATCTCGATCTGGCCTTTCTCGAAGGCCTTGGTCGTGCGGTCGAAACCCATCAGGTCGTACAGCGCGTCGTACAGCGGGCGCAGGTAGGGGTCGACTTTCTGGGCCAGGTCACCGGGCAGGAAGCCCAGGCGCTCGCCGGCCTCCACGGCGGGCCGCGTGAGCACGATGCGCTGCACGCCCTGGCGCTCCAGCGCGTCGACCGCGCAGGCCACGGCCAGGAAGGTTTTGCCCGTGCCGGCCGGGCCGATGCCGAAGGTGATGTCGTGTGCCAACATCTGCTGCAGGTAGCGCACCTGGTTGGGCGTGCGGCCACGCAGCTCGGTGTGGCGGGTGTGCAGCACCGGGCCGGGCTCGGCCTGTACAGGGCCTTCCGCGGCCACGGCCTTGTGCTGCGCCGGGTCCACCAGGCCGGCGCCGGTGCCGACCAGCAGCAGCTCCAGCTCCTCGGCACCCACGGGCACGTGGGAGCCGCATGCGCGCGCGTACAGGCTGTCGATCAAGGCCACCGCGCGGTCCACGGCCGCACCCGGGCCCTGGGCACGGAAGCTGGCGCCGCGACGCTGCAGGCTCAGGCCGAGCGCCGCTTCGATGCGCCGCAGGTGTTCGTCCAACGGGCCGCAGGCCTCGGCGAGGCGGCGGTTGTCGGCGTCGGTGATCGTGTGGCGTCGGATCACAGAGGGCGCCAGGGCAGAAGACGTGAAGAGGGCAGAAGCAGCATCGGGCAAAGTAGGAAGCCTCGCAAACATTGTGGCAGCCGCGCCAGGCACCTTGTGGGTGTACCTGGGCTGCGCAGCGCGACGTGCCAAGGCGTCGAAGTGGGCCCACGCTCCTAGGAGCGTGGGCCCGCCGACAAGCCCGGCCACACTGCAAGGGCGATGTGCTCGGCCATGGCGTGGCCGCAAAGCCGGTATACGGGGGCTCCGGGGTGGAAGCCGTCGTCGGCCATGACGCCCGCATTGAGCGGCAACTCGACGTCGAGGTGGGAGACGTCGGCGCGCGTAGCTGCCCACTGCGCGAGGGCACGGTCGTGGCGGCGCGCGTCGCGGCCGGCCACCCAGCGCAGCGGCTGCGGCAGCCCTGGGATCAGGTGCAACGGCGGCAAGGGGGCGAACACCACATGGGCCACGCCCAGGGCGTTGCGCAGCGTGTTGGCCAGCGCTTCGCGCAGTGCCACGGCGCGGTGCGAGGGCACTTGGTCGACGACGTCGTTGACCCCGGTGACGACCACCGCCAAATCGAAGGGGTGATGCGCCAGGGTCCGCTGCTCGCGCAAAAGCAGCGCGAGCAGCTGCTCGGTGTTCAGACCCGAGCGCGCCAGCAGCCGCCATTGCACGTGGCGCCGCGTGCGCCTGGCCAGCGCATTCACGAGCTGCCCGGCCAGCGCATCGCGCTGGTGGACCACCCCCACGCCAGCGGCAGACGAGTCGCCCAGGATGAGCAGTCGCAGGGGCTGGCCGTCACCGACCTCGCCTTGGCGCTCACCCGCGGCCTCGGGCAGCACCGGCAGCTTGGCACGTGTGCGCAGGGCCTGCGCCACCAGCAGCGGCGACAGCACCAGCTTGGCCGTCAGCGACACGGGCAGGCCCTCAGAACCGGCTGAAGTCGGGTTTGCGCTTTTGCAGGAAGGCCTGGAAGGCCTCCATCGCCTCGGGGCTGCGCAGGCGGCGGCCGAAGATCTCGCCTTCGGTGCGGATGGTCTGCAGGAGACGTTCGCGCTCGGGCGCGCGCATCAGCTGCTTGGCCTCGCGCACGGCGCCCGGCGGCAGCGCGTTGAAGCGCTCGGCCACGCGGCGGGCATGCGCCACCACCTCGGCGGCCGGCAGCACGGCGCTGGCAATGCCGCAGTCCACCGCCTGCTCGGGCGTGAAGGGGTCGCCCAGCAGCAGCTTCTCGGCCGCCCGGCGGTGGCCCATCAGCTGTGGCACCACCAGGCTGCTGGCGTACTCGGGCACCAGGCCGAGGGCCACGAAGGGCATCGCCAGGCGGGCCTCGTCGGAGACATAGACGAAGTCGCAGTGCAGCAGCATCGTCGTGCCGATGCCGATGGCCGCGCCGGTGACCGCCGCCACCACGGGCTTGTCGCAGTCGAGCAGCGCGCGCATGAAGCGGAACACCGGCGAGTCCATCGAATCGCTGCCCTGGCCCGGCGGGCGGGTGAGGAAGTCCTCGACGTCGTTGCCGCTGGTGAAGATGCCGGGCTGGCCGGTGATGAGCACCGCGCGCACGGCCCCGTCCTCGCGCGCCGCGTTCAGCGCCTCGGCCATGGCCTGGTACATGGCCACGGTGAGCGCGTTCTTCTTCTCGGGGCGCGCGATCTCGATGGTGGCCACGCCGTTGATGGTGGCGGTTTTGATGCTCATGGCGTCTCCTTGGTTTTGGCCGAGCGCCTAGACACGTTCCAGGATGCCGGCCGCGCCCTGGCCCATGCCCACGCACATGGTCACCATGCCGTACCTCAGCTGGCGGCGCTGCAGCGCATGCACCACCGTGGCGGCGCGGATGGCGCCCGTGGCGCCCAGCGGATGGCCCAAAGCAATGGCGCCACCCATGGGGTTGACCTTGGCCGGGTCGAGCCCGCAGGTGCGGATGACGGCCAGGGCCTGCGCGGCGAAGGCCTCGTTGAGTTCGATCCAGTCGAGATCGGCCTGGCTGATGCCGCCGGCCTTGAGCGCGGCCGGGATGGCCTCGATCGGGCCGATGCCCATGATCTCGGGCGCCACGCCGCGCGCCGCGAAACTGACGAAGCGCGCCAGCGGCTTGAGGTCGAACTGCATGCAGGCGCGCTCGCTGGCCAGGATCAGCGCGCCGGCGCCGTCGCTGGTCTGGCTGCTGTTGCCGGCCGTCACGCTGCCCTTGGCGGCGAAGACGGGCTTGAGCCTGCCCAGCCCTTCGAGGCTGGTGTCGGGGCGGGCGCCTTCGTCGAGCTTCACCGTGCGCGTGCTCACGCTTACCTCGCCGGTGGCCAGGTTGGGCAGGCGCGAGATCACGTCAATCGGCGCGGTCTCGCCCGCAAATTCGCCCGCGGCCTGGGCCGCCAGCGCCTTCTGGTGCGAGGCCAGCGCGAAGGCGTCCTGGTCTTCGCGGCTCACCTGCCACTGCGCCGCCACCTTCTCGGCCGTGAGGCCCATGCCGTAGGCGATGCCGACGTTCTCGTCCTTGGCAAACACCTCGGGGTTGAAGCTGGGCTTGTTGCCGCCCATGGGCACCATGCTCATGCTCTCGGCACCGCCGGCGATCATCACCTCGGCCTCGCCGACGCGGATGCGGTCAGCCGCCATCTGCAGCGCCGTCAGGCCGCTGGCGCAGAAGCGGTTGACGGTGACGCCGCCCACGCTGTGCGGCAGCCCGGCCAGCACCATGGCCACGCGGGCCATGTTCATGCCCTGCTCGCCCTCGGGGAAGCTGCAGCCGATGATGGCGTCTTCAATCGCCTTGGGGTCCAGCGAGGGCACCTGGGCCAGCGCGCTCTTCACGGCCGCGACCAGCAGGTCGTCGGGCCGCATGGTGCGGAACACGCCGCGAGGCGCCTTGCCGATGGGCGTGCGGCTGGCGGCGACGATGTAGGCGTCCTGGATCTGCTTGCTCATGTTGGTGTCGTCCTCGACGCTCAGTTCCTGACGGGCTTGCCAGTCTGCAGCATGCCCATGATCCGCTCTTGCGTCTTGGGGTGGTCCAGCAGCGCGCAGAAGCGGTCGCGCTCCAGCGTGTGCAGGTACTCCTCGGTGACGAGGCTGCCGCCGTCGACGTCGCCGCCACACACCACTTCGGCGATCAGCGTCGCGAGGTGGAAATCGTGCGCGCTCACGAATCCGCCGTCGCGCATGTTCGCCAACTGGCCCTTGATCGTGGCGATGGCGTTGCGGCCGGCCACCGGGAAGGGCGCGCGCACCGGCGGGCGGTACCCGCTGGCGGCCATCGCCCTGACCTGCGCCGCGGCCACGAACAGCAGCTCGTCCTTGTGCGGCACGACGATGTCGCCGTCGATCAGGTAGCCGAGCTTGCGGTTCTCGAGTGCGCTCGTGCCCACCTTGGCCATGGCGGCGCTGGTGAAGCCGTCGATCAGGAACTTCTGGATGTCGGCATTGGCATTGCCCGCCGCCGCCATCTCGGCGGCGCGGCGTGCCACGTAGGCCAGGCCGCCACCCGCCGGCACGAGGCCCACGCCGACCTCGACGAAGCCCATGTAGCTCTCCATCGCGGCCACGCGCCGGGCGCAGTGGATGGCGACCTCGTTGCCACCGCCCAAGGCGATGCCGCGCAGGGCGGCCACCACCGGCACGTGGGCATAGCGCAGGCGCAGCAGCGCATCCTGCAGCTTCTTCACCTCGGGCTTGATGCCCTTGCTGCCGTGCTTCATGAACACCGGCATCAGGGCCTCGAGGTTGGCCCCCGCCGAGAACACGTCGTCCGGCGACCAGATCACGACACCCGTGTACGACTGCTCGGCCAGCTCGACGGCCTTGAGCAGGCCCTCGACAACCGCCGGGCTGATGAGGTGCAGCTTGCAGGTGATGCTGGCGATGAGGACTTCACCGTCCAGCGTCCATAGGCGCACGTCGTCGTTCTTCCAGACCTCGGTACCGGCCTTCAGCGGCTCCACGGCGCCCGAGCCCAGCACGTTCTCGCGGAAGTGCTGGCGCGCGTAGACGGGCAGCTCAGGCTGCGGCACGTAGGCCTTGGCGGCCGGGCTCCACGAGCCCGCGGGCGTGTGCACACCCTTCTCGGCCACCGGGCCGTCGAACACCCAGGCGGGCAGCGGCGCGCTCGACAGCGCCTTGCCGGCATCGATGTCGGCCTGCACCCACTCGGCCACCTGCTTCCAGCCGGCGGCCTGCCACAGCTCGAAAGGGCCCTGCTTGCTGCCGAAGCCCCAGCGCATGGCGAAGTCGACATCACGCGCCGTCTCGGCGATGCTCTCCAGGTGCACGGCGGCGTAATGGAAAGCGTCGCGGAGGATGGCCCAGAGGAACTTCGCCTGCGGGTTGCTGCTCTCGCGCAGCAGCGTCAGGCGCTCGGCGGGCGGCTTCTTGAGGATGCGGTCCACCAGCGGATCGGCCTTGCCGCCCGCGGCGACGTAGTCGCCGGTGGCGGGATCCAGGCGCCGGATGTCCTTGCCCACCTTTTTGTAGAAGCCCGCACCGGCCTTCTGGCCCAGCGCACCCTTCTCGATCAGGCCCTTGAGCACCGCCGGCGTGGCGAAGCTCGGGTAGAACGGGTCGTCCTGCAGGTTGTCCTGCAGCGTCTTGATGACGTGCGCCATGGTGTCCAGGCCCACGACATCGGCCGTGCGGAAGGTGCCGCTCGAGGCGCGGCCCAGCTTCTTGCCGGTGAGGTCGTCGACGACGTCGTAGCCCAGGCCGTAGGTCTCGGCCTCCTTCATCGTGGCCAGCATGCCGGCGATGCCCACGCGGTTGGCGATGAAGTTGGGGCTGTCCTTGGCGCGCACCACGCTCTTGCCCAGCGTCGTCGTCGCGAAGGCCTCGAGCTGGTCCAGCACCGCGGGCTCGGTGGCCGGCGTGTCGATCAGCTCCACCAGCGCCATGTAGCGCGGCGGGTTGAAGAAGTGGATGCCGCAGAAACGCGGGCGGATGGACTCGGGCAGCACGGCGCTCAGCTTGGTGATGCTCAGGCCCGAGGTGTTGCTGGCCAGCAGCGCGTGCGGGGCCACGAAGGGCGCGATCTTCGTGTAGAGATCGAGCTTCCAGTCCATGCGCTCGGCGATGGCCTCGATGACGAGGTCGCAGTCGGCGAGCAGCGCCAGGTGCTCCTCGTAGTTGGCGGGCTCGATCAGCGCGGCCTCGTCGGCCACGCCCAGCGGGGCCGGCTTGATCTTCTTGAGGTTCTCGATGGCCTTCTGCGCGATGCCGCTCTTCGAGAGCTTGGAAGGCGGGGACCCTGCCCCGTCCTGGTCTTTCGCGGGCAGGTCGAACAGCACCACCGGCACGCGGCAGTTCACGAGGTGGGCGGCGATCTGCGCGCCCATCACGCCAGCGCCGAGAACGGCCACCTTGCGCACGGGGAATCGGTTCATCTGTGGCCTTCCTTACTCGATGCGGATCCAGGTCTGCGTGCGGCCGAGCATGGGCATGCCGACGTAGCCGCGCACGTCGAGCTTCTTGCCGCCGTCGGCGGGCGTCATGCGCACCTTGTAGACCTTGCCCTCGGCGGCGTCGAGGATGGTGCCGCCGTCCCAGTGCTCGTGGCCGTCGGTCTTGCGCACACCGCGCAGGATCTCCATGCCGACGATGGGCTTGCCCTTGCGGTCGTCGCTGCACTTGTCGCAGACGGCATCGGGCTTGGCGTCGGGTGCCAGCAGCTTCTCGATGCGGCCGCTGAGCACGCCGCCCGACTCGGTGATGCGGATCTGCGCGCGTTCGGTCTTGGTCTTGTCGTCGATGGTCTTCCAGACGCCGACCGGGGTGCCCACGGTCGTGGCCTGGGCCAGGACGGCACCGGCAAACAGCGTCAGGGCGGCGGCGGCAACAAAGGTCTTCATGGCTGGTCTCCGTATGGGGTGCTGGGGGGAGTGGGAAGGGAACTCAGAACAGCGCCTCGTCCATGGCCAGCAGCGGCGCCACGCCGGTGCGGGCGCTGCGGATGAGGCCGGCGGTCTCGGGCAACAGCTTGGCGAAGTAGAAGCGCGCGGTGTGCAGCTTCGCGGCGTAGAACGGGTCGCACGACTCGCCCAGTTCCTTCTTCTTGTCGAGCGCAATCTTCGCCATGCGCGCGAAGAAGTATGCAAAAACCAGATGACCACACACGCGCAGGTAGTCCACCGCCGCGCCGCCCACCTCGTCGGCATTGCCGAAGGCCTTCATGCCGAGCTCGGTGGTGAGCTTGGTGAGCTTGTCGCCCAGGTCGGCCAGCGGGTTCACGAATTCCTGCAGGTCCTCGCGCACGCCTTCCTCCTCGACGAAGGCCTGCACCAATGCGCCGAACTTCTTCAGCTTCCTGCCATTGTCGGCCAGCACCTTGCGGCCCAGCAGATCGAGGCTCTGGATGGTGTTGGTGCCCTCGTAGATCATGTTGATGCGCGAGTCGCGCACGAACTGCTCCATGCCCCATTCCTTGACGTAGCCGTGACCACCAAACACCTGCATGCAGTGCGAGGTGGCGATCCAGGCGTTGTCGGTGAGGAAGGCCTTGACGATGGGGGTCATCAACGCCACGAGGTCCTCGCAGTCGCGCTTCTCGTCCTCGTCGTCGGTGACGAGCGACTTGTCGACCATCAGCGTCGTCCACATCGCCAGCGCACGGCCGCCCTCGGCGTAGGCGCGGGCGGTGAGCAGCATCTTGCGCACGTCGGGGTGCACGATGATGGGATCGGCCGGCTTGTCGGCGGCCTTGGTGCCCGACAGGCTGCGCATCTGCTGACGCTCTTTCGCATAAACCACGGCGTTCTGGTAGGCCACCTCGGTGAGGCCCAGGCCCTGCGTGCCCACGCCGATGCGGGCCACGTTCATCATCACGAACATGGCCGCCAGGCCCTTGTTGGGCTCGCCCACCAGCCAGCCCTGCGCGCCTTCCATCGTGATCTGGCAGGTGGCGCTGCCGTTGATGCCCATCTTGTGTTCAAGGCCCGTGCAGAAGATGCCGTTGCGCGCACCCACGCCGCCGTCGGCCGTGGGCAGGACCTTGGGCACCACGAACAGGCTGATGCCCTTGCTGCCGGCCGGCGCGTCGGGCAGGCGGGCCAGCACCAGGTGCACGATGTTGGCGGCGAAGTCGTTTTCGCCGCCGCTGATGAAGATCTTGCTGCCGCTGATTCGGTAGCTGCCGTCGGCCTGCGGTTCGGCCTTGCTGCGAAGCAGGCCGAGGTCGGTGCCGCAGTGCGGCTCGGTCAGGCACATGGTGCCGATCCACTCGCCGCTCACCAGCTTGGGCAGGTAGAGCTGCTTCTGCTCGGGCGAGCCGTGCGCGTGCAGGCACTCGTAGGCACCCCGCGCCAGGCCGGGGTACATGGTCCAGGCCTGGTTGGCGCTGTTGGCCATCTCATAGAAACTCTGGTTCACCACGTGCGGCAGGCCCTGGCCGCCGAAGGCGGGGTCGGAAGACAAGGCGGGCCAGCCGCCCTCCACGTACCTGGCGTAGGCCTCCTTGAAGCCCTTGGGCGTGCTCACCGCGTGTGTCGTGCGGTCAAGCGTGCAGCCTTCCTGGTCGCCCTTCAGGTTGAGCGGCGCCAGCACCTCGGCGCAGAACCTGCCGCCCTCCTTCAACACGGCGTTGATGGTGTCGGGGTCAATCTCGGCGTGCGCCGGGTAGGCCTTGAGTTCCTCGGTCACCTTGAGCAGTTCGTGCAGCACGAACTGCAGGTCGCGCAGCGGCGGGGTGTACTGGGGCATGGTGTGACTCCTGGGGACGGATAGGAACTGGGGACTCGGCTGCCGGGGCGCGTCAGCCGTGGGCGCGGCGCGCGAGGGCGGCCGGGTTGGTATCGGCAGCGCGCACCGCGTAGTTCAGCAAGGTGCGCTCGAAGCCGCGGCGCGCGCGGTCCAGCGCGCCGGGACGGCGCAGGAAGCGGGCGTCGTGGTGCAGCACGAGGATCAGGCCGTGCAGCTCGAACAACATCTGTTCCACGTCGGTGTCGGGATGCAGGTGACCTTCGCTCACGGCCAGGCGGATGGCCTTCTCCATCGCCTTGTGCCATGCACGCACCATGCCGGCCAGCGCGTCGCGCACGGGGCCCGGGCGGTCGTCGAACTCCACGGCGCCGCTGATGTAGATGCAGCCGGAGTCGATTTCGACGCTGACGCGCTTGACCCAGTTCTCGAACATGGCCGATAGACGCGGTAAGCCGCGCGGCTGCTGGATGGCTGGGAAAAAGACCTCTTCCTCGAAGCGGTGGTGGTACTCGCGTATGACGCTGATCTGCAGCTCCTCGCGCGAGCCGAAGTGTGCGAAGACACCGCTCTTGCTCATCTGCGTGACCTCGGCCAGTGCGCCGATGGACAGGCCCTCCAGCCCCATGTGCGAGGCCAGGCCCAGGGCGGCCTCGAGAATGGCGGCGCGCGTCTGCTGGCCCTTGTGCATCGCACGGGCCGTGGCGCGCGGCGTGCCGCGGCCCGCGTCGGTGATGCCTTCGGCGGCGGTGTCGGCGGTGCGGAACTCGATGGGCGTCACGGCGCGGCCTGAAAATCGAACGACCGTTCTATTCTGACGCCGGGTGTTGGCCCTCGGGCACGCGCAGCAGCGACTTTTTTGGGGTCCGCTCCCTAACGGGCCGGTCCCGCGGCCTGCCGAGCGACCAGCAACCGGGTGTTTACCCGTGTATCGGGGCCTGATCTGGCGTGGCTTGAAGGCGTCATCGCCGTTCATGTACCCTTGATGCATGGAAGTGCTGCAGCTGGACGTTTCGGGCCGGCCCCAGGCGTGGATCAGCGCCCGCGAGGCTGCGGTGCTGTACGCCAGCAACGCCGTCGCCTGGACGCTGGGCGACACCTTCCAGGTGCTGCGCGGCGGCACGCAGCGCAGCACCGGGCTGCAAAGCCGCATCGAGTTGCACCCGATCGTGGCCGTGCGCGGCGCCGTGCCCAGCCGGGCCTGGCGCACCACACCGGCGATCACCAACCCCAAGCTCTTTGCACGCGACCGCCAGGTCTGCGCCTATTGCGGCGGGCGTTTCCACGTCGACGAACTCACGCGCGAGCACATCGTGCCGGTGTCGCGCGGTGGCGAAGACACCTGGATGAACTGCATCACCGCCTGCCGCACCTGCAACGGCCACAAGGGCAACCGCCTGCCCGAAGAAGCCCGCATGACGCTGCTGTACCTGCCCTACGTGCCCAGCCTGCACGAGGACATGATCCTGCGCGGCCGGCGCATCGTGGTCGACCAGATGGAGTTCCTGCTGGCCAGCGTGCCGCGGAGCTCACGGCTGCACGGCTGAGGCGGTGCAGGCGCCCTCTTGGCAACCCGCTGGTAGGCCGTGTTGGACTTGAACCAACGACCAAAGGGTCCGCTCGACGCCAGCCTGCGCCGTGGCCTCAAGCGCCCTGCCGCCATGCCCCCGTGCCTGTGGGACGCGGGCCACGACACGCTGGAACGCGCGGACAACGCCCTTGTAGCCCCGCGTGAAGACGCTTTGGTAGCGCGGCACAGAATGGTCCAGCACTTGACGGGCCAGCAACAAGCGACTCGTCAGGTCACTGGCACCATTGGCTAGCCGCGCTGTGCAGAACAGAGTGGACGGTTCAGGCGTTACGACGCAATGGGCGCATGGCCAGAGCGGGAACCCCGCTGGTCGACCCAGGGGGATCGTCGACCGGCGGAGCAAGGTGCACAAGGCGTTTGAGGGCGTTGGCGAGGAAACTGCCGGCGTCGTTGTGGCGCGTGCCCGCGATGGAGACATGCAGGCCGCGAACATCGTTCTGCAGCGCATTAGCCCCATCGTCAAGCCGCGCGGCGAGCGCGTGCAGTTCGCGCTGGATGCCTCGCGCCCGCTGACCGAGCAGAGTGCTTCGATCCTGCAAGCGCTGGCCAATGGGCAGCTGTCGCCGGATGAGGCGCAGACCGCTTGAGGTGACCCCGCGGCACTCGAGGAAACGAATCGGGAAATCGCCGCCATCACGGGGCCACGCCGGCTCGTCGCGATGCTCTGCCAGCGCGCCCGTAGGGCCAGCTGATTGGATCAATGCCAGCCGAAAAGTCTCCGCATTTAGCAAACGTTTGACAGATAATTGACGACACCTTCTGTCATGTATATGATCAGATTCACGGGCGCCGCATTTGGCGAAGGAGTCACCCTATGGAAGCACAGGTCAAGGGCATCAAAACGCCCAAGAAAGCGAGCAACGAGAAGCGCGAGAAGTTCGTCCAGCTGGCCCAAAGCCGCACCGTGAACGCCATCAAGGCGATCCGCGTGATCGGCAAGCTGGGCAACAAATCGCACTACGAGTACGACGAAAGGGACGTGAAGAAGATCGTCAGCGCGCTCACCAAGGAGATCGACGCGCTGAAGGCGCGCATGACCGACCAGGGCGGCAAGGCCGAGGTCGAGTTCTCTCTCTAGGCACCGCACTCTCGGGATCGCACCACCACCCTCACCACAACCACCATCAGCCGCGTCACCAAACGCGTTGCCCCCAAGAACATGCGTGATATCGAACTGCTTCAGGCCCTCCTTGCGTCTGAGACCGAAGACGCCGTGATCAAGGTTCTGGAGGCCCGCGGGCTGCTGGATGAGAAGGTCAGGGCGACGCGATGGCGGTACCTTGGCAACATGCCGAACAACCAGTCGATCGTGCTGAACCAGCAGAGCACGCCAGCGGCAGCCCTGGTTGAGAAGTTCACGAATGCTCAGGACGCCCTGTTGCTGCGCTACTGCAAGGCGGCCGGCATCGATCCGCGCAGCGCGACGGCGCCGGTCACGATGTCCGACGCGGTCGATAAGTTCTTGGGTGCGAAGGCCGAGGCGTTTAGCAACCCCGACGACGACAAGAAGGCGCGCGCCGCCCGGAACATCTACGCCGAAGACAATCTGGTGCTCTATGCCACGGGTACGAAGTCCCGCCCGTCGCTGTCGCTGTACGACGCCGGGGAGGGCCAGCTGGCCAAGGACTTCCCGACCACGTTCTGCTCGCTGATCTACGGCGACGCGAACGGCTCGTACAAGGGCGCGATCCAGTTTGTGCAGGGCCGCTTCAACATGGGAAGCAGCGGCGTCCTGCCGTTCTGCTCAGAGAAGCACAAGCTGCAGCTGATCGTCTCGCGCGTGCCCAGGGATGTGGCGGGCGGCGACGCGCATGAATGGGCCTTCACGCTGCTCTGCTTCTTCCCGTCAGCGCAGAACCCCTCGTGGCACTACCTGCTCGGCGAAGACGGCGAAGTCATGACGGCGGGCACCGCGCCGATGGGCCTGCTGCCGCGTTCGGGTGCGAAGTCGGAAGAGATCACGCCGCCGCGCGAGCGCAAGATGTCTTCCGGGACGCTGATCAAGATGTACGACTTCAAGGCGCCGTTGTCGAACATCTGCGGCGAGCTGTACCGGAAAATCGAGGAGTTCCTGCTGCGGCCGCCGCTGCCGCTGCGCGTGGTCGAGTGCCGCGACGGCTACAAGGCCAAGGTCATGCGCAACACGGTATGGGATCGCCTCATGTCGTGGAAGGACCGGATGGAGCCCGGCTTCGAGAACGGTGCCAGCGTGTCGGTGCAGCTCGATACCGGCGAGACCATCCCGGTCGAGATCTTCGTCTACAAGGCGGTGAAGAAGGACGGCGGCGAGCTGCAGGATGACACCGACCGCCAGACGGGCCTACGCGCCCTGATCAACGGCCAGTCGCACGCGAAGCGCGATACGCAGTTCTTCAAGACGCAGGCCGTGGACAAGGAACACATCGCGGGCAGCATGCTGGTGCTGCTGGACTGCACCAAGCTGAGCCAGTCCTCGCGCAACGCGCTGTTCATGAGCAACCGCGAGACGTTCCGCGACGATCCGCTGCTGCAGGACCTGTTCAAGAAGATCCAGCGCGAGCTGAAGAATCACGAGGGCCTGAAGGAGCTGAACGACAAGCGCTACGAAGACAAAGTCAAGGATGCGGTCAGCGACGACGACGGCGTCAAGGCACTCGAAGAATTGCTGGTCAGCGACCCCGACCTGGCCGGCCTGTTCGGCACGATGAAGCCGGGCAAGGCTGGGGCGAAGATCTTGGGCGACGGCCCTGGCGGTGTGCTGGACGTGCCCGTCAAGCCCTTCAAGGGCGTGCAGTACCCGACCTTCTTCAAGCGTAAGGACGGCGCGACGATGGTCGAGGCTGAGATCGAGCAGGGCGACCTGGGCCGCGTCTCGTTTCTCACCGACGTGCGCAATGACTACTTTACGCGCAAGCGCGTGCGTGGGCAGCAGACGTTCTCGGGCGACATCGTGCCGACCACGCGCCTGTTCAACGGCCGCTACACGCTGACCTTCGCGCCAGACAAGAAGCTCGCGGTGGGCACCAAGCTCAACTGCCAGGTAGTGATCACCGACAGCAAGGGCAACGGCCCGTTCAATCTCGACGTGCAGATCGCCGTGGTCGCGCCGGTCGAGAAGGAACCGCCGAAGCCGCGGCCGCCGAAGCCACCCAAGGCGCTCACTGCACCGAGCCGGCCGAACATCCGGGAAGTGGAGGAAGGCCCGGACGCGCTGCCGCTGACGATCCAGAAAGACACGAAAAGCGATCGCCTGGAACTGCTGCTCAACGTCGAGTCGTCGTACCTGACCCAGGCCAAGCTGCTGCGCGACCCGGAAGACGCTGCGGCGGTCGAGTTTGTCTTCAAGTACGGCTTAGCGCTGGCGGCTATGGGGTTGATCGACGCCGCGAAAAAGACGCCGGAGTGGCAAACGAATCAGGTTGTGTGCCGTGAGCGCATCCAGGAAACCGCCGTCGGCATCGCGCGTGTCATCGTGCCGCTGTGCCTGTCGCTGCCGAGCAAGCTGCCGAAGAAGAAGACCAAGCTCGTCGCCGTCGCCTAGATAACGGTTCCCCTGTCAGCCCGCGGCGCCCGCCGCGGGCTTTCTCACGCACGCCGACGGTGGAACAGCACCACTTCCTGGCTGCCGTTCGTCGTGCCGCGCTGATCGGCGTACCAGCGCCGGTTCGGCACGGTGCGCCACAGGCGGCCATCCGGGGTGTAGGTGCCGTTCGGCAACAGGCATTCGTCCAGCCCGACATCGTCGGCGACGGAGAGGTAGCGTGGCAGCTGCCATTCCGGCTGAGCGAAGGCCACGACCTGCACGACTACGGTGTCGCCGTCGCACAGCGCTGCAACTGATTGCAGCGAAGCCCTGAGATTGGCGAAGTAGCTGTTCAGCTCCTTTGTGCGCGCGCCCATGGTGTAGTAGGCCGCGCCGTCGCCGTCGAGCCTGTTCGCGATCCAGAACGGCGCGGGCGTCTCCTTGCGGCCGTCAACCTGCCAGCGGTGATACAGCACGTGCACGCCGGGGTAAGGCGGCGACGTGACCACCAGGCGGGGCCGGCGGCCGTCGGCGAATGTGGCGTCGCTCTCCAGGCCCTTCGTCGTGCGGTTCAGGCACCTGATGTCCGACGATCCGAGCCCGGCGTCCAGGATCGTCTGCCGCAGCTCGCGCGCACCTTCGATCATCGCGGTGGCGTCGGTCACCAGCATGGCGCGGAAGTCGTCGATGCTGGGCAGCTTCTTGCGGCCGTTCAAGGCCCATTGCGAGGTGCGCAGCAGCACGCAGCGCGCGAAGTCCTCCAGGCGCTTCGGCTTTAGCTTTCGCGCCGTGTTCAAGACCTGCTCGATCGCCTTCTTCAGCCGCCAGTTCGCCGCGCTGTCGAGGTGCTTGGTGTAGCCCGCTTCCTCGTAGTGCGCGTCGATCTCCACCGGCTCCCAGATGTTGATGCCGTCACCAATGCCCTCGCACCAGCGCTGCAGCTTGGCCAGGTCGTCCTCGCAGTAGATCGTCGTCTTCACTTCGCTAACGAACGTGGCGAGCGAACTGATGTCGGTGCCGATCGCGTGGCGGCCGCTAACCATCGCTTCGACGAGCGTGGTGCCTCCGCCGACGAACGGATCGAGCACGAGATCACCCGGCTCAGTGAAAGCGTCGATCGCGGCACGGACCAGCTTGGGGGAGAAGCGCGCCGGATACCTGTAGAAGTTGTGCGTCAAGCCAGCAATCGGCGACGCGTCCCGTGCTGCATCGATCAGCCTGGCCAGGCTCTCCGGCTGGCCCCGGACGGCTGGTGTAGTGACCATGTCGGGTCTACCCCTTGTGTGCCAACAACGGCCAACGGTCGCTGACGTACTTCTCTGCAGCGTCGCGGATGATCCATCCCACGGACACCTTCTGCTGGTCTGCGATTTGTTCCAGGGTTGTGAAGAGCTCTGGTGGAAAGCCGACCGACATACGCTTCATGCGCTCCGTGACTTTGACCTTTGCCTTGCGCTTCGTGGCCATGGTGTGCTGCGGTGTTGCGTTGCACCACTTTACACCACTTTGGTGATCAACAACCGCCAGGTCTACCCTCGACGAAGGGGCTAGGTCTAGACGAGTCGCACGATTGCTGAGGGGCTTGGATAGAATGCTTGTTGGCCGTGCGTCGGCCAGCCCGCCCACGCTGGCGAAGCCGTATTGGCCTTGCCCCTGTCCGACGTAGTCCATAGCCACTCGGTTACGCGGCTTTCTTGACCTGGCCCGCGCGCCAGTTGGCTTCGAACTTCATGGGGCTGATGTAGCCCAGTGTGGAGTGCAGCCGCCGGTGGTTGTAGAACGTCAACCAGTCGATCACCTCGTCCATCGCCTCGCGGTGGGTGGCAAACCGCTTACCGTACAGCCGCCCGACCTTCAGGCTGCCCCACAGGCTTTCCGTGGGCGCATTGTCCCAGCAGTTGCCCTTGCGGCTCATTGAGCTTCGCATCCCATAGCCCTTCAGAGCGGCCTGGAAGTCATGGCTGCAGTACTGGCTGCCACGGTCGCTGTGGAAGATCAGTCCGGGTTCTGGGTGTCGCCTGAACCACGCCATGCGCAGCGCATCCGTCACCAGGCTGGTCTGCATGTGCGGCTGCATGCTCCAGCCCACCACCTGGCGGCTGAACAGGTCGATCACCGCCGCCAGGTACAGCCAGCCCTCATCGGTGGCGATGTAGGTGATGTCGCTGCTCCAGACGCGGTCTGGTGCTTCGGGCGTGAAGTCCCTGGCCAGCAGGTTCTCGGCCACCGGCAGGCTGTGCTTGCTGTCTGTGGTGACGACGAACTTCCTCTTGCCGCGCGCCCGGATGTTGTGCATCTTCATCAGCCGCTGCACCCGGTCTTTGCCTACCCGCACGCCCCTGGCCAGGAGTTCCTTCCACACCCGGGGCCAGCCGTACTCGCCCTTGAATTCGGCGTGGATCGCGCGGATGTGCGCTACCAGGGCCTCGTTGCTTACACGCCTGGGGCCGGGCTCCGGCGGTGCTGCCTTGCTGCTGCGCTGGCGGTGCTCGAAGAAACCGCTGACGCTCACCCCCAGCACCTGGCACATCAGCGTGACGGGCCACACCGTCTTGAGCTTGTCGATCCAGGCGTACTTCACAGTGACTCCTTCGCGAAGTACGCCGTCGCTTTTTTTAAGATGTCGCGCTCCATCTTGACCCGCGCCAGCTCCGCCCGCAGCCGCGCCAACTCCATCTGCTCGGCACTGACCGGCCTGTCCCCAGCGCCTTGCAGTTCACCCTTCTCGGCCGCCCTGATCCAGTTGCCCAGCGTGGCCTTCGGGATGTCCAGAACCCGTGCCGTCACGGCCGCGTCCTGCCCGCCCTTGACCAGCCTGACCGCCTCCAGCTTGAACTCCAACGTGTACCTCGCCCTGCGGCGCTTGCCTTCTTGCTTGCTCATCTCTCGTGCTCCATCTCTGTGATTTCATCATCAGCTATGGACTACGTTTTTCAGGGGCAAGGCCATATCGGCGACGTGTCTCGCAGCACTTGCGGGACTAGGTCTAGTGGCGTCCTTCGGTCTGCCATGTTGACTCGATGTGTGGGCGCATTGAAGTCGCGTGGCAAGCACCAAGGAACCCACATGGCTAACTCTTGCACCCCTGCACAGATCAACCGTTTCAAGCGCGAAGCAAAACGGTTTCACCGCGCTTCTGATATCTCGCACAGCGAAGCGCTTGACCGCATTGCGAATTCGAACGGCTACAGCAATTGGTCGTTGCTGATGAAGCACAGTGGCTCAGACGACAAGGCCCAGGCGATGAACTCGGGCCCGTTGCACCGCTTCTTGAGAACACCTGCGCAGATGCGCTTGGCGTTGCTCAAGGTGCCCGAACCGCGTGGCTGGGGTTCCCCCAGCAGAATCGATTCTGCTAAGGCCCAGGTCGGGGACATCTCGGCAGCCTTCGTGTCACCACACAATGCAGCGACGTTTGCCATTGAGTACGCGACATGCCTGTTGACGGTGCCGCGCTTCAAGGTCTACTCGGCCGCGCCCGTGTACTGGGAAATGCGCTCATGGCTGCCTTACGGCTGTCAGTCGGTGGCGGGTGGCGCGCGCATCATCGTGAATCGTGGCTACAAGCCAGTCGGGCAAGTAAGCAATGATTGGGCGAAGTACGAGGACTTTCAACACCTGCACGTCCAACTTACACCAGAGCAGTGCGAGCAGTTCAAGGCACCTGGGGCGAGTGCGGGCTACCTCTTCAACGACGGCTGCGCTCCGTGGGAGTCTCGAAGCAACGCGGCGGCGTACCTGGACCGCCTTCGGCGCCTGCGCGACGCACTGAGAAACTAGGTTTCTGAGACCGACGCGGGGCGCGTGCAAGTGCGCCCCGCGTCGGTTAAGCGGCGGCGCCGTGCGCCTGTGTACGACCCTCGAGATACGCGCGGAACTCGGTTGGCAGCTTGTAGCGCAGGCCCTGCTCGCAGTGGCGCAGCCAGGCAGCATCGGAGCTGAGTTTTCGTTCGCCGTCCTGCCTGCGCCACGGCCACTGACGGGCGGGTCGGACGCGGGTTACGCATCCACCGGCCGGCCCATGCCGACCCGCGCAAAACAGTCCGAACGACGATGGGTGATGCACACGCGGTGCCGGCGCTCCAGCTCAAGATCGAGCCGCAGAGTTGTATACGAACGCAGCGCATGCGAGTGGTAGGCCGTGCAGGACTTGAACCTGCGACCAAACGATTATGAGTCGTCTGCTCTAACCAGCTGAGCTAACGGCCCACTGCACAACGCTTCGATTCTGCCCGCTGGCCCGGCACGCTGGCACGACGCATACAGCCACTCGTATGGCAGCACCACACCACCACACAGTCACAAAGTGCAGCGACAGATTGTTATGGCCCTGCTGCACTAACAAATCATGAGCTAGCGGCCCGTAGCAGTTGATTGTGCCCCGCCCGACGATGCGGACCACGCTAGGACAACGGGCTCGCCAGCAGCGCTGCGCCATAGGTGGCAGCAGGTCTTTATGAGTCCTCTGCTCTGACCAACTGAGCTAACGGCCCGCCTCGGGCCATTCTAGGAGGGGCGCCGCTCAAGCCTTGTTCGACAGCGTGTGCCCCACCAGCCGCGCCGTGATGTCGACGAGCCGGATCATGCGGCCGTAGGCCATGCGCGTGGGGCCGATGACGCCGAGGGTGCCGACGATGCGGCCGTCGACCTCGTAGGGCGCCGTCACCACGCTCAGCTCCTCGAAGGGCACCACCTGGCTCTCGCCGCCGATGAAGATGCGCACCCCCTCGGCGCGGCTGCTCACGTCGAGCAGCCGCATGAGCTCGGTCTTCTTCTCGAAGACGTCGAACAGCCGGCGCAGGCTGCCGAGATCGGAGCCGATGTCCTGCACGCCCAGCAGGTTGCGCTCGCCGCTGACCACGACCTGGTCGCTGGTCTCGGCCATGGCCTCGCTGCCGGCCTGCACCGCCGCCTGCATCAGCAGGGCGATCTCGGCGCGCAGCGCGTCGACCTCGGTCTTCAGCCGCGCACGCATCTCCTCGATGGCCAGGCCGGCATAGTGCGCGTTCAGGACATTGGTGGCCTCCACCAGCTCGGCCTGGGCGTAGTCGCGTGCGGTGAACAGCACGCGGTTCTGCACGTCGCCGTCTGGCGACACCAGGATGACCAGCACGCGGCGTTCGCCCAAGCGCAGAAACTCGATGTGGCGGAACACGCTTTCCTTGCGCGGCGCCATCACCACGCCGACAAAGCTGGACAGCTGCGACAGCAGTGACGCCGCCTGCGCGATCACGCGTTGCGGCTGATCGGGGTGCAGCTGCTCGCGCACGGCGGCAAGCTCGGCGGCGGCCTCGGGGGGCAACTGCGACAGGTCGGCCAGCGTCAGCGGCTGCGCCGTCAGCATGGTGTCGACGAAGAGGCGGTAACCGCGCGCCGTGGGCACGCGCCCGGCGCTGGTGTGCGGGCTGGCGATGAGGCCCAGGTCTTCCAGGTCGGCCATGACGTTGCGGATGGTGGCCGGCGAGAGATCGAGCCCGGAGGTGCGCGACAGCGTGCGCGAGCCCACCGGCGTGCCGTCGGCGATGTAGCGCTCGACCAGCAGTTTCAGAAGCGTGCGCGCGCGGTCGTCCAGCATGGGCCCGATTGTAGGAAGCCCCTGCCCGAGGGCCTTGCCGACCCCCGCGTCCACCCCGGCTCACGAGGGGGGCTGTGATGTAATCGATCGCATGGCCAGCGCCTTTCGTCATGCGGTGATCGTGGGCAAGTACCAGGCCCGGGGGATCCGGCCGGTGCTGGAGGAGATCGCGCACTTTCTGGTGGGATGCGGGCTGGAGGTGAGCTTCGACCGCGAAACGGCCGAGGCCACCGGCGTGCACGATTTCGACGGCCTCACGCATGCCGAGATGGGCCAGCGCTGCGATCTCGCCATCGTGGTGGGTGGGGACGGCACCATGCTCGGCATCGCGCGCGAGCTCGCACCCCACGGCGTGCCGCTGGTGGGCATCAACCAGGGCCGGCTGGGATTCATCACCGACGTCGCCATCGGCCAGTACCGCGAGGCGCTGGCGCCCATCGTGCAGGGCCACTACGAGCAGGAGAGCCGCTCGATGCTGGAGGGCGATGTCTGGCGCGACGGGCTGAAGACCTTCGAGGGCCTGTCGCTCAACGACGTGGTGGTCAGCCGCGGCGCCACGGCCAGCATGGTGGAGCTGCGCGTCGACGTCGACGACGACTTCGTCGCCAACCTGCGTGCCGACGGCCTGATCGTGGCCACGCCCACCGGCAGCACAGCCTACGCCCTGAGTGCCGGCGGGCCCATCCTGCACCCGGCCATCGGCGGCTGGGTGGTGGTGCCGATCGCGTCGCACACGCTGTCCAACCGCCCGATCGTGCTGCCCGATGCGGGCGAGGTGCGCATCGGCATCGTCGCCGGGCGCGATCTCTCGGCCAACTTCGACATGCACCACATCGCCAGCCTGATCCCCGGCGATCAGGTGCGCGTGCGGCGCTCGGCGCACCAGGTGCGTTTCCTGCACCCACGCGGCTGGAGCTACTACGCCACGCTGCGCAAGAAGCTGCGCTGGTACGAAGGCGTCGTCTAGCCATGCTGCGCCGGCTGTCGCTGCGCGATGTGGCGATCGTCGCCGCGCTTGAGGTCGACCTCGCACAAGGCTTCACCGTGCTCACGGGCGAGACGGGCGCAGGCAAGTCCATCCTGATCGACGCGCTGCAACTGGCCCTGGGCAACCGCGCCGACGCCACGCTGGTGCGCGAGGGGGCCGCCCGCGCCGAGGTGTGCGCCGAGTTCGATACGCCGCCCGCGCTGCGCGGCTGGCTCGAGGAGGCCGGCTTCCGGAACGCGGACGAAGGCGACGACACGCTGCTGCTCAAGCGCAGCATCGACGCCCAGGGCCGCAGCCGCGCCTGGATCAACGGCAGCGCCGCCACGCTGGCGCAGCTGCGCGAGGTGGCCGAGTCGCTGGTGGACATCCACGGCCAGCACGCCTGGCAGAGCCTCACGCGGCCAGCCGCGGTGCGCGCGCTGCTGGACGAGCAGGCCGGCGCCGACACGCGCGAGCTGCTCCTGCGCTGGCAGGCCTGGCGGCAGGCCGCACAGGCGCTGGCCGACGCCCGCCAGGCCCAGGGCACGCAGGAGCGCGAGCGCGAGAGGCTGGCCTGGCAGATCGGCGAGCTGGGCAAGCTGGCACCGTCCGAGGGCGAGTGGGCGTTGCTGAACGCCGAGCACCAGCGCCTGGCGCACGGGCAGGCGCTGCTCGATGGCGCACGCGCGGCGCTGGATGCGGTTTCCGAGGCCGACGACAGTGCCGATGCGCAGACGGCCCGTGCCATCGACGCGCTCGATGAGGTGGTGCGCTTCGATGCCGAGCTGGCGCCGGTGCTCGAGGTGCTGCGCAGCGCGCAGGCCCAGCTGGAAGACGCCGCGCGCACGCTGGCCGGTTACCTGGGCCGCAAGGAGCCCGACCCGCAGCGCCTGGCCGAGCTCGACGAGCGGCTGGGGGCATGGGTGTCGCTGGCGCGCCGCTACCGCCGCCAGCCGGCCGAACTGCCGGCGCTGCTGGCGGGCTGGCAGGCCGAGCTGGCGGCGCTGGACGCCGCCGCCGATCTGGAGGCGCTCGATCGAGCCGCCGCCACGGCCGAGCAAGCCTGGCGGTCGGAGGCCGGGCGCATTGGGCGCTTGCGGCGCCGGGCCGCACCGGCCCTGTCGCAGACCGTCACGCAAGCCATGCAGCCGCTCGGCATGGCCGGTGGCCGCTTCGAGGTGGCGGTGGAACTGGCCCCTGAGCCGCAGTCGCAAGGCCTGGATGCGATCGAGTTCCGTGTGGCGGGCCACGCCGGGAGCACGCCGCGAGCGCTGGCCAAGGTGGCCTCGGGGGGCGAGCTCTCGCGGCTGGCCCTGGCGATTGCGGCGACTACCGCGCAGGGTGACGGCGCCGCCCTGCCCACCTTGATCTTCGACGAAATCGACAGCGGCGTCGGCGGCACCGTGGGCGATGCCGTGGGGCGCCTGATGAGGCAGCTCGGCACGCGCACCCAGGTGCTGGCCGTGACGCACCTGGCCCAGGTGGCGGCCTGTGCCGACCACCACTTCGTCGTTGCCAAGCGGCGGCAGGGCGACGCCACGCTGTCGGACATCCACGCCGTCGACGGGGAATCGCGCGTGGCCGAGATCGCCCGCATGCTCGGCGGCGAGACACTCTCGGCCATGGCCCATGCCCAGACCCTGCTGCGCGCCCCGTGCAGCCCCCGCGCGCCCGAGCGATGAGCGAAGACTCCAGCTTCGGGCCCGCCGACGACCTGGCGCAGCGCGACGAGCTGCTGCTGATCACCGGCATCTCAGGCTCGGGCAAGAGCGTGGCCCTGCATGCGCTCGAAGACGCGGGCTACTTCTGTGTCGACAACCTGCCGCCGGAGCTCCTGCGCGACTTCGTCCACCTCGAGCGCGAGCACTCCACGCGCAGCGTGGCAGTGTCGGTCGACGTGCGCACCACCAGCAGCCTGCCGGCGCTGGTGCCGCTGATCGACCGGCTGCGCGAGGAAGGCATTCGCGTGCGGCCGATCTTCCTGGACGCCAGCACCGAGGCGCTGGTGCGCCGCTATTCGGAGAGCCGCCGCCCGCACCCGCTGACGGCGCCGCACGAGGCCGACAACGCCCGCGCGCTGATCGAGGCCATCGAACTCGAGCGCCAGCTGCTGACCGACCTGCGCGACATCTGCACCGTCATCGACACCAGCCAGCTGCGCCCGGCGCTGCTGCGCAAATGGGTCCGCCAGCTCGTCGGCGCGGGCGAGTCGGCGTTGACGCTGGTGTTCGAGAGCTTCGCCTTCAAGCACGGCGTGCCGCTGGACGCGGACTTCGTGTTCGACGTGCGCGTGTTGCCCAACCCGCACTACGTGCGCGAGCTACGCCCGATGTCGGGCCGCGACGCCCCGGTGGCCCAATGGCTGGCACAGCATCGCGAGGTGGGCGCGATGGTGGCGCAGATCCAACAGTTCATTGCAAACTGGCTGCCCAGCTTCGAGGACGATCAGCGCAGCTACCTCACGGTGGCCATCGGCTGCACGGGCGGGCAGCACCGCAGCGTCTATGCCGTGGAGACGCTGGCCCGCCACTTCTGCGGCCGCACCTCAACGCTGGTGCGCCATCGCGAGCTCGACGGGCGTGGCTGAGGTCCGGCCTCCGACCACCGACACGGGCCTGCCGTCGCCGTTGCCGCTGTTTCCGTTGCGCGCGGTGCTGTTCCCGGGGGCGCTGCTGGGCCTGAAGGTCTTCGAGGCGCGCTATCTCGACCTCGTCACCGAGTGCCTGCGCACGCGGGCGCCGTTCGGCGTGGTTTGCATCAAGCAGGGTTTCGAAGCCGGCGACCGGTCAGCGGCAGTGCAGCTCGAGAGCATCGGCGTGCTGGCGCGGCTGGACGAGGTCGACGCTGAGCAGGCCGGCATTCTGCGGGTGCGCTGCACCGGCCTGTCGCGCTTTCGCCTGGCGGCGCCACCGGTGCAACGCGACAGCGGGCTGTGGGTGGCGCCCGCGCTCGAGCGGGTGGCCGACGACGCCCCGCACCTGCCGGGACCGGCGATGCTCCAGACGGTGCAGGCCCTGGCCGAGGCCATCCGCACGCTGGGCCAGCGCGGCGCCGAGCCATTCGCGCAGCCCTATCGGCTGGACGACGCAGGTTGGGTGGCCAATCGCTGGGGCGAGCTGCTGCCGATGCCGATGTCGGCGAAGCAGAAGCTGATGGAGCTCGAAGACCCGGTGATCCGGCTGAGCCTGGTCGATGGCTTCTTGCGCGACAAGAAGGTCGTGTTCGGCTGAAGCCGCGGCCGGCGCTGGCGTCAGAACTCGGCCCGGAGCGGCCAAGGGCCGCGACGGGCCGGGCTCAGCCATCCCCTGAAACGCTGCCCTCGAGCAGTCTTCGGATCGGCGCCGGCAGCCCCAGCGCCAGCGCCTCCGCGGGCTCGAACCAGCGTCCCTCCGCCAGCCCTCTGGGCAGGGCGGCGCGCGCGGGCAGCGTCCAGGCCAGCGGCTGCAGCGTCCACTCGAAGTGCGTCAGCGCATGTTGCACGGGTGCAAGCCACTGGCCCTGTCCGCACCAGCCGTCCACCAGGGCTTGCAGTGCATCGGCGCTGTCGAACTCGGGCAGGCTCCACAGCCCCGCCCAGACACCTGTAGCCGGTCGTTGCACCAGCCAGCAACGTCGGCCCTGGTGCAGGCACAGCAGTGCGTTGGTGCGGCGGCCACGAGTGCCGCGGCGCGTCTTCAAGGGGTAACGCTCAGGCGAGCCTTCGCGACGTGCGACGCAGCCCTCGGCGACCGGGCAGTGCAGGCAGACCGGCCTGCGCTGCGTGCACAGCGTCGCGCCCAGGTCCATCAGGCCCTGCGTGTAGACCTCCACGCCCTGCGCCGGCAGCAGAGCAGTCGCCTCGTCCCACAAAGCCTGCACGGCCGGTGCACGCGCCAGGTCGCCTCCAAAGCCGAGAAAGCGCGCCAGCACCCGCTTGACATTGCCATCGAGGATGGCGACGCGTTCACCGAAGCAGAAGGCCGCGATGGCCGCCGCGGTGCTGCGACCGATACCCGGTAATGCGGCCAAACACTCGGCCCTGCGCGGAAACGCGCCGCCATGATGGACGACCACCGCCTGTGCACAGCGGTGCAGGTTGCGCGCGCGGCTGTAGTAGCCCAGGCCGCTCCACAACGCCAGCACGTCGTCGAGCGGCGCGGCCGCCAGCGCCTGCACGTCGGGAAAGCGCTGCAGAAAGCGCGCGTAATAGGCGATCACGGTGCTCACCTGCGTCTGCTGCAGCATCACCTCCGACAGCCACACGCGATAAGGGTCTCGCGTGCCCTGCCAGGGCAGGCCATGACGGCCGTGGTGACGCTGCCAGGCGATGACCCGACGTGCGAAGTCAGGGTCGCGCTTCACGCCGCCTCTTGCTGCTGCGCGCCGCCGTCCCGCGCCACACTGGGCACCGACGGCTCCAGTGCGAGCTTGAGGCCTGGCGTGTCGATGACCTCCAGCCCGCGCCTGAGCAGCGGATGCAGAAAGCTGATGCCAGCGTGGCGCCAGGTCGGCACCTCCACGAAGCGGCGCTCGTCGACAGGCGGGTTGTCGTCGTCGGCGCGTTCCCTGCTCCAGAAGCCCAGATCGGCGGCGCGCCTGCATCGTGGCGCAGCTCCACCGGGCACATGGTGGTGCGTCCCGGCGTGGCCGGCAGCACGCGCTGGCCGGTGTCGGCAAAGAAGATCGCGTTGATCAGCTCGCTCTTGCCACGCGAGAACTCGGCAACGAACGCCAGCACCCGCGTCTCGGAACCGAGGCGCTCGCGCAGGGCCGCCAGCAAGGCCCGATCGGTGGCGCCGAGCAGGTCCTGCTCGGCCAGTGCGCGGCCCAGCCGGGCGACAGCGGGATCGAGCTCGCCGCGCCAGGCGGCCAGGGCATCGAGGCTCTCAGCAATGCAGCTCTGCATCGGTCGATGGGGAGACGAAGGGGCTGGGGTCCGTCGGGGCGTCACCTTCCGGGACAAGTGGACGGTCATCCTAGGAGCGTGGGCGGCAAAAATCCAGCCCCGCGCCGGGGCGACCAAAGCCACTGGCGTAGGCGCGTCGCGCAGCGCGGGCTTGACGCCCGCGCCAGCGGCGCAACACCCGCCAGCGGCTTTGGCCGCCCCGGCCCTTCGGGTTGGGCCGATTTCGGGGCCCATGCGGCGTTGCCACGCTGGCCCGGGCGCACAGCCCGGGCTGCGCGCGGCGCCTGGCCTGGGCCCCGAAGTCGGCCCAACGCGGGGCTGGATTTCTGCCGCCCACACTCCTAGCGCAGGGGGTTCCAGCGGATCTCTCCGGAGTCAGATGGCGACACACCGTGACGGCTGCTGACAGCCGGCGGCACCGGCGTGCGGCACGGTCTTCAGCGCTTCTGGCAGAAGGCGCAGAAGTAGGTCGAGCGCTGGGCCATCACGCGCCGCTTGATGGCGCCGCCGCAACGCGGACAGGGCTGGCCTTCGCGGCCGTAGACCGCAGCCACGGCCTGGTAGGCGCCGCTGGCGCCGTGGACGTCGGTGAAGTCGCGCAGCGTGGAGCCGCCCAGCAGCAGCGCACGGCCGAGCGTCTGGCGCACGGCGGCCAGCAGCCGCTCGGCGCGGGGCGCGCTGATGCGGTCGGCCCGCAGCGCCGGGTGGATGCCGGCCTGGAACAAGGCCTCGCAGGCGTAGATGTTGCCGGCACCGACCACCGCGTCGCCGGCCAGCAGAACGGACTTGATCGGCGCTCGCCGGGCCCTGAGCGCGGCATGAAAACGTGGCGGCGTGAGCTCGGGGTCGAAGGGCTCGGGGCCTACTCGCGCCAGCAAGCTGGCGGCCGGCGGCTCGTGCAGCGAGGCCGACCAGACCACGGCACCAAAGCGCCGCGGGTCGTTCAGGCGCAGCGTGCCCTGGTCGGTGACGAGGTCGAAGTGGTCGTGCTTGCCCGACTGGGCCACCGCGGACTTCAGCGCCAGCGATCCGGACATGCCCAGGTGCAGCAGCAACCCGCCTTCGGGGACACCGGCTCGCAGCAGCGGCAGCCACAGGTACTTGCCGCGCCGCGTGATGTCGCCCACGGTGGTACCGGCCAACGCGGCGGGATCGCGCCCCAGCGGCCAGCGCAGGGGCTTGCCCAGGCGCAGCGCCAGAACCCGGGCGCCGGCCAGCGGGCCGGCAATGCCCCTGCGTGTGACTTCGACCTCCGGCAGCTCCGGCATGCAGGCATTATGTGAGGATGAACCGTCGCTCCCCACTGCCCGGCCTGGCCGCGCCCGCCGTCTGTTCGCCGATGCGCCTGTCGATCCGTTCGATCTGGGCTGCCGTCGTCCTGGTCGGCTCGGCCGCCGTTGCCCTGGCCCAGCAGCCGCCTACGCCGGCAGCACCGCCGACTGCTGCAGCGCCCGAGGCCACACCGCGGAACTCCATCCTGGACGACCGCCTGTTCTACCAACTGCTGGTCGGCGAGATCGCGCTGACGCAGGGCGATCTCGGCACCGCCTACTCCTGGCTGCTGGACGCCGCACGCCGCACGCGCGACGACGGCCTGTTCCGGCGCAGCATCGACATCGCGATCCAGGCGCGCAGCGGCGACCAAGCCCTGGCTGCCGCGCGCGCCTGGCGCCTCGCGCGGCCGGAGAACCTCGAGCCGCTGCGCCTGCAGGTGCAGCTGCTCTTGGGCGTCGGCCGCGCCGCCGAGGTGAGGGAGCCGCTGCGCTCCCTGCTGGAACAGACCCCCACCACCGAGCGCGGCGGCCTGATCGCGGCGCTGCCACGCTTGCTTCAACGGGCCAACGACGCGCCGCTGATCGCACGGCTGCTCGACGACGTGCTCAAGCCCTACCGCGACCGCCCCGAGACGGCCGTGGCCGCGCGGGTGGCCCAGGGCCGCGCCTGGCTTGAGGCGCACGACGCCACCCGGGCTCTGACGCTGTTGCGCGAGGCCCAATCGGTGGAGCCGGCCGCGCCCGGTCCGGCGCTGCTGGCCCTGGAGCTGATGCGAGAGCGCCCCGAGGCCGAGGCCCTGGTGCAGGCGCACCTGGCAGCCCCAGGGGCCGAACCCGCGGTGCGGCTGGCCTACGCCCGGATGTTGACCTCAGGGCAGCGCTACGCCGACGCCATCGTGCAGATCGAGCTCGCCACGCAGGCGCAGCCGCTGGAGCCGGGCCCCTTCCTCACACTGGGTGCGCTGCACCTGGAACTCAAGCGACCGGCCGAGGGCGAGGCGGCGCTCAGGCGCTTCGTCGAACTCGTGACCCTCGCGGGCGGCCAGAGCGCAGCAGGCGACGCCAGCGAACCCGATGACCGACTCGAGCAGGCGTGGCTGATGCTGGCCCAGGCCGCCGAGATGCGCGGCGACTTCAAGGCTGCCGAAGCCTGGCTGGCGCGCATTGCCGGTCCCGATCGCGCGCTCGACGTGCAGACGCGTCGGGCGACCATGATGGCGCGCGACGGCCGTGTGCCCGAGGCCCGGGCGCTGATCCGGGCGCTGCCCGAGCGCGACGCGGACGAAGCCCGTGCCAAGCTGCAGGCCGAGGCCGGCGTGCTGCGCGAGGTCAAACGCTGGAAGGAGGCGCACGAGGTGCTGGGGCAGGCCGTGCAGCGTTTCGCCGACGACACCGGGCTGCTGTACGAGAAGGCCATGATGTCCGAGCGGCTGGACCGGATGGCCGAGATGGAACAGCTGCTGCGCCGCGTGATCGCGCTCAAGCCCGACGACGCGCACGCTCACAACGCCCTGGGCTATTCGCTGGCCGACCGTGGCCAGCGCCTGCCCGAGGCGCGCGAGCTCATCGTGCGCGCGCTGCAGCTGGCACCCGGCGACCCCTTCATCACCGACAGCCTGGGCTGGGTGGAGTTCCGGCTCGGCAACAAGGACGAGGCCCTTCGGTTGCTGCGGCAAGCCTACGCCTCGCGGCCCGATACCGAGATCGGCGCCCACCTCGGCGAGGTGCTGTGGATGCTGGGTCAACGCGACGAGGCGCGCCGCGTCTGGCGCGAGAGCAAGGGCCGCGACGCCACCAACGAGGTGTTGCGCGACACCCTGGCGCGGCTGCGGGTGGATCTCTGAGAGCGCGCCGCACCTGGCTGGCGCTGGTCGCCGGGGCCGGGCTCGGTGCGCTGTCAGGCTGCGCGAGCGTGCCCGACGCGGCGCAGGGCTGGTCCAGCGGCCGGCTGGCGCTGCGCATCGAGGCCGGGCCTGGTCGTCCGGCGCAAAGCCTGGCTGCGGCCTTCGAACTGCGCGGCGACGGCCGCGAGGGCGAGTTGCGGCTGCTGTCGCCGCTGGGCACCTTGCTCGTCTCGGCGCGCTGGGGCCCGGGGCTGGCGCTGCTGGTCACCGGCAAGGGTGAGCGCCGCTACGCGAGCCTGGATGAGCTGTCGCGGCAGGCGCTGGGCGAGTCGCTGCCGCTGGCCGCCCTCCCCGACTGGCTGACCGCCCAGCCCTGGCGCGGTGCGGTCCACAGGACGCTGGACGATGGATTCGAGCAACTCGGCTGGCGTGTCGACACCTCGGCAAGGGGCGAGGGCCAGCTCATCGCCCGCCGCGCGGAGCAGCCGGCCGTCACGCTGCGGGTGCGCCTGGACAATCCCGTTGCACCATGAGTCTTGTCGCCCTCTACGACCTGCCCGCGCCGGCCAAGATCAACCTGTTCCTGCACGTGATCGGCCGGCGTGACGACGGCTACCACCGGCTGCAGTCGGTCTTCGTGCCCATCGACTGGGCTGACCGGCTGGGCCTCGAGCGGCTGGAAGGCGGCCGGCTGGAGCGCATCGACCTCGGCCCGGCCCTGCCGCCCGACGACCTGTGCCTGCGCGCCGCCCGCGCGCTGCAGCAGGCCAGCGGCACGCCCTTCGGCGCGCGGATCCTGGTCGACAAGCAGCTGCCCTGGGGCGCCGGTCTGGGCGGCGGCAGCTCGAACGCGGCGACGACGCTGATCGCACTCAACCGCCTGTGGGGCCTGGATTGGCCCCGGAAGCGACTGTCGGAGCTCGGCTTGGCGCTGGGCGCCGATGTCCCGTTCTTTCTTGGCAACGGCCCGGCCTTCGTGGAGGGCATCGGCGAAATCCTGACGCCAATGCGCGTGCCGGCGCTGCCGCTGGCCGTGGTGAAACCGCCGCAGTCGCTGCCCACGCCCGCCATCTTCGGCCACCCGGCCCTCAAGCGCGACACGGAGCCTGTTATAATCATGGGCTCTTTCGACGGCGCTGCGCAAGCGGCCGCTGCCCCGAGGCGAGAGGCTCGCGGTGCAGGTGCAGTGGACTGGCCGGCGGAGTGGGGTGCAGTCGATGGCGGCTTTGGCCGCAACGACCTGCAGCCCCCCGCCGAAGACCGCTGCCCGGCCGTGGCCGATGCGGTGGCCTGGCTCGTCCGGCGCTACGGCAACGGTCGCATGAGTGGCTCGGGCAGCGCGGTGTTTGCGCACGTGGCGGAAGACGCAACAGTCGGCAATGGCGCCCCCCCGATGGCGACGTTCCCGCAGGGCGATCTGCCTGCGGGCTGGGTGGGACGGCACTGCCGCAGTCTGCAGGCCCTGCCGCTGGCGGCGTGGCTGGCAGACTGAAGCGGGTTTCTTGGGCAGCGGCGCGAGCCGGGGTCCTGTGTAGGGGAGTCGCCAAGTTGGTTAAGGCATCGGATTTTGATTCCGACATGCGAGGGTTCGAGTCCTTCCTCCCCTGCCAAACATCTGCCCGCGGTGCCTGACGAGGTGCCGCCCGCCGCCCAGCCCACCTCCGCGAGCCCGACCTTGCTGTTCAACACCGTCCTCTTCACCGGCCGCGCCAATCCGGTGCTGGCGGCCGAGATCGCCAGTGCACTGGGCGTCGACCTGGGCAGCGCCGACGTCGGCCGCTTCTCCGACGGCGAGGTCACCGTCGAGATCCGCCAGAACGTCCGCGCCCGGGACGTCTTCGTGATCCAGCCCACCTGCGCCCCCACGAACGACCACCTCATGGAGCTGGCGTTCATGGTCGATGCGCTCAAGCGCGCCAGTGCGCGCCGCATCACGGCCGTGATTCCTTACTTCGGTTACGCCCGGCAGGACCGCCGGCCGCGCAGCATGCGTGTGCCCATCAGCGCCAAGGTGGTGGCCAACATGCTCGAGACGGTGGGCGTGGAGCGCGTGCTCACGATGGACCTGCACGCCGACCAGATCCAGGGCTTCTTCGACATCCCGGTCGACAACATCTACGCCAGCCCGGTGCTGCTGTCCGACCTGAAGAGCAAACGCTATCCCAACCTGGTGGTGGTGTCGCCCGATGTCGGCGGCGTGGTGCGTGCGCGCGCGCTGGCCAAGCAGCTGGGGTGTGATCTCGCCATCATCGACAAGCGCCGCCCGGCCGCCAACGTGTCGGAGGTGATGCACGTCATCGGTGAGATCGAGGGCCGCAACTGCGTGATCATGGACGACATGATCGATACCGCCGGCACGCTCGTGAAGGCGGCCGAGGTGCTCAAGGAGCGCGGCGCCAAGAGCGTGTTCGCCTACTGTACGCACCCGGTGTTCAGCGGCCCGGCCGTGGAGCGCATCTCCAAAAGCGCGCTCGACGAAGTCGTCATCACCAACACCATCCCGCTGTCCGACGCGGCCAAGGCCTGTCCCAAGATCCGCCAGCTCAGCGTGGCCTTCCTGTTTGCCGAGAGCATCCGCCGCATCTCGGACGGCGAGTCGGTCACCTCCCTGTTCGCGGAGCAGAACAACAACTTCTGATCCGTGCAGCGTCCCGCGGCGCAATCCGGCGCGGCGGGTTCTCCGGGCGGTCTGGTCGCGGGCCGCCCATCCACTCTTGGAGTCATCATGAAATTCACCGCCTACGAGCGTACGCAGCAGGGGACCGGAGCGAGCCGCCGCCTGCGGCACGCCGCCAAGGTGCCGGGCATCGTCTACGGTGCCGGCACGCCGCAGACGATCGAGCTCGATCACAACGCGCTGTTCTTCGCCCTCAAGAAAGAAGCCTTCCACTCGTCCATCCTCGAGATGGAGCTGGGCGGGGCCATCCAGAAAGTGCTGCTGCGCGACTTCCAGATGCACGCCTACAAGCCCCAGGTGCTGCACGTGGACTTCCAGCGCGTCGACGAGACCACGCGCCTGCGCAAGAAGGTCCCGCTGCACTTCAGCGGCGAAGAAAACTCGCCCGCGGTGAAGACCGACAAGTGCCTGGTCAACCACGTGGCGGTGGAACTCGAGATCGAGTGCCTGGCCGCCAAGCTGCCGGAGTTCGTGACCATCGACCTCTCGGGCCTGGCGAAGAACCAGAGCCTGCACGCCAGCGACCTGAAGCTGCCCGAGGGCATCAAGGCCGTGCGTCGCGGCACGCTCAACCCGGTGATCGTCAGCGTCACCGTGCCCAAGGTCGAAGAGGAAGTCGCACCGACCCCGGTGGTGGCCGCCGAGAAGGGCAAAGCGGCGCCCAAGAAGAAGGACGAGAAGCAGAACAAGAAGTAGCGCGGGCGCTCACACCGGTCGCCGGCCGGGTGTCACTCGCCAAGCCCCACCGCGGTGGGGCTTTTTCGTGCCCGGCCGGCCCCAATAATCCTTCGCATGATTCGACTCTTCGTCGGCCTGGGCAACCCCGGCAGCGAGTACGAGGCCACACGCCACAACGCCGGCTTCTGGTGGGTGGACGCGCTGGCGGCGCAGTGGGGGGCCCGCCTCGTGCCCGAGCGCGCCTACCAGGGTCTGGTGGCGCGGGTGGCCCGGCCCGGCGTCGAGGGCCCGGTTTGGTTGCTGGAGCCGATGACCTACATGAACCGCTCCGGCATCTCGGTGGCGGGCCTGGCCCGCTTCTTCAAGGTCGCGCCGGGGCAGATCCTGGTGGTGCACGACGAGCTTGACCTGCTGCCCGGCCAAGCCAAACTCAAGCTCGGCGGCAGCGCGGCCGGCCACAACGGGCTGAAGGACATCCACGGCCAGCTCGGCACGCAGGACTTCTGGCGCCTGCGCCTGGGCATCGGCCACCCGGGGGTGAAGGCCGAGGTGCCGAACTACGTTCTCAAGAAGCCGTCGGCCGAGCACCGCGAGGCCATCGCCAAGGCCTCGGAGCAGTCGCTGAAGGCCGTGGATGCGATGCTCGCCGGCCTGATGGACCGGGCGCTGCAGATCGTGCATGCCCAGCCGCCGCGGCCGAAGCCGCCGCGCAGGGATCCGCCTGAAGGCGAGCCCCGGCCATGAACGCGCCCCGCATCTTCGTCGTTTGTCTGCTGTGCAGCAGCAACTTGGCCCACGCGCAATCGGTCTGGCGCTGCGACGACGCCGGCCGCGTGGTCTACCAGGGCGAGCCTTGTCGCGGCGGGCGCGCCGTGGAAGCCGCGCCCGAGCGGCCAAGCACCGCGGCGGCGGAGGCCGCACGCATCGCGGCGCGCGAGCAGGCGCTGGCCCGGCAGCTGACCGCCGAGCGGCGTCAGCGCGACGCGCAACCGACGGCGCGGGCCGCCGGCATCCCCCACCCCAAGACAGAACTCAGCCCGTCGAAGAAACCGCCGCTGCGGAAGAAGCATCCGCGGAACCAGGATGAAGCCGCAGGTACTTTGCCCTCAACAGGTCCTTCGACTCGACAAAAGCCGGATTGACCGGGATGCAGGCCACCGGGCAGACCTGCACGCACTGCGGCTCGTCGAAGTGGCCCACGCACTCGGTGCACTTGTGCGGGTCGATCTCGTAGATCACCTCGCCCAGCGAGATGGCCTCGTTGGGGCACTCGGGCTCGCAGACGTCGCAGTTGATGCATTCCTCGGTGATCCAGAGTGCCATGGCGGGCTTCAGCTTTCGGTTGGGCTGACACGGACACGCTCAGACAAGCGCGCCAGAACCAAGGGTGCCACGAACTTGGAGACATCACCGCCGAGACTGGCGATCTCGCGGACAAAGGTGCCGCTGACGAACTGGTAGTGGTCGCCCGGCGTCATGAACACGGTCTCGACCTCCGGCATCAACTGCCGGTTCATGCCAGCCATCTGGAACTCGTATTCGAAGTCACTCACGGCGCGCAGGCCCCGCACCACGACCTTGCCGCCGACCTCGGCCACGAAATGGCTCAAGAGGCCGCTGAAGGCCATCACCTCGATGTTCGGGTAGGGCCTGGCGATCTCGCGCGCCATCTCCAGCCGCTCGGCGATGGGGAACATCGTGCGCTTGTGGTGGCCGGCGGCCACCGCCAGCACGAGCCGGTCAAACAGGCACGAGGCGCGGCGCATCAGGTCTTCGTGGCCCAGTGTCATGGGGTCGAAGGTGCCGGGGTAGACGGCGGTGAGCGGGGCCTTGTGGTGTGCGGAATCGGTCACGCGGTCCTCCTGGCGGGCAAGGCGGTGTGAAGACGGCCGCAGTGTAGGCGTCAGCCCACTCGGCGGAACAGCCGGGCGAGCACGGCGCCGGCCTTGAGTTCGCGCACCGGCTCCAGGCTCGCGGGCAGCGACAGGGCCGTCTCCGTGGCCGCGGTCTCCAGGTAGACGAAGCCGCGCTCGGCCAGCAGCGGCGCGGCCGCGGCCAAAGCCGGCGCGGCCAGGCCGGCGTCGAACGGCGGATCCAGCAGCACCAGCTCGAAGCCACCCTGTGGCGCCCGCGCCAGCCAGGCCCGCGCGTCGGCCCGCAACACCGTCACGGCCTCGGCGCCCAGCCGCTGCCGAACCGCCTGCAGGCCGCTGACCAGCCGCGCGTCGTTCTCCAGCAACGTGACAGCCACCGCCCCGCGAGACGCCGCCTCGAAACCCAGCGCCCCGCTGCCGGCAAAGGCGTCGAGCACGCGCCAGCCCGAGAGGTCTTGCCCGAGCCAGTTGAACAGCGTCTCCCGCACACGGTCGGGCGTGGGGCGCAGGCCGGGCGCGTCGGGCACCGGCAGCTTGCTGCGCTTGAAGCGGCCGCCGATCAGCCGCACTTCGCCGGGGCGTGCGCCAGGCGCTCGGGACGAGGGCTTCGACAAGCTCAGCCCGAACGGGGGGTGCTCACAGCCGCACCGGGATGCCGCGCGAGGCCATCAGCGCCTTGGCTTCGCCCACCGTGTAGGTGCCGTAGTGGAAGATGCTCGCGGCCAACACCGCGTCGGCCCCGCCGACCGTGATGCCTTCGGCCAGGTGCTCCAGCGCGCCGACCCCGCCCGAGGCGACCACGGGCACCGGCACCGCATCGGCCACCGCGCGGGTGAGTTCAAGGTCGAAGCCGATCTTGGTGCCATCGCGGTCCATGCTGGTGAGCAGGATCTCGCCCGCGCCCTGATCGGCCATGCGGCGCGCCCAGTCCACCGCGTCCAGCCCGGTGTTGCGGCGGCCGCCGTGGGTGTGGACGTCCCAGCCGAGCCGGTCTGCCCGTGCCTTGGCGTCGATGGCCACGACGATGCACTGCGCGCCGTACCTGTCGCTGGCCTCGCGGATGACACCGGGGTTGGCGACGGCGGCGGAGTTGAAACTCACCTTGTCGGCCCCGGCGTTGAGCAGGCGGCGGACATCGGCCACCGTGCGCACGCCGCCGCCCACCGTGAGCGGGATGAACACCTGCGAGGCCACGGCTTCGATCATGTGCAGGATGAGGTCGCGGTCGTCCGAGGTGGCGGTGATGTCGAGGAAGGTCAGCTCGTCGGCACCCTGCTCGTTGTAGCGCGCGGCGATCTCCACTGGATCGCCCGCGTCGCGCAACGCGATGAAGTTGACGCCCTTGACGACGCGGCCGCCGGCAACGTCCAGGCAGGGGATGATGCGCTTGGCGAGCGTCAAGATGCCGCCAGTTCGTCGGCCCGTGCCTGCGCCGCGGCGAAGTCGAGCGCGCCGGTGTAGATGCTGCGACCGCAGATCACGCCTTCCACGCCTTCGCTCTCGACGGCGCAGAGCTGTTCGATGTCGGCGATGCCGGCCAGCCCGCCCGAGGCGATGACGGGGATGCTGAGGGCCTGCGCCAGCTTGACGGTGGCCTCGATGTTGATGCCGGTGAGCATGCCGTCGCGGCCGATGTCGGTGTAGATCACGGCCTCGACGCCGTAGTCCTCGAACTTCTTTGCGAGGTCGATCACCTCGTGGCCGGTGAGCTTGCTCCAGCCGTCGGTGGCGACCTTGCCGTCTTTCGCGTCCAGGCCCACGATGATGTGGCCGCCGAAGGCGCTGCAGGCGTCCTTGAGGAAGCCCGGGCTCTTGACGGCGGCGGTGCCGATGATCACGTAGCTCAGGCCGTCGTCGAGGAAACGCTCGATGGTGTCGAGGTCGCGGATGCCACCGCCCAACTGCACGGGGATCTCGTCGCCCACGGCGCGCAGGACGGCCTTCACCGCACCCTCGTTCACGGGCTTGCCGGCGAAGGCGCCGTTGAGGTCCACCAGGTGCAGCCGTCGCGCCCCGGCCTGGAGCCAGCGGCGCGCCATCGCGGCCGGGTCTTCGCCGAAGGTGGTGGCGACGTTCATGTCGCCCTGTTGCAGGCGGACGCACTTGCCGTCCTTGAGGTCGATGGCCGGGATCAGCAGCATGGCTCGGGGTGAGCGGGAGTTTGGGGGGATGGGGTGCCCGTGAATACGAAAGCGCGACGTGACAGGGGCACCAGGCAGGGGGCAGGGATCCTCAGGGCTTCCAGTGGAGGAAGTTGCGGTACAGGGCCAGGCCCTGGGCCGCGCTCTTCTCGGGGTGGAACTGGGTGGCAAAAATGTTATCCCGCGCCACGGCACAGGTAAAGCGGTCGCCGTAGTCGCTCTCGCCCGCGGTGTGCACCGGGTTCACGGGGTCGGCGTAGTAGCTGTGCACGAAGTAGAACCAGCTGCCGTCGGGCACGCCCTGCCACAGCGCGTGCGGCTTCTGCAGCACGCGGTTCCAGCCCATCTGCGGCACCTTGCAGCGGCTGCCGTCGGGTTGCAGGCGGCCTTCCAGGCGGAAGCGGCGCACGCGGCCGGGCACGAGGCCGAGGCCCGGGGTGTCCTGCTCCTCGCTGTGGTCGAGGAGCATCTGCATGCCCACGCACACGCCCATCAGCGGCTTGGCCGCAGCGGCCTCGAGGACGGCGTCGCGCAGTCCGGAGTCGGCCAGTTCGCGCATGCAGTCGCGCATCGCCCCCTGCCCCGGCAGCACCACGCGCTCGGCGGCGCGCACCTCGTCGGGGCGCTGGGTGATGAGAACCTGGACGCCCTGCCCTGCCGCGGCGTGCAAGACCGCCTGCGACACCGAACGCAGGTTGCCCATGCCGTAGTCGACGACGGCGACGGTGCTGGCCATGGCCTTACAGGGTGCCCTTGGTGGAAGGGATGACACCGGCGCTGCGCGGATCGGGCGTGAGCGCCATGCGCAGCGCGCGCGCGAAGGCCTTGAACACGGTCTCGCACTGGTGGTGCGCGTTTTCGCCCTTGAGGTTGTCGATGTGCAGCGTGACGAGCGCGTGGTTGGCGAAGCCCTGGAAGAACTCGTAGGCCAGCTGGGTGTCGAATCCGCCCACCATGCCGGCCTTGAACGGCACGTGCATGTGCAGGCCGGGGCGACCGGAGAAGTCGACCACCACGCGGCTCAGCGCTTCATCGAGCGGCACGTAGCTGTGGCCATAGCGCGTGATGCCGGCCTTGCTGCCGGCGGCCTGTGCCACCGCCATGCCCAGCGTGATGCCGACGTCTTCCACCGTGTGGTGGCCGTCGATGTGGAGGTCGCCCTCGGCCTCGATCGTCAGGTCGATCAGGCCGTGGCGCGCGATCTGGTCGAGCATGTGGTCGAAGAAGCCGATGCCGGTGGCGAGCTGCGCCTGGCCGCTGCCGTCGAGATCGAGCGCGACGCGGATCCTGGTTTCCTTGGTGTCGCGGCGGATGTCGGCGGTGCGGGGAGCGTTCACAGCGATTCCTTCAGGGCGGCGATCAGGGCGTCGTTCTCGGCGGGCGTGCCCACCGTCAGGCGCAGGCAGTTGGCCAGCAGCGGGTGCAGCGCGGCGACGTGCTTGACCAGCACGCCACGCTGCTTGAGGTCGGCAAAGGTGCGCGCCGAGTCGGGCACGCGCACGAGAATCATGTTGGCCTCGCTCGGGTAGGCGCGCAGCCCCGGCATGCCGGCCAGCACGGCTTGCAGCCGCTCGCGCTCGGCCTTGATCAGCCCCGCCTGGCGCGCGTACTCGCCAGCGTGTTCGAGCGCGAAGCGCGCGCACTCGGCGTTGAGCACGCTCACGTTGTACGGTGGGCGCACTTTGTCGATCGCGTCGATCAGGTCCTTCCGCCCGCACAGGTAGCCCAGCCGCACGCCCGCAAGCCCGAACTTCGACAGCGTGCGCAGCACCAACACATGTTCGTGCTGGGCCAGGCTGGCCATCCGGCTGCGCGCCGCGAAGGGCTGGTAGGCCTCGTCGAACACCACCAGACCCTGTTGCGCGCCCACGGTGGCGACGATGCGGTCGATGACCGCGTCGTCCCACAGGTTGGCCGTGGGGTTGTTGGGGTAGGCGATGTAGGTGATGGCCGGGCGGTGGCGCTTGAGGGCGGCGAGCATCGCAGCCTCGTCGAGCTCGAAATCGGGCGTGAGGTCCACGCCCACGAAGTTGAGGCCCTTCAGCTGCGCCGACATCGCGTACATCACGAAGCCCGGCACCGGCGCCAGGATCGTGGCGCCGGGCTGGTCGCAAGCCACCGCGAGCAGGTCGATCAACTCGTCCGAGCCGTTGCCCAGCATCAGCCGGCAGCCCGCTGGCAAGCCGACGTGGGCCGCGAGCTCCCCAGACAGCGCGGCCACGCTGGCCTGCGGGTAACGGTTGATGGCGGCGCGGGCGAGGCGATCTCCAAGCTCAACCCGCAGATCGGGCGGCAGGCTGTAGGGGTTCTCCATCGCGTCGAGCTTGATGAGCCCGTCGCTCGGCTGGATGGCGTAGGCGTGCATGCCGGCCACGTCGGCGCGCAGCGTGGCGGCGATGCGGTCTTGAAGCGTCGTCATCACAGGCCCTCCAGGCAGAGCCGCATCTTGCGCTCGCCGTCGTCGACCTCGCCGGTGTAGGCGAAGCCCAACTTCTCGTAGAAGCCGCCGGCATGGCCGGGCTTGTCGACGTGGCTCAGGCCGACCTCGGCGTAGCCGCCGCGGCGTGCCTCCTCCACCACCCACTGCATGGCCAGGCGACCGTAACCGCGTTGCTGGAAGCGCGCGTCGACCATCAGGCGCCACACGCAGAGCTGGTTGGCGGGCTTGTCCTCGTCCTGCCGCGCGTCGTAGAGCAGCATCATGCCGACCACGGTGTCGCCGTCGAACAGCGCCAGCGCGCGGCCGCGCGGCTCGTAGGCCACCTGGGCCAGCGAGCGCTCGGGCGGCGCCACCAGGTGGCGCTGGCCGGCGGCCACCTGGAGCTTGAGCACGGCTTCGTGGTTGGCCCTGGCGACCGGGCGCACGTCGAAGGCCACGGGGGAGGGTGCCGGCAAGGCAGCGTCGGCGCGCAACCTCATCTCCGCCGCGCGGGCGTGGGCCTGCAACCCTTCACCGTACGCCAGCTCGGCGGCGATGGGGCCCAGCACCTGCGCGCCGGCCTCGCTGACCTCGATCAGGCTGCTGCGCTTGACGAAGTCGTACACGCCCAGCGGCGACGAGAAGCGCGAAGTGCCGCTGGTGGGCAGCACATGGTTGGGGCCGGCGCAGTAGTCGCCCAGGCTCTCGGACGTGAACGCACCCAAAAAGATGGCTCCGGCGTGCCGGAGCAGCGGCTCCCAGCGCTGCGGCTCGGCGCTGGACACCTCCAGGTGCTCGGGCGCGATGCGGTTGCTGATGGCGCAGGCCTCGTCCATCGAGCGCGTGTGAATCAGCGCGCCGCGGCCCTCAAGACTGGCCCGGATGACGGCCGCGCGCGGCAGGCCGGGCATCAGCCGCTCGATCGCCTCGTGCACGGCGGCGATGTAGGCGGCGTCCGGGCAGAGCAGGATGCTCTGCGCCAGCTCGTCGTGCTCGGCCTGGCTGAAGAGGTCCATCGCCACCCAGTCGGGGGGCGTCGTGCCGTCGGCCAGCACCAGGATCTCGCTGGGCCCGGCGATCATGTCGATGCCCACCTGGCCGAAGACGCGGCGCTTGGCGCTGGCCACATAGGCGTTGCCGGGGCCGGTGATCTTGTCCACGCGCGGCACGGTGGCCGTGCCGTAGGCCAGGGCGGCCACGGCCTGGGCGCCGCCGATGGTGAAGACGCGGTGCACGCCAGCCACCGCGGCGGCAGCCAGCACCAGCGCGTTGCGCTCCCCCCGCTCCCCCCGCGCGGACGTCGGGTCCGCGCCTTCGGCACGCGCGGACGTCGGGTCCGCGCCTTCGGCACGGACGGGCGTCGGCACCACCATCACGATCTCGCCCACGCCCGCCACCTGCGCCGGGATGGCATTCATCAGCACGCTGCTTGGGTAGGCCGCCTTGCCCCCCGGCACGTAGATGCCCACGCGGTCCAGCGGCGTGACCTTCTGGCCCAGCAGCGTGCCGTCGGCGTCGCGGTACTGCCAGCTGCGGCTGGAGGCCTCGAGCTGGCGCTGGTGGTAGTCGCGCACGCGCTCAGCGGCGGCCTGCAGCGCGCGGCGCTGCGCAGGCGTGATGGCCCCGAGCGCGGCCTGCAGTTCATCGCGGCCGATCTCCAGCGCGGCCACCGAATCCGCCCGCACGCCGTCGAAGCGCGCGGTGAGCTCCAGCACCGCCGCGTCGCCGCGCGCGCGCACGTCGTCGATGATCTGCGCCACGCGGCCCTCGATGGCGGCGTCGGTCTCGGCGCTCCACTGCAGCACGCGCTGGAGCTCGGCCTCGAAGCCGGCGTCGGCCGTGGCGAGGCGGCGCATGTTCACGCGCGCGGTCATGCCGACGCTCCCACGGCCGCCTCGAACGCGTCGATCAGCTGCCGCAGAGGCTCGCGCTTGAGCTTGAGCGAGGCCGGGTTGACGACCAGCCGTGCCGAGATGTCCATGATCTTCTCGACCTCGAGCAGCTGGTTGGCCTTCAGCGTGCCGCCGGTGGAGACGAGGTCGACGATGGCGTCGGCCAGCCCGGTGAGCGGCGCCAGCTCCATCGAGCCGTAGAGCTTGATGAGGTCGACGTGCATGCCCTTGGCCGCGAAGTGCTGGCGCGCCAGGTGGGTGTATTTGGTGGCCACGGCGATGCGCGCGCCCTGGCGCACGGTGCCGGCCCAGTCGACATCGGCCCGCGTGGCCACGCTCAGGCGGCAGCGGGCGATGTTCAGGTCCAGCGGCTTGTACAGCGTGCCGGCGGCATCGTGCTCGGCCTCGTCTTCGAGCAGCACGTCCAGGCCCGCCACGCCCAGGTCGGCACCGCCGTGGCGCACGTAGGTGGGCACGTCGGAGGCGCGCACCAGCACCACCCGCACATCGGGGCGGGTGGTGGCGAGGATGAGCTTGCGGCTCCGTTCGGCGTCTTCCGTGACCTCGATGCCGGCCGCGCGCAGCAGCGGCAGGGTGTCGTCGAAGATGCGGCCTTTGGACAGGGCGAGGGTGATCATGGGCGGCTGGTGGGGCACGCTCGTGGGGGCACCGGCTTCACGCACCCCCGTCTCACGACCACCGGCGGCACGCGGGCTGCCCCCGCGGCGCGCCGCGAGGGGCTAGTGGTGGTGGTGGTGGTGGTGCGTCGACGACGGCGCCGCGACGACGCCATCCGCGGGGGCGGCGGCGTGTTCAGCGGGCGTGAGGGTCTTCATCGACAGCGCGTGGATCTGCTCGCGCATTCTATCGCCCAGGGCGGCGTACACCCGCTGGTGGCGGCGCACACGGCTTTGGCCCTCGAACTCGGTGGAGACGATGGTGGCGAAGAAGTGGCGGCCGTCGCCCTCCACCTGCAGCACGGTGCAGGACAGCGCGGCCGCGATGTAGTCGCGCACCTCGTCGGGGGTCGGGTCGGCCATGGGTCGGGATTGTGGCGTGGTTTCAGTGCCTGATCTTGTAGCCGATGGCCAAGAGGCGCAGGGCGATCGCACTCACGACCACGAAGCTCGTGCCCACCACTGCCAGGCTCAGCCAGGGCGAGCTGTCGCTCACGCCGAAGAAGCCGCGGCGGAAGCCGTCGATCATGTAGAAGAAGGGGTTCAGATGGCTCACCGCCTGCCAGACTCCGGGCAGCGAGTGCACCGAGTAGAAGACCCCGGAGAGGAAGGTCATCGGCATGATGACGAAGTTCTGGAAGGCCGCCATCTGGTCGAACTTCTCCGCCCACAGGCCGGCGATCAGGCCCAGGGCGCCCAGCATGCCCGCGCCCAAAGCGGCGAACACGACGATCCACCACGGCTCGGCCAATTGCAGCGGCGCGAACCACGCGGTCACGAGCAGCACGCCCAACCCCACGACCATGCCGCGCACCGCGCTGGCCCCCACGTAGGCCACGAACCAGGCCCAGTGCGACAACGGCGTCACCAGCAGGAACACCAGGTTGCCGGTGATCTTGCTCTGGATCAGCGAGCTCGAACTGTTGGCAAAGGCGTTCTGCAACACGCTCATCATCACCAGGCCCGGGATCAGGAAGCTGGTGTAGCCGACGCCCGGGAAGGCCTCGACATGCTCGTCGAGCACGTGGCCGAAGATCAGCAGGTAGAGCACCGCCGTCAGCACCGGCGCGGCCACGGTCTGGAAGGCCACCTTCCAGAAGCGCAACACCTCCTTGCGGAACAGCGGCATCGCGCCTTGGAACGGGCCGTGGCTCACGGGTTGGCCTCCGGCTGCACGCCACCTTGCATGATCTCGAGGAACACGTCCTCCAGATCCGCCCGCCCGATCTCCAGGTCTTCGATCTTGACGCCGGCAGCGCGCAGCCGCGCCAGCACCTGCTCCACGCCCGCCGCGTCGTGCGCCTTCACCTGCGCGATGCGGCCCGTGACACGCGCCTGCGCGGCCACCTCGGGCGGCAGCACGGAATCCGTCTTGAAGCGCAGCATGGTTCCGGCACGCCCCGAGAGCAGCGCGCTCGTGCGGTCCAGCGCCACCAGGCGGCCTTGCTTGAGCATGCCGATGCGGCCGCAAAGCGCCTCGGCTTCCTCCAGGTAGTGCGTGGTCAGCAGCACGGTGTGGCCCTCGCGGTTGAGGCGCGAGACGAACTGCCACAGCGTCTGCCGCAGTTCCACGTCAACGCCCGCCGTGGGCTCGTCGAGCACGATCACCGGCGGCTTGTGCACCAGCGCCTGCGCCACCAGCACGCGGCGCTTCATGCCGCCGGAGAGTTGGCGCATGTTGGCGGCGGCCTTGTCGGCCAGGCCCAGTGAGCCGAGCAGTTCGTCGATCCAGGCGTCGTTGTTCCGAACGCCGAAGTAGCCACTCTGGATGCGCAGCGTCTCGCGCACGCTGAAGAAGGGGTCGAACACCAGCTCCTGCGGCACGATGCCCAGGCAGCGGCGCGCCTCGGCGTAGTCGGCCACGACGTCGTGGCCCATCACGCTGACATGGCCCGAGGTGGCGCGGGTCAGGCCCGCCAGGATGGAGATGAGCGTGGTCTTGCCGGCGCCGTTGGGGCCCAGCAGGCCGAAGAACTCGCCGGGCTCGATGTCGAAGCTCACGCCGTCGAGCGCCTTGAACATGCCGCGCGCGCCCTGGTAGAGCTTGTGGACCTGGTTGAAACGGACGGCAGGGTGGCGGACGGCGGGATGGGGCATGCGTGGCATGGGAAGGGGCGGGATTCTAGGCAGCCCGGCCGATTCCTGCCGGCGCCAGAATGGGCCCGCCATGGCGCAACCCCCAAAGAAGCCCCGCCGCACCGCCGAGCGCATCCTCGAGGTGACGCTGGACCTGTTCAACCGCTTCGGTGAACCCAACGTCAGCACCACGCTGATCAGCGCCGAGATGGGCATCAGCCCCGGCAACCTGTACTACCACTACCCGGCGAAAGACGAGCTCATCAACGCCCTGTTCGAGCGTTACGAGCGCGCGCTGACGGAGATCCTGCATGCCGCCGACAACGTGGAGCATGTCGAGGACGCCTGGCTCTTTCTCCACATGCTCTTCGAGCTGATCTGGGACTACCGTTTCCTCTACCGCGACCTCAACGATCTGCTCAGCAAGAACCGCCGGCTGGAGACGCACTTCCAGTTCGTGCTCAAGAACAAGCAGACGGCCATGCACGCGCTGCTCGATGGCTTGGCGCGTGCCGGCGCCGTGCGGATCACCGGCGAGCAGGCGGCGCCCACAGCCACCAGCATGGTGGTGGTGGTGACCTACTGGCTGAGCTTCGAGTACGTGCGCGACCCGCGCCGCGCGCTGGAACCCGAGGCCGCCGCCGCCGCGATGGGCCGCGGCGGCTATCACGCGCTGGCGCTGCTGCTGCCGCATCTGGACGAGGCGAGCCGCGCCCACCTGCAAGGCCTGGCTGCCGACTACCTTGTGCCCTGACGCGCCACAGAGGCCGCACCCGACCATGACCGACCCCACCGACCCGCGCTGGAAGCACGACGGCGTCCGCGTCGTCCCCGCGCACCAGCTCGACCCGAACACCGCCCAGACCCCGGGCATGGACCGCCAGGCGGCGATCAACTTCGCGCGCGTCGGGGCCCGCAAGCTGTGGGCCGGCACGGTGCACATTCATGCCGGCGCCAAGACCGGCGCGCACCACCACGGACCCTTGGAGAGCGTGATCTACGTCGTCAAGGGCCGGGCGCGCATGCGCTGGGGCGAGCGGCTGGAGTTCACCGCCGAAGCCGGACCGGGCGACTTCATCTACGTGCCGCCTTTCGTGCCGCACCAGGAGATCAACGCCAGCGCCACCGAGACGCTGGAGTGCGTGCTGTGCCGCTCCGACGGCGAGGCGGTGGCCGTGAACCTGGAGATCGAGCCGGTGGAGCCCCCGCAGGACGTGCCCTGGGTCGACCCCACGCACCCGGCGCCGAGCAAGGACCGGCCATGACCATGCCGGCGCCACGCGACTTGCTGCGCGCGCTGTACGACACCGCCGTGGCCCGCGCGCTGCCGCTGCGCAGCATGGGCGCGGTGCTGCCGGCGCCACCGGCGCGCGGCCGCACCGTCGTGGTGGGCGCCGGCAAGGCCGGCGGGGCCATGGCCGAGGCGCTCGATGCGCTGTGGCCGGCCGACGCACCGGTCTCGGGCCTGGTGATCACGCGCTATGCGCACGTGCCGCCGGGCTACCGCGCCCGGCCCGGCCGCATCGAGGTGGTGGAGGCCGCGCACCCGGTGCCCGACGAGGCGGGCCTGGCAGCCACGCGCCGAATCGCCGAGCGGGTGCAGGGACTGACGGCCGACGACCTGGTGATCGCGCTCGTCTCCGGCGGCGGCTCGTCGCTGCTGACCATGCCCGCACCCGGCCTGACGCTGGCCGACAAGCAGGCCGTCAACCAGGCGCTGCTCAAGAGCGGTGCGGCCATCGACGAGATGAACACGGTGCGCAAGCACCTCAGTGCCATCAAGGGCGGGCGACTCGCGGCGCTGGCCCACCCGGCGCGCGTGGTGACGCTGCTGATCTCCGACGTGCCCGGCGACGAGCCCGGCGTCATCGCCAGCGGGCCGACGCTGCCCGACGCCAGCACCTGCGCCGATGCGCTGGCCATCTGCGAACGCTACGGCATCCCGTTGCCGCCGGCCGCCCGGGCCGGGCTGGAAAGCGGCTCGTACGAGACGCCCAAGCCCGGCCTGGCCGCCTTCGCACGCGACGAGGTCCAGGTGTTCGCCACACCGCAGCAAAGCCTGGAGGCCGCCGCGGCACGGGCGCGCTCCTGGGGACTGGCGGCGCACATCCTCTCCGACGAGATCGAGGGCGAGAGCCGCGTCGTCGGCCAGGTGCACGCCGCACTGGCGCGCGCGGTGGCGCGGCGCGGCCAGCCGTTCGCGGCGCCCTGCGTCGTGCTGTCGGGCGGCGAGACCACGGTCACCGTGCGCAGCAAGCAAGGTCGTGGTGGCCGGGCGGGCGAGTTCCTGCTGGGCTGCGCACTGGCGCTGCAGGGCCAGCCGCGTGTGTGGGTGCTGGCTGCCGACACCGACGGCATCGATGGCGTCGAGGCCAACGCGGGCGCCATCGTCACACCCGACACGCTGGCCCGCGCGCGCGCCGCCGGGCTGGACGCAGCGGCGATGCTGGACCGGCACGACAGCCAGCCCTTCTTCGCAGCGATGGGCGATCTCGTCGTGCCCGGGCCCACGTTCACGAACGTCAACGACTTCCGCGCCCTGCTGGTGTTGTAGCGGCCAAGGGCCGGCACACGGCACGGCCCACCCCGGCGGCACCCCGGGGCAGCCGCGGGGCCGGGGGGGCGTTCACCACTTGCACCCCTTGCCCCGGACGGCATCGACGACCAGCGGCACGACGGCCAGGACCCCTGCACCGGCGTGTGCGGTGCGGCAGTCAGTGCGGGCCGCCTTCTCGATCTCTGCAGCCAGCTTGTCGGTTTCGGGTGGACGCGGCAGCACCGGCAGCATCCCGGCGGTGCCGTGGCGCGACAGCTCGCCGCCGCGCAGCCGGCCGAGCTCGAGCTTGAGCGCCCTGGGCGCACTGGCCGCCGTGGCCGGCACCGCCACGTCGGCGCCCAGGCGCGGGCCGGTGTCGGTGGGCAGGGCGGAGGTTGCGGCGGTCGCAGCTGCTGCAGCGGGTGACTCGGCAGCCGAAGGACCAGCAGCCGAAGGACCGGCGGCCAGACTCGGCAGGGCCGACGGCAGCGGCGCCGGCAGCGCCACGGGAGCCGGCGCAGCCAGCGGCGCCGCAGGGGCCGGGCGCACAGGCCGCAGGCTGCCCGCGTCCAGTCGCCCCTCGGGCATCGGCTCGGGCATCGGCTCGGGCATCGGCTCCGGCGTCGGCTCGGCCGGCAGCAGCGCCTGCTGCACCCGCTGCGCCAGGGCCGGCGGCGGTGACGCCGACTTCGGCGTGGCAACGGCAGCGGGCGCGGGCGGCCAAGCGGCGGCCGGTGGCGGGCCCAGGCGCGCGGCACCGGGTGGGCTGCCGGCCGGCAGCGGCGAGTCGCGAACGGCGCCGCCCAGGCGGGTCGGGGCGTCGGCGGCCGTCGGCCCGGCCTGCGGCAGGGGCGCCTGCGGCGGCAGGGCGGACGGGCCTTCGTCGGCGGGTCCGCGCAGCGTGACGTTCAGCCGCCCTTGCACCCCCTGTCCCGGCAGCGCCGTGCCCTGCGGCGCACTGCCCAGCGAGAGCAGCGCCCACAGGTGCAGCAGCACGGCCAGCCACAGGCAACGCACGAGCGTGGTCGGCCGGGCGCGTGGCCAGGGCGCCAGGCGGGCGGGCATGGGCAGGTCGTGCAGGACGGCGATGGTCACGGGTGGAGTGGCCGCAGCGGAACCCGCCCAGTATCGGCCCGCGCGTGCGGCTCGGGTCTAATCGTGTCCCATGAACCAGCTCGACCAGCTCAAGCAGCACACCACCGTCGTCGCCGACACCGGCAACTTCCGCCAGTTGGCGCAGTTCGCGCCGCGCGACGCCACCACCAACCCCAGCCTCATCCTGAAGGCCGTGCAGCAGCCCGAGTACGCGCCGCTGCTGGCCGAGACCGTGGCCGCACACGCCGCCCGGCCGCTGGAGGCCATCGTCGACGAGGTGCTGGTGCGCTTCGGCCGCGAGATCCTGGCCCTCGTGCCGGGCCGCGTGAGCACCGAGGTCGACGCGCGGCTGAGCTTCGACACCCCAGCCACCGTGGCGCGTGCCGAACGCCTGATCGGCCTGTACGAAGCGGCGGGCGTGCCCCGAAGCCGCGTGCTGATCAAGATCGCCGCCACCTGGGAGGGCATCCGTGCCGCCGAACAGCTGGAGCGCGCCGGCATCCGCTGCAACCTGACGCTGCTTTTCGCCTTTGCCCAGGCCGTGGCCTGCGGCGACGCCGGTGTGCAGCTCATCAGCCCCTTCGTGGGCCGCATCTACGACTGGCACAAAAAGGCCGCCGGCGCCGCGTGGAACGAGGCCGCAATGGCCGGCGCGAACGACCCCGGCGTGAAGAGCGTGCGCGCCATCTTCGAGCACTACAAGCGCCACGGCATCGCCACCGAGGTGATGGGCGCGAGCTTCCGCAACACCGGTCAGATCGTGGCGTTGGCCGGTTGCGACCTGCTGACCATCGCGCCGGATCTGCTTGCCGCATTGCAGGCCAGCGACGCGCCCGTGCCCCGGGTTCTGGGGACCGAGGACTTGCGCGGAACCGGCTCTGCCGGGCCGCGGCAACAACCCCCTCGGGGGGTGGCGACCGGAGGGGGCCTGGGGGCCGAAAGCTCTTTCCGCTGGGCGCTGAACGAGGATGCGATGGCCACCGAGAAGCTGGCCGAGGGCATCCGCGCCTTCGCGGTGGATGCCGGCAAGCTGGACGCGCTGATCGCCGGGCTGCAGCGGTGAGCGCTGCCCTGCCCGCCCCGCGCTGCGACGAAACCGCGGCCTGGGCTGCGCTGACCGGCCACTGGCAGGCCCACGGGCGCGGCTTCGACCTGCGCGAGGCCTTCGCGCGCGATGCCGGCCGCGCTGCGGCGCTGTCCTTCGACGCGCCCGGGGTGTTTGCCGACCTGAGCAAAAACCGCCTCGACACGGCGGCGCTGCACGTCCTGCTCCAGCTGGCGCACGAGTGCCGGCTCGAGGCGCGGCGCGACGCCATGCTGGCCGGCGAGGTGGCCAACCCCACCGAGGGCCGCGCCGTGCTGCACACGGCGCTGCGTGCGCCACCTGGCCAGGGGCCGTTCTCGGACGAGGTGCACGCCACGCTCGACGCCATGCTGGCTTATGCCGACGCCGTGCGCGCCGACGCGGCCATCACCGACATCGTCAACATCGGCATTGGCGGCAGCGACCTCGGCCCGGCCATGGCCGTGGCGGCACTGGAGGGCTGCACGCTGCCGCGCCAGCGCGTGCACTTCGTCAGCAACGTCGACGGCCACGACCTGGCGCCGCTGCTGGCGCGGCTGGACGCGCGGCGCACGCTGTTCATCGTGGCCAGCAAGACCTTCACGACGCAGGAGACCATGGCCAACGCCGAGGCCGCCCGCGCGTGGTTCGTCAGCCGAGGCGGCAGCGACGTGGCGCGCCACTTCGCCGCCACGACGACGAACGTGGGTGCCGCCGCTGCCTTCGGCATCACCACCACCTTCGGCTTCTGGGACTGGGTGGGTGGCCGCTACTCGCTGTGGAGCGCCATCGGCCTGCCCATCGCCATCGCCATCGGCAGCGCGAACTTCCGCGCGCTGCTGGCCGGCGCCCACGCCATGGACCGCCACTTCGCCAGCGCGCCGCTGCCGCGGAACCTGCCGGTGCTGCTGGGCCTGCTCGACGTCTGGTACCGCAACTTCCACGGTTATGCCAGCCGCAGCATCGCGCCCTACCACCAGGGCTTGCGGCGGCTGCCGGCCTATCTGCAGCAGCTGGAGATGGAAAGCAACGGCAAGGGCGTCGACATGGCGGGCCGCGCCCTGCCCTTCGCCACCAGCCCCGTGGTCTGGGGCGAGCCCGGCACCAACGGCCAGCACGCCTACTTCCAGATGCTGCACCAGGGCACCGACGTGATCCCGGTGGAGTTCGTGCTCGTGAAGACGCCGTCGCACGGCCTGGCCGACTCGCACGCCAAGCTGCTGGCCAACGGCCTGGCGCAGGCGCAGGCGCTGATGCTCGGCAAGAGCGAGGCCGAGGCCGCCGCCGAGCAGGTGCCCACCGCCGACCCCGGCTTCGACCGCGCCGTGCTGGCGCGCCACCGCACTTTCCCCGGCAACCGGCCGAGCACCACCTTCGTGCTGGAGGCGCTCACGCCCGCCAGCCTGGGCGCCTTCCTCGCGCTGTACGAGCACCGCGTGTGGACCAGCGGCGCGCTCTGGGGCCTCAACAGCTTCGACCAGTGGGGCGTCGAGCTCGGCAAGGCGCTGGCCAGCCGGCTGCTGCCGCGGCTGCAGGACGGGCCGCTGCGGGGCTCGGCGGAGGGGCTGGACGCCTCCACCGCGATGCTGCTGCGGCGACTGGTGGGCGGCGTCGTGAAGCGCATCGTCTTCGACCTCGGCGCCGTGGTGCTGCAGTGGCGCCCGGCCGAGGTGCTGGCGCGCGAGCTGCCCGGCCGCGTGACCGACGCCGCGAGCGCCGCGCACTGGCAGGCCCAGGTGTTCCAGGCCTACGGCGGCGACTGGGGCGACTACGACCGCGGCACCGTGGGCGTGCCCGATCTCGTGGCCCGCATCGCGGCCCGCACGGGGCTCGCGCCGGCCGAGGTGCAGGCGGTGGTCGACGCCGTGCCGCGGGAACTGCGGCCCATCCCCGACACCGTGGCGCTGATCGGGCGCCTGCGCGCCGCCGGCCACCGGCTGCACTACCTCTCGAACATGCCGGCACCCTGCGCCGACGTCCTGGAGCAGCGCGAGGCGGCCCTCTTCGCGCACTTCGACGACGGCGTGTTCTCGGGCCGCGTGCACCACATCAAGCCCGAGCCGGCCATCTACGCGCTGGCGGCGCAGCGCTTCGGCACCGCACCCGGCGAGCTGGTGTTCCTGGACGACCACGAGCCCAACGTGGCGGCGGCCCGCGCGGCCGGGTGGCACGGCGTGCACTTCCGCGACGCGCGCCAGGCCGAGGCGGCATTGCGCGAGGCCGGCTGGTTCACCGGCGCCTGACAGCCGTGTGGCGCCGGCTCAGGCCGGTGGTCGTTCTCCGGCGGCCAGGCGCCGCTCGATGGCATCGAGCACCGGCAGCAGTTCGGCCACCGTGTCGATGGTGTAGTCCGGCCGCGCGGCGGCCAGTCTCGTGGAGGCCAGGGCGCGGCGCTCGGCCTGCCCGGCTGGCGGCAGCGCGTCCCAGGCCTCGGCCGACAGTCCCACCTCGTTGCCGCTCGCCACGACCGCCACCGTCCAGCAGCCCGCGTGCCGGCCTTCCATCAGGCCCGGCACGGTGTCGTCGACCTTCACCACGCGGTGCGCCGGCCAGACGCCCAGCTCGATGAAGCAGCGGTACATGCCCAGCGGCGCCGGCCGGCTCTCGCTCACATCACCGGCGCACACGAGGTTGTCGGGCACGAAGCCCTGGGCCGCCGCCAGCGGCGCCAGCACCGCCATGATCTCGCGGTTGTAGCCGGTGGTGCTGCCGATCTTCAGACCGCGCTCGCGCAGCCCGCGCACCAGCGCCGCCACGCCGTCGATCAGCTGCGCGTGGCGCGGCACGGCGGCGCGGTTCATGGGCGTGAAGCGTTGGTACAGGCGGTCGACGTCGGTGTCGTCCATCTCGCGGCCGTGGCGTCGCCGCCAGGCCGCGGCCACCGTGGGCAGCCGGCCCAGCGCCTGGATGTGCTGCCACTTGGGCAAGCCCATGGGCACACGCGCCTCGGCCACGGTGATGGCCACGTCCTCGCTGGCGAACAGCTCCACGAAGGCGCCCATCGGCGCCTGGCTGCCGAAGTCCACCACCGTGCCGGCCCAGTCGAAGACGACGGCCGCCAGGGTCGAGTCAGTCCCATCCATCGAACACCTCCTCCGCGATGCCGAAGGCGGTGCTCGCCCCGGTGCCGCTGGTCACGACGACGACGCGCGTGGCCGCGTCGGGCGCCTCGATCACGCAGTCCACGGGCGCACCCGTGGGGTACACCCCGGTCCAGCGCTCGAGCACTTCGACGCCGTCAAGCCGCAGGGCCTGGCGCAGGTGGCGCAGGATCAGCGCGTCCACGCGCTCGTCGGCAAAGGGCTCGGGCGTGGCGCCGCGGTGGTGCGAGTCCCCCACGACCAATGTGCCGTCGGCGCTCTGCACCACGATCAGGTGGATGCCGGCGGCCAGGCTCTCGGCCTCCTCGGCCTGCAGCCGAACGAGCAAAGCCGGGGCCGAGGGCAGGGCCGCATAGCCGCCGTAGCGCACGAGGCTCAGGTCGGCCATGACTGACGCGCCCAGCACCCAGCCGGCCGGCGGGCGCACGCGCAGCATCTGCAGCCGCGTCAGCGCCAGCGCATGGCGGGCCAGCGCCGGGGCGGCCACGCCCGTGAGCTCGGTGCCGGGGCACAGCACCACGCGGCCGGCCTGCAGCGTGCGGCCGGTGGACGTGCGCACGCGGCCGGCCGCCACGTCGAGCACCGACTGACCCCAGTGGAAAACAACACCATGACGCTCGGCCAGCCAGGCCGCCAGCCGCGGGATGGCGGTGCGCGACTCCACGCGCAGTTCGTGTGGCGACCACATCGCCGCCGCCGCGCCCTCGCAGCGCAGCGCGGGCGCCTGTGAGGCCGCCTCGGCGGCATCGAACAGGCGGTTGCCCTCCGCCATGGGCGTGCGCATGAAGTCCTGCAGCACGGCCGCCGCCTCGGGCCGCTGGGCCAGCAGCCACAGGCCGCGGTGCACGATGGGGATGCCGGCTTCGGGTGCGACCCGGGCCCAGATGTCGCGGCTGACCCGCGCTCGCCGCCAGGTGTCGCCAGCCGGCTGGCCCGTGACGGTGACAAAACCGAAGTTGCGGATCGAGGCGCCGACGCAGCGGTGGTCACGCTCCAGCACCGCCACGCGCAGCCCCCGCTGCGCCGCCGACAGCGCGTGCGCCAGGCCGACGATGCCGGCACCGGCGATGACCACGTCGTACGCCGCGCCCATGGGGTTCAGGCCGCCTCCGCGCCGATGAAGTTGCGCCCGCGCGCGCTGGCCAGTGCGGCCTGCACACGCGCCTCGCTGTCGGCCACGCCGAGTGCGGCGGGGTCGGCGGGCACGCCCAGGCCGCCCAGCCACTGGCGCAGCGTCTCGGGGGCTGCGGTGGCGGGCCCCTCGAACACCGCCTCCAGCGCGGCATCCACGCGCGCGTCGCAGCCCACGGCCAGGCGGCACGCGGTGGGCAGCCAGGCGGCCACCGCCAGGCCGTGCGGCAGACCCTGCTCGAGCGTCAGGGCGTAGCTCAGCGCATGGGCCAGCGCGGTGCGGGTCTGCGCGAAGGCCAGACCGGCCTCGAGCGCCGCCAGCGAGAGTTGCTCGCGCCCGGCCAGCGCCGCGGGCGCCGCCCGCACGCCGGCCAGGTGCGCCCGCACGCGGCGCGCGGCCTGCACCGCCAGTGCGTCGCTCACGGGGTTGGCGTGGCGGTTCCACAGCGCCTCCAGCGCGTGCGCGAAGCTGTCCAGCGCGGTGTCGCGCGTGAGCGCCGCCGGGGCGCTGAGCGTGAGCGCGGGGTCGACAAAAGCGCGGTCGGCATAGCCCCAGGGCTCGTCGAAGCTGCGCTTGACGGCGACCGGGCCGTCGGTGTCCCACACGGTGGCCCAGCGCGTGACCTCGCTGCCGGTGCCGGCCGTGGTGGGCACCAGCCACAGCGGCGCGTGCTGCAGGCGCGGCCAGGGAGCGGTGCCGCGCAGCGCCGCGGCCACGTCCTCGAAGCCGCCTTCGGCGGGCACCGAGCGCAGCAGCTTGGCGAGATCGAGCACGCTGCCGCCGCCCAGCGCCAGCAGCACCGCACCCGGCTGCGAAGCCAGCAACGGCCACACGCGGGCGGCAAGCTGCCGAGCCAGCGCGAGCGTCGACAAGCCCTCGGGCACGGTCACCCAGTCCAGCAAACGTGGGCCCAGGCGGGCCGTCCAGTCCGCGCGCAGGCCCAGCGGCCCGGCCGGCTCGAAGGCCAGCACCAGAGCCCGGCGCTCGCCCAGTTCGTCGGCCAGCGTCCCGCTGCAGCCGCTGCCGAAGCGCAGCGCCACCGGCATGTGCCAGTCGAAGCCCGGCGCAGCCGTCATCAGATGAAGCGCTGGCGCAGCCGCGCCGAGAGCAGGTCGATCAGCGAGACCGTGACCACCAGGATGAGCAGCACGGCGCAGGTCTGCGCGTACTGGAAGCCGCGGATCACCTCGAACAGCACGACGCCGATGCCCCCGGCGCCCACCATCCCCACGACGCTGGCGCTGCGCACGTTGCTTTCGAAGCGGTAGAGCGTGAAGCTCAGCCACAGCGGCATCACCTGCGGCAGCACGCCGTAGGCGATCTCCACCAGCTTGTGCGCGCCAGTGGCGCGGATGCCTTCCACCGGACGCGGGTCGATGGCCTCGACGGCCTCGGAGAACAGCTTGGCCAGCGTGCCCGTGGTGTGCACCGCCAGCGCCAGCACCCCGGCAAAGGGCCCCAGGCCCACGGCCACGATGAACAGCATCGCGAACACCATCTCGTTGATGGCGCGGCAGGCGTCCATCAGCCGGCGCACCGGCTGGTGCAGCCAGGGCGGCGCGATGTTGGCGCTGGACAGCAGACCCATCGGCACCGCCGCCAGCACCGCCAGCAGCGTGCCCCAGATCGCGATGTGCACCGTGATCACCATCTCGCGGGCGTAGATGCGCCAGTCGCGGAAGTCGGGCGGGAAGAACTCGCTGGCGTAGGTGCCGATGTTGCCGCTGTCGCGCAGCAGGTCCAGCGGGCGGATCTCGGCGCCGCGCCAGGCCCAGGCCAGGACGACGAGCGCCAGCGCCCAGGCCGCGTAGTACAGCCAGCCCGGGCGCTCGGCCGCCGCGCGCTTTTCGATGCGCGCCAGCGCGTCGGCGCTGGGCGCGGTGGCGTTCATGCGGGGGCCCTCATGCGTCACGCCCAGGCGCGACCGGCCTCACTTGGGGGCCAGTGCCGCGAGCTTGCGGTCGATCTCGGCCAGCTGCTTCGTCTTCTCGTCGGCCGCCAGCTTGTCGTCGTTCTGCACCTTGGCACGGTCGCGGAACAGCTCGAGCTGGCGGATCGGGATCAGCTGGTCGTTGTTGCTGTCGCGGAAACCGCCGTAGTTGTAGATGACGCCGAGGATGCGCTTCTCCTCGGGGTCGGTCTTGGCGTAGTTGAGGACGAAGTTCTTCAGCTTGGCCTTCACCGCGGGGTCGAGGTCCTTGCGCCACACGAAGGGGTCGCTCGGGATCAGCGGGCTGCGCCACAGCACCTTCAGCTGCGCGGCCAGTTCGGGGCGGCTGCTCTGCAGCTTGCCGTAGTCCTCGGTGTTGTTGGTGGCCACGTCCACCTGCTTGGCCAGCACGGCCTGCAGGTTGGCGCCGTGGCTGGCGTTGCGGATGGTCTTGAAGGCGGTGCGGTGGTCGATCCCGTTTCTGGCAAAGATGTAGAACGTGGGCACCAGGAAGCCCGAGGTCGAGTTCGGATCGCCGATGCTGAAGTTGATGTTCTTCGAGTTCTTCAGCACGTCGTCGAGGTTGTTGTAGGGGCTGTCCTTGTGCGCGATCAGCAGGGCGTGGTAGCCGAAGGTGCCGTCGGCGTACATCACCTGGGCGAAGATCTCGCCCTGGGCGCGGTCGACCGCCTCCATCGCGGCCTTGTTGCCGTACCAGGCCACCTGCACCTTGTTGAAGCGCATGGCTTCGATGACACCGGCGTAGTCGGGCGCGTAGAAGCTCTTGACCGTCAGGCCGGTCTTTTTCTCCATGTCGCGGAAGAAGGGCTCCCAGCGTTCGCGCTGGGTGCTGGCACTGTCGGTGGCGATGACGCCGAAGCTGATCTCCTGGGCCTGGGCGTGCAGCGGCAGGCTGGCCATCGACGCGCAGGTCAGGGCAGCCAGGGCCACGCGGCGGGTGATGCGGTTCATGGTCGGTTCTCCTCGGGTGGTTCAGGCCGCGGCCAGCGAGGGCAGCGGCATCGGCTCGGACGGCGTGTCGTCGGTCTGCAGTTCCTCCACGGCCGTGCCGTAGAGCTCGCGCAGGAAGCTGGGGGTGAGCTGTGCCGCCGGCCCGTCGAACACCAGCGCACCGTCGCGCAGCGCGATCACGCGCTCGCAGAAGCGGCGGGCCAGGCCCACGTGGTGCAGGCTCACCAGCAGCGTCAGGCCCTGCTCGCGGTTGATCTGCAGCAGCAGCTCCATCACACGGCGCGTGGACTCGGGGTCGAGCGAGGCCACGGGTTCGTCGGCCAGCAGCACCCGGGCGCCCTGCACCAGCGCACGCGCGATCGCGGCGCGTTGCTGCTGCCCGCCCGACAAGGTGCTGGCGCGCTGGAAGGCCTGCTCGCCCAGGCCCATGGCGTCGAGGGCATCGAGGGCCCGCGCCCGCTCGGCGAGGCTGTAGCGCCCGAGCACGGCACGCCACAGCGGCAGCTCGGGCGCCAGCCCGGTGAGCACGTTGGTCAGCACCGGCAGGCGACCGACGAGGTTGAACTGCTGGAAGATGATGCCGATGGCGCGGCGCTGCGCCCGGATGTCGGCGGCGAGCCGGCCCTCGGCCTGGAGCTGGCGGCCGAGCACCTCGATGCGCCCACCCTGCCCGGCATCGAGCGTCTCCAGGCCACACAGCGTGCGCAGCAGCGTCGACTTGCCCGAGCCCGAGGCGCCGAGCAGCGCCACGCGTTCGCCCGGCCGCACGTCGAAGGTCACGCCACGCAGGGCGCGACGGCCGCCGAGGAAGGTCTTGTCGGCCGCGACGACACGCACGGCCCGATCGGGAACGCTGGACATGGCGGCGCACGCTAGGGCCTGGTCGTGACGACGTGGTGACACCGAGGCGTCAGCGCCCCGTCACGCCAGCGCCGCAACATCGACCCATGGACATCGACGAGCTCTGCGCCCTGTACGCCTTGCGCGGACACCTCGCCTACGACGGCGAAGGCATCACGCAGTGGCAGCACGCCTGGCAGTGCGGCGAACTCGCGCGTCGGGCCGGCGCCGCGCCGGAGCTGCAGCTGGCCGCCTGGCTGCACGACCTCGGACACCTGATGACGGGGCTGGACGGCACGCCCACGCTGCGCGGCCACGACGACCGCCACGAGGCGCTGGCAGCGCGCGTGCTGGCGCCCCTGTTCGGCGCCGCGGTGGCCGAGCCCGTGGCGCTGCACGTGCAGGCCAAGCGCTACCTCGTCGCCACCCACCCGGGCTACCGGCAGCGCCTGTCGCCCGACTCCACGCGCAGCCTGGTGTTGCAGGGCGGCGCGATGTCGCCGCCGGCCTGCGCCGACTTCGAGGCCCGGCCCTTTGCCGCCGACGCGCTGCGCGTGCGCACCTGGGACGACATCGGCAAACGCGCCGCCGACCATCCGCCCCGGGACGCGGCCGGTGCATTGCAGGCGCTGATGCGCCAGGTGCAGGCCCGAACGCGGGACGCGATCAGTCCCTGAACTCGGGCCCCGGCGCGGGCGGTTCGTCGTCGCGCCCCTGCATCCACGCCTCCAGCAGCGTGTAGCCCACCGCCAGCACGACCGGGCCGACGAAGATGCCCACGAGCCCGAAGGCGAACAGGCCGCCAATGACGCCGGCAAAGATGAGCAGCAGCGGCAGGTCGGCGCCCAGCTTGATGAGCACGGGCCGCACGACGTTGTCGATGGTGCCCACGACCACGGCCCAGACCGCCAGAGCGATGCCCCAGCCGGCGCTGCCTTCGCCCCAGAAGGCCCAGGCCGCCGCACCCAGCAGCACCGGCATCGGGCCGATCTGCGCGATGCACAGCATGAACATCAGCGCCGTCAGCAGCGTGGCGGCCGGCACGCCGGCCACCGCCAGGCCCAGGCCGCCCAGCATGGCCTGCACCAGCGCCGTGCCGCCGACACCCAGCGCCACGCCGCGGATGGCACCGCCGGCCAGCACCACGGCACCGTCGCCGCGTTCGCCGGCCAGGCGGCGCGCAAACAAGCGCACCTGGCGCGCCGCCTCCTCACCGTGCGCGTACATCACAGCCGCGATGAGCACGGTGAGCAGGAACTGCAGCAGCAGCACGCCGACGCTGCCGACTTCGGCAACGAACCAGCGCGTGAGGTCACCGGCATAGGGCCCGAGGCGCGGCAGCAGGTCGCGTGCGCCCAGCGCCGTGAGCTGCGCCCACAGCCCGTCGACCAGCGGCCCCAGCATCGGCATCGTGCGCAACCACTCGGGCGCCACCTCGGGCAGACGCCAGGCCGCGACCAGACGCGCCCAGTCGATCAGCCGCTCCGCGTTGGCCACGATGGTGACGATGGCCAGCACCAAGGGCACCACGAACAGCAGCAGCAGCAACAGCGTCATCGCCGTCACCGCCAGCCAGCGGCGGCCGCCCGCGGCGGCCTGCACGCGCAGCATCAGCGGCCAGGTGGCCACCACCACCATCGTGGCCCAGACCACGGGGCCGAGGAAGGGCCGCAGCACCCACAGCGAGACGCCCAGCAGCAGCCCGATGAACAGCACGCCGAAGGTCACCCGCGCCAGGTCGCGGCCGGGTGGGCGCGGCCGCTGCGGCAGGTTCACCGGCGGCGTTCCTCGTAGCGCGTCACCGAGTCGGCCTCGATGCGGTAGCCGCTGACGCCCATGTAGCTCTCGGTGCGGGGGGTGCTGATGCGGCCGCTGACCCAGACCGTGTCCATCGAGCGGAAGCCCTTGGCCGGCACCCTGGGCAGGACGTGGACGATCTGGTTGGCCGGCGGCGGCGGGCTGTGGATGCAGGCGCCGAAGTAGGGCACGAGCAGGAACTCCTTCAGGCCCTCGTTGCTGTCCTCCAGCGGCACGACGAAGCCCGGGATGCGCACCACCTGGCCGGCCAGCTGCGGGTTCACGGGCGCGGCGTCCCAGACCTCGCGCATCCGCTTCAGCAGCGCGTTGGCGCGCGAGTCGCCGTCGTCGAGCAGCTGGAAGTTGATGTCGCGGAAGTCCTTGAACGGGTCCCAGTCGGGCGGCACCAGATCCTCCCACTGAATCGTGCGCGGCGCGCCGGGCGTGGCCGCCGGTGTGGCCCGGATCGGCGGCTTCATGGCCGGCACGCCGGCGGGGTTCTGCGCCCAGGCCAGGGCGGGCAGCGTGCAGGCGGCGAACAGCAGGCGGCGGCGGGCGATCATGCGCGGGACGTGGGCGGACGGGGTCAGGTGCGGGGACTCAAGCCATCGGCCAGCGACAGACGGTACGCCCGCCAGCCCGGCACCAGGCTGGCGAGCATACCCGCCACGATGACGGCGCCGAACAGCCCCCACTGTGCGGCCGACGGCGCGGCCGTGCTCAGCGTGATGCCGAACTGGCTCTGCAGCAGCGGCCCGGCGAGCAGCACCCCCGCCCCGGCGAGGGCCGCGCCCAGCAGCGCGCCAGCCAGCGTGACGAGCACGCCCTCGGCCGCCAGCAGCAGCAGCACATGGCGCGGTCCGGCGCCCACGGCGCGCAGGACGGCGAGCTCACGCCGCCGCTCGTTCAGGCCCGCCAGCACCACGGCCACCAGCGAGGCCAGGCTGAGCACCGCCACCAGCGCGCTGATGGCCAGCAGGCTCTGCTCGGCCGGGCCCACCACCTGCCAGAGCTCGTCGAGCGCCACCGCGGGCAACACGGCCAGCAGCGCCTCGCCCTGGTACTCGGCCACGAAGCGCTGCACGTTGAAGACGGCGACGCGGTTCTTCAGCCCCACCAGCGCCGCCGTCACCTGCTTGGGCGAGAGGTCGAACTTGCGCGCTGCATCGGCGGGGATGCTCAGGCCCGGGAGCGGCGCGCCGGCGGCCCAGTCGAGGTGGATGGCCTCCAGCGCCTCGAGGCTGACGTGCACCGTGCGGTCCACCGGCGTGCCGGTGCGCGCCAGCACGCCGACGATGATGAAGGGCTTGTCGGCGTGTTCCAGCCCCGGCATGGCGCCGCTGCCCAGACCGCTGCCGTGCGTGAGCGTGATGCGCGTGCCCGGCGCGTAGCCCAGCGCCGCGGCGACCTCAGCGCCCACCACGGCCTCGTACAGACCGTCCAGCGTGCCCGCGAAAGGCCGGCCGGCTGCAAAGGCCAGCGGCTGCCGGTCGCCCCAGCGCAAGCGCTCGAAGTAGGCCGTGGTGGTGCCCAGCACAGGGCGGCCGCGGTGCGAGTCGCCCAGCGACAGCGGCACCACCCAGGCCACGGCGCGGTGGCCCTCGAGCGCGCGGATGCTCTCGATGCCGATGTTGTGGGTGGCGCCGCCGACTCGGAACACCGCGTACAGCATCAGTTGGATCGGGCTGGTGCGCGCACCGACCACGAGGTCGGTGCCGCTCACGCTCTGCGAGAAGCCGGCGCGGATGTCGGTGCGCAGCCGCTCCAGGCCCAGCAGCAGCGCCGTGGCCAGCGCGATGCCGGCGACCACCAACGCCAGCGTGCCGCGGCGGTTGAGCGCGCTGCGCCAGGCCACGTGCAGAAGCGCCATCATGCCGCGTCGTCCAAGCTCGCCACGCGGTTGAGTGCGGGCAGGTCGATGCGCTCGTCGAAGCCGGCCGCCAGCCGCTCGTCGTGGCTGACGAACACCAGGGTGCTGCCGGCCGCGGCGCAGGCCTCGCGCAGCAGCGCCATGAAGTCGTTGCGCCGCGCGGCATCGAGCGCCGACGTGGGTTCGTCGGCGATCACCAGCTCGGGCTGGCCGATCAAGGCCCGCGCTGCCGCCACGCGCTGCTGCTGGCCCACGCTCAACGCATCGGCGCGGCGGCCGTGCAGCGTCGCGGCCAGGCCCACGCGCTGCAGCAGCGCGGCCGCCGCCGCGGCCGGGCCGTTGGGGCAACGCCGCGCACGCAACACCGAAAAGCGCGTGGGCAGCAGCACGTTGTCAAGCACGCTCAGGTAGGGCAGCAGGTTGAACTGCTGGAAGATGACGCCGACGTGGTCGGCCCGCCGGGCATCGCGCGCGCCGGCCGGCAGCGTCGCCCAGTCGCGGCCGAGCAGCTCGACGCGGCCCTGGCGGGCGAGCAGCACGCCGGCCATCAGGCCCAGCAGCGTGCTCTTGCCGCAGCCGCTGGGCCCGTGCAGGAAGTGCATGCGGCCGGACTGCAGCGCCAGGCGGTCGATGGCCAGGCAGTCGGCGCCGCCGGGCCAGCCATAACGGACGTCGTGAAGCTCCAGCACGCGGGCGATGCTAGGAGCGTGGGCGGCAGAAATCCAGCCCCGCGTTGGGCCGACTTCGGGGCCCAGGCCAGGCGCCGCGCGCAGCCCGGGCTGTACGCCCGGGCCAGCGTGGCAACGCCGCAAGGGCCCCGAAATCGGCCCAACCCGAAGGGCCGGGGCGGCCAAAGCCGCTGGCGGGTGTTGCGCCGCTGGCGCGGGCGTCAAGCCCGCGCTGCACGACGCGCCTGCGCCAGTGGCTTTGGCCGCCCCGGCGCGGGGCTGGATTTCTGCCGCCCACACTCCTAGCCGCAGCGCCGCCGGAGCCCGGGGCGAGACCCCGGGCGCTGTCAGGCCGCCAGCGGCATCCCCGGGCCACCCTGGGGCTGCAGCGCCGGCAGCAGGTCGAGGTCCTCGAAGAAGGCTTCGCTGCGGGCCGCATCCCAGGCCGGCACAGGCGCCGTCTCGTCGCGGCGGCGACGGTTCTCGGGGCGCTGCTCGGGGGCCAGGGGGAACAGGTCGGCAAGCGAGATCATGGCGGCTCCGGCGGGGTTGGCGTCGGGATGCGCGGCATCGTGCCCGCGCGATGTGGCAGCGCGATGAAGCGCACCGGCGCGGCGTTCACAATTCACGCATGCCCGCCACGCTCGAAGGCCAGCTCGTCGTTGCCATCTCCTCACGCGCCCTCTTCGATTTCGAGGAGGAGAACCGCGTCTTCGAGGCCGCCGACGACCGCGCCTACATGCAGCTGCAGCTGGCGCGGCTGGAGCAGCCGGCGCGGCCTGGCGTGGCTTTTTCGCTGGTGCACAAGCTGTTGGGCTTCAACATCGGCGGCGATGCGCGCGTGGAGGTGGTGATCCTGTCGCGCAACGACCCCGTTTCGGGCCTGCGCGTGTTCCGCTCGGCGCAGCACTACGGCCTGGCGGTGCAGCGTGGTGTGTTCACGCGCGGCCAGCCGCCCTGGCGCTACCTGCGGCCGCTGAAGGCCAACCTGTTTCTCAGCACCAACGAGGCCGATGTGCGCGAGGCCCTGGCGGCAGGCGTGCCGGCCGCGCGCGTGCTGCCGGAGAGCGCGCGGGCGGGCGCCAACCACCCCGACGAGGTGCGCATCGCCTTCGACGGCGACGCCGTGCTGTTCTCCGACGAGGCCGAGCGGGTCTACCAGAGCCAGGGCCTGCCGGCCTTCCAGCGCCACGAGCACGAACGGGCCGACACGCCGCTGGCCCCCGGCCCGTTCAAGCCGCTGCTCGAGGCCCTGCACCGCCTGCAGCGCGAGCCTGGCCCGGGCGGCCTGCGGCTGCGCACGGCGCTGGTCACGGCGCGCAGCGCCCCAGCGCACGAGCGCGCCATCCGCACGCTGATGCAGTGGCAGATCGACATCGACGAGGCCCTCTTCCTGGGCGGCCTGCCCAAGGGCGCCTTCCTGGCCGAGTTCGAACCCGATTTCTTCTTCGACGACCAAACCGGCCACGTCGAGAACGCCGCACCGCACGTGCCGGCGGGCCATGTGGCCCACGGCGTGAGCAACGGGGGCTGAGCGCCTACTCCTTGCCGGCCCAGGGCGGCAGTTCCTCCTGGGCCGGCTCGACGCGCTGCAGGGCGCCGAAACCCAGCACCCTGGCTGCCGCGCACAGGACCGCCAGCGGCCGCCGGATGCCCATCGCAGCGGGGGCTTCAGGGCTTGGCACGGAAGTCACCGCCCCAGGCGATGACGAGTCTGGCCGGATCGATGTGGCGGCGCCAGGCGGCGTTGATCTCGGCCAGCGTCACGCGGGCCAGCGCGTCGTCAAGCGCCTGCTCACGCGCGAAACGGCGATCGTGGTACAGGTTGCTGGCCAGGCGGTCCACCAGCACGCCGTCCTGGGCCCGGGCCAAGGCGCGCCGCTTCAGCAGCCCGGCACGGCCTGCGTCGAGCTCGGCCTGCGTGAAGCCCTCGGCCAGGGAGCGTGCCAACTCCTCCTTCAGCGCCTGCTCGACGCGCGGCTGGTTCTGCGGCGCGAAGATGGCGCTGAGGTTGAACGTGGTGCCGGCGTCCTGCACCGGAAAGTCGAACCAGCTGCCGACGTCGTAGCTCAGGCCCTCTTTCTCGCGGATGCGCATCCACAGCCGCGAGTCGGTACCGCGGCCGAACACCTGGTTGGCCAGCAGCAGCGCCGCATGATCGGGGTGGCTGTCGGTGATCGGCAGCACCAGGCGCGCGGCGAGGTGGGCGTTGGCCTTGTCGGGCGTGGCCTCGACGAAGCGGGCCGGCTCGGCCGGCGCCTGGGGCCGCGGCACGCGCACCTGCGGCTCGGGGCCGCCCGCGGGCTGGTGCCAGGCGCCGAAGGCCTCGGCGAGTGCACGGCGCACGGCGGCCACGTCCATGTCGCCCACCGCCGCGAACTCACCGCGCTGGGCGCTCACGAAGCGGCGGTGGAAGGCCCGCACCTGCTCCAGCGTGACGGCGCGCACCGCGGCGGCCTCCTCGTCGAAACCGGGCACATGGCGCAGGTCGCCCGCGGGCCAGCGGTTGCCGTGGCGTTCGATGCGGCGGTCGACCACGGCACCGGGGTCCTGGCGCGACTCCTCCAGGCCCAGCAGCCACTGCCGGCGCATCTCTTCCAGCGGCCCGGCCTCGAAGGCCGGCTCGCGCAGGAGCCGGCCGACCAGCAAGATGACCTCGGGCAAACGCTCGCGGCGCGTCGTCACGTTCACCCAGATCGACTCGCCGGTGCCCTGGATGGACACCTGGGCCTGCAGCGCATCGAAGCGGTCGGCGATCTGCTGGCGCGTCATACCGGCGCCGCCCTTGTCGATCAGCGCACCCGCCAGCTCCGCCACGGTGCGTTGGCCCACCAGGCTCTGCGCCGTGCCGTGGTGCAGCGCCAGGCGCATGCGCACGCTGCGCCCGCGCGTGCCCTTGGGCAGCAGCGCATACCGCAGGCCCGCGTTCGGCAGCCGTGCCGGGCCGCCGACGGTGCCCTGCACCGTGCGGGCGTCCAGCACCGCGGGCGTCGGGTCGAAGGCCTCGGCCACGGCGGCGGCGGGGTCGCCGCGGTAGCCCTCGACGAGGCGGGCGACGTCGAACTTGGCCGGGGTCGGCGCCCGGTCGGGCGCGGCCACCGGCTCGAACACCGCGACGCTGCGGTTGTCGCGCTTGAGCCAGGTGCGCGCAAAGCGGTTGAGATCGTCGAGCGTGAGGGCACGGACGCGGTCACGGGCCAGGAAATACAGCCGCCAGTCGCCCTGCGCGATGGCCTCCGACAGCGCCACGCCGATGCGCTCGGGATCGGCGAAGCCGTTGTCCCAGTCGTTCAGCCAGGCCTGGCGCGCGCGCTGCAGCTCCTCGGCCGTCACCGGCTCGGTGGCCACGCCGTCGAGCACCGCAGCCATGGCGGCGCGCGCAGCGGCCACGTCCTGGCCTGGCGCCAGCGCCGCGCCCACGATCAGGGCCGAGGGCTCGGCCCAGGCCAGCGTGGCGCTGAAGGCCTGCGCGGCCTGACCCGGCTCAACGACGCGGCGGTGCAGGCGGCCGCCGGGCGTGTCGCCCAGCACCATGGCCAGCAGCTGCGCCGCGGCGAAGTCGGGGTGCGGGCCCGGCGGCACGTGGTAGCCGATGTAGATCAGCGGCGCGCCGCCGACACGGCGCACGGTGGCGAGCCGCTCGCCGTCCTGGGCCGGGTCCAGCGTGTAGGTGGGCTCGAGCACGCGCGTCGGCCGCGGGATCGGGCCGAAGCTCTCCTGCACCCAGGCCAGCACCTGGGCCGTGTCGAACTTGCCCGAGACGATGAGCGTGGCGTTGTCGGGCTGGTAGTGCCTGCGGTAGAAGGCCTGGAGGCGCGAGATGTCGACGTTCTCGATGTCGGTGCGCGCGCCGATCGTGCCCTTGCCGTAGTTGTGCCAGTCGTACATCGTGCCCAGGAGGCGGTGGAAGAGCACGCGGCCGGGGTTGTTCTCGCCGGCCTCGAACTCGTTGCGCACCACCGTCATCTCGGTGTCGAGATCGGCCCGGGCGATGAAGCTGTTGACCATGATGTCGGCCTGCCAGCCCAGATACCAGCGCAGGTTGCGGTCATCGGCGGCGAAGCTGGCGAAGTAGTTGGTGCGATCCGTCCAGGTGGTGCCGTTGGCGCGCAGACCACGGCGGCTGAACTCGGCCAGCGCGTTGCGCGTGGTCGGCGTGCCCTTGAAGACGAGGTGCTCCAGCAGATGCGCCATGCCGGTCTCGCCGTAGTTCTCGTGCCGACTGCCGACACGGTAGGTCATGTTCACCGTGGTCGTCGGCTTGCTGTCGTCGGGCACCAGCAGCAGCTGCAGGCCGTTGACCAGGCGGTATTCGCTGATGCCTTCGACGGTGGTCACCCGTTGCGGAGCCGCCAGCGCGGCACCCGCGGCGCAGAGCAAGGCGAGCGCGCAGGCCCGCAGCCAGAGGAGCTTGATCATGGGCGGATTCTTGCGCAGCGCCGCGGCATCGACATGCCCCGTGGCCGGCCAGGGTTGGTGACAGCGCCTTCCGCCGGAGCGCTTGATGTCCTCAAGGGCGGTCAGGCCGCATAACGCCGCAGCCGTTCCAGATCGAGCACGCGCACGCCACCGTACTCGACGCGGATGACGCCTGCGCCGTCCAGCGCGGCCAGCGCCTCGTTCACACGCTGGCGGCCCAGGCCCACGAGGTAGCCCAGCTCCTGCTGCGTGATGCGCAGCCGCTCGCCCACGCCGGGATACAGCACGGGGTGAAACAGCGCCGCCAGGTTGCGCGCCACGCGCTCGTCGGGGTGGGTGAGGCGGTCGATCTCGCGCGCGGCGATGAACTGGCCCAGCCGCTCGTTGAGCTGGTTCATGACGAAGCGGTTGAAGGCGATGCTGCGGCCCAGCAGCCAGTGGAAGGTGTCGGCCGGGATGCCCGCCACCACGCTGGGCCGCAGCGCCTGGATGTTGTAGCGGTAGACCTCGTTCTTCAGCAGCGTGCCCTCGCCGAACCAGCCGCCACTGGTGATGCCGGTGAAGGTGATCGGCAGGCCCTCGGCGCTGTCGTTGCTCATCTTCAAGAGGCCGTCGATCACGCCCAGCCACCACACGGCGGCGCGGCCGACACGGCACAGCACCTCGCCCGGCTGCACGTCGATGACGCGCAGATCGGCCACCACGCGGGCCCGGTGCTCGGCCTCGATCAGCCCGAGCCAGGGCACGCTGGCGAGATCGTCGCGCGCGGGCGCCCGCGACTGCGAGCTGCGCACCGCGATGGCATGGTTGGCTGACGGGAGAGCATTCGTCGCCATGGGCGGGTCACAAGGGAAACACCTGTCAGTGCGAACCCGACAATTGTCGTCGGAACGACAACACGGCGTCAAAGTGATGTCCAGAATGAATGCTCGGGGTCCAACGAGAACCCAGGAGACACGCAGTGCCGACGACGTTCCCCCGTCTGATGCTCGACCACGCGAAGGCGCGCCCCTCGGCGCCGGCCCTGCGCGAGAAGGTCTACGGCATCTGGCAGACCACGACGTGGGCCGAGCTTGCGGTGCTGGTGCGGCACCTGGCTTGCGGCCTGGCCCATGCGGGCCTGAAGCGCGGCGACCACATCGTCGTCGTCGGCGACAACCGGCCGCGCCTGTACGCCACCCTGCTGGCGGCGCAGAGCCTGGGCGGCATCCCGGTGCCCCTGTACCAGGACGCCGCGGCCACCGAGTACGTGTTCCCGGTCAACAACGCCGAGGTGCGCTTCGCCGTCGTCGAAGACCAGGAGCAGGTCGACAAGATGCTCGAGCTGCGCGAGCAATGCCCGCTGCTGGCGCACATCTGGTACGACGACGCGCGCGGCCTGCGCAACTACGCCGAAAACGGCCTCGACAGCCTGGACGCGCTGGTGGCCGCCGGCCAGGCCCACGACGCGAGCCACGCGCGCCTGTTCGACGACGAGGTGGCGCAGTGCCAGCCGGGCGACGTGGCGGCGATGTTCTTCACCAGCGGCACCACCGGCAACCCGAAGGGCGTGGTGCACACGCACGCCACCCTGCTGGACCGCGCCAAGGCCGGCCAGTCCTTCGACAAGCTCACCGAGCGCGAAGAGGTGCTCGCCTACATGCCGCTGGCCTGGATCGGCCAGAACATCTTCAGCTACGCGCAGTGGCTGGCCTGCGGCTACGTGGTGAACTGCCCTGAGAGCGCGGCCACGGTGATGATCGACCTGAAGGAGATCGGCCCCACGTACTACTTCGCGCCGCCGCGGGTGTTCGAAGGGCTGCTCACCAGCGTGATGATCCGCATGGAAGACGCCGGCCGCGTGAAGCGCTGGCTGTTCGAGCGCGGCATGGACGTGGCCCGCCGCGTGGGGCCGGCCCTGATGGACGACCGCCTTGCCGCGGGCACGGCGGGGGCCGGCAAGACCATCGGCGCGCTCGACCGCCTCAAGTACCGCCTGGGCGACTACTTCGTCTACGGCCCCTTGCGCAACACGCTGGGCTTCAGCCGCGTGCGCGTGGCCTACACGGCCGGCGAGGCCATCGGCCCCGACCTCTTCACCTTCTACCGCTCCATCGGCATCAACCTGAAGCAGCTCTACGGCAGCACCGAAACCGCCGTGTTCGTGTGCCTGCAGCCCGACCATGAAGTGAAGGCCGACACGGTGGGCGTGCCGATCGACGGCGTGCAGATCCGCGTCGAGGCCAGCGGCGAGATCATGGTCAAGAGCCCGGGCCTGCTGAAGGAGTACTACAAGAACCCCAAGGCCACCGAAGAGGTGCTGACGGCCGACGGTTGGTACCACACGGGCGACGCCGGCTTCCTGGATGCCACCGGCCACCTGAAGATCATCGACCGCGCCAAAGACGTGGGCCGCCTGTTGGGCGGCACCAACGACGGGGCCATGTTCGCGCCCAAGTACGTGGAGAACAAGCTGAAGTTCTTCCCGTTCATCAAGGAGGCCGTGGCCTTCGGCGACCGGCGCGAGAAGGTCTGCGCCTTCATCAACATTGACTTCGAGGCCGTGGGCAACTGGGCCGAGCGGCGCAACCTGCCGTATGCCGGCTACACCGATCTGGCCGGCAAGACCGAGGTGCTGGCGCTGGTGAAGGACTGCGTCGAGAAGGTCAACGCCGATCTCGCCGCCGACGCCATGCTGGCCGGCAGCCAGGTGAGCCGCTTCCTCGTGCTGCACAAGGAGCTGGATGCCGACGACGGCGAGCTCACGCGCACGCGCAAGGTGCGCCGCGGCGACATCGGCGACAAGTACCAGGTGCTGGTCGATGCGCTCTATGGCGGCCGGGCCGAGCAGTTCATCGAGACGGCGGTGAAGTTCGAAGACGGCCGCTCGGGCAGCGTGAGTGCGACGCTGCCGATCGTGGATGCGAAGACGTTCGCGGCGGTGGGGGGGAAGGCGGCGTGAGTGCCTCGGCGCTGTTCTCGTGGGCTGCTGCGCGTCGCGGCGGGCGGTGTCGGGCTGGGGGGCAGGATGGGGCGGTCTTCGCTGCGCGAAGACTCCGCTCCGATGCTCGGTCCGAGGGCGCACGGCAAAACTCGCTACGCGGGCCTTGCCCGCTCCGCTCAAACACTTGCCGTGAGTCAGTCCACGAAGCGCGCTGCGCGCGCCGCCCTCGGCCCTGCGCTTCTCGCCGCCCCAGACTGCCCCCCAGCCCGACACCGCCCGCCGCTCAAGCACCGGCATTGGTTCTCGGTGACGACCCAAGACGGTTGTTTGCAAAGGCGGGGGCGGTGGGCCGGTGGCGCGCCTTTGCGCAGCCGAGGAGCGCAGGGCTTTCGGCCCGCGCGCGCAGCGCGCCTCGTCAACTGACTCACGGCAAGTGTTTGAGCGCAGCGGGCAAGGCCCGCGTAGCGAGTTTTGCCGTGGGGCCGGAAGCCCGAGCACCGCAGGGCACCCCCGCGCAGCGGGGGCCAGCAACGAAGCGACACCGGCCCACCGCCCCCGCCTTTGCCCGCGCAGCAGCGAGCGAGCACCCCACACCATGAGCCAACGCAAGATCGGCGACGTCATCCTCGACGTCAAGAACATCAGCCTGCGTTTCGGTGGCGTGAAGGCGCTCACCGACATCAGCTTCGACGTGCGCGAGCACGAGGTGCGGGCCATCATCGGCCCCAACGGCGCCGGCAAGAGCAGCATGCTCAACTGCATCAATGGCGTGTACACGCCGCAGGAAGGCAGCATCACCTTCCACGGCAAGACCTTCGACCACATGAACAGCCGCCAGGTGGCCGAGATGGGCGTGGCGCGCACCTTCCAGAACCTGGCCCTCTTCAAGGGCATGAGCGTGCTCGACAACATCATGAGCGGCCGCAACCTGCGCATGAACACCAACCTGCTGCAGCAGGCCTTCCGCAACCCCTGGTGGAGCAGCGCCGAGAAGGAAGAGGCCGAGCACCGCGAGACGGTGGAAAAGATCATCGACTTCCTCGAGATCCAGGCCTGGCGCAAGACGCCCGTCGGCCGCCTGCCCTATGGCCTGCAAAAGCGCGTGGACCTGGGCCGCGCGCTGGCCATGGAGCCCACGGTGCTGCTGCTCGACGAGCCGATGGCCGGCATGAACGTCGAGGAGAAGCAGGACATGAGCCGCTTCGTGCTCGACGTGAACGACGAGTTCGGCACCACCATCGTGCTCATCGAGCACGACATGGGCGTGGTCATGGACATCTCCGACCGCGTGGTGGTGCTCGACTACGGCAGGAAGATCGGCGACGGCACCCCGCAGGAGGTGCGCGCCAACCCCGACGTCATCAGTGCCTACCTCGGCACCAGCCACTGAGGAGCAAGGGCCATGGGGTTCTTCATCGAGACGGTGATCGGCGGGCTGATGAGCGGCATGCTGTATTCGCTCATCGCGCTGGGCTTCGTGCTCATCTTCAAGGCCAGCGGCGTCTTCAACTTCGCTCAAGGCGCGATGGTGCTGTTCGCGGCACTGGCGATGGCGCGCTTCTCGGAGTGGTTCCCGGCGCTGCTGGGTTTCGACAGCAAGCTGCTGGCCAACCTGCTGGCCTTTGCCGGCGCGCTGGTGCTGATGATCATCGTGGCCTGGCTGATCGAGCGGCTGGTGCTGGGCAAGATGGTCAACCAGGAGGCCATCACGCTGCTGATGGCCACATTGGGCATCACCTACTTCCTCGACGGCTTCGGCCAGACGGTCTTCGGCAGCGCCATCTACAAGATCGACATCGGCCTGCCGAAGGACCCGCTCTTCCTGTTCGAGAGCACCTTCCAGGGCGGCGTGCTGGTCAACAAGGAAGACCTCTACGCGGCGGCGATCGCGGCCACACTGGTGATCGCGCTGAGCATCTTCTTCCAGAAAACGCCTACGGGCCGCGCGCTGCGCGCCGTGGCCGACGACCACCAGGCCGCACAGAGCATCGGCATCCCGCTCAACCGCGTGTGGGTGATCGTCTGGAGCGTCGCCGGTTTCGTGGCGCTGGTGGCCGGCATGATCTGGGGCAGCAAGCTGGGCGTGCAGTTCAGCTTGAGCCTGCTGGCACTGAAGGCGCTGCCGGTGGTCATCCTGGGCGGGCTGACCAGCGTGCCGGGGGCCATCGTCGGCGGGCTGATCATCGGCGTGGGCGAGAAAGTCTCCGAGGTCTACCTCGGGCCTCTGCTCGGCGGCGGCATCGAGATCTGGTTCGCCTACGTGCTGGTGCTCTTCGTGCTGCTGGTGCGGCCGCAGGGCCTCTTCGGCGAAAAAATCATCGACCGCGTATGAGCCTGAATCCCCACCCGTTCGGGCTGAGCCTGTCGAAGCCTCACACGGCACTTCGACTGGCTCAGTGCGAACGGGATCGTTACCCGTTCGGGCTGAGCCTGTCGAAGCCCTGCCCCCACAGCCCACCCAGCGCTTCGACAGGCTCAGCGCGAACGGAGGCCTGAGTGCTCTACAGAGAAAACGGTCAGTTCAAGACCTCGTACACGAACGACTCGCAGGTCTTCCCGATCACGCAAGACCGCGTCGGCATCACGCTGCTGCTGGCCTTTGCCGTGATCGGCGTGCCGCTGCTGGCTGACGAGTACGCCTTCCGCGCCATCCTCATCCCCTTCCTCATCCTGTCGCTGGCCGCGCTCGGACTGAACATCCTCGTCGGCTACTGCGGCCAGGTGTCGCTGGGCACCGGTGCCTTCATGGCGGTGGGCGCCTACGCGGCCTACAACTTCATGGTGCGCATCGATGGCATGCCGCTGCTGGTGGCCATCCTGCTGGGCGGTGTCTGCGCCATGGTGGTGGGCGTGCTGTTCGGCATTCCCAGCCTGCGCATCAAGGGCCTGTACCTGGCGGTGGCCACGCTGGCGGCGCAGTTCTTCGTCGACTGGGCCTTCCTGCGCATCTCCTGGTTCACCAACAACTCGTCGTCAGGCTCGGTGTCGGTGAGCGGCCTCAACGTGTTCGGCATCGCCATCGACCAGCCGCACGAGAAGTACCTGCTGTGCCTGGGCGTCCTGATCGTCTTTGCCTGGATGGCCAAGAACCTGGTGCGCAGCCACATCGGCCGCGAGTGGATGGCCATCCGCGACATGGACGTGGCCGCCGCCGTGATCGGCATCCGCCCGGTGTACGCCAAGCTCACCGCGTTTGCCATCAGCAGCTTCTTTGTCGGCGTGGCCGGCGCGCTGTGGGGCTTCGTGCATCTGGGCTCGTGGGAGCCGGCGGCCTTCAGCATCGACCGCTCGTTCCAGCTGCTGTTCATGATCATCATCGGCGGCCTCGGCTCCATCATGGGCAGCTTCTTCGGCGCGGCGTTCATCGTCATCCTGCCGATCTTCCTGAACCAGTTTCTGCCCGCGCTCGGGGCTGTCGTCGGCGTCACCATCAGCACCGCGGCCATCGCGCACGCCGAGCTGATGATCTTCGGCGCGCTGATCGTTTTCTTCCTGATCGTCGAACCGCACGGCCTGGCACGACTCTGGTCGACCGCCAAGGAAAAGATGCGGCTGTGGCCCTTCCCTCACTGATTGCCAAACGGAGACACACACCATGAAGCTCAAGACCCTGGCCCTGGCCGCCACGCTGGCCGCTGCCGGCAGTCTGGCACCCCTTGCGTACGCGCAAGAGAAGGTGCAGTTCTTCCCCAGCCTCACCGGCCGCACCGGCCCGGTGGCGCCGAACGCCACGCCGTTTGCCAACGGCTATGCCGACTACATGAAACTCGTCAACGTGCGCGGCGGCATCAACGGCGTGAAGACGCTGGTCGAAGAGTGCGAAACCGCCTACGCCACCGACCGCGGCGTCGAGTGCTACGAGCGCCTGAAGGGCAAACACGGTGGCGCGACGGTGTTCCAGCCGCTGTCGACCGGCATCACCTTCGCGCTGACCGAGAAAGTGCCCGCCGACAAGATCCCGATGATCACCTCGGGCTACGGCCGCAGCGACAGCCAGGACGGCAGCATCTTCAAGTGGAACTTCCCGCTCATCGGCCACTACTGGGTGGCCGGCGACACGGTGCTGCAGCACATCGCCAAGCAAGAGGGCGGCTGGGACAAGCTGCGCGGCAAGAAGATCGCCGTCGTCTACCACGACAGCCCCTTCGGCAAGGAGCTGCTGCCCATCATCGAAGAGCGCCGCAAGATGCACGGCTTCGAGGTCCAGCTGCTGCCGGTGCCGGCGCCGGGCGTGGAGCAGAAGGCCGTGTGGCTGCAGGTGCGTCAGCAGCGCCCCGACTTTGTGGTGATGCAGACCTGGGGGGTGATGACGGCCACCGCCATCAAGGAAGCCGTGGCCACGGGCTACCCGCGCGAGAAGATGTTCGGCACCTGGTGGAGCGGCGCCGAACCCGACCTGAAGGACATCGGTGCCGCCGCCAAGGGCTACAGCGCGGTCATGATGCAGCACGGTGCCGAGCCAGGGGCCGCCGTGGTGAAGGAGATCCTCGACAAGGTGCACGCCAAGGGCCAGGGCACAGGCCCGAAGGACGAAGTCGGCCAGGTGCTGTACATGCGCGGCGTGGTCGGCGCGATGCTGGCGGTGGAAGGCGTGCGTGCCGCGCAAGAACGCTTCGGCAAGGGCAAGGTCGTCACCGGCGAGCAGGCACGCTGGGGCTACGAGAACCTCAACCTCACTCAGGCGAAGCTCGACGCACTCGGCTTCAAGGGGGTGATGCGCCCGGTGTCGACGAGCTGCTTCGACCACATGGGCTCGGCGTGGGCGCGAGTGCACACCTGGGACGGCGCCAAGTTCACCTGGTCATCTGACTGGCTGCAGGCCGACGAGCAGATCATCAAGCCGATGGTGCGCAGCTCGGCCGAGCGTTATGCGGCCGAGAAGAAGCTCACCAAGCGCGACCCCAAGGACTGCCAGTCTTGACCCACCCCCCGGAGCGCCTGACGGCGCTCCCCCCTCAAGGGGGGCGCCGCCAGCGGCCCGGCGAAGCCGGTTCCGCGGCGGCCGCTTGATGTCAGACCTTCACTTCGTTCGGTCAGCCCGCCATGAGTGCCCACATTCTTCTAAACGTTAACGGCATCGAGGTCATCTACAACCACGTGATCCTCGTGCTCAAGGGCGTTTCGCTGCGGGTGCCCGAGGGCGGGGTGGTCGCGCTGCTGGGTGGCAACGGCGCCGGCAAGACGACCACGCTGCGCGCGGTGAGCAACCTGCTCGCCGGCGAGCGGGGCGAGGTCACCAAGGGCTCGATCGAGCTGCGCGGCGAGCGCATCGAGAAGCTCAGCACCGCCGACATGGTGCAGCGCGGCGTGGTGCAGGTCATGGAGGGGCGGCATTGCTTCGCGCACCTCACGATCGAAGAGAACCTGATGACCGGCGCCTACACCCGCAAGGACGGCAAGGGCGCCGTCAGCGCCACCTTGGAGAAGGTCTACGACTACTTTCCGCGCCTGAAGACGCGGCGCACCAGCCAGGCCGCCTACACCTCGGGTGGCGAGCAGCAGATGTGCGCCATCGGCCGCGCACTGATGGCCAACCCGAAGATGGTGCTGCTCGACGAGCCCAGCATGGGCCTGGCGCCGCAGATCGTGGAAGAGGTGTTCGAGATCGTGAAGGACCTCAACACCAAGGAAAGAACCACCTTCCTGCTGGCCGAGCAGAACACCAATATGGCGCTGCGCTACGCCGACTACGGCTACATCCTCGAAAACGGCCGCATCGTGATGGACGGCGAGGCCAAGTCGCTGCGCGAGAACGAGGACGTCAAGGAGTTCTACCTGGGCATGGGCGGCGGTGACCGCAAGAGCTTCCGCGAGGTGAAGAGCTACAAGCGGCGCAAGCGCTGGCTGTCGTGAGCGCCGACGACGACTTCGGCTTCGCGCCGCCACCCTTCAACGCCGAGCACACGCTGGCGCAGATGAAGCGCGCGCTGCGCGACGCGAAGCTGGCCGAACGCGGGCCCGGCTTCGAGCTGCGCGGCCGACGGGTGGCCGAGCTCGCGGTGGTCGACGACGGCATCGAGGCCAGGCTGGCCCGCCGACTGGCGATGACACCGGAATGGGACCGCCGCGTGCTCAAGAACGCCAACGAGCAACGCCAGTGGCTCGACGACCTGAAGAAACGCCTGGCCCGCTGGGAATCCGGCGACGACTGAGCCCGTGAGGCCAAGAGATTGACGTGAACACAGCCCCCTCCGCCATCGACCCCCTGGCCCTGCGAGACCCCGCCGAGCGCGAGGCCTCGTTGATGGCCGCGCTGCCGGCGCAGTTGCGCGCTGCCCAGGCCCTGCCGGCGATGGCCGGGCTGCTCGCCGGCATCGACGCCGACACACTCACCAGCCGCGCCGCGCTGGCGCGCGTGCCGGTCACGCGCAAGCACACGCTGCTCGAGCGCCAGCAGGCGGCGCGCGAGGCCACTCCCGGCCGCGTGCACGACCCCTTCGGCGGCTTCAGCGCCATCGGCTGGCGGGCCACCGGCGCCACGCGCCGTGCGCGGCGCGTGTTCCAGTCGCCGGGCCCCATCTATGAACCTGAGGGCGAGGCCCCCGACCATTGGCACTGCGCGCGCGCCATGCAGGCCGCCGGCTTCGTGGCCGGCGATCTCGTGCACAACAGCTTCAGCTACCACCTGACGCCCGGCGCCTGGATCATGGAAAGTGGCGCGCTCGCCCTGGGCTGCACCGTGTTCCCCGGTGGCACCGGCCACACCGAGCTGCAGCTGCAGGCCATGCAGCACCTCGAGCCCGACGCCTACGCCGGCACGCCCAGCTTCCTGCGCATCCTGCTGGAGAAGGCGGCCGAGCTGGGCGTGGCGCTGCCGCGGCTGAGGAAGGCGATGCTCAGCGGCGAGGCCTTCCCGCCCAGCCTGCGCGACTGGCTGGCCGAACGCGGCGTGGCCGGCTACCAGGCCTACGCCACGGCCGAGTTCGGCGTCATCGCCTACGAGACGGCGGCACGCGAGGGGCTGGTGGTCGACGAGGCCGTGCTGGTGGAGATCGTCCGCCCCGGCACCGACGACCCTGTGTCCGACGGCGAGGTGGGCGAGGTCGTCGTCACCGCGCTCACGCCCGACTACCCGCTGCTGCGCTTTGGCACCGGCGACCTGTCGGCCGTGCTGCCCGGCCGCTGCCCCACAGGGCGCACCAACACCCGCATCAAGGGTTGGCTGGGCCGCGCCGACCAGACCGCCAAGGTGCGCGGGATGTTCGTGCACCCCAGCCAGGTGGCCGAGGTGCTCAAGCGACACCCCGAGCTCGGTCGCGCCCGTCTGGTGGTAGCCGGCGAGATGGCCGCCGACACGATGACGCTGCGCGTGGAGGCGGGCTCGCGCCCCACCGGACTGGCCGAGGCCGTGGCCACGAGCGTGCGCGAGGTGACCAAACTGCGGGCCGAGATCGAGCTGGTGGAGCCGGGCAGCCTGCCCAACGACGGCAAGGTCATCGAAGACGCCCGCAGCTACCGCTGAAGACCGGGCTGGCATCACGCCTGCGCAGCGGCCGGCCGGCAGGCGCTGCTTCACCCCGAGACGATCCGGGAGATAGGTAGTTTCCACGCGGCACCGGTGGGCGGCTTGCCTACCATCTGCGCCCAGCATTCCGTCACCTGTGGAGACCAACGCATGAAGAAGAGCCTCGTTGCCCTGGCCACCGTCGTCATCAGCGGTGCCGCGATGGCCTGGCCCGAAAAGCCCATCACCATCGTCGTGCCCTTCGCCGCCGGAGGCCCCACCGACAAGGTGGCGCGCGACTTCGGCGTGGCGGTGCAGAAGCAGATCCCGAACTCGACCGTCATCATCGAGAACGTCGGTGGTGCCGGCGGCACGCTGGGCGCTGCGCGCGTGGCCAAGGCCGCGCCGGACGGCCACACCTTCCTGCTGCACCACATCGGCATGGCCACCAGCCCGGCCCTGTACCGCAACCTGCCCTACAAGACGCTCGACGACTTCGAGTACGTGGGCATGATCAACGAAGTGCCGATGACGCTGGTCGGCCGCAGCACATTGCCGGCGAACAACTACGCCGAGCTCGTGCGCTGGCTCGAGGCCAACCGCGGCAAGATCAACCTGGCCAACGCCGGCCTGGGCGCTGCCTCGCACCTGTGCGGGCTGCTGTTCCAGCAGGCCGTCAAGATCGACATGACGACGATCCCCTACAAGGGCACGGGTCCGGCCATGACCGACCTGCTCGGCGGCCAGGTCGACCTGATGTGCGACCAGACCACCAACACCACGCAGCAGATCGCGGGCGGCAAGGTCAAGGCCTTCGCGGTGACGACCAGCCGGCGCCTGAGCACCCCGGCCCTGGCCAGCCTGCCCACCCTGGACGAAGCCGGCCTGAAGGGCTTCAACGTCAGCGTCTGGCACGGCCTTTACGCGCCCAAGGGCACGCCGGCCGCCGTGCTGACGCGTGTGAACACGGCGCTGAAGGCCGCGATCAAGGACACGGCTTTCGTGTCGAGCATGGAGTCGCTGGGCGCGGTGATCGTCAACGACGCTCGCATCAACCCCGCCGAGCACAAGCGCTTCGTCGAGACCGAGATCGCCAAGTGGGGCCCGGTGATCCGCGCGGCTGGGGAATACGCGGACTGAAGGCCGCTGTGCCACAAGAAGAGGCCGCCCGACCGGGCGGCTTTTTTGTCGGCGGTCTTCCTGGCGTCCAGGGCACCGGTGTCAGCGCAGCGTGATCGGGATCGTCACCGGCCCGTCGTTCACCAGGTGGACCTGCATGTCGGCACCGAACTCGCCTGCCTCGACCCGGCCCAGGCGCAGACGGGCCTGGGCCAGCACCGCCTCATAGAGCACGCGGCCCAGGGCCGGCGGCGCGGCACCGGTGAAGCTGGGCCGGTTGCCGCCGCTGAGGTCGGCAGCCAGCGTGAACTGGCTCACCACGAGCAGCGCGCCGCCGACGTCCTGCACGCTGTGGTTCATCTTGCCGGCCTCGTCGGCAAAGATGCGCAGCTTCGCGATCTTGTCCACGAGCCTCGCGGCCGTGGCCCCGGTGTCCGCAGGCTCAGCGCACACCAGCACCAGCAAGCCCGGGCCGATGGCGCCGGTGACGCGGCCGGCCATCTCCACGCGCGCCTCGCGGACGCGCTGCACGAGGGCGATCATGCGGCCTGCCTCGGATCGGCCGACGCGGTCCGCCCCTCAGGCGGTCAGCGTGACGCGCGCGAACTTGCGCTTGCCCACCTGCACCACCACCGTGCCGGCGCCGACCTTCAGGCCCTTGTCGGAGACCGCGCCGCCGTCGATGCGCACGCCGCCCTGCTCGACCATCCGCAGGCCCTCGTTGGTGCTGGGCACCAGCCCGGCCGCCTTGAGCAGCGTGCCGATGGGCATGGGGGCGCCGGACAGCGCCACCTCGGGCACCTCGTCAGGGATGCCGCCCGCGGCGCGGCGCTGGAAATCCGCCTCGGCGTCGTCGGCCGCCTTCGCCGAGTGGAAGCGTGCGGTGATCTCCTTGGCGAGCATCACCTTGGCGTCCTTCGGGTTGCGGCCGGCCTCGACCTCGCGCCGGAGCGCCGCGATCTCGGCCTCGGGGCGGAAGCTCAGCAGCGTGAACCAGCGCCACATCGGCGCGTCGGCGATGCTCAGCACCTTGGCGAACATGGTGTTGGCGTCTTCGGTGATGCCGATGTAGTTGTTCTTGCTCTTCGACATCTTCTCGACGCCGTCGAGGCCCTCGAGCAGCGGCATCGTCAGGATGCACTGAGGCTCCTGGCCGTACTCCTGCTGCAGCGCGCGGCCCACGAGCAGGTTGAACTTTTGGTCGGTGCCGCCGAGCTCGAGATCGCTCTTCAAGGCCACCGAGTCGTAGCCCTGCATCAGCGGGTACAGCAACTCGTGAATGCTGATCGGCGTGCCAGCCCTGTGGCGCCTGGTGAAGTCGTCACGCTCCAGGAGCCGCGCCAGGGTGTACCGGGCCGAGAGTTGGATGAGTCCGCGTGTGCCGAGCGCGTCGGACCACTCGCTGTTGTAGCGGATCTCGGTCTTGGCCGGGTCGAGCACCAGGCTCGCCTGCTGATAGTAGGTGCTGGCGTTGGCCTCGATCTGTTCCCTCGTGAGCGGCGGGCGTGTGGTGTTGCGGCCCGAAGGGTCGCCGATCATCGACGTGAAGTCGCCGATGAGAAAGATCACCGTATGCCCCAGGTCCTGCAGCTGGCGCATCTTGTTCAGGACCACCGTGTGGCCGATATGGATGTCGGGGGCGGTCGGATCCAGGCCGAGCTTGATGCGCAGCGGCTGGCCGGTGGCCTCGCTGCGGGCCAGTTTTTTCAGCCAGTCGGCCTCGGGGAGCAGTTCTTCGCAGCCGCGACGCGACACGGCCAGGGCTTCGCGCGTGCGGTCGGTGACCGGGAAGTCCGGGCCGCTGGCCGGCACACGCGCGGTGGCCTGGGGCTGTGACATGGGATTTCGAAGGGGGATTTCGTGAAGGGGAGCGAGGGTGCCCGCCGCTATACTCGACGCCCCGGATCACGTGAGGGGTGCAGTCAGCGCAGAGCGCTTCCCGGCGCACCCGCACATTCTAGTGGACGGGCCCCGCCGGCGCTGCCCTCGTGGCCGTGGCTGGCGCCCTCGAACCCGTCCCCGGCCCGCTCGCGGGCGACCGTGCCCGACAACGCCCGCCACACGCTGCCGTAGCCGCCCGCGATGCCGCCCCGCACTTTCCGCGAACACCTCGAGTCCCTGGCGCGCCGCCATCGCGGCACGCTGGTGGCGGCCGGCGTGGCGCTGCTGGCCGGTTTTGGCATCACGGCCATCGCCGTGGCCCCGCTGGCGCCGGATGCGGCCGACCTGCCGCGCCGCAGCATCACCGAGACCGTGACGCCGCCGGACTTGTCGGCCCAGCTTGAGGCCCTGGCGGCACACACCCTCACCTTGACACGCAGCGACGTCACCCGTAGCACCGACACCGCCGAGGCGCTGCTCTCGCGGCTTGGTGTGCGCGATGTCCTGGCGGCCGACTTCCTGCGCAGCGACGCCACGGCGCGGCAGTTGCTCAGCGGCCGCGGCGGCCGGCTGGTGCAGGTGCAGACCACGGCCGAAGGTTTCCTCGAAGAACTCGTCGCGCGCTGGCCGAGCGCCGCTGCAGACGCCGGCCGCACGCACTTCACGCGGCTGACCATGCGTCGCGGCCCGGATGGCCGCTGGACCGCCGAGACCGCCACCGCCGCTTATGGCACCGAGCAGCGCCTGGCCAGCGGCACCATCGCCTCCACCCTGTTTGCCGCCACCGACGACGCCGGGCTCCCAGACACCGTGGCGGCGCAGATCGCCGACATCTTCTCCACCCAAATCGATTTCCACCGCGAGCTGCGCCGCGGCGACAGCTTCAGCGTCGTCTACGAGTCCCTGACCGCCGACGGCCAGCCCGTGCCCTGGAACGAGGGTGCCGGCCGCGTGCTGGCGGCGGAGTTCGTCAACGGCGGTCGCGCGCACCATGCCGTGTGGTTCACGCGCGAAGACGGCCGCGGCGGCTACTACGGCGCCGACGGCCGCAGCCTGCGCCGCAGTTTCCTGGCCAGCCCGATGGAGTTTTCACGGGTCACCTCGGGCTTCGCGATGCGCTTCCATCCGCTGCTGCAGCGCTGGCGCCAACACCTCGGCGTGGACTACGCGGCCCCGGTGGGCACGCCGGTGCGGACGGTGGCCGATGGCGTCGTGAGCTTCTCGGGCTGGCAGAACGGCTACGGCAGGACGATCGAGATCGACCACGGCAACGGCAGGACGACGCTCTACGCCCACCTCAGTCGCCATGACGTCAAGCGCGGCCAGCGCGTGCAGCAGGGACAGCGCATCGGTGCCGTGGGCATGACCGGCTGGACCACCGGGCCGCACCTGCACTTCGAGTTCCGCGTCAACGGCACACATCAGGATCCGCTGCGCATCGCCAAGGCCTCTGAAGCCGGGGTGCTGGACGGCGCGTCGCGCCCGCGCTTCGACCAGATGGTGCTGCAAGTGCGCAACAAGCTTGAGCTGGCCGAGTCGCTGACCGCCCCGGTCGTCGCCTCCCGTTGACGGCGGGCCGCCAACGCGGCGATGTCGCGACGATGACAGCCTGGATCGGCCTGATGTCGGGCTCTTCGCTCGACGGCGTCGACGGCGTGCTGGCGCTCGAAGAGAACCGCGGCGTGCTGCGCGGCTGTGCCCACGTGCACCTGGACTTTGCGCTCGAATTGCGCGCCGAGCTGCTGGCGCTGAACAGCCCCGGCAACAACGAGCTGCACCGTGCGGCTCTCGCCACGAACGCGCTGATGCAGGTGTACGCCGAGGCGGTGGCGACACTGCTGAGTCGCACCAGCCTAGCGCGCGCGTCCGTTCGGGCCATCGGCGCCCATGGCCAGACGGTACGCCACCGGCCTGGCGAGTTCGACGGCAGTGGCTACACGCTGCAGCTCGTCAACGGCGCACTGCTGTCCGAGCGGGCCGGCATCGATGTGGTCTGCGACTTTCGCAGCCGCGACGTCGCGGCCGGCGGCCAGGGCGCACCGCTGGTCCCGGCCTTCCACGCCGCGCGCTTCGGCCGCGCGGGCGAGTCGCTGGCGGTGCTCAACATCGGCGGCATCGCCAATCTCAGCCTGCTCGATGCCGACGGCGGCGTGCGCGGCTTCGACTGCGGGCCGGGCAACGTGTTGATGGATGCGTGGATCCAGCGCCACCGCGGCGAGGCTTTCGACGACGATGGCGCCTGGGCCGCCCGTGGCCGACCGCTGCCGGCATTGCTGGCGTGCTGCCTGGACGAGCCTTACCTGTCGAAGGCGCCGCCCAAGAGCACGGGGCGGGATCTGTTCACGCCCGACTGGCTGACCCCGCGGCTCGACGCGGCCGGTGCCACCGCGGCCGATCCCGCTGACGTGATGGCCACGCTGGCGGAGTTCACGGCCACCGCCGCCGTGCAGGCCCTGCGGACGCAGCAGCGAGGCACGACGAGGCTGGTGGTCTGCGGGGGCGGCGCCTGGAATGCCCACGTGATGCGGCGCCTGACGGCACTGTCTGGCCTGCCGGTGGTGTCGAGCGCCGCCGAGGGTGTGCCGCCCGAACAGGTGGAGGCCATGGCCTTCGCATGGTTAGCCCGAGCCTGCGTGCGGCGCGAGCCTGGCAATGTGCCCGCCGTCACGGGCGCGGCCGGGCCGCGGGTGCTGGGAGCTCTTTACCAAGCGGGCTAGGAGCGTGGGCGGCAGAAATCCAGCCCCGGCCCCTCGGGTTGGGCCGATTTCGGGGCCCATGCGGCGTTGCCACGCTGGCCCGGGCGCACAGCCCGGGCTGCGCGCGGCGCCTGGCCTGGGCCCCGAAGTCGGCCCAACGCGGGGCTGGATTTCTGCCGCCCACGCTCCTAGACTGAGAACGACGACCCGCAGCCGCAGGTCGTCGAGGCGTTCGGGTTCTTGATCACGAACTGCGCACCCTGGAGGTCTTCCTTGTAGTCGATCTCGGCGCCCATCAGGTACTGCAGGCTCATGGCATCGATCAGCAGCGTGACACCGTTCTTGGACATCTGCGTGTCGTCTTCGTTGACAAGCTCGTCGAAAGTGAACCCGTACTGAAAACCCGAGCAGCCGCCGCCCTGCACGAAAACGCGCAGCTTGAGTTCGGGGTTGCCTTCCTCGGCCACCAGATCGGCCACTTTGGCCGCGGCGCTGTCGGTGAAGATCAGCGGCACCGGCATCTCGTCGGTGGCGGTGGGCAGGGCTTCGGCGATGGCGTTCATCCACTTCTCCTTCAGGCTTCGTTGGACGCAGCAAGCTTGAGTGCGGGCTTCTCGGCGCTCTTCAGCGGCTTGAGCTCGCCGTCGACCAGCGCCCCGGGATGCACTTCCAGCAACTCGTAGCGAATGTCCCCGGTGACGCGAGCCTTGGGCTGCAACTCGAGCATCTCGGTGCTGTGCACGGGACCACACACTTCACCGCTGATGATCACATGGCTGGCCGCCACCCTCCCGTGCACCCGGGCATTGTCGCCGATCACCAGGATGCTGCGGCCATCGCCGTCGGCGATCACGTCGCCGTTCACCTGGCCGTCGATGCGCAGCCCCTCGCGGAAGCGGACGGAGCCCTGAAACACCATGCCGTCACCGATGAGGCTGCGGATGGGGGGTGGGCGCTTCTTGCCGAGCCAGCTCATGAAGGGTACTCCTGTGTTCGGGGGCAGCGGCTACAGCCGCACCGCCTGGGTGGCGCGGGTCGCGCCCTGATCGTCCAAGACCCGCACCTCCAGGCTTTTTATCACGGCGCCGGGCGGGTGATCGACAAGGCCTGAGACGCGCGTGACACGGCGCAACTTCAGCGGCCTGGGGCCGCCGGGCAAACGCTGCTGCCAGGCCTTGCCCTCCAGCTGACCGGTGAGCAGCACCTCATAACGGCCGCGGAACTCCGCCTCGCCCTTGGCCTGGTGCACCAGCAGCAGCTGGTAGCGAAGCTGCCCCGGCGCCTGTGGCTCGGCCGACAGCCCACGCACCTGCAAGCCCTCGCCGGTAGCCGGAATCAGACGCTGGAAGAACCCCAGCTCGTCCTGCAGGGCCTGTTTGTCCAGCTCCAGCTGCCGCACCTGCTGCACGAGCCGCTCCTGCGCGGCGCGCTCGGCCGTCAACAGGCTGTCGGCGGCGTTCGCGATCTGCTGCGCCTGACCGTGGCGCTCCTTCAACATCGCCAACTCGCCACTCAGTGCGGTCAGCTCTTCCTTGGCGCCGCGGTCCAGGCCGGCAATCTCTTTGCCGAATTCGAAGGCCCACAGGGCGATGGCGGCCGAGAAACCCAGCACCACGGCCAGCGCCGCCCAGCGCAGCGGCCAGGGCAGGTGGCTGCGCACGATCATGCGCGGCGCACTCACCGACAGCCGGCGACGCAGCAACTTCCAGCGCATCGCCCGTCAGAGCCTCGGTCTGGCCAAGCGACCGCCGCGGATCCGGGTCAGCATCCGCCAGCGGTGCCCCCTCGAGGGGGCGCGCGAAGCGCGTAGGGAGGGAACCAATCAGCGCTTGCTGAACTGCTTGCGGCGCCGCGCGCCGTGCAGGCCGACCTTCTTGCGCTCCACCTCGCGCGCATCGCGCGTGACGAAGCCGGCGCGGCTGAGTTCGCTCTTGAGCGCCGCGTCGTAGTCGATCAGCGCACGGGTGATGCCGTGGCGCACCGCGCCGGCCTGACCGGATTCACCGCCGCCGTGCACGTTGATCTTGATGTCGAAGCCCTCGTTGTTGCCCGTCAGCAGCAGCGGCTGGCGGACGATCATGATCGAGGTCTGACGGCCAAAGTAGGCGTCGATGGGCTTGCCGTTGATGACGATCTGGCCCGAGCCCTTCTTCATGAAGACTCGTGCCACGCTCGACTTGCGGCGGCCGGTGCCGTAGTTCCAGGTTCCGATCATCGCGTCAGATCTCCAGCGCCTTGGGTTGCTGAGCGGCATGGGGGTGCTCGGCACCGGCATACACCTTCAGCTTCTTGACCATCGCGTAGCCCAGCGGGCCCTTGGGCAGCATGCCCTTCACGGCCTTCTCAAGGGCGCGGCCGGGGTGCTTGGCCTGCATGTCCTTGAACGGCGTGGCATAGATGCCGCCCGGGTAGCCCGAGTGGCGGTAGTAAATCTTGTCCGTGGCCTTGGCCCCGGTGACGCGGATCTTGTCGGCGTTGACGACGATGATGAAATCACCGGTGTCGACGTGAGGCGTGTAGATGGCCTTGTGCTTGCCGCGCAAACGGCGTGCTGCTTCGCTGGCAACACGACCGAGCACCTTGTCGGTGGCGTCAATCACAAACCACTCGTGCTTCACCTCGGCCGGCTTGGCGCTGAAGGTCTTCATGAGGGTCTTTCGATGCTTCGGAGGATGGGGCCGCCAGCAGGGCCTCCGGTGCCGTCTCGGGCGGACGGCCTCTCGGGATGACGGGCGGTTCTTGCCCGGCCGAATCCGGGAAAGCCCGCCAGTATAGCCGCAACCGGGGCAATCCTGGCGCAGGCCCTGAAAGCGCCCGCTGCGAAGGTTGACGCGCTGTTTGAGGGTAAACCCTAGATTGATGGGCTAGCATGTGACCATGACTCCCCGCGACGACCTGCTGCACACCACCCTCCCGGACGTGCCGGCCCCCCGCTGGCTGCTGCCGGGCTGGCTGCCGGTGCGCACGCTGAGCGAGCGCCACCGCGAGCGGGTGCTCACCCACCTGTTGGCGCTGGACGAGCTCGACCGCCACCGCCGCTTCGGCCAGGTGGCCACCGACGAGCAGATCCGTGGCTATGTCGACCGCATCGACTTCGCCCGCGACGAGCTGTTCGGCGTGTTCGACGCGCGGCTGCGGCTGGTGGCCATGGCGCATCTCGCGTACTCGGCCGATGGCGCACGCGACGCGGCCTCGGCCGAGTTCGGCGTCTCGGTGCTGCCGCGCGGCCGCGGGGGCAGGCTCGGCCGCCGGCTGTTCGAGCTGTCGGTGCTGCACGCCCGCAACCGCGGCGCGCACACGTTGGTGATCCACCTGGCGCGCGACAACGCGCCGATGCTGGCCATCGTGCGGCGCTCGGGCGCGGCGGTGCGCTACGAAGTCAACGACGCCGTCGCCCACCTGACACTGCCTGACGACAGCCTGCGCAGCCACCTCGGCGCACTGGCCGAGAGCGGCGCTGCCAACCTGGACTACCGCCTCAAGCGCACCGCGCTGCGCTGGCGCGCGCGGCGGGGCATGGCAGCATGAGGGACATGAGCCCACCGCCCGGCGCTACGCGCCTCGTCTACTCCACCGATGGCGGCCGCACCTGCCCGCAGTGCCGCCAGCCCCTGGCGGCCTGCGGCTGCACCGCCGCACAGGCGCAGCAACTGCGCGGCGACGGCCGCGTGCGCGTGGGCCGCGAGAGCGCCGGCCGCGGCGGCAAGACGGTGACGGTGGTGCGAGGCCTGGCGCTCGCCGACGCGCAGATCGCCGAGCTCGGCAAACGGCTGCGCAGCGCCTGCGGCACCGGCGGCACGGCCAAGGACGGCGTCATCGAGATCCAGGGCGACCACATCGAGCGTGTGCTGGCCCTGCTGCTGAAGGACGGCCACGCCGCCAAGCGAACCGGGGGATGAAGCGGGCCCCCAGGCTCGCTGCGCTCGCCGCCCCCCAAGGGGGCCGTGTCGCGGACCGGCCAAGCCGGATCCGCTTCGACCGGGCCCCCAGGCTCGCTGCGCTCGCCGCCCCCCAAGGGGGCCGTGTCGCGGACCGGCCAAGCCGGATCCGCTTCGACCGGGCCCCCAGGCTCGCTGCGCTCGCCGCCCCCCAAGGGGGCCGTGTCGCGGACCGGCCAAGCCGGATCCGCGACGGCTCCGCTACCGCCGACCGCGCAGTGGCCGCATGGCCAGCGGTCGCTTGCTCTTGAGCTGCCGCTCGATGCCGTCGTTGAGCGCGCCGCGCAGGTGCAGCACTTCCTCGAGCAGGCCGTAGACGCCCGGGAAGCGCAGGTCCAGCCACAGCCACAGCGTGCAGCCGCGCAGGCCTTGCTCCATGCGGTCGAGCCGGCTCGCGCCATCGACCTCGTCGAGGAAAGCGGGCCGGCCGACCTGGCCGTGGCGCGCGTGCTGGTGCGCCCAGTCGAGGAAGGCCTGCACCAGCTGCTCGGTGCGCAGGTCCACCGGCGCCTGCGCGTAGATGAAGCGCTGCATCAGCGTCAGCGAGCCTGCCGCCCGATCCAGCTCCTCGGCCAGCTGCAGCATGCCTTCCAGCTCAGCGACCGCGAAGTGCGCGTCGTCCAGCCGGAGCTGCTGCATGAACACCTGCAGCACGGTGTGCAGCCGCCGCTGGCCAAGCCGTGCGGCGATGGTCTCGACGTGGCGCGCGTTCGGCGCCACCGGCGCCTTGAAGTCGCGCGGCGCGCGCGGCTCGGCGGCCAGGCGCTCCTTGAGCAGCGCCGCCGCGCCGGGCTCGGCGTCCTTCAGCACGCCGACAAAGCCCTCTTCGTGCATCCCGAAGCGCCCGGCACGGCCGGCGATCTGGTGCACCTCCGACACATCGAGCGGCCGGTCGCCGACGCCGTCGAACTTCTCCATGGTGCTGAAGAGCACGCGACGGATCGGCAGGTTCAGGCCCATGCCGATGGCGTCGGTGGCCACCAGCACGTCGGCGGCACCGCCGGCAAAGCGCTCGGCCTCGCGGCGGCGCACCTCGGGCGGCAGCGCGCCGTAGATGACGCAGACCCCATGCTCCTGCTCGGCCATGGCGTCGCGCAGGCGCAGCACCTCGCGTCGGCTGAAGGCCACCACCGCGTCGCCGCGCTCCAGGCTCCACAGCGGCACCGGGCGCGCCAGCACCTGCACGTGCTGCTTGCGCTCGAAGCGGCGGATTTCAGGCGTCTCGCCGCACAGCGCCAGCAGCTGCTGGATAGCCGGCACCGCGAAGGCGCTGCAGATGATGATCAGCTCGCGCGCGGCCACGCCCACGATGGCCTGCGTCCAGGCCCAGCCGCGGCTGGGGTCGAACAGCATCTGCGCCTCATCGACCACGGCCACATCGAGCTCGCCCCGGGTGTCGACCATTTCGATGGTGCTGCTGACGACGCGCGCGCCGTCGGCCGGCACGTTCTCTTCGCCGGTGAGCAGCGAGCACGGCACGCCGCGGGCCACGAGCCGGTCGCGCCCCTCCAGCGCCAGCAGCCGCAGCGGCGCGAGGTAGGCGCCGTCCAGCGCCTGCGCCAGGCGTTCGAAGGCGGCGTGGGTCTTGCCGCTGTTGGGCGGGCCGACGTACAGGTGCACGCGACGGTTGAGGCGCCGTGCGGCGGCAAAGCTGTCGGGGTAGCCCTGGAAGGCGAGGTCGCGGTGCAGCCCGGCCATGGTCTGCTGCTCGGCGACAGCGTGTTCCCAGCGGTCCTGGGCGCGGTTGCAGGCGGCCAGCAACTCGGGCAGCGGCAGCGGCGTGGCGCAGGCCGCCACCAGCCGCGGCCACAAGGAGCCCAGCTGCGCCGACGACAGCGACTCGCTGCGCTCGGCCAGGCGCAGCAGGTGGGCACGCAACGCCTCGCGCTGCGGGTGCGGGGGCACGGGCCCAAGCGCGGCCTGCAGCGCATCCCGTTCGCCATCGCGAAAGAAACGCCAGACGGCGGCCTCGTCGACGGCGTGGCGGAAGGCCACCGGCACGCGCGCCCCCGGCCCCAGCACGAGGGTGTCCAGCCCCTGGCGCTGCCACGAGCCGTGGCGGCGCACGAGGCCCAGGCCCTCCAAGGTCTGCCGGCGCTGCAGCATGAGCGTGCGCGCTGCCGGGCCGGCGCCCAGCGTGTCGAGGTGCTGCAGCGCCTCGGCCATGAGCGGCGGCGGGAGCCAGCGGCTGGGGCGCGAGCCCTGGGCCTTCTGCAGCAGCACAAAGCCCGCCTCGTCGAGCGCGCGCTCGGCCTCGGCGGTGCTGGCATCGCTCCAGTCAGCCGGCGCCAGCACCTGGGGCAGCGCCCACGCGTTGTCGCGCAGGCGCTGAAGCTGCGTGAGGTCGATCTCGGCGGGCCGGCGCGCGGCGTGTGCGGCCACGGGCAGGCGGGGGCTTGGGGTCATGCGGTCTCCGCGCCGGCCTGCAGCGCCCGTTCGATGCGGCGGCGGGCCACGCGCGCCTTGGGCACGGGGAAGTCCCACCACCGGCGCACGTCCTCCTCGAGGCCGAGGCCGTGCATGTAGTTGTAGAGGGCCTTCTTGAGGCCGGCGCCCAGCGCATCGTGGTCGGTGCCCGTGGGGTCGGTGAATCCGACGTCGTTCCTGGCGAAGGTCGGACCCGGGCCCGATGGCAAGGGGTGCAAGGCAATGCCGTAGTCCTGCGGGTTCTTGCCCACAGGCGAGTGCACGGTGCACACGAAGCGGTGCCAGAAGCCACTGTGGATGCAGCCCTGGGCGAACAGTTGGCGCACCAGCTCCAGCGCATCGACCGTATCCTGCACCGTCTGCGTCGGAAAGCCGTGCATCAGGTAGGCGTGCACCAGCACGCCCTGGTCGGCGAAGGCCTTGGTCACGCGGGCCACCTGGTCCACCGTCACACCCTTGTGCATCAGCGCCAGCAGCCGGTCGGACGCCACCTCCAGGCCGCCCGTGATGGCGATGCAGCCGCTCTCGGCCAGCCGCTCGGCCAGCGCGGGGGTGAAGGTCTTCTCGAAGCGCACGTTGCCCCACCAGCTGATGCGCGTGCCGCGCCGCAACAGTTCGTCGGCCAGGGCCTTGAGTGCCTTGGGCGGCGCGGCCTCGTCGACGAAGTGGAAGCCGGTCTGCCCCGTCTCGGCCACGATCGCGTCGACGCGGTCGGCCAGCACCTCCGCACTCGCCGTCTCGTAACGGCCGATGTAATCCAGGCCCACGTCGCAGAAGCTGCACTTTTTCCAGTAGCAGCCGTGGGCCACGGTAAGCTTGTTCCAACGGCCATCGCTCCACAGCCGGTGCATGGGGTTGAGCAGGTCCAGCAGCGAGAGGTAGCGGTCCAGCGGCAGGCCGTCCCAGGTGGGCGTGCCGACCTCCTCGAAGGGCAGGTCGGGCTCGAAGCCGGCCTGGTAGCGCACGGCCCCGTCCACGCGGGTGAACGTGCGCACCAGCCGCGCGGCGCCACGGCGGCCGGCCCAGTGCTCCAGCAGCGCCAGCACGGGCCGCTCGCCGGCATCGAGCGTGACGGCGTCGACAAAGTCGAACAGCCGCGGCTCGGCCAGCTCGCGCAGTTCGGTGTTGACGTAGCCGCCACCCAGCGCAATCCGCAGGTTCGGCAGACCCGGCCGGGCCGCCCGGGCCGCCTGCGCGATGCGCAGCGCGCCATACACCGCGCCGGGGAAAGGCACGCTCAGCAGCAGCACGTCGGGCGCGTGCTCGGCCAGCGCCTCGTGGGTGAGCGCCTCCAGCCACGCATCCAGCAAGGTGGGCGGCGCGGCCAGGGCCTGGGCCAGCGGCTCGAAGCTGGCCTGGCTGGCGGCCAGCTTCTCGCCGTAACGCACGAACTCGAAGCGCGGGTCGACGCCGTCCTTGACGACGTCGGCGATGTCGTTCAGATAGAGCGTGGCGAGGTGGCGTGCGCGGTCCGTGGTGCCCAAGCTGCCGAAGGCCCAGGCCAGCGGATCGGCGTCGCCTGCGCCGACGCCGGCCGCGTAGGCGTCGAGCGCGCGAAAGCGCTCGCCCTCGGGCAGGAAGCCGCCCATGGCGATGCGGTGCGCCAGCGTCGGATCGCGCCCCTGCAGGAAGGCGACCACGCGTTCGACGCTGGCGGCGTAGGCCTCGGCCTGCTGCAGGAAGGCGGCGACGCGCGGTGTCCGGCGAGCCTCGGGCAGGCCCCGCAAGGCCTCGGCCAGCGCCTGCAGACCCGGCCGCGACAGCAGCTTGAGCACCAGGGCCAGCGCCAGATCGCACTGCCGCGCGTCCACCCCCCGCCCGCGCAGGAAGCCGGTGAGGTAGGCGGTGGACGGGTAGGGCGTGTTCAGCTGCGTCATCGGCGGGATGACGGCCAGCACGCGCAGTCCGGGGGTGGCGACGGGCATGCACCATTGTCAGCGCCACGGCTTGGGCCGGCCGGCCCAAGCACGCGCCAGGGCTGGAGTGGCCCCGGATTGCTGGACCTGCGGACCCTTTTGCTGCTGCACGTCGACAATCCGGGTCGAACATGACTGAGCTTGGCCCTGCTGACGTTGCCGCCCGCGTGGTGGCCTGGCACAACCGGCACCCGCTGGCGCGGCGGTTGCGGGTGGCCGACGTGCACTCGATCGGTCACGTGGCGCTGCCATTCAGCAACCCTGCCGCGGCACCGGTGGAGTCCCCCGAAGAGGCCACGGGCTCTTTGCGCGAACGGGCGGCAGCCCGGGCGCGCGCAGGCCCGGGTGCCGCCGCAACGGGCGGTGCCGGCGGGCCGCTGCAGAGCGCCTTCCGAGAGGACTTCATCCCGCCCTGGACCCCCGACGAGGTGGCCACCTTCGCCGCGGGCCATGGTGTCGAGCGCGGCAGCGAGCCCCGGGACGCGCCGGTGCGCCGCGCCCTGCCGCAGCCGGCGCAGCAGGGCCTGGTCTGGCGCTGGCTGTGGACGGCCGAGTTGCGCAGCGGCCGCTGGCACACCCGTGTACTGCTGGGCCCGGCCCCAGACGGGCCGCTGCTGGGGCGGCGGCTCTGGAGCCTGCCGCGCATCGGGGCCCTGGCGGCGCTGGGCGGGGCGGTGCTGGCGGGCGCGCTGGCGGCAGGCGGGCTCCGCGGCAGCGGGCCTGGCGAGGCGGCCGTCGCGGGGGGCACCCTGCCGGCCGCCACGCCTGGCTCCGGCACAGTCGCCGGCACGGCAACGGCCGCGCCGCCCCCCGCCTCGGCCGACGCCGGGGCCGGCACGGCCACGATCACCCCGGCGGCCGAAGCGGCCGCCAGCGCAGCCGCTGCGCGCCCGCTCGACGTCGAGCCGCGGCTCGGCCGCATCGAACTGCCGCCCATCGGCAGCATCGTCGATGCCCGCCGCCGGCAGGCGGCCGAACAGGCGGCCTCCGCGGCGGCGTCAACCCCCGACGCGTCGGCGGCCGTCCCGCTGGCCGCTGCAACCCCGGCCACGAGGGCTCCGGCCTACGCCCTGGCCACGCGGGTGCTGCGCACGCGCACCGAGAGCGAGCAGATCGCGCGCGCGCTGAGCGCCTTGCTGGTCGTGCCCGGAAGCCCGGTGCAGAAGGTCGAGGTGCTGCGCCTCGGTGACGACTTCCGCGTCGTCGCCTGGCCCTACCCGGCGCGCGCCGATGCCGAGCGCGCGCAGGCCGCGCTGCGGGCCCGCGGGCACGCCTTGCAGTTGATCGATTTCTGACCCCCACCCCCCGAAGGACCGCCATGCACTCCGGCAAGATCCTCGTCGCCCAGGGCGGCGGCCCCACCGCCGTCATCAACCAGAGTCTCGTGGGCGTGGTGCTCGAGGCCCGCCGCCACGCCGGCATCACGCGCGTGTATGGCGCGCGCCATGGTGTGCGCGGCATCGTCGACGAGGACTTCGTCGATCTCACCCAGGAGACCAGCCACAACCTCGAGCTGGTGGCCGCCACGCCCGCAGCGGCCCTGGGCAGCACACGCGACAAGCCTGACCTGGCCTACTGCCGCGAGATGTTCAAGGTGCTGCAGGCGCACCGCATCGAGAACTTCTTCAACATCGGCGGCAACGACAGCTCCGACACCGTGCGCATCGTCGCCGAGGAGGCCCGTGCCGCCGGCTACCCGCTGCGCTGCATCCACATTCCCAAGACGATCGACAACGACCTCGTGCTCAACGACCACACGCCGGGCTTTCCGAGCGCGGCGCGCTTCGTGGCCCAGGCCTTTGCCGGCGCCAACCTGGACAACGCGGCACTGCCGGGCGTGTACGTCGGCGTCGTGATGGGCCGCCACGCCGGCTTCCTGACGGCGGCCAGCGCCCTGGGCAAAAAGTTCGCCGACGACGGCCCGCACCTGATCTACCTGCCCGAGCGCGTGTTCGAGATCGACCGCTTCCTGGCCGACGTGAAGGCGACCTACGAGCGCCACGGCCGCTGCGTGGTGGCGGTGAGCGAGGGCATCCACGACGCCGCGGGCACGCCGATCCTGGCTCGGCTGGCCAAGGACCTGGAGCGCGACGCCCACGGCAACGTGCAGCTCTCGGGCAGCGGCGCGCTGGCCGACCTGCTGTGCGAGGAGATCCGCAGCAAGCTCAAGATCAAGCGCATCCGCGGCGACACCTTCGGCTACCTGCAGCGAAGCTTTGTCGGCTGCGTCTCCGATGTCGACGCACGCGAGGCGCGCGAGGTCGGCGAGAAGGCCGTGCAATACGCGATGTGGGGCTTTCAGGGCCAGATGCGCGATGGCTCGGTGGCCATCCAGCGCACCGGCTTCTACAGCGCCGACTACACGCTGCTGCCGCTGCAAGCCGTGGCCGGCAAGACGCGCACGATGGACGACGCCTTCATCGCCGACAGCGGCACCGACGTGACGGACGCCTTCCGGATGTACCTGCGGCCGTTGCTCGGGTCGGGCATGCCGGATGCCTTCCGGCTGCGGCCCAACGCCGTGCCGAAAGTCCTGCGCGGCACCCGGCCATGAGCCCCCAAGACCTCCGCCCGGACGGCTTGCATGTCCACACGGCCGGCGACGGCCCGCCCGTGCTGCTGGTGCACAGCATCAACGCCGCCGCGGGGGCCCACGAGATGCGGCCGCTGGTGGAGCACCTGCGCACCACCCACACGGTCTACACGCCCGACTTGCCGGGCTTCGGCGCCAGCGAACGGGCCGACGTGGCTTACACGCCGCGCCTGTACACCGACGCGCTGCACGGCGTGGTGCAGGCTATCCAGGCGCGCCACGGCCCGGCGGCGCTGCCCGCGGTGGCCCTGTCGCTGGGCTGCGAGTTCCTGGCGCGCGCGGCGGCCGAGCGGCCCGCGGCCTTCTCGCGCCTGGCGCTCGTCAGCCCCACCGGGCTGATGGGCACCAAGGCCCGCCGCGGCCCGCCTGGGGGCACGCGCGCCGTGCCCGGGCTGCATGCGCTGGTGGCGGCGCCCTGGTGGGGCGAGCGGCTGTTCCGCCAGCTCACGCGGCCCGCCGTTGTGCGCTACTTCCTGCGCCGCACCTGGGGCTCCGACGCCATCGACGAGACGATGTGGGCCGAAGCCGTGGCCGCCGCGCAGGCACCGGGCGCGCACCACGCGCCCCTGCACTTTCTCTCGGCGGGCCTGTTCAGCGCCGACGTGTTGGCCTTGTACGAGGCGCTGTCGATGCCGGTGTGGGCCAGCCACGGCACGCGCGGCGACTTCACCGACTACCGCGGCCGCGTGCACCTGCAGCAACGCGCCAACTGGCAGTGGACGGTGTACGAGGGCGGCGCCCTGCCCTACTTCGAGCACCGCCCGGCCTTTGCGGCGGCACTGGACCGCTTCCTGGCCGGGGAGTCCGGCCCCGCAGTGAGCGTGGGGGCCTCGTGAGGTCACGGCGCGCGTGGGGGTGCGCTCCGCTGACCGGCACGCTGGATGTGCCGACGCGGCGCCCCCAGCCCAGGATGCCGGCCACGGCCACTGACGACCCGCCAGACCCCCTGCCCGGCGCCTGCACGTCAGCGCAGCACGTGCATGCTCAAGGCGGATACAGGCCGCGTTCCCGCGCCATCAGGCGCACCAGGCCCATCAGCGCATCGAGCATGGGCGTCGGCCGGCCCAGCCGCACGCCGATCTCGCGCACGGCGCCCACCAGCGCGTCGATCTCCAGCGCGCGGCCGGCCTGCAGATCCTGCAGCATGCTGGTTCGCACCGCGCCCAGTTTCGCCGTCACGGCGTGGCGTTGTTCGGGCGTCTGCCCGATGGGCAGACCGATGGCGGCGCCCAGCGCCTGCGCCTCGGCCATCACGGCGCTGCAGTAGGGGCGCACCAGCTCGTCGGCCAGGATGCGGTCGAGCGTGGCGCCGGTGAGCGCCGACACCGGGTTCATCGTGAGGTTGCCCCAGAGCTTGAACCAGACCTCACCCTGGATGCAGGCCGAGGACTCCGCCTCGACGCCGGCCTCGGCCAGCAGCGCCGCCACGGTGGCGGTGCGCAGGCCCATGCCGCCGGTGGCATCGCCGATGACGAGGCGGCGGCCCATGGCGTGCTTCACATGACCGGGGCTCAGGGTGGACGCCGCCATGTGCACGACACCGCCCACGGTGCGCGCCGGGGGCATGCGCTCGCGCAGGCGGCCACCGGGATCGACGCTGTCGAGCACCCAGCCGCGGGTGGGCACGGGCATGCCGGGGCCCGGCTCCGCGGGCAGGCCGTCGAAGAACCACCAGGGCACACCGTTCATCGCGCTCAGCACGGTGGTGTCGGCGTGGCTGAGCGCCGCCACGGCGTCGGCCACCGCGGGCAGCGCCGGGGCCTTGACGGCGACGATGACGAGGTCCTGCGGGCCCAGCGCCGCGGCGCTGTCCGCCACGGTGATGGCCAGGTGGTGGGTGCCGGTGGCATCGTCGAGCACGAGGCCGCGCTCGCGCACGGCCGCCAGCGTCTCGCCGCGCACCAGCGCGCTCACCTGCACGCGGCCGGGCGGCAGCCGCGCGATCCAGGCCGCGAGCAGGCCACCGATGGCGCCCAGGCCGACGATGCAGACCTTCATGGTTCAGTCCCCTCGGGAAGTGGTTGAAGCACGGCGGCGGCACAGCGCCTCGCCGGCCGCCAGGGCGTGGCAGGGCGGGCTGCGCACCACGGCCGCAACGGCAGCCACCAGAAAGTCATCGGGCATCGGCAAGGGTGGGCCGCAGATCCGCGGTAGCCGCCGCAGGAAGTCTAAGCCGCGGGGCCTGTGCGATCAGGCAGCATCGGGGACATGACCACCGCTGCCTGGGCTGCCGCTTCCACGGGCTTCGCGCTCGGCCTCACGCTCATCGTCGCCATCGGCGCGCAGAACGCCTTTGTGTTGCGCCAGGGGCTGCGGCGCGAGCACGTGGGCCTCATCGTCGCCTTCTGCGCCACGGCCGACGCGGCGCTGATGCTGGCCGGCATCGCCGGCCTGGCCAGCGTGCTGGGCCACCAGCCGCTGCTGGCCAGCGTGCTGACGGCCGGCGGCGCGCTGTTCCTCACCGTCTACGGCCTGCGCGCCCTGGCCCGCGCACGGCGCGGCGGCTCGCTGGGTGCGGCCGCGGGCACGGCGCCGCTGTCGCGCCGCACGGCCCTGGCGCAGACCGCCGCCTTCACGCTGCTGAACCCGCATGTCTACATCGACACCGTGCTGCTGGTGGGCAGCGTCGGCGCGCAGATGGGCGAGGCGCGATGGTGGTTCGCCACCGGCGCGGCCGCAGCCAGCGCGTTGTGGTTCACGTCGCTGGGCTTTGGTGCGCGACTGCTCGCGCCGCTGTTCGCACGGCCCCGGGCGTGGCAGGTGCTGGATCTGCTGATCGGGCTGACGATGCTGGGCATCGCGGCGCTGCTGCTGCGGCGGCTGATGGGGGGCTGATGGGGGGCTGATGGGGGGCTGATGGGGGGCTGATGGGGGGCTGATGGGGGGCTGATGGGGGGCTGATGGGGGGGCTGAGCGGCGCCTGATCAGCCGTCGAGCAACCGTCGCCAGCCCGCCGGCCCCAGCCGCCGCAGCGTGGCGATGTTGCGGCCGTAGATGGCTTCGGCGTCGGGGTAGGCGGCCACGGCGCGCGACACGCTGGCCTCGCGCAGCAGGTGCAGCGTGGGGTGCGGCGCACGGTTGGTGTGGTTCGTGATGTCGTCGACTGCGGTGCCCTCGAACACCCAGCCCGGATGAAAGGCCGCGATCTGCAGCTTGCCCTGCAGCCCCAGCGCAGCCAGCGCGTCGTCGGCCAGGCCGAGGAAGTCGTTGAAGTCCTCGAAGCGCGGCAGCAGCTCCGGCGCGACGATGAGCGTGGTGTCGGTGTCGGCCGGATCGGCCGCGGCCAGGTGCTGCAGCTCCTGCACCAGCAGCTCCAGCACAACGCCCGGCTCGGCCGCCGGGGACGCGACCCAGCGGATCTGGCCCTTGGTGTGCACCGCCTTCGCAAACGGGCACAGGTTGAGACCCATCACCACGCGCTCCAGCCAGCGCCGCGTGTCGGCCAGGGCGCCGGACGTCGTCATGCGCGCTCGCCCGGGCGCCGCACGCGCAGCGCGTGCCGCAGTTCGGCGTCGGCCCAGGGTGGTGGAGGACGTCGCAGCGCCAGCGCCGCAGCCAGAGCACCCGCGGCGGGGCTGGTCTGGATGCCGTAGCCGCCCTGCGACGCCAACCAGACGAAGGTGGGCTCGCCGGGCTCGGCACCGATGACGAGGCTGCCATCGGGCACGAAGCTGCGCAGCCCTGCCCAGCTGCGCCGCGGGCGGCGGATGGCGAGCGTGGTGGCCGCCTCGATGCGGTGGATGGCGGTGGCGATGTCCGGCTCCTCGGGCATCACGTCATGCGGCGGCACCGGGTCGGCGTTGGCCGGCGAGCCCAGCAGCAGGCCGGCCTCGGGCTTGACGTAGAAGCTTTCGTCGATATCCACCACCAGCGGCCCGTCGCGCACATCCAGGTCCGCGGGCGGGTCGAAGACCAGGGCCGATCGGCGCCTGGGCTGGAGCGCGATGCCGGCCAGGAGCGTGGGCGGCGAGTTCGTCGGCCCAAGCCCCGGCGGCGTTCACCACGAGCCCCGCCTCCACCACGCCGGCCGGCGTGTGCAGGCGCCAGCCGCCGGCCCAGCGCTCGGCGCGCTGCACCTCGGCGTCGCACACCAGCGTGGCCCCGGCGGCGCGGCCGCGCTTCAGGCAGCCCTGGTGCAGCGCGTGCACGTCGATGTCGGCGGCGCCAGGGTCCAGCACCGCAGCGGCCACGGCCTCGGGGCGCAGGACGGGGCAGCGGGCGCGGGCTTCATCGGTGCCGAGCCATTGGGCCGCGAGACCCTCGCCGCGCAAGGTGGCGTGCAGCGCGCGCAGCGGCGCCAGACGGTCGGCCGCGGCGATGAACAGCGCGCCGCGCGGGCGCAGCAGCGGCGCCTCCGCAAAGCCGGCGCCGGGCTGCTCGAAGAAGGCGCGGCTGGCGCGCGTGAGCGCGCGCACGGGGGAGGGGCCGCAGCTCTCCTCGAGCATCGCGGCGCTGCGGCCGGTGCTGTGCAGGCCCGGCTTCGGCTCGCGCTCCAGAATCGCCACGCGCGCGTGCGGCGCGGCAAAGCAGGCCGCGGCCGCGCCGGCCATGCCGGAGCCGACGATGGCGATGTCCACCTTCACGAGGCCGCCTGCGCCTGCGCCAACTGCACCAGCAGCGCCGAGGCCTGCTCCAGCAGCGGCCCGCGGGGCCGCTGCGCCGAGGTCGCCAGCGACAGGCTGGTGCTGAGCGGCCGCCTGGGCGCCCGGTGGATCGGCCGGGCATGCAGCGCGCCGCCGGCCGGGTGGTCGGCCAGCGCGCTGGAGGCCAGAACGGCATGCAGCGCATGGCGCTGCACCAGCGCCAGCATCGCGCCGACGCTCTCGATCTCCAGCGCCACGCGCGGCACCAGGCCGGCCTCGGCCAGCGCGGTTTCCACGCGCATGCGCAGCGCGTGCGGCCGGCTGGGGATGACGAGCTCGCAGACGGCCAGCTCCACCAGCGAGACCGGCCGGGCCCGCGCCGGCTGGCGGCCGCGCGCCGAGATCAGCTGCAGCGGCTCTTCGAGCACCGGCTGCAACGCCACGGCGGTGGACGGCGTGGCGTTGTAGACGAGTGCGGCGTCGATGCGGCCCTGCACCAGCCACTCCAGCATGTAGTGCGTCAGGCCCTCGACGATGCTGACGCCGGCCCGCGGCAGGCGCTCGCGGAAGGCCTCCACCAGCGGCGCGGTGAGCGTGCGGCTCAGGCTGGGCGGCAGGCCGATGGACAGCACGCCCGAGACCGTGCCGCGCAGCTCCTCCAGATCCTGGACGGCGCGCTGCACCTGCTGCAGGATGCCGCGGCCGTGTGCCAGCAGCCGCGTGCCCGCAGGCGTGAGCGTGACGCCGCGGCCGTTGCGCTCGAAGAGGGTTTGACGCAACTCGACCTCGAGTGCGCGCACCTGGCGGCTGAGCGCGGGCTGCGCCACGCGCAGCACCGCCGCAGCGCGCGTGAAGCTGCCAAGTTCGGCCACCTGCACGAAGCCGGTGATCTGCTTCAGATCCATGCCGGCATGGTATGCCCAAACGTTCTAGCAGCTAGTGCGGGTGTGCGGTTGAAACATGGGCCGGGGCGCCGAAGAATCGGCCCTCCCATGAGCACCATCCTGACCGGAATCTCCTCGATGGCCACGCGCCAGGTGCTGGCCGCGCTGGCCGAGCACGCCGCGGCCACGGGCGGCCTGGCGGTGCGCTGGGAAAGCGTCGGCGGCGTCGATGCCGCCAGGCGCGTGGCGGCGGGAGAGCGATTCGACCTCGTCTGCCTGGCCGCCGACGCGCTGGACAAGCTGCTGGCCGCTGCCCAGGTGCAGGGCCCGCGCGTGGACCTCGTGCGTTCGGCTTGTGCCTTGGCGGTGCGCGAGGGCGCGGCGCGGCCCGGCATCGCCACCGAGGCCGCGCTGCGCGAAGCCGTGGCCTCGGCGCGCACGATCGGCTACTCCACCGGCCCGAGCGGCAACCACCTGCTGGCTCTGCTGGAACGCTGGGGCCTGAAGGAGGCGCTGGCCGGGCGCCTCGTGCAGGCCCCGCCCGGCGTGCCGGTGGCGCAACTGGTGGCTCGCGGCGACGCCGAGCTGGGCTTGCAGCAGATGCCCGAGCTGGCTGGCCAGCCCGGCATCACCGTGCTGGGGGCGCTGCCGGGCGCCGCGGCGCAGATCACCACCTTCAGCGCCGCGCTGGGCGCCGGCACGGCAAACGCCGACGCCGCCCGTGCCGTGCTGGGGCTGTTCAACGACGACGCCGCAGCCGCCATCAAGCGGCGCTGCGGCCTGGAGCCCTGCTCACCATGATCATCGACATCCACGGCCACTACACCACCGCGCCCAAGGCGCTGGAGGCCTGGCGCAACGCGCAGATTGCCGGCATCCAGGACCCCGCCGTCATGCCGAAGGCGGCCGACCTGAGGATCTCCGACGACGAAATCCGCGAGAGCATCGAGACCAACCAGCTCGCCAAGATGCGCGAGCGCGGCAGCGACCTCACCGTCTTCAGCCCGCGCGCCAGCTTCATGGCGCACCACATCGGCGACTTCCAGGTCTCCAGCACCTGGGCCGCCCTCTGCAACGAGCTGTGCTTCCGCGTCAGCACCCTGTTCCCGGATTCGTTCATCCCCGCGGCCATGCTGCCGCAGAGCCCGGGCGTGGACCCGGCCAGCTGCATCCCCGAACTCGTGAAGTGCGTGGAGCAGTACGGCAACGTCGCGCTCAACCTCAACCCCGACCCGAGCGGTGGCCACTGGACGAGCCCACCACTGACCGACCGCCACTGGTACCCCCTCTACGAGAAGATGGTGGAGTACGACATTCCGGCCATGGTGCACGTGAGCACGAGCTGCAACGCCTGCTTCCACACCACCGGCGCGCACTACATCAACGCCGACACCACGGCGGTGATGCAGCTGATCCAGGGCGACCTGTTCACCGACTTCCCGACGCTGAAATTCGTCGTGCCGCACGGCGGCGGCGCCGCGCCCTACCACTGGGGCCGCTACCGCGGCCTGGCGCAGGAGCTGAAGAAGCCGCTGCTGGCCGAGCACCTGCTGAACAACGTGTTCTTCGACACCTGCGTGTACCACCAGCCGGGCATCGACCTGCTGACGAAGGTGATTCCGATGAAGAACATCCTGTTCGCCAGCGAGATGATCGGCGCCGTGCGCGGCGTCGACCCCGAGACCGGCTTCCACTACGACGACACCAAACGCTACATCGAGGCCAGCACGCTGCTGAGCGCGGCCGACCGGCACGCCATCTACGAAGGCAACGCGCGGCGCGTGTACCCTCGGCTGGACGCCGCGCTCAAGCGCAAGGGGAAGTGATGGACCCCCAAGCTCCCTTCGTTCGCTGCCCCCCGTGAGGCCCTGACATGTACGAACTCGGCGTCGTCTACCGCAACATCGAACGCACCCCTGGCCACCTCGCCGATGCGCTGGCGAAGTTCGGCAGCGCCACCGTGCACGAGGCCATGGGCCGCGTGGGCCTGATGCACAGCGGCATCCGCCCCATCTGGGCCGGCGCGCAGGTCAGCGGGACCGCGGTGACGGTGCTGCTGCACCCGGGCGACAACTGGATGATGCACGTCGTGGCCGAGCAGATCAGGCCGGGCGACATCGTCGTGGCCGCGATCACGGCGCCGTGCACCGACGGCTACTTCGGCGACCTGCTGGCCACCTCCTTCCAGGCCCGGGGCGCGCGGGCGCTGGTCATCGACGCCGGTGTGCGCGACGTGAAGACGCTGCAGCAGATGGGCTTCCCGGTTTGGAGCCGGGCGATCAGCGCCAAGGGCACGATCAAGGCGACGCTGGGCAGCGTCAACATCCCGGTGGTCTGCGCCGACGCGCTGGTGCACCCGGGCGACGTGATCGTGGCCGACGACGACGGCGTGGTCTGCGTGCCGCGCAAGCTGGCCGAGAAGGCGCTGGAGGCGGCGACAAAACGTGAGGCCAACGAAGGCGAGAAGCGCGCCAAGCTCGCCAGCGGCGTGCTGGGCCTGGACATGTACAAGATGCGCGAGCCCTTGGTGGCGGCGGGGCTGCGGTATGTGGATTGACGAGGCGGTGGAGGCTGGGCTTCGACAGGCTCAGCCCGAACGGAGGTTTCCCACTTCCGCTTTCAATCAGCCACGAACCGCCGTTCGCACCGAGCCACACACCCCCGCTCGCACTGAGCCACACCCCTCCGTTCACGCGGAGCCACGCCCCTCCGTTCACGCGGAGCCACGCCCCTCCGTTCGCACTGAGCCTGTCGAAGTGCGCTCGCCACACCCCTCCGTTCACGCGGAGCCACGCCCCTCCGTTCGCACTGAGCCTGTCGAAGTGCCCGCGCGCCGCACCGCCAGCCACACGCCATGACCATCGCGCTCATCGGCTACGGCGAAGTCGGCCGCATCCTGGCTGAAGACCTGCGCGCACGCGGCATGGCCGTGCGCGCCTACGACCTCAAGCTCGACAAGGCCGACAGCGCCCAGCCCCTGCGCGAGCACGCCGCCGCGTACGGCGTGGCGCTGGCCGCCAGCGCCGCCGACGCCGCCCACGGCGCCACGCTGCTGATCAGCGCCGTCACCGCCAGCCAGGCCGTGGCAGTGGCCGCAGCCGTGGCGCCAGCCCTGCCCCGCGACGCCTTCTTCCTCGACCTCAACAGCGCCAGCCCCGGCGCCAAGATCCAGGCCGCCGAGTTCGTGCAGGCCGCAGGCGGCCGTTACGTCGAAGGCGCGGTGATGACCAGCGTGCCGCCCTACCGCTGCCGTGTGCCGCTGCTGCTGGGCGGGCCGCACGCGGCGGCGCTGAAGCCGCGGCTGGACGAACTCGGCTTCGCGCCCACCGTGCACAGCGTCGAACTCGGCGTGGCCAGCGCCACCAAGATGTGCCGCAGCGTGATGATCAAAGGTCTGGAGGCCATGGTCATCGAGAGCTTCACCACGGCGCGTGCGCACGGGGTGGAAGACGCTGTGATCGCCTCGCTGCAGGAAACCTTCCCGGGCATCGACTGGGAGCGGCAGGCGAGCTACTTCTTCCAGCGCGTCATCGAACACGGCCGTCGCCGCAGCGAAGAGCTGCGCGAGGTGGCCGTCACCGTGCGCGAGGCGGGGCTTGAGCCCTTCAGCGCCGCCGGCACCGCCGAGCGCCAGGCGCGCATGGCCGATCTTGCCGACGCGGGCGTGTTCGGCGCCCGCAGCGAGCCGGGCTTTGCGCGCAGCACCGACTGGAGAACCGAGGCAGACCGCCTGCTCCGCTCGATCAAGGAAACGGGCTCATGAAGACCCAGGTCGTCATCATCGGCGCCGGCCCGGCGGGCCTGCTGCTGTCGGAGATCCTGCACCACCACGGCATCGAGAGCGTCGTGCTGGAGCGCTCCAGCCGCGAGCACGTGCTGGCGCGCATCCGCGCCGGCGTGCTGGAAAGCACCACGGTGGACGTGCTGCGCGAGTTCGGCCTGGCCACGCGCATGGACGCCGAGGGCCACCCGCACGACGGCATGCGCATCGCCTGGGCCGGCCGCGACAGCTTTTTCGTCGACACCTATAGGACGCTGGGCCGCCGCTTCATGGTCTACGGCCAGACGGCCATCCAGGAAGACCTGTTCGCCGCCGCCGATCGCCGCGGCCAGCCGGTGCTCACGGAAGCCTCCGACGTGGTGCTGCACGGGCACGACGGCAGCCAGGGCGCCAAGCCCTTCGTCACCTTCGTGCAAGACGGCCAGGCCCGGCGCATAACCTGCGATTTCATCGCCGGCTGCGACGGCTTCCACGGCGTGTCGCGCCGCTCCATCCCGATCGGCGTGCGCCGGGAGTTTGAAAAGGTCTACCCCTTCGGCTGGCTGGGCGTGATGGCGCGCGTGAAGCCGCTGGAGGACATCACCTACGTCAACAACCCGCGCGGCTTTGCGCTGGCGAGCTACCGCAACCAGAAGCTCTCGCGCTACTACATCCAGGTGCCGCTGAGCGACAAGGTCGAGGACTGGCCCGACGAGCGCTTCTGGCCCGAGCTGAAGGCGCGCTTCCCGGCCGCGATGGCCGATGCCATCACCACGGCCGACACCATCGAGAAGAGCATCGCGCCGCTGCGCAGCTTCGTCAGCGAGCCCATGCGGTTTGGCGCGCTGTTCCTCTGCGGCGACGCGGCGCACATCGTGCCGCCCACCGGCGCCAAGGGCCTGAACCTCGCGGTGAGCGACGTGTACTACCTGTCGCGCGCCCTGGCGCGCTGGTATGGCCGTGGCGACGCCAGTGGCCTGGACGGCTACAGCGCGACCGCGCTGCGGCGTGTGTGGAGCAGCGTGCGCACCAGTTGGTACCTCACCACGCTGCTGCACCGCTTTCCGGACACCAGCGAGTTCGACCAGAAGGCGCAGGAGGTCGAGCTGGATTACCTCAAGAACTCCGAGCGCGCGCAGGCCGCGCTGGCCGAGCAGTACGCCGGCCTGCCCTACGAATGAGCCCCCAAGCTCGCTGTCGCTCGCTACCCCCCGAGGGGGCCGCCCGCCAGCGGCCCGGCAGAGCCGGTTCCGCGGCGGTGGCTGGACAGGATCCATTCCCGACATGAGTCCATTCACGAAAACACCCGGCTGGCTGGACTGGCACGCCAGCCCCAGCAAGCCCCGCTTCCGGCTGCCGGCGGCCGCGGTGGACGCGCACTGCCACGTGTTCGGCCCCGGTGCCGAGTTCCCGTATGCCCCGGAGCGCAAGTACACGCCTTGCGATGCGAGCAAGGCGCAGCTGTTCGCGCTGCGTGACCACCTCGGTTTTGCGCGCAACGTCATCGTGCAGGCCACCTGCCACGGCGCCGACAACCGTGCCATGGCCGACGCCTGCGCCACGAGCGGCGGCCGGGCGCGCGGTGTGGCCACCGTGCGCCGCAGCGTCAGCGATGCCGAGCTGGAGAGCCTGCACGCTGCAGGCGTGCGCGGCGTGCGCTTCAACTTCGTCAAGCGGCTGGTGGACTTCACGCCCAAGGACGAGCTGATGGAGATCGCCGACCGCATCAAGGCCCTGGGCTGGCATGTCGTCATCTACTTCGAGGCGGTCGACCTGCCCGAGCTGTGGGACTTCTTCACCGCGCTGCCCACCACCGTGGTGGTGGACCACATGGGCCGGCCCGACGTGCGCAAGCCCGTGGACGGACCCGAGTTCGCGCTCTTCCTGAAGTTCATGCGCGAGCACGCCAACGTCTGGAGCAAGGTCAGCTGCCCCGAGCGGCTGTCCGTCTCCGGCCCGAAGGCCCTGGACGGCGAGCAGGCGGCCTATCGCGACGTGGTGCCGTTCGCGCGCACGGTGGTCGAGAGCTTCCCCGACCGCGTGCTCTGGGGCACCGACTGGCCGCACCCCAACCTGAAGGACCACATGCCCGACGACGGCTTGCTGGTGGACTTCATCCCGCACATCGCGGTCACGGCCGAGCTGCAGCGCAAGCTGCTCGTCACCAACCCGATGCGCCTGTACTGGCCCGAAGACCGATGAGGCGGGCCTTCACGCGCACTTCGACAGGCTCCGTGCGAACGGTCTGCCCTTTCGGGCTGAGCTTGTCGAAGCCCCTTTGGCTCACCGCTGCGGAGGCTTGAACCCATGGCCCTGGACAAACCGTATCTCGACGTGCCCGGCACGACCATCTTCGACGCCGAGCAGTCGCGCAAGGGCTACGCGCTCAACCAGTTCTGCATGAGCCTGCTGAAGGCACCCAACCGCGAGCGCTTCCTGGCCGACCCGCGCGCCTACCTCGACGAATGGCCCATGACGCAGGCCCAGAAAGACGCCGTGCTCGCGCGCGACCTCAACCGCTGCATCGCCGAGGGCGGCAACATCTACTTCCTGGCCAAGATCGGCGCCACCTACGGCAAGAGCTTCCAGCAGATGGCCGGCAGCATGACGGGCATGACCGAAGAGGAGTACCGCGACATGATGATCCGGGGCGGCCGCTCCATCGAGGGCAACCGCCACACCGGTGAAGACGGCAGCGCGCAGCCGCAGCGCCAGCCGCAGGGCAGCGCCCCTTCGACAAGCTTCTAGGCGGAATTCAGCCCATGGCCCGCATCACCGCATCGGTCTACACCAGCCACGTGCCGGCCATCGGCGCCGCGCTCGATCTCGGCAAGACCCACGAGCCCTACTGGCAGAAGGTCTTCGCCGGCTACGAGTACAGCAAGCAGTGGCTGCGCGAGAACCGGCCCGACGTCATCTTCCTCGTCTACAACGACCACGCCACGGCCTTCAGCCTCGACCTCATCCCCACCTTCGCCATCGGCACCGCCGCGCAGTACCAGCCGGCCGACGAGGGCTGGGGCCCGCGGCCGGTGCCCGTCGTCCAGGGCCATCCGGATCTCGCCAGCCACATCGCGCAGAGCGTGATCCAGGACGATTTCGACCTCACCATCGTCAACCGCATGGACGTCGACCACGGCCTCACGGTGCCGCTGAGCCTGATGTGCGGGCAACCCGCCGAATGGCCGTGCCCGGTGATCCCGTTTGCCGTCAACGTGGTGCAGTACCCGGTGCCCAGCGGCCGCCGCTGCTTTGCCCTCGGCCGCGCCATCCGCAAGGCCGTTGAGCGCTACGACGAGCCGCTGAAGGTGCACATCTGGGGCACCGGCGGCATGAGTCATCAGCTGCAGGGGCCGCGCGCCGGGCTCATCAACGCCCAGTGGGACGGGCGCTTCCTCGACCGCCTGATCGGCGAGCCCGAGGCGCTGGCCCAGGTGCCGCACATCGAGTACGTGCGCGAGGCGGGCAGCGAGGGCATCGAACTCGTGATGTGGCTCATTGCCCGCGGGGCCATGAGCGATGCGCCGCCGGTCGTCAAGCACCGCTTCTATCACGTGCCCGCCAGCAACACGGCCGTGGGCCACCTGATCCTGGAGAACGCATGAAGACCCTCAAGGTCGCGCTGGCCGGTGCCGGCGCCTTTGGCCTGAAGCACCTCGATGCCCTGAAACTCATCGATGGCGTCGAGGTCGTCAGCCTCGTCGGCCGCGAGCTCGACAAGACGAAGGAAGCCGCCGCGAGGTACGGCGTCGGCCACGTCACCACCGACCTGGCCGACACGCTCAAGCTGCCCGGACTGGACGCCGTGATCCTGGCCACGCCCACGCAGATGCACGCCGCGCAGGCCATCCAGTGCCTGCAGGCGGGCGTGCACGTGCAGGTCGAGATCCCCCTGGCCGACAGCCTGCGCGACGCTTACGCGGTGGCCGATCTGCAGGCCAGGACGGGCCTGGTGGCCATGGTGGGCCACACCCGCCGCTTCAACCCCAGCCACCAGTGGGTGCACGAGCGCATCGCGGCGGGTGAGTTCGCCGTCCAGCAGATGGACGTGCAGACCTACTTCTTCCGCCGCACGAACATGAACGCGCTGGGCCAGACGCGCAGCTGGACCGACCACCTGCTGTGGCACCACGCCGCGCACACGGTGGACCTGTTCGCCTGGCAGTGCGGCAGCCCGGTCGTGCAGGCGCACGCGATGCAGGGGCCCATACACCCCACACTCGGCATCGCCATGGACATGAGCATCCAGCTGAAGGCCGCCAACGGCGCCATCTGCACGCTCTCGCTCAGCTTCAACAACGACGGCCCGCTGGGCACCTTCTTCCGCTACATCGGCAGCACCGGCACCTACATCGCGCGTTATGACGACCTCGTCACCGGCAAGGACGAGAAGATCGACGTCTCGATGGTGGACGTGTCGATGAACGGCATCGAGCTGCAGGACCGCGAGTTCATCGCCGCCATCCGCGCCGGCCGCGAGCCCAAGGCCAGCGTGGCGCAGGTGCTGCCCTGCTACGAGGTGCTGCACCAGCTGGACCGACAGCTGAACTAGGAGTGTGGGCGGCAGAAATCCAGCCCCGCGCCGGGGCGGCCAGCGCTCGCAACACGCGGGCCCGGTCCAGCATCGTGGCAGCGCCGCCTGTCTCCACCGCAGCCTGCGGCGCACCACCCTTCAGCAGCTCCAGGCCCAGGTCCATCTGTTGTGCCGAGCGCGGCTGTGCATCCGGCGCCCAGTTCGCCACCCACTGTGCAGGCTGCGCCGCCTGCCAGTCCAGGCCCGCCAGCACGTCGCTGTCGTACTCGAGATCGCGGCGCTGGCCGTCGGGCTGTACCCAGGTCACGCGCGGCACGACGATGCGGGTGCCTTGCCAGGCCCCGCGGCGCTGCTGCTTCACGGGGCGCGGCGACTCGGGGTCCGCGTCACCGCCACGCACGGCCGAGCCCAGGTCGCCCATGCCTTCGCCTTCCAGCGACTTGCGGATCGCTTCCACCACCTTGCCCGTCTCCGCGTCGTGGCACAGCACGTAGCAGGCATCCAGCGCCGGCCGGCCGGTCTTCGCCACCTGGGGCAGCCGCAGCACACGGCCCACCAGCTGGGTCATCGCGGCCAGGTTGCGGCCCGCCGCCAGCGTGCACAGCACATAGGCGAACGGGCAGTCCCAACCCTCCTGCAAGGCCTGCTTGGTGATGATGGCGCGCACCTCGCAGGAGGGTGAGAGCAGGTCGATGTTCTCGGGCGCCGCCAGGTCGTTGCGTTCGCTGGTCTTGATGGCGATGTGGCGCGGCTGCAGGCCCAGGGCCAGCAGGTGTTCGCGTGCATCCTCGGCGTGGATGAACCCGGCGTCGCGCAGGTCGGCCCCGGTGCGCTCCACCTGCACCAGCAGGATGGGGCGGATGCAGCGCGCCGTTTCGCCCTGCAGGGCCTCGGCCTCGCGTTGCAGTGCGTCCAGTTGGGCACGGCCTGCAGCAGCGCATGGTGGGCGGCCAGGTCGTCTTCGCGTGGCAGGAAGCCCATCACGCGGCCGCTGTCGGCAAAGAACTTCAGCGTCTCCCTGTTGCGCCGGGCGGCGCCGGGCGGCACCGGCCAGCATCCGCAGCATCACGCACAGGTGGCCGTCCACGTCCTGCCGTGTCAGAGGGTGTGTCTTCTCCAGCACCTTCACGCGGCCGGCACCGGCCACGTTGAGCAGTTGGCGGTACGGAAGCTCGCGGTTGGCCAGCGCCTTGGGCGTCTGCGTGTAGATCGCCTCGTTGGGCACCACCCACAGCACCAGGCCCGTGCTCCGGCGCAGCCACCCCTGCAGGATCTGGCCCACGGCGGCGGCAGCCAGCAGCGTCTTGCCGCCACCGGTGGGCACCTTCAGGCAGACGTTGGGGATGGCGCGGCCGGCGCCGTCCCAGCGGCTGTGGTGCTCCGCGCTGTGGTCCTTGTGCAGGGGCGGCGGCAGGGCGCCGGCCTTGCGCAGCGCTTCCCAGGTGTGCCGGGGACAGTCGGCGAGCTGGCGAAGCGTCTCTTCGGCACCGTCCATCATGCGCAGCGCCTCGGCCTGCTGGACCGTGGAAGCCTGCTGCCGACGCAGCTCGGTGATGTAGCGCTCCAGTTGCTCCAACACACGGCGCTGGAAGTCCTTCAGCGACACCCCGCCCACCGGTGCTGGGCCCACGGCGGCGCGGCGAAGTCCACGCCCAACGCCTGCCAGGTGGGCAGGTGCTCGCCGCTGAGCATCTTCTCCAGGCTCAGCGGCTCGCCCAGCGTGCAGCAGGTGAAGCTGCCGCCCAGGCCCGGTGCATGCTCGCTCACGCGGCGCACGCCTTCGACGCGCAGCACGCCGTCGTCGACCTTGGCCTCGATGGCGTGGAAGCGCTTGGGCGCGTCCTCGCCCGGGTCGGCCAGGTCGCCTTCGGCAAAGCCTTCGCGGGCCTTGATGGCGTCCACCTGCGCCAGCAGGGCATCGGCCTGCTTCAGCTGCGTGTAGGTGATCTTCTGCTCCAGCAGCGTTTCGCGCTGCGTGCCCTCCCACGCATAGCCGCGGATGGCAAGGCGCAGGCGCTCGGCGGTGAGCGTGTCGGCGTAGGCCTCGCCTTCGACAAGGATGAAGCGGCGCGTGCCACCGTCCTTGGCGTTGGCCTTGAGCACGGCGTGGGCGGTGGTGCCGGAGCCGGCGAAGGAGTCGAGGATGAGGGAGTCGGAAGCACCGCCAATCTCCAGCACACGCAGCAGCAACTCCACGGGCTTGGGCGTTGCGAACTCGGCGCTGTCTTGCGCGGCGCCCAGGCGGACAGCACGGTGACCGGCAGGGCCAGAGCCCCCGGCAGCAGGCCGAGTCGCGCCGCGATGGTGAGGTTGACGGCTCTCATGAGCAGGACCTTCAGCAAGGACGGGTGGTCGGTCGATCCGGGTTCGTGCCCGGTAGCAGGTTCGACCGGATGTCGGAGCGACGGGCCGGACTTTGGGGCGGGAACTGAGCCGGAGCCTGAGCCGCGTTTTCGGGCGACGTGCCCGGCCGGCATGGGCAGAATCGGCGGCGGCCGCAGCAAGCGGCCGCCAAGAGCCCGTCTTCCCATGCCTCACGATCCCCGCCCGCTCGGGCCCTTCCTCGTGCGCCCGCTCGGCCTGGGCTGCATGAACCTCAGCCACGCCTACGGCCTGCCGCCGCCGCCCGAGCAGGGCGAGCGCGTGCTGCTGGAGGCGCTGGACGCCGGCGTCGACTTCTTCGACACCGCCGCGCTCTACGGCTTCGGCGCCAACGAGCGCCTGGTGGGCCGCGTGCTCGGCCCGCACCGCCACCGCTTCGTGCTGGCCAGCAAGGGCGGCATGACCGCGCAACCGGTGGGCGAAGGCGGCGCGCTGCAGCGCGTGATCGACGGCCGGCCCGCGAGCATCCGCCGCGACTGCGAGGACAGCCTCCAGCGCCTGGGCACCGAGGTCATCGACCTGTACTACCTGCACCGCTGGGACAAGGCCGTTCCCATCGAGGAGAGCGTGGGGGCGATGGCCGATCTGCTGCGTGCCGGCAAGGTGCGCGCGCTCGGCCTGAGCGAGGTCTCGGCCGCGACGCTCAGGCGCGCCCACCGCGAGCACGCCATCGCCGCGCTGCAGACCGAGTACAGCCCCTGGACGCGCAACCCCGAGATCGCCGTGCTTGAGGCCTGCCGCGAGCTGGGCACGGCCTTCGTCGCCTTTAGCCCCGTGGGCCGCGGCGCGCTCACCGACACACCGCCCGACCCCGGGGCCTTCGACGCCAAGGACATCCGCCGCTCGATGCCGCGCTTCGCCCCCGCCCACTGGCCGGCCAACCAGGCGCTGCGGCAGCGGCTGGCGGCGCTGGCGCGCCAGGCCGGCTGCACCACGGCGCAGCTGTCGCTGGCCTGGGTGCTGTCGCGCGGGGCGCACGTGCACGTCATCCCGGGCACCACGAGCGTCGCGCACCTGCAAGAGAACCTGGCCACGCCCGCGCTGCCGGCGGCGGTGCTGGCCGCCGTGGGTGCTCTGATGACGCCGCAAGCGCCCTCGGGCCAGCGCTACGGTGAGCAGGCGCAGGGCGAGGTGGACACCGAGGTGGCCTGAGCATGCGCGGCGCCGCGCGGCGGGCGGCTGGCGACAGGCGACAGGCTCTGGAAAGTCGCCGGTAAGTCGAGCCGGCCGACGATGCGGTCCGCCGCCCGTGGTGGCCACTTCAACCTCCTGGAGCTCCACATGCCCTGCCTCAGCCGCCCGCCCCTTGCGATGTTCGCTCTGACCCTCACCGCCTCCCTTGTTGGCGCCGCGCCGGCCGCCGCACGGGCACAGGAGCGCCCGTGGAGCGTCACGCTCGACGCCGGCCTCAGCAGCGCCAGCGACCCCGATTTCGCCGGTGGCCGCCTGAGCACACGGGGCGGCCCGGCCTACGGCGGCGCCATCGGTCGCCGCCTGGGCGACGACTGGCGCGTCGAGGCGGCGCTGATGTACCGCAGCCACCCGGTCAAGGCGGTCAGCAGCCCCGGCTTCGACGCCCGCCCGGCCGACGCGGACTGGGCATCCCTCTTCGTCACCGTGAACCTGATCCGTGACTTCGCGGCGTTCAAGCTGGGCCCTGCCCAGGTTCGCCCCTACGTCGGCCTGGGCTTGGGCCGTGCGCAGGAGGTGGATGCCGACCTGACCAGCGGTGGCAGCCCTCGCGAGTTCTCGGGCTCGCGGAGCGCCTGGCAGGCCATGGTCGGACTGCGCTGGGACTACGGCAGCCCCTGGGTGGCCGACATCGGCCTGACGCTGGCCGACGCCGGCCGCGTGCGCCTGGCGGCCTCCGGAGGGGGTGCCGCGGTGGAGGCGCGCTACCGAGCGGCCACGCTCATGGCGCGGCTGGGCTATCGGTTCTGACCGCCTCGGCGCTGCAAGCGAACGCGCCCGCTGGCACCGGCTTCCAGACTGGCAACGTGAACCGCATTCTGCTGGTCGAAGACCACCCCGCCATGCGCGATCTGGTGCAGCTCGAGCTCGCCCAGGCCGGCATCGCGGCCGACGCGGTGTCGCGCATCGGTGAGGCCGAGGCTTGCCTGGCGCAGTCGAGCTACGCCGCGCTGGTGCTCGATCGTGGGCTGCCCGAGGGAGACGCGCTGCCCTGGTTGAAGCGGCTGCGCGGGCGCCAGCTGCTGCTGCCCTGCCTGCTGCTGACGGCACGCGATGCGTTGCACGACCGCGTCGACGGCCTCGAGGCCGGCGCCGACGACTACCTGCCCAAGCCTTTCGAGCGCGAGGAGCTGGTGGCCAGGGTGCGCGCGCTGCTGCGGCGCCAGCAGGCTTGGGTCAGCAATGCCCCGCAGTGGGCCGGGCTGGTGGTTGACCCCATCAGCGCGCGGCTGACTTGCGGCCGAACGAGCGTCAACCTGGCCACCAGCGAGCTGCAGCTGATGATCGCGCTCGTGCGCGCGCAGGGCGCTCTGGTGCGCCGCGCCGCGCTCGAGGAGGCTGCCTGGGGCCTGACCGAGCCGGTGACGCCCAACGCGCTCGACGTGGCGCTGCACCGGCTGCGCCGCAAGCTCGCGCTGGTGGCGCCGGGCGTGCTGGTCATCAACACCAAGGGCGTGGGCTACTCGCTGCAGCAAGGCGACCAGCCAGGCCCGGAGGACGCGGATGCCGGGTCCGCGCCGCGCTGAAGACCGCACGCCCAGCCTGGCTGTGCGCCTGGCGCTGGGTTTCGCCCTGGCCTTCGCATCGACGGCGCTGCTGGTGGTGGGCGTGCAGGCCGTGCTGGCCGAGCGATTCGGGCATCGCGTCACGCAGATGAGCATGGCCGGACAGACCGAGGACATCTTCGACGGCTTCGTGTTCGATGAGCACCGGCGGGTCATCGACGTGCGGCTGCCTGCCGAGGACTCGATCGGCTTCGACGACTTCTTCGCGAACCTCAAGTACCGGGTGCTCGACCAGACAGGCAAGGTGGTGGCCAGCAGCGAGACCGACCGCCGCTCGCTGCTGCCCGGGCGCCCGGTGGCGGAGCAGGACGGCTTCTTCGGCGTCGTGCCGGTGGACGGGCGCGACTTCTTCGTCGGCGTCTGGGCGCGTGAGCTGCACGGGCACCGCTACCTGTTGCAGCTGGGGCGCAGCGACCGCTTCGAACTGCTGGCGCGCGAGGCGCTGACACCCGCCATCACCGACACCGTGCTGGTGCTGGGCTCGCTGTCGGCCATGATCTTCTCGCTGGCCGGTGCGCTGGCGGTGCGCTCGGTGCTGCGGCCGATCCGCCGCGTCGAGGCAGCGGCACGCGACGTCGGCGGCCGCAACCTGGCCGCACGGCTGCCCGAAGACGGTCTGCCGGCCGAGATCCGCCCTCTGGTGCAGGCCTTCAACGGCGTGCTGGAGCGTCTGGAACGCTCGTTCCAGGAGCAGGACCGCTTCATCGCGAACGCCGCTCACGAGCTGAAGACGCCACTGGCGCTGGTGCGAGCGCAGCTCGAGGCCGGACCACCCGGGCCCGAGGTGCAGGCCCGATTGCTGCGCGAGCTCGATGGCCTGGGGCGCCAGGTGCAGCTGCTGTTGCAGTTGGCCCAGGTGGCCGATCGCCAAACGCTGCGCCGCGGCCCGACGCAGCCCTTGGTGGTGGCCCGCACGGTGCTGGAGCACCTGGCCTTCCAGGCCGAGCGGCGCGACATCAGCCTGCGCCTGGAGGACAACAGTGCCGGACAGCCCATCGACGCCGATGCCGGTGCGCTGTTCGTGCTGGTGAAAAACCTGGTGGACAACGCGCTGGGCTTCGCGCCGCCCGGCAGCGCCGTCGAGCTGCGGCTGGAGGGCACCGGGTTGAGCGTCAGCGACCGCGGGCCCGGCGTGCCCCCGGAGCTGCGCGAGCACGTGTTCGAGCGCTTCTGGCGAGCGCCTGGGCAAGCGCGCGCCGGCTCGGGCCTCGGGTTGGCACTGGTCCGCGAGATCGCCCACGCCCACGGCTGGACGGTGCACTGCACCGAGACACCGGGGGGCGGCGCCAGCTTTGTGCTGCGATGGGCGGGCCCGGCGGCTGACTAGAAGCGTGGGCGGCAGAAATCCAGCCCCGCGCCGGGGCTCTTGAAATCCGTCGCGCTGCCTCCATCCTGGACAGACCCCGCGGTTTCTATCCTCCGACTCCCATGGACAAAAAGACGCTTTCCTTCCAGGCCGAGGTGCAGCAGATCCTGCACCTCGTCACGCACAGCCTGTACAGCAACAAGGAGATCTTCCTGCGCGAGCTGGTCTCCAACGCCTCGGACGCCTGCGACAAGCTGCGCTTCGAGGCCCTGGACCAGCCCGCGCTCTGGGAAGAGCAGCCCGAGCTGAACGTGCGGGTGTGGTTCGACGCCGAGAAGAAGACCCTCACCATCCGCGACAACGGCATCGGCATGAGCGCCGAGGAGGCCGTGGCCCACCTGGGCACCATCGCCAAGAGCGGCACGCGCGAGTTCCTCGGCAGGCTCGAGGCGGACAAGAAGAAGGACGCCAATCTCATCGGCCAGTTCGGCGTGGGCTTCTACAGCGGCTTCATTGTGGCCGACCGCATGACGGTGGAAACCCGCCGCGCCGGGGCCCCGGCCGGCGAGGGCGTGCGCTGGAGCAGCACCGGCAGCGGCGACTTCGAGGTCGAGACGATCGAGCGCACCGAGCGCGGCACCGACGTCATCCTGCGCCTGCGCGAGGGCGAGGAGGAGTTCCTCAGCGCCTGGAAGCTCAAGTCCATCATCGCCAAGTACTCCGACCACCTGAACCTGCCGGTGCTGATGCGCAAGCAGACCTGGGACGAGGACAAGAAGGAGCAGGTCGACACGGACGAGTGGGAGCCCGCCAACAAGGCGCAGGCCCTGTGGACACGCAGCAAGAGCGACATCACCGACGCCGAGTACACCGCGTTCTACAAGCAGATCAGCTACGACCAGGACGCGCCGCTGGCCTACACGCACAACCGCGTGGAGGGCCGCACCGAGTACACGCAGCTGCTGTACGTGCCCAAGAAGGCACCCTTCGACCTGTGGAACCGCGACAAGCGCGGCGGCGTCAAGCTCTACGTCAAGCGCGTCTTCATCATGGACGACGCCGAGGCGCTGATGCCGGTGTACCTGCGCTTCGTCAAGGGCGTGATCGACAGCGCCGACCTGCCGCTGAACGTGAGCCGCGAGCTGCTGCAGGAGAGCCGCGACGTGAAGGCCATCCGCGAGGGCAGCACCAAAAAAGTGTTGGGCATGCTGGAGGACGTGGCCGAGAACCAGAAGGACACCTACGCCGATTTCTGGGCGCAGTTCGGCAACGTGCTAAAAGAAGGCATCGGCGAGGACTACACCAACCGCGAGCGGCTGGCCAAGCTGTTCCGCTTTGCGAGCACGCACGCCGACAGCGGCGTGAGTCTTGCGGACTACGTGGGCCGCATGAAGGAAGGCCAGGACGACATCTACGTCATCACCGCCGACAGCCTGGCGGCGGCCCGGAGCAGCCCGCAGCTGGAGATCTTCCGCAAGAAGGGCATCGAGGTGCTGCTGCTGGTGGACCGCGTCGACGAGTGGATGCTGAGCCACCTCCACGAGTTCGACGGCCACACCCTCACCAGCGTGGCCAAGGGCGCGGTCGACCTCGGCAAGCTGCAGGACGACGCCGAGAAGCAGCAGGCCGAGGCCGCCGCCGAGGCCGCCAGGCCGCTGATCGAGCGCCTGAAGAAGACGCTGTCCGAGCGCACGAAGGATGTGCGCGTCACGACGCGACTGGTCGACAGCCCGGCCTGCATCGTGGCCGACGAGGGCGACATGAGCGCGCACCTGGCGCGCATGCTCAAGTCCGCCGGGCAGGACGCGCCCAAGGCCAGACCCATCCTGGAGATCAACGCCGAGCACGCGCTGGTGAAGAAGCTGGACTCCGCCGAGGAGAGCGAGCGCTTCGACGACCTGGCCCACATCCTGCTCGACCAGGCCGTGCTGGCCGAGGGCGGCGTGCTCGAAGACCCGGCCGCCTACGTGCGGCGCGTCAACGCGCTGCTGGTGGGCTGACGGGGCTCAGTCGCCCATCAGCTCCAGCTGCTCTCGCAGCAGCGTCGTCTGCTGGCTCCAGTAGGCGGCGCTGCCGAACCACGGGAAGTGGATCGGGAAGGTGGGGTCGCTCCAGCGTGCGGCCAGCCAGGCGCTGTGGCGCAGCATGCGGCGCGTGCGCAGCGGCTCGATCAGCGCGCGCTCGCGGTCGTCGAAGTCGCTGAAGTCCTCGTAGCCGCGCAGCAGCACGTCGAACTGGCGCGCCATCGTCGGCGCGTCGCCCGATACCAGCATCCACAGGTCCTGCACCGCCGGGCCTTGCAGCGCGTCGTCGAGGTCGACGATGTGGGGGCGGCCAGGGTCGCCCTCGGCGCTGCCGGGGCGCCACAACACGTTGCCGATGTGGCAGTCGCCGTGCAGGCGCAGCGTGGCAAGGGCGCCGCTGGCCGCCACCCGCTCGAACGCCATGGCCACGGCCGCTGCCGCCGCCTCGGCGCTGGCCTGCCAGGCCGGTCGCTCGGCCGGCGTCACGATGTCGGCGTCGATCAGCGCCTGCACGGCCCGCGCCGCGTCGGCCGGGGCGAGCCGCTCGCGGTGTGCGAAGCGACCCTGGCGCCCGACCGCGTGCAGCCGCCCGATGAAGCGACCGAGCTGCGCGAGTACGGCCGGGTCGTCGAGCTCGGGCTCGCGGCCGGCGCGGCGCTCGGCCACGGCAAAGCGGTAGGCCGTGCCGTCGACGTCGTGCCAGGTGGCCAGCGTGGCCGGCTGGCCCTGCAGCTGCAGCCGCTCATCGGCCGGCTGCAGCACCCAGGGCGGCACGACCGGCACCTCGGCAGCGGCGAGCTGGAGTGCGTAGGCATGTTCTTCGAGGATCTGCGCATCCGTCCAGCGCCCGGGCCGGTAGAACTTGGCCACCACCGCGCGGCCGTCCTCGAGCATCACCTGGAAGACGCGGTTCTCGTAGCTGTTGAGCTGCAGCAGCCGTCCGTCGCCACGCAGACCGGCGGCGTCGAGCGCCCCGAGCACCTGCTGCGGGCCCAGGCCGGCGTAATGCGCCTGCGGCGCCGAGGTGGGGGTGTTCCGGGACAGGTCCATCGGGCAGGCCGGGTGTCGGGGAGGCGGGCCCCGGGTGCCAGAGCGGCCACCGGCCGCGCGTGTGGCCGGGCTTGCGGTGATTCTTGCATGCGGGTGCCGCGCTCAAGCGGTGCCGTCGCCCCGGGCAGGACGATCCGTTACCCTCGCGGCCCGATGGAACGCAACACCCGCCAACGCACCGCCATCCGCGACGCCCTGCAGCGCGCCCGCCGCCCGCTGCTGCCGCAAGAGGTGCTGCAAGCCGCCCAGGCCCAGGCGCCGCGGCTGGGCCTGGCCACCGTCTACCGCAACTTGAAGATGCTGGTCGAGGACGGCGAGCTGTGCACCGTCGAGCTGCCCGGCGAGAACCCCCGCTTCGAGTTCGCCGGCCGCCAGCACCACCACCACTTCCAGTGCACGCGCTGCCAGCGCGTGTTCGACGTGCACGCTTGCCCGGGCGATCTGTCGCGCCTGGCGCCGCCCGGCTTCACGGTGCAGGACCACGAACTCACGCTGTACGGGCGCTGCAGCGACTGCGCCACCGCGCCGCGCTGACAACGGCTTGTTCGCGCCTGCCCGGGTGGCTGGCGCGTGGTCAGTGCGGCGCGATGGAGAAACCCACGCGGGTGCGCCCGTCGGCCGACTGGGCGCGCGGCTCGCCGCGGTGCATGCGGGCGATCGCCGCGACGATGGCCAGGCCCAGCCCGTGGTGACCGCCCTCGGCCGTGCAGCGCACGGTGTCGACGCGGAAGAAGCGGTCGAAGATGCGGGGCAACTGCTCCGCGGTGATCGCCGGGCCGGCGTTCTCCACCTCCACCTGGGCCGGCGCATCCAGCCCCGGCTGGGCGATGCGCACGGTGACGGCCGTCCCCGGCTGGGCGTAGCGGGTGGCGTTGCCGATCAGGTTGGACAGCGCCCGCTTGACCAGCGGCTCGTCGACCGCCACCGCAGCGTCGCCGTCGATGTGCACCGCCAGCGCCGCGTCTTCGAGCGCGGCCTCGTGGAACTCGATCACCTGGCGCGCCAGCGCGGCCAGGCTCACCGGTGCGCCGCGGCGGGCCGCTGCGCCGCGGTCTGCGCTGGCCAGGAACAGCATGTCGTTGACCATCGCCGACAGGCGCTGCAGCTCCTCGAGGTTGGCGGCCATGGTGTCCTGCAGCTCGGCGCAGCTGCGCTCGCGCGACAGCGCCAGTTCGGTGTGCCCGATCAGTGCTGCCAGCGGCGTGCGCAGCTCGTGCGCGACGTCGGCGTTGAAGCTCTCCAACTGTACGTAGGCGCGCTCCAGCCGCCCCATCAGGGCGTTGAACTGGTCGACGGCGGGCTGCAGCTCCTCGACGGGCTGCGCGAGTTTCAGGCGCTGGCCCAGGCGATCGGCCTCGATGGCGCGCGTCTGCATGGCCAGGTCCATCATGGGCGCCAGGCCACGCTTGACGGTGCGGAACACCAGCAGGCCCACGCCCAGCCCCCCGGCCAGCGCCGTGCCGAGCAGCGTCAGCGCGATGCCGGCCAGCATGGCGCGGTCTTCGCCGCAGTCCAGCACCAGCGTGCCGACGAGCCGTCCCCCACCCACCGTGGGCGGGGTTTCGATCACGAAGCGATCGGTGCGGACGCGGTCGGAGTGGATGTCGAAGGCCGGCGGGCCGTCGCGGTAGAACTCGCTGCCGTCGGCGCGCTGCAGCACCAGGTGGGTGTCGGGCCGGCGCACGGCGTAGTAGGCCATCTTGGCGATGACCTCGGCCTCGCCGAGCTGCATGGTGTTGCGCACGATCTCCTGCACGATCGAGGCCTTCACCTCCCACTGCTCGGCGTGCTTGCGCTCGAACTGGCGGCTGGTGAAGCCCCACAGCAGCGCGCACAGCAGCACCAGGCCGATGAAGGTCTGCACGGCCACCATCCAGCTCAGCCGGCGGCTGATGGAGTGGCGCACCTGCGGGCAGGCCGCCGCCGCGGGCTTGCGGCCCGCCTCCGGGTTGTCCAGTGCCGTGTCGGAGATGCTCATGGCTGACCCTCGCTGACCACGGCGTCGGGCCGGGCGGCGATTGCCGCTTCAGACGCGGCGGCGCCGGGACGCTGCTCGAGCACATAGCCCATGCCGCGTACGTTGTGCAGCAGCTTGCCGCGGAAGGGGTCGTCGATCTTGGCGCGCAGCCGGCGCACCGCGACCTCGACGACATTGGTGTCGGAGTCGAAGTTCATGTCCCACACCTGCTCGGCCAGCGTGCTGCGCGACAGGATCTGGCCCTGACGGCGCATCAGCAGCGTCAGCAGCGCGAACTCCTTGGCCGAAAGGTGCAGGCGCTGCCCGGCGCGCTGGGCCTTGCGGCTGACGAGATCCAGCTCGAGGTCGGCCAGGTGCAGCAGCGTCGGCGTGGTGGCCGGTGCCGCCGTGGCCACGCCCCGGCGCAGCAGCGCCCCGACGCGGGCCAGCAGCTCGGAAAACGCGAAGGGCTTGACGAGGTAGTCGTCGGCCCCGGCTTCCAGGCCGCGCACGCGGTCTTCGATGCGTTCGCGCGCCGTCAGCATCAGCACCGGGGTGCGTCGGCGCTCGCGCAGCGCCTTGAGCACGCCGAAGCCGTCGATGCCGGGCAGCATGATGTCCAGCACCAGCAGCGCGTAATCGCCATCCAGCGCCAGGCGACGGCCGTCGATGCCGTCGCGGGCGACGTCGACCACGTAGCCGCTCTCGCCGAGCGCGCGGTGCAGGTAGTCGGCAAGCCGGGGGTCGTCTTCGACAACGAGGATGCGCATGGCAGGGGCAGAACCGGTGCAGGACAGTGGGCCTCGATTGTCCAGCCCCCCGCCCGGGCCGTGGATTACGGATTTGTCATCCCGGCGTTCGGCTCCGGTGAACCGGGCTCGCCACAGTTCGTTCCACGCCGCAAGCACACGGCGCATCTCCCGAAAGCCAAGCAGTCCTCCTCTACCGACCCAACCTCTTCGAACCACTGGAGCCCACCATGAACCGCTTCTCCCTGATCGCCCTTGCCGCCGCCGCCGTGCTGGCCACCGCCCCCGCCCACGCCGCCCTGGGTGCCGGCGAAGGCACACCGGGCTACGCCCACGAGACGGTCGCCACGCCGGCCGGCGAGCTCAGCCGCACCGAGGTGCGCGCCGAGGCCGCGCGCGCCCTGGCCGAAGGTCGCATCGCCAGTGGCGAGGCCACCCCGACGACCACGCCGGCCGGGGCCTCCCTTCCGGGACTGACGCGCGCCCAGGTGCGCGCCGAGGCCGCCCAGGCCCTGCGACTGGGTCTGGTGGCCAGCGGCGAGGCCACAGTCGCCTACAGCGCGCCGCAGCTCACGGCGCTGCTGACCGCCGCCGACCGCGCCGACACCCTCGTCGTGGCCGCCCGGCGCTGAAGCCGGTGCCCGGTCCCGGCCACCGGCCGCGGACCGGCCCGACAACCACCCCGCGCAGCCGCCTGGTTCAGGCGCCGCGCGGGGCGAGGTCCAGGCGCGCCCAGTCGCGGAAGTCCATCTCGAAGCCGCGCAGGCTGGTTGGGCGCGACAGCCCGACCCCCCGGTCGTCCAGCGTCAGCACGCTGAACCCCTGCGCAGCGGCAAGGTCTCGGCACCGGGCACGCCGGGGTGGGAAGCCTTCATCGGGGGGCCTTCGGGCGCTGGCGGACGGCGACACCCCCACCCGCAGCACGAGGCCGGCGGGATCGGCCGCGAGTTTGGTCACGCCGGCGGCGCCGTTGTTGAGCACCCAGGAGCGTGGGCGGCGTTCAGCGTGCGGGCGCGGGGTCGGTGGCGGGGCGGAAGCGGCCCATGAAGCCGCTGTCGATGTGGTCCTTCCAGTGCCAGGCCCAGCGGCCGTGGGCGCCGAAGGGCCCGCGCGCGGCGATGGCGCGGCCGTCGGCCGTGGCCAGCAGCGCCAGGAAACGGCGCTGCGGCTCGTAGGTCTGCAGCGCACCGCCGCTGAGTGCGGCGCGCAGGTTGTGCAGCAGCACCGGACCCTGGCGCACGGCGTAGACGCCGGCCTTGGGCAGCGCCGGACCGGGCGCCCAGTTGGCGCCGTCGCCGACGGCGAACACGCTGGGGTGGGAACTCGAGCGCAGCTGTGCGTCGACGTGGATGAAGCCCTCGTCGCTGGCGGCCAGGCCGCCGCGGCGCGAGGCCTCGCGCTGCCAGTCGTGGGCCTGCGCACCGGTGGCCCACAGCACGACGCCAGCGCCGGCCAGGGTGGTGGCGTCGCCGGCTTCGCCCAGCTTGAGCGCGATGCCGGCGGCGGCCAGCGCGCGCTCGGCGGCGCGGCGGGCCGGGGCGGCAAAGCCGGGCAGCAGCTCGGCGCCGCGGCTGAACAGCGCGCCGCTCACCCGGCGGTCAGGCCGCAGGCGGCGCAAGTGGGCCACCACCGCGAGCACGCTCTCGACGCCGGCCGCGCCGCCGCCCACCGCGGCCACGTCCAGCGGCGCGGTCGAAGCGGCGGCCTGCCACCCGTGCAACAGCGCCTCCCAGCCCGGCCGCAGCGCCGACAAGGGGCGCAACGACAGCACGTGCGCATCGGCCAGCACCGGCGGCCGCAGCGTGGAGCCGACGTTCAGCGACAGCAGCGTGTAGGGCAGCACCTCGCCATCGGCCAGTTGCGCGCGCTGCGCCGCGGCGTCGAGCGCGTGCAGCTCACCGGCCACCCATCGCGCCCCAGCAGCGCGCGCCAGGGCCTGGAAGTCGATGACGATCTCGTCGTAGCGGTACAGCCCTGCCAGCCAGCCCGGCACCATGCCGGAGTAGGGCGCCAGCGCCTGCGGCGACACCACCGTGAGCGCCACGCCCGGCAGCGGCGCGAGCGCCCAGCCCTGCAGCACCTGGGCGTGCGCGTGGCCGGCGCCGACGAGCAGCAGCTGCTTCACGGCCGTGCCTCGGACCAGCCAGCCGGCAGGTGGGCCAGGTCGGCGGGCTCGTCGATGTCGGGCAGCGGCGCGAGCAGCGCCGTGCGCAGGCCGAGCCCCGCGGCACGCTCGCGCGTAGCGGCCATCACCGCCGCCGTGCTCCAGGCGATGCCGTCGAACAGCCGCGCGGGTGCCGCCGGTTGGCGCGCGAGCCCCACGAGCGCGTAGCCGCCGTCGAGCGCCGGCACGAACACGGCATCGTGCGCGGCCAGCGCCGCGGCGGCGTCGTGCAGCACGCCCGTGTCGAGCGCCGGCGCATCGGTGCCGATCAACAGCACGCGCGCATGCGTGGCCAGGCGCCGGCTCAGCGCCCGCTGCATGCGTGCCCCGAGGTCGCCGTCGCCCTGCTCCGTGAGGGCCGCTCCGTGCGCCTGCGCCGCGTCCACCAACGCCGGGTGGCTGGCGTCGGGCGCCGCGCACAGCTCCAGGGTCCCGAAGCCGGCCGCCGCGCCCTGCGCCAGCGTGTGCCGCAGCATTCGCGCCGCCAGCGCCGCCGCCGCCTCGGCGCCCAGCGCGGGGATCAGCCGCGTCTTCGCCTGCCCTGCCACCGGTGCCTTGGCGAAGACGATCAGCGCCGTGTCCGGCCTCTCACTCATCGCGCAGCTTCATCCGCGCTCCCAGGCGTGGTACTTCGCCACCCACCGCAGCAGCCTTTGCGGCGCGCGGGCGCGCTTCCACGCGCCGGCCGCGTACTTGTTGGCCTCGGCCAGCGTGGGATAGGTGTGGATGGTGGCGAGGATCTTGTTCAGGCCCAGCCCATGCTTCATGGCCAGCACGTACTCGGCCAGCAGGTCGCCGGCGTGTTCGCCGACGATGGTCACGCCCAGGATGCGGTCCTTGCCCGGCACGGTGAGCACCTTGACGAACCCGTGCGCCGTGCCATCCGCGATGGCGCGGTCGAGGTCGTCGATGCCGTAGCGCGTCACTTCAAACGGCACGCCCTGTTCCCGGGCCTCGGTCTCGCACAGGCCCACACGCGCCACTTCGGGGTCGGTGAAGGTGGCCCAGGGGATCACCGAGTAGTCGGCCTTGAAGCGCCAGAAGCGGCCGAAGAGGGCGTTCACCGCCGCGTACCAGGCCTGGTGCGCCGCCGTGTGCGTGAACTGGTAGGGCCCGGCCACGTCACCCACAGCGAAGATGTTGGGGTACAGCGTCTGCAGATAGGCGTCGGCCTCGATGGTCTTCTTCGGCGTGAGCGGGATGCCGAGCTCCTCGAGCCCGTAGCCGGTGACACGCGGACTGCGGCCCACGGCGCACAGCAACTGGTCGAACGGGATCGCGAGCTCCTGCCCGCCGTGCTGGGCGATCAGGCGTCTCTGCCCCTCCACCACCTCCACGCGCACCGCCCGGTGGCCCGTGAGCACGGCCACGCCGTCCTCGCGCAGCGCGCTTGCCACGAGCTCGGAGACCTCGGGGTCCTCGCGCAGCAGCACGCGCGGCGCCATCTCCACCTGCGTGACCTGGCTGCCCAGCCGCGCGAAGCTCTGCGCCAGCTCGCAGCCGATGGGGCCTGCGCCCAGCACGACCAGGCGCTCGGGGCATTCGGTCAGGCCCCACAGCGTGTCGCTGGTCAGGAAGCCGGCCTCCTTCAGACCCGGGATCGGCGGCACGAAGGGGCTGGCGCCGGCGGCGATGACGATGTTCTTCGTCTTCAGCACCTGTGTCGTGCCGTCAAGCAGCGTCACCGCCACCGTCCAGGGGCTGGTGATGCGGGCGTGGCCCTGGAGCACCTCCACGCCCAGGCCGGTGTAGCGCTCGACAGAGTCGTGCGGCTCGATGTCGGCAATGACACGGTGCACGCGCTGCATCACGGCCGCGAAGTCGACGCGGCCCTTTGCATCGGCCACGCCCAGGCCCTGGGCCCTCTTCAGCTGCTTGGCAAGCTTGGCCGAGCGGATGAGCGCCTTGCTCGGCACGCAGCCGAAGTTCAGGCAGTCGCCGCCCATCCGGTGGCCCTCGATCAGCGTGACCCGGGCCTTGACGGCCGCCGCGATGTAGGCACTGACGAGCCCGCCCGCGCCCGCGCCGATGACGACGAGGTTGCGGTCGAAGCGCGCTGGTCTGGGCCACTTCGCGTACACCCTGCGCCGCTGCAGCCAGCCCACGCCGGCCTTGGCCAGCAGCGGGAACAGGCCCAGCAGCACGAAGCTGCCCAGGAGGCCCGGCGAGACGATGTCGCGCGCCGACTCGATGGCCGCGAGCTGCGTGCCCGCGTTCACATACACCGCCGTGCCGACCAGCATGCCGACCTGGCTGACGAGCGCGAAGCGCCACGGGCCCATGGGCGTGAGGCCCATCAGCAGGTTGACGAGGAAAAACGGGAACACCGGCACCAGGCGCAGCGTCAGCAGGTAGAAGGTGCCGTCCTTCTTCACGCCCTCGTTGATGGGCGCGAGCTGCTGGCCGAAGCGCGACTGAACGGCGTCGCGCAGAAGGTAGCGAGCGGCCAGGAAGGCCAGCGTGGCGCCCAGTGTGGACGCGAAGCTCACGACCACGAGGCCCAGACCGAGCCCGAACATCGCACCCCCGGCCAGCGTGAGCACCAGCGCGCCCGGTATCGACAGCGCGGCGGCCAGCACATAGAGCGCGAAGAAGCTGGCCACGGTGACCAGCGGGCGCGCCTCGTAGGCCCCCACCAGCGCGTCGCGGCTGGCCTTGAGCTGATCGAAGGTGAGCAGTTGCCCCAGGCCGAAGTGCCGCCAGGCCAGCACGGTGGCCAGCGCCAGCACGGCCACCACGGTCCAGACGACGGCCTTGTTGGGGCCAGGCTTGGCGGCTTCGGCCATCACGCGGTTTCGGCCATCACGCGGCCTCGGCCATCACGCGGCCTCGGCCATCATGCGGCCTGGGCCAGCGGATCGGCCGGCGCCAGCGCGCCGCCGCAGCTGCTGCCCTGCCCGGCCGTGCAGCCCCAGCAGTGGTCGGCCACGCGGATGGCGCTGCCGGCGCCGTCGGTGTGCAGCAGCTCGCGCAGGTGGGCGCGGCCCGTCGTGGAGCCCAGCCGAGCCGGCAGCGCCAGCATCTGGTTGAAGTCGCAGTCGAACAAGAAGCCCTGCCAGTCGACGCTCACCAGGCTGCGGCACATCACCGTCTCGAGGTTCTCGTCGCGGTGGGCGCCGCGCAGCAGCGCCATGTAGCCCTCGAACGTGCCCTTGCTCACCAGGGTGCTGCCGAAGCGCCGGATGGGCATGTTGGCCAGCGCGAACAGGTGGTTGAAGCGGATGCCGAAGTGCTGCATCAGCTCGCGCTGGTAGTCGGCCTGCAGCGGGCCCTGCGGCGGCGGCAGCGACGGGCCCTGTGGGTTGTAGACGAGGTTGAGCACGAGGCCCGAGCCCGAATCTCCAGCCGGTGCGCCGTAGCCCAGCGCGTTGAGCGCCTGCAGGCCGGCGATGCTGCGCTCGAAGACACCGTCGCCGCGCTGGCGGTCGACGTTGGCGGCCGAGTAGCAGGGCAGCGAGGCCGTGACCTCCACGCCCTGCGCAGCCAGAAACCCGGCGAGGCCTTCCTGCCCGGGCTCGGACAGGATGGTCAGGTTGCAGCGGTCGATCACGCGCACGCCCAGGGCGCGCGCCGCCGTCACAAGACGGCGGAAGTGCGGGTTGAGCTCGGGCGCGCCGCCGGTGAGGTCGAGCGTGGGCACGCCGCGCGCGGCCAGCACCTCGAGCACGAGGTCGACCGTCTCGCCGTCCATCTGCTCGGTGCGCTGCGGGCTGGCGGCCACGTGGCAGTGCAGGCAGCTCTGGTTGCAGGTGTAGCCGAGGTTGACCTGCAGCGTCTCGAGGCGACGGCGCACGAGCGGCGGGAAGTCGGTCTTGATCAGCAGCGGCAGCGTCGGGTGCATGGGCAGGCGCGCCAGGGGCGCGGGTGGCGGGCCGACCACAGGCCCGATCACCCTTATACGCGCACCCCCGGCCGGAGGTAACAGCGGCCGCGTCAATCGCAGGGCTGGTCGGCGGCCACAAAGCGCAGCGCGGCGAAGCCGCTGTGGGCCGAGCCGCCGGTGTTGTCGGTGTCGGCGGCCACGGCCAGCTGCACCAGGCGCGCTCCGGGGCCGTGCAGGCGGCGGATGTCCGCGGCCACGTCGCGCCGCTCGGCCAGCCAGCGGCCGCGCTCGGCGCCGCCGCTGCGAAGCACCACCATGGTGGTGCGGCTGGTGTAGGCGTTGGGGTGCTCGCTGCCCACGGGCTGGCGCTTGTCCCAGACGTAGTTGATGGCGGCATCGGGCACCTGCTCGCCGAAGCGCGAGCGCGCCAGCGCCAGGGCGAGGCGGTCGCCAAGGCCCAGGCGATCGGGGGGCAGCGCCAGGCCCAGGTAGACGCGCGCAGCCTGGTCGTCGCCGGCCTTGCGCGTGAGGTCGGCAGCCTGGAGCACGCGCTCGATGCGCCAACGCCAGCACAGCACCGGCGTGCGCGCCAGGTCGACCTCGACCGCGCGCGCCATCAGCGACATCGCGCCTTCGGAGCGCACCTCCAGCGCGTCCTGCCCATCCCAGCGCCGCAGCGGCTAGGAGTGTGGGCGGCAGAAATCCAGCCCCGCGTTGGGCCGACTTCGGGGCCCAGGCCAGGCGCCGCGCGCAGCCCGGCCCAGGGCGCCAGGCCGGTGTCGAAACGGCCCACCCAGTCAGCGGCCTGCGCCGGTGCGGGTGCCGGCAGCAACAGGGCGACCGTCGCAGCGGCGGCGCAGAGGTTCAGGGTCATCGGCAAGTTCGGCGTTGGCGCTGGCCAGCCCCGGGAGCAGGGCCGGCGCGCATTCTGGCAGCGCGCCACGGCGCCGGCCGTGGCGGCAGGCCGGGCATGGTCGGAGCCGGCAGGGGCAGCGTGAGCATCGGTGCGGACGCGAGGCGACAGCGGGGATTCGTCCGAGGTGGCCGCAGGGTTACGGCCCCCGTGCCGCACACTGGCGGCATGAGCTTCGAATCCGCGCCCTCCGTCACCGCCGACACCGCCTTGGTGCTGCCGCCCGCCGCTTTCCCGCCCTTCGACAACAGTTACGCCCGCGAGTTGCCGGGCTTCGCCGTGGCCTGGCGGCCGGTGCCGGCGGCGCGACCGGCCCTCCTGCACCTGAACGCGCCGCTGGCGGCCGAGCTGGGGCTGGATGCCGAGGCCCTGCTCGGGCCTGCGGGCGCGGCGGTGTTCGCCGGCAATCTCGTGCCCGAGGGCGCCGAGCCGGTGGCCCAGGCCTACGCCGGACACCAGTTCGGCGGCTTCTCGCCGCAGCTCGGCGATGGCCGGGCGCTGCTGCTGGGCGAGGTGCTCGACCGCCAGGGCCGGCGCCGCGACATCGCCCTCAAGGGCTCGGGCCGCACACCGTTCTCGCGCGGTGGCGACGGCCGCGCCGCCGTGGGCCCGATGCTGCGCGAGCTGCTCATCGGCGAAGCCATGCACGCGCTGGGCGTGCCCACCACGCGCGCGCTCGCGGTGGCGGCCACCGGCGAGTGGGTGCTGCGCAACGAACGGCTGCCCGGCGCCGTGCTCACGCGCGTGGCCGCCAGCCACCTGCGTGTGGGCACCTTCCAGTTCTTCGCCGCGCGCGGCGAGCACGACCGGGTGCGCCAGTTGCTGGCTTACGCCGTGGCGCGCCACGACCCCGATCTGGCCGACCTGCCCGAGCCGGCGCGGGCGCTGCGCTTCCTGGAGCGGGTGGCGCAGCGCCAGGCGGCGCTGGTGGCGCGCTGGATGGGCCTGGGCTTCATCCACGGCGTCATGAACACCGACAACATGACGATCTCCGGCGAGACCATTGACTACGGCCCCTGCGCCTTCATGGAGGCCTACGACCCCGGCACCGTCTTCAGCAGCATCGACCACCAGGGTCGCTACGCCTACGCCAACCAGGCGGCCATCGCGCGCTGGAACCTGGCGCGGCTGGCCGAGACCCTGCTGCCCCTGCTGGACCCCGAGGCCGACGCCGCGCTGGCCCGCGCCACCGCCGTGATCGACTGCTTCCCGGGCTGGTACGAGGCCGAGTGGCGCGCCGTCTGGCGCTGCAAGCTGGGCCTGGCGCTGCCCTTCGACGACGAGGGCGACACCCGGCTGGCCGAGGCCTGGCTGCGCCTGCTGCAGGCGCAGGCGGTGGACTTCACCCAGGCCGCCCGCGCGCTGGCCCCGGCCGCCGAAGGCGACGAGGCACCACTGCGCGCCTTGTTCGCCGCCGCCGACGGCGGGCCGGCCGGCATCGACGCCTGGCTGCGGCACTGGCACGCCCGCGGCAGCCACGACGGTGCGGCCCTGCGCGCGGCCAACCCGCGCATCGTGCCGCGCAACCACCGTGTCGAGGAGGCGCTGGCGGCGGCCACGGCCGGCGACCTGAGGCCCCTCGAAACCCTGCTGGCCGCCCTGCGCAGGCCCTTTGACGACGATCCCGCGCTGGCCCCCTACGCCGAGCCTGCGCCGGCCGCGTTGACGGCGGCCTACCAGACCTTCTGCGGCACCTGAACGGGCAGACCGGTCATGGACGGCCGGCCGCGATCAGGCCGGCAGCTTCAGCACCGCGACGAGCACGACGACGATGCCGATGGCCAGGTTGACGCCCACCCAGCGACGCAGCGCGGCCAGCTGCACGGCGCCCAGCGCCCAGTCGGCCGCCGCCACGGCCAGCGACAAGCGCTTGTAGAGCACAAAGCGGATGTGGCCGAAGATCAGCATCATCAGCAGACCCAGCAGCGCCATCAGCGTCCAGCTCGGTGGCATCGAGAAGCTGCCGCCGCCCTGCACCACCTGCTTGGCCACGCGGCCGATCATCCACAGTCCGGTGGCCAGCGTCACGGCGGCCGCGGCCAGCACGGCCGCGAAGAAGCGCCCCAGCACGGCCTGCATCAGCGGCAGCCGCTGCGGCGGCGGCAGCGCGGCCACCGCCGGACGCAAGAAGAAGTGCGCAAACACCATGCCGCCGACCCACACGACAACCGCGAGCACGTGCAGGGCATTCAAGAGGGCATACAGCATGGGGAAGCGTCCTTGCGCGTGGCGCGCACCGTCGGGCCCGGCGGGACCGCCCGGCCAAGCTCGGCATTCTCAACGGGCCGCGCTTGCCCCCGGTGGCGTCGGGCTCAGCCCTCGCTCTCGCTCTCGCCCTCGCCCTCGGTCGGAGCCGAAGCGGCACGGGGCAGGTGCAGCAGCTTCGTGTCGGGGTGCAGCACGAACTCCACCTGTAGGGACGTGAGCATGAGGTCGACCTTGGCGGTGAGCGTGACCGGACCGTCGACGATGGGCCGGGCGCGCAACTCCTCCGCGGCGAGCGCGAGCATGTCGCGCATCTGCGCCACGGCCTCGCGGGTGGCGGCGTTGCCGGCGCGGTCGCCCAGCTCGAAGGCCTTGCGCTTGGTGGCGCTGACCGCGTCGCCGGCCTGCGCGACCACCGCGCCGGCGCCGTCCTTGACGGTGACGGCCACCTTGGCGGCCGAGCTGGAGAGCTGGCCCCCCAGTTCCTTGATGCGATCGAGCATGGCGTGCGGGCCGCGGCAGCGGACAGGGAGGCAAGGAACCGCAGTGTCGCGGCGCGCCGCGGCGGCGGCAAGCGCACAAGGGGCGTGGGTGGATGTGGTGTCGGGGGCGGCACGGCCCCGGGGTCTCGGCCGGCTTCATCGCTAGACTGCGCATCCGCCGCCCGCCCGCAAGCCCGCATGAACACCCACCCCGACACGCGCCCGGTCATCGTCTGCGGCGGCGGCATCGGCGGCCTGGCCGCGGCGCTGGCGCTGGTGCGGCGCGGCCTGTCGGTGGTGGTCCTGGAGCAGGCGGCCGAGATCGGCGAGATCGGCGCCGGCATGCAGCTCGGGCCCAACGCCTTCCACGCCTTCGACGCGCTGGGTGTCGGCCCGCAGGCCCGCAGCCGCGCCGTCTACACCGACTGCCTGGTCATGCACGACGCGGTCGACGAGTCGCTGGTGGGCCGCATCGAGACCGGCGAGGCCTTCCGCCGCCGCTTCGGCAACCCGTATGCGGTGATCCACCGCGCCGACGTCCACACGGCGCTGCTCGAAGGCGCGCAAGCCAGCGGCCTCGTCACCCTGCACACCCACACGCGGGTTGCGCGCATCGAGCAGGACGCGGCGGCCGGCACCGTGACCGCGATCGATCAGGCCGGCCGCCGCTGGACAGGCTGCGCGCTCATCGGCGCCGACGGCGGCAAATCGGTGGTGCGCGCGCAGTACGTGAACGACCCGCCGCGCGTGACGGGCCACGTCGTCTACCGCGCCGTCGTCGACAAGGCGGCGTTTCCGGAGGACCTGCGCTGGAACGCCGCCAGCCTGTGGGCCGGCCCGCGCTGCCACCTGGTCCACTACCCGCTGCGCGGCGGCGAGCAGTACAACATCGTCGTCACCTTCCACAGCCGCCAGCCCGAGCAGTGGGGCGTCAGCGACGGCAGCAGGGACGAGGGGCGGCTGTATCACGCCGCGGGCGTGGAGCGTCTGGTGCGCAACGCGCTGTGGAAGGGTCGCTCGCAGGAGCGCTTCTACGATGCCCTGGACTGGCTCTACCGTTGGAACGTCGACAACTGCCTGCAACAGGGCTGAGAGCGTGAGCCCCGGAGACACCTCGCCATGACCGAACTCGGCCGCCTCGAAGACCTGCCCCAGGACTACCGCGACGAGCTCGCCCGCCGCAACCTGGTGCCGCTGTGGCCCAGCCTGCGCGCCCTGCTGCCGCCGGGCGTGCCCGGCCGCCAGACGCGCCCCACCCACTGGCCCTACGCCTCGTTGCGCCCGCTGCTGATGCGGGCCGGCGAGCTGACGCCCATGCACAAGGCCGAGCGCCGCGTGCTGGTGCTGGCCAACCCGGGCCACGGCCTGGACGCGATGAAGGTGAGCCCGGCCATCTACCTGGGCATGCAGCTGCTGTTGCCGGGCGAGCGTGCGCCCAGCCATCGCCACACGCCCAACGCCGTGCGCATGGTGGTCGAGGGCCGCGGTGCCAGCACCACGGTGGACGGCGAGCGCTGCCCGATGGAACGCGGCGACCTGATCCTCACGCCCACGGGCCTGTGGCACGAGCACGAGCACACGGGCGACGCGCCGGTGGTGTGGCTGGACGTGCTCGACCTGCCGCTGATGCACTATGCCGAGGCCTCGTATGCCGTTGAAGGCCCTCGCCAGGCCGTGGTACCCGGCCGCGGCGACCAGGTCTACGCCCGCGGCGGCGTCGTGCCCTCGCCCGCGTTCGGCCGCAGCGGCAAGGCCTACCCGATGCTGCGCTATCCCTGGTCCCAGGTGCGTGCGGCCCTCGTGGCGCTGGCCGCCGACCGCGCGGGCGACGATGCGGTGCAGGTCTCCTACGTCAACCCCGAAACCGGCACCGACGTGCAGAACAACCTCGGCTTCCATGCCCTGATGCTGCGCCCGGGGCAGACGCTGGCGCTGCCGGCACGGTCGCCCGCCAGCGTGTTCCACGTCATCGAAGGTGCGGCCGAGGCCGCCATTGACGGCCACACCCTGGCGCTGGCCGAGGCCGACACCTGCTGCGCCCCCGGCTACACCCCGGTGGCGCTGCGCAACCGGCAGGCCGACGCGCCGTGCTTCGTGTTCATCGCCGACGAAAGCCCGCTGCACCGCAAGCTGGGCGTGTACGAAGTGCGCGCCTGAAGACCGCGCGCCGAGCGCGAACGGACGCTTCGGCGAGCGCGACGGCCGAGGATCTGCGGACCGTGCGCGAGCCGCTGTGCGGGGCCGTCAGACCTCGGGAGCCTGGGTGAACAGCGAGTGGCCGTCCTGGCCGTTGGGGGGGTACGGCACACACACGCCCACGCCGCCCTTCGGCGACGGAGGCCAAGAGACCTTCACCGCTGACCTCCTGGTTGAGCCGGTTCCAGGATGGATCTGGCGGCGGTGCCGGACTGTCGGAGTCGGAACTTGTAGAGCTTGCCGCTGCCCACCGTGGGGTAGTAGACGGTGCCGCCGCAGTCCGGGGTGATCACCAGTCCGGCGCCGCGTTCCACCCATGGCCCGCTGGCGAGTTCAGCACCGGTGGAAGCTTCACGCCAGACCACCCTTTCGCGCTCGTAGTTGAAGCGCCCGTTGGCTTCGGTGGCCGATGAGATGAACACGCGGTCACCCGTCGGGCCGATCAGGGCCGAGAAGCTGAACGAGCTTTGCTGCGCCTGCCAAAGCTCGGTCAGTCCCGAGTCCAGGTTGAACTGCAGGGCCACGAGACGGTTGGCGCCACCATCGAAGGAAAAGACGGTTTGCGCGTCGGGATCCACCGTGGGCATCGAGGGCATGAACGAGCCGGGTCGATCGCGAAACGGCTGCAGCCGCCAGACACGCTGCGCATCCGCCTGCGAGATGGCCAGAATCGACATCGGGGTGCGCGACGGCAAGGCGTTGGTCTGCAAGACAACGACCGCCCCCATGGCGGCCGCCGCGGTCGCCGTCGTCTGACCCTCCAGCCGGTAGGCGACGGGGCCCCACGATTCGTCGCGTCGCAGCTGCGCACCTTCCCACACAAATCGGTGGACAAAGTCCTGCCCGGGGGCATAGATCAGGTCTCGGCCGTTCCAGGCGGTCGCAGTGATGCGCCCACCCAGCGCCTCAGGGGCCTGCAACACGGAGACGACCTTCATCGACTCCGGGTCCACCGCCACGAGCATCGAGGGCGGAGTCGCCGCACTCCCGCAATCTCCCATCACCGCCCGAAAGCCATCGACCGTGCAGCCTGGCACACGGTGCAGGGACTTCATGACCAAGGTCCCGTCCGAGGTTGCGACGAATCCGTTGTACGCGACATCCGCGGGGCGCTGTGCCGTGGGCAGCACGGTGATGGCCAGGACACGCCCGCTGGCGGCATCGAGCTTGGCCAGCCGGTAGCCGAACAGCGCGTAGAGAAACCCATTGGCGTGGATGCCGACCGAGCCCGGGTAGTTCCACTCTCCCGTGGTGCCGGGAGGAAGCAGGCGCGTGCGCCATTGCTCCCGCAAGGAGTCCGCATCGAGCATGGCCACGAACGGGCCGCCCGCGCTGCCCGTATTGGCGCCCAGCGCACCGGCCAGCACCACGAGCTCGCCCGGTCCCCGGGTGGCGAGGTTCCAGATGCCCGGGAGGTTCTCGGCCAACTGCACCTCGACCTCGATCGCCTTCCCGCGCAACTGCGATGCGGAGGGCTCGGTGACGGCGGCAAACAAGTGCGACCGCGAAGAGTCCGCATGTTCGAAGGGCGCGGCCGACGGGAACCAAGGCCCGACCGCGGGGCGATCACGGACTGGGCACCCGACCGCTGCCACCGCGCATGCGAGCGTGGAGGCGGCCAGTGTGGCCTGCAAAGCCGCTCGAGCACGCACGGAAGCTCCTTACTTGGCGAGCACGGTCAGGCCGTCGACGGCACCCCTCAGGTACGGAGAGAGGCCGTCCTGACTGAGTGTGCTCGCGGCCTGCGCATCACGCTTGAGGTGAAGGTCGAAGAATCGCAACGTGGCCACGCGCACGATGGGCTGCACGTCGGCCCGGGTGGACGAAGGCGCGACGAACTCGCCCTGTTCGGGCGCGGAAGTGAAGTCGAGATGACGGGCGTTGTTCATCCACACGAAGCGGTGCCTGCCTTCGTTCTCGGGCCAAACGGAGAAGGCCTGCAGGCGCCCGATCGGCGGATGGTGTCCCTGTTGTCGGTCCAGGGTTCCGGAGATGCCCAGAAGCGGCATGGCCAGCGAGCGAAAGCTCTCCGCCACGAAGAAGGGTTCGGCCACACCCTGAGGGGAGAGCGCAACACCACAGGAAACCCGCCGATCGCGCAAGTCCGGTCCCAAGGTGTCGCCTTCGCCCCGGGCAGGCTGGAGCCACTTCAAGGCTGGCCGCATCCCCCCCACGACCATCGTCGTGTAGGCGCCGAAGGAATGCCCCATCAGGCCGATGTGCCTCACATCGAGCTTGCCGCGAAGCTGCGGGTGGGACCTGTTCCATTCCTCGGCACGATCGATCGCGAAGCTGACATCCACCGGTCTTCCGAGCACTTCCTCCCGGTCGACGATCATGTCCATGAGGGTCTGCATCATGCGCAGCCCGCCCCGCCTGAGCCGCTCGGTGTTGCTGCCGACATGTTCCAGCGCCAGCACGACGTATCCATGGGAAGCCAGGTGCTGGTTCTGCCCGGCATGGGTGTCCCAGTTTCCTCCCGCGCCATGCGACACGATCACGACCGGAAAGGGGCCGTCTCCCTGAGGAAGGTGGACCTTGATCGGTAACTCGCGGCCACCACGCGAAGCATCCATTTCCCTTGGAAACGGCATCACCCGCACTTGGAATGCCCCTGGCGCCGCCCAGTCCTGGGCGAGCGCAGCGCTTGGCAGCGACAAGACGAGCCAGAGCAGCAGCCCCATCGATCGGATGAAGGCTGGCCCCACGGTGAGCAGGCGAGATCGGTTCATGAGTGTGTCGGCTCAGTCGACGGTGAGCAAGGACACCACGGTCGCGCCTCCAATGCCCTGGTTGTGGCACAGGCCGGCGCGGGCGCGAGGAACCTGGCGCATGCCGGCTTCTCCTCGCAACTGTTGCACCACTTCAACCACCTGCGCGACTCCGGTTGCACCGAGAGGATGGCCTTTGGAGATCAGGCCGCCAGAAGGATTGACCACCCAGCGCCCGCCGTAGGTGTGCTGGCCATCGTGGATCAGCCGGACCGCGGCGCCGGCATCTGCCAATCCCAAGGCCTCGATGGAGACGACGGCGTTGATGGCGAAGCTGTCGTGAAGCTCGACAAGCTGACAGTCGGCCACGCCCAACCCGCTCGCCTCATACACCGCCGCGGACGCCCGGCGGGACTCGTCTGATCCCATCAGGGCCATCGCCGAACCGGATTCGAAGGTGGCTGGCAGGTCCGTGGCCATCGAGATCTCCCGCAGGGCGGGGCCGCGCGTGAGCAGGCCGCGCCGTTGCGCAAAGTCGTGCGAGCTCAGGATCAACGCGGCTGCGCCGGAGGTTGGTGCGCAGCACTGCAGGCGCGTGATCGGCTCGCACACCGTGGCCGACCGCAGGACGTCCTGCGCGCTGACCTGCTCTCGAAAGACTGCGACCGGATTGTGCGCGGCGTGTCGCCTGAACGCCGATACCACCTCTCCCAGCACCGCACTCGTCTGGCCATGCAGGGCCAGGTATTCGCGCGCCGCGGCCGCATAGAACTGAGCCGTGACCGACAGGCTGGGGTCAAAGTCCATGAGTCTGACCAGCGACTCGCCGTGGCGCCTCAGGGGAGACGGGTGGTGCGGAAAGGCCGACTGCAGCGCCCCGGGCAGCATCTGCTCCATTCCAAGCACGAGGATGCAGTCCGCACCCGCCCGGATGGCCTGCGCACCAAGATAGAGAGCACTCGCGCCCGAGGCGCAGTTGTTGTTGACGTTGACCACCGGCAGCCCCGTCATGCCCACCCCGTACAAGGCGGACTGGCCGGACGTGCTGTCACCGTACACATGCCCGACAAATGCCTGCTGCACATCCGCGTAGTCGAGGCTGCTGTCCGCCAGCGCCAGCTTCACGGCTGCACTGCCCATGTCGTGCAGGGAGGCGCCGACGCCCGGCTTCGCGAACGGCAAGACCCCGGCACCGACGACCCTGACCCAATGGCTCATCAGGCTTGCGGCGACGCCGACTCGCAGCGTGCGTCCGACTCGATCGAAGAACTGGCGCTGGCGCCTTCGAGGCAACGGGTCACGAACGCGAAGCAATCGTCCGCGAACTCTGCCGGGCACTCCAAGGGCGGGCAATGTCCTGCCGTCTCGTATTGGGTCATGCGCGCGCCCAGCCTCCCCGCCATCGCCTCGGCCTGGGTTGCCGAGAGGACCGTGTCGGCGCCGCCGTGCGCCACCCAGATGGGCGTGCTGATCTGTCCGACGGTGGCCCTCTGGTCGTCGCGGGTGACCACGGCCCTGATCAGGTTCGACATGCCGGGAAGGTCGAAATGCCGCACCTCCTCGTGCCACAGAGAGACCCAGTTGGGGTATGCATCCAGGTGCCGCTTCCCCACCAGCGAAGCCGCGTAAAGCGCAGCGGTCTCTTCCGACCAAATCAGCGGCAGGAACTCGGAGGCACGCTGGAGCTCGGTCGCCTGCGTGGGGTCGAAGGGTGCATCCGTGGTTGCCACGAGTGCCAGACCCGCGAGGCGCTCGCCCATCAGGGCCGCCAGCTCAATCGCGATCATCCCTCCCATCGAGTGGCCCACGACGATGCAATGCCGAACATCGCGTCGCTCGAGTTCCTTCAGCAGCTCCCCGGCTTCTTCGCGCAGCGTCCACCCGGCTGGCGGCGCGACCCGGTCTCCGTGTGACCGTTGCCACGGCGCGATGCACGGTATGCCGGCCCGCTCCAGCCTTTGCACGCACGGGTCCCAGATGGCCGGCGACATCAGGTAGCCGTGGAGAAACACCACCGCCGATGCTGAGGACCCCCGGGCGTGGTGGCTCGTGCGGGCCGGTCTCACACCCGGATCTCGAGACAACAACCGACCCGTGGCCGCCGCGCGCAAGAAGCGCCCGCAGGCACTGAAGAAGAGTTCCGGATCTTCCCAGAGAAAGAGGTTGCCGCCCCGGGGAACAGCGGCCAGGGACGCATTCGGAATGCGGGACTGCAGCCGTCGCAGCGTATGGATGGGTGCCCAACCATCGAAAGCCGGTGCCACGATCAGGACCGGTGTGGCGTTGTCCTGGAGCTCGCTCGGACGAAAGAAGTCCGAAAGCTGAAGCTCCATCCAGCGGCGCACGCGGGAAGGGTGAAAGCGCCCCTTGTCGGCCTCGAGCCTGCGATGAACGATGGCCTCCAGCGCATCGAAGTGCCGGTCGGCGAACTCCGGCGTGACGCTGGAGAGCAGCCACCACCACGTGTAGTGTTCGAGATCGTCCGATCCTGTGATGCTGTCGACGAAACGCATGGCGAGGTCGCGGATGCGGGGGTGCTCCCCGGTGCGGGTCGGGGGCGAAATGAGCACCACCGAGGCCAATCTGCCGGGATGCTCGACAAGCATCGTCAGGGCGATGCAGGCGCCGCCGGTCCAGCCGACGAGATGAAAGGCCGGGTTGCCCAGTTCCTCCGCCATGGACACGAGCAGCTGTCCATAGCGCGAGAAGAGCTCGCGCGCATCCTGGGTCTCGTCCACCCAATCGACGGGTAGGTTGGGCGCGACCAGGCTGAAGTCCCTTGCGAGCTCGCTCCAGATGCCAGCCCACAGATTCATGCCCACTGGCGCGGCCCGAACCAGGAAAAGAAGGGGCTTGCCGGCTCCCAGCTCCACTCGGGCGCCCACACCGCAGATCACCGCCTCGCGCGGTAAGGGCGCGGCGGCGTCAAGCTGCAAGGGGCTCATCCCTGCCTCACTGGAGGCGCGAGCCCAGACCACTGTTCCCGCAGCGCGCGCTTGAGTACCTTGCCGAGCGCGTTTCGCGGAAATTCCTTCACGAACTCCAACGAGGCCAAACGCTGGATCTTGCTGACCCTGTCGTTGCACCACGCGCGCAGCGTCTGGGCATCGACCTCGGCACCGGGCTTCGGGATCACCAACGCCAGCGGCGTTTCTCCCCATTTCTCGTCAGGCACGCCGATCACGGCCGCTTCACGCACGTCGGGGTGTGTCATCAGCACCGCTTCGATGTCCGAGGGGTAGACGTTGAAGCCACCCGAAATGATCATGTCCTTCTTGCGGTCGACGATGTGCAGGTTCAGGTCCCGATCGAGATAGCCGATGTCGCCGCTGCGAAAGAAGCGCAGTCCGTCTCTATCGCACCACACGCAGGCGGCATCCAGGTCGGGCTTTCGGAAGTACCCGGTGAGCAAGACCGCGCTACGGCCAACGATTTCCCCGACTTGCCCCGAAGGCACTTCCTGGTCCGACGAGTCGATGATCCGCAGCTCAGTCCCCGCCATCGGCGACCCCACCCCGCATTCCAGCGGCTGCTCCTCCCGGGCGGGCCGCACCAAGGTGCCGAACCCCTCCGTCATGCCGTACAGCTCCACGAAGGCCGGGCCCACCACCTCGAGCCACCGCTGCTTGATGCCTTTGGCGAGTGCGGCGCCGCCGCAGACGAGACCCTCCATCGACTCCAGGTGGTCTTTGGCGAACTGAGGCGAGCCGAGGACGACGGCGCACTGCAGGGGCACGACAAAGGTGTGTGTGATGCGGGCCGTCTTGCAGGTGGAGAGAAAGCCATCCACCGTGAACACCGGCATCACGTGCAGGGTGCCCCCCATCAGGAGAGTGGGCAGGATCATCAGCCAGGCGCCGTTGCTGTACATCGGGGTGGTGAGCAGCACGCGCGACCAGCGGCTGATCGAGAGTTCGGCGGCCATTCCCAGAGCGAACATGAGCCGCCCGTGGTGGGAGTGGGCGATCCCCTTGGGCAAGCCGGTGGTGCCCGAGCTGTAGAGGAGGGAACACGCGTCACCGGGCTCGAGCGCGGACGGGCTGAATGCGCCGAGGTCCTCCCGAGGCCGCGTGAGATCGTCGACGGCGAGGACTCGGGCAGCCGTCGTGCTCGCGAGGGTGGCCAAGGCGCCATGCAGCGGGTCGCGCAGCTCATCGGAGCAGACGATTGCGTGCAGGTCTGCATCCTCGATCAGCCTGCCCAGGGCGTCTGCAGGCAGCATCGTGGAAAAGGGCACCACGACTCCGCCAGCCAGCCAGATTCCGACCATCAGGGGCAGGAAGCTCAACTCGTTGCCCATCAGGACGCCCACCCGGCCGCCGCGGGACAAGCCCGTGGCCGACAACGCGGAAGCGACAGAACCGCTCTGGGCGCTGAGTTCCGCGTAGCTCATCGACTGCGACCCACGCTGCGCGCAAGGTCGTGCGGGCGTGCTGCGCCCATGAAGCCAGATGGCGTGCCCGACGTGATCGAAGAGAGCCTCGGGAGAAGGCGAAGAAGGCGATTTCATGAGGAGCAACCGACAGCTCGTGGGGAGAAGGACTCAGCAAAGTCTCGCGGCGAGCTCACAGATCGACAACTCGGATTCGGCATCCCGCGCCAGGCGGCGCGCGATGCGTCCCTGCTCACGTGTGCAGCGGACCCATGTCGCCGTGAATGGTCCGCAGCAAGCTGTCTACGCTTCGTTGACGCACCTGCGGACTGACCAGCTCGCCCGCTCCGCCCAGGCCGCCCATGATGGCCCTCTCAATGTGGGCGAGCAGCTGGTCGTGACACCTGGCAGCCGTGTCCGCCAGTCGGCGCTCGCGCTCGCGGCCTGGCGGGAAATGAGCATCCAGAAGGCGTTGCCAGCGCCAGGAGAATTCCCGGGCGCAGCGTGCGCACTGCTCGTCCGTGGAGATGGCGTACACGGCATGCGCGATCTGGCGCCACACGTGCAGCTTGTGCGCATAGCGTTGGAAGACTCCCGCGACGATCGCATCGACCTGCACCTCCAGCGTGCTGCCGCCATCGTCATCGAGCAGCCGGTCGAAGTCCGCCAGCAGACGGCTGCTGTGGCTGTACAGCCAAAGGGCGAGCACCGTCTCCTTGTTGGAGAAGTACTCGTAGAAGCTGCCAATGCCCACTCCGGCCAGATCGGCGATGTGGTTGGTCGTGCAAGCCTCGAAAGACTGGGTGCCGAGCACCTTCTCGAACGCCTCCAGGATGGCCTCGCACACGGACCGTGAGCTGCTGCGGACCGGTCTACGCCTCAATCGGACCTTGTTGCTGCGGGTTCCGACCCCGGCTTCGAGTCCGCCGCGGGCCGCGGCCGCGCTGGGCCAGGCGTGCGGCATCCGGGCGGTGGGTGACGTCGACCCTTGGCGGGTGTGGTTCATGGCATGTTGCCCTCTGCCTGGATGCCTCGGGATCCGGCCCCTGCCCGGAAACCGCCGAAGGCGGCAATCGCGAGACCCAGGCTACGGCGTCGCGGACGACTGTAGGCAGGCCATCACTTTCAGTCCAATGATATGATTTGAACAAGTAATCAATTCATCCAATACGTGCAGGAAGACCTGCCCCAGTCGAAAGTCGCCTTCCTGAGGTTGCGCGACCTGTACATGCTCGACCTCATCGCGGAGGCAGGCAGCCTGAGCGGCGCCGCGGAGCAGCTCCACTTGACGCAACCCGGCGTTACCCAGGCGCTTCAGGCACTGGAGGCGGCCTTCGGGGTCAAGCTCGTCGATCGCGGCAGGCGGGGCCAGCGTGGGGTGGCCTTGACGGCGGCCGGGCGGGCGGCCCTGGTCAGGCTGCGCCTGGCCAGGCGCGAAGTTTGGGCGGCGATCCAGGCTTCGCGTGCACCGGAAATCGCCTCGCTGCGTATCGGCACGCTGGCCACTTCGCTGGTGGACCTGCTTCCGCGCGCGTTGGGTCGACTCCAGGAGGCTGTTCCGTCTCTGGAGGTGGTCTTGGTCGAGTCCAACGTCCCGGACCTGTGGAAGCGGCTTTCCACAGGCGATGTGGACGTCATCGTATGCCGCCTGCCCGAGATCGAGCAATGGAGCGCCCTGCTGCCCTTGATCATGTACGACCGGGTCCAGGAAGAGCGCCTGGTGCTCGTCGGCGCTGCGGATCACCCAGCCGTCCGCAAGCCCGCGCGGAGCTTGCAGCAGCTGCGTCAGCACCCCTGGGCACTGCCACCCAGCGGCTCCTTCACCCGCGCGGCCTTCGAGCAGCTTTACCTGCGCGCGAACCTCGAACCACCACGCCCGGCGGTGACTTGCCTGTCGTTTCACGCCAACCTCCAGCTGGCCTGCCGCAGCCCGTTCCTGACAGTGGCGCCGTTGAGCGCTGTGGAAGCCTATCAGCGGGCGCTGCGCTTGAAGGTCATCGACGTCCCCTGGGGAGACCACCACGCCGAGATCGTGGTCGCGTTCCGACGCGTGGACGCCGGCCATCCCCTGATCTCCGAGTTTCGACGCTGCATCACGCCCGTTGCTTGAGGCTGCGCGGGCAGGTCCTGCAACGGTCGCTCGTGATCCACTGCCCGACACATGCGCTCGATCTGCGGCACATGTCGAGTTCCCGCGAACCCGAGTCGCCACGGCCCGTTTCACTCTTAAGATCGCCTCACCCTGACGCGCGATGTCGAGGGCGACAGCCCGAAGTGTCTTTTCCCGCCGCCGGTCTCGTGTCGCCACGAACCCTCATCCAATGGATGCCGCCGACCCTTACCTCGATGCCTTCCTCTACACCTTGCCCGTCTATGAAATGGCGCGTGTACGCCATGTGGCTGTTGGTGGCGCGGAGGGCTCCAGCCGGGGGCGAGTCAATCGGCTCGGGCACCGGCGCACGCTGAGCGACCACCACGCCCGCAGCGTCACCACACCGAACAACGACACCCTTTACTCGAGCGCCTGGCTCGACCTCGACGGCGGACCGCTGCTTTTTCGCCTGCCCCGCATCACCGGCAGATATTGGTCGGTCCAGTTCTTGGACATCTACACCAACAACGTCGAGATAGTGGGCGGAAGAAGCAGTGCGCTGACGGCGGAAAGCAGTGAGCTCAAGCTGTGGATCGCCCTGAAGGGCGACCCCACGCCCGTGCCGGCCGGCCACCAGGTCGTCCGATTGCCCGGGCGAGATGCTTGGATGCTGGTACGCATGGAAGTTCGATCGGATGCCGACTTGAAGGAACTCCACGTGCTGCAGGACGCCATGATCCTGAGTGCGCCGGAGACCAACCGGCCCCCGTCAGGCGCAACGGTGCCTGTGCGCAGGGAGGCAGGCCCGCGCGCGGGCGCCGAGTACCTGGCGGTGGTCAACAACATGCTGCTGCGCAACGGCGTACCTGAACCGGAGCAGGGCCTGGTGGCGCGCTGGAAACCGTTCGGCATCGGTGTCACGCAGGAGCCCGAGGCCGAAGGTGTCGCACTCGAGTGGAGTCGAAGGCTCTCCGACCTCCACGCCTACCTGGCACGGCCCGACCCGGCCCAGGACCGCCCATCCGGCGGATGGAAGCATCCGGACCCTGCCGTCGGCGACTTCGGAGCCGACTATCGACTGCGCGCGCAGGTGGCCCGCGAAGCGCTGGCCTCCCTTCCGGCCCGCGAGGCGGTCTACTTCACGGCCCGCACGGACGCGGGTGGCCTGCCACTGGACGCCGCCGCGTCGTACCGGATTCGGTTTCCGACTGGCGGCTTGCCTGCCGACTCGTTCTGGTCGGTATCGATGTATCAGGTCGAGCGCGACGGCAAGCTCTTCTTCTCCGACAACCCGCTGCGCCGGTACTCGATAGGCTCCCGCACGGAAGGCCTCGTTCGCGAGGCGGATGGATCTTTCGAGATCGTGATGCAGCGCACCGCCCCGGAGGGTGCACAGGGTCGGGCCAACTGGCTGCCAACGCCCGGCCCGGAGCACACCCGCTTCCATCTGGTTCTTCGTGCCTACCTGCCCAGGCCACAGCTGCTGATGGACCGGAACCTGCTGCCGCCTATCCGGCGGGTGGACTGACAGGCCAACGGGCCGCCAGCCTGGCCCCAGCGGTGGGTCAACCTGGCTTGAGATTGGCGCGGCGAACGGCCTCGCCCAACCACCTCAGGTCCCGCTCGATGAGCCTGCCGAACTCCTCTGCACCGGCAAATTGCGACGACATGCCCAAGGGTGTCAACCGCTGCTGCAACCCAGGTGTGCGCGCAGCCGCGGCCAGGGCGCCTTCGAGCGTGGCCAGCACGTCGCGCGGTGTGCCGGCCGGTGCTGCCAGGCCGCCCCAGTACTGGACCGCGGGCACCTCCACGCCCTGCTCCCGGGCTGTGGGAAGGTCCGGCAGGGAAGCAGAGCGCTGGTCCGAGAGCACCGCGATTGCGCGGAACCTTCCAGGCGCCTGGACGAGCACGGAGACGGCCATGGTCATGGCATCGATCTCGCCGCGTGCCAGGGCCAGTGCAGCCTCGGGCCCGCCCTTGAAGGGAATGTTGCTGGCGGCGGCCGCTTCCTGGCCGAGGATGCTCACCATCATCAGGTGATCCATGGATCCGGGGCCCAGCGAGCCGTAGCTGAGCTTGCCCGGGTTCGCCTTGTTCCAGGCCACCAACTCGGGCAGGGTGCGAAATGGCGCCTGGTTGGAGACGGCGAGCACCACGTCGGACGCTCCCATCCGGCCCAGCGGAGCAAACTGTCGCAGCAGGTCGAACTTGCGAGTGGACGCTTGCACTGCGCACATGGTCACGTTCAGGTGGATGAGCGTGTAGCCATCCGCCGGTGCAGACAGCGCACCTTGCACGCCTATCGTGTACAGGCCCCCCGGCCTGTTGTCCACGATCACGCCCTGGCCCAGGTGGGGCCGCAAGTACTCGCCCAGGATCCGGACGGACTGGTCGGCCGCGCCGCCGGGCGGCAAGGGAACGATGATCCTTACCGGCCTGTTCGGGAATGCCGCCTGCGCAAAGGCCTGCCAAGGTGTCGGCAACAGGCTCGCACAGCTTGCCTGGACGAGTCGGCGGCGGGATCGAGAGTGCGACATGGCAGCTAGGCTCTTCGCGGGCGGGGCGAAACGCGTGACGACCGCTAGAAGCGCATCTTCGCTTCCACTTCCACCGTGCGAGGCTCGCCGATGTAGGCTTGGAATGTCCCTGGCTGGGCGGTGCCCGCGAAGACGATGGTGCGGTAGTAGACATTCGTCAGGTTCTGACCGAACGCCGACACTTCCCAGGCTCCGCGCGGTGCCCGCATGCCCAGCCTGGCACCCACGAGCGTATAGCCCACCTGCTCGGCATCGGCCACCAGCGAGGTGCTGGTGTTGACGCCCGATTGCTGCTGCGAATTGACGTTGAAGAAGACGCGCACACCAGCCTGTGCCCAGGGATGCTCCACCTCGACCTGGTTTTGCCACACGCGCTTGGGCGCGTTCACGATCTGACGGCCGCGCAGGTTGGCGTCGGCCGTGGCGGGCCCATAGACGGCCGTGTTCGAAAGCAGGCTCGAGCTCAGGCTGAGCCAATGGAACGGGCGCCAACCCGCCTCCACCTCCACCCCCTTGCTGTTCACTTCCGCTGCATTGGAGATGACGAAGGACGTGCCGTTGAACGCGTTTTGCTGGAAGTTCTGGATGTTGGCCGTGAAGTACGTGACGCTCAGGCGGGCCATTCCCTTCAGGAAACTTGCCTTGGCGCCCACCTCCTGACTGTCGACGATTTCCGGCTGGAACGTGGCCCCCGAACTGCCGCCGAGGCCAGCGGACCGATCGAGGTTGATGCCGCCGGCCTTGTAGCCGCGGGAGGTGCTCGCGTAAACGATCGCGTTTCGTCCGGGCTCGTAGGAGAGCGCGGCTGTGCTCACCGTGGCACTGTCCTTGAAGGTGCTGTCGAAGTCGGGAACCGGGCAAAGCGACTGCGCGCCGGCGGGCACCCCGGTCTTGCACGAAGGACTGTTGAAGGTGAAGCGCCCACCACCGTCCTTGGACTCCGACAGCGCTCGTGCACCGAGGGTGACCTTCCAGCCTTCTGCGACGGTGATGATGTTGTGGGTGAACACCGAGGTGCCGCTGGACGACTGAAAGAAGTTGCGTGCGGTGTCGCCGCCCCCAACGGGGTAAAGAGGCGCAAGCAGCGTTGCCTGCGCAGGGAACAGGCTCTGGAAGAACTTGGCCAGGTCGGCGCCGTACACGAGCGAGGAAGCCTGGTCGGTCTTCTGCTGGAAGTAGTAGGCCCCGACCAGCCAGTCGAGCCTCCCTGCTTCGCCACGCAGGGTCGTCTCGGCAGTGACGAAGCGCTCCCGAGTGTTCTCGCCGGGAAGCTGCAGCAGGTCCAGATTGATGTAGTCCGCAGCATCGCCCGCGCGCAGCGACTTGTAGTCTCGATAGGACAGGATGGTCTTCCAGGTGGCCGAGCCCAGGTTGACCAGCGACTGTGCAGAGATGCCGGATTCCTTCGTATTGGCCACGTAGCCGCCGTTGGCGCCCACGTCCAGCCCATACGGGTTGGTTGGGACGAATCCACCCAGGTTCCTGATGATGGTCGTCCGTGAGCCGTTGACGATGGTCGTGGCTGCGCAGCAGTGCTCTTTCTTTTCCGCGTAATCTGCGATCAGCCGCAAGGAGATGTTCGGGGAGGCCTCGACACGGAGCTGTCCCCTCAGGCTGACACGGTCACGGTCGTTGTACTTCTCCCCGGTGCCGACATCGTTCAGGTACCCGTCACGCTTGTTGACGACGCCGGAGACCCGGAAGGCCACCTTGTCGTCGACCAGGCTGCCCCCGTAGATTGCGGTCACGCGCAACGCATTCCTCTGCCCAACCGAGACGGAAGCCTGTGCCTCGCGCGCGAACCCGGGCTGTCGCGTCTGAATCAACAGGGCGCCAGCCGACACGTTCTTGCCGAACAGGGTACCCTGCGGACCTCGCAGCACCTCGACCTGCGAGATGTCGTGCAGTTCGGACAGGGCGATCCCCTGCCGTGACAGGTAGACGCCGTCCACGAACACGCCAACGGATCCCTCGAGACCCAGGTTGCTCCCGCTCGTGCCCACGCCGCGCAGGCGGATGGTCGACGAGGTGGCCTCGGCCCCACCCACCGTGATGACCAAACCGGGAGCCAGTCGCGTCAGGTCCTGCGTATCGCGTACTGAAGCGGCGTCCATCGCGTCGGCCGAAAGTGCCGTGACGGCCATCGGTACGGAATCGACCGTCTGAGTCCGGCGGTTGGCCGTGATGACGATGGTGGTGCCCGCATCGGCCTCGGTCGCAGTGGCTGTCTGTGCCGTGGCCGCGCTTGGCACGCAGACGGCCACCAACGGAGCCGACAACCATGCGAAAGCTTGGCTCGCAAAGTTCTTGCTGGCGATCGGCCGATGCGTGGGGTTGATGCGCCCGCGGGAAGCGCCCGATGCCGGGCTGCGATGGCCCAAGAGCCGTCGCGCAATCCTACGGTCTTTGCCCATGTTTTGGATCTCCAAATTGTCGAAGCGGCTTGCTGCTGTGAGCCGCGTTCCCGGCGATGAATCGGCTTTGGCTCTGGTGCGAACCGATCGCACACCTGCCAAGGACCAGTCTTAGTCAAGGGAAACGGCCTGGCAACTCGGATTTGGATCGACGTGTTGGTGCCGTCAGACTATCGGCAGCATCAAGAGACTGGCGGCTTACCACCGGTACTGCGCAGTGATTGCGGCCGCGGCTTTCACAGGGCGTGCGGCCAATCGGTGCTGGTGCTGACCGACCGCACCTGAAGGCACTGCTGAATTCGAGGGCTGGCCCTCATTGGCCGCACCCGCTGCATGGTGGCCCCTCACTCCACAGCATGCCTCGCCCAGACCAGGTCCCGCGCTGGCGGCGGCGTTGCGCGTGGTAGAACCGCCCGCCAAGGGCAACTTGGGTGGTGTGCCGATCGCCACGCGGCGCGGGCTTCTGGTGCCTGACGAGTCGACGCGGTCTTCACCGCTGGCGCGGCATGCAGCGCCCCCGGCCCATTTGTCGGTCTCCTGAATCCCCCTGTCGCCCGTGTCCCGAGCATGACCCCCACCCGCCGCCGCGTGCTCCAGGCGGTGCTCTATGAAGCGGGCGCCATCGCCTTCGTCGGGCCGGTGCTGGGCCTGGCCTTCGGCAAGCCGGCCAGTTCCACCTTCCTGCTGGCCGTGGTGCTGTCAGGCATCGCGCTGTGCTGGAACTATGTCTTCAATGCGCTGTTTGAGCGCTGGGAGTCGCGGCAGGCCGTCAAGGGCCGCGGGCTGGGGCGGCGGCTGGCCCACGGCATCGGCTTCGAAGGCGGGCTGACGCTGATCCTCGTGCCGGTGATGGCGTGGTGGCTTGAGACGGGCTTCTTGGCAGCCTTCCTCGCGAACCTGGGGCTGCTGGCCTTCTTCTTCGTCTACGCCATCGGCTACACCTGGGCCTTCGACCGGATCTTCGGGCTGCCCCAGTCGGCCCGGGCCGCCACGGACCGGCCCTGAGACGGGCGTCTAGAGTCCCGGTTCCCCAACCCAGGAGACAGGCCCATGTTCAGTCACGTGATGCTCGGCACCAACGACATCGAGCGCGCCCGGCGCTTCTACGACGCCGTGTTCAAGCTGTTGGGTGCCGGCGATGCGGTCGAGAACACCAACAGGACCGGGCAGCGCCGCCTGTTCTACCGCCACGAGGGGGCCACGTTCTGCCTGAGCGAGCCCCTCGACGGCCAGCCCGCCAGCGTGGGCAACGGCAGCACCCTCGGCTTCAAGTGCGACAGCGCCGAGCTGGTGCGCCAGTTCCACGACGTGGCCGTGGCGGCCGGCGGCAGCTCCATCGAAGAGCCGCCCGGCCCGCGCGCAGGGCCGTCCGGCGTGCTGCACCTCGCCTACGTGCGCGACCCCGACGGCCACAAGCTGTGCGCCCTGCACCGCCCACGCTCCTAGGCTGAAGTTCCCCCACACCCGAGCCGAATTGCCCTTTTCCATCAACCACTTGCGATGGATTTCGGGTTTGGTTTTCTGACTACGGCTGGATGGCCTGTATCAGCGCCATGGCGCGCTGTTGGTGTGCCGTGGCGGTGGTGAGCACCTCGAAGGTTGGCGCATCTGCGCCAGCGCTCGGTGCGCGGCAGGTGTTGCGCACGAGGGTGGACATCTCTGCCATCAGGGTTGCGAAGCTATGCGCAGGCTGCTCGTCCTCGAGCACCTTCGATGCAGCCTTGGCGCTTGCCGAAGCCGAGCGCATGGCTGGCGCTACTGGATCGCGCGTGGCCTTGGCGGCCTGATCGGTGTCGGCGAACATCAGCTCGCGCCAGGCCTCGCGCATGTGCCACTCGACGTAGAACGCCAGCATGCACAGCAGGATGTGCGCGCGCACCCGGTCGGCCAACCGATGGTGGATGGGCCGCACCTTCAGGTCCACCGTCTTCAATGATCGGAACGCCCGCTCCACGTTGGACAGGGCCTTGTAGCTGCGCACGCAATCCGGTGCGTCCATGCGCTTGGCGTCCAGTGAGGTGCGAATGACATACAGCCCGTCCAGTGCCGCCTCGGCGTTGATGGCGTCTTGCCTTCTCGCCCAGTTCAACGCCGCATCTCCGATGCTCAGCTCGAAGTGCTTGGCCACCTTGTGGCGGTTGATGATCTTGCCCACCTGCACGCCGATCTTGTCCTGCCCGGTGAGCCGGCCCGCATCCACGCTGGCCTTGACCAGGCCCAGCAAGGCCTCGGTGGACTGCAGCAGGCTCTCACGCTTGTGCGCCCGCAGCCTGGCCAGGGCGTCGTTGCGGCAGGCTACCAGGCGCTCGCCGGGATAGTCGGGCGACGTGATCTCGGCCAGGTTGCGCTGATCGAACAAGCCCAGCTGCAGATGGCCCTGCTCGACCAGGGAGCGGATCGAGACGCTCTTGAGCGCTGTGATCCAGTCGATGCCGCCTTGGCCGCGAAGCTCGTCGATGGCCTTTTGCGACACCATCCCGCGGTCGCCCACCATCACCACCTGCGCCAGGCCGAAGCGCTCGCGCACACGCTGCACGGCGGGCAGGAAGGTCAGGCTGTCCGACGTATTGCCCTCGAACACCGAGACGGCCACAGGGCAGCCACGCGCATCGGTGAGCAGCCCGTAGTTGACCTGCAACGTGCCGGGCCGGCCATCGCGGCTGTAGCCCCGCTTGGCCAACGGGCAGGTGCTGCCCTCGAAGTAACTCGAAGACAAGTCGTACAGCACCAATGCACCCTCGCGCAGGTGACGTGCGGCGAGCTTCTTCTCGATGGCGTCCTGGCGCGTCAGCAGCCAATCCATGGCGACATACAGATCGTCCTCGGTGGCGTCAGCAACGCCGAAGTCCTCGGCCAGGGTCGAGCTGTGCCAGCGCCTGGAGGTGGCCAGCTTGGTGTCGGGTTGCACGATGCGCGAGGCCACCATGGCCAGCACCAAGTCGCGTTCACGGCTGGGCGTGGAGGCGATCACCCAGGCCAGCCCCAGACGCTGCATGGCCACAGCGACGGCCTGCACGTGGCCATGAGCGCGGGAGCGCAAAACCTCGAAGGCCTGGGAGGCGGGAACGAAGGTCTCGCCCTGTAGCGAGCGCCGGATGATGTCGATCAGCGCATCGGGCAGGTGGGACAGGTTGCCCAGGGTTTCGTTCTTGACCTTGCCGTCTTCGCGGTAGCTGCGGCGCAGCAGGTGGGTGAAGTAGACCTTGTCCTTGTACGCCCGCTTGGTGGTGACGACGTGAGCGGTTCCTGTGCGGGATGCCATGCTGGCAATTCTGCCTCAGAAGGCGCACAGAAGCAACACGTTTTCGTGACTACACAGTCAGGCACAAAAAAGGCCCGGAAGGGCCGAAATTGTGAGTCGTGACAGGTACTTGGCTCAGCCACGCCTTACGTTGGGGCGGGGAACTTCAGCCTAGGAGCGTGGGCGGCCAGTCGGCCCCAGAGGTCGAGCTCGTCACCCACGACCAAACTGGCGCCGACGCTGCGGGTGGTGGTGGCAGGCAGGGGGTCGGGTGGTTCCAGCGCGCGGTTGGCGGCTTCGGCACGCGCCAGCAGGGCCTGCAGTTCGGGATCGGCGGGGTGGCGCGTCACCCGATCGGGCAGCGCGGCAAAGCCGGTGTGGTCCAGGGTCATCGCGCGCATCGTGCCGCATCGCGCGGCGGGCGCTGGCCGATAGAGTGAACGCCATGCGCCAAGCCCCCTGGAACCTCGGGCCGCGCTGCTGCCGGCCGCCGCTGGCGCTGGCGGCCGCCGCGCAGGCCGCCCCGATCGACTGGCAGCGCGTCGGCGCCTTCGAGATCGCCCGCACCGAGACCACCATCGCGCAGTTCCGCGCCTTCGCGCAGGCCACCGGCGCCGTCACGGCCGCCGAGCGGCGCGGCGGCGGCCAGGTCTACGAGGCCGGCTGGGTGACCCGCAAGCCCGGCTGGACCTGGCAGCGCGCCCTTCGGCCCCGGCCACGCGCCGGCCGACGACGAGCCCGCCGTCCACCTCACCTGGCACGAGGCGGCAGGCCTTCTGCCGCTGGGCCGGCGGCCGGCTGCCCACCGACGCCGAGTGGGCCGGCGCCGCCTATACCGAGCAGCGCGCGCAGCCGCCCGCCCCCTTCGAGCGCGGCCGCCGCTATCCGCTTGCCCACCGGCGATGCAGCGCGCGCGGCGCGCAGTGCCTGGGCGATTGCGGCCCCGAGGCCGCGGCGCGCGCCGTGCGCCACGGCGCGGCGCTGTCGCGCGGCGACTGGGCCATGCCCGCGCCGGGCGCACGCCAGCCGGGCGTGAACGGCCTGTTCGACATGGGCGGCAACGCCTGGGAGTGGGTGGACGAGCCCGCCCGGCGCGGCCGTGCTGACGCCGAGCGCCGCACACGCGGCGGCTCGTGGTGGTACGGCACCGGCGCCGATGCTGCGCCGGTCACCACCAGGCCAAGCCGGCCGACACGGCGGTGGTCTACATCGGCTTCCGCTGCGCACGCTGATCGCGCGGCTCGCGCGGCGTGGGGCGTGAGGACCACGCCCCGATGGACTTGCCGGCCTTCGGCGTGGCGCGCTCCGCCGTGTCGCTGCCGCACACGCTGCTGCCGGGCTCGGTGCTGTGGCGCAGCACGCGGCGGCGGCCGGCCGCGGGTACGCCCCCGCAGCGGTGCCGCCCCCCGCGGCCCGGTTGCGGCAACATCGGCCCCCCGCCCACTACCCGCCCGCGCCGTGTTCCGCCACCAGTACATCGACAACGACCAGCTCACCGATCAACTCCAGCGTTGGGCGCAGCAGCACCCCGGCCTCGTCCACCTGGGCTCGCTGGGCCGCAGCGCCGGTGGCCGCGACATCCCGCTGCTGACCATCGGCCCCGCCCCGGGCGAGCCCGGCCGCGCGCGCCCGGCCGTCTGGGTGGACGGCAACATGCACGCCAGCGAGGTCTGCGGCACCAGCGTGGCGCTGGCCATCGCCGAGGATCTGATCGCCATCCACGGCGGCGCCACCACGGCCGGTGGCCAGCCGCTGCCCGCCCCGATGCTGCAGACGCTGCGGCAGACGCTGTTCTACGTGGCGCCGCGCCTGTCGCCCGATGGCGCCGAGGAGGTGCTCTCGCGTGGCCGCTACGTGCGATCCAGCCCCGTGGACGACCGCGTGGCGCAAGGCCACGCGCACTGGGTGGCCGAGGACCTCGACGGCGACGGCCACGCCGGCTACCTGCGCAGGGCCGACCCCGACGGCGACCTCGTCGAGCTGCGCGGCGACGACGGCAAAGCGCTGGTGCCGCCGGTGATGGTGTCGCGCATGCCCGGCGATGAAGGGCCGTTCTACCGCCTGTACCCCGAGGGCCGCATCGCCCACTTCGACGGCCGCACGGTGCCCGACGCCGGCTTCCTGGGCGACAACGCCTACGACTTCAACCGCAACTTTGCCTACGCCTGGGCGCCCGAGCCGCAGCAGGCCGGCGCCGGCCACTACCCCGGCAGCGCGCCCGAGGTGCGCGCGGTGATGGACTTCGCCAGCCGCCACCCCAACATCATGGTGTGGCTGAACCTGCACACCTTCGGCGGCGTGCTGATCCGCCCGCTGTCCGACCAGCCCGACGGCAAGATGAACCCCGACGACCTGGCGGTGTACCAGCAGGTCGAGGCCTGGATGAGCGAGCACACCGGCTACGCCACGGTGAGCGGGTTCCACGAGTTCCTGTACGAACCCGACAAGCCGGTGTACGGCAGCCTGTCGCAGTACGCCTACCGCCAGCGCGGCGCGCTGGCCTATGTGGTGGAGCTGTGGGACTTGTTCCACCAGCTCGGCATCGCGCGCAAGAAGCCCTTCGTCGACCACTACTCGAAGTTGACGCGGGCCGACCTGCGCGCGCTGGCGGCGTTCGACCGCGAGCACAACGAAGGCCGCATCTTCCGCCCCTGGCGCAAGGTGGCGCACCCGCAGCTCGGCGAGGTGGAGGTGGGCGGCTTCGACCCCCGCATCGGCATCTGGAACCCGCCGCTGGCGCGGCTGGCGCCCACCTGCGCGCAGCAGAGCGCCGCCTTCCTGCGTGTGGCGGCGCTGGTGCCGTGCCTGAGTGTGCAGGTGCTGGAGCAGGCGCCCGAGCAGGGCCACACGCGTGTGACGCTGCGCGTGGCCAACCACGGCTACCTGGGCAGCTGCGGGCCGGCCTCGGCGGCCGGCCTGCCGCACGCCGAGCCGCTGCGCCTGAAGGCCCAGGCTGCGGGCGGCGCCACGCTGCTGGCGCCCACCGAGGCCGTGGTGGAGCTGGGCCACCTGCAGGGCTGGGGGCGCGGACTGCATGGCACGTCGATCTTCTCGCCGTGGTCGCGCGGCAACGGGCACGAGCGCTTCGTCACGCTGCGCGTGGCCGGCACGGGCACCGTGCGTGTCGAGGTGGGCAGTTGCCGCGTGGGCTTTGAGGTGCTGGAGATCGCGGTGGCTTGAGCCGGCCGCTGCGCCTGGAACCCTGGGCCGGAAGGGCCCGCCCGGGGGTGGGGGCAATCCGGCCGACTGGCCAAACCGGGGCCACGGCCCTTAGTCTCCGCAGTGGTTGCGGCGCTGCAAGAGTCAGGCAGCGCGCGTCCACTACCGGAGAAACCGAAGCCCATGGATCGTCGACAGCACCTTGGTGCGCTGCTGGCCGCTGCGGCCGGCACCACGCTGCCCCTGGCCGCCCGCGCGCAGGCCTATCCCAACAAGCCGGTGCGCCTGATCGTGCCCTTCGCGCCAGGCGGCACCACCGACATCATCGCCCGCATCGTGGCGGAGCGCATGAACGCCACCATCGGCCAGAACATGGTGGTCGAGAACCGCGCCGGTGGCGGCGGCACCGTCGGCACGCTCGAGGTGGTTCGCGCCGCCCCCGACGGCTACATCCTGGGCATGGGCACCGTCTCCAGCACCGCGGCCAACCCGGCCATCAACCCGCGCATCCAGTACGACCCGCTGGTGGACCTCACCCCCATCAGCAACATCGCGGCCACCCCGAACGTGATCGCGGTGCATCCCTCGTTCCCGGCCAAGGACTACAAGGGTTTCGTCGAGGTGCTGCGCCGCAACCCCGGCAAGTACAGCTATGCCAGCTCGGGCACCGGTGGCAACAACCACCTGCTGATGGAGCTGTTCAAGGTGCTCACCAAGACCTTCGTGCTGCACATCCCGTACCGCGGTTCGGGGCCGGCCATCAACGACACCGTCGCCGGCCAGGTGCAGGTGCTGTTCGACAACCTGCCCTCGTCGCTGCCCTTCATCCGCGACGGGCGCCTGGTGCCCATCGTCGTGGCTGCACCCAACCGGCTGAGCGTGCTGCCCAACGTGCCCACCTTCAAGGAGATGGGCCTGGATCCTGTCAACCGCATGGCGTTCTACGGCTTCGTGGGCCCCAAGGGCCTGCCGCGCGAGGTGGTCGACCGCATCCACGGCGCCACCCGCACCGTCGTGCAGGATGCCGGCGTGCGCAAGCGCATCGAAGACACCGGCTCGGTGATCCTGGCCAACACGCCGGCCGAGTTCGCGGCGCAGATCCGCGCCGAGCTCGAGGTGTTCCGCCGCGTCGTGCGCGAGCAGAAGCTGACGCTGGAGTAAGCCGCGGCGCGGCTGGCCGAGAATCCAGCGTGCGCGGCCTGCCGCCGCCCGCCGGAGCCTCATGAACCCGCCTGTCCTTCGCCTTCTCGCCGCGGCCGGCGCCGCGCTGCTGCTGCCCGCCGCGTTTGCGGCCACCGTGGCCGGCGTCGCGATGCCGCCGCCCTTCGCGCCCTGCCCGGTGGTCGACACCCACTGGGGCGAGAAGATCGAAGACCCCTACCGTTGCCTGGAGAACACCGCCGACCCGGCGGTGCAGGCCTACATGAAGGCGCAGGCCGACGCGACGGCGCAGGTGCTGTCGCGGCTGCCCGGGCGCGAGCGGCTGCTGCGGCGCATCCAGGAGATCGACGCCGAGGTGCCGGCCAACGTGACCGACGTGACGCGCGACGCGCGCGGCAACCTGTTCTACGAGAAGCGCACAGCGAGCGACAACCAGTTCAAGCTCTACATGCGCCGCGGGCTGGACGGCCCCGAGACGCTGCTGGTCGACCCCGAGCGCCTGTCCCAGGCCGGTGGCCCACCCCATGCCATCGGCGGCTACGCCACCAGCCGTGACGGCCAGCGCGTGGCCTACACCGTCTCGGCCGGCGGCGCCGAGATCGGCAGCTTGCACGTGCTCGACACCGACAGCGGCCGTGAGCTGCTGCCGCCGATCGACCGCATCCGCGGCGGCGGCATCGTGAGCTGGCTGCCCGACGGCAGCGGCTTCTTCCACACCCGCCTGGCGCCGGACTGGAGCCAGCGCCCGCGGGCCGAGCGCTTCCTGGACAACAGCGTCTTCCTGCGCCGGCTGGCCGAGCCCGCGGCCGAGGTGGCGGTGTTCGGGCCGACCGTGCACCCCGAGCTGGGCCTCGCACGATCGGACAACGCGCAGGTCTTCGTGCTCGACAGCCTGCCGCTGGGCGTGGCCGTGGTCTATCACGGCGTGAGCCGCTATCGCTCGCTGTACCTCAGCGACCGCGCCGCGCTGCTGGCGGGCAAGCCGGTCTGGCGCAAGGTGTTCGATCAGTCGGCCCTGGTGGGCGAGGTGGCCGTGCACCAGGGCTGGCTGTACCTGCGCACGGCGCAAGACGCGCCGCGCCACCGCGTGCTGCGTGTGGCGCTGCCCGCGGCCGACATGACCCGGGCCGAGGTGCTGGTGCCGGCGGGGCCTGGGGTCGTCACCGCCGTCGCCGCGGCGCCCGAGGGGCTGTACGTCACGCGCCGCGAGGGCGCGGTCAAGAAGCTGTTCCGCCTGCCGCACGGTGCGCCGCCCGGCACTCAGCTGCAAGCCATTGCGCTGCCCTTCGAGGGCAACGTGACGCTGGCCGACGCCGACCCGGCCATCCCGGGCGTGGTGCTGGGCCTGTCGGGCTGGACGCGGGCGCTGCGGCACTACGTGCTGGAGCCGGGCGAGACCACACCACGCCCGCTGGCGCTGGCGCCGCCGGGGCGCTTCGACGTGCTCAGTGGCGTGACGGCGCGCGAAGTGATGGTGCGCAGCCATGACGGCGTGGAGGTGCCGGTGTCGATCATCGCGCGCAGCGACCTCAAGCTCGACGGCTCCAACCCGACGCTGCTGTACGGCTACGCCGCCTACGGCACCGTCGAGGAGCCCGCGGTCAACCCGCGGCTGCTGGCCTGGCTGGAGCAAGGCGGCGTGTTCGTCATCAGCCACGCGCGCGGCGGCGGCATCTTCGGCGACGCCTGGCACAAGGCCGGCCACAAGGCCACCAAGTTCAACAGCTGGCGCGACGGCATCGCCACCGCCGAGTGGCTGATCGCGCAGGGCTACACCTCGCGCAAGCGGCTGTCGGTGATCGGCGGCAGCGCGGGCGGCATCTTCGTGGGCCGCGCCGTGACGGAGCGGCCCGACCTGTTCTCGGCGGCCGTGATCAGCGTGGGCAACCTCGACCAGATCCGCAGCGAGACACGCGCCAACGGCGTGGCCAACATCCCCGAGTACGGCAGCGTCAAGGTCGAGGCCGAGTTCCACGCCCTGCGCAACAACAGCACCTACGAGCACATCCGGCCGGGCACCGAGTACCCGGCGCTGCTGTTCGAGCACGGCGTCAACGACATCCGCGTCGACGTGTGGATGAGCACCAAGACCGCGACGCGCTTCCTCGCCGCCCAGGCGCCGGGCCGCCCGGTGCTGATGCGGCTGGAAAACGACGCCGGCCATGGCGCGGGCGCCACCCGGGCGCAGGCGCAGCAGCGCACCGCCGACCGTTGGGCCTTCCTGCTGTGGCAGGCGGGGCTGCCGGAGTTCCAGCCCACAGGCCCGAAGGGCCCGTGACCCGGCGCCTGTTCAGGACTGCCGAAGCTCGCGGCGCAGGATCTTGCCGACGTTGCTCTTGGGCAGCTCGTCGCGGAACTCGATGTACTTCGGCCGCTTGTAGGCGGTGAAGTTGTCGCGGCAGTGGCGCATGAGGTCGTCTTCCGACAGGGTGCCGTCGCTGCGCACGACGTAGAGCTTGACGGCTTCGCCGGACTTGTCGTCCGGGATGCCGATGGCCGCGCACTCGAGCACGCCCGGGTGGAGGTTCACCACCTGTTCGATCTCGTTCGGGTAGACGTTGAAGCCCGACACCAGGATCATGTCCTTCTTGCGGTCGACGATGCGCACGTAGCCGCTGTCGTCCATCACGCCGACGTCGCCCGACTTGAAGTAGCCGTCGGGCGTCATGACCTTGGCGGTCTCGTCGGGCCGGTTCCAGTAGCCCGCCATCACCTGCGGGCCGCGGATGCAGATCTCCCCCGGCTGGCCCAGCGGCACGTCGCGGCCGTCGTCGTCGCGGATCGCGATCTCGGTGCTGGGCACGGGCAGGCCGATGGTGCCGCTGAAGGAGGTCAGGTCCAGCCGGTTGCTGGTGGCCACCGGCGAGGTCTCCGACAGGCCATAACCTTCGACGACCGGGCAACCGGTCACGCGCAGCCACTTCTCGGCCGTCGCCTGCTGCACCGCCATGCCCCCGCCGTTGGAGACCACCAGCCCGGAGAAATCGAGCCGGGCGAAATCGGGGTCGTTGGCCAGGGCGTTGAACAGGGTGTTCACGGCCGGGAACATGTTCACGCGGTGCTTCGACAGGGTCTTGATGAAGCCGGGCAGGTCGCGGGGGTTGGGGATCAGCAGGTTCATCGCACCGAAGTGAGCCCCCATCAGCGCGCAGATCGTCAGCGCAAAGATGTGATACAGCGGCAGCGCGCAGACGATGGTCAGCTGCTGGTCGGCCACCTTCTGCAGCATGGGCTTGAACCAGGCCTCGCATTGCATCAGGTTGGCGACGACGTTGCGGTGCAGCAGCGTCGCGCCCTTCGAGACCCCCGTGGTGCCCCCGGTGTACTGGAGGAAGGCGACGTCGTCGGGTGAGATGTCCACGCGCCGCAGGTTCATCCGCGATCCACGCTCCAGGGCCTCGCCGAAACGGCAGACCGTGCGCCCGCCGTCCAGCGGCAGCGTGAACTCCGGCACCATGCGCCGCACGTGGCGAACCGCGAAGTTGATCAGCCGCCCGCGCCAGAAGCCCAGCAGCTCGCCCAGCGACGCCAGCACCACGTGCCGCACCTCGGTGCGCTCGATCACCTCGCTCAGGGTCGACGCGAAGTTTTCCAGCACCACGATCGCCTTGGCGCCGCTGTCCTTGAGCTGGTGCTCCAGCTCCCGCGCCGTGTACAGCGGGTTGACGTTGACCACCACGTAACCGGCGCGCAGCACCGCGGCCATCGCCACCAGGTACTGCGGCACGTTGGGCATCATCAGCGCAACGCGGTCCCCGGGCTCCAGCCCCAGGGTCTGCAGCCAGGCACCGAATGACGAGGACAGTTCGTCAAGCTCGCCATAGGTGAGCCGGCTGTCCATGCAGGACAGCGCGTTGCGCTTGGCGTTGCGGCGGAAAGCCGCTTCCAGCACATCGGCCAGGTTCCGGTAGGCCGTGATGTCGGCCTCGGCCGGGACACCTTCGGGGTACTGCAACAACCAGGGCTTTTGCACGTCAGGACAGGGCGTGGAACACGGTTGCGCATGGTGGCGGCAGCGCGCCGCCCCGCGCACCCGGGCTTGCACTAGGAGCGGGCGCTGGATTTCTGCCGCCCCCGCTCCTGGGAGCGTGGGCGATCACCCCAGATCGGGCGCCGCGCCACCGCCGAACAGCCGCAACGCCAGCGCGCGCTCGCGCGATGCGATGGTGTCGAGGAAGAACTCTGCCCCGGCCATGTCGCGGAAGGTGTCGAACCCGCGCTCGAGAAACCCCTGCAGGGCCGCCAGCCCTGCCGCCGATGCCGGCCCGCGCATGAGGCGCAGCGTCTGCCGCAGCCAGGCGTTGCGGGTGTAGCGGTCCAGGGCCTGCCCGACCGAGACCATCAGCCCGATCTGTCGCTCGCGCGACAGCGGCTCGCCCACGTCGCGCCAGGCCAGGCCGTAGGCCGCGCCGCCCGGCGCCGCCGCGTCGGGCGCGCGGGCGCGCCAGGCCCGGGCCATGGCGGTGTCGAGCCGCTCCGACAGCGCATGCAGCTCCGCGAGCTCCGAGACGGTGTGCACGATGTGCTCGGGGAACAAGCGCACCAGCGCCGGCACGATCCGCGCGAACTGCGCGTCCCGATCCGCGAAGTCGGCCGGGCCGTAGAGATCGGTGAGGAAGAACTCGGCCGCACGCGCGTAGCGTGGCTGCGCCATCAGGTCGGCGTAGGTCATGCCGAAGCGGGCGTGCTGGTAAAGCTTGATCGCGCGCACCGCCGCGTCCAGCGGCGCATCGGATGCCCGCAACGCGCGCTCCGCGGCCACGGCGCGCAGCCCCTGCAGGATGCGATCTGCCGCCGATGACATGGGCCTTCTCCTGCGCAGTCGCTTAGTTGATCCACCCTAGAGCGCGGGCCCGCGATGATGCAACACTCCGCGCATGCAGCGCCGTACCCTGCTCCGCGTGGGCCTGGCCGCCGGACTCGCCCTCGGGGCCGGCGCCGGGCTCGTGGCCCTGATCCAGCCCGGCCGTGCCGAGGGCCGCCTGAGCACCGCCGGGCGTGCGCTCTATGCGGCGGTGGCGCGCGGCGTGCTCGGCACCCTGGTGCCGGCCGACGCCGCCGCGGCACAGACGCTGCTCGATGCGCACCTGGTGCGCCTGGAGCAGGCCATCGCCGGCATGCCGCCCGCGGTGCAGGCCGAGATCGACCAGCTCACCACGCTGCTGGCCAGCGCGCCGGGCCGCCGGCTGCTCGTCGGGCTGGCCACGCCCTGGGCCCAGGCCTCGGCCGCGGAGGTCGAGGCCGCGCTGCAGGGCCTGCGCCACTCGCCCCGGTCGCTGCGCCAGCAGGTCTACCAGGCGCTGCGCGAACTCACGAACGCTGCCTTCTTTGCCGACAGCGCCACCTGGGCCTTGATGGGCTACACCGGTCAACGCCCGGTGCCCAACCTGCCGCCGGCCTGAGCGAGGCACCCGACGCATGAACGAACCCATCCACGACCCCGTGCGCGCCGGCCTGGCCCGTGGCTGGAAGGTGCTCGGCGGCCCGCATGGTGCCGCGCCGGCGGAGCTGAGTTGCGATGTCGCCATCGTCGGCAGCGGCGCCGGCGCCGGCATCACCGCCGAGCTGCTCACCGCCGCCGGGCTGCGGGTGGTCATCGTCGAAGAAGGGCCGCTCAAGTCCAGCAGCGACTTCCGCCAGCTCGAGGCCGACGCCTACGCCACGCTCTACCAGGACAGCAACGGCCGCAAGACGGCCGACAAGGCCATTGCCATCCTTCAGGGCCGCTGCGTCGGCGGCTCCACCACCGTCAACTGGACGAGCTCGTTCCGCACGCCGGCCGACACCCTGCAGTACTGGGCCGACCACTACGCCCTGCCCGAGATGAACGAGGCCGACATGTCGCCCTGGTTCCGGCAGGCCGAGGAGCGGCTGCACATCGGCGCCTGGCTGGTGCCGCCCAATGCCAACAACGACAAGCTCAAGGTCGGCGCCGCGCGGCTGGGCATCCCGGCGGCGGCCATCCTGCGCAACGTCAAGGCCTGCTGGAACCTGGGCTCCTGCGGCCTGGGCTGCCCCACCAACGCCAAGCAGTCGATGCTGGTGACGACCATCCCCACCGCGCTCGACCGCGGCGCCACGCTGCTGGTGCAGACGCAGGTGCACACGCTGGAGCTGCAGGGCGGCCGTGTGCAGGCGCTGCGCTGCCGGCCGGTGGCGATCAACGGCACGCCGGGCAGCGGCGGCGCGCGCATCGTGGCGCGCCACGTCGTCGTGGCCGGCGGGGCCATCAACTCGCCGGCCCTGCTGCTGCGCTCGGGGGCACCCGATCCGCACGGCCGCCTCGGCCAGCGCACCTTCCTGCACCCGGTGGTGGCCACCATGGCCACCTTCGCCGAGCGCATCGAGGCCTGGAACGGCGCGCCGCAGACCATCTACACCGACCACTTCCTGGGCACGCAGCCCATCGACGGCCCCATGGGCTACAAGCTGGAGGCGCCGCCGCTGTACCCGCTGATCTCGACGATCGCGATGCCCGGCATCGGCCAGGACCAGGTCGAGGCTCTGAAGCGCTTCCCGCACACGCAGGCGCTGCTGGCGCTGCTGCGCGACGGCTTTCACGAGCAGTCGCCGGGCGGGCGCGTCACGATCAAGGGCGACGGCACGCCCTCACTCGACTACCCGCTCACCCCCTTCGTCTGGGACGGCGCGCGCCGCGCGCTGCTGAGCATGGCCGAGATCCAGTTCGCGGCCGGGGCCGAGCGTGTGATGGCGCTGCACGAGAAGGCCACCTGGCTGACAAGCTGGCGCGAGGCCCGGGCGCAGATCGGGCAGCTGCCGATGGCGCCTTACCAGACACGTGTGCTCAGCGCCCACGTCATGGGCGGCTGCGGCATCGCCGGCAAGCCCGAGCTGGGCGTGGTGCGGCCCGACGGGCGGCACTGGCAGCTGGAGAACCTGTCGGTGCACGACGGGTCCCTCTTCCCCACGAGCATCGGCGCCAACCCGCAGCTGTCGATCTACGGCCTCGTCACCAAGCTGGCCACGGGGCTGGCACGCGAGCTCTCGGGCCGCAGCGTGCAGCTGGGCTGATGCTGGCGCGGCTGCTGCAGGGCGTCGTCGCGCTCGTGCTGCTGCTGGCGCTGGGCGGCGCCGCCTGGGCCTGGCAGCACGGCTGGCACGGTTGGGCCTTGGCCTGGGCGGTGTTCGTGCTGGGCTTCCACGCCTGGGTGATGGCGCTGGAGTTCGTGTGCCTGCGCCTGGCGCACGGCGCCGACCCGGCGCCGAAGGCCACGGCCGCGCAGGTGCTGCGCGCCTGGGGGCACGAGGCGATCACCGCCCCGCAGGTCTTTGGCTGGCGGCAGCCGTTTCGCAGCCAGGCCGAGCCCGACTTCCTGCCGGCCGACGCTGCCGGCCGCCGCGGCGTGCTGCTGCTGCACGGCTTCGTCTGCAACCGCGGCCTGTGGACGCCGTGGCTGCGCCGGCTGCGCGCGCAGGGCACGCCCTTCATCGCCTTGAACCTGGAGCCGGTGTTCGGCTCGATCGACGACTACGGGCCTCTCATCGCTGCCGCGGTGGAGCGGCTGCATGCGGCCACGGGCCGGGCGCCGGTGGCCGTGGCGCACAGCATGGGCGGCCTGGCGCTGCGCGCCTGGTGGGCGGCCGACGGGCGTGACGAGCGGCTGCACCACGCCATCACGCTGGGTTCGCCGCACCACGGCACCTGGCTGGCGCGCTTTGCGATGACGCGCAACGCGCGCCAGATGCAGCAGCTCTCGCGCTGGCTGCAGACGCTGGCCCCGCGCGAGACGGCAGCCCGCCGCGCACGCTTCACCTGCTTCTACAGCCACTGCGACAACATCGTGTTCCCGCCGTCCACCGCCACCCTGCCCGGCGCAGACAACCGCCACGTCCCGGGCCACGCCCATGTGCACCTGGCCTGTTTCGAGGGCTGGTGGCAGGAGCTGCAGGGCCGGCTCAAGGGTTGAAGCGGCGCTCGCCCGGCAGCACGGTGCCGGCCTCGATCTCGCCCTCGCGGGCGATGCGCCCGCGCACCTCGGCGTAGATGGGCGTGAAGTCCGGCGCCGTGGCGTCGAACAGCTGCTGGAACGAGTCGATCACGAAGTACGTGGCCTGGAAGGTGTCGATGCGGTAGCGGCTGCGCATCAGCCGCTGCAGCCCAAAACCGACGCGGCGGGGCTCGGGGCTGGCCACGCTGTAGGGCAGTTCACCGGCCGAGCTGAGGATGCCGGCACCAAACGCGCGCAGGCCCTGCGGCGTGGCGATGAGCCCGAACTCCACCGTGTACCAGTACAGGCGCGCCAGCAGCTCACAGGCGTCGAGCCGGCTCGCCTTGAGGCCGCCCGCGCCGTAAGCCTGCATGTAATCGGCAAAGGTGGGGTCGAACAGCAGCGGCACGTGGCCGAAGAGGTCGTGGAAGACGTCGGGCTCGACGACATAGTCGAACTCCTCGGGCCTGCGGATCCAGTCCGTCACCGGGAACCGGCGCGCCGCCAGCAGCGCGAAGAAAGCCTCTTCCGGGATGAGCCCCGGCACGCCGACGATCTGCCAGCCGGTGGCCTGCTGCAGCCGCTCGCTCACGGCCTCGAAGCGCGGGATGCGCTCGGGCGTGCCGAGCTGCTCAACGGCGGCGATGAACTCGTCGCAGGCGCGGCCGGGCAGCTGCTGCAGCTGCCGGGTGTAGAGGCGCCGGTAGGTGTCGTGGTCGGCGGCGCTGTACTGCGCCCAGTCCTGCTCGCAGGTGTAGTCGGCGCGCGCCTTGGCGTAGTCGCCGCGTGGCGGGCGCTCGCCGGAGCCGTAGGTGACGGGGGCCACCCCCTGGTTCACGCCCTTGGCGATCCGCCGGTCCATGTTCAGGCCTTGGCGAGGACGCCGCGGCGGAGCTGATCGAGCTCGATGCTCTCGAACAGCGCCTTGAAGTTGCCTTCGCCGAAGCCCTGGTCGCCCTTGCGCTGGATGAACTCGAAGAAGATCGGCCCGAGCTGGTTCTCCGAGAAGATCTGCAGCAGCAGCGCGCCCGCCTTGCCGTCGACCAGGATCTTGCGCCTCTTCAGCTCGGCCACGTTCTCACCATGGCCGGGGATGCGCCGGTCCACCAGCTCGTAGTAGGTGTCGATGGTGTCCAGCAGCTTCAGGCCCTGGCCGCGCAGCGCATCCACGGTCTTGAAGAGATCGGTCGATCCCAGCGCGATGTGCTGGATGCCCTCGCCGTGGTAGGTGTCGAGGTACTCCTGGATCTGCCCGGCCTTCTCGTTGCCCTCTTCGTTGATGGGGATGCGGATCTGGCCGCAGGGGCTGGTCATGGCCTTGCTCTTGACGCCGGTGACCTGGCCCTCGATGTCGAAGTAGCGGACCTCGCGGAAGTTGAACAACCGCTCGTAGAACTCGGCCCACTCGGCCATGCGGCCGCGGTGCACGTTGTGCGTGAGGTGGTCGATGTAGGTGAGGCCGTGGCCGGGCGGGTTCAGCCCCGCCCGGGCGGCCCCGGGCAGCGGCTCGAAGTCGACGTCGTAGAAGCCGATGTTGCCGATGTCGCCGTCACCCGCACCGTTCTTGCCGCGCCAGCGGTCCACCAGGTAGATGAGGCTGTCGCCGATGCCCTTGATGGCCGGGATGTTGAGCTCGCCCGGCCCGGCCGTGCCGGCAAAGCCCCAGGCGCCCAGCGACAGGGCGCGCTCGTAGGCCGCCTTGGCGTCGGCCACGCGGAAGGCGATGGCGCAGATGCTCGGCCCGTGCTGCCGTGCAAAGCGCTGCGCAAAGCTGTCGGGCTCGGCGTTGACGATGAAGTTGATCCCGCCCTGGCGGTACAGCAGCACGTTCTTGCGCCGGTGGTGCGCGATGGCCGTGAAGCCCATGCGCTCGAACAGTGCGCCCATGGCCGCGGGGTCGGGCGCGGCGTATTCGATGAACTCGAATCCGGCCGTGCCCATCGGGTTGTCCCAAGGCTTGAAGTCCATCGTCGTGTCTCCGGTGCGGGCTGTCGAAAACGCCCACTGTAGGGGGCCTGGAGCGGCTTTGCACCAAAGAGCGCAAGAAGTTCCACGACAGCGGCCTGCTGCAAGAATGGACCCCATGTTCGAATGGATCACCGCACTGCAGGCGTGGCTGCAAGGCTGGATGGGTGCCGAGGCCGGGCTCTGGGGCCTGTTTTTCTCGGCCTTCGTGTCGGCCACGCTGCTGCCCGGCAGCAGCGAAGTGGTGATGACGGCGCTGGTGACCGCTTTCCCCGCCATCGCCTGGCAGGCCTTTGCGGTGGCCACCGCGGGCAACGTCATCGGCTGCCTGCTCAGCTACGGCATGGGCCACGGCGCACGGCAGGGCTTCCAGCGCTTTCAGCGCGTGAAGGTCGACCTCGAGCATCCGCTGGTGCAGCGGCTGCGGCGTTTCGGGCCGCCGGCCCTCTTTCTGAGCTTCCTTCCACTGGTGGGCGATGTGCTCGTGGTGGCCGCCGGCTGGCTGCGGCTGCCGCTGGGCCGCAGCATGCTGTGGATCGCCGCCGGCAAGGCCACCCGCTACCTGGTCTTGGTGCTGGGCCTGCTGGGGGTGCTGTCGCTGGCCTGAGCAAGCCAGGCTCAGTCGGCGTCGATCTCGTGCAGCAGCCGCGTGGTCGCGTCGATCGACAACTGCAGCAGCTCGGCGACGTCGCGCACGTCGTCGGGCAAGGCGGCGTTGTCCCAGCCCGCCGCGCTGTGCCGCGCCACGCGGATCGCCAGCAGCACGTTGCGCAGCTGCGGCGTGCTGCGCAGGGCATGGTCGTCGGTCAGCTGCACCAGCAGGCCGGGCAGCCGCCACTGCTGCATCAGCGCGTGCTGCAGATCGGCCAGCTCGATGCCCAGCACCTGCTGCTGCGCCACGGCCGAGCGCAGCGCGGGATCGGCAGCCTGCATCGCCGCGATGCGCAAGGCCAGCCTCGGCGCGTGCAGCCACAGCAGCAGCTCGGCGAAGTCGTGCAGCAGCGCCGCCTCGTGGATGAGCGGCGCGTCGTGGTCCATGCGGTGCACGGCAAAGCCGATGGCAAAACGTGCCGCGCGGTGCGAGCGGCGCAGGACGCCGCGCAAGCCCTCCAGCGCCTCGGGCAGGTCGGCCAGCTCTTCCTCGGCCACGGCCAGGTCGGCAAAGTGCAGGAAAAAAGGCGGGATGCCGATCATCACCAGCGCAGCGGTCACCGTCTCCACCTCGGTGGCCTCGCGGCCCCGCAAGAGGTGGCCCACGTGGGCCAGCAGCCGCAGCGTCAGCAGCGGGTCGGCGGAGACGGTCTCGCTCAGCAGGTGGGCGTCGACGGCGTCTTCGTGCCCGCGCAGCTCCTCCAGCCGCGAGGCCGTGTCGGCCAGCACGGGCAGGGCCTGCGGCCGGAACAGCGCCGTCCAGCCGCGCAGGTCGCGCGGCGGCTGCTCGATGCGGGCGAGGCTGGGCATGGTGGCGAAGGACTCCGGCTCTACCGGGGTTTTCGGCCGCGCGCGGCGCGGGCTTGAGCCGGCGCCCGCCGTGCTCAGCGCAGCGACAGCATCACACCCTCGCGGGCGTCGGCCGTGCCGTCGAGCAGCGCACGATAGGCCGCCTCGGCGGCCTCGGTACCCGGGCGGGTGACGATGCGCACCCAGGGCTGCGAGCCCTGCTGCACGGTCGCCAGGAAAGCCCCCCAGGCCTGCCCCAGGCGCTGGCCGAAGGCCTCGGCGCCCCAGCCTTCGGGCGGGGGTGCGCTGCGCTTGCCGGCCTGGGCCGGCGCAAAGAACAGGGTGGGTCGCGGCCCGGGCAGGCCGCCGCCAGCGCCCAGCGCGCGCCAGTGCGTGCCGCCGATCGAGCTGCTGTAGGCCAGCCGATCGCCCCAGTGGCCGTGCACGCGGCGGCGCAGGCTGGCATCGCCCGCAAAGTCGACATAGACCGCGGTCTCATCGGCCGGCAGGGTCTCGACGGCGTCGTAGCCCAGCACGCGGTCGTAGCAGCCCAGGCCCTGCACGAAGCCGGTGCGCGCGGCCGAGGTCAGGCCCACGATTTCGGGCCGCGCGGCGCGTGGGCGCTGGGCCAGGCAGAACGCCGTGGCGTAGGCCGTCTTGCTCGAGGCGCTGGACAGCAGCAGCCGCCGCGCGCCGAAAAAGCCGCCCTCGGCCAGGAAGTCGTCGAGCAGGAAGGCCGTCATGAACAGCGGCTTGAGCACGGCCTGCAGGCCCTCGAGCGCGGGGCTCCAGGCCGGATCGGCGTCGCAGAAGGTGTAGGACTGGTAGGCCGCGGCGAGCTCGGCGCGGTGCGGCGAGCGCTCCATGAAGCCCCCCGCGCGCAGCCGGCCCGGCTGCACCACCAGGTGCGTGCCCAGCGGCAGGAAGCCCCAAACGCGCCGGCCCACGGCCAGCCCTTCGGCCTGCGACTCCACCACGGTGGCAAAACCCCAGGTGGGCAGGCAGCCGTGCGCCGCATCGGGCGCGGGGAAGAACTGCCAGTACTTCATGGCCTCGCCAAAGGCGGCGTAGGTGATGTTGTTGGCGGTGAGCGCCACCTGCTCGATGGCCAGGCGGGCCTGCCCGGGCTCGAGCGCCCGCGTGGCGTCGGGGTCGGGCACCCAGGTGGTGCGGTGGGGGTCGCCGCGGGCGATCAGCAGGCGGTGCGAAGGGGTGCGGTCCATGCCGCGATCGTGCACCGACTCGGCCGCTCTGCCCACAAAGAAAAACCCCTCAGGGCGGACCCTGAGGGGTGTGCCGTTGGCCGCGTCACGGCCTCACAGCCGCGTCACGCCGAGCACGCGGCCGACGAGCTGGCCGTTGACGTACAGCGCGCCCTCGGGCGCAGCAGCGTCGGCGTGGAACTCGAGCACCGGCTCGGTCACGGGCGGCTCCTCGACGAGGGCCACCTTCTCGGCCAGCGTGTCGAGCACGCGGCTCAGGCTGCGCAACGCCGCGGCAAAGAAGCCGCGGGCCTTGCGCTCCTCGGCGGGGACGGGGAAGTAGAACAGTTCACGCGTCGTCATGATCGATCTCCATCGGGCTGGCCGATTCACCCCGCGCTGCGGGCGTGGCGGGGCGTTCAGGGGCTGGGCTTCAAGCGGCTGAGTTCGCCGCGCAGCTCGCGCTGCATCTGCTGGCGGCGCTTGCCACCGCCGTGGCGGCCGGCGCTGCGGGAGCGGGCCAGGGCCACGAACGGGTTGCGCGGCTTGCGGGTGTCGAGGATCGGCTTCATCGGAGGCTCCTTTCGTGGGCGGGTGGGTGGGCGGGTCGGTGGGCGGGGGCAGAAAACAACAAGGCCCGGGTGCTGGCGCAGCCCGGGCCGTGGTGGAGGTGGCGTGTGCGGTGCGGGTGCGCTACCGAATGCGCCACCGCCTGGCTCGCCGGTTCACCGGCACCCGGGATGGGGTGAACGACAGGTTCAGGTCCATGGTGTCGGTTGAAGGATGGATGGGCTGTGCGGGCGAGTGCCGGACCGGTGAGCGGCTGGGCAAGTCGTCTTTCACAGGATTGATCAAATGATAAAGCCTTGGTTATCAGTCAGCAAGGGGAAAGAGACCCGGGAAAACCCGCGCCTCGTCCTGTCTGCCGGGGACCGGCATCGATGCCGGAAGGTCGACGGCGACGCTGCGCTATCGCTTGCGCTTGAGGGGGGCCACGCCCTGCTGGCTGCGCAGCCACAGCGTCTGCGGGTCGTCGGCGGGCGGGCGCGGCAGGGGTGAGGCCGGGCCGCCGAGGCGAGGGCCGGCCGTGGACGCGGCGGGTGCGGCCGGCGGGGGCGTGAGCACCTCGCCGAGCAGGTCGAGCAGCCGGGTGCGTGCGCGCTGAGGGTGGCGGCGGTAGTAGGTGAGCACGAGGCCGACGATGAAACGCTCATCGTCGTCGGCCGGCAGGCTGTCCTCACGCGGCGCGGCCGGCGGCGGGGCCGGCTGCGCGGGGCCGGCCGCGCGGTAGTCGGCCGGCAGCGTGGCGCCCAGCGGCGGGGGCAGCGCCTCGCTGCCGGGGCCGTGCGGCACGTCCATCCAGCCGCGCGGTTTGTGGCACTGCTGCTCGAACTGCCGCGCCAGGCGCTCGCCGATCTGGCGGCTGCGGCCCTTGATCTGGCTCCAGTAGCTGGGCTGGATCAGCACACGCTCGGCAAAGCGGCGCTCCAGGCCGCGCAGCGTGGCGGCGTCGGCGTGGCGCGCCGTCGCTCGCACGAACTCCTCGAACAGGGCCAGCGCATTGCCCAGGCGCACCTGGGCGAGATCGGGGGGGCTGGCCTGCATCGAGCGCGGATGATAAATCCGCGTTCACCTGGACAAGGGCGCTCAGCCGCGGTCGGACGCGCCGTCGGCGTCGTCGATCTTCGGCGCCGTCTTCACGCTCCAGATCATCGTGATGGCCAGGATCGCGACCACCACGCCCAGGCTCCACGCCACCGGGATCTTGTAGACGTCGATCAACACCATCTTCGTGCCGATGAACACCAGGATCACCGCCAGGCCGTAGCTCAGCAGGTGGAACTTGGCGGCGATGGCGGCCAGCAGGAAGTACATCGCACGCAGGCCCAGGATCGCGAAGATGTTGCTCGTCAGCACGATGAACGGATCCATCGTGATGGCGAAGATCGCCGGGATCGAGTCGACCGCGAAGATCACGTCGGTGATCGCCACCAGGATGATCACCAGGAACAGCGGCGTGGCGATCTTCTTGCCGTTCTCGAGGGTGAAGAACTTCTCCCCGTCGAAGTTCTTGCTCACCGGCATGAGCCGGCGCAGCAGCTTCAGCGCCGGGTTGCTCTCGAGGTCGGGCTCCTGGCCCGCCGCCCACCACATCTTCACGCCCGTGAGGATGAGGAAGGCGCCGAAGACGTAGAGGATCCAGTGGAACTGCTGGATCAGCCAGGCGCCCACCAGGATCATCACCGTGCGCAGCACGATGGCGCCGATGATGCCGATCATCAGCACGCGCTTCTGGAACTCCGGCGGCACCGCGAAGTACGTGAAGATCATCAGGAACACGAAGATGTTGTCCACCGCCAGGCTCTTCTCGATGAGATAGCCGGTGAGGAACTCCATGCTCTTGGTGTTGGCCAGGGCGACGCCGTGGTCCTGGTAGACGGCCCACCAGAACAGGCCGTTGAAGGCGAAGCTCAGCAGCACCCAGACGATCGACCAGTTCAGCGCCTCCTTCACGGAGACGGCGTGCGCGCCCTGCTTGCGCAGCACGACGAAGTCGACGAACAGGGCCACCAGCACGGCAGCCACGAAAAAGATCCAGAGCCAGGTCGGCGCAATGGTGTCCATGGACACGCTCCCTCGGGTTGAAGGTTGTTGGAATAAGAACCGCGAGCGCGCCGAAAGGTCTTGCGATTCGGCCGGGGTGGCCGAGTTGCGGTCCCGGGCGGGGGCCAGACAGCACCACACGCCGGATTGACGGGGCTCCGCGGCCGCGTTGCACGGCCTGCTACTCCCCTTTCGACGAAGGGAGTATGCCGAGGCGCAACCGGTGGCCGGCGCCCCGCCCCGAATAGCCCCGCGTGGCCGCGGGGCACCGCGCGAGGAGAAACCTGCGCGTCCGCTCGCGTCTGGAGCCAAGCGTTGGCGCGCGCGTTGCCGCTTGCTTGCGCAGGAGATCCAGCCTGGCCAGGGCGGTGAAGGAGCCGTTGCGCCGCATCAGGCCGCGAGCCAGAACCACCTGCGCGGGGCTCAATGCCTGGCGGCCACGGTCGAAGCGGAGGGTGCGGCGCCGCGGCACAATTTCGCAGACACCCACCGCGCGACAGCCCACACGAGAGTTCCGCTCGCATGGACTCCCCCTCCATCACCCAGACCTTCCTGGCCCTGGTTCTGCTCTCGACCGCCGTGCAGGCTGGGTTGGCGCGTCGCCAGATGCGCCACGTGGCCCGGCATCGGGTTGCCGCGCCGGCGCTGCTCCAGAAGACGGTGCCGCTGGAGTCGCACCAGAAGGCTGCGGATGACACCTTGGTGCGAGTGCGCTTCGGCCTCGTCAGGCTCGGCGTCACGCTCGTGCTCATGCTGCCGCTGGCCGCGCTGATCCTGTGGCTCCTGGGTGCGGCCGGGCCGGCCGGGTGGCGCTGGGCGTGGGGGGCCTATCTGGCGTTCACGCTGCTGCTTGTGGCCATCTTCCCCACCCTCATCGCGCCCTTGTTCAACCGCTACGAGCCGCTGGCCGATGCCACGCTGGCCGAGCGCGCGCCAGGCCTCATGGACCGCTGCGGATTCGCTTCGCGCGGCTTGCTCGTCATGGAAAGATCCAGGCGCTCGGCGAAGTCCAACGCCTGCTTCACCGGGCTCGGGCGCGCCAGGCGCGTGGGGCTCTGCGACACGCTCATCGCCCAACTGACCCGGGGCGAACTGCTGGCCGTGCTGGCCCACGAGCTGGGGCACTTCAGACTGCGCCACATCCCCAAGCAGCTCGGCATCTCGCAGCTCGCGGCACTGGCGGTCTTCGCGGCCCTGGGCTGGCTCGCCGCGCAGCGCGCGTTCTGCGTCGGCCTCGGCACCCCGCCCGTGGCCGGGCTGCCGACCGAAGCACTGGCGCTGGTGCTGTTCATCGCCGCCGCAGGATTCGTCGGCGTGTTGTTCTCGCCGCCCGGCGCGCTGTTCTCGCAGGGCCTCGAGTTCGAAGCCCATGCCTACGCCGCCACGCACGCCGACGGCGGCAATCTCGCCATGGCGCTCGTCAAGCTGTACCGCGAGAACCTCGGCACGTTGACGCCCGATCCCGTGTACTGGCGCTTCTATGCCTCGCACCCGACGGTGCTCGAACGCCTTTCGAGGCTGCCGCAGCCGCAACCGACCCGGGTCGCTCATCCTTGAAGGCGCACCCTCAGCCCCCCGTTCTGCCCGCCATCGTGCTGGCCCAACTGGGCGGCACCTCGAGCTGGTTCGCCGTCAACGCCGTGATGCCCGACCTGCAGGCCGCCTTCGGCTGGGATGCCGCGGCCGTGGGCACGCTGACCGCCGCGCTGCAGGGTGGCTTCATCGCCGGCACGCTGGTGTTCGCGCTGCTGGCCGTGGCCGACCGCTTCCCGGCGCGCGCCGTGTTCCTGCTGTGCGCGCTGCTGGCCTCGGCCACGACGCTGCTGGCGGCCGTGGTGGCGCACTCGGTGCCGGCGCTGCTGGCCTGCCGCGTGGCCACGGGCTTCTTCCTGGCCGGCATCTATCCCGTGGGCATGAAGATCGCCGCACAGTGGCACCCGCAGGGCCTGGGCCCGGCGCTGGGCTGGCTGCTCGGCGCGCTGGTGCTGGGCAGCGCCAGCCCGCACGCGCTGCGCGCGCTGGCCGCGCAAGGCGCGGGGCTGCCCTGGCAGGCGGTGTTTGTGGCCGTGGCGGCCGTCACGGCGCTGGCCGGGTGGCTGCTGTGGGCGCGCGTGCCGGCCACGCCGGTGGCGGCCGGGCGCGGCCCGGGCCTGCGGCTGCGCGCGCTGGCCACGCTGGTGACCGACCGCCGCGTGCGCGCCTCGGTCTTCGGCTACTTCGGCCACATGGTCGAGCTCTACACCGTGTGGGTGCTGGTGCCCACCATCCTGCTCACGCGGCTGCAGGGCGCGGCCGTGTCGTGGGCGGCCTTCGCGGTGCTCGGCGCGGGCGCCCTGGGCTGCGTGCTCGGCGGCCAGTGGGCGGCGCGGGTGGGCAGCGCGCGTGTGGCCGCCACCATGCTGGCCGGCAGCGGCCTGTGCTGCCTGCTCGCGCCCTGGGCGCTGGGCGCGCCGGGCGGGCTGTTCGGCGCCTGGCTGGTGCTGTGGGGCGTGACCGTGGCCGGCGACTCGCCGCAGTTCAGCGCGCTCACCGCCACCAACGCCCCGCGCGAGGCCGTGGGCAGCGTGCTCACGCTCACCAACAGCATCGGCTTCGCGATCAGCGCCGTCAGCATCGAGCTGTTCGTGCGGCTGGCGCAGACGGTGCCGCTGGCGCAGCTGCTGCCCTGGCTGGCGCTGGGGCCGGCGCTCGGGCTGCTGGCGCTGCGGCCGCTGCTGCGCGCGGCCTGAGCGGGGCCTGACCGGGGCCTGAGCGGGGCCTGGGTGCAGCCAGAGCGCGGCCGGCTGCCGCTGCCGCCAGCCGAGCAGCGGCCGTCACAGCACCTTCACGAACGGCGCCGAACATCGGGCGTTTTTCGCGCTTCGGCGCCCACACGACACCGCCATGCCTCAAATCTCCAGCCATCCTGCCCCCCGCCGCCGGCACCCACTGCGCTTGCTGGGCGCCTTTGCCCTTGGCGTCGCCCTGCTGAGCGCCTGCGGCGGTGATGACGACGTGGAAGAGACCTCCACCGAGGCCACGCCCGTGGCCATCAGCCTTGCCAAGATCGGCGGGTTCAACGGTGGCGCGGCAGGGGCTGCCGAGATCACGGCCTACGAGGCGGCCAGCAAACGCCTGTTCGTCGTCAACGGGGCCAACGGCACGCTCGACGTGCTGGACCTGGCCGACCCGACGCAGCCCAAGCTCATCAGCACGATCGGCGTGACCGCACTGGGCGGCTCGGTCAACAGCGTGGCGGCCGATGGCGGTCTGGTGGCCGTGGCCATCGAGGCGCAACCCAAGACCAGCCCCGGGACGGTCGCGTTCTACAACGCATCGAGCTTGGTCCTGCTGGGCACGGTCGCGGTCGGCGCTCAGCCGGACATGCTCGTGTTCACGCCGGACGGCAAGACCTTGCTGGTCGCCAACGAGGGCGAACCGAACAGCTACGGCCAGGCGGGTTCGATCGACCCGGAAGGCTCCATCAGCGTCGTCACCGTCAACGGCGGAACCAACCCCAGCGTGGCGACGGCCGACTTCAAGGCCTTCATCGGCCAGGAGGCCGCGCTGCGGGCGCAGGGCATCCGCATCTTCGGCCCCGGCGCCAACGCCGCGCAAGACCTGGAGCCGGAGTACATCGCCATCAGCGACGACGGGAAGACGGCGTATGCCACGCTGCAGGAGAACAACGCCGTGGCCGTGGTGGACATTGCCACGGCCAAGGTGACGGCCATCAAGCCGCTGGGTTTCAAGGACCACAGCCTGCCTGGCATGGGCCTGGACGCCAGCGACGAAGACGGCGGCACCAACACCAACAGCGGCACGGCGGCCATCAAGATCGCCAACTACCCGGTCAAGGGCCTGTACCAGCCGGATGCGATTGCGCACTTCTCGGCCAACGGCAAACGCTACCTGATCACCGCCAACGAAGGCGAGGCGCGCGCCGACTGGCCGGGCTACAGCGACGAGACCCGTGTTCGCAGCCACTGCAGCGCCGGCCTCGACCCGACGGTGTTCCCGGATGCCGCGAACCTGATCCTGGACTCCAACCTCGGCCGGCTGCGCATCACCGCCAACCCCAATGGCAGCAGCACCGGCAAGAACGCGGCCGGTCAGTGCACCGAGCTTTACAGCTTCGGGGCCCGCTCGTTCACGATCTGGGACACCGAGTTCGTGCGCATCCATGACTCCGGCGACGAGTTCGAACAGCGCACCAAGGCGCTGAGCAACGTGCCGTTCAACAGCAGCCACGACAACGCCACCCTGGACGGCCGCAGCGCCTCCAAGGGGCCCGAGCCTGAGGGCGTTGCGGTAGGAACCATCGGCAAGAAGACCTTCGCCTTCATCGTGCTCGAGCGTGTCGGTGGCGTGATGGTGTACGACATCAGCACGCCCGCGCAGCCCGTGTTCATGACCTACCTGAACACCCGCGACGGCGTCAACGGCGACCGCGGCCCTGAGGGCGTGGTGTTTGTGCCTGCGGCCAAGTCACCGAACGGCAAGCCGCTCCTGATCATCGGCCATGAGGTGAGCGGCACCACCTCGGTGCTGCAGCTCAACCTGAGCTACTGATCAGCCGCTGCGCGATCGCGCAGGGGGCCGCGGGCAGACCGCGCTCCGCCCCTTGGGCGCCCTGTTCACCCCTTGGGCGCTACCCCTTGGGCGCCCTGTCTGCTACTGGAACGCCACCTCGGCAAAGCTGCGCAGCTTGCGGCTGTGCAGGCTGCCGGGCCGCTCCTGGCGCAGCAGCTCCACGGCGCGCATGCCGATGCGCAGGTGCTGGTCCACACGCTCGCGGTAGAAGTGGTTGGCCATGCCCGGCAGCTTGATCTCGCCGTGCAGCGGCTTGTCGCTGACGCACAGCAAGGTGCCGTAGGGCACGCGGAAGCGGAAGCCGTTGGCCGCGATGGTGGCGCTTTCCATGTCCAGTGCCACGGCGCGGCTCTGGCTGAAGCGGCGCTCCGGGCCGCTGGCCGGGAGCAGCTCCCAGTTGCGGTTGTCGGTGGAGACCACCGTGCCCGTGCGCAGCACGCGCTTGAGTTCGTAACCGCTGAGCTGGGTGACCTCGGCCACCGCCTGCTCGAGCGCGAGCTGAACCTCGGCCAGCGCGGGCACGGGCACCCACAGTGGCAGGTCTTCGTCGAGCACGTGGTCCTCGCGCATGTAGGCGTGGGCCAGCACGTAGTCGCCGAGCTGCTGGCTGTTGCGCAGCCCTGCGCAATGGCCCAGCATCAGCCAGACGTGCGGGCGCAGCACGGCCACGTGGTCGGTGATGGTCTTGGCGTTGGCCGGGCCGACGCCGATGTTCACCATGGTGATGCCCGAGTGCCCGGCGCGCTTGAGGTGGTAGGCCGGCATCTGCGGCAGGCGCGGCGGCGGGGTGCCGTTGGCGTCGCCCACTTCGGCCGTCAGACCCGCGCGCCGCGTGAGCACGTTGCCGGGCTCCACAAACGCCTCGTAATCGCCGGCCGGGTCGGCCATCAACGCGTGGCCGAGCTTGATGAACTCGTCGATGTAGAACTGGTAATTCGTGAACAGCACGAAGTTCTGGAAGTGGTCGGGCACCGTGCCGGTGTAGTGGCGCAGGCGGTGCAGCGAGTAGTCGGTGCGCGGCGCGGTGAACAGGGAGAGCGGCTCGGGCTCGCCCGAGCGGCGGGGCCAGGTGCCATTGGCGATGCTGTCGTCCATGGCGGCCAGGTCGGGCAGGTCGAAGCGGTCGCGCATGAGCAGCCGGCGCTCGGCGCTCAGGCTGCCTTCGAGGTGATCACCATCGGCCAGCGAGAAGTGCACCGGGATCGGCTGGTTGCTGGTGCCCACCTCGAGCGCGACGCCGTGGTTCCTGAGCAGCAGCCGGAACTGTTCGTGCAGGTAGCCGGCAAACAGATCGGGCCGCGTGATCGTGGTCTCGAAGGTGCCGGGGCCGGCCACGAAACCGTAGGACAGGCGCGAGTCGGCACGCGCCACGGTGTCGGTGCGCACGCGCACGAAGGGGTAGAAGGCGCGCACGGCCTGGCCATCGTCGGTGCCCGAGACGAAGCGCTGCAGGGCCGTGCGCAGGTGCTCGACGCTGTCGCGGTAGACGAGTTGCACCTGGGCCAGCGCCGAGTCGGCGTCGGTGTGGCGCGTGGGGGCGATGAAGAGGGGCAGCGAAGGCATGCGGGGTCCTGTTCTGTTGTTGTGGGATCCCCGGCGCCGCGGCGGTGCGTGGTGGACGCTGCGTCACAGCGCCGGTCGCGGATTATCCGCGCTTTGCGATGACGCCGCCGTGGCGCCGGGCCGGCGTGCGCGCGTCGGTCACAGGATGTAGCGCGACAGATCCACGTTGTCGGCCAGTTCGCCCAGGCGCCGGTTCACGTCGTCGGCATCCAGCGTCACCGTCTGGCCCGACAGGCGCGGCGCGTCGAAGCTCAGCTCGTCGAGCAGCCGCTCCATCACCGTGGCCAGGCGCCGCGCACCGATGTTCTCGGTGCGTTCGTTGACCTCGAACGCAATCTGCGCGACGCGCCGGATGGCTGTCGGCGTCAGGGCCAGTGTCACGCCCTCGGTGGCCAGCAGCGCGGCGTACTGCTTGACGAGACTCGCCTGCGTGCTGGTGAGGATGGCCTCAAAGTCATCGACGCTCAGCGACTGCAACTCCACGCGGATGGGCAGCCGGCCCTGCAGCTCGGGGATCAGGTCCGAGGGCCGCGCCAGGTGGAAGGCACCGCTGGCGATGAAGAGCATGTGGTCGGTCTTCACCGGCCCGTACTTCGTGCTGACGGTGGTGCCCTCCACCAGGGGCAGCAGGTCGCGCTGCACGCCCTGGCGTGAGACATCCGCGCCGCCGTGTTCGCTGCGCGTGGCGACCTTGTCGATCTCGTCGATGAAGACGATGCCATTGCCTTCGGCGTTCAGCAGCGCGGCGGCACGGATCTCTTCTTCGTTCACCAGCTTGGCGGCCTCCTCGTCCACGAGCCTGGGCCAGGCCTCGCCGATCTTCATCTTGCGCTTGCTGCGCTTGCCCGCGCCCATCTGCGAGAACAGGCCCTTGAGCTGCTCGGCCATCTCGTCCATGCCGGGCAGGCCATGTCCCGCAGCGGGCCCCAGCACCTCGAGCGTGGGCCGCGCATCGGCGACGTCGATCTCGATCTCCTTGTCGGCGAGCAGGCCCTCGCGCAGGCGCTTCCTCAGCACCTGCCGTGCCGTGTTGTCGGCCGGCGGCGGTGCGGTGTCGAAGCCGATGGCGCCCGCGCCGCGTGGCGACGGCACCAGCGCGTCGAGGATGCGCTCCTCGGCGGCATCCTCGGCGCGCGTGCGGTGCATCCGCACCTGCCGCTCGCGCTCCTGCTTGACGGCCACGTCCACCAGGTCGCGCACGATGGTGTCCACGTCCTTGCCCACATAGCCCACCTCGGTGAACTTGGTCGCCTCCACCTTGATGAAGGGTGCGTCGGCCAGCCGCGCCAGGCGGCGCGCGATCTCGGTCTTGCCCACGCCCGTGGGGCCGATCATCAGGATGTTCTTCGGCGTGATCTCGCCGCGCATCGCGCCCGGCACCTGCTGGCGCCGCCAGCGGTTGCGCAACGCAATCGCCACCGCGCGCTTGGCCGCGGGCTGGCCCACGATGTGGCGGTCGAGCTCGGAGACGATCTCCTGCGGCGTCATGCCCAGCGGCGCGCGCTCGTTCTCGGCACTCATGCGCCGTCTCCCAGCGTCTCGATGGTGTGATTCTGGTTGGTGTAGATGCACAGGTCGCCCGCGATCGTGAGCGCCTTCTTCACGATGGCCGAGGGCGGCAGCTCGGTGTGCTCCAGCAGCGCACGCGCGGCGGCCTGCGCGTAGGCGCCGCCGGAGCCGATGGCCACGATGCCGAACTCGGGCTCGAGCACGTCGCCGTTGCCGGTGATGATGAAGCTGCCCGTGCGGTCGGCCACCGCGAGCATGGCCTCGAGCCGGCGCAGCACGCGGTCGGTGCGCCAGTCCTTGGTCAGTTCGATGGCGGCGCGCTGCAGCTGGCCCTGGTGCTTCTCGAGCTTGGCCTCGAAGCGCTCGAACAAGGTGAAGGCGTCGGCCGTGGCGCCCGCAAAGCCGGCGAGAACCTGGTCCTTGTAGAGCTTGCGCACCTTGCGGGCGCTGGCCTTGATGACGATGGTGCCGAGGGTGACCTGGCCGTCACCGCCCAGGGCGACGAGCGGGCCGCGGCGCACGCTGAGGATGGTGGTGCCGTGGTAGGAGTCCATGGCGGCAGCATAGCCGCACGCGGCGGCTTGCCGCTGTCTGCGTCAGTCCCTGCGCAGCTTCACCTTGGCATGCTCGTTGAAGCCCATGGCCCCGAAGAACAGCGCCAGCAGGCGGTGGGCCTCGACGAAGTGCACCGAGCGCGACTCGCCGCGGCGGGCCAGCACCCAGTTCAGCAGGTCGCCGGCGGCGATGAAGTCGACACGGATTAGCCGCGCGCACGAAACGCTCACCGCCGTCGCCAACCCGATCTGGCCCTGCAGCCTGGTCAACGTGGCACTGATGTCGCCGATGAGCTGGCCCGACAACTCCACGTGTGCCACTGCCACGCCGCCGTCGGCACCGTCGGCCCGTTCGCTTTCGAGGAAACGGGTGGAAACCTCGGAGACCATCGACATCGGCGGGCTGCGCGTGCTCATCGCACCGCCGCTGATGTGAACGGCGCAGCGCGTGGGCTCCCAGGAGGGCGGGCTCACCTCGTAGGTGACGCAGTAGTCGATCGCGGCTTCTTCGAACTGGTCGGCGCGGTTGGCCAGGCGAAGGGCGTCCAGCCGCGTGAGCCAGAAGGCCGGATCGGCATCGCGCACCCCGGTGGGCGCCGACTCGGCCAGCACCTGGAACAGCCGGTCGCCGTCAAGCCAGCGCATCGAGAGCTGCTGGCCGGCCCAGAGCCGGAAGACCATCGACAACTGCATCGCCGCCTCGGGGTCGATGGCGCGCAGCCTGCCCCAGTCGAAGATCCAGGGCAGCGGCATCTGCAGCGTCTGCGCGCGCAGCCGCGTCGCGGCCTCGATGTCCAGCAACTCGGGGCAGACCCAGCCGAAGTCCCCGCCGGAGGGGCTGCCGGTGCCGTCCGGACGACGCACCTCGGGCCCTTCGGCCAGCTGATCGGCCACCAGCTTGGGCAGGCTGTACCACTGCGGCGCGCTCCAGCCGAACTGCCGGGCGTAGTCGAGTGCCAGGCTCTCGAAACGCCGCTGCTGGCCGGTGGCGCGGTACAGGTCAAACAGTGCCCGCCAGGTCTCGGCGTGCCGCGCGCGCGCGCCGCCGGGGCCGATGAGGGCCTGCAGGGCGTCCTCGCACGGGCCGAAGTCGGCATTGGCAAAGGCAATCACGGCCTCGTCCAGCTCGGGGTCGTGCCCGACCTCGCTCACCTCGACGGCAAAGGGGCTCGACGGTTCGGTCGGCGGGCTGCCGGGCGGCAAGGCCGAACGCTCGCCGAAGTGCATTGGCAAGGTGGCGTGGCCGTCTGCGGACAGGGGCGACAGCGGTGGCAGGTCCGGGGCCACCGGCACCGGCGCCGGGGCGCCGGCCGGAGAACCGGGCAGGGGGAAAGCCGCCAGGCGGCTGCTCAGATCGAGGCCACCGCGCCGCGAAAAGCCAGCCGACAGCCCACCCTCGACGACCATCTGCTGCTCGATCTCGTCGATCTTGGCCTTCACGCTGTCGGCGCGCGGCGACACCGCCCCGGAACTGCGCGAGTCCGCGTCGTCCAGCCGCGACGAGCTGCCCAGGGCCCACAGCTGCTCGGGCGAGAGGCCCTCGCGCCGCAACTGGCGCAGCACGTCGAACTCGCGCCTGCGCACGAAGTCGTTGCGCCGCTTGCGCTCGATCATGGCCTTGAGCTCGTTCTTCTCCTGTTCGAGCTGCTGGGTCTCTTCCTGGCGCGCACCGAGATCGGACCAGTGGGTGGCGGGGTTGACGACGAACCTCACCACCTTGCGGTAGAAGCTCTCGTTCTTCTCTTGCTCGGCCATGGCACGCGGATACTACCCCGGGGTCCTGCGCCGCCACGCCCGCACGAAGGCCCGCAAGGGGGCCTTAATCGCCGAACATCTTCTGCTTCATCTCGCGGCGCTGCTGTGCCTCGAGCGTGAGCGTGGCCGTGGGCCGCGCCATCAGGCGCTGCAGCCCGATGGGCTCGCCGGTTTCGTCGCAAAAGCCGTAGTCGCCGTTGTCCAGCCGGGCCAGCGCCTGGGCGATCTTCTTCAGCAGCTTGCGTTCGCGATCCCGCGTGCGCAGCTCCAGCGCGTGCTCTTCCTCGATGGTGGCACGGTCCACCGGGTCGGGCACGATGGAAGTGTCCTCGCGGAGATGCTCGGTGGTCTCGTCGGCGCTGGACAGCAGCTCCGCCTTCTGCATCTCCAGGCGGGCGCGGAAGAAGTCGAGCTGCTTGTCATTCATGTACTCCGACTCCGGCATCGCCAGGAGTTCGGCTTCGCTCAGATCGCGTCCGGCCTTGGTTTTCCAGGCGTTGATGAGCTTGGGGTCTTTGGGAGCGGTTTTGGGCAACTCAGCCGACTCAGGCATCTGTCGGTGTGCGGTCTTGGCTGCCGGGCCGAAGCGCTCGGCGAAGCCGTGCCGGGCGCCGGGAACCGGAGAGTCGGCGGGTGGGATGTCCTTGGCGCCGACCGGCGCCGCGGCGCGCGAAGAGCCGCGCGAAGAGGCCTTGGGTGGACTCTTCGGCGGCGACACCGCCGCGGCGGGGGGCGTCTTGACGACGGTCGTGACCTGGGCCGGCGCCGGGGTGGCCGTTGCCTTCTTGGGTGCGGCGGCGGCCTGGGGCGCCGCCGCCGCAGCGGGTTTGGCGGGGGGCGCCGACTTCGGGGCCGATTTCGGGGCCGGCTTCGGCGCCGGCTTGGCGGCGGCGCTTTTGCCGGGTGCGCTCTTGCCGGGTGCGCTCTTGCTGGGTGCGCTCTTGGCCGGTGCCTTGGCAGCCGGACTCGTCTTGCTGTCGGCCGCTGCCTTGGCCGTTGACTTGCTCACGGGGACCTCCTCCCCTTTCGGGTACGTCCTGGATCGGTGGTTCTGGCCCGGGCGCACTGCACGCCGCCCGGGCCACCCCCTTCGAGGCGCGCGGATTGTAGCCACGCGTTCCAGGGGCATCCGGCCCGCCCGGCGGGGGGCGCGGAAACGCCTTCAGGGGCTCAGACGAGGCACTGCGCCAGCCCCTGCAGCAGCACCTCGCGCGGCAGCTCGATGCCGATGAAGACCAGCTTGCTCTGCTTCTTCTCGCCCGGCACCCACTTCGGGCCCAGGTCGGACCCCATCAGCTGGTGCACGCCCTGGAACACCACCTTGCGGTCGGAGCCCTTCATGAAGAGCACGCCCTTGTAGCGCAGCATCTTCGGCCCGTAGACCTGGACGATGGCGCCGAGGAAGTCCTCGAGCTTGGCCGGGTCGAAGGCCCGCTCGCTGCGGAACACGAAGCTCTTGACGTCGTCGTCGTGCGCGTGATGGTGGGCGTGCCCGGGCTGGTGCGACGGGTGGTCGCAGTCTTCGCCGTGGTCGTGGTGATCGTGATGGTGGTCGTGCCCGCCGTCCTGCAGGAAGTCGGGGTCGATGTCGAGCTTGGCGTTGAGGTTGAAGCCCTTGAGGTCGAACACCTCCGACAGCGGCACCTCGCCGAAGTGCACTCTGCGCTGGCGTGCGCGCGGGTTCATGTGTTTGAGGCGGTGCACCAGCGCCTCGACCTCGGCCTCGGCCACGAGCTCGGTCTTGCTGAGGAAGAGCTGGTCGGCAAAGCCGACCTGGCGGCGGGCCTCCTGGCGCGTGTCGAGCTGGCCGGCCGCGTGCTTGGCGTCCACCAGCGTGAGGACCGAATCCAGCAGATAGCTCTCGGCGATCTCGTCGTCCATGAAGAAGGTCTGCGCCACCGGGCCGGGGTCGGCCAGGCCGGTGGTCTCGATCACCACGCGGTCGAACTGCAGCTCGCCCTTGCGGCGCTTCTCGGCCAGGGTGGCGAGCGCGCTGCGCAGGTCTTCGCGGATGGTGCAGCAGATGCAGCCGTTGCTCATCTGGATGATCTGCTCCTCGGTGTTGACCGAGAGGATCTCGTTGTCGATGTTCTCCTCGCCGAACTCGTTTTCGATGACGGCGATCTTCTGGCCGTGGGCCTCGGAGAGCACGCGCTTGAGCAGCGTCGTCTTGCCCGAGCCGAGAAAGCCGGTGAGGATGGTGGCGGGGATCAGGCCGGTGCTCATGGTGGGCGGTGGAATGCGGGTCGTCGGTGTCAGCGGGCCGTGGCCGAAGGCGGCGGAGCCCAGGCCTGCAGGTGGGGCAGGAGCGCGCGGTAGGGGGCCAGCAGCACGGCGGCCATCAGGGCCTTCACGGCCAGGTCGCCGGCGGCAAGCATCAGCCAGTTCAGGTCGGTACCGGCGAAGGCGAGGAAGAAGAACACCGCGGTGTCGACCACGCTGGCCACCAGCGAGCCGATGAGCGGCGCCTTCCACCAGGTGGCGGCGCGCCAGCGGTTGAACACCGCCACGTCCATCAGCTGCGCAAACAGGAAGGCCGCACCCGAGGCCACCGCGATGCGCCACGGTGCCAGCGCCAGCGACACCGCCACCGCGATGGCAAAGCCGATCCAGGCCACGCGCCGCGCCACCTGCGGGCCCAGCGCCCGGTTGGTGAGGTCGGTGACGAGGAACACCAGCGGGTAGCTGAAGGCACCCCAGGTGAGCCAGTCGTTGATGGTGTGCTGCACCAGCACGTTGGACAGCACGATCACCGCGGCCATGGCCGCCACCGGCAGGGCCAGGCGGCGCAGCGTGTCGGGGATCGGGGACGTGGCGTTCACAGGCGGGTCGGAGGTCTGAAATGGCGCTGCATTGTCGCCGCAGGCGCGACGGCGGCGGGGGCTGGGGTATTCTTCCGCCCTCCGTGACTGCCGGCACCCTCCCAGTGTCCGACCCAGCCCCTACCCGGCGCGGCCCTGACCGCAGCCCGGGCGAACCGCGCGACAAGCGCGGCTCCGCCTCCGCAAGCCGCGACCCGCGCGGTCTGTTCGAAAGACTCATCGAGTTCGTCTCGCCCGGCCCCGACAGCAAGGCCGAGCTGATCCGAACGCTCGCCGACGCCGAGAGCCGTGAGCTCATCGAGCCCGAGTCGCGCCTCATGCTCGAGGGTGTGCTGCGCATGGCCGACCTCACCGCCGGCGACGTGATGGTGCCGGCCACGCGCATGGACCTGCTGTCGATCGACTCGCCGGTGGAGGACATCCTCGCCACCGTCATCGACACCGCGCACTCGCGCTTTCCGGTGCACGAGGGTGGCCGCGAGAACATCATCGGCATCCTGCTGGCGAAGGACCTGCTCAAGCTGCACCGCGCACCCGAGCTGAACCTGCGCACGCTGCTGCGGCCGGCGGTCTTCGTGCCCGAGAGCAAGCGCCTGAACGAGCTGCTGCGCGACTTCCGCTCCAACCGCAACCACCTGGCCGTGGTCATCGACGAGTTCGGCAACACGGCCGGGCTCATCACCATCGAGGACGTGCTCGAGGAGATCGTCGGCGAGATCGAGGACGAGTTCGACGAGCAGGAGCAGGAAAACGGCATCTACACGCTGGCAGACGGCAGCCACCGCGTGGCCGGCGACGTGGCCATCGATGCCGTCAACACCGCCTTCGGCACGCAGCTGCCCGAGGACGGCTTTGACACCATCGGCGGGCTGGTCGCGCAGGATCACGGCCGCGTGCCGCGGCGTGGCGAGACGGTGGTGGTGGGCGGGCTGGCCTTCACGGTGATGATCACGCGCGGCGGCGCAGTGCGCTGGTTCCGCGTGGCGCGCGCGAGCGACACGCCCACGGTCGAAGGCGGTGACGTCGACTGACACGGCGCCGGCCCGCCGGCCCTGGCCGGTGGCGGCCGACGCGCTGCTGGCCGCTGCGCTGGGCGCGGTGCAGACCCTGGCCTTCGTGCACCCGGCGGCCTGGGCGATGCCGCTGGCCACGCTGTCGCTGCTGGTGTGGCGGCTCGATGTCGCACCGCCGCGCCGCGCCGCGCTGCTGGGCTGGCTCTACGGCACGGCCTGGCTGGCCGCTGGCACCTGGTGGCTGTTCATCAGCATGCACCACTACGGCGGGCTGCCGGCACCGCTGGCCGCTGCCGCCGTGGCGGCGCTGTCGGCGGCACTGGCGCTGTACCTCGCGCTGGCGGCCGTGCTGTACGCCAGGCTGCGGCGCGGCAGCGGCTTCGACGCGTTGCTGTTCGCCGCGCTGTGGCTGCTGGCCGAGCTGGCCCGCGGCGTGCTGTTCACCGGCTTCCCGTGGGTGGCGGCCGGCTATTCGCAGGTCGACTCGCCACTGGCGGCCCTGGCGCCCTGGCTGGGCGTGTACGGCATCGGTGCGGTCATGGCGCTGGCCGCCGCGGGCGTGGTGCAGCTGCTGCGCAGCCGCGGCAGGCACTGGCCGGCGGCCACGCTGGCGGCCGGCGTGGTGGCGCTGGCCCAGGTGGCGCCGCGCGACTTCACCACACCGGTGGCCACGGCCGGCGGCCCGATGGAGGTGGCGCTGCTGCAAACCAATGTCGCGCAGGACGAGAAGTTCGCCAGTGAGCACCTGCCGGCCCAACTGGCCTGGGTGCAACGCGAGTTGCTGCACGCCACCGCCCCGCTGGTGGTGGCGCCGGAGACGGCGGTGCCGCTGCTGCCGGAGCAGCTGCGCGAGTTTGCGCCCGGCTACTGGGAGGCCCTGGAGGTGCACTTTGCGGACCGCTCCAGCGGCGGCCGTGCCGCGCTGGTGGGCGTGCCGCTGGGTGACCTCGGCACCGGCTACACCAACAGCGTCGTCGGCCTGTCGGCCGCGCACCAGACGCAGCCGCACCGCTACGACAAGTGGCACCTGGTGCCCTTCGGCGAGTTCATCCCGCCGGGCTTTCGCTGGTTCACGAACCTGATGAACATCCCGCTGGGCGACTTCGCGCGCGGCGTCACGCACCCACCGCCCTTCGTGGCCCTGGGCCAGCGCTTCGGCCCCAACATCTGCTACGAAGACCTGTTTGGCGAGGAGCTGGCGCGCCGCTTCGCCGACGCGCGCACGGCGCCGACCGTGCTCGTCAACCTCAGCAACATCGGCTGGTTCGGCCGCACCATCGCCGTCGAGCAGCACCTGCACATCTCGCGACTGCGCAGCCTGGAGCTGCAGCGGCCGATGCTGCGCGCCACCAACACCGGCGCCACCGCGGTGATCGACCACCGTGGCGCCGTCACGGCGATGCTGGCGCCGCACACGCGCGGCGTGCTGGTGGCGCGCTTCGAGGGCCGCGAGGGGCTGACGCCCTATGCGCGCTGGGCTTCGCGCTTGTCGCTGTGGCCGCTGGCACTGGCCGCCACCGCCGTGCTGCTAACCGCGCTGTGGCGCAAGAGGCGCCCAAAAGGGCGCTATACTGTCGGGCTCTGACGCGGGGTGGAGCAGCCTGGTAGCTCGTTGGGCTCATAACCCAAAGGTCGCAAGTTCAAATCTTGCCCCCGCAACCACAAAAATATCTAACAAAAACAACAACTTAGAACTGAATATGCGCCGCCCCAAAAGGGCGGCGTTTTGCTTTGTGCCCAACCTGTGCCCACTTTGTGCCCAGGCTGTGCCCAGCGGTTTGCGGACCCGGGCCAAGTTGACCGTTGGGTCATGTGCCCGGAAGTCGCTCTTCTCCTGTGAGGCCGAAACTCGTCTCGACGGCATAGAAAAATTGCGATACTGACCATCCGATGGTGAGTTCTCCTAGCCTTCTATTCCGTCAGGCGCTGGCGTCGCTACCCCGGGGCGCGCCTTTGTCGACCCGCTTGCTGCAGGATCGCGGCCTGAGCGCGAAGCAGGTGGGGCGCTTGGCGGAGAGTGGCTGGCTGCGGCGTCTGGGTCGCGGCGTCTACCTGCTGCCCGGCGACGAACTCAACCGTGATGCGTCCTTGGCCTGGCTGGTGACGCAGGTTCCCGGTTTCCATGTCGCGGGCAAGACCGCCCTGGGCTGGCGCGGCGTACGCCACAACCTGCCCTTCAAGGAGCGGCTGGTGCTCTGGGGAGATGTGCCCACGACGCTGCCGACCTGGTTCACAGACGCCTTCCCCGCCGCCTACCAGGCCACCCACCTGTTCGACAGCACGCTGCCGAGAGCCGTAGGCCTGGCGCCTTTGCCGGGCGGCCGCGCCGACCTCATGGTGTCCGCGCCCGAGCGCGCCGTGCTCGAACTCCTGAGCGACGTTGGCAAGGGGCAGGGACTGGAGGAGGCTCGCCATCTCGTGGAGGCTGCGCGATCCTTGCGCATGGACGTGCTGGACACCCTGCTGGCCCATCTCAAGCGGATCAAGGTGGCCCGGCTGGCCCACTCGTTCGCCAATGAGCTGGGTCTTCCTTGGGCTGACCTGGCGCGCCGCCACAGCAGGCGCCTCGGTGGAGGCCGGCGCTGGGTGTCGGCCACGAAGACCGGCGAACGCCTCAACTTGAAGCGCCCCTCATGAACGCCGACTACGTCCGCACCGTGCAACTGCTGCTGGCCGTGGCGCCGGCGGTCTTCGACACGACAGCGTTTGCGATGAAGGGTGGCACGGCCCTGAACCTCTTCGTCCAGGACATGCCTCGGTTGTCTGTGGACATCGACGTCGTCTTCGTCCCGCACGGGCTGCCGCGCGAGGAAGCGTTGGGGGCCATCGGTGCTGAACTGGCAGCAGCCCAGGCGCGGGTCGAGGCCCTTGGGTACTCTGCCGTCCTTCGCAGGTCCAAGGATGGAACCGAGGCCAAGCTGTGCTGGTGGCGGCGCTCGACCGACAGCACCCGCGAGATCTCTTCGACGTGCAACTGATGCTGGCCGGCGGCGGGTGGGGCGAGGACCTCCTGGACTTTTTCGTGGTCTACCTGGCGGGCCACAACCGCCCCACGCATGAGGTGCTGTTCCCGAACGAGAAGCCGCTCGACGCGGTCTTCGAAGCTGAGTTCGTCGGGATGACGTCGGCCCCCGTCGACCTCGGCGAGCTGGTGGCGACGCGCCAACGCTTGATGCACGAGCTGCCGCGCGCCTTGCTGCCTCGACACCGCCAGTTCCTGTTGTCGGTCGTGCGCGCCGAGCCTGAGTGGCAGCTGCTGCGCCATGCACACATCGCGGAGCTGCCGGCGCTGCAGTGGAAGCTTCACAACCTCGCGAAGCTGAGGAAGAACGCCGACAAGTTCAGGCTCCAGCACGACGAGCTCGCTGCGCGTCTGGCACGAGCGCAGTAGGCCGGCAACGGCGCCGCTTGCAGCGTGCCTTGAGCGGCGATCACGAGTCTTGATCGAGCGCCCGGGAGCAGCTTCGGCGTGTTGCCGACAACCTTGCCGGCGAGCTCGCTGCCAGCGCAGTACCATCATCCTGCGCGTGGTGGTCGGTAGCTCCGTCCGTGCAAGCTCAAGCGATGGCCCAACTGTCATCCGGTGAGCACTCCGTGAGCGGGGCGTTCGGGGGCCTGTCCGGCGCCAAGTGGCGAAGAGAGGCGAAAACTGCGGCCGGGTCCCGTGCCCACTTTGTGCCCGGGTTGGGCCCGGCGCCTTTCTTCGACGCATCGAAATGACCGTTGGGCTTTGTGCCCTGGCGTGATTCCGGGCACCTCTGCGGCGACCACTGGGAAGTGCATCTGGCATCTGGCGGGCCGGCGCTGTGTTCCGGTTGTCTGGGTGGTCCGCCGGACGTCGGGGAGGGCCAACGAGCTTCAGGTCCACTGGCCGCGCGGATTCCGGGCTCGCAGGGAACCCGAACGGGTGATCCCGTCAGCCATCGTTGCCCCAACCAGAGCCCGGCCTACAGCCCGATATCCCAGGCGCGCACCTGCTTCTTCAGCCCGTCAACGATGCTCTCCGTCATCCTCTGGGGGAACCCGGCAGGCTGCGTCATGGCGATCTGTGCCTGAACGGCATCGATGGCAGCCGGCACGCGGGCAACCAGGGCCTGCATCGCCGGCCAGGCTCCCTCTGCGCCACTGCGTTCTGCCAGCGCCCGCCAGTGCCGGGTCTGGATCCGCGCCAGCTGGTAGTGCGTGTTCTTCGACCGCACCGCCATGGCGAGTTTGGCTTCCTGCCAGGCAACCCGGTTGGCGCCGTCGCCGATGATCGGCCACGCCGAGATGACGTCGTACAAGGGCGTCATCCGATACCGGCCGCCGGGCAGCAGGAAGACCGAGAAGTTCTTGGCGTGCCCGTCCGTGGCCGCCAGCAACCAGAACGCCAGCTGCGCGCACAGGAAGTTCCGCGTGTCGGCCGCGGCCGTGGCGCCGCCCCGCAGCACCTCCAGGCAGCGGGCCATGCCGGGGCCGCCCTGTGCCTCGTACTTGTCCTCCGACGGCAGGCCCAGCACCTGGCAGAAGTCTTCCTGCGGGATGCGGGCAATCCAGCGCTGCGGCCATCGCTGCGATGCTTCCTGCCATTGCCGGTCGAAGCGTTCGACCACCAGGACGGTCTGGTCGTCGAAGTGCCCGATGTCGGTGGTGGCCACCGGCAGGCCCAGCTCGCGCAGCAGCTGCGCGCACAGCCACTCGTTGTAGACCGACTCGCTCAGGTCCAGCCTGCGACCACCCACCAGGCCCAGGGGCAGCTTCAGGATGTGCGTGGTGGGCGTTGCCCCCAGCGGCCGGCACCACTGGCCATCGACGCGCAGCAGGGCCGTCTTTTCCTGGGCGCCGGCGATCGAGATGCGCAGAGGGTCGTCGTCGCCCCCATCCTCAAGGGCATTACCCAGCCCAGGCGTGGCCGCCACGCCGCGCAGGTGCCTCGCGACGGCCTGGTCGTCCATCGGCTCGGCCTGGACCTGGTCGAACCCGGTTGGAGGCTGCTCCGGCGGCAGCAGCTGCACAGCGCCGACGCAGTCACGCCCGATGGCCTGCAGGAGCTCGAGCACGTCGGTTGAGCCCAGCTTGAAGCGGGCGCTGACGCGGCGCCGGATACGCTCGTCGTCGGGCAGCAGGTTGTCGAAGTAGTGGCTGACCACCGGGCCGCTGATCGTTCGGTCGGGCGTGAGGGGCAGCGACAGCGACAAGGGGCGGACCCTGGGCGACGCGATCCATGACGGCTCGTAGATGAATCGATGCCCGCCGGTGCGCGTGCGCTGCCAGGTGCCGACGCGCTCGCCGTTCATCCACACCCCGAGTTCGCGCGCCTCAGCCATGACGCGCCCTGGCTGCCGATGGCCGGCCTGGTCTCGACGAATCGGTCATGGGTTCAATGCTCCAGTCCCGCGCTTGAGGCCCTTACCACTGGCCGCGCGGCGGCGCCCCGGGGGCATCGGTCGAACCCGATGCTGCCGGGTCGTCCGGGGCGTGGCCGGGCGGCACTGATGGCGCTGTCTCTCTCACCACCAGTTGTGCACCGAGCACGGACAGGACGTTCATCAGTTGCTCGACACTCACGCTCCCGGGCTCGCGTTCGATGTCGGCGACCCGCGACTGCACCACGCCCAGGCGCTGCGCGAGTTGCGCCTGCGTCATCTGACGGGTCTTGCGCAGCGACTTCAGCAGTTGCCGCAGTTGGCTGTTGAGCTGCAGGGGGTAGTCCATGGGAAAATCGGCCAAAGGCGATTTCCGAACTATATCGCTCCGATGCGATATCTGCAACTTATCGCTTGAAAGCGATCAAGTGTATGACCACCTCTTGGCGCGGAAGAGCCCAGCGACGCTTGCTTTGTCGTTCACCCATCCCCGCGAGCCTCGGCGGCGTCCATCAGCGCCGCGCCCAGCGATCCAGCAAGGCCAGGTGCTGTGGCAGCAAACGATCCAAGGCGTAGCGCTCCAGCACCGTTTCGCGCGCTTGGCGGCGCAGGCGCTGGCCCTCGGCGCCGCTGTCCAACGCTGCTTCGAGACGCTGGGCCAGTTCATGGTGATCGAAAAAATCCACCAGCCAGCCGTTTTCGCCCTCGCGAATGACTTCCTGCACCGGCGCCGTGCGCGAGCCGATGACCAAACAGCCACACGCCATGGCCTCCATCAGCGACCACGACAGCACATACGGATACGTCATGTACACATGCGCCGAAGACGCTTGCAAGATCGACCGATACGCGGCTTTATCCAGCCACCCGGTGAAATGAACGCGAGACACATCCAATTCTCCCGCCAATTCCCGCAACATGGCCTCCTTGTAATTCTCGGCGCCCACGGGGGCCTTGGAATAAAAAATCTCCTCGGTGCCGACAATCACGGCATGGCAGTGAGGCCGGCGTTTTTGCAGCTGGGCCAGCGCCCGCATGAATTCCGGAAATCCCCGGAAAGGCTCCATGCCCCGGGTGGCATAGGTGACGATCTCGGTCACGCCTTCTGAATTCACGCCGGGCAGCGTCAACCCGCCCGGCGAGCCTGCGGGGCGGGGTTGGTAAAACTCGGTGTCCACGCCATCGTGCAAGACACTGAGATGGGGCCGGTAGGGCGCGGGGAACTGCTGCTGCTGCCAATGCGTGGGCGTGACTCCGTGATCGCAGGCTTGCAAGTCCAGCAAAATGTTGCTGTTGGCCAGCCGCATCGCTTGCTGCGACTCGAAGGACAAGGGCTGTTCCGGGTCAAAGTTGTATTCGGAGCCAAACGGATTGAGAAACCACTCGAAATACCCCAACAGCGGGGTTTGGGGGAAAAGATCCTTCATGAACAGCGTCGGGCCCCGGCCGGTGTAGCCGTAGATCAAGTCGGGTTCAAACCCTTGGTCCAAGATTTTTCTGACGGCGCCCAACACCGCTTGGCCGTGTTGAATGGTGCTGTCCAGCCGCTGCGCGCAGGTTTGGGTTTTTTTGGAGGTGGCATCGGGCAGTTGGTAGCGTATCTTTTTCACGCCGGGAATCGCGGCCACCGAAGACATCATCGAACAGTGAACCACCTGATTGGCGGGATCCCGCGCCAGGGTTTCCATCACTTTGGTGAATTGGCCCGGAAACACCGGATGCAGAAAAAGATACCGCATACACCACCCATAAAAAAACCGGTCACCGCCGGTCAGATGCGCCAAATGACCAATTCCGACCCGGACCGGTGTCCGCGGTGTGGCATGGCGTCCCGCGCGCCACGGCTCACACGGGTCAGGTTTCCTTCGCTCTCAGTCCTTGAAGGCCGACTGGGTCAAGCCCCTGATGGGTGAGAGCAAGTACTGCAGAACCGTTCTCTGCCCCGTCACGGCGTCTGCGGTCAAGGTCATGCCTGGGGTGAGCGGCCTGCCGAACCTGGCCACGCTGGTGGGGTCCAGCGACATGGCGATGCGGAAGTAGAGATTCCCGTGCTCATCGGTCAAGGTGTCGGCGCTGATCTCCGTCACGGTGGCCTCGATCGATCCGTGCGTGGTGTAGTCGAAGGCGGCAATCCGCACGATGGCGGCCTGCCCGACCTGGAGCGAACCGCGTTCTGCGGGCGACGCCTTGGCTTCGACAAACAGGTCGCCCGTGGCCGGGGTCAACTCCAAGAGCGTGTCGCCGGGTTTCACGACACCACCCACCGTGTTGAACAACAGCTTGTTCACGGTGCCATCGGCGGGGGCTGTGACCTCGGTGCGCCTGACGCGGTCCGAGTCGGCGGTCAGTTCCTGGGTGAGGCGTTCCAGCTCCACGCGCGTGGCGGCCAGGCTCGCGCGCGCCTCACTTCTGACCTGTGCCGAGGCTTGCGCGAGCCGTGCCTTCAGCTCAGAAGCCGCAGCGGCCAGGCGAGGCGAAGCGGTTTCGGCTTCCTTGAGCTGGGTGGTCAGCCGCTCCACGCGTGCACGTGCGTCCAGTGTCTCCATCTGGGACGCCGCGTTCCTGGACTGAAGCCCGGCCATCACCGCCAGCTGCTGGCGGGCCACGTCCAACTCGTTCAACAGGCCGCGCTTGCGCGCCTCCTGCTCAAGCTGCTCCTGCTCCTTCTGCTTGATCTGCTCCTCGAGCACCTTCAGGGTCTGGGACAGCGTGGCTTGGCGCGCAAGGAAAGAGTCCTTCTCGTTGCGGAGCTCCACGGAGCGCGCAGGCAGCCCGTTCGGCGCCCCCATGCCCAGGCCCTCGGCCTCAGCCTGCAGCCGGGCTGCGCGGGCGATCAAGCCATTCAGCCGCGCCTGCTTCTCCCCCCGGAAAGAAGACGCCAGCAGGTCCGACACGGCGATCAGCGGCTCGCCCTTCACCACCCGGTCGCCCTCGCGCACGAAGACCTTGGAGACGATGCCGCCTTCCAGGTGCTGCACCAGTTGCGGCTTGGCCGCGGGAATCAGGCGTCCCTGGGTCCGCACCAGCTGATCGACCTCGAACAGGCCCATCAAGACCAGCGACACGGTCACCAGCAGCAGCCCCGAGTACATCAACCAACGCGGGCGGCGCAGGGTCCGCCCATCGCCGAGCAGGCCATCCAGGCTTCCCGCCAGAAGGTCCAGCGCACCGGCTCCTGGCCGGGCAGCGGCATCGGCAGACGTGGCCTCAGCCCCACCGCCAGCGCGCACCAAGGGCTGCGCACGGCCGCTCACCGGGCGCCCCCGGGCCGCTGCAGCACCCGCCGTGTGCGGCGATGCCCTGGCTTCGTCATGTCTTCTGCAGGTCTTGCCGGGGCGACCGGGCTGCGGGGCTGCCCTTCTTGACCTTTGCGGGTGCCTCCCCGCCGGGCCGCTCATCCGTGCTGCCAGGCTTGCCCAAGAGTTTGGAGGGCGGCCTGTCGGCCACCAGACGGCCGCCATCCAACACCAGCACGCGGTCGGCGATCTGCATCACCTCGGTGGCGTGCGTGGTCACCACCAGGCAGCGTCCGGCCTTCATGCTCTGCAGGCTCTGCAAGACCTGGTCTTGCGCCGTGCGGTCCAGGCCCAGCGTGGGCTCATCCAAAGCGAGCATGTGGGCGCCCGACAGGAAGGCCCGGGCCAGTGCCACCATCTGCCGCTGCCCGCCAGACAGCTCCTGGCCGTTCAGCCCCACCTGGGTGTTCAGGCCCAGCGCACCCCGCTGCAGGGCAGGCCCCAAGCCGGCGCGGGTCAGGGCCAGCTCCACGTCGGCCGGGGCGATGTCCGGTCTGCCGGCCGTCACCACCTCGGCCAGGGTGCCGGGCAGGAACACCGGGTCCTGGGGCTTGTAGGCCGTGCGCTCGGCCAGCCAGCGGCGGTCCTTGTCGCTGGCGATCACGTGGCCTCCCACGGCCAGCCGGCCCGTGCTGGGCGCGACGTGTCCGGCCAACAAGCGCAGCAAAGAGGACTTGCCCGAACCGGAGGCACCGACCACCACCGTGAGTTCCCCCGCACGCAGCTCCAGGTTGAGCTTGTGCAGCGCCGGCTCGCTGCGGGACGGGTAGACCAGCGCCACCTCCACCATCAAGGCTCCGACCGAGGGCAATCGCTCGTCATGCAGGGGCGGCGCAGGGCGCTCGGCTTCGGTCTGGATCCACTGCTTGAGGTCCAGCAAGGCCCTGGAGAATTCCTTCCAGCGCGTCACGATGGGAACCACTGAACAGCACACGCCCAGGATCCGGCTGCTGAGCAGACTGACCGAAATGAGCCCCCCCACCGTCAGGGCTTGCGCTTCGACCCGGTAGACGCCCGCCACCAGGAGCGTCACCGTGGCCAGCGTCATGCCCAAAGGCATGGCCTGCCCGCCCAGTTGCGACCAGAAACGGGCCTTGGCGGCACTGCGGGCGGAGCGGATGGAAGGGCCCTTGAAGCGCTTTACCGCAGCGCCCGCCGCGGTCGGGATGCTCAGGCTTTCGCGGGCCATCAAGATGTTCACCAGGTTGGTCAGCTTCTCGCTGTGCCCTCGCGTGGCGTCCAGTTGGCGTCGGTAGCTCATGGCATGCGCAAAGGCCGAGATGCCAATCAGGCCCAATCCAAAGAGCACGGGCACCCACACCAGGGGCCCACCCACCATCGCGACCACCACCACAAAAATCAGAAGGAAGGGAACGTCCGCCAGCGGCAGAAGGAACTGCGCACTCAGGAAGTCTCGGGTGATGGAGAGTTCACGGTACTTCGAGACCACGTCGCCCACAGGTGCGGCCCGGCTGGTGGGCTGGCGCAGCAGGCCCAGCACCAGGCGCTGGTCCAGCTGCACGTCCCAGCGGCTGCTGCCATGCTCCACCAGCAAGACGCGCGAATAGCGCAGCAGCGCCTCGATCATCAGGATGAGCACCATCCCGGCGGCCAGCGCCCACAGCGTTTCGTGCATCTCGTTGCCGATCGCCTTGTCGTAGATCAGCATGGAGAACATCGGCACTGCCAGCGCAAAGCCATTGACCATGGCCGTGGCCAACAGCATCTCGGCCAAGTGTCGGCGGTTGGCACGCGCAAACAGCAGAACGGCTGACTTCATCGCTTCAGTGGCTCAAGGGCCGGGCTGGCCGGGCGGCACGTAGACGTGCAAGGTGCCGCTTTGCTGTTCTCCTGTGAAGAGCCGGTAAGAGGTGTAGGCCTGGCCGGTGTTGCTGTCGATGCCCGAGCCGGTGACTTCGTAGGGCGACTGGATGGTCAAGGTGTCGCCATCGTCCAGATACAGCACCAGGTCTGCGCGGCTGTCCGTCATGGCCGACAGCGTGGCGGCATCCAAGAGGATGTCGCTGTCCTGCTCGTCCCGCAGTTCAAGGGCCTCGATGCCTGTCACCCGGCCCACCAGGGTGGCCAGGTCCAGCGCGCCGCCCACGGTGCTGAGGGCCAGCACATCGTCGCCGGTGCCGCCGTCCGCCTGGGCGATGTGGGTCTGCGCGTCGAACGCCAGCCGGTCGTTGCCCGCTCCGCCCAGCAGGGTGTCCACACCTCCTCCGCCCACCAGGATGTCGTTGCCGGAACCGCCTTCGAGCTGGTCGTTGCCCGCGCCGCCATCGAGCGTGTCGTTGCCAAGGCCGCCGGTCATCGTGTCGTCGCCGCCGAGCCCGTTGAGCTGGTTGTTGCCGTCGTTGCCCTCCAGCACGTTGGCCGTGGCGTTGCCGGTGGCGTTGTTGCTGGCGCCGCCGGTCAGCACCAGGTGCTCCACGAAGCTGGGCAGGGTGTAGCTGACGCTGCTGCGCACCTGGTCGTTGCCGCCTTGATCGACCCCGCCGCTGGTCTCGTCGACGACGTCGACGACGCCGCCGGTGCCGTCCACCCAGTAGGTGTCGTCACCGCCCATGCCGCGCATCGTGTCGGCGCCGCCGAGGCCGTCGAGCACGTTGGCGGCGGCGTTGCCCACGATGGTGTTGGCCAGCTCGTTGCCCGTGCCGTTGGCCGCCGTGCCGGTGAGCGTGAGGTTCTCCACCAGGCCGGGCAGCGTGTAGCTGATGGCGGCCTGCACCAGGTCAAGGCCGCCGTCGGCGCCGGATGGCTCCACCACCAGGTCGAGGGCGTGGTCCACCACGTAGGTGTCGTTGCCGGTGCCGCCTTCCATCTGGTCGGCACCCGCGCCGCCGTTGAGCGTGTCGTTGCCGCCCAGGCCCTGCAGCAGGTTGGCCCCGGTGTTGCCGGTGAGGCTGTTGTCGGCCGCGTTGCCGGTGCCATTGAGGTTGGCGCTGCCGGTGAGCACCAGGTTCTCCACGTGGTTGCCCAGCGTGTGGCCGATGCTGCTTTGCACCGTGTCGGTGCCGGCGTTGGCGGCTTCGGTCAGCGAGTCGCCCGCATCGTCCACCACGTAGGTGTCGTTGCCGGCGCCGCCCGCCATGGTGTCGGCCCCGGTGCCGCCATTGAGCGTGTCGCCATTCATGCCGCCGGTCAGGTTGTCGTTGCCATCACCGCCGTTGAGCGTGGCGCCCAGGGTGGTGGTGGCCAACTGCGGCGCCGCATTGCGGTAGGGGTGGTCTGCCGGCAGCAGCGCCTGGTGGCCCCACTTCCAGGCCAGGTAGCCTTCCACGAACTGGCGTTCGGTGGTGCCCATCGTGCCCGAGACCAGGATGATCTCCGGGATGGACCCGCCATAACTCGAGCCGTTGGCCGTTCCAAGTAGGGCGCTGCTGTTGTTGCTGGCAAAGCCGAACTGCAAACCGCCACCCAGCGTCAGAGGCTGGTTCACGGCAGCGACGGTGGTGGTGATGTTGTTGAGTGCCGAGTAAACCGCCCCCCGGGTGGCCCAGGTGGTCGCCACACCGTCTTTCCAGAACGTGCTGAACGCGCCGTAGCCGCCCCCATTCACATCGGTCTGGGTGCTGCCATTCTGCGCAGCCAACATATAGCCAGTAGAACCGCCTTGGTTGCTGCCCATCAGGTAACCGGTGTCGGTGGTGTTCTGCACCCAGAACAGGCTCTGGATCTGCGAGCTGGACGACGGCACCCCGTTGACGACGATGTAGTCGTCCCCGCCGTCAAAGCGCACCACCGGCAGCCCGTTGATGGCGTTCTGCACCAGCGTGGGCGCCTGAAGCTCGCCGTAAACCTCGCCGTTGCGGCCATTGCCGCTTTTGTCCACCCACAGCGAAAGGCGGTTGCCGTTCAGGCCGCCTTCGGCCATGCCTTCGCGCACGCCGTCGCCGTCGGCGTCGGCGCCGTCCAGCCACACGGCCAGGCGGCCTGCACCCAGCTGGTCCGGCGTCCAGGGGTCCAGCACGCGCAGCGTGTCGTTGCCTTCGTCGCCGTTGAGCGTGCTGCCACTGGCGGCTTCCAGCACGTCGTCACCCTGGCCGCCGTTCAGCGTGTCGATGCCGCCGTTGCCGTGCAGCGTGTCGTTGCCACCCAGGCCCGAGAGCACGTTCTCAAAACGCGTGCCCGTCAGCACGTTGTTGCCATTGCTGCCGGTGCCGTTCTGCGCACCCGGGCCAATGAGCGTGAGGTTCTCGATGTTGGCGTAGGCGGCCTGCGAAAGATCCAGGTTCAGGCCGGAGGTGGCCATCAGCGTGTCGGCCGTGCCTTCGCTGTCGCCGGCCAACTCCGTGACGATGTCGGCATTGGACTGCACCACGTAGGTGTCGTTGCCCGTGCCGCCCACGAGGGTGTCCGTGCCGCCCGCGCCTTCGAGGTAGTCGTTGCCGGCCCCGCCTTGCAGCGTGTCGCCTTGCGTGTCCACCGGCACGGCGCGGCCGTAGCTCAGGTTGGCAGCGGGTACTGGCACAAAGGCCGCGTCAACAATCGGTGCGTCGGCGGTGTCGTTGCGCTGCCAGCTGATGTCGACCGACAGGGGGTTTCCAGTCCGGTCCGAGATCGGCACGGTGATGAAGGCAGAACCCGCCTCCAACCACATCGGGCGTGAGAGGCTCACCGCAAGGCCGTCCGCCGTGCCTTCGGTGACGCGCAGACCGCCCACGGTCAGACTGAAAGCAGAGCCCTGCACTGGCGCGCGGAAGGTGTACCAGCCCGACTCGCTGATGAGCAGGTTGCCCGAGAGCCAAACCCTGTAGCCTTCGGTGGGCAGGCCCGCAACCGGGGCCACACCGGAGGCCACCTGGTAGTTCAAACCCCCGTTGTAGACGGTGTAGGCCGAGACGGCCACGGTGCTTTGGGGCAGCGTTTGGAAGTCCATGCGCAGGCCGGCCACCGGGCCGCCCGCCAGCCAGGGCTGTTCGGGCAGCTGGCGGAAGCCGGAACGCAACTGGTCGTTGCCGTCGCCGCCCGCCAGGGTGTCCGTGCCGCCGCAGCCGTAGAGCACGTCGTCCCCGATGTTGCCGTTCAGGCTGTCGTTGCCCGCGGTGCCGGCCAGCAGATTGGCCGCCGTGCTGCCATTGGCCGTGGCGCCGCTGGTGCCGGTGAACTCCACGTTCTCGACGTTGGCGTAACGCGGGGCGGTCAGGTCGATGCTGCCCAGGTTGGTGCGGATGGTGTCCACACCGGCGGTTTCACCGGTGACGGTGTCGGTGGCGTCGTCGATGACGTAGACGTCGTCACCGGCACCGCCGGCCAGCGTGTCGGTACCACCGCCGCCGTGCAGCACGTTGTTTTGCTCGTTGCCGGTGATGGTGTTGTTGGCCGCATTGCCAAAGGCGTCCATGCTCCCCCAGCGGCCTGGCAACACACCGGCCACCAGCGTAAGGTTCTCCACGTTCACCGGCAAGCGGTAGCCGAATTGGGCTTCCACCGTGTCCACGTCACCCGGCGCCAGGCTGTTGTCCACTTCCTGCACGGCGGTGAAGACGGTCTGCACGCGGTAGGTGTCGCTGCCCAGGCCGCCCGCCAGAGTGGTTGGGTTGCCGCCTGAGTACCCGATGCTGCTTCCCGAAGTCCCCCTGATCCAGTTGTTGCCCGCGTTGCCCATGGCGTTCACCCGAGACGACCCGTTGAGGTCCAGGTTCTCGACGTTGTCCGGCAGCGTGTAGGTCATTGCCCTGTCGAAGGTATTGAACGACACCGTGTCAATGCCGTCAGCGGTGCCGTTGACTTCCACGATGGTCGGCATCACGGCGGTGGTGCCCTCGATGCTGTAAGTGTCGTTACCCCCACGGCCGATGAAGGTGTGGGTGACGTTGAGGCTTTGCCACGGGAAAAGGCGGAACCACGTGGCGGCGACACTGCCTTCACCGCCGTCAATGGTGAGGGCCGTTGGGCCGATAGGCACGATCTGTTCGACGTGGGCCGGCACGCTCAAGTTGACCAAGGTGTACACCAGGTCGGTGCCTTCGCCGGCGTTTTCGACCACCGTGTCGGCGGTGTTGTCCACGTAGTAGGCGTCGTCATTTGACCCGCCTGCCAGTATGTCGGCGCCGCTGCCACCGTCCAGCGTGTCATTGCCGGCCCCGCCCGAGATCGTGTCGTTGCCTTCGGCACCCGCCAGAGAGTTGTTGGCCGAGTTGCCAGTGATCACGTTGGCGCTGGCGTTGCCGTAGCCGTTGATGGCGGCTGAGCCCGTGAGCAGCAGGTTCTCGACGTTGGTGGGCAAACCGAACGTCACGGAAGCCTGCACCACGTCTGCCGCACCAGCGGAGGCGCCAGAGCCTTCGTCCACCACATCGGTGGCGGAACTGACCACGTAGGTGTCGTTGCCGTCGCCGCCGGCCAGGTAGTTGGTGCCGGCGCCACCGACCAGCCTGTCATCGCCCGTGTGGCCGATGAGCGCGTCGTTTCGGTCACCGCCATTGAGTATGTCGTTGCCGGCGCCGCCGAGCAGGATGATGTCGAACTTGCCGGTGCCACGCACCGGCGCCGTGCCGTAACTGGCGGTGAGTGTGTCGTTCAGGTTTGCGGTGGTGTCGCCAAACAACATGGGCGCCTGTTGCCAGGTGGGGTCAAAGCCGATGGCCCCCAGAGCCGGGTTGTAGCCGGGCATATCCACCACCGAACCCGGGCCCCACTTGCGCTGCAGTTCGGCGCTGACCTGGGCCACTTCCAGAGCGCTCAAGGCCCGGTTGAAGACCAGCAGTTCCTGCACCTCGCCCCTGGAGGCCTCCCAGCCGTTGTTGTAGGCGCCCAGCGAGATTTGGCCGGGGCCCCCGATGACCTGGCCGTAAGGCGTCAGCAACTGGCCATCGCGGAAAAAGCTGCCCTGAGCATCCTGGGCCACCGCCGCATGCACGCGCGTGGTGTTGAAGACGACCCCGGTGTTGGAGGTGAAGCCGGTGACCCAATTCTGGCCGTGGAACTTGTCCTCCGAATTCCCCCAGTAACCCATGAGCCAGTTGACATTGCGCGAGCTGACCAGCCGCTCCGCGTCTGTCACACCGTCAATCTGGGTGAGCTGGTTGACGGCAATGACGGTGTAGGTCGAACTCGTGATGTTCAGGGACGAGGCGAGTTGGTCGCTGCCGTCAAAGCGCACTGCCGCCTGGCCGGTGACCCCCGCCGCCTGCCAGGTGGGCCGCCAGCTGGCGCCGTTAAAGGCGGTGAAGGTGACGCCGTTGCCGCTCTTGTCTCTCCAGGTGTCCACGGAGTAGGAGCCGTCCGGCTGGAGCGTCAGGCCGGACTCGAGCGTTCCTTCCTGAAAGCTGTCGCCATCGAGATCGCGCGCGTCCAGCCAGGTGATGATGCCCGACATGCCGTTGATCACGCTGGGCGGCGCACTGGTGATGAAGTTCACGCCCCAATGGGTGGTGAGGTCGATTGTGTCCGGCAACACCAGCAGGTTGTTGCTTACCGCCAGCGAAACCCCCGCAGCGCCCAGGGCGCCGAAGAAGCGGCCGCTGGTGCCGTCCGACAGGGTGGTTTCAGGGGCGGTGTTGTTGAAGAGGTTGCTGAACTCCGCCATGCGCAGCAGCACAACGTCGCGCCCTGCCGTGCTGCCGGTGCCGTCACCGACGATCTCCAGCCTGCCGCCGCCTTCGGCGCCCACCAGGCCGTGGTTGTTGAGCGCATCCGCAGTGATGCGCACGCTGCTGGCCGCAGCAGAAGGCGAGCCGGCCGGCAGCGTGTAGCCTGCGAAGTCCAGCCGCTCGACGTTGGTGACCTTGCCTGCGAGCTGGCTCAGGTTGGTGATGCCGGCGCGGTCGAGCGCCACGGTGTCAAACCCCTGGCCGCCACTGGCGGTGTTGAAGGCGGTGTCACCCAGGATGATGCGGTCGTTCCCCGCGCCGGCATCGATGGTGTCGAAGCCGCCCGCGCCGTTGAGCACATTGGCACCACTGTTGCCCGTGATCTGGTTGGCACCGGCATGGCCCGTGCCGTTGATGGGCGCAGTGCCCGTGAGCACCAGGTTTTCGACGTTGGCCGCCAGCGTCCAGTGGACGCTGGACATCACCAGGTCGGTACCGGCACCGGGGTTCTCCTGGGTCTGGTCGCCGGGGTTGTCGACGATGTAGGTGTCGCTGCCGATGCCGCCCTCCAGGGTGTCGGCACCACCCTTGCCATCCAGCACGTTGTTGCCCATCGTGCCCGTGATGACGTTGGACAGGTCGTTGCCCGTGCCGTTGAGGTTGGCGGTGCCCAGCAGCACCAGGTTCTCGACGTTCACGGACAGCGTGTGGGTAACCGAGCTGTAGACGGTGTCGGTGCCGGCCCCTTCGGTCTCCAGGGCGCTGTCGCCGGCGTCGTCGACGTAGTAGCTGTCGTCGCCAGCGTCGCCGCTCATCGTGTCGGCACCGGCCTTGCCGTCGATGATGTTGTTGCCGACGTTGCCCTTGATGACGTTGTTTTGGTCGGTGCCAGTGGCGCTGAAGTCGCCCGTGCCGCTGAGGGTCAGGTTCTCGAGGCTGCCCACCAGGATGTAGCTGGCGGAGGAGACCACAGTGTCCGAGCCCTGGCCCGGCTGTTCGTCGATGATGTCGCCAGAGGAATCCACAACGTAGGTGTCGTCGCCCAGGCCACCAACCAGGGTGTCGTTGCCCTGGCCACCATCCAGAACGTTCTTGCCGTCGTTGCCTTCAAGGCGGTTGGCCAAGGCATTGCCGGTGGCGTTGATGTCGCCCGTGTCGGTGAGCACCAGCTCCTCGAGGTTGTTGCCCAGGGTGTAGCTGACGGAGGCCCGCACGATGTCGCGGTCGGCGAGGCTGGTCTCGATGACACTGTCGCCAGCGTTGTCGACGATGTAGGTGTCGTCACCCTGGCCACCCATCAGCAGGTCGGCACCCGTGCCGCCGTTGAGCGTGTTGTTGCCGCTGTTGCCCTGGATGGTGTTGTTCTGGCTGTTGCCGGTGCCGGCGAGGTCTGCAGAACCCTGCAGTTCGAGGTTCTCGACGTTGGCCGTGAGCTGGTAGCTGAAGAACGCAAGCACCCGGTCTGCCGTACCGCCACCGAAGTCCTCCACCACCAGGTCACCGGCGTCATCGACGACATAGGTGTCATTGCCACCCAGCCCCTCCATGCGGTCTGCGCCCAAGCCGCCGTCCAGCCTGTTGTCTGCTTCGTTGCCCAGCAGCTTGTTCGCGGCACTGTTGCCGGTGCCATCGATGGCGTCACTGCCCGTGAGGGTGAGGTTCTCGAAATCGGTGGCCAAGGTCCAGCTGATGAAGGACCGCACGGTGTCGTTGCCGCCGCCGGCGCTTTCGGAGATCTTGTCGCCCGTGGAGTCCACCACATAGGTGTCGTCACCCAAGCCGCCGGTCAGGATGTCGTCGCCCAACCCGCCGTCCAGCGTGTTGGCGGCGGCATTGCCGAGAATCACGTTGTTGGCCGCATTGCCGGTGCCGTCGATGGCGTCGCTGCCGGTGAGTTCCAGGATTTCCAAGTTGTCCGTCATCACCCAGCTGACGCCGGACTGCACGGTGTCGGTGCCCTGGCCGGACAGCTCGGTCAGCGTCGTGTTCGCCACCGTGACGATGTAGGTGTCGTTCCCGGCCCCGCCCATGAGCACGTCGCCAGAGCCGCCGCCACCGTTCAGGATGTTGTTGCCGAGGTTGCCGACGATGACGTTGGCGCTTAAGTTGCCGGTGCCGTTGAGGTTGTTGGTCCCCTCCAGTTCCAGGCGCTCGATGTTGTCGTTGTAGGCAATGCTGTAGCTGATCTGCGCTCGCACGCGGTCATTGCCCCGGTTGACGCTTTCCACCACCACATCGGCGGCGCTGTCCACCAGGTAGGTGTCGTCACCGGCGCCGCCATCCATGACGTCGTCGCCCAGGCCGCCGTCCAGCTGGTTGTTGCCGTCATTGCCAACAAGCATGTTGGCGGCTGCGTTGCCTGTGCCGTTCAGGTTGGCCACACCCGCCAGCTTCAACACCTCGACGCCCGAGCCCAGGGTATAGCTGATCGACGCCAGCACACTGTCGTTGCCCCCGTCGGGGGCGTCGCCCTCCACCACGGAGTCGTTGGCGTCATCCACATGGTAGGTGTCGTTCCCGGCGCCACCCACCAGCACGTCTGCGCCACCGCCCCCGTCGATCACGTTGTCGGCACTGTTGCCGAAGATCTGGTTGCTGACGCTGCTGCCGGTGCCATCGATGGCGGCCGTGCCCGTGAGCGTGAGGTTCTCGACGAAGCTGCCCAGCGTATGGCTGACAGAAGCAAACACGGTGTCCATGCCGCCCTGCTGCTCTTCGATCACCTGGTCGCCGGTGTCGTTCACGTAGTAGGTGTCGTTGCCGCCGCCGCCTTCCATGCTGTCTGCGCCCAAGCCACCATCCAGCACGTTGGCGCGCGCGACACCGGTCACGGTGATGTGGTTGTTCAGCGCGTTGCCGGTGCCGAAGACGGCATTGCCGGTCAGAACCAGGTTCTCGACCTCAGGCACCAGCGTGTAGTCAATGCTGGACTGCACCGTGTCGATGCCCTTGCTGGCGGCCTCGCTGACCACATCGCCTTCGTTGTCGACCACATAGGTGTCGTCCCCAGCACCCCCGGCCATGCCGTCTGCGCCCTGGCCACCGTCGATCACGTTGGCGCCGTCGTTGCCGGTGATCTGGTTGTTCAGCTTGTTGCCCGTGGCGTTGATGCTGAGGGACCCGAGGAGCTCCAGGTTCTCGACCTGATCGGTCAAGGTGTAGGTGACTCGGCTGCGAACGGTGTCCAGGCCGCCACCGGCGTCCTCAGCCACGGCGTCGCCAGCGTTGTCCACGAGATAGATGTCGTTTCCTTCGCCGCCTTCCATGTAGTCGGCCGCAGCACCACCGTCGAGCAGGTTGGCGCCGCTGTTGCCGATGAGCCGGTTGGCCAATTGGTTGCCGGTGCCGTCGATGTCCTGGCTGCCGGTGAGCGTCAGGTTCTCGACGTTGGGGCTGAGCTTGTAGCTGACGCTGGCGCGAACCAGGTCCGTGCCTTCACTTTCCGACTCGATGACAAGGTCCTGCGCGTTGTCGACCTCGTAGGTGTCGCTGCCGTCACCACCGACCAGCACGTCGCGGCCGCCGCCACCGTCCAGCAGGTTGTTGCCGTCGTTGCCGGTGAGGGTGTTGGCGGCGCTGTTGCCGCGGCCCTCCAGGTCGCCAGCGCCGGCAGCGAGCACCAGGTCCTCGACGTTGCCGGGCAGGGCGTAGCTCACCGATGCCTGGACAACATCCGTTCCCTCGTCCAGCAGTTCAATGACGACATCCTTCTCGTCGTCAACGCCGTAGGTGTCGTCACCATCGCCGCCCTGCATGGTGTCGGTGCCGCCACGGCCGTCCAGGAGGTTGGCAGCCTCATTGCCGACCAGCCGGTTGGCGCCGCTGTTGCCAGTGGCATTGATGCTGGCCGTGCCCGTGAGCGTGAGTTCCTCAAGGTTGTTGACCAGCGTGTAGGAGACCGAACTCTCCACGCGGTCCCTGCCCCCGTTGCCGGACTCGACAATGATGTCGCCCACGTCATCCACCACGTAGACATCGTCACCGCGCCCACCTTCCAGGACATCCGCACCCTGAGCCCCATCCAGCCGGTTGTGGCCTTCGTTGCCCTTCAGGCTGTTGGCCAGTTGGTTGCCGGTGCCGCTGATGTCACCTGCCCCAGCACTCAGTTCCAGGTTCTCCACGTTGGCTGAGAGCGCGTAGGACACCGAAGCCACCACGGTGTCCGTCCCTTCGCCCAAGGACTCCGACACCGCGTCACCGGCCGCGTCCACGATGTAGGTGTCGTTGCCGCGCCCACCCTCCATGATGTCGGCGCCACCTTGGCCATCGAGCACGTTGCTGGCGGCGTTGCCGGTGATGCGGTTGTCGGCGCTGTTGCCCGTTCCGTTGATGTTGTCCGAGCCCGTGAGCACCAGGTTCTCGAAGTTGTCGCGGAGCACGTAGCTGACGCTGGAGCGGACCGTATCGGTGCCGGAGTTCGAATCCTCCAAGGCGAGGTCGCCGCTGTGGTCGACCAGGTAGGTGTCGTCGCCCGCACCACCCTCCATGCGGTCGGCGTCTGCGCCGCCGTCAAGGGTGTTGTTCCCACTGTTGCCGATGAGCGTGTTGGCCAATTCGTTGCCGGTGCCGTTGGTGCTGGCAGAACCCAGCAGTGTCAGCTCCTCGACATGGGCCGTCAGGCTGTAGCTGACGCTGGAGAACACGGCATCCAGGCCGGCGCCCTCGGCTTCGGTGACCAGATCCCCGGCGGCGTCCACCACGTAGGTGTCGTCACCGAGCCCGCCGGCCATCGTGTCGGCACCGCCCCCGCCGTCGAGCCGGTTGTTGCCCGCGTTGCCGCTGAGCTGGTTGGCCCGGGCGTTGCCCGTGGCGTCGATGTCGCCCGTGCCGGTCAGGACGAGGTTCTCCAGCGCCGCACCCAGGGCATACGTGACCGCGGATCGCACCGTGTCGGTGCCGGCGTCGTCCGCTTCCTCCACCTTGTCCAGGCTGCTGTCGACGACGTAGGTGTCGTCGCCATCGCCGCCCGCCAGGGTGTCGGCCCCGAGGCCACCGTCGATCAGGTTGTTGCCGGCATTGCCGGTGATGCGGTTGGCGAGCGCGTTGCCGGTGCCGGCGATGTCGGCGGTGCCGGTGAGCTCGAGGTTTTCGACGTTGGCCGACAGCACTTGGCTGACGCTGGCCCGAACGGTGTCGTTGCCTAGGCCGGCCGCCTCCAGCACGGTGTCGCCCGCGTCGTCGACGATGTACACGTCGTCGCCGCCAAGGCCCTCCAGGGTGTCGGCGCCGGCGCCGCCGTCGAGCCGGTTGGCGCCGGCATTGCCCACCAGCCGGTTGGCAAGCGCGTTGCCGGTGCCGTTGAGGTCGGCGTCGCCCGTCAGCGTGAGGTTCTCGACGTGGGCCGACAGGGTGTGGCTGACCGAGGCGATGACCGTGTCGGCGCCCGCATTGGCGGTTTCGACCACCGCGTCGGACACGTTGTCGACGAGATAGGTGTCGTCGCCCAGCAGACCGGTGAGGGTGTCGGCACCCCCCCTGCCGTCCAGGATGTTGGCGGCCCCGTCACCCGTGATGCGGTCATCTTCCGCGCTGCCCACGACGTTCTCGATGGACTCGAAGGTGTCGCCCTGGGCGTCACCCCCTGAGGCGGTGGAGGCGCCCAGGTTGATCGTGACGGCGGCGCTGCCGGAGTAGTCGATGGTGTCGCTGCCGTCGCCGCCGACGAGCTGGTCGGCACCGGCGCCGCCGATCAGCGTGTCGCTGCCGCGCCCACCGTCGAGGCGGTTGGCGGCGGCATCGCCGAGCAGCCGGTCGCTGAAGCGCGAACCGAGCAGGTTCTCGATGCGCTCCAGGATGTCGCCTTCGGCGTCTCCGCCCTGGCCGGCTGCGCCGGCCACGAGGCTGACCGCGACCCCTTGAGAGGAGCCCGCATACGATGCGGTGTCGACGCCGTCGCCGCCGTCGAGCTGGTCGCTGCCGGCGCCACCGAGCAGCACGTCGGCGCCCGCAGCACCCGAGAGCTGGTCGTTGCCCGGGTTGCCCCACAGGGTGTTGTCGGCGGCGTCGCCCAGCAGCGTGTCGTCGAACTCGGAGCCTTCGAGGTTCTCGATGCCGCTGTAGGTGTCGCCGACGGCATCGCCGGTGTTCAGGCTGGCGTCCGCCAGGCTCACGATGAGGGCGGTGAGCGCGTGCGCGTAGCCGGCCGTATCACTGCCATCGCCGCCGACGAGCTCGTCGGCGCCGGCCCCGCCCTCGAGCAGGTCGTCGCCGAGCCCGCCGTCAAGCCGGTTCGCCAGCTCGTCGCCAACGAGCTCGTCGTTGTGGCGCGATCCGGTCAGGCTCTCGATCTCCTGCAGCAGGTCGCCCGACGCGTCGCCCGCCGAGCCGCGGCCGGACTGCAGGCTGACCACGACGCCGAGCGCCGAGGCGCTGTAGCTGGCCGTGTCGGTGCCGGCGCCGCCCATGAGCACGTCGGCGCCCGCGCCGCCTTGCAGGGTGTCGTTGCCGGCGGCACCGTCGAGCGTGTTGGCCACCGCCGAGCCCGTGAGCACGTCGTTGAAGGCGCTGCCGACGAGGTTCTCGATGCCGCTGAGCAGGTCACCTTCGGCATCGCCGCCGCTGCCGGTGCCGGCGGCCAGGTTGACCGTGACGCCGCCGTCGGAGCCGGCGTAGTCGGCCGTGTCGGTGCCGTCGCCACCGTCCAGGCGGTCGGCGCCGCCGCGGCCGATCAACCAGTCGTTGCCCTCGCCGCCCTGCAGGTGGTTGGCCGTTGCGGTGCCTGCCAGGCGGTCCGCGTAGGCGGAGCCCGTGAGGTTTTCGATGTTGACCAGCGTGTCGCCCGCGGCATGCCCGCCGCTGGCCGTTTCGGCCTGCAGGTCGATCTCGACGGCCCCGTCGGACCCCGCGTAGACGGCCGTGTCGATGCCGGTGCCGCCGTCGATGGTGTCGCTACCCTCTCCGCCTTCGATCACGTCATCGCCGGCGCCACCGTCGATGTTGTCGTCGCCATCGCCGCCGAGCACGCGGTCGTGCCCGACCAGGGCCTTGATGATGTCGTTGCCGGCACCGGCGCGGATGTCGTCGCCCAGGCCGAAGGCGGCGAACACGACGCCGTTCTTGCCCGCGACCGAGTAGTCCATGTCTGCCGAGGAGCGCACGTCCCGCAGCACGGCGGGGATGGACGAGGTGCCGGTGATCTCCTTGCCTTCGAGCACGCCGGTGGCGGTGATGCGCAGATCAAACGCGGTCTCCGCGAAGGGCACGCCGTCCGGAGCCACCGGGTACTTGAGCAGCAGCGAGACGGTGTTGCCACGCTCGGCCAGATCCGGCGGCAGCGTGACCAGCCAGCTGGAGCCGCTGCGCACGGCGCCCACGACCTCGAAGTCGCTGGGCAAGCCGGAGATGGTCAGGGTCGACACGGCGAGATCGGCACGTGCCAAGGCCTGGATGGTGAGCAGCCGGGCGAAGCCGCTGCCCATGTTGCCGCCGCCGTCGCCGTCGATCAGATCGTTGCCCGAGCTGCCGATGAGCACCTCGGGCGCCGCCTGCGCCGAGGCCGAAAGATCGTTGGCCGACTCGGCCGAGCCCGCTGAGCCCTGGATGCTCAGGCCGCCGCCTTCGATGGCCGAGGTGGTGACCCCGGTCAGGTTGCGCACCGTGGTGCCCAGACTGATCTTGTCAGGCGCGGGCGGCGGAGCAGGCGGAGCGCCCGGCGTGCCGGGGCTGCTGTCCGAGCCCGGCGTGACGATGACGATGAACGAGGGCGGCGCCGGCCGGTCGAGGGCCGATGCCTCCTGGCTGAACGCGGCACCCAGGTCGGGCAGGGTGATGCCCGCCGGCGCCTGCACCTGGGCCGGGCGGGCCGACTCGCTGCCGCTCTGGTCGGGGTTGCGCGGGTCGGCGACCTCGTCCGACTGCTCGACGCCAGACCGCTTGCCCTTGCCTTCGAGCAGGGCGTCGGGCAGGTTGGCCACCAAGGATCGGGCGCTGGTTTCGGTGAACTGCACCGCGCCGGCCGTGTTGATCAGCTCAAAGGCCTCGGCCTCGCGGTCGGAGAATACGATCTTGAAGGCGGGATTGAGCGCCGCCTGCAGGGCCGCCCCCTTGAGCAGCATCTGCTCGCCGCCCCGCAGCAGCAGGATGATGTCGGTGCCGGCGATCTGGACCTTCTCGACGCGCGAAGAGGCGATCGGCAGCACCAGCGCGAGGTCGGCGCCGGAGGTGGGGACGGTGAAAACGGTGATCTTGCTGGTGCTCATGGCTTCTCTCTTGGACGGGGCCCAGGTCTGCTTGAGACCAGGCTCCGTGGGGTGAGCGTGTACGTCATCGCCGTGTCGGGCAGACGAACGGCAGCGCGCCGGGGATTGCGGCCCACATCAGGCGCGGCGGATGATGAGTTTCTCGCCCGACTGCGGGGCCATTTGGGCCGCGAGGCGCAGCAAGGGCGAGCTCACCTGGAAAGAAGTCGACTGGTTCCGGGCCGTGGGGCTTCATCAGGGCTGTGATGCGCGCAGGCAGGCAGCAAAGTCGGCTGCAACCGACCTTCATTCTAGGCTACTGGGGCTGCTGCGGATTGCCAAAAAATGCACGGCGCGGGCGAACTGCGCAGGGCCTGGGGGAGCGGACAGGATGGTGGATTTGCCTGGGTCGGGCACTGCAGGTTCAAACCAATGCACCCGGTGTGACGAGGGTATAGGGCGTCGTGCCCTCGCCGAGATAGGCGTTGTTCTGCTCACGCAGCCGCGCCGCCGCATCGTCGTACAGAAACGGCAGGAAGGCAAAACGCCGGCCGCGCGTGACGGGCGTCACCATGTGCAGCAGCGAACAGGAGAACACCACGGCCGCGCCGGGCAGCGGCTTGTAGCTGCGCGTTCCATACTCCGGAAACCGCAGTTCTCCGCCCTCGAAATCGGCGTTGAGATTGATGGACACCGCAAAGCATCGGTGCGCCGTACCCTTCGTGGTGTTGTCGCGGTGCGGCCGGAAGTGCCCGCCCGTCTCGGCTTCGTAACACCCGATGAGATGGCGCTCCATGCGGGTTGCATGGAAACAATGGACCTTCAGGATCTCCGGTGCAATCGCCAGGCGCACCCGCTTTTGGACCTCGGCAACGAGCGCAGGGGCTTCGAGCGTCCGGTCCATGCGCCGCTTGAAGGCGTGATCCAGCTTCAAGGTGGTCAGGCCGTCCTTCTCGACCATGAAGCCGCTGTCCTGCCCGCCATGCTGCTCGTAGTAGGCCATGAGGCGGGCACACAGATCGGCATCGAAGACCTTCGGCAAGTGCAGCACCGGCGCCGCAATCGGATAGCCGGCCGCCCCGTCGACCGCCGGCAAGGCGTCCAGGAGGGTCTCGATGCGGGCAGGATCCTGCGCTTGCAGGCCCGTCAGGGTGTGGCGCACCCGCAGGTCGGGATCGAGAACCATCCACAAGGGCCGCAGCCTGGCCGGCGCTCCCGCCTGGCCCTCGATCGGCAGCGCGCCATAGAGCCTGCCCAACTCGCCGCCCGTGTCCCAGAAGAAGCGCACGCCGGGCAGCATCTCGCGAACGCGGCCCAGACGCTCGTCCTCAGGGTCCTGGCTGACGCCGAAGAACGCGAGGTGCTCGTCGTCGAACAGGGCCCGGCGCGCCACCAGGGCGGACAGCATACGGCGGCCCACTTCGGTGCCCGCTGAGCCGAAGAAGCACAAGACCAGGTATCGGCCCGCCGCCGAATCGAAGGTGTACTTCTCGTTGCTGGTGCAGCGCGCCAGGAAGCCTGGCGCGGGTTCGCCGGGCGAGATGCTCCGGTACTTCAACTGTTCGGTCGTGAGGGTGGGCATAAAGACATCCCAACGTTCATGCAGAAACAGCCAGCGGCCGGCGCTGCGGGCGGCCGGGCCCCCGGGGCCCGCGGCGTCAACGCGGCAGGGCCGCGCCCAGCCTGGTCAGCACTTCGCGGACATCGTGCAGCAGCGTTCTGACACCCGCGCCATAGCCCAGCTCACCCGAGGTGAACATCGACTCGCAGTGGCGCAGGTAGGACGAAGCCCGCTTCGCGCCGACGATGTGGGCCGAGGTGATGAGTTCATGAATCGACTTCAGCACCGGCTGCAGGTCGATCGCATCCGACTGGTCGATGATGGAGACGGCCTTGTCGATCTGCCTGCCGAACCCGGCGCAAACCGCGCGGTAGGTGTCCACATCCTCATCGAGATCGCGCAAGGCCGCAGCCTGGTCGATCTCCAGGTGCTCCGACAGACTGAAGTTGATCGCCGGTTTCAAGACGTTCACCTCGTGGCTTGGTGCAGCCCGCGCTCGATCAGGCTGGCGAGCCTCGAGATCAGGATCTGCTGGCTCAGTGGCTTGGACATGTGGTCATTCATCCCGGCGGCCAGGCAGGCGTCGCGGTCGGACTGCATGGCATAGGCCGTGACGCCGAGTATGGGCACGCGCCGGAGGTAGCCGTAGCGCTGGGGGTTGGTCAGGGAGGTGGCCCTGAGCAGCTTTGTGGCGTCGATGCCGCTCAGGCGCGGCATCGACACGTCCATGAGGATGGCGTCGAACTGCTCCTTCATGGCCTGCCGGATGCCCGACTCGCCATCGGAAGCCAGGGTCACCTTGACGCCCCTCTTCTTCAGCCAGGTGGCCACCAGGGCCTGGTTGACTTCGTTGTCGTCGACCAGCAGCACCGAACGGCCGGCCAGGACGTCCTCCCGCGCCTCCTCGAGCGGGTCCGCCGGGGCCGTGTCCTCGAAGCGATCGGCCACACCCACCAGGGAACGGATGCGCACCGTGAACGTGCTGCCGACGCCGATGGTGCTCTCGACGCCAATGGTGCCGCCCATGAGCTCCACGAGCTGCCTGCACAACGCAAGCCCCAGGCCCGTGCCGCCATACTTGCGCGAGATCGACTCATCGCTCTGCATGAAGGGCGTGAACAGCTTGGGCAGCGCCGAGGCGTCGATGCCCACGCCGGTGTCCTGCACCACGATCAGCGTGTGGCAATAGTCCTCGTCATCCGGGTCGGTGCTGGTCTCCACCCGCAGCACGACCGAGCCGGACCTGGTGAACTTCAAGGCGTTGTCCATCAGGTTGGAGACCACCTGAAGCAGACGGTTCGGATCGCTCGTGATGTAGATGTGCTGCAGGCGCGTCACGAAGCGCAGATCGATGCCCTTGCTCTGCGCCAGAGGCTCGAACAGCTTGAAGCATTGCTCCACCTTGGCCGGCAGGTCGAAGGTGATGCTCTCGATCGCCATGTGGCCGGCTTCGATCTTGCTGAAATCGAGAATGTCCACCAGCAGCGTCATCAGCCGCCGTGCGCTGGACTTGAGCAGACGGACTCTTTCGTGCTGCTCCGCCGTGAGGGTGGAGTCTTCGAGAAGGTCGACCATGCCCAGCAGGCCGTTCAAGGGCGTGCGGATCTCGTGGCTCATGTTGGCCAGGAACTGGGCGCGCAGGTCGCCCGATCGCTGCGCCTCCGACAGCGCGGCCTCCAGGGTGCGCTGTGCGCGGAACTCGTCGGTCCGGTCCCGGAAGCTGTAGATGACCACAGGCCCGGTGCTGAGCCGGACAAAGCCGCTGCGGCCCGAGACGGGCATGTCGTCGCCCTCGGGGCGGCGCAGGGTCGCATCGAATCTCGAACCCGCCCGTTCATTGCTTTCCTTTTGCCCCGCCGCCGGCTGCCGGGCCCCTTGGACGAGCAGCTCCTGAAGATGCATGTCCTTGAGCCGGGCAGCGGTCGTGCCCAGAACCCTCAGCAGCTCCTGGTTGGCGGCCAGTACCTGGCCCTGCCGGTCGGCCACCACCAGAAAGTCCGACAGCTCCTCGGCCAGCACATGCAGCTTGTGCGAGTCGTCCTTGAGCGCCACCAGCGTGTCGGCCTGGGACCTGACCGCATCGAGCAGCGCGCCGTCGGCAACGATGGGCGCTCTTCGAGAGCCCGGTTCAGCGGGCGCCAGGAGTTCGAGCGACCGCTTGAACTCCGACGTGGCTTCGAGGAAGTCTCGTACCGCACGTCGGCTCAGGTACAGCCTCCACGAGAGCACGGTGCAAGCGGCCACCGCCAGCAGCGCGGCCGCAGCCAGGAACCAGTTCGGGTTCATGTCGTTCATCGTCTCCGGACGCCGTGGCGTCGCTGCGTGGCGAGCCGATGCGCACCCCGCAGGGCGTCACGAGCCAAGATCGCTCCAGGTCACGGGGTCGGGCATCCAGTTCACGGCGGCTTGCGGGTGCTTGCTGCTGGACGCCGGATACTGCCGCCAGACTTGGCGTATCTCCGGCATGACGGCCGCCAGATCCGCCACCAGCGTCGGGTCGAACAGACGCCCCGAGTGCTCGCGCAGAAAATTCAGCGCTTCGTCCATGCGGGTCTCGTCCAGGCCGTGGCCGCTCATGAACCGGTCGAAGCAATCTGCGACCGCAACGATGCGGGCCGACAGCGGAATCGCATCGCCAGCAAGGCCGTCCGGGTAGCCATGGCCGTCCCACTGCTCGTGATGCGAGCGGGCAACCTCGGCGGCCAGGGCAAAGGTGATGCCTTCATGGGCGGACAGGATGGATTGGCCGGCCCGCGCATGCGACTTCATCACCTCGGCCTCTTCGACGGACAGCGGGCCGACCTTGCGCAGGACCGACTCTGGCACGGCGATGTGTCCGATGTCATGCAACATGGACGCCAGCCCCAGGGCCTCCGTGGCCGGCTCCGGCATGCCCAGCCGCGCGGCGATGCGCTCTGCGTACTTCGCCACGCGGGTGGTGTGGCTGGCCGACGGCGTGTCGCGCAGCGTGGCCAGCCTGCAGAGGTTGCGTATCGTCCGCAGCTCCCGCGGCGGCGTCCGGTAGTCGCGCAGGCGCAAGGCCTGGTGCACCGAGAGCAGGCAGCCCGTGCTCGGTGGATCGGCCTGCTCCCGCACCCACTCCAGGCAGTCCAGCGCAACGCCGGAGCTGTTCACGACCAGCAATTGCGTCTCGCTCGTGGGCGAGCGCAGCTCCGTCGTGGCCTGGGAGACGTTGACGACGAAGATCTTGGTCCGGCTCTCGGGGAACAGCTTGCGGAAGGCGACGGTCCACTGCTCCGGGGCGGGGTCGGTGAGATCGCGCGACAGCATCACCACATCGGGCATCTTGCGCGCGGCTGAAGCCAGCGCCATGTGCCCGTCGACCTCGTGGCGCAGCGCGGTCGGCGCGTCTGCATAGAGGGCAGCTTCGCGCAACATCCCCGAGAACGTGGGATAGCGGTCCACCACCAAGAGGTCGAGCGGCTCGCTCAGGTCTGACATGCGATTCTCATCCGTTCGAATCGGGAGCATAGAACACTTCGATCGATGCACCCGCTCAGGGGCGAGCTGCCGAGCTCACCACGTCACGGCGCTTTCGGGTGCCGTGAGCCGCCGGACTGTCGCCCACGGCCTGGTGCAGACCCGTTGCCCCCTATTGCACCACGTGCCCGCTGGGGGCTGCCAGGAAAAAGGCATCGAGGAAGCCCTCAAATCGCTCCTGCACCAGGGGCTTGCGGTACACGATCACGCCGGGGGGCAGGCCACCCCGCTCGCTGATGGCCGCCGGGGACAGCGCCGACACCACCAGCACCTTGATGCGCGACAGCTCCGGCGAGCGCCGCAGCACCTTCAGCAGGTGGAATCCGTCGAAGGGTTCCATCACCAGGTCGGTGATGATCAGCATCGGCCGGGTGCGCTCGATCAGCAGCAGGGCCTCGGCGGCATCACTGGCGACATGCAGCGTGACGGGGGCCGCGCACCGCACGAAGGTCTTTTCGTACAGCGCGACCATGCTGGGGTTGTCTTCCACCGCCAGCACCGAGAGGCTGCCCGATGGCCGGGCGTTGCTGCGCTTGCCCCGGGCCATGGCTTGCGCGGCCTTGATGGGAATGCGCCGATGGCCGCCGCGCGTCTTCCAGGCGGGAAGCAGGCCGGACTCCACCATCTTCTGAACCGTCGAGGTCGAGACCCCGATGATCTCAGCCGCCTCCCGCGTGCTGATGTGGCTTTCCGCGCCCGGCTGTTCAGCCGCGTCGGTCGAGGCGGCGGACGGTTGGGGTCTCGGCATGGGCGGGTGGGCGTTCGTTCGCAAAGACGCACATTCTGCGCGACTCTTGCGTTAGCGCCCACGCTCCTAGGAGCGTGGGCGGCAGAAATCCAGCCCCGCGTTGGGCCGACTTCGGGGCCCAGGCCAGGCGCCGCGCGCAGCCCGGGCTGTGCGCCCGGGCCAGCGTGGCAACGCCGCATGGGCCCCGAAATCGGCCCAACCCGAAGGGCCGGGGCTGGATTTCTGCCGCCCACGCTCCTAGACCTGCTCGACTTCTTCGGTGAGCTCCGGCGCCTCGATGACGCCGCTGATGGCCGGCCCGGTGACGGCCGCCACGCCCATCGAGAGCATCGAGTCGGCGTCGATGCCGCGGCGGATGCCCTGGCCGATCACCTTGATGGACATCGAGCTGCACAGGTCGACCACCTGGCGCACGAACTGCTGCTGCCCGAGGGAACTCGAGAGATTGACGCAGAAGCGCTGGTCCAGCTTCACGTAGTCCACCAGCAGGTGGTGCAGCGTGGGCAAGGCCGAGAAGGCGATGCCGAAGTGGTCGACACCCAGCTTCACGCCCCGGGGGCGAACCATCGCGGAGAACCTTTCGAGATCGCCCGGGTGGTCGATCAGGCCCAGTTCACTCACCTCGATCCACAGCCGCTTGGCGCGGTCACCGGCCTTTGCGAGCAGTTCATCGACCTGATTGACGAAGAAAGGACGCGTCAGCGAGTGCGGCGACATGTTGATGGCCACCGGCGTCGGATCGGTCTGCAGCCTCGCCAGGGCCAGCTCGAGCGCACGCAGGTCGAGGTCGAGGATGCGGGCGGTGCGTATCGCAGGCGGGATGAACGCGCTGGCCGGCATCACCGTGCCGTCGGGGCCGGCCATGCGGAGCACCGCCTCCATGTGCAAGATCTGGTGGCCGATGCCGACCACCGGGTAGTACTCCAGGGTCACCCGGCCGGTGTCGAGCGCATTCTCGATCAGCACCCGCCACTGGGCGATGGCGATGTAGTGCATCGGCTGTGCCGGCGAGGTGATGCAGAAGCGCTCGCGCCGCGCTTCAGAGGCGCCCGTCATGGCATCCACACGCGCCAGCACCTCCGAGGTCGTCTCGCCGCGCACATAGGTGGACGCACCGATCCAGGCCACGCATTCGGTGTCCGACACGCGATCCGTGTGCAGCTGCTTCAGGCCGTCGGTCACGCCCTCGAGCCAGTCGACGAGCGCGGAGCCCTCGATGTCTTCCAGGAGGATGCCGAAGTCTGAGCCGTTCAGGCGGCCCAAGGTGGGCTGCCGGGGCGAGAACCGGTACAGACGCGAGCGGATGGTGACCGCCACCGCGCGCAGAAAGTCATCGGCCCGCGCACGGCCGGCCAGGCGGTTCATCTCCACCAGCCCGTGGACATGGACGATCACCACCGATCCCGTGTGCGAGGCCTCGGAGTCGTCCAGCGCCCGCTGCAGGTCGCGCATGAACCGGCTGCGGCTCGACGCGCCGGTCAGGGGATCGTGGTCCAGCTCTTCGCGGACATCCAGGATCTCGGTCTGCTTCTCCTCAAGCATGGCCTGCACGCGCCCGATCATCACGTTGATGGTCTTGGACAGGGGCACCCACTCACGCAGGCTCGGCTGCGGCTCGAAGACAAAGCGGCGCTCGCCCAGCGCTTGGATCTGCCCCGAGAAGGTCTTCACGGGCCCGAGGGCCCACGTCAGCGCCCAGCGCAGCCCGATCACCAGCACGATCAAGAAGCCCAGCGCGGCCACCACGACGCCGCCCATCAGGGCGCCGGTCGCCTCGGCCCAGCGCGCGCTGCCCGCCTCCACCTCCAGCGCAGCCACCGGCCCGTCGGCATTCGCGAGCTTTTGCCGCAGAGGAGGAACGGCGTTGTCGAGCCGCAGGGGGTCGCTCGACGGCGGGGCCTGAGCCTGCCCCAGCGTGGCCAGCACGCTGCCCTTGGCGTCCAGCAGGCGAACCTGCACGTCGACCGGCGGGCTGGGCAGCCGGGCCGCGAAGGCCGCCACGCCTTCCTGGGGGTCCATGCGGGCGAGCTCGCGCTGGTAGGTCGTCGCCACCGCGCTCTGCAGCACCTCCACATCGCGGGCCACCTGGGGCGCGAGGTACGACCGGGTCAGGGCCAGCACGCCCAGCACGACGCACGCCATGCCTAGCACCAGGGCCAGAAGCCCCATCCGGATCACACCCATAGCGGGCTCCTCTTGCGGCACACAGGGCCGATTAACGCCAAGACGACAGAGCCGCCCGCGCGGCAGGCCGCCATCATTCGCCCCTCTTCGGGTCCGTGCCGTGGTCGGAGAAGGCGCTGCGCAGCGAGGTCTTGCCCAAGCTCCAGACGGCGGCGTCCAGGCTGCGGGTCACTTCCTTCTGCATCGAGATGTCGGCCGACATCTCTGCCGTCGTGCCCTTGATCTCGCCCATGTCGCGCCGCAGGTTGATCACCAGATCACGTGTCTCTTCGAGTTGCTCCGCAATGCGCGCCTGCTGCGGCATCAGCTCCAGGATCTTGCCCACGCGCGTGCTGGCCGCCCGGCTTTCGCGGAACACGCCGTCGGAGGCCTGCGACAACTCGCGCAACAGCGGAATCAGGTCGCGGATGGCGCTCACCCCCGTGGCCGTGCGCTCCAGCGCCTCTTCGTGGGAGGCCACGCGCCGGCCGAGGTTGAGCGTCTCGACCGCGGCGTCGGCCACGCTGGGTGCCAGCTTGCCGATCTCCCGGGTGAGGGCAGACAACTCGCCCACGGTCAGGCGGTGCTGCTCCTTGATCTCGCCGCCGATCTCGTGCAGGGCTTCTGTCGTGGCCCGGCTCACCTGCGGCAGCAGGTCTTGCAGCGAGGTCGTCACGTCCTTGAGCTGCTGGCCCGTGATCTTCTGCTGCTCCAGGAAATCGGCCAGCAGCGTCGCCAGGAAGCGCTCGGTGATCTGCACGTTGGAGCTGACCTTGGACTTCTCGGCCAGCGACAGCACGTCGTCGCGCGCGTGGTCCACGAAGGAGCCGCTGCACTTGCGCACCACCACCATCTGGAAGCCCAGCATGATGGAGCCCACCAGGCCGAACATCGACGCCGAGAAGGCCGTGCCCATGGCGGCCAGCGGCTTTTCGAGGCCGCCGACGACGCGGGCGAACTCCGACTCGATGCTGCCGCTCGTGCCGGAGCCCGAATTCGCGATCGTCGCGATCAGCGAGCTGGTGGCCAGCAGGGTCTCCAGCAGGCCCACGAAGGTGCCGAGCAGGCCCAGGCCCACCATCAGGCCGACGAGGTACTGCGAGAGTTCCTGCTTCTTGTCGAAGTACTGTTCCAGCGACGTGAGCTCGGGCTCCATGGCCGCGCTCTGCACATAGACCTGGTGCCCCAGGCCCAGTTTCTGCAGGCGGCTCAGCATGCCCAGCACGTGCGCCTTCGGGCCCAGCGCAGGATCGGGCTCGTCGCTCCAGGCGCCCATGCGCAGGTAGGACAGGCCAGACCTGAAGACGGCCTCCTCGCGGTACACCCGCATGACGTTGGTCACCATCGTCCACGAGCCCCAGAGCATGGTCGCCAGGATCATGCCGTTCAGGCCGGGGTTGGACTTGAAGGCAAAGGACACGAACTGCCAATAGCCCAGGGCTCCGGCCACCGTCACCATCAGGGGCAGCCAGATGAGCTGCTTGTAGGTGGTGGTGAACGGCCGCTGATCGGAGGCCAGGTCAGCGGCGGTTGCGGGTTTGTTCACAGCGATGTCGTTCATTTTCTGTCCCTGAAGGCTGATTGTGCGAGGCCCTTGATGGGCGACAGCACGTACTCGAGAATCGTTCTCTGACCCGTCACCGAGTCGGCCGTGAGCGTCATGCCCGGCGTCAAGGGCTTGCCAAACGCCGCCAGGCTGTCGGCATCCAGCGCCATCGCCACCCGGAAGTAGCGGTCGCCGCGCTCGTCGGTGAGCGAATCCGCACTGATCTCGGTCACCCGGGCCCTGACCGTGCCGTGCGTGGTGAAGTCGAAGGCCGCAATCCGCACGATCGCGGTCTGGCCCACCTGCAGCACCCCCCGCTCGGAGGGCGATGCCTTGGCCTCGATGAACAGGTCGCCGTTGGCCGGCGTCAGCTCCAGCAGCGTCTCGCCCGGCCTGACCACGCCGCCCACCGTGTTGAACAGCAGTTTGTTCACCGTGCCGTCGGCCGGTGCCACGACCTCGGTGCGGAGGATGCGGTCGGCGTCCGCCGTCAGCTCCTGCGTGAGGCGCTCAAGCTCCACGCGCGTGTCCGCCAGCGCGGAACGCGCCTCGCTCCTGAACTGCGCCGTCGCCTCCGAATAGCGCGCCTGCAGTTCCGAGGCCGCCGCCAGCAGGCGGGGCAGCGCGGTCTCGGCCTCCTTGAGCTGGGTGGTCAGACGCTCCACGCGCGCCCGGGCCTCCAGCGTCTCCATCTGCGAGGCCGCATTCTTGGACTGCAGGCCGGCGATCACGGCCAGCTGCTGGCGTGCCACCTCCAGCTCGGCCGACAGCCCCCGGCGGCGGGCCTCCTGCTCGACGCGTTCCTGGCTGCGCTGGTTGATCTGCTCCTCCAGCACCCTCAGGGTCTGCAACAGCGTCGCCTGCCGGGCCGAGTAGGCCGCCGTCTCGTTGCGCATCTCTTCGGAGTCCGCTGCCAGCCCCGGCGGGGGCTGGATGCGGGTGCCGTTGGCCTCGGCCTGCAGCCGGGCGGCGCGTGCGTTCAGGCCGTTCAGGCGCGCCTGCCGCTCGCCGCGGGACGACGAGGCCAGCAGATCGGACACCGCCACCAGCGGATCGCCCTTGCTCACCCGGTCGCCCTCGCGGACATGGACCTTGGAGACGATGCCGCCTTCCAGGTGCTGCACCAGCTGCGGCTTGCTGCCCGGGATGAGCCGCCCCTGGGTGCGCACCACCTGGTCGACCTGGGCCACCGCCATCCAGCCGATGAGCGCCGCCAGGAAGACGAGCGCCAAGTACAGGTACCAGCGGGGCCGGCGCAGGCGACGGCCCTCGCCGAGCGGGCCCTCCATGGTGCTCATCAGCACCTCGAGCGGTGCCGGCTTGGTGGGAGTCAGCGCTGCCGTTGTCATCGCCGCTCCGCGCCTTCGAACGACAGGCTCACTATCGCGGAGTTGGTCTCGCGGGCGGTGTCGATGCGAACCCCGATGGTGTCGGCCCGGCGCCCCTGCTCGATGAGCAGGTTGCGCACCGCCATGACGCGGAGGTAGGCCACGCGCTGGTTCTCGCTGAGCTGCATGCCCGGGCCCTGGGCCACCAGCTGGATGCGGCCGTTGCGGACGGCTTCGGGCTCCGCGGCCAGGGCCGCCAGCAGACGCTTCTTGGCCGCGTCATCGAGCGTGACGGCTTCATCCGCAAAGTCCAGGATCAGCCGGGCGCTGCTCTGCGTGAGCGTACCGCCGGCCGAGTCGGGCTTGGGGCCCGTGACGGCGATGCGCGTCGTCACGGTCCCGACCGACGGCGCGCCCACCACCACCTGCTGGTTGGCCAGCGCCGCCGCGACGGCGGGCAGGGGCGCCACCAGCTCGGCCGCCCGCTGCTCGCGGACCATCTTCTCGGCCATGCGCTTGGCGGCCAGCTGGGCCGAGAACGACAGGGCGATGGCCAGCACCACCACCACGAAGATCATCGCAATGACGACGTTCGTCAGTGCGTCCACCATGCCCGGCCAGTACTCGCCGGTGTGATTGGAGCTCTTTGCCATGCGGGTCTCCTCAGCGCGGGGGGGGCGCGCTCTCGGCCAGCCCTTCCAGCAGCAGGCCGGTCAGGTGGGCGATGCGGAGCTGGGTCTGGGTCTCGCCCACCGCCAGCTGCAGGATGTCGAGCTTGGACTGGTGGAAGCGCTGATAGGCATCCAGCACGTCGAGCAGCGTGCGGTTGGCACCGGTCATCTGCTCCTGGAAGGCCTTGACGACGGCGGCGTTGGCGGTCAGCTCGTCGCGCGCCGCGGCAAAGCGCTGGTCGAAGGCCTCGAGGTTGACGTAGCCGGCCTCGAGCTCCTGTGCGAGCTTGCGCTCCACGTTCGCGGCCCGCGCCGTCTGTTCGCTCAGGCGCGCTGCCGCGCCGCGCATCTGGGCCTGGTCGGTGCCGCCGTTGAGCAGGGGCACCGTCACCATGAACATCAGCTTGGCATCCTGCACGACCGCGGGCGAGCCGCTGATGTTGCGCGTCTTGGTGACCGACATCTCGAGCTCGGCGCGCGGCTCGAAGCGCCCGCGGCTGCCCTCGACCTCCAGGCGGATGGCATCGATCTCCTTGGCCGAGGCCAGCAGGTCGTGGTTGCGCTCGCGCGCCACCTCGCGGGCGGCCGTGGCCTCGGCCGGCACGCGCAGCCCGGTCGGCAGCACGAAGACCATGGACTTGGCCTCGTCGCCGATCAGCCGCCGCAGGTTGAGTTGCGCCACCCGCCCCACCGCCTTGGCGTCGGCGATGCTGGCCCGCGCGTTGGCCACCCGCGCCTTCACGCGGTCCTGATCGGCCTTGCTGGCGGCGCCGGCCGCCGTGCGCGCGTCGATGTAGGCCAGCAGGTCGATCAGCAGCTTTTCGTAGCCCTGGCTCAGTTCGGTGGCCAGCCGGGTCTGCAGCACCTGCAGGTAGGCGCCCGACACCTCCAGCGCGGTTGACGAGCGCGTGCCGTCGAGCTGGATGGCGGCCGAGCTGGTGAGCACCTTCTGGCGCTGCCATTCCTTGCGGGCGGGCGTGTCCCACACCGGCTGCTTCAGGGTGAGGGCGCTGTCAAGGCGGTCCAGGCTCTGCCGCGGGTCGCCGGTCTCCAGCCGGCCCACGCCGCTGCCCACGCGCAAGTCGAGCTTCGGCAGCAGGGCGCCGCGCGCGGCGCGGCGGGTCTGGTTGAAGCTCTCGTAGCGAAACTCGCCGGCTTCGACCTCCAGGCTGTGGTCCAGGCCCAGGCGAACGGCGTCGATCAGGGTCATGGGCACGCCCACCTCCCCCTTGCCCGCGGCCGTGTCGTCCGCCGGCAGCACGCTCGGCACGCCCAGCAGGGCCGGCAGGGTGTTCAGGCGCGGCTGCCTTTCGGGGCCGGCCGCCGGGCGAGGGGCCGCCGGGGTGGCCTCCGGGGTGGCCGCCGGGGTGGCCGCCTCGGCGCCGGCCGCCGGGGGTGGGGCCGCCGGGGTGGCCTCCTCAGCGCCGGGTGCCGGGCGCGGGGCCGCCGGGGTGGCCGCCTCGGCGCCGGGTGCCGGCTCGGGGGGGGTCTGGGCCCCGGCCAGGCCGTGCAAGCCGTACAGGCTGGCGATGGCCGCCAGGATGGCGAGGTGTGGGATGGATTTTATTTTGCTCATGGTGAACGTCTGGGCACCGATCATTGCGCCGCTGCTTGTTTGTCTGGCGACGGACCGGCCAGGTCCGCCACTCGATTGTCGGTCTGGGCCACCGAAGGCTTGCCCAGCAGTTTTCCCGGTGGCGCATCGGCTGCCAATTGGCCGGCATCGAGCACCAGCACGCGGTCAGCGATCTGCATCAACTCGGTGGCATGGGTCGTCACCACGAGGCAGCGGCCGGTCTTCATGCTCTTCAGGGTCTGCAGCACCTGGTCCTGCGCCTGGCGGTCCAGCCCGGATGTGGGCTCGTCCAGCACCATCAGCTCGGCGTCCTGCAAGAAGGTGCGCGCCAAGGCCACCATCTGCCGCTGGCCGCCCGAAAGGCTCTGGCCGTTCAGCCCGATGCGCGAGTTGAGCCCGAGCACGCCGCGCTGCAGCGCCGGGCCCAGCCCGGCCCGCGTCAGCGCCCGCTCCACTTCTTCTTGCGTGACGTTGCTGCGGCCACCCGCCACCACATCGGCCAGCCGGCCCGGCATGAAGACGGCGTCCTGCGGCTTGAAGGCTGTCCGCTCGGCCAGCCAGCGCCGGTCGGCGTCGGTGGCGATCAAATGGCCGCCAACAGCCAGCCGCCCTTCGGCGTGCGCGGCATGCCCGGCCAGCAGGCGCAGCAGTGACGACTTGCCCGAGCCCGAGGCCCCCACCACCACCGTCAGCTCGCCGGCCCGGATCTGCAGGTTCAGCTTGCGCAGCGCCGGCTCGCCCCGCCCCGGGTAGCTCAGGCTCGTGTCCACGAGCACCGCGCCGGCCGTGTTCAGGTGCTCGTCCTGCAGCGGCACCGCCGGCACCTCGGTGGACACCGTCAGCCACTCCTGGAGGTCGGCGAGCGCCTTCGAGAACTCCTTCCAGCGCGTGACGATGGGAACGATCGAGCAGAAGATGCCGACGATCCGCCCGCTCAGCAGGCTGGCCGAGATCAGCCCGCCCACCGTCAGCGCCTGCGCCTCCACGCGGTAGACGCCGGCCACGAGCAGGACCACGGTCGTCATCGTCATGCCCATGGGCATGGCTTGCGTGGAAACCTGGCTCCAGAAGCGGGCCTTGGCGGCCGCGCGTGCGCCCGTCATCGAGGGCGTCTGCAGCCGCCTGAGCGCCGATTCCGCGGCCTCGGGCCGGGCCAGGCTCTCGCGCGACAGCAGCATCTCCACCATGCCGGTGACCTTCTCGCTCTGGGCCCGGGTGGAGTCGATCTGGCGGCGCAGGCTCATGCTGTGCAGCAGCGCCGTCAGGATCAGCAGGCCCACGCCAAAGCCCAGCGGGATCCACACCAGCGGCCCCGCCACCAGGGCCACCACGGCCAGGAAGAGCACCATGAAGGGCACATCGGCCAGGGGCAGCAGGAACTGTGCGCTCAAGAAGTCGCGTGTGGCCATCAGCTCGCGGTAGCGCGACACCACCATGCCCACCGGCAGGTCTTTGCTCGTGGGCACGCGCAGCAGGCCGCGCAGCAGCCGCTGATCGAGGTGCACGTCCCATCGGCTGCTGCCGTGCTCCACCAGCAGCACGCGCGAGTAGCGCAACAGCCCCTCCAGCGCCACCAGCACCACCATGCCGGCGGCCAAGGCCCAGAGGGTTTCGTGCATCTCGTTGCCGATGGCCTTGTCGTAGACCAGCATCGTGAACAAGGGCACCGCCAGCACAAAGACGTTCACCAGCGCACTGGCGAGCAGGAGCTCGGCCAGGTGGCGCCGGTTGGCACGGGCGAACAGCAGCAGCGATGACATCATCGTCAATTTTCCTCACGGGCTCGGGCCCGGGCCGTCACATCAGACATTGTCAGGCGGCGGCGGCAGGTACACGTTCAGCGTGGCCGTCTGCACCGAGCCCGTGAACAGCAGGTACTCGGTGTAGGTCTGGCCGGTGTTGGCGTCCACGCCGCTGCTGCCGATGACGAAGGGCGAGTTGATGGTCAGCGTGTCACCCGAGTCCAAGGACAGCTTGAGCACGGCGTCGCTGTCGGTCATGCCGACGATGGCGTTCGCGTCAACGCTGATGCTGGAGTTGGCGCCGTCGCGCACGTCCAGCGCCTCGATGTTGTCCACCCGGCCCGCCAACGTGCCCAGGTCGAGGGCGCCGCCCACGGTGCCCAGGTCCAGCGTGTCCGTGCCCGAGCCGCCGTCGGCCAGGCCGATGTCGGCTGCGGCGCCGAACTCCAGCATGTCGTCACCCACGCCGCCGTTCAGCGTGTCCACACCGCCGGCGCTCACCAGGGTGTCGTTGCCACCGCCGCCATTGATCTGGTTGTTGCCCCCGTTGCCCACGATGACGTTGTTCAAGGCGTTGCCGGTGCCATCGAGCGGTGCGCTGCCCGCCAGCGTGAGGTTCTCCACGTTGTCCGACAGGGTGAAGTTCACCGAGGCGCTCACCACATCGGTGCCGGCGCCCGAGGCCTCGAACACCTGGTCGCCGCCGTTGTCGACGACGTAGATGTCGTCGCCCGCGCCGCCCGCCATCTGGTCGGCCCCCTCCTTGCCGTTGAGGGTGTTGCTGCCGCTGTTGCCCGTCAGCACGTTGTTCTGCGCGTTGCCGAAGGCGGTGAGGTTGCCGCTGCCCAGCAGCGTGAGGTTCTCCAGGTTCGGGAGCAGCTCCAGCGAGTAGCTGATCGTGCTCTGCACGGTGTCGATGCCCTGATTGTCGGCCTCGACGATGACGTCGTTCAGGTCGTTCACCACATAGGTGTCGTTGCCGCCCAGGCCGGTCATGGTGTCGGCCCCGCCGCCGCCGTCGATCACGTTGTCGCCATCGTTGCCGGAGATGAGGTTGTCCAGCCCGTTGCCGGTGGCGTTGAGCGGCGCCGTGCCGGCGACGAGCTGCAGCCGCTCGACGTTGTTGCTGAGCGTGTGGCTCACCGAGGCCACCACGAGGTCGCTGCTGCCCTGGCCGGCGCCGGCCAGCTCGGTCACCACGTCCAGCGTGTCGTCCACGAAATACGTGTCGTTGCCAAGGCCGCCGGTCATCGTGTCGGCGCCGCCGAGCCCGTTGAGCTGGTTGTCGCCGTCGTTGCCCTCCAGCACGTTGGCCGTGGCGTTGCCGGTGGCGTTGTTGCTGGCGCCGCCGGTCAGCACCAGGCGCTCCACGAAGCTGGGCAGGGTGTAGCTGACACTGCTGCGCACCTGGTCGTTGCCGCCTTGATCGACCCCGCCGCTGGTCTCGTCGACGACGTCGCCGGTGCCGTCCACCCAGTAGGTGTCGTCACCGCCCATGCCGCGCATCGTGTCGGCGCCGCCGAGGCCGTCGAGCACGTTGGCGGCGGCGTTGCCCACGATGGTGTTGGCCAGCTCGTTGCCCGTGCCGTTGGCCGCCGTGCCGGTGAGCGTGAGGTTCTCCACCAGGCCGGGCAGCGTGTAGCTGATGGCGGCCTGCACCAGGTCAAGGCCGCCGTCGGCGCCGGATGGCTCCACCACCTGGTCGAGGGGGTTGTCCACCACGTAGGTGTCGTTGCCGGTGCCGCCTTCCATCTGGTCGGCACCCGCGCCGCCGTTGAGCGTGTCGTTGCCGCCCAGGCCCTGCAGCAGGTTGGCCCCGGTGTTGCCGGTGAGGCTGTTGTCGGCCGCGTTGCCGGTGCCATTGAGGTTGGCGCTGCCGGTGAGCACCAGGTTCTCCACGTGGTTGCCCAGCGTGTGGCCGATGCTGCTTTGCACCGTGTCGATGCCGGCGTCGGCGGCTTCGGTCAGCGAGTCGCCCGCATCGTCCACCACGTAGGTGTCGTTGCCGGCGCCGCCCGCCATGGTGTCGGCCCCGGTGCCGCCATTGAGCGTGTCGCCATTCATGCCGCCGGTCAGGGTGTCGTTGCCATCACCGCCGTTGAGCGTGGCGCCCAGGGTGGTGGCAGCGAGCTGCGGCGCCGCATTGCGGTAGGGGTGGTCCGCTGGCAGCAGCGCCTGGCTGCCCCACTTCCAGGCCAGGTAGCCTTCCACGAACTGGCGTTCGGTGGTGCCCAACAAGCCGCTCACCACCAGCACCTCGGGGATCTGGCCACCGAAGGTCCACGAGCTCTGCGTGTTGGTCTGGCCGAGCCACCAGTTCGACGTGCTGACGTGCCCGAACTGGAGGCCGCCGTGGAAGTTAAACGCCTGGTTCACCACCCCCACCGTGGCGGTGATGTTGTTGAGCGCCGCGTGCACGTCACCGCGGGTGGACCACGCCGCCACCCCGCCGTTTTGCCAGAACGCGTTGGCCGTCAGGCTGCCGTAGCCGGACGCCGTCACCAGGGTGTCGTTGGTCGACCCAGCGGTGGCGAGCAGCATATGGGTGCTCGTGGAGACATTGGTGTTGCCATTCGTGCCGAACGCGTAGGTGGTGTCGGTGGTGTTCTGCACCCAGTACAGGCTCTGGGTCAGGCTGCTGGCCGACGGCACCCCCGGCACGGCGATGTAGTCGTCCACGCCGTCGTAGGTGACCGAAGGCAAGCCGTTGAGGCCCCCCTGCACCAGCGTCGGTGACTGCTGCTCGCCGTAGACCTCGCCGTGGCGGCCGTTGCCGCTCTTGTCGCGCCAGACCGTGATCAGGTTGCCGTTGAGCCCGGCTTCGGCCAGGCCCTCGCGGATGCCGTCACCGTCCAGGTCGGCGGCGTCCAGCCACACCGACAGGCGGCCGGCACCCAGCTGATCGGGGGTCCAGGGGTCGAGCACGCGCAAGGTGTCGTCACCCGCGTCGCCATTGAGCGTGCTGCCGCTGGCGGCCTCCAGCACGTCCTGGCCCTCGCCGCCGTTGAGCGTGTCGATCCCGCCGTTGCCGAGCAAGCTGTCGTTGCCGCCCTGGCCGCTGATCACGTTGGCCGCCGGGGTGCCGATGATCGTGTTGGCGCCGGCGTTGCCGCTGCCGTTCTGCGCGCCGCTGCCGATGAGCGTGAGGTTCTCGACGTTGGCGTAGTTCTCCAGAGAGAGGTTCAGGCCGGTGGTGGCCATCAGCGTGTCGGCCGTGCCTTCGCTGTCGCCGGCCAGCTCCGTGACGATGTCGGCGTTGGACTGCACCACGTAGGTGTCGTTGCCCGTGCCGCCCACGAGGGTGTCCGTGCCGCCCGCGCCCTCCAGGTAGTCGTCGCCGGCCCCGCCTTGCAGCGTGTCGCCGGTGGTGTCGGAGGGCGTCGCCTGGCCGTGGCTGAAGAGGTTGGTGGGGATGACCGAGAAGGTGGTGTTGGCCAGGGCCAGGTCATAGGTGTCGCTGCGCTGCCAGCGCACATCCAGCTCGGTAGCGACGGTGGTTGCCGTGGTTGGGTCGGTCACCCTCACCGTGATCGGCACCAGGCCGGCCTCCAGCCACACCGGCAATGAGACGGCGGTCTGCCGCGTGCCGAGGCCCGCAGCGTCGTAGTTGATCACCTGCTGCGCGTCGATCGTGAGGACCAGGGCCGTGGACGTGCTGCGGAAGGTGTACCACCCGGCGGTGGTCACGTTGAGGTCGCCGACGAGCTGCAGACGGTAACCGTTGGCGGGCGCGCCGGCCACCGGGGGCACATCGGAGCCGTAGCTCAGGCTCAGGCCGTTGGTGTGCGTGCCCACAAATGCCGCCACCGTGCTCAGCGTGGTGGTGTAGGTCTCCATGCGCAGCCCGGCTGTCGGCACGCCTTCCATCCAGGTCCGTTCGGGCAGGGGGCGGAAGCCCGAGCTCAACTGGTCGTTGCCGTCGCCGCCCGCCAGGGTGTCGGCGCCGCCGCCGCCGTAGAGCACATCGTTGCCGGCGTTGCCGCTGAGCGTGTCGTTGCCCGTGGTGCCGGCCAGCAGGTTGTCGGCCGCGCTGCCGATGCCGGTGGCGCCCCCGCTGCCCGTGAACACCAGGTTCTCCACGTTGGCGTACTGCGCGGCGTTGAGGTCGAGCGTGGCCAGGCCGGTGTTGATGGTGTCCCGGCCACCGGTGGCGGTTTCGGTGATGGTGTCGGTGCTGTCGTCGATGACGTAGTTGTCATTGCCTGCACCGCCCACGAGCGTGTCGGTGCCGCCGGCACCGTCGAGCCAGTTGCTGAACCCGTTGCCCGTCAAGGTGTTGTTGGCGGCGTTGCCCCAGGCCTTGAGGCCGGCGGTGTCCGGGTTCTGGGCATTCGCCACCAGGGTCAGATTTTCAAAGTTGGGCAACAGGCGGTGGCTGAAGTTGGACTCAACCGTATCCGTGCCCTCGCCGGCGATCTCCAGCAAGCGGGTGTATACGTTGCGAACAACGTAGGTGTCGTCGCCCGCCTTGCCTTCGAGCCTGCTGGGCAACCCGTTGTAGTAATGGTGGGATTGCGACCCGCCACCCATCAGCAGGTTGTCCAAGCCATTGCCGGTGGCGCTCCACCGGTAGGTGTTTCGGATGTCCACGTTTTCCACGTTGTCAGGCAGCACATAGGTGCTGACCGCATCATGGTTCTGCAGGACCACGGTATCTACGCCGCCACCGGCAGCCTCAACCACGGTGTGGATCGCGTTTCGGTTGTCGAAGTTGTAGGTGTCGTTTCCGCCCATGCCGACCAGGGTATGCGCAACGTCCAGGGAAGACCCCAGGGCGCCACCCGTCAGGACGTTGGCGAGATCGTTGCCGGTGAGTGTCGTCGGCGTGAGGCCGATGGCGCGGGCGTTCTCGACATTGGCCGGCAGGGAGGGCAGGGAGGCGGTGGTCATCACCTCGTCGGTGCCTTCATCGGCAAGCTCCTGCACCAAGCCGGCTTCGCCGGTTTCGTCCAGAATGTAGATGTCATCGCCCGTTCCGCCGATCATCGTGTCGGTGCCGGTGCTGCCGTCCAAGATGTCGTTGCCGCCACCGCCGATGAGGGTGTCATCGCCGCCCGCCCCCACCAGCCGGTTGGCCGCGCTGTTGCCGGTGATGGTGTTGGCCCCGTCGTTGCCCGCGCCATCGAGCGCCGCCGTGCCCGTGAGCGTGAGGTTCTCGACGTTCTTGGCGAGGTAGTAGCTGACCTCGGCCTGCACCAGGTCGGTGCCGGCACCGGCGGCTTCGAAGACCGTGTCGGTGAGGGAGCTGACGATGTAGGTGTCGTCCCCCACGCCGCCCGCCAGGTAGTTGGTGCCGGCGCCGCCGGCGAGGGTGTCGTTGCCCGTGTGGCCAAAGAGGCCGTCGTTGCGGTCGCCGCCGGTCAGCGTGTCGTTGCCGGCACCGCCCAGCAGCAGCAGATCGAGCCTGCCGGCGCCACGCACAGGGGCTGAGCCGTAGTCGGCGGTGAGCGTGTCGTCTTTGTTGGCGCTGCCATCGCCAAAGACGAGCGGCGCGTCGTACCAGGTCGGGTCGAAGCCCACCGCGCCCAGCACCGGGTCGATGGTGAGATCCGGCGTGGGTGTGACCCACTTGCTGCGCAGGTAGGCCTCGACCACCAGGCGTTCGGCGGCCACCAGGGCGCGGTCAAAGACCAGCACTTCCGACAGCTCCCCGCGACTGGCCGCGCTTCCCGTGCCCTGCGCGCCCAGCGCGAGGGTTCCGAGGTTGCCGCCACCTGCGTTATAGCTCGTGATGTCCGACGGGGTGCTGTAGTAGTTCAACGCCGTGCCGTCGCGGTAGGCCGCCGTACTGGGCCCGAACGAGACCACGGCGTATGACAGCGCGGTGTTGTAGACGGGGGCCACGGGGGGGCTTGCGTACGCGATCCAGCTGGCGCCGCCCGTTGCAACGTCCTGGAGACCGTTCGACCAGCCCAAAGCCCAACTCGAGTCCCGGGAGGTGACCAGCCGCTGGGCCAGCCTGGCACCCGAGATGTCCGTGAGCTGCCCCACGGCAAAGACCGTGTAGCTGTGATTGGGCAGCGTGAGCGAAGACACAAGTTGATCGGTGCCGTCGAAACGCACCGCGGCCTGCCCGGTGACGCCGGCGGCCTGCCAGGTGGGCCGCCAGCTGGCACCGTTCAGCGCCGTGAAGTTGACGCCGTTGCCGCTTTTGTCGGCCCAGTTTGAGACGAACAGCGGGCCCGACTGCGGCAGCCCCGCCTCGCCGGCGAACTCGGCAGTGCCGTCGCCGTCCAGGTCCGTGGCATCCAGCCAGGTGCGCAGGCCGCCAAAACTGTCGGGCAGCAGCCGCGCGCCGGTGTAGTTGACGCCCCAGCCGGACGCCAGCTCGTTCGGGTCGGCCAGCACCTTGACGTTGGCGCCAACCACCAGGTCGTGCTGGGACTCGACCACCGACGCAAACAGCCGGCCGGCGCTGCCGTCGGACATCACCACCGAGGGCGCACCGTTGGTGAACAGGTTGCTGAACTCGGTGGCGCTGAGCAGCAGGACGTCGCCCCCCAGGCCGTCCGACGGGCCGTCGCCCACCACCTCCAGCCGGCCGGCCCCTTCGGCACCCAGCAGGCCCGGGCTGTTGAGCGCGGTGGCGTCGATGCGGAAGCTGTTGGCATGGGCGGCCGGCGCCAGGCCCTCGAGCGTGAAGCTGGCAAAGTCCAGCCGCTCGATGGCGCTGGCCTTGTTCACGAGCTGCGTCAGCGAGTTCAGGCCGGAACGGTCGAGCACCAGCGTGTCGCTGCCGGCGCCGCCATTGGCCAGGCTGTAGGCGTTGTCCACCAGGATGATGCGGTCGTTGCCGCCGCCCGCCACGAAACTGTCGGCCCCGCCAGCGCCAAACAGCACGTTGGCCTGCGAGTTGCCGGTGATCTCGTTGGCACCGGCATGGCCCGTGCCGCTGATGGGGCCGGCGTCCTCCATGAGCTGCAGGTTCTCAAGGTTGATGCCCAGCGTCCAGTTGATGGTGGCCCGCACCGTGTCGCTGCCCTCCAGGGGGTTTTCCTGGGTCTGGTCGCCGGCATCGTCCACCACATAGATGTCGTCACCCAGGCCGCCGGTCATCACGTCGGCCCCGCCCCGCCCGTCGAGGATGTTGCTGCCGCTGGTGCCGATGAGGGTGTTGGCAATGGCGTTGCCCGTGCCGTTGATGGAATCGAGGCCCTGGAGTTCGAGGCGCTCGATGAAGGGCTCGAGCGTGAAGCTCGCGCTGCTGAAGACGACATCGTTGCCGCCGCCCAGCGAGGCTTCCACCGCGCGGTCGTTCGAGTCGTCGACGTAATACTGGTCGTCGCCGTCGCCGCCGGACATCACGTCGACGCCTGCGCCGCCGATGATGATGTTGTTGCCCGCGTTGCCGTTGATGACGTTGTCCGCGGCGCTGCCTGTGGCCGTGAAGTTGCCGGTGCCCTGCAGCGTGAGGTTCTCCAGGCTGCCCGTCAGCGTGTAGCTGCTGCTGGCCAACACCGTGTCGATGCCTTCGCCATCGAACTCCTCGATGATGTCGGCCGCGACGTCGACGACGTAGGTGTCGTTGCCCATGCCGCCCCTGAGCGTGTCATTGCCCAGGCCGCCATCGAGCACGTTGTCGCCGACGTTGCCGATGATGACGTTGTCCAGCTCGTTGCCGAAGCCGTTGATTTTGCCGGTGCCGCTGAGCTGCAGGTCTTCCACCAGCGCGCGCAGCGTGTAGCTGGCGCTGGCGATCACGCGGTCGCGGTCGGTGGTGTTGGTTTCGACGGTGTTGTCCGCCGATTCGTCGACGATGTAGGTGTCGTTGCCGGCGCCGCCCAGCAGGGTGTCGACGCCGCTGCCGCCGTCGAGCGTGTTGTTGCCGTTGTTGCCGAAGATGGTGTTGGCCAGGTTGTTGCCGGTGCCCGACAGGTTGGCCGAGCCCAGCAGCTCGAGAATTTCGACCTCGGCCGACAGCGTGAAGCTCGCCGACGCGTTCACGCGGTCGAAGTCCCCGCCCTGGAAAGCCTCGACGACGGTGTCGCCCGTGTCATCCACGACGTAGGTGTCGTTGCCGCCCCCGCCTTCCATACGGTCGGTGCCCGTGAGGCCGTCGAGGAGGTTGTCGCTGCTGTTGCCCCAGAGCGAGTTGTTCAGCTCGTTGCCGGTGGCGTTGAATTCGCCGGTGCCGGTGAGCCGGAGGTTCTCGAGATTGCTGCCGATGCCCAGCGTCCAGCTGAGCGAGGCCTCCACGGTGTCGGAGCCGCCGCCGCCCAGCTCGGTGATGGAGTCGCCGAGGGTGTCGACCACGTAGGTGTCGTCGCCGCCGCGCCCGGTCATGACGTCATTGCCACCCAGGCCGTTGAGCACGTTGGCGGCGTCGTTGCCCCTGAGCACGTTGCTGCCGCCGTTGCCGATGCCGTCGATGGCGAGCGTGCCGGTGAGCTCCAGCACCTCGAAAGTGACACCCAAGGTCCAGGTGACCTCCGAGAGCACGGTGTCGACGCCCTTGCCCTCCTCTTCGATCAGCGTGGTGCTGGCCGTGCGCACGATGTAGGTGTCGTCACCGGCGCCGCCGATGAGCGTGTCGCCGGAGCCGCCGCCGCCGTCGAGCGTGTTGTTGCCCTGGTTGCCGACGATGACGTTGGACAGGCCATTGCCCGTGCCGGACAGGTTGTCGCTGCCCTGGAGCTCGAGCCGCTCCACGTTGTCCGCGAGGGTGTGGGTCAGCCACGCGCGCACGGTGTCAGAGCCGCGATTGGGTTTCTCGATGACGTCGTCGCCCTCGCTGTCGACGACGTAGATGTCGTTGCCCGCGCCGCCGTCCATCGTGTCGGCGCCAGCGTCGCCGTCGAGCCGGTTGTTGCCGTCGTTGCCAAACAGCTCGTTGTTGCCGCCGTTGCCGGTTCCCTCCAGGTTGCCGGCGCCCGTCAGGCGCAGCACCTCCAGGCCGTCCGTCAGGGTATAGGAGATGGCGCTCTCCACCGTGTCTTTGCCCTGGCTCTCATCGTCAACCTCGGTGACGAGGTCGTCTTCGTTGTCGACCCGGTAGGTGTCGTCGCCGGCTCCACCGATGAGGGAGTCCGCGCCACCCTTGCCGTCAAGGATGTTTTTGCCGGCCGTGCCGAAGATGGTGTTGTCGGCGTCGTTGCCGGTGCCATCGATGGCGGCCGTGCCCGTGAGCGTGAGGTTCTCGACGTTGGCATCGAGCGTGTGGCTCACCGAGGCAAACACCGCGTCAGTGCCTTGCCCGTCGGCGGCCTCGACGACCCGATCGCCGGTGTTGTCGACAAAATAGGTGTCGCTGCCGTCGCCGCCTTCCATCGTGTCGGCGCCGGCGCCGCCGTTGAGCACGTTGTTGCGGGCCTCGCCCTCCACGCTGATGCGGTTGTTCAAGGCGTTGCCGGTGCCGTTGAGGGCGGTGCCGGTGAGGACGAGATCCTCGACTCCGGCGGCGAGGACGGCAACGCTCACGCTGGCGCGCACGGTGTCGAGGCCCTGTTCGGCCGCTTCGGTGACCGCGTCGCCGAGGTCGTCGACGATGTAGATGTCGTTGCCCAGGCCGCCGGCCAGGGTGTCGGCACCCGCCGCGCCATCGAGCGTGTTGTCGGCTTCGTTGCCGATGAGCCAATTGGCCAGGGCGTTGCCGGTGCCGGAGATCGGGGCCGTGCCGAGCAGCTCGAGGTTTTCGACGTTGTTGCCCAGCGTGAAGCTCACCGACGCGTTCACGCGGTCGGTGCCCGCACCGAAGCCTTCGATCACCTGCTCGCCCGCTTGATCGACCACGTAGACGTCGTCGCCGCCGCCGCCTTCCATGCGGTCGACGCCCGTGCCGCCGTCCAGGGTGTTGGCGGCACTGTTGCCGATGAGGAGGTTGGCCAGCGAGTTGCCCGTGGCGTTGATCTCCTGGTGGCCGGTGAGCGTGAGGTCCTCGAGCTGGGCACCCAGCGTCCAGTTGATCGAGGCCCAGACGGTGTCGCGGCCCGCGTCGGCGAACTCGGTCACCTTGTCGGATTCGTTGTCGACGACGTAGGTGTCGTTGCCTTCGCCACCGATCAGGGTGTCGGCGCCGGCACCGCCGTCCAGCAGGTTGGCCGACTCATTGCCCGTGATCACGTTGGCCCCGCTGTTGCCGGTGCCTGAGAGCTCGCCCGCGCCGGCCAGCAGCTCCAGGTTCTCGGTGTGGTCCCCCAGGGTGTAGCTGGCACTGGCCTGGACGAGGTCGGTGCCCTGGCCGGACTGCTCGGTGACGGTGTCCTGCGAGTCGTCGACGACATAGGTGTCGTCACCAAGACCGCCCAGCAAGGCGTCGGCGCCGCCGCGTCCGTCGAGCAGGTCGTCGCCCTCGCCGCCCTCCAGGCGGTTGCCGGTGGAGCTGCCGATGAGCGTGTCGCCCGCGGTCGAGCCGACGAGGTTCTCGATGCCGGCCAGCGTGTCGCCCTGGGCGTCGCCGCCCGACCCGCGGCCGGTGGTGAGGTTCACCGTGACCGCACTCGCCGATGCGGCGTAATCCGCGGTGTCGCTGCCTGCGCCGCCGATCAGGGTGTCGGCGCCGCCACCGCCCACCAGGGTGTCGGCGCCCGCGCCACCCTCCAGCCGGTTGCCACTGCTGCTGCCCACGAGGCGGTCGGCATGGCTGGACCCGGCGAGGTTCTCGATCGAGTCGAAAATGTCGCCTCCGGCATCGCCGGTGTTGTCGGCCACCGCCTCGAGGCTGGCCGTGACGCCCGCGGTGGACGATGAATAGGACGCGGTGTCGGTGCCGCTGCCGCCCCGCAGGCGGTCGGCCCCGCCGCCGCCCACGAGGATGTCGTCGCCCTCGCCGCCTTCGAGCTGGTTGTCGCCGGCGTCACCGGCCAGTTCGTCGGCAAAGCTGGAGCCGATGAGGTTCTCGATGCTGTCGAAGGTGTCGCCGTCGTCGGCGCTCGCGTCGTCAAGCCGGGCCACCACCGCACCCAGCGCGTCGGCGTAGCTGGCGGTGTCGGAGCCCGTACCCCCCTGCAGCTTGTCGGCACCCAGACCGCCCACCAGAAGGTCGTCGCCGGCATCGCCGGCCAGGGTGTTGTCGCCGTTGTCGCCCGTCAGCGTGTCGGCGAACTGGGAGCCCCGAAGGTTTTCGATGTCCTGGAACGTGTCACCCTGGGCATGCCCGCCGGTCGCCGTGCCGGTGCGCAAATTGATCGCGACCGCGGCATCCGATGCGAAATAGCTGGCCGTGTCCAGCCCGGCATCACCGCGCAGCACGTCGGCGCCGGCCATGCCGGCCAGGGTGTCGTCGCCGGCCCCGCCCTCGAGCGTGTTGGCCGCCGCGTCGCCGGCCAGAGTGTCATCGAACTTGGAGCCGATGAGGCCTTCGATCGACACGTAGACGTCGCCGGCGGCCTCGCCGGTGTTGGCGCCCGAGACGGACATGGACGCGTTCACGCCCGCCTGTGCAGCGGCATAGCTGGCGCTGTCGTTGCCTGCGCCGCCTTCGAGCACGTCGGCGCCCTGCCGGCCCTCGAGCACGTCGTTGCCGTTGCCGCCGACGAGCAGGTTGTTGCCGTCATCGCCGGTCAAGGTGTCGTCGAAGGCGCTGCCGGTGATGTTCTCGATGCCGGCGAGCACGTCTCCTTCGGCGTCGCCGCCGGCGCCCACACCGGTGCTCAAGTTGGCGATCACGCCGGATGCCGAGCCCGCGTAGCTGACGCGGTCCATGCCGGCACCGCCTTGGAGCGTGTCGCCCCCGGAGCCGCCATCGAGGGTGTCGTCGCCGTCGCCGCCGAGCAGCGTGTCGTTGCCGACCAGGCCTTCGAGCGTGTCGGCGCCGGCACCCCCGTCCAGGGTGTTGGCCGAGCCATCCCCGATGATGGAGTCGGCCCCGCTGCTGCCCACGACGTTCTCGATGGACTCGAAGGTGTCGCCCTGGGCGTCACCCCCTGAGGCGGTGGAGGCGCCCAGGTTGATCGTGACGGCGGCGCTGCCGGAGTAGTCGATGGTGTCGCTGCCGTCGCCGCCGATGAGCTGGTCGGCACCGGCGCCGCCGATCAGCGTGTCGCTGCCGCGCCCGCCGTCGAGGCGGTTGGCGGCGGCATCGCCGAGCAGCCGGTCGCTGAAGCGCGAACCGAGCAGGTTCTCGATGCGCTCCAGGATGTCGCCTTCGGCGTCTCCGCCCTGGCCGGCTGCGCCGGCCACGAGGCTGACCGCGACCCCTTGAGTGGAGCCCGCATACGATGCGGTGTCGACGCCGTCGCCGCCGTCGAGCTGGTCGCTGCCGGCGCCACCGAGCAGCACGTCGGCGCCCGCAGCACCCGAGAGCTGGTCGTTGCCCGGGTTGCCCCACAGGGTGTTGTCGGCGGCGTCGCCCAGCAGCGTGTCGTCGAACTCGGAGCCTTCGAGGTTCTCGATGCCGCTGTAGGTGTCGCCGACGGCATCGCCGGTGTTCAGGCTGGTGTCCGCCAGGCTCACGGTGAGGGCGGTGAGCGCGTGCGCGTAGCCGGCTGCATCACTGCCATCGCCGCCGACGAGCTCGTCGGCACCGGCGCCGCCCTCGAGCAGGTCGTCGCCGAGCCCGCCGTCAAGCCGGTTCGCCAGATCGTCGCCGACGAGCTCGTCGGCCTCGCGAGAACCGATCAGGTTCTCGATGTCCTGCAGCAGGTCGCCCGACGCGTCGCCCGCCGAGCCGCGGCCGGACTGCAGGCTGACCACGACGCCGAGCGCCGAGGCGCTGTAGCTGGCCACGTCGGTGCCGGCGCCGCCCTTGAGCACGTCGGCGCCCGCGCCGCCTTGCAGGGTGTCGTTGCCGGCGGCACCGTCGAGCGTGTTGGCCACCGCCGAGCCCGTGAGCACGTCGTTGAAGGCGCTGCCGACGAGGTTCTCGATGCCGCTGAGCAGGTCACCTTCGGCATCGCCGCCGCTGCCGGTGCCGGCGGCCAGGTTGACCGTGACGCCGCCGTCGGAGCCGGCGTAGTCGGCCGTGTCGGTGCCGCCGCCACCGTCCAGGCGGTCGGCGCCGCCGCGGCCGATCAACCAGTCGTTGCCCTCGCCGCCCTGCAGGTGGTTGGCCGTTGCGGTGCCTGCCAGGCGGTCCGCGTAGGCGGAGCCTTGGAGGTTCTCGATGCTGGTGAGCGTGTCGCCGGTGGCCTCGCCTCCGCTGGCCGTTCCGGCCAGAAGGTCGATGTCGACCGCGGCGTCAGACGATGCATAGACCGCGGTGTCGACACCGGTGCCGCCGGTGATGCTGTCGGCCCCGGCGCCGCCCTCGATGATGTCGTCGCCGGCGCCGCCGTCGATGATGTCGTCGCCGTCGCCGGCCAGAACCCGGTCGTGCCCGACCAGGGCCTTGATGGTGTCGTTGCCGGCACCGGCGCGGATGTCGTCGCCCAGGCCGAAGGCGGCGAACACGACGCCGTTCTTGCCCGCGACCGAGTAGTCCATGTCTGCCGAGGAGCGCACGTCCCGCAGCACGGCGGGGACGGACGTGGAGCCGGTGATCTCCTTGCCTTCGAGCAAGCCGGTGGCGGTGATGCGCAGATCAAACGCGGTCTCCGTGAAGGGCACGCCGTCCGGAGCCACCGGGTACTTGAGCAGCAGCGAGACGGTGTTGCCACGCTCGGCCAGATCCGGCGGCAGCGTGACCAGCCAGCTGGAGCCGCTGCGCACGGCGCCCACGACCTCGAAGTCGCTGGGCAAGCCGGAGATGGCCAGGGTCGACAAGGCGAGATCGGCACGTGCCAAGGCCTGGATGGTGAGCAGCCGGGCGAAGCCGCTGCCCATGTTGCCGCCGCCGTCGCCGTCGATCAGATCGTTGCCCGAGCTGCCGATGAGCACCTCGGGCGCCACCTGCGCCGAGGCCGAAAGATCGTTGGCCGACTCGGCCGAGCCCGCTGAGCCCTGGATGCGCAGGCCGCCGCCTTCGATGGCCGAGGAGGTGACCCCGGTCAGGTTGCGCACCGTGGTGCTGAGGCTGATGGTGTCCGCCGGGGGGCGCGGCGGCGGGGGCTCACCCGGCGTGCCGGAGCTGCTGCCCGAGCCCGGCGTGACGATGATGATGAACGAGGGCGGCGCCGGCCGGTCGAGGGCCGATGCCTCCTGGCTGAACGCGGCACCCAGGTCGGGCGGGGTGATGCCCGCCGGCGCCTGCACCTGGGCCGGGCGGGCCGACTCGCTGCCGCTCTGGTCGGGGTTGCGCGGGTCGGCGACCTCGTCCGACTGCTCGACGCCAGACCGCTTGCCCTTGCCTTCGAGCAGGGCGTCGGGCAGGTTGGCCACCAAGGATCGGGCGCTGGTTTCGGTGAACTGCACCGCGCCGGCCGTGTTGATCAGCTCAAAGGCCTCGGCCTCGCGGTCGGAGAATACGATCTTGAAGGCGGGATTGAGCGCCGCCTGCAGGGCCGCCCCCTTGAGCAGCATCTGCTCGCCGCCCCGCAGCAGCAGGATGATGTCGGTGCCGGCGATCTGGACCCTCTCGACGCGCGAAGAGGCGATCGGCAGCACCAGCGCGAGGTCGGTGCCGGAGGTGGGGACGGTGAAAACGGTGATCTTGCTGGTGCTCATGGCTTCTTCGACTCGGCTTGGGCCCTTGTGAGGACGGCTTTCAACAACAGGCGGCATTCCAGCGAGGGCCAGCGGCGCACCCATCGGGCTTGTGCGGGAGATGCATCTCGCTTGCGGCAGGCAAATGGCGCTTGCCGCGGACCCGGGAATGGAGCCTTAGCGATCGGGGACTACAGATGGATCATTGCATGGTCCATGACGGGGCTGGAGGCGGCCGTTCGCAGCTTGCATCAGGACAGCGGCGAAACACTACTCGGAATGGCCGTCGCCCGCCCGTGGGCGGGGCCGGCCACCCAGCGGGTGGCCTCTTCGACGGGCGCCTCGGCGGGCAGGGAATCGAAATGTACCTTGACGCGGATGAGGCTGGCCAGGCTGCGGTCGACCGCGGCCACGACCTCGGGGTCGAAATGGCGGCCGGCCTCGTTGGCGAGGTGCTGCAAGACGGTGTCCAGGCCCCAGGCGCGCTTGTAGCGGCGCTCGCTGGTCAGGGCGTCGAAGGCATCGGCCACGGCGACGATGCGTGCGCTCAGCGGTATGTCCTTGCCCGCCAGGCCCAGGGGGTAGCCGCCGCCGTCCCAGCGCTCGTGGTGATGCAGGGCCACTTCGGCGCCCACGGCGAAGACCTCGCCCTCCTGCTCGCGCAGGATTTCGTAGCCGAAGATGGGGTGTTGCTTCATCAGGCCCCACTCGTGTTCGTCGAGAAGACCGGATTTCCTCAAGATGGCCTCAGGAATGCCGATCTTGCCGATGTCGTGAAGTGGGGCTGCCAGCAGGATGAGGCTTTGGAAATGCTGCGATTGACCGCAGGCCTGCGCCAGAACCGCCGCGTAGTGGGCCATGCGCACCGTGTGGTAGCCGGTTTCCTCGTCGCGGAAGGCGGCCATCCGCTCGAGGCAACGCAGGGCCTGCAGGTCTTCGTTGGACACCGACGCCGGCATCGGCCGGGCGTACTGCCAGGCGCTGGCCTCGCCCCAGGAGGCGCCGATGCCGCTGAGCCTGGCTTCGACCCGGTCGACGATGGTCGAGGGCGAGGCCGGCAGGCGGATGACCTCGGCCGCGCCGGCCCGGGCGGCCACGACCTCCAGCTCGGATTGCGCACTGCCGGTGATGAGAACGTACTGCGTGGGCGCCAGGGGGCGCTGGCCGCGAGCCTGCTTGATGAGCTCCAGGCCGTCGAGATCGGGCATCTGGTAGTCGGTGAGGACCAGATCGGGCTCGATCTGGACGCAGTGCTCCAGGGCCTCGGTCGGGTTGTGGAAGGTCAGCACCCGGCGGGCGGGATCCTTGCCGAGGATGCGGCGGAACTGCTGCAGCACAACCTCGTTGTCGTCGATGACGACGATGGTCTGCGGTTGGGCGGCAGGTTGCGACATGGTGAGCGATCTAATCGTTGTATGGTATTGAACCACACAAAGTGTAGTTCCATAGCCATCAGTAACGATTGTCGTATCGCAAACGACGCCGGCTCAGGCGTGAGTTAGCGCACAGTTGGTGTCCAGTTGGTGCCCAGTTGGTGCCCAGTTCACTGGGGGCGGAATGTGCTGACAGAAATGGTTCCACCCACGATGACGCTGCCGCACTGCAGGTTAGACATCAAAACGAGTGCACCCTGAGGTGGCACCGGCAACTGCAGCGAGGCGCTGCGCGTGGTACCGACGGGGGCGCTGGAGAGGTCTTCCATGCGCGCAAGCTCCAGGTTGGAGCCCTGCTCTACAGCCATGAGTGAGTACTTACCTTGACACGCAGGGTCGCTGCTGAAGCCGCCGCTGGCGGAGACCAGCCAGGTCCGGTCGGTGGTGGTGTTGGTGATCACCTTCTGCCCCACAAAGGGTCCCCCCGTCTCGGGGACCCACTGCCCCCCGGTGGCCACCGGGGGCAGGAGCGCGAGCAAGCCGCCGCCCCGGGACTGGCAGGTGAGCAGACGCCCGGTGCCGGCCTCCTCGACGATGAGCCCGAGCGTGGTGCAGGCGTCACCGGCGCTCGACGAGCCCGGGGCTGTCGACGCCCGCAGGCCCGCGATGGCGCCCGTCATCGTGCCGCCGGCCCGCGGCAGCATGGCGGCCAGGTCGCTGCTGCTGTAGCCCCCCATCACCGCCAAGATGGCGGGCTGGCTGCCCAGGGGGTTGGGCACGGTCTTGTCGACCGGGTTGGGCTCGTTCGGGTCATCCGGGCCGACGAGCAGGTCGCCGGGTTGGGCGAGCGTGGAGTAGCCCACGGGGGCCCGCAACAGGCTGGCCGCCTGGGCAGCCAAGACCACATCGGCGCCGCCCGAGGCCAGAGAGGATTTCAGCGGCCCATTGCTGTAGACCATCCACTCGATGTTGGTGAGCGAGGGGTTCGCGGGCACCGGCACGACGGTCACCTGCACCAGGACGCCGTTGTCCATCAGGCCCGGCACGACGCTGGAAAAGCCCGCGGGCAGCAGCTTGGCGGCCTCCAGCTCGCCCACCAGCGGCGCCATCAGGTCGACCACGGCGCTGCCCGACGGGGCCGGGCAAGGCGCAAGCGGCGACCCTTGGCGCTGGACCGCGCAGGCGTCGATCTCCGTGCGCCGCTGCAGCACGTAGGAGCGCATGGCCTGGTCGACCTGGGCGATGACCGAGGCCACCCGCTGCGCGGCATGCGCCCTGACGGTCTGCACCGCCACCGTGGCGGCCGCTGCCGTCAGCACCGCGGCGATGCCCACCGCGATCATGGCCTCCAGCGTCATGGAGCCGCGGCTGCGCCGGGGCGCGGCTCGGGGCAAGGGGGCGGCGCGCGACATGGTGCCGCTCAGCGGGTGTAGTAGGCGATCACCGCTGCGGTCCCGGTGCCGCAGGCGGTGCCGAGCAGGCTCAGGTTGAGCCCGGTGGTCCTGGACCGCACCTGGGTCGGCGAGTCATCCAGCGGATCGAGGTCGGAGGACATCACGTCGATGCGGTAGGCACCGATCAGCGCCGCGCCCACAGAGCGGCAGGTGCCCGCCGGCAGGTTTTTGCTGATGATTGTGATGAAGGCCCCGTTCACCTCATCGGGCTCGACCGCGATTTCACCGCCGTAGAGGTTGTTCAGCGTCGGAGTGGGCGTGCCGAACCCGGCGGTCACCATCGCCTTGGGAAAGCAGTTGTTGTTCACGGCCACGGCGGTGGATGCCGGGCCGCTGCCGGGCGCCCCCAGGTAGCCGGGGTCACGCGCGTAAAGCGACCGCAGGCAGTTCGCGGCCGTGTCCAGCACGCGGGCTTCTTGTGCACCCTTGGCTGCGAGGTACGTGGTGTAGCCATAGGTGGCAATGGTGATCAGCACCGAGATGACGCCGATCACGACCAGCATCTCAAGCAGCGTGACACCTCGATCTTGCAGCAGGTGGCCCGAGCCGGGCGGCTTGTTCGTCCTCATGGTCGACTCCATCAAGAGCGGTGGGCAGGCCGCGCCTTGCAGGGCGAAGGCCTGCCCTTTTTGAACAAAGCGGTCGCCCTTAGCGCGCCGCCCAGCGTACTGGGCAGGCGCAACAAGGAGCCTTGAAGTGAAAGCTTCTGCGATCAGCGCGTGAAGGTTGCCCACACACGAGCTGCCGAACCGGAACCGCAGGTCGTACCGACGGTCCCCTTGTTGGCGGCAGCGTCGCTTGAACCCTTGACGCTGGACACGGCCAAAGTATTGTCTTTGCTAACCTCGATCACAGAAGCACCCACCAGCGATGTGGCGAGTGCGCGGCAGACGTCAGCAGGCAACGTAAGCGTTTTGATCGTGAAAGTTTCGCTGCTGGTGCCGGACGCAACAACCTCAATGGCGCCGCCATAGTTGTTCTTGACGGCGGCGCCAGCGGTACCAATGCCGGTGACATTCATCCGCGGGAAGCAGTTGTTGTTGGCAGCGACTACTTCGTCCACACCGGTGAAGGTGGCGTTGTTGGAATACAGCGTCCGCACACACTGGGCTGCGGTGTCGATGATGCGGGCTTCCTGCGCGCCCTTGGCCGCGATGTAGGTCGAGTAGCCGTAGGTGGCGATGGTGATCAGCACCGAGATGACGCCGATGACCACCAGCATTTCCAGCAGGGTGACGCCGCGGGCCCGGGCCTTGTCCAGACCCCGACGGGCCGTCTTGAACACGTTCTTCATTTCAATCTCCTGGCATTCAAGAGGCTTCAGCGCAGCCCCCGTCGCGCGGACACACCCTTCTTGGCTCTCCAACCGGGCCGCCGGTGTGTCCGGCGGCGGCCCGGCAACGCTCAGCGGGCGGCTGCCGGGGCTGGCTGCCCCGAGAAACCGCCCATGGAGTTCATGTTGATCTTCACGGTCTGCAGCACGAGGCTGAAGACCACCCAGATGATGACGACGCCCACCACCCCGAGCACCAGGCTCTGGATGGCCTTGGCGCCGCGGCGGATGGACTTGGAGGCGCGGTCCAGCGCCTGGTCGGCGCGCGACGAGATGGCGGCCTCGGGCGTGCCGTAGCGGCCCACCAGCAGCAGGGCGTCCACCGTTTCGCGGTCGAGCAGGCCCACATCGAAGGCGTCGATGGGCCGGGCCGGGTGCAGCACGAATCCGTCAAGCACGCGGTCGATGTAGCTGGCCAGCCAGGGGTCTGAGAGCGCCCGGATGGCGCCGAGCGCGTCAGACGGCTTGGGCCGCGACTCCAGCTGCGCCGCCAGGCCCTTGAGAAAGGCCGCCGCCCGGTAGGCGCGGTAGATGGCGTAGGGCGCCACCCAGCGGTCGCACCAGCGCCGCGCCGGGCCCTGCCAGTTGGCCAGCGACCACAGGAAGGCCACCCCGGCGATGACGCTGACGACGACGATCGGCAAGGTCCAGCCCTTGATGAAGCCGGCCAGGATGATGAGCGCCGTCTGGTCCGCGGTGCGGATCCTCGGGTCGATCATGGGGCCGATCATGTCCACCATGGTGGGCACGCCAAAGGCCAGCAGGCAAAAGCCGAGGAAGGCGTAGACCAGCGGCATGGACAAGAGACGCCAGGCCTCGTCGCGCAGCGTGCGCTCGTCCTTGGCCAGGGTGTTCAGCACGCGCAGGCCGTCGACCAGGCGACGCCCGCCTTCAAAGGCCGAGAGCAGGGCCACGTCGCCCGGCGGCGCCAGGTGCGCCAGGGCCACCGAGACGCTGTGGCCCTGCTCCATGCGCAGCACCACGTGGCGGAAGCCCTGCGCCAGCGGGCTGCCGCGGCGCTCCAGGATGTCGGCATGGGCCAGCAGTGCGTCGCGCGGGTGCGCGCCGTTGGCGATGACGTCGATGAGGTCTTCGTAGATCTCGTGGCGCACGGCGGCAAAGCGCCGCCGCATCCCGGCGCCGGCGGCGGACTGGCGCAGCGCGCGCCAGGTGGCGCCGGGGCCGCCGGCCAGCAGCAAGGCTGGTGAGGTGCTGAGGCTGCTCATTCGCCGGCCCGCCCGAGTTGCTCTTCGACGGTGTCGATGGCCAGCACGCCTTCCACGACGTGGTACAGGGCCACCTCGGCGATGGTCTTGCCCAGCGTGACCGGCTCGTCGAAGCGCGCCGCGCGCTGGGCACGCCAGTCGTTGGCGGCGTCGATGAGCTTGGCGTCGGCGATGAGCTCGCGCTGGCGGGCCGTGGGCTCCAGGGTCTCGGCCACCACGATGACGCCCTTGGCCCCGGCGCGGCAGTGCGGGCAACCGTGGCGGTTGCGCACGAAGAAGCGGTCGGGATCGAGCTGCAGCGTACGGTAGGCGTCGAGACGGGCGGCCAGCGCGGGATCGCTGCCCCAGGCCTCGCGGGCCGGGATGCGGCAGTGCGGGCACAGGCGCGGCAGCAGCTTCTGGTAGACGATGCAGGCCAGCATGTCGGGGCCGGCCACGGCTTCGGGCAAGAGGCCCATCAGGCGGCTGGTGAGGCGGTCGATGGCGCCGAAGGCGCTGGGCGCGTGCAGCGTGGCGTAGAGCTTGTGGCCGGTGAGGTTGAGCTCCTGCCAGACGTGGGCGGTCTCGGCGTCGCGGATCTCGCCGAGCACGATGAGGTCGACGTCCATGCGCATCAGGCTGCGCAGCGCGGGCACGAAGGGGTTCTCGGCCGCGGCCGATTCGGCCGAGCGCGGCACCGGGAACTGGCTGACGTTGAGGATGCGGCCCTCGGGCGGGTCTTCCACGGTGGCGGCGAACTGCCGGCCGGCGACGATGCCGGGGTGGGTGGCCAGCAGGGCCGTCATGGAGGTGGTCTTGCCGCTGCCGGTTTCGCCGACGAAGAGCACGCTGCCGCCGGGGCCGTGGCCGTGGCGCACCAGCAGATCGATCTGGTCGGGCAGGTAGCCGAGCTGGACGAAGTCGTTGGAGGCCAGGGCCTTGCCGTCGTAGTTGAGCAGGCGCAGCACGGCGTCGAAGCCGTAGCGCTCGGGGGCGCTCTGGAAACGCAGCTCGGCCGAGCGCACGCTGGGCGGCATGCGGATGAAGCCGGCCTGCCGGAAACCGGGCTGGAAGGCCCCTTCGCCACGCGCCACGCTGCGGCCGTCGCACTTGGCGTACAGCGCGCCCACCAGCTGGTAGGCCTCGCGCGGGTTGAGGTACTCCTGGATGACGATCTCGCCGTCGACGCGGAAGCCGACGTAGCTGCGCTCGGACTCGGCACCGGCCACGGCGCTGTCGCGCACGCGGATGTGGATGTCGGAGGCGTTGAGCTGGATGGCGCCCAGGATCCAGGCCTCGATGTGGCGGTCGAACACCGTGCCGGCGGTCTTCTCGCGCCGCTCGGCCACGTTGGTGGGGCGCGCGGTGAGCTCGCTGAGCGCACCGACCTCGATGAGGTGTTCGGCCGTGATGTCGACCTTGTGCCGCGAGCCCAGGGCCAGGCGGAAGGCCTGCAGCGCCACCGTGCCCCTGACAGTGGGCAGGTAGACGAGCACGCCCTGGCGGCGCGAGCGGCTGCCGCGGGCCCGCGGCAGCAGCAGGCAGACCATGGCACCGGCCATCAGCTCACGTTCGGCCGGCGAGAGCAAGCCGCGCGTGTCGGCCGTGTCGCCGAACAGGCCCAGGTGGACGGGTACGCGGCGGCGCAGCTCGTCCAGGCTGGCGATCGGCTCGGCTGGGGCGTAGGCCGGCAACGTGGCCGCGGCGTCGCTCGGGTCGTCAGCGGCTGCGGCGGCCGCAGCGGCCGTGGCGACCGCGGGCGCGTCGGCGCGGGGCGGCGTTCGCCCCGGTCGCCAGGCGCCGGGCTTGAGCGAGCGCAGGCCGGAGGTGAATTGGGTGCGCCAGGTCATGGCTGGAGCGTGGCCCGCGGTTCCGGGCCCGGGGTGGTGGCCGCAACACTGAGCGCAGCGGCCGGCGTGGCGCCCGCGAAGTCGAGCACGACGGTTGCGGTGCCCGTGCGCCGGTTGGCCTCTTGGGTGGTGCGCGTCATTTCGACCCGGCCCTCGGCCGGCAGGATGGCCCGCAGCGTCCAGCCGCTGGCGCCGAGCGGCTGGCCGGCCCGCGCCAGGCTGTGGTCGACGTCTTGCCAGCGGACGACGGCGACCTCGCGGCCGGGGCGGCCCAGGATGGCCACCAGCCGGGGCTGCTTGGAGCCGGCCGCCCCATCGCGCGGTGCGAGGGCGGCCTCCAGCACGATGCCGCCCTGGGGCAGCGGGCCCGGCGAGGCTTGCAGCGCGGCGCGCACCGCGGGAGTCAGCTCGGGGGTGGAGGCGGGCGCGCGCCGCTTGCGGTCGGCTTCGATCAGGGCGCGCAGCGCATCAACCCCTGCAGGCGAAGCGGCTGCGGGCGTGGCGGGCGCGGAAGCCGCCGGGGCCCCGGCGGGGGCACGACCGGCCGAGGCCGCGGACGCGGGCGCGGGCTGCGCCAGGGCCTGCAGCGGCACCAGGAAAGGGGCCAGGATCAGCAAGCAGGCGGCCACCGTGCGGCGGGCCTTGCGGGTGTCACTGGACATAGAAGTCTCCTGCAATGCGTATCGTGGGCACAGCGCCGCCGCCGGCGCCGCCGAGCAGCGGGCCGCCGGTAGCCGGGAAGCTGAGGCTCACGCTGGTGGCCGAAAAGCTGGCCGGCCACAGGCCCAGCACCTGCGTCAGCCGGTCCAGGGGGCCGACGAGCGTCCAGCCGCCGACCTTGAGGCTGCGGTCTCCTGCCTCGGAAAACTGCGAGCCAGCGCCGCCTTCTGAGCCCAGGGGCACGGGGGTGCTGAGCGAGGCGTCGAGGCCGAACTCGCGCAGGAGCTGGAACTGCGAGCCGACGATGGCCATGAACTGCGGGAAGGACTGGACCTGGCTGGTGTTCACCGTGGCCGCCATCGGCTGCAGCCGGGCGCGCGTGGTCAGGCCCCGCAGGTCGGACGACAGCGTGATGTCGGCATCGTCGATCGGAAAGTTGGTGCGGAAGTCAAGGAAGGTGGCGGTGCCTTCGCGCGTCCACTGCAGCTCGCAGCTGCCCGTGCCGCCGGGGACCACCTTGCAGTGGACTTCCTTGAGGCTCCAGCCGCGCACGTCCAGCGGCGTGCGCGCGACCGTGCCCAGCACCTCGGAGACGACCGTGTCCACGGGCACGAGCGGGCGGGCCTGCAGGGCCGTGCGCACGCGGGCGGCGCGCTGGGTGACAGGGTTGGAGGTCAGCCGCGCTTGTTCTTCGTCGCGGGCGGCCTGGGCCTTCTCGTGCCATTGCCAGCCGCCCACCAGGGCCAAGACGGCGGGAATGGCCACGATCAAGGTGCGCTGCGCGGCCGGCATGGGCGGCAGGGCCTGCAAGGTCCCGCTGTCCCAGGCCTGCGGCACGACGGGCAGCTCCAGCAGGTGAAGCTGGATCCCTTCGGGCAGCGCCTGCTCCACGCCGTGGAGCCCGGGCTCCGCGCACACGGTTTGCAGGCCGTGCAGATCAAGCTGCCGCGCCAGCTCGCGCAGGATGGCCTCGGGGGGGCCGACAAGGTCCAGGCCGGGCGCCGGGCGCCCCTGGAGCGCGACCACGAGCGACCACTGCGCGTCCGTGATGCGGAAGACATAGGCAGCGGAGTCGCTGCGCATCCGGGCCAGGGCCGAGGCGAAGGCAACGAGCTTGGCCGCCGGCTTGACGCCGCGCGGCAGCCGCGCAAAGCCGGTGACGCTGTGGGGATCGGCATCGGGGGCCGGATGGACCACATAGCGCTGTGAACGCTGCGCCAGGCCGCGCTGGCGGATCTCGGCCGCGGTCATCGGCCGCTGGCTATAGACCCAGTCAAGCCCGAAGACCAGGCCGACGCCGTGCCAGTCGAGAAGCTGGGTGGCGCTGCGGTTCATCGCGGGTTGGCCACCGTGGCGCGCATGATGATGACCAGGCGCTCCCGCGTCGTGCGGCCGCGCGCCGAGGTGCCGATGACGCCGCGGGGGTCGAGCGCGTTGCGCTGGCCTTCGTCGTTGGTGAACTCGTAGGCCTGGAAGGCGACGTACTCGCCGGAGCGCAGGATCACGGGGTTCTGGCTCGTCATGTACGAGACGTTCGGCGACTGCACCGTCTGGTTGCCGGACGTGAAGGTGTTGAGCGAGTCGAGGTTGGAGATCGACAGCACCATGTCGACGAGGATGCGGTCGCCGGACAGCATGGACGGGATGACCCGGAACACGAAGCCGGTGTTGACGACGGACTGCGTGATGCCGGGCTGCGTCACCACCGTGGTGCCGCCGGAGGAGGTGGAGCCGCCGGACGTGGTCTGCGACACGTAGGACAGGCTCTGGGCCTTCTGGAAGGTGACGGGGAAGTTGTTGCGCGTGAGCTGCTGCCCGGCATGCAGCGTGCGGGCGTTGCCGATGCGGGCAATGGCCGAGGCCAGGGCGGTGCCGATGTCGGCCGAGTTGTTGAGGACGACCCCGCCGCCTTGGGAGGAAGCCAGGGACTGCGGCGACAGCAGCCGCATGCTGACGTTCGGGTAGGCCGAGAGGATGTTGCGGAACACGCCGTCCCAGGCAAGGCCGAAGTCTTCGGACTCCTCGGTGGAGACGGACATCACGCGCACGTCCAGCACCAGCATCTTCGAAAGCATGGTGTTGTGCTCGTCGACGATGCGGGCCACGCGGTCCAGCGTGGCGCGTGTGTCGCGCACCAGCAGCGAGCTGGTGGTGCTGGAGTAGACGGCCGAGCCACCGGCCGTGAGCACGGTGCGCACCTTGCACTCGAGCGAGGCCCAGCTGCCGACGCCGCCGGACCCGTTTTGCGAACCGCCGGACCCGCCGCCGGCGCCGCTGCCGCCGGCGCCACTGCCGCCCGAGCCGGCACCGCACTGAGACTGGTTGACGTTGCCGCCACTGCCGCCGCCCGCGGGGGCCGACGAGGAGCCGCCGGGCCCGCCCTGGCCGCCGCTGCCACCCAGGGGCCCTACCGCAAAGGGAACCGATTCGAACTGCGCCGGCAGGTCTTCGATCTGGAAGGAACGGCTGATGAAGCGCGAGAAGTGGATCTCGCCGCCCTCGTAGGCCCACTCCACCCCGGCCATGGCCGACAGCGAGGACAGCACCTCGCGCACCGAGCCCACCAGGTTGACCTCCAGCCGCGGCAGCTGCGCGAAGGCGCCGTCGAGCGTGGCCTCGGCCCGCAGGGCCTCGGTGCGCACCGGTGACACGCCGGTGCGGTCGCCCGAGCCTGCCGCGCCCTGCGCGGAGACCGGGCCCGAACCCTCGGTGCGGCGGGTCAGGTCGGGATCCAGCCGCACCGGCAGGTGGAGCTGGCTGGACAGGACGCGGGCGATCCGGGGCAGCGACACCGGCTCGTTGCCGAACTGCAGGGTGATGGGGCTGTCGAAAACGGGCGGCAGGGTCGCCTCTTCGCGCACCGAGGCCCCGGTGGAGATGGAGGCCCGGGTGACGAAGGGCACGTCATCGCGCCGGAAGCTGGCGACAGCCGGTGGGCCGTTGCGCGGATCGACCACCGGTGCCGGGGCCGCGGCGGGCGGGATCGGCAACTGGTTCTGGCCTTCGATGGCACGTCGCTGGGGCGCCGAGGTGCAGGCAGTCAGCCCGTACGACAAGGCCAGCACAGCGATGGCGGCAAGGGAGGGTGAGACGCGCATGGATCGACTCATGGGGTCAACGAGCGTTCGCCAACATGACACGCACGACGTTGTTGCGGTAAGCGACGATCGCCAGTGGCGTGTCGGCTTGCGCCAGGGTCTTGGACAACTGCTCGAGGGCTTGCCACAGGTTCCCCTTGAACACGGCGTCGGCGTTGACGGCGACGGTCTGCGGCGCGTCCCAGACAACCTGCACGCAGGCAGGCGCCGCCCAGCGCTCCAGGGCCTTGCGCAGCGAACCGTCGGAGCGGAAGACGTGCCACTCGCGGGGGGCCTCAGGGTCGATGCTGGGCCGGCGCAGCACGCGCACCTCGCGCGCCGGCACGTCGACGACGGCCGTCATGCCGTCGAAGCGGCGCACCACGTCATCCATGACTCGCAGCCAGTCGGGGCCGGCCGCCCATTCGGTGATGGCTTGCTGCGGCACGCAGGCGGCCGCTCGGACGTTGTACTCGGGGGGTACCAGCGTGCGCAGCGCGTCCGCCAGAGTGCGGTCGACGCCGGACTGCCGGACGGGACGCTGCACGGGCGCGCCGACCACCGCGACCCGGCGCAGCGGCACCGTTCGCGGCACCGCCTCGGACGGCCGGGCGGGCTCGGCCTCGATGGCGAGCCAGAAGTCGATGCGCCGGCCGGCCGTGTCGATGCGGGCGTTGACGCCCTTGCCGGCGAGGGCCGAGGCCAGCAGGCGCTGCCAGTCGGCCCCGGCGTTCCAGCGGACCTGAAGTGTTGCGAGTTGGCGACGGACGCCCGGGCTCACCACCACCTGGAAGCCGTCCGGCACGAGAGTGGCCATGGCCAGCGCAAGGTTGCCCGCTCCGGCCTTGGTGATGGGCGGCGACAAGGCGACGGCGCCAGGGGGCGCATCGCCGAGGTAGACCAGGGGCTGCTCGGAAGCAGGCTTGGCGCTCTCCGACGGCCCGACGTCGGCCGCCGAAGCGCCCGCCGCGAAGGCCAGAAGGACCCCCCCCAGGCCGAGCGCCGCCGCGACCGTGGCCGGCCCTCGCCCAGCGCCCGGCAGGGGCTTGGATGTCGGCCTCGGCCCGTGGGCGGAGAAGCGGTGGCAGCGAAAAAGTGCTTTCAATTCAGTGATTTGCTGATGTAAGCTCAAAACACACTTTAACCACACATCAATCGTTTGGCAATGGGGATTGCAGATGAATGCGATGCAGCGAGCTAAGCGCCTCGAATCGATGGCCCGTCCGCTGGAGCACGGCAGCACCGACGCGAATCCACCTGGAAAGGGGTTGGCCTCGGGTTCAGGCCTTGAACAGAATGGCCGCCCTGGTGGGCTCGTGGTGGTGGCGCCCTTGCGCGGGGCGCAGTCCACGCAGCCCAGGCAACAAGGTCCACGCAATTGGGCCTACCGCTTGCGGGCCGGCCTGGTGGTGGTGCTGGCGCTCGTCGGCCTGATCATGCTGGCCACGCAGGTGTCCATGGTTGTGGTTCCGGCGCAACAAGCGGCCACCCCTTGATGCGACGGCAATGGAGTGCGGATGGGTCTGGACACCTTTGTTGTGGCGATGTCGCAGTTCCTGAGCACCTGGCACGCCTGGCTGCTGGTGCTGCCGGGCACCGTGCTGTCGCTGGGTATCCTGCTCACCGGTGCCCGGATCGGGCTGGTCGGCGGGCTGCACGTGCTGGGCTGGGCTGGGCTGGTCGTGCTGACCCTGCTGTTCTCCGTCTATGAGCCCACCCCGGGTGGCGGCATCGGACTGCGGTCGCCGCCGCTGGTGGCCATCACCATCGTGCTGTTCATCCCCTTGCTGCGCAGGGTCGGCGCGGCGGTGGCGGGCGCCGCGACCTTTCTGAGTGCGTTGACGGTCGACTTGGTGATGAACTGGTCGCACCTGCATCGGGGGGTGATCACGGCAGAAAACGTGATGAGCTCGATCGGCGCCGGCGGCTGGCTGGAGCGGCTGTGGCTGGATCCGCTGGTGGTCGTCATCGCAGCCCTGGCCCTGGGAGCCGCCCGGCCGCAGCCGATGGAATGGAGCCGGACTTGAGGCTCAGGGCCCGTCGACTGCTGGCGGCGCTGGGCTTTGCAGCCCTGGCCGGAACGGCGGGGGCCGACACGCTGCGGGTGCCGCAGTGCCTTTGGAGCGCCGCGGTGCACCACAACGTGCCGCCCCTGGCGCTGTGGGGGATGGCCGCGGTCGAGAGCGACTTCCGGGCCGATGCCGAGAACCGCAACCGCGACGGCAGCCTCGACCTGGGCATCGCCCAGGTCAACTCCGTCCACTGGCCCCGGTTGAGGGCTTACGGCATCGACCCGCACGCCCTGCGCGAGCCCTGTCTGAACCTCTACGTGCGGGCCTGGCTGTACCGCGAGAAGATCGTGCGCCACGGCAACACCTGGCAGGCGGTGGGAGCCACCCACTCCGAGACACCGCCCCTGATGGCGGCCTACGCGCAGCGCGTGGCCAACCGCATCTCGCGCGCCTGCGGCCGGTCGATGGAGGCCTGCCGCGTCGCCAGCCTGACGTTGCCGGCCGAGCCCGCGGACGACCCGAGCCCGGGATCAACCCGCTGACCCGCACGCCGGCCCGCTCATCGGCCCCAGCGGGGCAGGGGCATGGCTCAAGTTCCGTGGCAGGCGACCGAAACCACTGCGAACGCGTGTTTTCGGTCATGACCCCCATCGGATAGGTATCGATCAGCCATGAAACAAAAGGCCCCCCACTTCGGTGCGATCGCCCGCATGGGCGTGCGCTCCCAGATCATTGCGCTGGTCACAGGCGCTCTCGTTGCCGTGGCCGCGGTCGCCAGCGTGGCGTACCTCGATGCCAAGTTGGCATTCGGCACGGCGCAGCAGGCTTTCGTGGCCAAGGACGTGACGGCCGACATCCTGCCGCCGCCCCTGTACCTGATCGAGCTGCGGCTGGTGCTGTCGCAGGCGGCGGAAGGCTCGCTGACACCCGCCAAGGCGCAAGACGAGTTCGGCCGGCTGCAGAAGGAATACCTCGCGCGGGTGACGCACTGGCAGGAAAACCCGCCCTACGGCCTTGAACGCGAACTGCTGGGTGCGCAGCACCAGGCCGGGCTGGACTTCCTGAAGTCGGCGGCCGGGGTGCTCGATGCCGTCAGCCGAGGCGCGGACCCGCAGGGCATCAAGACCGCGCTGGAGGGTGCGCACGAGGTCTACAGCCGGCACCGCGAGGGCGTCGACGCCACGGTGAAGTCGTCCCTGGCCTTCGCCGACCACGCCATGGCCGAGGCCGCCGACGTCAAGGCGACCACACCCTGGAAGATCGGCGGCGGGCTGCTCGTCGCCGGCCTGCTGCTCGCGGGCCTGGGGCTGACCGTCCTGCGCGCCATCTGGTCCAACCTGGGCGGCGAACCCCGGGACGCAGCCGCGGTGGCCATGGCGGTGGTCAGCGGCAATCTGTCGACGCCCATCGCCATGCTGCCCGGCGACCAGCACAGCCTCATGGCGCAGATGAAGACCATGCAGGACAGCCTGGCCGGGCTGGTCTCGCGGGTGCGGTGCAACGCCGAGAGCGTGGCCACCGCGAGCCAGCAGATTGCGCAAGGCAGCACCGATCTGTCGGCGCGCACGGAGCAACAGGCCTCGGCGCTGAAGCAGACGGCCGTGGCCATGGAGCAGCTCGGCGCCACCGTGAGCCAGAACGCGGACAACTCGCTGGAGGCCAACCAGCTGGCCCGCACCGCGTGCGAGCGCGCCGTCAAGGGTGGCAGCGTGGTCGCCGACGTGGTGGGCACGATGCGGGCGATCAACGAGTCTTCGGGGCGCATCAGCGACATCATTGCCGTCATCGATGGCATTGCCTTCCAGACCAACATCCTGGCCCTGAATGCGGCCGTGGAGGCGGCGCGTGCCGGTGAGCAGGGTCGGGGCTTCGCGGTGGTGGCCTCGGAGGTGCGCAGCCTGGCGCAGCGCAGCTCGACCGCGGCCAAGGAGATCAAGTCACTGATCACGGCCAGCGTGGAGCAGGCCGAGCGGGGCGCGGGCCTGGCCGACCAGGCCGGCAACACCATGCAGGAGGTGGTGGAGGCGATCCGCAAGGTGACGGACATCATGGCCGAGATCAGCACGGCGAGTTCCGAGCAGCGCCTGGGCGTGGCCCAGGCCAACGGCGCCGTCAACGACATGGATGCCGCCACGGAGCGCAATGCGTCCCTGGCCGAAGAAAGTGCGACGGCGGCGCAGAGCCTGGCGGATCAGGCGAGGGCGCTGGTTGGCACGGTGGCGGCTTTCCGCGTGGACAACGACCCGCGCGCACGGGCCGAGCCGGCTCTGTCGTAGCCCCTGGCCCTTGCGGCCGGGTGCCGCAGGCGGCTGGAAAAAAACCGGGCACGCGGCCTCCCAGCCCCGTGCCCGCCAAGCCCGCACGGGCCGTGCCCGGCCCCGCGTGATGACAGCGGGGACCAGTGTCGCGGCAGTGCGGCGGCGCGCCATCCACCGTTCGGTGGATGGCACAGCACGCCGAAACCCTGAGGGGCGCGCGGGCCGGTCTGTCTCAGCCGTCCAGCAGCGGCAGCACCTCGTGCCGCAGCGCACCGCGCGCCTGCTCGTAGCCCGGCAGCGCGGTCCGCACCACCGCCCAGAAGGCGGGGGAGTGGTTCATCTCGCGCAGGTGGGCCAGCTCGTGCGTGACCACGTAGTCGATGACGGGCATCGCGAAGTGCACGAGCCGCCAGTTCAGGCGGATGCGGCCGTCGGCACTGGCGCTGCCCCAGCGCGTGGCGGCCGAGCTGAGCGACAGCCGGGTCATGCGCACACCCAACCGCTCGGCGAACACGGCGCAGCGCTCCTCGAAGATGCGCCGCGCCTGGCGCTGCAGCCAGCTCTGAACGAGGTCGCGGACCTGCCCGGGCGCCGCGTGCTGCGGCAGGCCCAGGTGCAGCGTCAGGCGCGGCACGCCCGGCAGGGTGGCGGCGTCGGTGTGCAGCACGGCACCGGCCACGCGCGGGTCGAGCACCAGGATCACCGACTCGCCCAGAAAGGGCAGCTGCCCGCCCTCGCGCCACTCGACGCGGTGGGCCCGCACGCGCGCGGCGCGCTCGCGCTGCTCCTGCAGCTTGCGCAGGATCCAGGCCGCCTTCTCGCGCAGCGCCGACTCGATCTCGGCCTGGCCCAGCCAGCGCGGCGCGCTGACGCTCAGCCCCTCGGACCCGACGACGAAGCCGATGCTGCGGCGGCGCGAACGCCGCAGCTCGTAGGCCACGCGGTGGCCGGCGAGCAGGGCCTCGCGGTGGGCCCGCGGGTGCGGGTAGGCCGGGGCCTGGGCGGGTGCCAGCGGCGGGGGCGCGGGCCGCGGACGTTCGGGGTGGCTCGGGGTGCTCTGGGGCGCAACGGCGGGCGGCGGGGCCTCGCCGAAGAGCGAAAGCTGCTCGGGCGGGGCGTGCGCTGCAGGGGTGGCCGGGCCACGGGGCATGGCCGCGGATTCTAGGTTCGGTCCGATTTCACGGACATGGCGTACGCCTCGGGGTCGAGCCGGCGCATCTCGGCCTCGATCCAGGCCTCGACCTCGCGCATCAGCTCCTCGGGCTCGCGGCCGGCGCTGTCGATGGGTCGGCCGATCGACACGTCGACCACGCCCGGCCGCAACAGGAAGCTCTTGCGTGGCCAGCAGCGCGCGCTGGTGGCTGCGATGGGGACGATGGGCACGCCGGTGGCAATGGCCAGCCTCGACGCGCCCGCCTTGTAGACGCCCTGGCTGGCCGCGCTCGCTGCGCGTGCCCTCGGGGAACATGATGACCCAGATGCCTTCGGCCGCCAGCCGCCGGCCCTGCTCGGCCACCTTGTTCCAGGCCTCGGCACGCCTGCTGCGGTCGATGTGGATCATGTCGAGCCGGCCCATGGCCCAGCCGAAGAAGGGCACGTAGAGCAGCTCGCGCTTGAACACGTAGGCCAGCGGGTGCGGCATCAGCGTGGGGTAGAAGAAGGTCTCCCAGGTGCTCTGGTGCTTGGAGGCCAGCACCACCGCGCGGCGGTGCTCGGCCGCGGTGGGCAGGTGCTCCAGGCCCTGCACGCGGACACGGATGCCGCAGATCACACGCGCGCCCCAGATCGCCATGCGCAGCCACTGCATCGTGATCCAGTACAGGCGCTCGCCGCGCAGGAAGATCGACATCAGCAGCGACAGGATGGCCCAGGGCACCACGGTGGCGGCCATCCAGGCGATGAACAGCAGCGAACGCAGGGCCCAGAGCAGCTTCATGCGGCGGCAGCGGTGCTCAGGCGCCTGGCGCAGCGACGGCAGCGTCGGGCGCATGGTCGCGGTGCAGCAGGTGGTCGACAAAGGCATCGAGGCTGGCGTGCACGCGCGAGCCCGGCACCTGCGCCTGCAGGCTGTGCAGCGCCTCGGGCAGCAGGCCGGCGGCGCGGCCGCTGCGCACCAGGTGGGGCTCGCAGCCGGCATCGGCGGCGGCGACGAGATCGCGGGCGGTGTCGCCGACCATCGGCACCTGGGCCAGGCCGACGCCGTAGCGGCGGCCGATCTCCAGCGGCATGCCCGGCCTGGGCTTGCGGCAGGCGCAGTCGTCCTCGGGCGTGTGCGGGCACAGGAAGATCGCGTCGAGCCGGCCGCCCGCACGCTGCAGCAGGCGGTTCATGTGGGCGTGCACGGCGTTGACGGCACTCATGTCGATCATGCCGCGGCCGATGCCGCTCTGGTTGGTGGCCACCACCACGTGCCAGCCGGCGTGGTTGAGCCGCGCCACGGCCTCCAGGGCCCCGGGCACGGGCACCCACTCCTCGGGCGCCGTGACGTGGCCCTCGCGGAACTGGTTGAGGATGCCGTCGCGGCCCAGGATCACGAGCTTGAGGCTGTGCATGGCGCGGGCTCCTAGGCCGCGAGGCGCGAGAGATCGGCCACGCGGTTCATCGCGCGCTGCAGCCTGCCCAGCAGGGCCAGGCGGTTGGCGCGCAGCGCGGCGTCGTCGGCGTTCACCATCACGGCGTCGAAGAAGGTGTCGACCGGCGCCTTGAGCTGCGCCAGGGCCTGCAGGCTGGCGGTGTAGTCGCCGCGCTCGAAGGCGGCGTCGGCCTGCGGCGCCACCGTGCGCAGCGCCGCGGCCAGGGCCTGTTCGGCGCTCTCGCGCAGCAGCGCAGCATCCACGACATCGGGCACGGCGCCCTCGGCCTTCTTGAGGATGTTGCCCACGCGCTTGTTGGCCGCGGCCAGCGCGGCGGCCTCGGGCAGGGCGGCGAAGGCGCGGACGGCGGCGAGGCGGCGCGGGATGTCGCCCCAGCGCGCGGGCTGCAGCGCCAGAACGGCGTCGACCTCCTGCGCGCTGGTGCCCTGCTCGCGCAGCAGGCCGACGAGGCGGTCGATGATGAAGTTCAGCAACTCGTCGCGCGCCGACGTCTGTGCCAGGGGGAAGGCGGCGAAGGCGGTCTTGAGCAGCGCGGGCACGGCCAGAGGCAGGTCGCGCTCGATGAGCATGCGGATCACGCCCAGCGCATGGCGGCGCAGCGCGAACGGATCCTTGTCGCCCGTGGGCCGTTCGCCGATGGCGAACAGGCCCACCAGCGTCTCGAGCTTGTCGGCCAGCGCGACGACCACGCCCGCCTCGCCCCGCGGCAGGGCGTCGCCCGCGAAGCGCGGCTTGTAGTGGTCCTCGATCGCGAAGGCGACGGCCTCGGACTCGCCGTCGTGGCGCGCGTAGTAGCCGCCCATGATGCCCTGCAGCTCAGGGAACTCGCCCACCATGTCGGTGAGCAGGTCGGCCTTGGCCAGCAGCGCGGCGCGGTCGGCCTGCGCGGCCAGGGCCTGGCCGCCGAGCTGCGCACCGAGGCCGCGCGCGATCGAGCGCACGCGCTCCACCCGCTCGCCCTGGCTGCCCAGCTTGCCGTGGTACACCACCTGGGCCAGTTGCGGCACGCGGCTGGCGAGGGTGCGCTTGCGGTCCTGGTCGAAGAAGAACTTGGCGTCGGCCAGCCGCGGCTTGACGACGCGCTCGTTGCCCTGCACCACCCGGCTGGTGTCGGCCGGGCGGATGTTGCTCACCACCAGGAAGCGGTTGGTGAGCCGGCCGGCCTCGTCGAGCAGCGGGAAGTACTTCTGGTTGGCCTTCATCGTGAGGATGAGGCACTCGGGCGGCACGGCCAGGAACTCGGCCGGGAATTCGCACACCAGCACGCTCGGCCGCTCCACCAGCGCCGTGACCTCGTCGAGCAGCGCCTCGTCGTCCACGGGCTGGGCGCGGTGCAGCGCGGCGGCTTGCTGGAGCTGGCGTTCGATCTCGGCGCGGCGCTGGGCGAAGCCGGCGATCACCGCGCCCTGCTCGGCGAGCTGGCGCTCGTAGTGGTCGGCATCCTGCAGCACGATGGGGTCGACCAGGGCCTCGAACCGGTGGCCGTGGGTCTGGCGGCCGGCCTGCAGGCCCAGGGCCTGCACGGGCACGACGTCGGCCCCATGCAGCGCCACCAGGCCGTGGGCCGGGCGTACGAAGTGCACGCTGGTCCAGCCGTCGGCCCGCTGGTACTGCATGAGCTTGGGAATGGGCAGCCGGGCGATGGCCTCGTCGAGCGCCGCCTGCAGCCCGGCGGCCAGCGTGGCGCCGGGCACGGTGCTGTCGAGGAACAGCGCCTCGGCCTTGCCGTCGCTGGCGCGGCGCAGCGCCGGCACGGCGCTGGCGTCGGCGCCCAGCGCGGCCAGCTTCTTGAGCAAGGCGGGCGTGGGCGAGCCGTCGGCGGCCAGCGCCACGGCCACGGGCATCAGCTTGACCGACTGCGCGCGCGCGCTCGCCACCGCGTGCACGGCGCTGATGTGCGCGGCCAGTCGGCGCGGGCTGGCGAAGACGTTCAGTGCGGCGTGCTCGCCGGCCAGGCCCGCGGCCTTCAGGCCCGCCAGCAGCGCGGCACCGAAGGCCGCGCCGAGCTTCTTCAAGGCCTTGGGAGGCAGCTCCTCGACAAAGAGTTCGACGAGCAGGTTCTTCGTGGTGCCCGCCATGCTCAGGCCGCCTTCCGGGCCCGTTGCGCCAGGACCTCGTCGGCCCAGGCGCGCGGCGCCAGCGGGAAGCCCAGGCGCGCACGGCTGTCGAGGTAGCTCTGCGCGACGCTGCGCGCCAGATGGCGGATGCGTCCGATGTAGGCGGCGCGCTCGGTGACGCTGATGGCGCCGCGGGCATCGAGCAGGTTGAAGCTGTGCCCCGCCTTGAGCACCTGCTCGTAGGCCGGCAGCGCCAGCTGCTGCTCCATCAGGTCGCGGGCCTGCCGCTCATGGGCGCCGAAGGCGCCGAGCAGGAACCCGACGTCGGCATGCTCGAAGTTGTAGGTGCTCTGCTCGACCTCGTTCTGGTGGTAGACGTCGCGGTAGAGCAGCCGCCGGCCATCGGGCGACTCGGTCCAGACGAGGTCGTAGACGTTCTCCACGCCCTGCAGGTACATGGCCAGACGCTCCAGGCCGTAGGTGATCTCACCGGTGATGGGCCTGCAGTCGATGCCGCCGACCTGCTGGAAATAGGTGAATTGCGTCACCTCCATGCCGTTGAGCCAGACCTCCCAGCCCAGGCCCCAGGCGCCGAGCGTCGGGTTCTCCCAGTCGTCCTCGACGAAGCGGACGTCGTTGACCCTGAGGTCGAATCCCAAGGCCTTGAGACTGCCCAGGTAGAGATCGAGGATGTCGGCCGGCGCCGGCTTGAGCACCACCTGGTACTGGTAGTAGTGCTGCAGGCGATTGGGGTTGTCGCCATAGCGGCCGTCCTTGGGGCGGCGGCTGGGCTGCACGTAGGCGGCCTTCCAGGGCTCGGGGCCGAGCGCGCGCAAAAAGGTGGCGGTGTGGCTGGTGCCGGCGCCGACTTCCATGTCGTAGGGCTGCAGCAGTGCGCAGCCTTGGGCGTCCCAGTAGCTCTGGAGCTGGAGGATGATCTGCTGGAAGGTGAGCATCGGGGACAAGGCCGGTGTCAGGCGCGGCTCGGCAGTTTACGGGCGGCGGACGTGAAAACGCCGAAGCGGTGAGGCTCCGGCGTGCGGCGGCAAGCGGGTGGCGCCACCGGGGCGCGGGCCCTCACTCAGCGGCTTCGGCTGTGCCTTCGGCGGCCACCGGCTCGGGGCGGTCCACGAGCTCGACGAAGGCCATGGGTGCGTTGTCACCGACGCGGAACCCCATCTTCAGGATGCGCGTGTAGCCACCCGGGCGCGCCTTGTAGCGCGGACCGAGCTCGTTGAACAGCTTGCTCACCACGTCGCGGTCGCGCGTGCGGTTGAAGGCCAGGCGGCGGTTGGCCAGCGTGGCGTCCTTGCCCAGCGTGATGAGCGGCTCCACCACGGCCCGCAGCTCCTTGGCCTTGGGCAGCGTGGTCTTGATGGCCTCATGCTTGATCAGTGAGTTGGCCATGTTGCGGAGCATGGCCAGGCGGTGCGAGGTGGTGCGGTTGAGCTTGCGGGGGCCGTTGCGGTGGCGCATGGTGCGTTCCTTTCCTTATGAATTGCCCACGGCCGGATCAGGTACCGCGGGGTGCACGTTGCTCTTGGCCAAGCGAACGCCGGGAATCCGGCTTCGCCGGGCCCTCGGCGTTGCCCCCTTGAGGGGGGGCGGCCGAAGGCCGTAGGGGGTGGGCCGATTCAGCGCTTGTCCAGGCCCTGCGGGGGCCAGTTCTCCAGGCGCGCGCCAAGCGTGAGCCCGCGCGAGGCCAGCACTTCCTTGATCTCGTTGAGGCTCTTGCGGCCCAGGTTCGGCGTCTTCAGCAGCTCGGTCTCGGTGCGCTGGATCAGGTCGCCGATGTAGTAGATGTTCTCGGCCTTCAGGCAGTTGGCCGAGCGCACGGTGAGCTCGAGCTCGTCAACCGGGCGCAGCAGGATCGGGTCGATATTGGCGCCACCGGATTTGTCACGCTGCACGGCACCCAGGGTGTCGCCGATGCTGGTGCCCGGGTCGATCTGCGCAAAGAAGGCGAGCTGCTCGACGAGGATGCGCGCGCTCTGGCGGATGGCCTCCTCGGGGGCGATGGCGCCGTTGGTCTCGATCTCCATCACCAGCTTGTCGAGGTCGGTGCGCTGCTCGACGCGAGCGTTCTCGACGGCGTAGCTCACGCGCTTGACGGGCGAGAACGAGGCGTCCAGCACGATGCGGCCGATGCCCTTGGTGGGCTCGTCGCCGTAACGGCGCAGGTTGCCCGGCACGTAGCCCCGGCCCTTTTCGACCTTGATCTGCATGTCGAGCTTGCCGCCCTGGCTCAGGTGGGCGATGGCGTGCTCGGGGTTGATGATCTCCACGTCGTGGGGCGTCTGGATGTCGCCGGCCGTCACCGGGCCCTCGCCTTCCTTGCGCAGCACCAGCGTCACTTCGTCGCGGTTGTGCAGGCGGAAGACCACGCCCTTGAGGTTGAGCATGATGTGGACGACGTCTTCCTGCACGCCGTCGATCGCCGAGTACTCGTGCAACACGCCGGCAATGGTCACCTCGGTCGGCGCGTAGCCCACCATCGACGACAGCAGCACGCGGCGCAGTGCGTTGCCGAGGGTGTGGCCGTAGCCGCGCTCGAAGGGCTCGAGTGTTGCCTTGGCGCGATGGCCGCCGAGCGGCTCGACCTGGATGGCCTTGGGCTTCAGAAGGGTGGTTTGCATGAGCTCTGTAGTGTTCCTGTCAAGACCCTCGGCTCGTTACACCGATAAGGCTGTAGGACCGCGCCGGGCGGGGTGTGGGCCGCTTCGCGCCCGGCGCGCGAAGCACGGCGGGACCGTCGCACCCCGAGGCGGCAAGCCCGCGGAGCGCACGGTCCCAGACGGGGTCAGCGCGAGTACAGCTCGACGATCAGCGCTTCCTTGATCTCCTGGCCGTACTGGTCACGGTCGGGGACCTTCTTGAACGTGCCTTCCATCTTGGTGGCGTCGACCGAGACCCAGTCGGCCAGGCCGATGCCTTGCGCAAGCTTGAGCGCATCGACCACGCGCAGCTGGTTCTTGGCCTTCTCGCGCAGCGCGATCACGTCGCCCGGCTTGACCATGTACGACGGGATGTTGACGACCGCGCCGTTGACGGTGAGCGCCTTGTGGCCGACGAGCTGGCGCGCCTCGGCGCGGGTGCTGCCGAAACCCATGCGGTAGACGACGTTGTCGAGGCGGCTCTCGAGCAGGGCCAGCAGGTTGGAGCCGGTGTTGCCTTTGCGGCGCTCGGCCTCCGCGAAGTAGCGGCGGAACTGGCGCTCCAGCACGCCGTACATGCGCTTGACCTTCTGCTTCTCGCGCAGCTGCATGCCGAAGTCCGAGGTGCGGCTGCCGCTGGTGCGGCCGTGCTGGCCGGGCTTGCTGTCGAACTTGGCCTTGTCCGTGATGGAGCGGCGGGCGCTCTTCAGGAACAGGTCGGTGCCTTCGCGGCGGGAGAGTTTGGCCTTGGGGCCGAGCAGACGTGCCACTTGCGGGTCCTCTTGGTTCGAATCTGACGCGGCAGCTCGCCGGCCTCGCGGCCGGCGGCCCGCGCGAGTCGGCGGCACGGAGGGCACGCCGACGGTGGGCTTGGTGGTGAACGGCGAAGGGCGAACCCTTCAGAGTAGCCACCGGCTTGCACCCGCTGTTGTCAGCGGACTGTGCTCACCGGCGCGGGAAACCTTCTATTGTACGGCGTCGGACAGGCCGAAGCCGGGTCAGATCCTGCGGCGCTTCTGGGGGCGGCAGCCGTTGTGCGGGATCGGCGTCACATCGCTGATGCTGTTGATGCGGATGCCCAGCGAGGCCAGCGCGCGCACGCTGCTCTCGCGGCCGGGACCGGGGCCCTTGATGCGCACGTCGAGGTTCTTGATGCCCTGTTCCTGCGCGGCGCGGCCGGCCACCTCGGCCGCCACCTGGGCTGCGAACGGGGTGCTCTTGCGCGAGCCCTTGAAGCCCTGGCCACCGCTGGAGGCCCAGGCGAGCGCGCCACCCTGGCGGTCGGTGATCGTGATGATCGTGTTGTTGAACGACGCATGCACGTGCGCGATGCCGTCCGCGACGTTCTTGCGGATCTTCTTGCTCACGCGGCGCGCGGCGGTGTTGACGGGTGCCTTGGCCATGTTCTCGACTCTTTCAGTGTGCGGTTGCGCAGGCGTTGTGGATCGCGGCGATCACTTCTTCAGCGCAGCGGCACTCTTCTTCGGGCCCTTGCGGGTGCGGGCGTTGGTGCGCGTGCGCTGGCCGCGCACGGGCAGGCCGCGGCGGTGACGGAAGCCGCGGTAGCAGCCCAGGTCCATCAGGCGCTTGATGCTGATCGACAGCTCGCGGCGCAGATCGCCTTCGATCGTGATCTTGCCGATCTCGTCGCGGATCTTCTCCAGATCGGCGTCGGTCAGATCCTTGATCTTCTTGCTGTACGGGATGCCGACGTTGTCGCAGATCTTCTGCGCCGTCGTGCGGCCGATGCCGTAGATCGACGTGAGGCCGATCTCGGTGTGCTTGTGCGGGGGGATGTTGATGCCGGCGATGCGTGCCATGTCGTTTCCTCTCGATCAACCCTGGCGCTGCTTGTGGCGCGGGTCGGTACAGATCACGCGCACCACACCCTTGCGGCGGATGATCTTGCAATTGCGGCACATCTTCTTGACGGAAGCGGCGACTTTCATGGTCTTCTCCTAGGCCCGATCTTGCGATTCGGTTTACTTGGCCCGGAACACGATGCGTGCCCGGGTCAGGTCGTACGGCGTCAGCTCGACGGTGACCTTGTCACCGGGCAGGATGCGGATGTAGTGCATGCGCATCTTGCCGCTGATGTGCCCCAGCACCACGTGGCCGTTCTCGAGCTTCACGCGGAAGGTGGCGTTGGGGAGGTTTTCCAGGATCTCCCCCTGCATCTGGATGACGTCGTCCTTGGCCATGTTCAGCTGGGCTTGAAGTTGGCCTTCTTGAGGAGCGAGTCGTACTGCTGGCTCATCACGTAGCTCTGCACCTGGGCCCAGAAGTCCATGGTGACGACGACGATGATCAGCAGGCTGGTGCCCCCGAAGTAGAACGGCACGCTGTATTTGAGCACCAGGAACTCCGGCAGCAGGCACACGGCGGTGATGTACACGGCGCCGGCCAGCGTGAGGCGGCCGAGGATCTTGTCGATGTACCTTGCCGTCTGGTCGCCCGGGCGGATGCCGGGGATGAAGGCGCCGCTCTTCTTGAGGTTGTCGGCGGTCTCGCGGCTGTTGAACACGAGGGCCGTGTAGAAGAAGCAGAAGAACACGATCATCGCGGCGTACAGCATCACGTAGATCGGCTGCCCGGGCGACAGCGCCGCCGAGAGGTCCTTCAGCCACCGCATGCCGTCGCCCGTGGCGAACCAGCTCACGACCGTGGCCGGCAGCAGGATGATGGAGCTGGCGAAGATCGGCGGAATCACGCCGCTCATGTTGAGCTTGAGCGGCAGGTGCGAGCTCTGGCCGCCGTAGACCTTGTTGCCCACCTGGCGCTTGGCGTAGTTGACGAGGATCTTGCGCTGGCCACGCTCCACGAACACCACGGCGAAGGTGACGAAGATCACCAGGGCGATGATGAGCAGGCAGGCCGGAATGCTCATTGCTCCCGTGCGCACCAGCTCGAACAGACCCGCGATCGCCGAGGGCAGACCGGCGATGATGCCGGCGAAGATGAGAATGGAGATGCCGTTGCCGATGCCGCGCTCGGTGATCTGCTCGCCCAGCCACATGAGGAACATCGTGCCGGCGACCAGACTCACCACGGTGGTCATGCGGAAGCCGGAGCCGGGGCTCATCACCGTGCCAGCCGCGCCCTCCAGCGCGAGCGCGATGCCCAGCGCCTGGAAGATGGCCAGCACCAGCGTGCCGTAGCGGGTGTACTGCGTGATCTTGCGCCGCCCGGCCTCGCCTTCCTTCTTGAGCGCCTCCAGGGTGGGCACGACGTAGGTCATCAGCTGCATGATGATGCTGGCGCTGATGTACGGCGTGATGCCCAGGGCGAACACCGAGAAGCGCGCCAGCGAGCCGCCGCTGAACATGTTGAACATGTTCAGGATGCCGCCGCTCTGGCCGGCGAACAGCTGCTGCATCGCCTGCGGGTCGATGCCCGGCACGGGAATGTGCCCGCCGATGCGATAGACCACCAGCGCAAGCAGCAGAAAGATGATGCGGCGACGCAGGTCGCCGAACTTTCCGCTCTTGGCCAGCTGGTTGGCGGATGTGACCACGGGTACGGGATTCCTTCTCTGAAGAGGGGCGTGAACCTTCAGGCCGCGATCGAGCCGCCGGCGGCCTCGATGGCGGCCTTCGCACCGGCAGTGGCGCCGATGCCCTTGAGCACAACCTTGCGGCCGAGCTCGCCCGACTTGATCACCTTGACCGTCTTCACGCGCTGGCCCACGAGGCCGGCGGTCTTCAGCGTCAGCAGATCGACTTCTTCGCCCTCGAGCTTGTCGAGGTCGGCCAGGGTGACCTCACCGTTGTACAGGAGCTGCGCGCTCTTGAAGCCGCGCTTGGGCAGGCGGCGCTGCAGCGGCATCTGGCCGCCTTCGAAGCCCACCTTGTGGTAGCCGCCGGCACGGCTCTTCTGGCCCTTGTGGCCGCGGCCAGCGGTCTTGCCCAGGCCCGAGCCGATGCCGCGCCCGACACGGCGCCGCCCCTTCTTGGAGCCGTCCGCCGGCTTGATCTTGTTCAGTTCCATCAGAGCACCTGCACGAGGTAGTCGACCTTGTTGATCATGCCGCGCACGGCCGGCGTGTCTTCGAGCACCTTGGTGCTGTTCAGCTTGCGCAGGCCCAGACCGCGCACGGTGGCGCGATGCGACTCTCGCGTGCCGGCGATGCTGCGCACGAGCTTGACGGTGACCGTCTTCTTTTGCGACGAGCCATCGGTGGTCATGTCGGTTCTCCTTGGCCGGCTCAGTTGAAGAGCTCTTCGACCGTCTTGCCGCGCTTGGCGGCGATCTCGCCCGGCGTCGACAGGCGCTTGAGTGCGTCGAGGGTGGCACGGACCATGTTGTACGGGTTGGTCGACCCGTGGCTCTTGGCCACGATGTCGGTGACGCCCATGACCTCGAAGACGGCGCGCATCGGGCCGCCGGCGATGATGCCGTCGCCGGGCTTGGCCGGCGCCATCAGCACGCGGGCCGCGCCATGCTCGCCCTCGACCTTGTGGTGGATCGTGCCGTTCTTCAGCGCGACCTTGATCATGTTGCGGCGGGCCGACTCCATGGCCTTCTGCACCGATACCGGCACTTCCTTGGCCTTGCCCTTGCCCATGCCGATGCGGCCGTCGCCGTCGCCCACCACGGTGAGGGCCGCGAAGCTGAGCGTGCGACCACCCTTCACGACCTTGGTGACGCGGTTGACCGCGATCATCTTTTCCTTGAGCCCGTCGTCGTTGCCTTCGGCCTGGGCGCGGGGAGTGAACTTAGCCATCTTGGATATTCCTCTGCTCAGGCGCTCGTCAGAACTGCAGGCCGGCTTCGCGCGCGGCCTCGGCCAGCGCCTTCACGCGGCCGTGGTACTGGAAGCCCGAGCGGTCGAAAGCGACCTTCTCGATGCCGGCGGCCTTGGCCTTCTCGGCGATGCGTTTGCCCACCAGCGTGGCGGCAGCGACGTTGCCGCCGGTGCCGGTGAGCTGTTCGCGCACTTCCTTCTCGGCGGTGCTCGCGCTGGCCAGCACCTGCGTGCCGTCGCCCGAGAACACGCTGGCGTAGATGTGCAGGTTGGAGCGGTGCACGGCCAGCCGCGCAACGCCCTGATCGGCGATGCGCAGCCGGGTTTGGCGCGCCCGGCGCAGGCGTTGTTCTTTCTTCGTGAGGCTCATGGCGCGGCTCCTTACTTCTTCTTCGTCTCTTTGAGCACCACGCGCTCATCGGCGTAGCGGATGCCCTTGCCCTTGTAGGGCTCGGGCGGACGGAAGGCGCGGACTTCCGCCGCCACCTGGCCCACGGCCTGGCGGTCAGCCCCGCGGATCACGATCTCGGTCTGCGTCGGGCAGGCCACCTTCACACCGGCGGGCATGTCCTTGACGACCGGGTGCGAGAAGCCGATCTGCAGGTTCAGCTTGTCGCCGGCAGCCTGGGCGCGGAAGCCCACGCCCACGAGCGTCAGCTTCTTCTCGAAGCCCTTGCCGACGCCGCCTTGACCATGTTGTTGACGAGCGCGCGCATCGTGCCGCTCATGGCGTCGGCGGCGGCGCTGTCGTTGGCGGGCGCGAACATCAGCTTGCCGCCGTCGTTCTTGACGGTCACCAGCGGGCTCATGGGACGCACCAGCGTGCCTTCCTTGCCCTTGACGGTGATGCTGTCGGCCGAGATCGCCACGTCCACGCCTTGCGGCACGGCGATCGGCATCTTTCCTACGCGGGACATTCTTCGGCTCCCCTTATGCGACGTAGCAGAGGACTTCGCCGCCGACACCGGTGGCGCGCGCCTTGCGATCGGTCATCACGCCACGCGGTGTGGTGACGATGGCCACACCCAGGCCGTTCATGACCTGCGGGATGGCGTCGCGGCCCTTGTAGATGCGCAGACCAGGACGGCTGACGCGCTCGATGCGTTCGATCACCGGGCGGCCGGCGTAGTACTTCAGGGCGACTTCGAGCTCGGACTTGCCAGCCTCGCTCTTGACGGCGAAGCCGTCGATGTAGCCCTCGTCCTTGAGAACCTGCGCGATCGCGACCTTCAGTTTCGACGACGGCATCGTGACGGCCGCCTTCGCCACGCTTTGCGCGTTGCGGATGCGGGTCAGCATGTCGGCGATGGGATCACTCATGCTCATGAATATTGCTCCTGCTCTTCGCCGCGCTTACCAGCTGGCCTTGACCATGCCGGGGATGTCGCCCTTGAACGCGAGTTCGCGGATCTTGTTGCGCGCCAGGCCGAACATGCGGAAGGTGCCCCGCGCGCGGCCTGTGAGCGCGCAGCGGTTGCGCAGGCGCGTCGGATTGGCGTTGCGCGGCAGCTTCTGCAGCTCCAGGCGGGCGGCGTAGCGCTCCTCGTCGCTCTTGGTGGCGTCGTTGGCGACACCCTTGAGCTCGGCGTACTTCTTCGCGTACTTGGCGACCAGCTTCTCGCGCTTTTGCTCGCGCTGCTTGACGGACAGTTTGGCCATGGTTCTTCCTCGGTCGCCTTCAGTTCTTGAACGGGAACTTGAACGCTGCGAGCAGCGCCTTGCACTCGTCGTCGTTCTTGGCGCTGGTCGTGATGCTGATGTTCATGCCGCGAATCGCGTCGATCTTCTCGTACTCGATTTCCGGGAAGATGATCTGTTCCTTGACCCCGATGTTGTAGTTGCCGCGGCCGTCGAAGCTGCGGCCGCTGATGCCGCGGAAGTCGCGCACGCGGGGCAGCGCCACCGTGACGAAGCGGTCCAGGAACTCGTACATGCGGATGCCGCGCAGCGTGACCATGCAGCCGATGGGCACGCCGTCGCGGATCTTGAAGCCGGCGATGGCCTTCTTGCTCTTGGTGACCACGGGCTTCTGGCCGGCGATCTTGGTGAGGTCGCCGACGGCGTTGTCCATCACCTTCTTGTCGCTCACCGCCTCGGACACGCCCATGTTGAGGGTGATCTTCTCCAGGCGCGGCACTTGCATCACCGAGGTGTAGCCGAACTTCTTCATCAACTCGGGGACGATCTTCTCGCGGTAGATCGCCTGCAGGCGCGCGCTCTTCACCGCGTCGGCCTTCCCGGCAGGGACAGCTTGGGTCTTCGCCATGATTACGCCTTGATCTCTTCGCCGCTGGACTTGTAGACGCGGTAGCTCTCGGGCTTGCCATCCTTGCCAGGGCGGCTCTTGATGCCGACGCGATCGGCCTTGCCGGCGGCAGCGTTGTAGATGGCGACATTGCTCTGGTGGATCGGCATGGTCTTGTCGATCACGCCGCCGGTCGTGCCCTTCAGCGGATTGGGCTTGGTGTGCTTCTTCACGACGTTGACGCCATCGACCACGATGTGGTCGTCGTCGACGCGGCGCGACACCGTGCCGCGCTTGCCCTTGTCGCGACCGGTGATCACGATGACCTGGTCGCCCTTCTTGAGCTTGTTCATGTCAGAGCACCTTCACAGAACTTCGGGGGCCAGCGACACGATCTTCATGAAGCGCTCGGAGCGCAGCTCGCGCGTGACCGGGCCGAAGATGCGCGTGCCGATGGGTTCGAGCTTGGCGTTGAGCAGCACGGCGGCGTTGCCGTCGAACTTGATCAGCGAGCCGTCCTGGCGGCGCACGCCCTTGGCGGTGCGCACGACGACGGCACTGTAGACCTCGCCCTTCTTGACACGGCCCCGCGGCGCGGCTTCCTTGATGCTGACCTTGATGACGTCGCCGATGCCGGCGTAGCGCCGCTTCGAGCCGCCGAGTACCTTGATGCACATGACGGACTTCGCGCCCGTGTTGTCGGCCACGTCAAGCCGCGATTGCATTTGGATCATGTCGTATCCCGACTTCGGCACGCCGCGGCACATGGTGTCAGGACACCGCCGCCCGCATGCCCAGTCTCGGGCCCGTGTTGGGGTTTGAGGCCGGTGCCGCCGCGCTTCTGATGAGCACGCCGCCGCCGGCGAAGCCTTGCAGTATCACACAAAAGCGAAGGCTGCGTCAAGCAGCCTGCTGCCAGCAGGTGGGGTCAGCTCTTCAGGGCGCGGGCCTGCGCCAGCAGCGTGGCGGCGTCACTCACCTCGAACTTGCCCGGACCCTCGACGTTGAGCGCCTTCACGACGCCATCGGCCACCAGCATCGAGCAGCGCTGGATGCGCACGCCCATGCCGCGCGCCGTGAGGTCCAGCGTCAGCCCCGTGGCCGCGGCGAAGGTGGCGGAGCCGTCGGCCATCATGCGCACCTTGCCGGCGGTCTTCTGGTCGCGGCCCCAGGCGCCCATGACAAAGGCATCGTTGACCGAGACACACCAGATCTCGTCCACACCGGCCGCCTTGAACGCCTCGGCGTGCTCCACGAAGCCCGGGACGTGCTTGGCCGAGCAGGTGGGCGTGTAGGCGCCGGGCAGGGCGAACACAGCGATGGTCTTGCCGGCCGTGGTCTGGGCAATGTCGAAGCTGTTGGGGCCGAGCGAGCAGCCGTTGCCCTCGACCTCGATGAACTCCTGCAGGCTGCCCGCGGGCAGCTTGTCTCCGACTTTCAGCATGGGGTCTCCTTCTCGGTGGCGTCCGCGCGGGGCGGGCATGAAAAAACCGGAAGCGCGAGTGTCCGCGTTCCGGTTGGTCGGGGCAGCCGCGAGGGCTTCGCGGCCGGGTTTCGTCAGACGAGCCTGGCCTTCTCGACCAGGCGCGTCACGGTCCACGACTTGGTCTTGCTGATCGGTCGGCCTTCGGAGATCTCGACCACGTCACCGAGCTTGTACTCGCCCTTCTCGTCGTGGGCGTGGTACTTGCTGCTGTGGCCGACGATCTTGCCGTACAGCTCGTGCGCCGTGCGGCGCTCGACCAGCACGGTCACCGTCTTGGCGCGCTTGTCGCTGACGACGCGGCCGATCAGGGTGCGGCGGTTCTTGGCTTGGATCAGGGTCTCGCTCACTTGGCGACCTCCGTCGCGGCGGCCTTGGCGGCAGCTCGCTTCTTCTCGGCGATGATGGTCTTCACCCGGGCCACGTCGCGCTTCACATTGCCGAGCTGGGCGTGGTTGGTGAGCTGTTGCGTCGCCTTCTGCATGCGCAGGCCGAAGTGGGCCTTCAGCAGCTCGGCGACTTCCTTCTCGAGCGCCGCGATGTCCTTGGCGCGCAGTTCAGATGCCTTCATGGTGGGCTCCTTCAGGTGCCGACCTGGCGCGCCACGAAGGTGGTGCGCAGGGGCAGCTTGGCGCTGGCGAGCTGGAAGGCCTCGCGGGCAAGCTGCTCGGGGACGCCGTTGATCTCGTACAGGACCTTGCCCGGCTGGATCTCGGCCACGTAGTACTCGGGGTTGCCCTTGCCGTTGCCCATGCGCACCTCGGCCGGCTTCTGCGAGATCGGCTTGTCGGGGAAGATGCGGATGAAGATGCGGCCGCCGCGCTTGATGTGGCGGCTGATGGCGCGGCGGGCGGCCTCGATCTGGCGCGCCGTGATGCGGCCACGCTCGGTGGCCTTGAGGCCGAACTCGCCGAACGAAACGGCTGCGCCACGGGTTGCAATGCCCGTGTTGCGGCCCTTGTGTTCCTTGCGGAACTTGCGACGTGCGGGTTGCAGCATCGTCAGTCTCCTTGGGTGGGACCGCCGGCCGGGGCGGCCTTGCGGACGCGCTTCACGGCAGGGGTCTTCGGCGCGTCGCCGGCAGGCGTGGCGGCAGCCGGGGCGGCATCGGCACGGGGGGCGCGATCGACACCACCGGCGGGGGCACCGGGGCGGCCACGGCCGGCACCCGGGCGGCCATCAGGGCGCGGGCCACGGCGGTCGCGGCGCTCGTTGTCGGCGTCGGTCTTGGGCAACTGCGGGGCCTCGCCGTTGGCCAGGCGGTCACCGCGGTAGACCCAGACCTTCACACCGATGACGCCGTAGGTCGTCTTGGCTTCGGAGAACCCGTAGTCGATGTCGGCGCGCAGCGTGTGCAGCGGCACGCGGCCTTCGCGGTACCACTCGCAGCGGGCGATCTCGATGCCGTTCAGGCGGCCCGACGACATGATCTTGATGCCCTGGGCACCCAGACGCATGGCGTTCTGCATCGCGCGCTTCATGGCGCGGCGGAACATGATGCGCTTCTCGAGCTGCTGCGTGATGCTGTCGGCGATCAGCTGGGCATCGACCTCCGGCTTGCGGATCTCTTCGATGTTGACCGCCACCGGCACGCCCAGGCGCTTGGCCAGCTCGGCCTTGAGGTTCTCGATGTCCTCGCCCTTCTTGCCGATCACGACACCCGGCCGCGCCGAGAAGATGGTGATGCGGGCGTTTTTGGCCGGACGCTCAATCAGGATGCGCGAGACTGCGGCGCTCTTGAGCTTGGTCTTGAGGTAGTCGCGGACCTTCAGGTCTTCGGCCAGCATCGTGGCGAAGTTGCCCTTGCTGGCGAACCAACGGCTCTGCCAGGCGCGCGTGACGGCGAGGCGGAAACCGGTCGGGTGGATCTTCTGTCCCATGAATCAGTTCCCCACGGTCACGTAGATGTGGCAGGTGCCCTTGCTGATGCGCGCGCCGCGGCCCTTGGCCCTTGCGGAAAATCGCTTCAGCACGGCGCCCTGCTCGACGTAGATGCTCTTGATGCGCAGCTCGTCGATGTCGGCGCCGTCGTTGTGCTCGGCGTTGGCCACGGCAGAATCGACCGCCTTCTTGATGATGCCGGCGGCCTTCTTCTGCGTGAACGACAGGATGTTCAGCGCCTGGTCGACCTTCTTGCCGCGAATCATGTCGGCCACCAGCCGGCCCTTGTCGGCCGACAGGCGCACGCCACGAACGATGGCCTTGGTTTCGGTTGCCATGGTGCGGCTCCTTACTTCTTGGCCTTCTTGTCCGCGGGATGACCCTTGAACAAGCGGGTGAGGGCGAACTCGCCGAGCTTGTGGCCGACCATCTGGTCGGTCACGTACACCGGCACGTGCTGCTTGCCGTTGTGCACAGCCACCGTCAGGCCGATGAACTCGGGCAGGATGGTGCTGCGGCGCGACCAGGTCTTGATCGGCTTCTTGTCCTTGATGGCGGCGGCCTTCTCGACCTTGGCCAGCAGGTGGTGGTCCACGAAGGGACCCTTCTTGAGCGAACGGGTCATGGCTTACGACCTCACTTCTTGCGACGCGAGACGATCATCGTCTGCGTGCGCTTGTTGTTCCGCGTGCGGTAACCCTTCGTCAGCGTGTTCCACGGCGACACCTGGGGCTGCGCCTCGCCGGTGCGGCCTTCGCCGCCGCCGTGCGGGTGGTCGATCGGGTTCATCGCGACGCCGCGGACGGTCGGGCGGATGCCCTTCCAGCGGATGGCACCGGCCTTGCCGTACTGGCGCAGGCTGTGCTCCTCGTTGCTGACCTCGCCGATCGTGGCGCGGCAGTCGATGTGGATCTTGCGCACCTCACCCGAGCGCAGCCGAACCTGGGCGTACACGCCTTCGCGCGCCATCAGCGTGACGCTGGTGCCGGCCGAGCGGGCGATCTGCGCCCCCTTGCCGGGCAGCATCTCGACGCAATGGATCGTCGAGCCCACAGGGATGTTGCGGATGGGCAGCGTGTTGCCGGCCTTGATCGGCGCCTCGGCCCCGCTCAGCAGCGTGGCACCGGCTTCGACGCCGCGCGGGGCGATGACGTAGCGGCGCTCGCCGTCGGCGTAGCACAGCAGCGCGATGTGGGCGGTGCGGTTCGGGTCATATTCGATGCGCTCGACCTTCGCCGGGATGCCGTCCTTGTTGCGCACGAAGTCGACGACGCGGTAGTGGTGCTTGTGGCCGCCACCCTTGTGCCGCATCGTGATGTGGCCGTTGTTGTTGCGGCCGGACTTCTGCTTCTGCGGCTCGAGCAGCGTGGCCTCGGGCTCGCCCTTGTGCAGGTGCTTGTGCACCACCTTCGTCACGGCACGGCGGCCGGGCGACGTGGGCTTGACTTTGACGATGGCCATTACGCGGCCTCCCCGGAGAAGTTGAGCTCCTGGCCCGGCTTCAGCGCGACATACGCCTTCTTGACGTGGTCGCGGCGGCCGATGGCACGCCCGAAGCGCTTGACCTTGCCCTTTTGCACGGCGGTGCTGACCGAGGCGACTTCGACCTTGAACATCAGCTCGACGGCGGCCTTGATCTCGGGCTTGGTGGCGTCGCGCAGCACCTTGAACATCACCTGGTTCTGCTTCTCGCCGATGCGGGTGGCCTTCTCCGAAATGATCGGAGCGACCAGCACCTGCGCCAGGCGGCCTTCGTCGAACTTGCGCTCGGCGGGCGTCGGGTTGATGCGGCTCATTGGGCCCCCTTGGCGCTGCGCGCCGTCCCCCCGAGGGGGAATTCGCACTTGAAGCGGTTCTGCGTGCTCATGCGAGCATCTCCTTGAGCTGCTCGATCGCGCCCTTGGTGACCAGCACCTTCTTGTAGAAGACGAGGCTCAGCGGATCGGCGTAGCGCGGCTCGACGACGAGCACGTTGGCGAGGTTGCGGCTGGCCAGCGCGACGTTGTCGTCGATCTGGTCGGCGATCACCAGCACCGAGTTCTTGTTGTCCGTGCCCAGGCCCATGGCCTTGAACTTGGCGGCCAGCAGCTTGGTCTTGGGGGCTTCGAGGCTGATGCCGTCGACCACCGCCAGGCGACCATCACGGGCCAGCTGCGAGAGGATGGACGCCATGCCGGCGCGGTACATCTTCTTGTTGACCTTCTGCGAGAAGTTCTCGTCAGGGCGGTTCGGGAAGATGCGGCCGCCGCCACGCCACAGCGGCGAGCTCGTCATGCCGGCGCGGGCGCGGCCCGTGCCCTTCTGGCGGAACGGCTTCTTGGTGGAGTGCTTCACCTCGCCGCGGTCGAGCTGGGCGCGGGTGCCCTGGCGCGCGTTGGCCTGGAAGGCAACAACCACCTGGTGGACAAGCGCCTCGTTGTAGTCGCGTGCGAACACGGTGTCGGGCGCATCGACCTTGGCGGTGGCCTGGCCCTGGTCGTTCAGGAGTTCGAGTTGCATGGTCAGGCCCCCTTCTTCGCGCGGACCTTCACGGCCGGGCGCACGACCACATGGCCGTTCTTGTGGCCCGGGACGGCACCGCGCACCAGCAGCAGCGAACGCGCCTCGTCGACACGCACGATGTCGAGGTTCTGCACGCTGACCGTCTCATCGCCCATGTGGCCGGTCATCTTCTTGCCCGGGAACACGCGGCCCGGATCCTGCGCCATCGAGATCGACCCCGGCACGTTGTGGCTGCGGCTGTTGCCGTGCGACGCGCGCTGAGAGCTGAAGTTGTGGCGCTTGATGGTGCCCGCGAAGCCCTTGCCCAGCGAGGTGCCCTGCACGTCGACCTTCTGGCCGGCGGCGAAGATGGTGACCGGGACCACGGCGCCAGGCTGGTGCTGCCCGGCGACTTCGGCGGTGACGCGGAATTCCTTCAGCACCGTGCCGGCCTCGACGCCAGCCCTGGCCAAGTGGCCGGCCTCGGGTTTGCTCACGCGGCTGGCCTTGCGGCTGCCGAAGGTGACCTGCAGCGCGTTGTAGCCGTCGGTGGCGGCGGTCTTGACCTGCGTGACGCGGTTGTTGGACACGTCGAGCACCGTCACGGGGATGGCGTCGCCATCGTCCGTGAAGATGCGCATCATGCCCACCTTGCGGCCCAGCAAGCCGAGCTGTTCGCTCATGCTCATGCGTCTTCCCCAGCGCCAGCCCTTGCGGCGGGCGCCTTGTTCACGATCCCGACATCGATTGGTCGGGGCGGATAATCTGTCCGAAGGCCGGAGCCGACGGCAGAAAAGCCTGCGAGTATAGCAATTGCGGAGGGATCCGCAACGCCGCCCTCGCGGGCGGCTGCGTCATTGCAGCTTGATTTCGACGTCGACGCCCGCGGGCAGATCGAGCTTCATCAGGGCGTCGACCGTCTTGTCGGTCGGGTCCACGATGTCCATCAGGCGCTGGTGCGTGCGGATCTCGAACTGGTCGCGGCTCGTCTTGTTGACATGCGGCGAGCGCAGGATGTCGAAGCGCTGCATGCGCGTCGGCAGGGGCACGGGGCCCTTGACGATGGCACCGGTGCGCTTGGCGGTGTCGACGATTTCGAGCGCGCTCTGGTCGATGAGCTTGTAGTCGAAGGCCTTGAGGCGGATGCGGATCTTCTGCTTGGACATGTCCGCCCCTTATTCGATGATCTTGGCCACGACGCCCGAGCCCACCGTGCGGCCACCCTCGCGGATGGCAAAGCGCAGGCCCTCTTCCATGGCGATCGGCGCGATCAGCTTGACCGTGATGGCCACGTTGTCGCCCGGCATCACCATCTCCTTGTCCTTCGGCAGCTCCACCGCCCCCGTCACGTCCGTCGTGCGGAAGTAGAACTGCGGACGGTAGTTGTTGAAGAACGGCGTGTGCCGGCCGCCCTCTTCTTTGGAGAGCACGTAGATCTCGGCCGTGAAATGCGTGTGCGGCTTGATGCTGCCCGGCTTGCACAGCACCTGACCCCGCTCCACCTCTTCACGCTTGGTGCCGCGCAGCAGGATGCCCACGTTGTCCCCAGCCTGCCCCTGGTCCAGCAGCTTGCGGAACATCTCCACGCCCGTGCACGTCGTCTTCAGCGTCGGCTTGATGCCCACGATCTCGATTTCCTCGCCAACCTTGATCACGCCGCGCTCCACCCGACCCGTGACCACCGTGCCACGACCCGAGATCGAGAACACGTCCTCCACCGGCATCAGGAACGCGCCGTCAATCGCACGGTCCGGCGTCGGGATGTAGCTGTCCAGCGCGTCGGCCAGCCGCATGATGGCGCCTTCGCCGAGCTCGCCCTTGTCGCCTTCCATCGCCAGCTTGGCGCTGCCCTTGACGATCGGCGTGTCGTCACCCGGAAAATCGTACTTGGACAGCAGCTCGCGCACTTCCATCTCGACGAGCTCCAGCAGCTCCGCGTCGTCGACCATGTCGCACTTGTTCAGGAACACGATGATGTACTTCACGCCCACCTGGCGCGCCAGCAGGATGTGCTCCCGCGTCTGCGGCATCGGGCCGTCAGCGGCCGAGCACACCAGGATCGCACCGTCCATCTGCGCCGCGCCCGTGATCATGTTCTTCACGTAGTCGGCGTGCCCCGGGCAATCCACGTGCGCGTAGTGACGGTTGGCCGTCTCGTACTCCACGTGCGCCGTGTTGATCGTGATCCCCCGCGCCTTCTCCTCCGGCGCCGCATCAATCTGGTCGTAGGCCTTGGCCTCGCCGCCAAACTTGCTCGCCAAAACCGTCGTGATCGCCGCCGTCAGCGTCGTCTTGCCGTGGTCCACGTGACCGATCGTGCCCACGTTCACGTGGGGCTTGGTGCGCTCGAACTTACCCTTGGCCATTGCTGGTTTCCTTGCAGAAAGAACGTTGCCAGTGCGTGTTTAAGGTCTTCGCGCATCGCCGGGCCACTGGCAGCCCGACCCCGTGGCCGAAGACCGTTGATCAGTTCTTGCCGCGCGCCGTGATGATGGCGTCGGCGACGTTCTTGGGCGCTTCGGCGTAGTGCTTGAACTCCATCGTGTAGGTCGCCCGGCCCTGGCTCATGGAGCGCAGCGTGGTGCTGTAGCCGAACATCTCGGACAGCGGCACCTCGGCCTTGATGACCTTGCCACCGCCGGGCATGTCGTCCATGCCCTGCACCATGCCACGGCGAGACGACAGGTCGCCCATCACCGAGCCGGCGTAGTCTTCCGGCGTCTCCACCTCGACGGCCATCATCGGCTCCAGGATCACCGGCTGGGCCTTGCGGCAGCCGTCCTTGAAGCCGATCGACGCGGCCATCTTGAATGCGTTTTCGTTCGAGTCCACCTCGTGGTACGAACCGAAGGTGAGCGTCACCTTCACGTCCACCACCGGGTAGCCGGCCAGCACGCCGTTCGGCAGGGTGTCTTCGATGCCCTTCTTGACCGCGGGAATGAACTCACGCGGCACGACGCCGCCCTTGATGGCGTCGACGAACTCGAAGCCCTTGCCCGGCTCCTGCGGCTCGACCTTCAGCACGACGTGGCCGTACTGGCCCTTGCCGCCCGACTGGCGCACGAACTTGCCTTCGACATCGGCCACCGACTTGCGGATGGTCTCGCGGTAGGCCACCTGCGGCTTGCCGACGTTGGCTTCCACGCCGAACTCGCGCTTCATGCGGTCGACGATGATCTCCAGGTGCAGTTCGCCCATGCCGGAAATGATGGTCTGGCCCGACTCTTCGTCGGTGCGCAGGCGGAACGAGGGGTCTTCGGCAGCCAGACGGCCCAGCGCGATGCCCATCTTCTCCTGGTCGGCTTTGGTCTTGGGTTCGACGGCCTGGCTGATCACCGGCTCCGGGAAGATCATCTTCTCGAGCGTGATCACCGATTCCGGGTCGCACAGGGTTTCGCCCGTGGTGACGTCCTTCAAGCCCACGCAGGCTGCGATGTCACCGGCCAGGATCTCCTTGATCTCTTCGCGCTGGTTGGCGTGCATTTGCAGGATCCGGCCGATGCGCTCCTTCTTGCCGCGGATCGGGTTGAAGACCGAGTCGCCGCTCTTGAGCACGCCCGAGTAGACGCGCACGAACGTCAGCTGACCGACGTAGGGGTCGGTCATCAGCTTGAAGGCCAGTGCGGCGAACTTCTCGTTGTCGTCGGCGTTGCGCGTGATCAGCTTGTCGTCTTCGTCGGTGCCCGGCACGGGCGGCACGTCCACAGGCGACGGCAGGAAGTCGATCACGCCGTCGAGCATGCGCTGCACGCCCTTGTTCTTGAATGCGGTGCCGCAGAACATGGGCTGGATCTCGGCCGCCAGCGTGCGCGAGCGGATGCCGGACTTGATCTCCTGCTCGGACAGGTCGCCCGACTCCAGGTACTTGTTCATCAGGTCTTCGCTCGACTCGGCAGCCGCTTCGAGCATGTTCTCGCGCCACTTCTGGGCATCGGCCTGCAGCTCGGGCGGGATCTCCTTGAACTCGAACTTCATGCCCTGCGAGGCCTCGTCCCAGTAGATCGCCTTCATCTTGATGAGGTCGATCACACCGGTGAAGTTCTCTTCCGAACCGATGGGGATGACGATGGGCACCGGGTTGGCCTTCAGCCGCGCCTTCATCTGGTCGTGGACCTTGAAGAAGTTGGCGCCGGTGCGGTCCATCTTGTTCACGAAGGCCAGGCGCGGCACCTTGTACTTGTTGGCCTGGCGCCAGACGGTCTCGGACTGCGGCTGCACGCCGCCCACGGCGCAATACACCATGCAGGCGCCGTCGAGCACGCGCATCGAACGCTCGACCTCGATGGTGAAGTCGACGTGCCCGGGCGTGTCGATGATGTTGAAGCGGTGCTCAGGGAAGGACATGTCCATGCCCTTCCAAAAGCAGGTGGTGGCGGCCGACGTGATCGTGATGCCGCGCTCCTGCTCCTGCTCCATCCAATCCATGGTGGCCGCACCGTCGTGCACCTCACCGATCTTGTGGTTCACACCGGTGTAGTACAGGATGCGCTCGGTGGTGGTGGTCTTGCCGGCATCGATGTGCGCGCTGATGCCGATGTTGCGGTAGCGCTCGATGGGGGTCTTGCGGGCCATGAACTTTCTCCAAATGCAGGGGCCGCCGACGGGCTAGTACTAACCCGATGGGCGGCCGGAACGCAGGATGCGGCGGGTTTAGAAGCGGAAGTGCGAGAACGCCTTGTTCGCTTCGGCCATGCGGTGCACTTCGTCGCGCTTCTTGCACGCGCCGCCACGGCCTTCGCTGGCCTCGAGCAGTTCGTTGGCCAGGCGGGCGGCCATGGACTTCTCACCGCGCTTGCGCGCGCTTTCTTTCAGCCAGCGCATCGCCAGTGCCTGACGGCGAACCGGGCGCACTTCCACGGGCACCTGGTAGTTGGCGCCACCGACACGGCGGCTCTTGACCTCGACCATCGGCTTGATGTTGTTCAGCGCGACCATGAAGACCTCGAGCGGGTCCTTGCCGGCCTTCTGCTCGACCTGATCGAGGGCGCCGTAGATGATGCGCTCGGCGACGGCCTTTTTGCCCGACTCCATGATGACGTTCATGAACTTCGAGAGGTCGACGGACCCGAACTTCGGGTCGGGGAGGATCTCGCGCTTGGGGACTTCGCGACGGCGTGGCATGGCACTCTTCCTTTTCGGGGTTCAGTCGGCTGCCACGGCGTGGCGGCCACGGAGCAGCATCAGGCCGCTCCACTTACTCGGCAGGCCGTTCGCCTGCCGCGGGGGCGAAGGCCGGTCAGGCCTTCTTCGGACACGAAGGCCGGTCAGGCCTTCTTCGGACGCTTCGCGCCGTACTTCGAACGCGACTGTTTGCGGTCCTTGACACCTTGCAGGTCAAGGCTGCCACGAACGATGTGGTAGCGCACGCCGGGCAGGTCCTTCACGCGGCCGCCGCGCACCAGCACCACACTGTGCTCCTGCAGGTTGTGGCCTTCGCCGCCGATGTACGAGATGACCTCAAAACCGTTGGTCAGGCGCACCTTGGCCACCTTGCGCAACGCCGAGTTGGGCTTCTTCGGGGTCGTGGTGTAGACCCGGGTGCAGACACCGCGTCGCTGCGGGCTGTTCTGCATGGCCGGCGACTTGGACTTCGTGGTCTCGACCTGGCGGCCGTGGCGCACGAGTTGATTGATGGTCGGCATGAACGCTCTTTCTCTTTTCGAGACGGTAACTCGGTGGCGTCGACGCTCTGCGATTGGAGCGGCGAACGAAAGTGCACCCTGACCCGCGGCCAAAGCGCGAAAAGCCCGCGAGTATAGTGCGTCCGCCCATGCCCGACAAGCCGCTGGCCGTGATCGACACCCAGGTGCTGCTGGACTGGCTGTTGTTCGCCGATCCGTCGGTGACACGCTGGGTGACTGCGATCGAGCGGGGCGAGGTCTGCTGGATCGCCTGCGTGGCGATGCGCACCGAGTTCGCGCACATGGTGGGCCACCCACGATTCGCGCGCTGGCAGCCAGAGAGTGAGCGAGCGCTTTCCATCTTCGACCGCCATGCCGAGATGCAGCCCGACCCGGCCGCCAGATCGTCCTGGCTGCGCTGCCGCGATGCCGACGACCAGGTGTTCATCGACCTGGCCCTCGCGCACCGAGCGCGCTGGCTGCTCACCCGCGACAAGGCGCTGCTGAGTCTGGCCCGTCCCGCCCGGGTGCTGGGCGTCGAGATCCTGAAACCCCAGCCATGAGAAAGGGCGGCCGAAGCCGCCCTTTGTGCTGCGAGGGAACGCCCCGTCAGTCGGCCGAGCCTTCGCCCGCAGCCGTGGCCGCGTCCACACCTGCCAGTTGCACGGCAGCCAGTTCCTCGGCCTCCTGCATGGCGATGGCGCGGCGCTCCGACTCGTCCATCTCTTCCTTGACCTTGCGGGCCTGGTGGAAAGCCATGCCGGTGCCCGCGGGGATCAGGCGGCCGACGATGACGTTTTCCTTCAGGCCACGCAGCTCGTCGCGCTTGCCCATGATGGCCGCCTCGGTGAGCACGCGGGTAGTCTCCTGGAACGAGGCCGCCGAGATGAAGCTGTCGGTCGACAGCGAGGCCTTGGTGATGCCCAGCAGCACGTCGGCGTGCGTGGCCGGCAGCTTGCCCTCGGCGCGCATGCGGTCGTTGGTGTCCAGCAGCTCCGAGCGCTCCACCTGCTCACCAGCGATGTAGCCGGTGTCCCCGGTGTTCACGATCTGTACCCGGCGCAGCATCTGGCGGACGATCACTTCGATGTGCTTGTCGTTGATCTTCACGCCCTGCAGGCGGTAGACGTCCTGCACCTCGTCAACGATGTAGCGCGCCAGTTCCTCGATGCCCAGCAGGCGCAGGATGTCCTGAGGATCCGCCGCGCCGTCGACGATGAGTTCGCCGCGGTTCACCACCTGGCCCTCGTGCACCAGGATGTTCTTCTCCTTGGGCACCAGCACCTCGTGGACGCGGCCCTCGGGATCGGTGATCTGCAGGCGGTTCTTGCCCTTGGTCTCCTTGCCGAAGCTCACCGTGCCGGTGATCTCGGCCAGGATGCCCACGTCCTTGGGCGATCGGGCCTCGAACAGCTCGGCCACCCGCGGCAGGCCGCCGGTGATGTCGCGTGTCTTCTGGCCTTCCATCGGAATGCGGGCCAGCACCTCGCCGGGGGTGAGGTCTTGCCCGTCACGCACCTGGATCAGCGCGCCGACCGGGAAGCCGATGGTCACTGAATGGTCGGTGCCCGGGATCTTGACCTCGCTGCCCGCGGCATCCATCAGCTTGACCTGCGGGCGCACGACCTTGGCCGCGCCGCGGCGCTTCGGGTCGATGACCACCAGCGTCGACAGGCCCGTGACCTCGTCGACCTGCTTGGCCACCGTCACGCCTTCCTCGACGTTCTCGAACTTCGCCCGGCCGGCGAACTCGGTGATGATCGGCCGGGTCAGCGGGTCCCAGTTGGCCAACACGGTGCCGGCCTTGACGGGCTGGTCGGCCTTCGCGGTGAGTGTGGCGCCGTACGGCAGCTTGTGACGCTCACGCTCGCGGTGGTGGTTGTCGAAGATGACGACCTCGCCCGAACGCGAGATGACGACCAGGTCGCCCTTGCCGTTGGTCACGTAGCGCATCGTGGCGTTGAAGCCGACGACGCCATCGCTCTTGGCCTCCACCGCGTTGGCCACCGACGCGCGCTGCGCGGCACCGCCGATGTGGAAGGTGCGCATCGTCAGCTGCGTGCCGGGCTCGCCGATGGACTGCGCGGCGATCACGCCGATGGCCTCACCCACGTTCACCAGGCCGCCACGGCCGAGATCCCGGCCGTAGCACTTGGCGCAGATGCCGAAGCGGGTGTCGCAGGTGAGTGCCGTGCGCACCTTGACCTCGTCCACACCGGCGGCCTCGAGCGCGTCGATGGTGTCCTCGTCCAGCATCTCGCCGGCCGGCACCATGACCTCCTGTGACTCGGGGTGCAGCACCTCGGTGGCCGTGACGCGGCCGAGGATGCGGTCGCGCAGCGATTCGATCACCTCGCCGCCTTCGACCAGCGCCCGGCGGTTCATGCCGTTCTGAGTGCCGCAGTCGTCTTCCGTGACGACCAGGTCCTGGGTCACGTCCACCAGACGGCGCGTCAGGTACCCTGAGTTCGCTGTCTTCAGCGCCGTGTCCGCCAGGCCCTTGCGGGCGCCGTGCGTGGAGTTGAAGTACTGCAGCACGTTCAGGCCTTCACGGAAGTTCGCCGTGATGGGCGTCTCGATGATCGAGCCGTCGGGCTTGGCCATCAGGCCGCGCATGCCGGCGAGCTGGCGGATCTGCGCCGCGCTGCCGCGGGCACCCGAGTCGGCCATCATGTAGATGGAGTTGAACGACTCCTGGTCGACTTCCTTGCCGTGGCGGTCCTGCACCTTCTGCTTGGACAGCTGGGCCATCATGACCTTGCCGACCTCGTCGCCGGTCTTGCCCCAGATGTCCACGACCTTGTTGTAGCGCTCGCCGGCCGTGACGAGACCCGAGACGTACTGCTGCTCGATCTCCTTCACTTCCTTTTCGGCGCGCTCGATCAGACCCGGCTTTTCCTTCGGCACCAGCATATCGTCGATGGCGATCGAGATGCCGGCGCGCGTGGCCAGCCGGAAGCCGTTCTGCAGCAGCTTGTCGGCGAAGACCACCGTCTCCTTCAGGCCGCACTTGCGGAAGCTGACGTTGATCAGCTTGCTGATCTCCTTCTTCTTGAGCGCCTTGTTGATGTTGGCGAACGGCAGGCCCTGGGGCAGGATCTCGGACAGCAGCGCGCGGCCCACGGTGGTGTCGACGAGCTTGGTCTCGGGCGTGAACTCACCCGTGGCCTTGTCCTTGACCCACTCGGTCATGCGCACACTGATCTTGGCCGTGATCTCGACGACGCCGTTGTCGAGCGCGCGCTGCAGCTCCAGCAGGTCGGCGAAAACCATGCCTTCGCCCTTGCCGTTGATGCGCTCACGCGTGGCGTAGTACAGGCCCAGCACGACGTCCTGGCTCGGCACGATCGAGGGCTCGCCCGAGGCCGGGAACAGCACGTTGTTGGACGCCAGCATCAGCGTGCGGGCTTCCATCTGCGCCTCAATGGACAGCGGCACGTGCACGGCCATCTGGTCGCCGTCGAAGTCGGCGTTGAAGGCCGAGCACACCAGCGGGTGCAGCTGGATGGCCTTGCCCTCGATCAACACCGGCTCGAAGGCCTGGATGCCGAGGCGGTGCAGCGTCGGGGCGCGGTTCAGCAGGATCGGGTGCTCCTTGATCACCTCTTCCAGGATGTCCCACACCACCGGCGTGCCGCTCTCGACTTCCTTCTTCGCGGCCTTGATGGTGGTGGCGATGCCCATCGCCTCCAGCCGGCTGAAGATGAAGGGCTTGAACAGCTCGATGGCCATCAGCTTGGGCAGGCCGCACTGGTGCAGCTTGAGCGTGGGGCCGACGACGATGACCGAACGGCCCGAGTAGTCGACGCGCTTGCCCAGCAGGTTCTGGCGGAAGCGGCCGCTCTTGCCCTTGATCATGTCGGCCAGGGACTTGAGCGCGCGCTTGTTGGCGCCCGTCATCGCCTTGCCGCGGCGGCCGTTGTCCAGCAGCGAGTCCACCGCTTCCTGCAGCATGCGCTTTTCGTTGCGCACGATGATTTCCGGCGCCTTCAGCTCCAGCAGCCGCGCCAGGCGGTTGTTGCGGTTGATGACGCGGCGGTAGAGGTCGTTCAGGTCGCTGGTGGCGAAGCGGCCGCCGTCCAGCGGCACGAGCGGGCGCAGGTCCGGCGGCAGCACCGGCAGCACGTCCATCACCATCCAGTTGGGCTTGATGCCACTCTTCTTGAAGGCCTCGAGCACCTTCAGGCGCTTGGAGTTCTTCTTGATCTTGAGCTCGGAGCCGGTCATGTCGTTGCGGATCTTGTCGATCTCCGCATCGATGTCCATTTCCTCGAGCAGCTTCTTGATGCCCTCGGCACCCATCAACGCGACGAACTCGTCACCGAACTCGACGCGCTTGGCCTCGAAATCGTCCTCGGTCATGATGCTGAACTTCTTCAGCGGCGTCATGCCCGGGTCGACCACGACATACGCCTCGAAGTACAGCACGCGCTCAATGTCGCGCAGCGTCATGTCGAGCACCAGGCCCAGACGCGACGGCAGCGACTTCAGGAACCAGATGTGCGCGCACGGCGCGGCCAGGTCGATGTGACCCATGCGGTCGCGGCGCACTTTGGTCTGCGTGACCTCGACGCCACACTTCTCGCAGATCACGCCGCGGTGCTTGAGGCGCTTGTACTTGCCGCACAGGCACTCGTAGTCCTTGATCGGACCGAAGATCTTGGCGCAGAACAGGCCGTCCCGCTCAGGCTTGAAGGTGCGGTAGTTGATGGTCTCGGGCTTCTTCACCTCGCCGAACGACCAGCTCCGGATCTTCTCCGGGGACGCCAGGCCGATCTTGATGGCATCGAAATGCTCATCCGGGGTGAACTGCTTGAAAAGGTCGAGTAGTCCCTTCATGGCTTTCTCCGTCCTTCCTGATTAGTTGCGCTCGAGTTCAATGTCGATGCCAAGGGAGCGGATCTCCTTGACCAGGACGTTGAACGACTCCGGCATGCCGGCTTCGATGGCGTGCTCGCCCTTGACAATGCTTTCGTACACCTTGGTGCGGCCGTTCACGTCGTCGGACTTCACCGTCAGCATCTCCTGAAGGATGTAGCTGGCGCCGTAGGCCTCGAGCGCCCAGACCTCCATCTCGCCGAAGCGCTGCCCGCCGAACTGCGCCTTGCCGCCCAGCGGCTGCTGGGTCACCAGGCTGTAGGGGCCGGTGGAGCGGGCGTGCATCTTGTCGTCGACGAGGTGGTGCAGCTTGAGCACGTGCATGTAGCCCACGGTGACCGGGCGTTCAAAGGCGTCGCCCGTGCGGCCGTCGTGCAGGACGGCCTGCGTGCGGCTCTCGGTGAGGCCCTTGCGCACGCGCAGCTCCTCCGGGTAGGCGAGCTTGAGCATGGCTCGGATCTCCTGTTCGGCCGCACCGTCGAACACCGGGGTGGCGAAGGGCACGCCGTGCTGAAGGTTGTGCGCCATCTCGAGAACCTGCGCATCCGACAGCTCCTCAAGGCGCTCGCCCTTGCCGCCGCTCTTGTTGTAGAGCTCATCGAAGAACCTGCGCAGCTCCGCCACCTTGGCCTGCTGCTGGAGCATGTCGCCAATGCGCTGGCCGATGCCCTTGCCGGCCCAGCCCAGGTGCACCTCAAGAACCTGGCCCACGTTCATCCGCGAGGGCACGCCCAGAGGGTTGAGCACGATGTCGCACGGTGTGCCGTCGGCCATGTAGGGCATGTCTTCGACGGCGACGATCTTCGACACCACACCCTTGTTGCCGTGGCGGCCGGCCATCTTGTCGCCAGGTTGCAGGCGGCGCTTGACGGCGAGGTAGACCTTCACCATCTTCAGCACGCCGGCAGGCAGTTCGTCGCCCTGCGTCAGCTTCTTGCGCTTCTCCTCGAAGGCGAGGTCGAAGGAGTGGCGGGTCTGCTCGTTGGCGTTCTTGATGCTTTCGAGCTGGTTGGCCACGTCGTCGTCGGCCGGGCGGATGTCGAACCAGTGGTACCTGTCGATGCTGGCCAGGTACTCCTCGGTGATCGTCGTGCCCTTGGCGATCTTGTTCGGGCCGCCGTTGGCCGGCTTGCCCACCAGCAGCTTCTCGATGCGGTCGAAGGCGTCGGCCTCAACGATGCGCAGCTGGTCGTTCAAGTCAAGGCGGAAGCGCTTGAGCTCGTCATCGATGATCTGTTGCGCGCGCTTGTCGCGCTGGATGCCCTCGCGGGTGTAGACCTGCACGTCGATCACGGTGCCGCTGGTGCCCTGGTCGACGCGCAGGCTGGTGTCCTTCACGTCGGACGCCTTCTCGCCGAAGATGGCACGCAGCAGCTTCTCTTCCGGCGTCAGCGTGGTCTCGCCCTTGGGCGTGACCTTGCCCACCAGCACGTCGCCGGGGTTGACCTCGGCGCCGATGTAGACGATGCCCGACTCGTCCAGGCGGGCCAGTTGCTGCTCGCTCAGATTCGGGATGTCGCGGGTGATCTCCTCGCTGCCCAGCTTGGTGTCGCGGGCCATCACCACCAGCTCCTCGATGTGGATGCTGGTGTAGCGGTCGTCGGCGACGACGCGCTCGGAGATGAGGATGGAGTCCTCGAAGTTGTAGCCGTTCCAGGGCATGAAGGCCACCAGCATGTTCTGGCCGAGTGCGAGCTCGCCCAGGTCGGTGCTGGCGCCGTCGGCGATCACGTCGCCCTTGGCCAGCGCGTCGCCGCGCTCGACGATCGGGCGCTGGTGGATGTTGGTGTCCTGGTTGGAGCGCTGGTACTTGATGAGGTTGTAGATGTCGACGCCGACCTCGCCGGCCACCGTCTCCGCGTCGTTCACGCGGATCACGATGCGGTTGGTGTCCACATAGTCCACCACGCCGCCGCGGCGCGCCGTGACCACGGTGCCCGAGTCGACCGCGGCCACGCGCTCCACGCCCGTGCCCACCAGCGCCTTCTCGGGGCGCAGCGTCGGCACAGCCTGACGTTGCATGTTGGCGCCCATCAGCGCGCGGTTGGCGTCGTCGTGCTCCAGGAAGGGCACGAGCGAGGCCGCCACCGACACGATCTGCGCCGGTGCGACGTCCATGTACTGCACGCGCTCGGGGCTCAGCAGCACCGACTCGCCCTTCTCCCGGGCGCTGACGAGCTCGTCGATCAGCTTGCCGTCCTTGTCGAGGCCGGCGTTGGCCTGGGCGATGACGTACTTGCCTTCTTCGATCGCCGAGAGGTAGTCGATCTGGTTCGTGACCTTGCCATCCATCACGCGCCGGTAGGGCGTCTCCAGGAAGCCGTACTCGTTGAGCTGCGCGAACAGGGCCAGCGAGTTGATCAGACCGATGTTCGGGCCTTCCGGCGTCTCGATCGGGCAGACACGGCCGTAGTGCGTGGGGTGCACGTCGCGGACCTCGAAGCCGGCGCGCTCCCGTGTCAGGCCACCCGGGCCCAGGGCGGAGACGCGCCGCTTGTGCGTGATCTCGCTCAGCGGGTTGGTCTGGTCCATGAACTGGCTGAGCTGGCTCGCGCCGAAGAACTCCTTTAGCGCGGCGCTGATCGGCTTGGAGTTGATGAGGTCATGAGGCATCAGGGCCTCGGTCTCGGCCTGCCCCAGGCGTTCCTTGACGGCCTTCTCGATGCGCGCCAGACCACTGCGATACTGGTTCTCGGCCAGCTCACCCACGCAACGCACACGGCGGTTGCCGAGGTGGTCGATGTCGTCGACGTCGCCGTTGCCGTTGCGCAGATCGACAAGGATCTTCACGACGTCGAGGATGTCGTCGTTGGACAGCGTCATCGAGCCTTCGGGCGTGTCACGACCGACACGCGCGTTGAACTTCATGCGGCCGACGCGGCTCAGGTCGTAGGTGTCGGCGCTGTAGAAGAGGCGGTGGAAGAGGGCCTCCACGGCGTCTTCGGTCGGCGGCTCACCGGGGCGCATCATGCGGTAGATGGCCACCCGGGCCGCCAGCTGATCGGCCGTCTCGTCGGACGCCAGCGTCTGGCTGATGTAGGCGCCCTGATTGAGCTCGTTCGTGTAGATGCACGGGATCGACTGGATTCCTGCCGCGCGCAGCTTCTTCAGCAGGCTGTCGGTGAGCTCCTCGTTGGCCTTGGCGACGATCTCGCCGGTATCGCCATCGACCACGTTCTTGGCCAGCACGCGGCCGACGAGGAAGTCTTCCGGCACGCTCAGCCACTTGGTGTCGGCCTGCTCCAGCGTGCGCACGTGGCGGGCGGTGATGCGCTTGTCCTTCTCGACGATGACGTTGCCGTTCTTGTCGGTCAGGTCAAAGCGGGCGACCTCGCCCTTGAGGCGCTCGGGCACGAACTCCAGCTGCGCGCCCGTGTCCATCAGGCGGAAGTTGTCGTTGACGAAGAAGTGCGCCAGGATCGACTCGGGGTTCAGGCCGATCGCCTTGAGCAGGATCGACACCGGCATCTTGCGGCGGCGGTCGACGCGGAAATAGAGGATGTCCTTCGGGTCGAACTCGAAGTCCAGCCACGAGCCGCGATACGGAATGATCCGCGCGCTGAACAGCAGCTTGCCCGAGCTGTGCGTCTTGCCCTTGTCGTGCTCGAAGAACACGCCGGGGCTGCGGTGCAGCTGGCTGACGATGACACGCTCGGTGCCGTTGACGATGAAGGAGCCGTAGTCCGTCATGAGCGGCACTTCGCCCATGTAGACCTCTTGCTCCTTGATCTCCTTGACCGCCTTCGCCGGGTGCGATTCACGGTCGTAGATGATCATCTGCAGCTTGGCGCGCACGGCGGCGGCAAAGGTCAGCCCGCGCTGCTGGCACTCGCGCACATCGAACGCCGGGCGTGCGATGTTGTATTCGATGAACTTCATCTCCACGAAGCCGTTGTGGCTCGTGATCGGGAACGCGGAGAGGAACGCAGCCTGAAGACCCTCGGGCTTGCGCTTGGCCGCAGGCACGTCCTTCTGCAGGAAGGCGACGTAGCTGTCGCTCTGCATGGTGAGCAGGTACGGCACCTTGAGCACGCTCGCGCGCTTGCCGAAGCTCTTGCGGATGCGCTTGCGCTCGGTGTAGGTGTAGGGGGTTGCTTGCGCCATTGAACTCTCCGTGTCGAGGGCGTGCGTCTGGCCTAGACGCAAGCCCACCGGCGACTGGCGACTCGAACATTGCGTTCGAGGCTTGGTGGCAGGCCACTACCTGCCGCTGGCGGACAACCCCGGCGTTGCACCGGAGTCCGACCAAACCCGTTCCCTGCAGTCGATTCAGAGAACACTGTGTAACCCGGCGCAGCCGGGTTACACGCTGCTCTCGAAAGGCCTGGGCCGCACCAAGCGGCCGCCGTGGATCCGGCTTTGCCGGGCCACTGGCGGCGCCCCCTTGAGGGGGAGCGCCGCAGGCGCTTCGGGGGTGTTACTTCACTTCCGCCTTGGCGCCGGCTTCCACCAGCTTCTTGAGGGCGGCCTCGGCGTCGGCCTTGGCGATGCCTTCCTTCACGGCCTTGGGCGCGCCGTCGACCAGGTCCTTGGCTTCCTTCAGGCCCAGGCCCGTGAGCTCACGCACCGCCTTGATGACGCCGACCTTGTTGGCACCGGCTTCGAGCAGCATCACGTTGAACTCGGTCTTCTCCTCGACCGGGGCGGCAGCGGCGCCACCACCACCGGCCACCGGGGCGGCCATGGCGGCGGCGGACACGCCGAACTTCTCTTCGATGGCCTTGACCAGGTCATTGAGTTCCATGACGGTCATGCTGTCCATCGCGGCCAGGAAAGCGTCTTTGTCGAATGCCATTTTGTGATCCTGTGAAACGTTGATTGATTGAACGGTTGGTGCGATCCGGCCTCAGGCGGCCGGCGCCTCGACGGCGGCTTCCGCACCGCCGCCCTTCTTCTCGGCCACGGCCGCCAGCACGCCCGCCATGCGCTGGATGGGCGACTTCAGCAGGCCCGCCACCTGGGCGATCAGCACTTCGCGGCTCGGGATGGAGGCCAGGGCCTTCACACCGTCCGCATTCAGCGCCTTGCCGGCATAGGCGCCGCCCTTGACGACCAGCTTGTCGTTGGTCTTGGCAAAGTCGGCAATGACTTTCGCCGCGGCCACGGCGTCTTCGGAAAAGCCGTAGATCAGCGGCCCGACCATGGCACCCTGGGCCACCTCGAACGGCGTGCCGGCGACGGCGCGACGGGCCAGGGTGTTCTTCAGCACGTGAAGGTACACACCCTTGGACCGCGCATCGACGCGCAGCTTGTTCAGGTTTTCCACGGTGAGGCCACGGTACTCGGCCAATGCCAGGGTCTGGGCACGTGCGGCCTGCGCCGTCACGTCCGTGATCACGGCCGCCTTCTCGTTGCGATTGAGACTCAAGGTCTGCTCCTCACACAAAAACGTGCAGCCTGGGTGTCGCCACCCTTGCCGCACACCGGTTTCAGCAGCCATCCGTTCACAGGTTCTCGAACCACGTTCAACAGCCTCTTCACGGCGGGACCGCCATCTGCGCTGGAGATTAAGGAAGGCCCCTCGCAGGGCCCGCCACCAGCGGTCTTGGATGACCCGCAGTCCCTCGCGAGGCTGCGGCCCACCACTCCTTGCCGACCTGTGCGCCTTGCGGGCGCACCGGCCGGGTTGTTCTCGTCAGGCCTGCGCGGCGATGGTCTGGGTGTCCACGCGGACCCCCACGCCCATCGTCGACGACACAGCAACCTTGCGCAGGTAGATGCCCTTGCTGCTGGCCGGCTTGGCCTTGTTCAGCGCGTCGATCAGGGCGCGCAGGTTGGAGGTCAGTTTGTCGGCGTCGAAACTGCGGCGGCCGATCGTGCCGTGCACGATGCCCGCCTTGTCGACGCGGAACTGCACCTGGCCGGCCTTGGCGTTGCGCACGGCTTGCGCGACGTCGGGCGTCACGGTGCCGACCTTCGGGTTCGGCATCAGGCCGCGCGGGCCGAGGATCTGACCCAGCGTACCGACGACGCGCATCGTGTCGGGCGACGCGATGACGACGTCGAAGTTCATGTTGCCGGCCTTGATCTCGGCGGCCAGATCGTCCATGCCGACGATGTCGGCGCCGGCGGCCTTGGCCTCCTCGGCCTTGGCACCCTGGGCAAACACGGCCACACGCTTGGTCTTGCCGGTGCCGGCGGGCATGACGACGGCGCCACGCACGACCTGGTCGGACTTCTTGGCGTCGATGCCCAGTTGCACGGCCACGTCGATGGACTCATCGAACTTGGCGGTGGCGTGCTCCTTCACGAGCGCCAGCGCGGCGTCCAGCGGGTACAGCTTGGTGCTGTCGACCTTGCCCTGCTGGGCCTTGGCCTTCTTGGTGAGCTTGGTCATGGCGTCAGACTCCTTCGACGACGATGCCGATGGAACGGGCCGAGCCCGCAATGATCTTCACGGCGCCTTCGAGGTTGGCGGCGTTCAGGTCCTTCATCTTGATCTTGGCGATCTCTTCGAGCTGCTCGCGCGTGACCTTGCCAACCTTGTCGAGGTGCGCCTTGCCGGAACCCTTCTCGATCTTGGCGGCCTTCTTCAGCAGCGCGGTCGCGGGCGGCGACTTGATGATGAAGGTGAAGCTCTTGTCGGCGAAGGCGGTGATGACCACCGGCAGCTTCATGCCGATCTCGTAACCCTGCTGCGTCTGCGCGTTGAACGCCTTGCAGAACTCCATGATGTTCAGGCCACGCTGGCCGAGCGCGGGGCCGATCGGGGGCGAGGGGTTCGCCTTGCCCGCCGGGACTTGCAGCTTGATGAAGCCGACGATCTTCTTTGCCATGACTGGCTCCTATACCGAGTGCGAACGCCGTTGCGGGCCCATCCCGCCGCGGCTCCTCGTCCGTTGAAAACTCAAACCTTCTCGACCTGCGCGAAGTCGAGCTCCACGCCGGTGGCGCGGCCGAAGATCGTGACGCTGACCTTGACCTTGCTCTTCTCGTAGTTGACCTCTTCGACCGCACCATTGAAGTCGGTGAAGGGGCCTTCCTTGACGCGCACCAGCTCGCCCACGGTCCACTCGACCTTGGGCTTGGGCTTGTCCACGCCTTCCTGCATCTGGTTGACGATCTTCGCCACCTCGGCGTCCGAAATCGGCGCCGGGCGGTTCTTGGCACCGCCGATGAAGCCTGTGACCTTGTTCGTGTGCTTCACGAGGTGCCAGGACTCATCGGCCATCTCCATCTCGACGAGCACGTAACCCGGATAGATGCGGCGCTCGGTGACCGTCTTCTTGCCGTTCTTGAGCTCCACCACTTCTTCGGTGGGCACCAGGATGCGGCCGAACTTGTCCTGCATGCCGGCGCGGTCGATGCGCTCGCGCAGGTTGCGCTCGACGGCCTTCTCCATGCCGGAGTAGGCGTGCACGATGTACCAGCGCTTGTTGCTGGCGGCGGCCGGCGCCGTGGCGGGGGCTTCGTGGGACTCGGTCATCGTCGTCTCTTCTCGTTGCACCGGACTCAGTTGCGCCAGCCGAGGATCAGGCCATAGAGCACCCACTCCAGCGTCTTGTCGGTCAGCCACAGGAACAGGGCCATCACGAACACGAATGCGAACACGTAGCCCGTCATCTGCAGGGCCTCCTTGCGGGTGGGCCAGACGACCTTCTTGGTCTCGCGGACGGCGTCGCGGCCGAAGGCGGCGAGTTGCTTGCCGCTCTCGGAGGTGAAGAACACCGCCACCGCAGCAGCCAGCAGCACCAGCAACGCGACCACGCGCACCCACAGGCTTTGCTGCGCAAGGCCGTAGAAGGCGCCGATCGAGCCAACGAGCAGCACGGCGGCGGCCGCGAGCTTGGCCTTGTCGGCGCCCGTGGAGACGGTTTCGACTTCGGTTTGGGTGGACATGGAAACGGTTCTCGTCAGCGCCCGCGATCGGTGCCTTGCATCAGGCGCAAAACCCGCAGGGCGCGGGCCTTGCGGGTTGGTGGGCTCGGACGGGTGTCCGGCGGCCCTGGTTCAGGTGGCAGGGGCGGAGGGAATCGAACCCCCGACCTTCGGTTTTGGAAACCGGCGCTCTACCAATTGAGCTACACCCCTGCGGAAAACGTGGGCCCTTATTCGATGATCTTGGCCACGACGCCCGAGCCCACCGTGCGGCCACCCTCGCGGATGGCAAAGCGCAGGCCCTCTTCCATGGCGATCGGCGCGATCAGCTTGACCGTGATGGCCACGTTGTCGCCCGGCATCACCATCTCCTTGTCCTTCGGCAGCTCCACCGCCCCCGTCACGTCCGTCGTGCGGAAGTAGAACTGCGGACGGTAGTTGTTGAAGAACGGCGTGTGCCGGCCGCCCTCTTCTTTGGAGAGCACGTAGATCTCGGCCGTGAAATGCGTGTGCGGCTTGATGCTGCCCGGCTTGCACAGCACCTGACCCCGCTCCACCTCTTCACGCTTGGTGCCGCGCAGCAGGATGCCCACGTTGTCCCCAGCCTGCCCCTGGTCCAGCAGCTTGCGGAACATCTCCACGCCCGTGCACGTCGTCTTCAGCGTCGGCTTGATGCCCACGATCTCGATTTCCTCGCCAACCTTGATCACGCCGCGCTCCACCCGACCCGTGACCACCGTGCCACGACCCGAGATCGAGAACACGTCCTCCACCGGCATCAGGAACGCGCCGTCAATCGCACGGTCCGGCGTCGGGATGTAACTGTCCAGCGCGTCGGCCAGCCGCATGATGGCGCCTTCGCCGAGCTCGCCCTTGTCGCCTTCCATCGCCAGCTTGGCGCTGCCCTTGACGATCGGCGTGTCGTCACCCGGAAAATCGTACTTGGACAGCAGCTCGCGCACTTCCATCTCGACGAGCTCCAGCAGCTCCGCGTCGTCGACCATGTCGCACTTGTTCAGGAACACGATGATGTACTTCACGCCCACCTGGCGCGCCAGCAGGATGTGCTCCCGCGTCTGCGGCATCGGGCCGTCAGCGGCCGAGCACACCAGGATCGCACCGTCCATCTGCGCCGCGCCCGTGATCATGTTCTTCACGTAGTCGGCGTGCCCCGGGCAATCCACGTGCGCGTAGTGACGGTTGGCCGTCTCGTACTCCACGTGCGCCGTGTTGATCGTGATCCCCCGCGCCTTCTCCTCCGGCGCCGCATCAATCTGGTCGTAGGCCTTGGCCTCGCCGCCAAACTTGCTCGCCAAAACCGTCGTGATCGCCGCCGTCAGCGTCGTCTTGCCGTGGTCCACGTGACCGATCGTGCCCACGTTCACGTGGGGCTTGGTGCGCTCGAACTTACCCTTGGCCATGTCTGGAGCTCCTGGCTGAAAACCGAACGAGAGAAGAAAAACTGCGGAAGCAGGAAACTGGTGCCCATGGCGGGAATCGGACCCGCGACCTCTCCCTTACCAAGGGAGTGCTCTACCACTGAGCCACATGGGCATCGTCACGGGCCTGTCGGCCTGGGGTGCGCGGCCATGTGACCGGCAGGCCCGTAACGACGACTTGAGAAACGCTGCGTGGACCAAAGCTCCTGGAGCGGGAGACGGGAATCGAACCCGCGTCATTAGCTTGGAAGGCTAAGGTTCTGCCATTGAACTACTCCCGCGACGCCGCCAGAACGAGACCGGCGCGACCGGGACTCTCTGGTGGAGGAGGCTGGATTCGAACCAGCGTAGGCGTAAGCCAACAGATTTACAGTCTGCCCCCTTTAGCCACTCGGGCACCCCTCCGGAGAGCCCGTGACTATAGCATGCCGGTGCTGCGGTCAAGCAGCCGGCGGCAGCGCCCAGCGCACGGGCGGCTGCCCTGCCGCCTGCAGAAGGCGGTTCGCCTGGCCGAAGTGCCCGCAGCCCACAAAGGGCTGCGGCGGCCGCCGCGCCGCCAGGGGCGAGGGGTGGTTTGCAAACAGCGTCACCACCGTCCGGCGTTCGGTCGGGCAGGCCCGGGTCCAGTGCTGCTGCGCGTGAGCGCCCCACAACAGCACCACGAGGGACCGGCCACGCTCCAGCAAAGCCTGGCATATCATAGAAGTAAGCGATTGCCAACCCAATGCGGCATGGCTCCCGGCCCGGCCTTCCTCGACCGTCAGCGTGGTGTTCAGCAGCAGCACACCCTGTTCCGCCCAGGCACGCAGCGAGCCGTGCCCGGGTGGTGCCAGCCCCAGATCGCGCTGGAGTTCGGCATGGATGTTGCGCAAGCTCGGCGGCACGCGGCAGTCCGGGGGCACCGAAAACGCCAGGCCCTCGGCCTGGCCCGGCCCATGGTACGGATCCTGCCCCAGAATCAGCACCCGGGTTGCGGCGCAGGGCGTGAGCTGCAGTGCCGCCAGCGGATCCGCCGGGTAGACCACGGCACCGGCGGCGATGCGGGCGTCGACGGCGGACAGCGTGCTGCGGCCCGCGTCGCTGTCGCGCCAGCGCTGCAGCAGCGGCGCCCAATCGCCGTAGAACGCCAGCGAGCCCGTCAGCCGGGCGGCGAGCGAGCCCCGCAGCGGGTGGCCGGCCGCCATGGCCGCGTCAGGCGAACAACGCGGAGAGCGCGGCGCCCGGATCGGGCGCGCGCATGAGGGCCTCGCCGACGAGGAAGGCCTGGACACCCGCCTCGCGCATGCGGCGCACGTCGGCCGGGGCAAGGATGCCGCTCTCGGTGACGAGCAAGCGGTCGTCAGGCACCCGGGCCTGCAGGTCCAGCGTCGTCTGCAGCGAGACCTCGAAGGTCTTGAGATTGCGGTTGTTGATGCCCACCAGCGGTGTCTTCAGCCGCAGCGCGCGCGCCAGCTCGGCCTCGTCGTGGACCTCCACCAGCACGTCCAGGCCCAGCGCGTGGGCGCAGGCTTCGAGCTCGGCCATCCGGGCGTCGTCGAGGCAGGCGGCAATCAGCAGGATGCAGTCGGCCTGCCAGATGCGCGCCTCGTAGACCTGCAGTTCGTGGACCATGAAATCCTTGCGCAGCACCGGCAGTGCGCAGGCGGCGCGCGCCTGCTCGAGGAAGGCCGCCGAGCCCTGGAAATGGCGCTCGTCGGTGAGCACGCTCAGGCACGCGGCGCCGCCCGCCGCGTAGGAGGCGGCGATCTCGGCCGGCACGAAGTGCTCGCGCAACACGCCCTTGCTCGGGCTGGCCTTCTTGACCTCGGCGATGACCGCAGGCCGCCCTGCGCCCACGCGGGCGCGCAGCGCCGCGGCGAAGCCGCGCTCACCCCCCGCGCGGGCGGCGGCCTCGGCCCGGGAGCGCCAGTCGGCCAGCGGCTGGGCGGCCAGGGCAGCCGCGATCTCGGCGTGCTTGACCTCGACGATGCGCTGCAGGATGTCGGACATGGGGCGATTGTCGCCGGCGGCCTTCAGACGCGCGGGCCCGTGCGCTCGACGCCGAGCCGCTGGGCCAACACGTCGGCCAGCGCGCTGATCTGCGCGATGGGCGTCGGGCCGCGCGCTGGGCGGTCGAGCAGCCGGGCGACACGGCCACGCTGGCGGTGGCGCAGGTCGATGGCCACATGCGTGCGGCGCTCGCCCGCGGCCGTCGCGATGCTCCAGCCGTCGCCGTCCAGCACGACGGCCTCGCCGCGCTGCCCCATCGGTTCGACGCGGCGAGCGGCGAAGTCCACGCGCCAGCCCGCACCCGGGCGCCGCCACAGACCGTGCAGCACCAGGCCCGCGAGCACCGCGGCCATGGCCAAGGCGGCCAGGGTGTCGCGCCAGGCCCAGTCGCTGCGGTAGGCCAGCACGCCGAGCGCCGTGCCGGCCAGGCCGAGCACGGCGCCGGTCGGGTGCGGCTCCAAGCGTGCCAGCGTCAGCACGGCCTGGCGCTGCGCCGCGGCCACCAGTTGCGGCAATGCCAATTCGGTCTTCATGCTGGCGTCCGGCGCATCAGGCCGCCGGCCGCAGGCGCTGCGTGCAGGCCACGAACTGGCTGAGCCTGGCCCTGGCCTGGCCCGAGGCCACCGCCTCGCGCGCGCGCTTCACGCCTTCGGTGACGCTGGCCGCCGTGCCGGCGCAATACAGCGCAGCCCCAGCGTTGAGCAGCACGATGTCGCGCACCGGACCCTCCTCGTTGGCCAGCGCGCGCTGGATGCAGGCCACGCTCTCCTCCTTGTTGGCCACCTTGAGCACGCGGCTGTCGTAGACCGGCAGGCCGAAGTCGCTGGGGTGCACGGTGTACTCGCGCACGCTGCCATCCTTGAGCTCGCCCACCATCGTCTCGCCCGACAGCGAGATCTCGTCCATGCCGTTCATGCCGTAGACCACCATCACGTGCTCGCTGCCCAGGCGCTGCAGCACGCGAACCTGGATGCCCACGAGATCGGGATGGAAGACGCCGAGCAGCTGGTTGGGCGCGCCCGCGGGGTTGGTGAGCGGGCCCAGGATGTTGAAGAAGGTGCGCACGCCCAGCTCCTTGCGCACCGGCGCCGCGTGCTTCATGGCCGCGTGGTGGTTGGGCGCGAACATGTAGGCGATGCCGGTCTCGGCCAGGCACTCGGCCACCTGCTCAGGCATCAGCATGATGTGGGCGCCCAGCGCCTCGACCACGTCGGCCGAGCCGCTGGTGCTGCTGACGCTGCGGCCGGCGTGCTTGGCCACGCGCGCGCCCGCGGCGGCGGCCACGAACATGCTGGCGGTGCTGATGTTGAAGGTGTGCGAGCTGTCGCCGCCGGTGCCGACGATGTCGACCAGGCCCGTGCGGTCGGCCACCGGCACGGGGGTGGCGAACTCGCGCATCACCTGGGCCGCGGCGGCGATCTCGCCCACGGTCTCCTTCTTCACGCGCAGGCCCATCGACAGTGCGGCAATCATCACCGGGCTCATCTCGCCGCTCATGATGCGGCGCATCAGCGCCAGCATCTCGTCGTGGAAGATCTCGCGGTGCTCGATGACGCGCGTGAGCGCCTCGGTGTCGGTGATGCTCATGGGGCTGGCTCCTCAGTGCAGCGCGGCGCGGATGATGGGCAGGGCGCGTTCGATGTCCTCCCGGCTCACGTCCAGGTGCGTGACCAGGCGGATGCGGTACAGGCCCGTGCAAAGCACGCCTGCGGCCCTGAGGCGCTCCACCAATCCCGCGGCCTTGGCCGGCGCCACGTCGACGAACAAGATGTTGGTCTGCGGCGTCGCCACGCTCACGCCGTCCAGGCCCTGCAGGCCCTCGGCGAGCCGCCGCGCGTTCGCGTGGTCTTCGGCGAGACGCTCGACATGGTGCTCCAGCGCATGCAGCGCCGCCGCGGCCAGCACGCCGGCCTGGCGCAGGCCGCCGCCGAGCATCTTGCGCACGCGGTGGGCGCGATCGACGAGCTCGCGCGAGCCCACCAGTGCCGAGCCCGCCGGCGTGCCCAGCCCCTTGCTGAAGCACACCGAGACGCTGTCGAAAGGCGCCGCCAGCTCGGCCACGGGCCGGCCGCTGGCCACCGCGGCGTTGAACAGGCGCGCGCCGTCCAGGTGCGTGGCCAGGCCGCGGCCGTGCACCAACGCGCAGGCCTGCTCGACGTAGGCCTGCGGCAGGATCTGGCCGCCCCAGGTGTTCTCCAGCGTCAACAGGCGAGAACGCGCGAAGTGAGCGTCATCGGGCTTGATGTTGGCCTCGATGTCGGCCAGCGGGATGGACCCGTCGGCCTGCTGCGCCAGCGGCTGCGGCTGGATGCTGCCCAGCACCGCGGCGCCGCCGCCCTCCCAGCGGTAGGTGTGGGCCAGCTGGCCAACGAGGTATTCGTCGCCGCGCTGGCAGTGCGCCATCAGGCCGCAGAGGTTGCTCATGGTGCCGGTGGGCAAGAAAAGGGCCGCCTCCTTGCCGAGCAGCGCCGCGATGCGCGCCTGCAGCGCGTTGACGCTGGGGTCGTCGCCAAACACGTCGTCGCCGAGCTCGGCGCGGGCCATCGTGTCGCGCATGGCCGGCGTGGGCCGCGTGACAGTGTCGCTGCGCAGGTCGATGGGCTTCACCGCACGTGCTCCAGGAAGTTCTTCAGCATCGTGTGGCCGTGTTCGCTGAGGATGCTCTCGGGGTGGAACTGCACGCCCTCCACCGGCAGGCCTCGGTGGCGCAGGCCCATGATCTCGCCGTCGTCGGACTCGGCCGTGACGAGCAGATCCTGGGGCAGCGACACGCGCTCGATGGCCAGCGAGTGGTAGCGGATGACCTCGAAGTGCTCCGGCAGCCCGGTGAACACGCCCTGCCCGTCGGTGCGGATGGTGCTGGCCTTGCCGTGCATCGGCACCTGCGCGCGCACGACCCGGCCGCCCAGCGCCGCGCCGATGGCCTGGTGGCCCAGGCACACCCCCAAGAGCGGCAACCGGCCGGCGAAGTGGCGGATGGCCTCGATGCAGATGCCGGCCTCGGCCGGGCTGCAGGGGCCGGGCGAGAGCACGAGATGGTCGGGCTTGAGCGCCGCGATGCCGTCGACGGTGATCTCGTCGTTGCGGAACACGCGAACCTCCTGGCCGAGCTCGCCGAAGTACTGCACCAGGTTGAAGGTGAAGCTGTCGTAGTTGTCGATCATCAGCAGCATGGCCGGGCCCCCCGTCGGGCAGCCCCAAGGGGGGCCTGCGCCCCCTCGGGGGGCAGCGAACTCAGTGAGCGTGGGGGCATCAGAACCCCTCCTCGACCAACTCCGCGGCGCGGATCAGCGCGCGCGCCTTGTGCTCGGTTTCCTTCCACTCCAGCTCAGGCACCGAGTCGGCCACCACGCCGGCCGCGGCCTGCACATACAGGGTATGGTCCTTGACGATGCCGGTGCGGATGGCGATCGCCAGGTCCATGTCGCCGGCAAAGCTGACGTAGCCGCAGGCGCCGCCGTAGATGCCGCGCTGCACCGGCTCGAGCTCGTCGATGAGCTCCATGGCCCGCACCTTGGGCGCGCCGCTGAGCGTGCCGGCCGGGAAAGTGGCGCGCAGCACGTCGAGCTGGCCCACACCCGGCTTGAGCCGGCCCTCGACGTTGCTGACGATGTGCATGACGTGCGAGTAGCGCTCCACCTCGAAGGCCTCGGTCACCTTGACGCTGCCGGTGACGGCGATGCGGCCGATGTCGTTGCGCGCCAGGTCGATCAGCATCAGGTGCTCGGCGCGCTCCTTCTGGTCGGCGCGCAGTTCGGCCTCCAGTCGCGCGTCCTCTTCGGGGGTGGCGCCGCGCGGGCGCGTGCCGGCCAGCGGGCGGATGGTCACCTTGCGGCCGCCGCCGGCGGACTCGGGCGCGCGCTCCTCGCGCACCAGGATCTCGGGGCTGGCGCCGACGATGTGGAAGTCGCCCATGTCGTAGTAGTACATGTAGGGCGACGGGTTCAGCGAGCGCAGCGCGCGGTACAGCGACAGCGGGCTCTCGGTGTAGCGCTTCTTCAGGCGCTGGCCGATGACGACCTGCATGCAGTCGCCTGCCGCGATGTAGGCCTTGGCGCGCTCCACGGCCTGCATGAGTTGCTCTTTCGAGGTCTCGCGCTCGACCGCGTACGAGGCGCCACGCTTCACGGCCGGCGCCGTGACGCTGTAGCGCAGCCGGTCGGCCAGCTCGCCCAGGCGGCGGCGCGCGCGGTGGTAGGCCTCGGGCTGGCCGGGGTCGGCCCAGACGATGAGATACAGGCGCCCCGACAGGTTGTCGATCACCGCCACCTCTTCCGTGAGCAGCAGCTGCAGGTCGGGCGTGCCGATGCCGCCGGGCTTGTGCACTTTGGCCAGCTTCGGCTCGATGTGACGCACGGTGTCGTAGCCGAAGTACCCGGCCAGCCCACCGCAGAAGCGCGGCAGGCCGGCGGCGATGGCCGGCTTGAGCCGCTCCTGCCAGCGCTCGACGAACTCGAGCGCGTTGCCTTCGTGCCGTTCGACGACGGCGCCGTCGGTCACGACTTCGCACACGCGCCCGGTGGCGCGCAGCAGCGTGCGCGCCGGCAGGCCGATGAAGCTGTAGCGCCCGAAGCGTTCGCCGCCCACCACGCTTTCGAGCAGGAAGCTGTGTCGGGCACCGCCGGCCAACTTGAGGTAGAGCGACAGCGGCGTCTCCAGGTCGGCAAAGGCTTCCTGGATGAGCGGGATCCGGTTGCAGCCCTGGCGGGCGTGGCTCTGGAACTCGAGTTCGGTGATCATGTCGGCAACTCTCGTCGTTATGGGGCCTGCAGCAGACCCGGCGGCATCGGCAGGGTCAGACCGAGCGGCGCCAGGGCCAGGCTCCCCGGCTGCTGGAGCCGGTGCGCTTGGCCGCTGTCTTGACGAGGGCGAACATGAGAAACAACACGAATTCAGTTTAGCCGATGCTCTCGACCTGCCGGCTCTGCTGGTAGGCCGCACCGAAACGGTTGGCCAGGAAGTCCGGCAGCGCCACCTGCTCCTGGCGGATGAAGCCCTGATGCGGCAGCCTGCCTTCGCGGAACAGGTCGACCGCCGCGCAGATGCCGGCGGCGGTGGTGATCTGGATGGCCGACAGCGGCGCCGTGTCGGAGCGGTCGGCGAAGATCTTGCGCGCGAACACCTCCTGCACCAGGCTGCCGCCGCGCAGTCCGCTGACGGTGACGAACACCAGCACGACATCCTGCATGGTGCTGGGGATGCTCTTGCGCAGGATGGCCTTCAGCGTCTCGGTGTCCTGGCTGAGCTGCAGCTCTTCGAGCAGCATCTTCATCAGGTCGCGGTGCCCGGGGTAGCGCACGCTCTTGTAGTCGAGCGTCTGCACGCGGCCGGCCAGCGTGTCGCACAGGGTGCCCAGGCCGCCGCTGGTGTTGAAGGCCTCGTACTCGGTGCCGTCGAGGCTGAAGTGCTCCAGGCCCTCCAGCGGCAGCACCTCGATGTTGCGGCCACCGCGGATGGCCTCGCAGGGGTGGCAGTACTCGTTGATGAGGCCGTCGACGCTCCAGGTGAGGTTGTACTTGAGGGAGTTGGTCGGGAAGGCCGGCAGCGCGCCGACCCGCATCTTCACCTCGTGCAGGGTGTCGAAGCCCTGCGCGAGGTGGTGGGCGACGATGCCGATGAAGCCTGGCGCCAGACCGCACTGCGGCATGAAGGCCGTGGGCGCGCCGTCGGCCAGCTGCTGGATGGCGCGCGTGGCGGCCACGTCTTCGGTGAGGTCGAAGTAGTGCACGCCGGCCTGGCGCGCAGCGGTGGCCGCGGTGGTGGCCAAGTGGTAGGGCAGTGCGTTGACGACCGCGTCCTGCCCGCTCAGCACGGCCCGCACGCCGTCCACGTCGGCGGTGTCGGCCCTGCGCGTGGCCACACCCGCGCAGCCTGGATCGGCGCTGATCCTGGCCAGCGCCGCGGCACTGCGGTCCACCACCGTGACGGCGTAATCGCCGCTGCCGTGAAGAAGCCGGGTGATGGTCTGGCCGATGTGGCCGGCGCCGAGCAGGGTGATGCGCATGGTTTCCTCCGAGGTGAACGAGCCGGAACTGCCGGGCAGTCTAGGCAGCGTTCATGTCGAAAGAAACGGTACGATCGTCGAAACAACGGGGTTCTTCATCGAATCGACGAGATGCACCCGACGAATCGTCACCCTCTACAGCAAGCCTTCGGCCTTGAGCTTCTTGCGGTACTCGCGGGCCTCGGCACGGCGCGCCTTCGTGGCGTCGGCCTCGTAGGCCTCCACGGCCTGCTGGCGCAGCAGCAAGGCTTCTTTCAGCGCGTCCTTGAAGCGCTTCTGGGTGTAGGTGTTCTCCGTGCCGATGTAGACGCTCTTGCGCTGCGGCGTGCGGCCAAAGCGCGGGATCAGCACCGCGAGGCTGCAGTCACGCAGGTCGGAACCCAGCCGTTGTCGCACGATAGGACCGGAGATGCCCACCGGCAGGGCGCTGCGCTTGTTGACACTGGGGCCCCGCTGCAGCAAAGACGGGGCCGGCAGTTCGGCAATGCGTTTGAGCAGCTCCTTGGTGGCCAGCCGCAAGGACTGGGCGGCACCGCTGCCGTCGTTGGTATGGTCCGAGTAGAGCTTGGTGCCACCATAGCGGAGTTGCCAGCCGTGGGTGGCGCGGTGGTCGATGCGCTGGATGCTCTGCGGCACCTCGAACACATGACCGCTGAAGATGGTGACGGTGCGCGTCTTCACATGAGGCCCCTGGATGTTTACCGGTCGAGTCTCCCCCTGAAAGGAAACGGGGCGCTCTGCGGCGCCTCGGCGAAACGCGACTGCGCTCCGGGCGAGGCCGTGCAGTTGCGGTGGAGCCGCGAATGTATTCCATGCCGGAAACGCGCTCCCTCCCGAGCTTCCCGCTCTGTGGCAGATCTGACACGATGCGGATCGACGACCTTGACCGCCGCCTGATCGCCCTGCTTCAAGGCGACGCCAGGGCGTCCGCAGCCGATCTTGCGCGCCGGCTCGGCGTCGCCCGAACCACGGTGCTGGCGCGCGTGGCCAGGCTCGAGCGCCAGGGCGTGATCATCGGCTACACCGTGCGCCTGGCCCATGACGGCGACGGTGCCGGCGTCGAGGCCTACGTCGGCATCAGCGTCTCGCCGCGCAGCGGTGCCGGCGTGACAGCGCGGCTCGCCACGCTGCCCGAGCTGCGCCAGCTCAGCAGCGTCAGCGGCGAGTTCGACTACCTCGCCCTGCTGCGCGCCGACAGCACGACGCGCCTGGACGCCCTGCTCGACGAGATCGGCGGCTTCGAGGGCGTGCTCAAGACGACCACGCACGTGGTGCTGGCACGGCGCATCGACAGGCTCTAGACCGGTGTTCCGGCCTCGTCAGCGCGCCAGCTCGGCGCGCATCGCGTCGATCACCGCCTTGTAGCTGGGCTGGTCGAAGATGGCACTGCCCGCGACGAAGGTGTCGGCGCCGGCAGCGGCTACACGGCGGATGTTGTCGACCTTGATGCCGCCGTCGACCTCGAGCCGGATGTCGCGGCCGGACTGGTCGATCAGCTTGCGGGCCTGCTCGCACTTGCGCAGGGTGTGCTCGATGAAGCCCTGGCCGCCGAAGCCGGGGTTGACGCTCATCAGCAGGATCACATCGAGCCGGTCGATCGTCCACTCCAGCACGTCCAGCGGCGTGGCCGGGTTGAACACCAGCCCGCACTGACGGCCCTCGGCCTTGATCAACTGCAGCGTGCGGTCGACGTGCGTGCTGGCATCGGGGTGGAAGGTCACGATGTCGGCGCCGGCCCTGCAGAAGGCCTGGGCCAGCGCATCCACTGGCTGCACCATCAGGTGCACGTCGATCGGCACCGCCGTGTGGGCGCGCAGCGCCTGGCACACCATGGGCCCGAAGCTGAGATTGGGCACGTAATGGTTGTCCATCACGTCGAAGTGGATCCAATCGGCCCCGGCCTCGATCACGGCGCGAACCTCCTCGCCGAGACGGGCGAAGTCGGCACTGAGCAGGCTTGGGGCGATGCGGTGGCGGGGCATGTCGGGCATTCTAGGAGGGGCTTCCTAGAATCGCGCCATGATCAAAGCCCCCCGCGCCCGCGCCGTGTTCAGCTGCAGCGTGCGCGTGCAGTACCTGCCCGAGCAGTCGCAGGAGCCTGACGGTCCCTACGCGTTTGCCTACACGGTCACCATCCGCAACAGCGGCGCCGTCGCCGCGCAGCTGGTGGCGAGGCAGTGGGTCATCACCAACGCCCGCGGCCAAGCCGAGGAGGTGCGCGGCCTGGCTGTGGTCGGCCGCCAGCCGCTGCTCAAGCCCGGCGAGCAGTTCGAATACACCAGCTGGACCCGCATCGACACGCCGCACGGCACGATGCGCGGAACCTTCTTCTGCATGAGCGAGGACGCCCACCCCTTCGACGTCCCGGTGCCCGAGTTCACGCTGGTGCACCCGAACGCGCTGCACTGACGGCGTCAACGGGGCGGCGGGGCCGGCGGCTCGTCCTCATCGTCGCGGCGCTTGCGGCCCGAGAACATCGTCCACCAGACGGCGAACAGCAGCAGCGAGAGCGCGATCAGCGCCTCCAGGATCAGCAGCCACATGGCGGTCGCGATGCGTGGACGGCGTCAGGCTGAAACGACGATGCGGCCGCTGCCCTGCGCCTTGGCTTCGGCCAGCGCGGCGGCGGTCCGTTCGAGCGTGCGCTCCATCGGCTCGCCCGCCATGTGCTCGGCCAGTCCCGCTGAGAGCGTCACGCCCACGGTGGCCGCACCGTGGACGATGCGCAGCGCCTCGAGCCGCCATTGCAAGCGCTCCAGGCCGCCACGGGCCAGCGCGGCGCGGGTGTCGCTCATCATCAACAGCAGCTTATCCCCACCCCAGCGCGCCAGCACGTCCGACACCCGCACCTGGCGCTGCGCCTCCTGGGCCAGCGCCGAGAGCACGGTGTCGCCCACCGCATAGCCGTGGGCCTCGTTCACCGGCTTGAAGCGGTCGATGTCGAGCAAGGCCAGGCAGAAGCTCTGGCCGCTGCGGATGCAGCGCTGGTGCTCCTGAGCCATGAGCCCGAGCATGTGGCGCCGGTTGATGAGGCCGGTGAGCTCGTCACGCGTGGCCGACTCGCGCAGCCTCGCCAGCGCCTGCGCCAGCTCGGCCCGTTGCTGCCGCGCGCGGTGACGGATGCGCGACAGCCGCCCGGCCAGCAGCGACACCGCCGGCATCATCGTGGCCACCAGCAGGAAGTGGCCAACCTCGATGACCAGCGGGTACAGCCGCGGCTGCGTCACCGTCATCACCGCCATCGCGCTGCCGAACAGCAGCACGGCGTACACGCTGAGCCAGCGCATCTGCCGCGGCGACACGACGAACATGCCGAACATCAGCACCACCATCACCACCGGGAAGACCGCGCCCCGGCCCGCGCCGAGCAGCGTGTAGGCCACAGCGCCACTGGAGAGCGCGAACAGGATCTGCGGCACTGTCAGCGATGGCTCTGCCCAGCGCCGCGACAGCCCGCTGCGGATGAGCACGAAGAACGCCAGCATGCCGCCCAGCGTGACCGCCGACCACAGGGCCACGGGCCGCACCGGCGCCACGCCGACGGCAGCGAAGTAGTGCATGGCCACCACGCCGGTGGCCATCAGCACCAGCGCAAGCCCCGCCTGCGCCAGCCGCACGCGTTGCACCGGGTCAGTGGTCAGGAGGGCGTCCAGCAGCGGCTTCATGGCGGGCGGCGAGCGTAGCACCGCGGCGCGGTGCGGCGCCCCGGCGTTCAGGCCGATGGCCGCAAGTGCTGCAAGGGCAGCGCGCCGCCGGTCTTGACCTCGCCGAGGCTGAAGCGGGTGTGCAGGTCCTTCACGTTGGGCAGCTTGAACAGCACATCCAGCGCCAGGCGCGAGAAAGCGTCGAGATCGGTGGCCACCACGTGCAGCTCGAAGGTGCCGGTGCCGCTGATGTAGTGACAGCCCAGCACCTCGGGCCGCGCGCGGATGGCGTCTTCGAGCGCGCGCGTGCTCTCACTGTTGTTGCGCTCGCAGTCCAGCCGCACAAAGGCCAGCACGCCCAGGCCGAGTTTGCGCCGGTCGAGCTCGGCACGGTAGCCGGTGATGTAGCCCTGCTCCTCGAGCCACTTCACGCGTCGCCAGGTGGGCGCGGCGCTCAGGCCGATGCGGGCGGCGAGCTCGGCGTTGGTCAGCCGAGCCTCGGCCTGCAGCTCGGCCAGGATGGCCAGGTCGTAGCGGTCGAGGGTCGCGCCCGGCTCGTCCACGCCAACCTCGGTTGCGGCAAGGGTTACCCCCAATTTCGGCTTCTTCGGCGTCATGGCTCCTCCTGGGGCTGCAACGAAGCATAAAGCTTGCGCACAAGGCCCAGCCGCGGGGGAAAAACGCAAGGACATGTGCGACCGATCTGCCTACACTGCCGCGCAGGCCCGGAGCTGCTGGAACACCCCGGCACCACCCCCGGGCGTGGAGACGCACGCATGAACGCTCCCTTGCCCGAACACGTCCGCAAGGCCCTGCAGGCCGCCACGCTCGACGACAAGTACAGCCTGGCCAGCGGCCGCGCCTTCATGAGCGGCGTGCAGGCGCTGGTGCGGCTGCCGATGCTGCAGCGCCAGCGCGACGTGCTGGCCGGCCTGAACACCGCCGGCTTCGTGAGCGGCTACCGCGGCAGCCCGCTCGGGGGCTATGACCAGGCGCTGATGGCCGCCAAGAAGCACCTGGCGCAGCACCACGTCGTCTTCCAGCCCGGCGTGAACGAGGAGCTTGGCGCCACGGCCGTGTGGGGCACCCAGCAGCTCGACCTGTACCCGCAGACGAAGAAGTACGACGGCGTCTTCGGTATCTGGTACGGCAAGGGCCCGGGCGTGGACCGTTGCTCCGACGTCTTCAAGCACGCCAACATGGCCGGCACCAGCCGCCACGGCGGCGTCATCGCCATTGCCGGCGACGACCACGTGGCCAAAAGCAGCACCGCAGCGCATCAGAGCGACCACATCTTCAAGGCCTGCGGCCTGCCGGTGTTCTTTCCGAGCGGCGTGCAGGACATCCTCGACATGGGCTTGCACGCCATCGCCATGAGCCGGTTCTCGGGCCTATGGAGCGGCATGAAGACCATCCAGGAGGTGGTCGAGAGCAGCGCCAGCGTCGTCGTCGACCCCGAGCGCGTGAAGCTCGTGCTGCCGGAGGACTTCGCGATGCCGCCGGGCGGCCTGCACATCCGCTGGCCCGACGCGCCGCTGGAGCAGGAGGCGCGGCTGATGGACTACAAGTGGTACGCCGCGCTCGCCTATGTGCGCGCCAACCGGCTCAACCACGACGTCATCCGCACGGACCGCGACCGCTTCGGCATCATCGCCAGCGGCAAGGCCTACAACGACACGCGCCAGGCGCTGGCCGACCTGGGCCTTGACGACTCCACTTGCCGCGCCCTCGGCATACGCCTGCACAAGGTGAACGTGGTGTGGCCGCTGGAGGCCACCATCACGCGCGACTTCGCCACGGGCCTGCAGGAGATCCTGGTGGTGGAGGAAAAGCGCCAGGTCATCGAGTACCAGCTCAAGGAAGAGCTCTACAACTGGCGCCCCGACGTGCGCCCCAACGTGCTGGGTAAGTTCGACGAACCCGAGGGGGACGCCACTGGCGGCGAATGGAGCATGCCCAACCCGAGCGAGAACGGGCTGCTGCGCGCCAAGGCCGATCTCTCGCCCGCGATCATCGCCAAGGCCCTGGCCAGGCGACTCAAGAAGCTCGGCGTGCCGGAAGACATCGAGCGCCGCATGGCACAGCGCCTGACGGTGCTCGACGCACGCGCGCGCGAGCTCGCCGTGCTCAAGACCGACACCGGCGACCGCGCTCCCTGGTTCTGCAGCGGCTGCCCTCACAACACCAGCACGCGCGTGCCCGAGGGCAGCCGCGCCGTGGCCGGCATCGGCTGCCACTACATGGCCGTGTGGATGGACCGCAGCACCAGCACCTTCACGCAGATGGGTGGCGAGGGTGTGCCCTGGGTCGGCCAGGCGCCGTTCACGACCGAGAACCACGTGTTTGCCAACCTCGGCGACGGCACCTACTTCCACAGCGGCCACCTGGCCATCCGCCAGAGCATCGCGGCCGGCGTGAACATCACCTACAAGCTGCTCTACAACGACGCGGTGGCCATGACCGGCGGTCAGCAGGTGGGCGAGCGGCCCGAGGGCCACAGCGTGCTGCAGATCCAGAAGAGCCTGGTCAGCGAGGGCGTGAAGAAGCTCGTGATCGTCACCGACGAACCGGCCAAGTACCAGGGCGCGGCGCTGGAGGCCGGCGTCACCGTGCACCACCGCGACGAGCTCGACCGCATCCAGCGCGAGCTGCGCGAGGTCCCCGGCACGACGGTGCTGATCTACGACCAGACTTGCGCCACCGAGAAGCGCCGCCGCAGGAAGCGCGGCAAGATGGTCGACCCGGCCAAGCGCGTCGTCATCAACGAGCTGGTCTGCGAGGGCTGCGGTGATTGCTCGGTGCAAAGCAATTGCCTGAGCGTGGAGCCGCTGGACACCGAGTTCGGTCGCAAGAGACGCATCAACCAGAACTCCTGCAACAAGGACTTCTCCTGCGTCAAGGGCTTCTGCCCGAGCTTCGTCACCGTCGAGGGCGGGCAGCTGAAGAAGCCCAGGAAAGAGAAGAAGGGCACGCTCGACGGCCTGCCGGCACTGCCCGAGCCGGCGCTGCCGCTGTCCGTGGGTGGCAGCGAGCGCGCATGGGGCATCGTGGTGGGCGGCGTCGGCGGCACCGGCGTCATCACCATCGGCCAGATCCTGGGCATGGCTGCACACCTCGAGGGCCGGGGTGTGGTCACGCAGGACGCCGGTGGCCTGGCGCAGAAGGGCGGCGCCACCTGGAGCCACATCCAGATCGCCAACCGCTCCGACGCCATCCACACCACCAAGGTCGACACCGCACAGGCCGACCTCGTGATCGCCTGCGACAGCATCGTCGGCGCCAGCAAGTACACCCTCACGGTGATGCAGCACGGCCGCACCTACGTGGCGCTCAACACCCACGGCACGCCGACAGCCGGCTTCGTGAAGAACCCGGACTGGCAGTTTCCCGGCAGCAACTGCGAGACCGTGCTGCGCGCCACCGTCGGCGAGGGCCTGGTGGGCGCCTTCGATGCCGAGCAGGTGGCCGAGCAGCTGCTCGGCGACAGCATCTACACCAACCCGCTGATGATGGGCTACGCCTGGCAGCAGGGGCGCATCCCGCTGAGCCTGGCCGCCATCCTGCGCGCCATCGAGCTCAACGGCGTGCAGGTCGAGAACAACAAGGCCGCGTTCGAATGGGGTCGGCGCTGCGCCCACGACCTGGCCTCGGTCACCGCCCTCTTCAAGGCGCAGCAGGTGATCCAGTTCGCCAGGAAGCCGTCGCTGGACGAGCTGCTCCAAACTCGCGTGGCCTTCCTCACCGGCTACCAGGACGCTGCCTACGCGCAGCGCTACGCCGGCTTCGTGGAGAAGGTGCGCGCGGCCGAAGCGCCGCTGGGCGGGGGCACGCCGCTGGCCGAGGCCGTGGCGCGCTACCTCTTCAAGTTGATGGCCTACAAGGACGAGTACGAAGTCGCGCGGCTGCACACCGACGCGGCCTTCACGGCCAAGATCGACGCGATGTTCGAGGGCGACTACAAGCTCGTGCACCACCTGGCGCCGCCGCTGCTGGCAAAAACCAACGAGAAGGGCGAGCTGGTGAAGCGCCCTTACGGCCCCTGGATGCGCACGGCCTTCGGCCTCCTGGCCAGGCTCAAGAGCCTGCGCGGCACGGCGCTTGACGTCTTCGGCCGCACCGAGGAGCGTCGCACGGAGCGCGCGCTCATCGCCCGCTACGAGTCCACCGTCACCGAGCTGCTGAAGACGCTCGCCGCAACCAACCGCACGCAGGCGGTGGAGATCGCGCGGCTGCCGGAGGACATCCGCGGCTTCGGCCACGTGAAGCTGCGCCACCTCAAGGCCGTGGAGCCGCGCTGGGACGCGCTGATGCAGCGCTGGCGCGCAGGACCCGTGGGCGACGGGCGCCGCGCCTTTTGAGCGCCAGGCCCGGGGCCATTCCGGCGCTGGCAGCGGCCCGCCGCGCCGTGCGACCGCGCCGCGCGGTCTGGCTGGACGGCGAGCGCGTGGGCTGCGTGGCCGAGCCGCACCTGCCCTTGCTGGCGGCCGAGGTCGGGGCGTTCGAGGTCGGCGCCCAGCGCGTAGACATCGTGCTGCCGCCAACAGAACGCCAGGCCCAGTTGGCCCGGCTGCACCACGGCTGGCACGCCCAGGGCGCCATCGTCGGCTGGCGCGACGAGCCCTACGCCCTGGCGCCGCTCGACGGCCCGGCCGCCGGCACGCCGCGCGTGGCCATCGAGCGCGCGGCGTCGCGCTTCTGGGGCAGCCTCACCTTCGGCGCGCATGCCAACGGCTTTGTGCGCGGGCCCGATGGGCGGGCGGCCGCGCTGTGGATCGCGCAGCGTTCGTCCAGCAAGCCCACCGACCCGGGCCTGTTCGACAACCTGGTGGGTGGCGGCGTGCCGCTGGGCCAGCGGCCGGCCGAGACGCTGGTGCGCGAGGCCTGGGAGGAAGCCGGCCTCGCGGCCGACCTGGCCACGCGCGCCACGCCGGTGCGCGTGCTGCGCATCGAGCGCGACATCCCGGAAGGCCTGCAGCGCGAGCGGCTTTACGCCTTCGACCTCGAATTGCCTGCGGGCCTGACACCACAGAACCAGGACGGCGAGGTGCAGGGCTTCCGCCTGCTGGCCCTGCAAGACGCCCTGGCACTGGCCCTGGGCGAGGCCATGACGGTGGACGCGGCGCTCGTGACGCTGGACTTCGCGTTCCGTCACGGCGTGCTGCCGGCCGCGCTGGCCGAGTCCTGGCGATCTTTCCTCGCCAGTCCATGCTGATTCCGCCTTGCCGGCAGCTCTGCAAGTGCTGTCGGCGCGACGCCTGGGGGAAACCCCCGGTTGCCGCAACGCGTCCGGGCGGTGACAGTCCCGCAGTTCAGCGCGTGTCCTGGACATGCCCGAATCAAGAACCCCGCCACCCGGAGACCACCCCATGAGCGACCCCTCCACCGCGGCCAAGCGCCGTGGCTTCCTGAAGACTGCCGCGGCCGGCGCCGTCGGCTCGGCCGCGATGGCCGCGCCGATGGTGTCGATGGCCCAGACCACGACCTTCCGCTTTCAGAGCACCTGGCCGGCGCGGGACATCTTCCACGAGTACGCCAACGACTTCGCCAAGAAGGTCAACGACATGGCGGGCAACCGCCTGAAGATCGAGGTGCTGCCCTCGGGCTCGGTGGTGCCGGCCTTCCAGTTGCTCGACGCGGTGAACAAGGGCACGCTCGATGGCGGCCACGGCGTGCTGGCCTACCACTACGGCAAGGCCAACGCGCTGGCCCTGTGGGGCAGCGGCCCGGCTTACGGCATGGACCCGAACATGGTGCTCTCGTGGCACTACTACGGCGGCGGCAAGGCGCTGCTGGAGGAGATCTACAAGTCGCTGAACATCGACGTGGTCTCTTTTGTCTATGGCCCGATGCCGACGCAGCCGCTGGGCTGGTTCAAGAAGCCCATCGCCAAGGTCGACGACCTCAAGGGCCTGAAGTACCGCACCGTCGGCCTGGCCATCGATGTGTTCAAGGAGCTGGGTGCTGCCGTCAACCCGCTGCCCGGCGGCGAGATCGTGCCGGCGCTGGACCGCGGCCTCATCGACGCGGCCGAGTTCAACAACGCCACCTCCGACCGCATCCTGGGTTTCCCCGACGTGGTGAAGAACTGCATGCTGCAGAGCTTCCACCAGAGCGGCGAGCAGTTCGAGATCCTGTTCAACAAGGACAAGTACAACGCCCTGCCCGCCGAACTGAAGTCGGTGATCGACTTCGCCGTGCAGGCGGCCAGCGCCGACATGTCCTGGAAGGCCATCCAGCGCAACAGCCAGGACTACATCGAGCTCAAGACCAAGGACAAGGTCAACTTCTTCAAGACGCCCGACGCCGTGCTGCGCGCGCAGCTGGCGGCCTGGGACAAGGTGACGGCCGCCAAGAGCGCCGAGCAGCCGATGTTCAAGAAGGTCATGGACAGCCAGCGCGCCTACGCCGAACGCGCCGGGTCGTGGCAGAACGACTACATGGTCGACTTCAAGATGGCCTGGAACCACTACTTCCGCGCCCGCAAGAGCTGAAGTCTCTTTCCGCCCGGCACCCGGGGGCCACCGTTGCCGCAAGGCCGGTGGCCCTCGGGCCGTCTGAGCCTTACCTGACTGTTTCCTGAATCACCGGATCACACCATGCAATCGCTGCTGCTGCGGGTCGATCGGCTGTCCACCGGGCTGGGCCAGTTCTTTGCCTGGCTCATCATCCTGCTCACGCTCATGATCACCTGGGAAGTGTTCTCGCGCTACGCGCTGAACAGCCCGCACGACTGGGCGCTCGACGCCCAGGTGATGATGTACGGCACCCTGTTCATGATGGCCGGCGCCTACACGCTGGCCAAGAACAGCCACGTCCGAGGCGACGTGCTCTACGGCTTCTTCCGCCCGCGCACGCAGGCCACGCTGGACCTGATCCTGTACGTGCTGTTCTTCCTGCCCGGCATCGTGGCGCTCACCTGGGCGGGCTGGACCTTCGCGCAGGAGTCGCTCGCCATCCGCGAAAGCACCTTCAGCGCCACGCCGCTGCCGCTGTACCCGTTCAAGTTCGTCATCCCGGTGGCCGGCGGCATGCTGCTGCTGCAGGGTCTGGTGGAGATCGTGCGCTGCGTGCAGTGCATCCGCAGCGGCGAGTGGCCCTCGCGCGAGCAGGACGTCGAAGAGGTCGACGTCGAAAAGCTCAAGGCCATGGTGCACGTGAAGGACGAGGACATCCAGGCGCTGGACAAGTTCGTCGCTCCGCAGGGGGGCACGAAGTGAAGATCCGCAAGGAACTCTGGTTCGGCTTCATCCTGATGGCCCTCATCATCGCCGGCACGGCGGTGATGCTGCTGTCGGCCGACAAGATCACCAGCGGCCACCTCGGCCTGATGATGCTGGCGCTGGTGGTGGTGGCCATCATGCTGGGCTTCCCCACGGCATTCACGCTGATGGGCATGGGCATGATCTTCACGTGGATCGCCTACGAGGAGAACACCAGCAAGACGCTCACCCTGATGGTGCAGAGCGCGTTCAAGGTGATGGGCAACGACGTGCTCATCTCGATCCCGCTGTTCGTGTTCATGGGCTACCTGGTCGAGCGGGCCAACCTGATCGACAAGCTGTTCCGCAGCCTGCACCTGGCGCTGGCGCGCGTGCCGGGCTCGCTGGCGGTGGCCACCATCTTCACCTGCGCGGTGTTCGCCACGGCCACCGGCATCGTGGGTGCGGTGGTCACGCTGATGGGCCTGCTGGCGCTGCCGCAGATGCTCAAGGGTGGCTATGACGTGCGCGTCTCGGCCGGCGCCATCACCGCCGGCGGCTGCCTGGGCATCCTGATCCCGCCCAGCGTGATGCTGATCGTCTACGGCGCCACGGCGGGCGTCTCGGTGGTGCAGTTGTACGCCGGGGCGTTTTTCCCGGGGCTGATGCTGGCGGGGCTGTACATCATCTACGTGATCCTGCTGGCCAAGCTCAAGCCCAACCTGATGCCGCCCCTGACGGCGGCGCAGCGCTTCGTGCCGCTGCTGCCCGCCGTGCAGCCGCTGGCCGACCGGGGCGCGAAGCTGGCGCTGCCGGCGCTGCTGGGCAGCGCCTTCGGCACGGCCGAGGCCGGCACACGGCAGGTGCTGCGCAAGCAGCTGTTCATCGCCTTGCTGCCGCTGGCGGTGTTTCTGGTGGTGGCCTTCACGAGCTGGCACCTGAACACGCGGCCCGGCGCGGCCCCCGCGCCGGCACCCGTGACCACGGGCGATCTGGCCACGCCTGCAGGCAGCGGTGATCTGGCCGAGCCCGCCAGCGCGGGTGGGCTGCAGGAGCCGCCCAGCAGCGAAGGGGGCCTGAAGGAGCCGCCGGCCGCTGGCGGCCTGGCCGAGCCGCCAGCGGCCGGCGGCGTGCAGGAGCCTCCCGGCGCGGCCGGCATGCAGGAGCCCCCGGGGGCCGCCCCCGCCGCCGAGGCCCCGCGCGAGCGCAGCGAGCCCACGCGCGGCTTCTGGATCGGGCTGGGTGTCGGCGCCGGTGCCCTGCTGCTGTTCTACGGCCTGCTCAGCTTCCAGCGGCTGGAGGTGTTCAAGATGCTGCTGGGCAGCTTCTTCCCGCTGCTGCTGCTCATTCTGTCGGTCCTGGGTTCCATCGTGCTGGGCCTGGCCACACCCACCGAGGCCGCCGCCGTGGGTGCCTTCGGCGGCTACCTGCTGGCCGCCGTCTACGCGGTGCTGGGCAAGGGGGCGGGCGGGCGACGGCGCATCTTCGGGCTGTGGCTGCTGCTGTGGTCACCGGCGATCGCGGTGCTCACGTGGTTCCTGCTGCACGAAGAGGGCTTCGGTGCGCCGCCGGTGCCGCTGTGGCTGGGCAGCGTGGCCGCGGTGGGCGTGCTGGGTTGGGTGTTCGCGGCCTACCGGCAGTCGGGCCTGCAGACCGAGGTCAAGGAGTCGGTGCTGCTGACGGCCAAGACCAGCGCCATGGTGTGCTGGCTGTTCGTGGGGAGCGCCATCTTTTCTGCCGCCTTCGCGCTGCTCGGCGGCCAGGAGCTGGTCGAGAAGTGGGTGATGTCGCTCAACCTGAGCAAGACCGAGTTCCTGGTGCTCAGCCAGGTGATCATCTTCATCCTCGGCTGGCCGCTGGAGTGGACGGAGATCATCGTGATCTTCATGCCCATCTTCATCCCGCTGCTCGACAACTTCGGCGTCGACCCGCTGTTCTTCGGCCTGCTGGTGGCGCTGAACCTGCAGACGGCCTTCCTGAGCCCACCGGTGGCGATGGCGGCCTTCTACCTGAAGGGCGTGAGCCCGCCGCACGTGACGCTGAACCAGATCTTCGCGGGGATGATCCCGTTCATGGGCATCCAGATCATCGCCATCGTGCTGCTGTACAACTTCCCGGCGATCGGGATGTGGCTGCCGGAGGTGCTGTACCGGTAGCGCGCCCGTGAAGACGGCCCGCGCGTCGAAAGCGACGGGCGGGCCTGGCGGACCGGGGGCAAGCGGGCCCCCGGGAAGGGCGGACGGCGGCCGCTCAGCTGCCCAGCGAACGCGCCAGCGCGAACACCGAGTTCGGCGCCGTCGTGCGCACCGGCTTGACCGCCGGTTGCGGCGCAATGGCCCGGCGCGCGGGGCGGGCCTCGACGCTGATGCCCGAGTCCTTCTGCTCCTGCACCAGGCTGGCCAGCGTGATCGTGGCCATGTGCTCCAGCATGGTGGCGTTCAGGCGCTGCCACAGCGCGCGGCTCATGCCCAGGCTGCGCTCTTCCTCGCCCTGGCTCTCCAGCGGCTCGTCGACGGCCGAGACGATATCGGCCACCGTGATGCGCTCGGCGGGCCGGCCCAGCGTGTAGCCGCCACCGGGGCCGCGTGTGCTCTCGACGAGGCCGTCCTTGCGCAGGCGACTGAACAGCTGCTCCAGGTAGGACAGCGAGATCTGCTGGCGCTGGCTGATGGTGGCCAGGGCCACGGGCCCAGCCGGCTCGCGCAGGGCGAGGTCGATCAGCGCGTTGACGGCAAAACGGCCCTTGGTGCTCATGCGCATGGGGTGTGCTCCTTGTGAAGCGCAGCGGGCTGTCGCAAGCCCTGGTGTGACACGACAACACTGAATGTAGGGTCAGGTTTTATTCGCGTAAATTCGATAATTGAATAAGTAAACTTCGTAAAAAACGCATCGTTCCACGGAACCTCCAGCCGAGTCTGCATGAACTTCAAGCACCTGCACTACTTCTGGGTGGCCGCCAAGGCCGGTGGCGTGGTGAAGGCCGGGGAGCAGTTGCACACCACGCCGCAGACGCTGTCGGCGCAGATCAAGCTGCTCGAAGACCGGCTCGGCCGGCGCCTGTTCCGCAAGAGTGGCCGGCAGCTCGAGCTCACCGAAGACGGCCGCGTGGCGCTGCGCTACGCCGACGAGATCTTCGCGCTCGGCGGCGAGCTCGAGACGGCCCTGCGCGAAAAGCGCGGCACACGCGAGCAGGTGCTGGAGCTGCGCGTCGGCCTGGAAGACGTCGTGGCCAAGTCGGTGGCCTACAAGCTGCTGGAGCCGGCGCTGGGCCTGGCCGAGCCGATCCGGCTGATCTGCACCGAAGGTGGCTTCAACGAGCTGATGGCCCAGTTGGCGCTGCACCGCGTCGACCTCGTCATCGCCGACGAGCCGCTGACGCGCAAGCTCAGCGTCAAGGCCTTCAACCACAAGCTGGGCAGCTCGACGGTGACCTTCTTCGCCGCGCCCGGGCTGGCGGCGCGGCTGCACCAGCCCTTCCCGGAGTGCCTGGACGGCGCCCCGATGCTGGTGCCGGCAGGCAGCTCGGCGGTGCGGCCGCAGTTCGACGCCTGGCTCGAGCGCGAGCGGCTGCACCCGCGCGTGGTGGCGGAGTTCAGCGACGGCGCGCTGATGAAGGCCTTTGGCCGCCAGGGCCGCGGCGTGTTTCTCTCGCCCAGCGTTGTCGAGGAGGAGACGGTGGCGCAGTACGGCGTGCAGGTGATCGGGCGCTGCGACGAGATCAGCGACGACTTCTACGCCATCACCGCCGAACGGCGCATCACCCACCCCGGTGTGGCCGCCATCACGCAGGCGGCGCGCGCAGAGCTGTTCAGCGGGGCCCGCGGCGGGGTGGCGACGGGCTGAAGCCGCCGTCACGCGCCTGCCGTCACTCGGCCGAGGATCCCTGCGCCAACGACGCGCCCGCGCCGGTGAGCGCGGCCATGGTGTCCGTGATCAAGTGCGTGGGGATGGCCTGCAGGAAAGGGCGGAAGCGGCCCTTGGCCTCGAAGCGCTCGCGGAACGACGAGCGGAAGAAGCGTTCGCCCAGGCGCGGCACGATGCCGCCGCCCACATAAAGACCGCCACGGGCGCCGACGGTGAGCGCGACGTTGCCGGCGAAACCGCCCAGCAGCGCGCAGAACAGGTCGAGCGTACGGCCACACGGCGCGTCGCTGCCGGCGATGCCGCGCTCGACGATGTGCTCGGCGCTCAGCGTGTCCGCCACGCGCCCCTCCACCGCGGCGATCGCGCCGTGCAGCACCGGCAAGCCGATGCCCGACAGCAGCCGCTCGGCCGAGACGTGTGCGAACTCGCGCCTGGCCGCCGCGAGGACGGCGCTCTCCAGATCGTCGGCCGGCGCCAGGGTGGCATGTCCGCCTTCCCCCGGCACCGCCACCCACGCGCCCCGGTGCGGCAGCAGGGCCGCCACGCCCAGTCCTGTGCCGGGCCCCACCACCGCCAGCACGCCGCCGGGGGCGGGCCGTGGCGTGCAGCCGACCGGGCGCAACTGCGACGGCTCCAGGCAGGGCAGGGCCAGGGCCAGGGCCTCGAAGTCGTTGAGCACGTCCAGGCGGTCGAGCCCGAGCTGGGCGCGGGCATCGCGGCGCGAGAAACTCCAGCCGCTGTTGGTGAGCGTGATGCGGTCATCGGCCACCGCTGTGGCCACGGCCCAGGCGGCGGCACCCGGCGCCTCGAAGCCGTTACCGAGCTGCTCGCGCAGCTCGGCCAGGTAGGCCAGGGCGGCCTCTGTCGGCCCCGCGTGCGCCGCGCACGGCAGACTGCGAACGTGCGCCACGCCGGTGCCCGGACGGGCCATCCAGCCGAAACGCGCGTTGGAGCCGCCGATGTCGGCCACCAGCCAAGGAGCCGGCGGCACCTGGGCGTGCCGGGGCGAATGCCCCGCGGAACGCCCCGCGCCGGGATGGAGATCGTTCATGGACGGCTTCGCAACAAAGGAATGGCGCGCGGACGGTAGCAAAACTACATCTATTGAACAAGCGGACAGCTTCCATCGAGCGCCCATGCGACAGCTTGACACCGATCGAATCGGGTTGACCCTGTAGTGAAGCTACAGCTTCGGCACCCAGACTTCAAGCTGCCGTCAAGCCCCCGACCTCACGCACAATCCGGTCCATCCGGCCCATCCGGCCCCGGACGGCCCCGCCGCATGACCGCCCCCTTCGACAGCCCGCGCCTGCTCGCCGACATCGGCGGCACCTACGCCCGCTTCACGCTGGAGAGGGCGGCCGGCCAGTTCGAGCATACGGCCTCGCTGCTGTGCGCGGAGCACGCCGACTTTCACGCCGCCGTCAGCGCCTACCTGCTGGGCCTGCCGCCTGGGCTCGCCGAGCGCATCGAGCACGCCGCGATCGCCATCGCCAACCCGGTGGAAGGCGACGAAGTGCGGATGACCAACTACCACTGGCAGTTCTCCATCGAGCAGATGCGCCAGCGCCTGGGCCTGCTGACGCTGGTGGTGGTGAACGACTTCACGGCGCTGGCGATGTCGCTGCCGCGCCTGGCGCCGCACCACCGCCGCCAGGTCGGCGGCGGGCTGTCGCGCGAGCGCAGCGTGCTGGGTGTGCTCGGCGCCGGCACGGGCCTGGGCGTCAGCGGCCTCATCCCGGCCGCAGAAGGCTGGGTGGCGCTGGGCACCGAGGGCGGCCACACCAGCTTTTCGCCCCGCGACGAGCGCGAGATCGCGATCTTGCGCTACGGTCTGGCGCAGTACTCGCACCTGTCGCACGAGCGGCTGCTGTCGGGGCCGGGGCTGGAGCTGATCCACCGCGCGCTGCGCGCTCACGCAGGCCTGGCCCCGCAGGCGCTGGCCGCGCCCGAAATCACGCGGCGCGCGCTCGAGGGCCAGGACGCCCTGTGCGCCGAAACGCTGCAGGCCTTCTGCGCTGTGCTGGGCAACGTGGCGGGCAACCTGGCTGTGACCCTGGGGGCGCTGGGCGGCATCTACATTGGCGGCGGCATCGTGCCGCGGCTGGGCAGCTACTTTGACCGCAGCCCGTTCCGCGCCCGCTTCGAGGACAAGGGCCGCTTCTCCGACTACGTCAAGGGCATCCCGACCTACGTGGTGACCGCCGAGCACGCCACCTTCGTCGGCGCCTCGGCCATCCTCGCGGCGCAGCTGCGCACCCTGCAGGCCGAAAACGGCTCGCCGGTCCTCGGGCAGATCGAGCGCGCCCGCGACAGCCTCTCACCGGCCGAGCGACGTGTGGCCGACCATGTGCTGGCGCACCCGCGCGCCGCCCTGGGCAACCCCATTGCCGAGATCGCGCGTGCGGCGCAGGTCAGCCAGCCGACGGTGATCCGCTTCTGCCGGAGCCTGGGCTGCGAAGGCCTGTCGGACTTCAAGCTGCGACTCGCCTCGGGCCTGAGTGCCACGGTGCCGATCACGCACACGCAGGTCACCGGCGAAGACAGCATGCTCGAGCTCGGTGTCAAGGTGCTGGGCAATACCGCGAGCTCGATCCTGGCGCTGCGCGAGCAGCTCAACCGCGAGACCCTGGCCACCGCCATCGAGCTGCTGGCTGGCGCGGCGCGCATCGAGTTCTTCGCGGTGGGCCACTACGGCGTGGTGGCGCTCGACGCGCAGTTCAAGTTCCTGCGTTTCGGCGTGCCCTGCGGCAGCCACACCGACGTGCGCCTGCAGCCGCTGGCCGCGGGCGTGCTGAAGCCCGGTGACGTGGTGGTGGCGATCAGCAGCAGCGGCCGCATCGACGACCTGCTGGCGGTGGTCGACACCGCTCACGAACGCGGCGCCAAGGTGCTGGCCGTCACCGCCAGCCAAAGCCCGCTGGCGCGCAAGGCCGACGTGGCGCTGATCGTCGACCACGTGGAAGACGTGGCCACCCACGTGCCCATGGTCAGCCGCATCCTGCACCTGCTGGTGGTCGACATCCTGGCCGTGGGTGTGGCCATGCGCCTGGGCGGCGACGCGGCGCTGCCGCAGGGCCCGGCCGCCGAACTCGACGAGGCCACCGCGCCGACCGGAGCACGCCCGGTGGCACCGGGGGTGAGCACGGCGCGGCCTTTGGCGGGACTTACTTCACACAGCCGCTGACCGCGCCGCTTCGGCCGCGCTCCTAGAATCCGTTTCCGCTTCGAGGAGCGCTGCGACGGGCCCCGCTCCCGCCAGGCTCGAGGTGGCGGCCGCCCGCACGGCCGCGGTTCAAGCAACGGCGCTCGATCTCCCCGCCCGGAGTCGAGTTGCATGAACGCGAAAGCCGTCCCCATCCTGCCGCAAGAGCCCCATGCTCCTCCGCCGATGCGCCTGTCGGGCCTGGAGCCGGTGGCCATCGGTGCAGGCACGCTGTTCGTCAACATCGGTGAACGCACCAACGTCACCGGCAGCCGCGTGTTCGCCAAGATGATCCTCGAAGGCCGCTTCGAGGACGCGCTGGCCGTGGCGCGGCAGCAGGTGGAAAACGGTGCGCAGATCATCGACGTCAACATGGACGAGGCCATGCTCGACAGCGCCGCGGCCATGGAGCGCTTTCTCAAGCTGCTGGCCAGCGAGCCCGAGATCGCGCGGGTGCCGATCATGATCGACAGTTCCAAGTGGAGCGTCATCGAGGCCGGCCTGAAGTGCATCCAGGGCAAGGGCATCGTCAACAGCATCTCGCTCAAGGAAGGCGAAGCCGAGTTCCGGCGCCAGGCCACGCTGGTGCGGCGTTATGGCGCCGCCGCCGTGGTGATGGCCTTCGACGAGAAGGGCCAGGCCGACACCTACGCGCGCAAGACCGAGATCTGCGCGCGCGCCTACCGCATCCTGGTAGAGGCGGTCGGCTTCCCGCCCGAAGACATCATCTTCGACCCCAACATTTTCGCCATCGCCACCGGCATCGAGGAGCACGACAACTACGCCGTCGACTTCATCGAGGCCACGCGCTGGATCAAGCAGCACCTGCCGGGGGCCAAGGTCAGCGGCGGCGTCAGCAATGTGAGCTTCAGCTTCCGCGGCAACGACCCCGTGCGCGAGGCCATCCACACGGTGTTCCTGTACCACGCCATCCGCGCCGGGCTGGACATGGGCATCGTCAACGCCGGAATGGTGGGCGTGTACGACGATCTTGAGCCCGAGTTGCGCGAGCGCGTGGAGGACGTGGTGCTGAACCGCCGCTGCGATGCCGGCGAGCGCCTGATCGAGATCGCCGAGCGCGCCAAGGGCCTGGCCCGTGACGACAGCGCGCGCCTGGCCTGGCGCGCCGGCACGGTGGAGGAGCGCCTGAGCCACGCCCTGGTGCACGGCATCAACGAGTTCATCACCCCCGACACCGAGGAGGCCTGGCGCGCCGTGCAGGCGCGCGGCGGGCGGCCGCTGCACGTGATCGAAGGCCCGCTGATGGCGGGCATGAACGTCGTCGGCGATCTCTTCGGCGCCGGCAAGATGTTCCTGCCGCAGGTCGTGAAAAGCGCCCGCGTCATGAAGCAGGCGGTGGCCCATCTGCTGCCCTACATCGAGGCCGAGAAGAAGGCCGTGCAAGACGCCGGTGGCGATGTGAAGCCCAAGGGCAGGATCGTCATCGCCACCGTCAAGGGCGACGTGCACGACATCGGCAAGAACATCGTCACCGTCGTGCTCCAGTGCAACAACTTCGAGGTCGTCAACATGGGCGTCATGGTCGCGTGCCAGGACATCCTGGCCAAGGCCAAGGTGGAGGGCGCCGACCTCATCGGCCTGTCCGGCCTGATCACGCCCAGCCTTGAGGAGATGCAGCATGTCGCCGCCGAGATGCAGCGCGACGATTACTTCCGGCTGAAGAAGATCCCGCTGCTCATCGGCGGCGCCACCACCAGCCGCGTGCACACGGCGGTAAAGATCGCCCCGCACTACGAGGGCCCGGTGGTCTACGTGCCGGATGCGTCACGCAGCGTGGGCGTGTGCAGCGAGCTCCTGAGCGACGAGCGCGCCGCGAAGTACATCGCCGAACTGCGCGCCGACTACGACAAGGTGCGCGAGCTGCACGCCGGCCGCAAGCAGACGCCGCTGGTGACGCTGGCCGCCGCGCGGGCCAACAAGGCGCAGCTCGACTGGGCGGCCTACGCGCCGCCGAAGCCGCGCTTCATCGGTCGGCGCGTGCTGCGCAATGCCGATCTCGCCGAGCTCGCCGCCTGCATCGACTGGGGACCCTTCTTCCAGACCTGGGACCTTGCCGGCCGCTTCCCCGACATCCTGCGCGACGAGGTGGTGGGCCACGAGGCGCAGCGCGTGTTCTCCGAAGGCAAGCGCATGCTGCAGCGGCTGATCGAGGGCCGCTGGCTGCAGGCCCACGGCGTGGTGGCGCTGCTGCCGGCCGCGACGGTGGACGACGACGTCATCGAGGTCTACACCGACGAGTCGCGCAAAGAGGTGGTCTTGCGCTGGCAGCCCCTGCGCATGCAGACCGAACGGCCGGTGGTGGAGGGCATGCGCCGCCCCAACCGCAGCCTGGCCGACTTCGTGGCACCCGCGGGCGGCCCGCCCGACTACATCGGCCTGTTCGCCGTGACGGCCGGCCTGGGCGTGGACAAGAAGGAACAGCAATTCCTTCAAGACCACGACGACTACAGCGCCATCATGCTCAAGGCCCTGGCCGATCGTCTGGCCGAAGCCTTTGCCGAGCGGCTGCACCAGCGCGTGCGCACGGAGTTCTGGGGCTACGCGCCCGACGAGGCGCTCAGCAACGAGCAGCTGATCGCCGAGGCCTACCGCGGCATCCGCCCGGCACCCGGCTACCCGGCCTGCCCCGACCACCGCGTCAAGCGCGCGATGTTTGAGGTGCTGCAGGCGCACGATATCGGCATGGGCCTCACCGAGAGCCTGGCGATGACGCCGGCCGCCAGCGTCAGCGGCTTCTACCTGGCCCGCCCCGAGGCGCGCTACTTCAACGTGGGCCGCATCGGAGACGACCAGTTGGCCGACTACGCGGCACGCGGCGCGCTGCCCGAGGCCGAGGCGCGGCGTGCGCTGGCACCGTTGCTGCCATGAAACCCCTGCCTGCCGGCCGGCGAAAAGGGGATTTCACTTCAGCAATGCGCGCCAAGCTAAAGCGCGAGAATCGAGCTCAAGCTTCTGCGGCTGGCTGCCGAAGAAGCGTCGTTCACTGACGCGCGCGCCCCCCGAAGCCGCGCGGCTTGTCCCGGGAGATGTTGATCGTGCGCCTCACCTTGCTTGCCATGCCCCGCAGGCACGTGCTGGCCCTGCTTGCCGCACTGACGGTCTCCGCCTGCGGCAGCGGCGGCGTGGCCAACCAGACCGACCCTGGCAGCCCTCCGCCTGCCAAGCCGCTGCAGCCGCCTCCGGTGGTCGCGCCGTCCGTCACGCGGGCACAGGCGGCGCGCTTCCTCACCCAAGCCAGCATGGGCCCCACCGAGGCCGAGATCACGCGCGTCGTGAACCTTGGCTACGCCGGCTGGATCGACGCCCAGCTTGCGCTGCCGGCCACCTCGCACCGCGCGTACTGGGAGGTGCGCGACGCCGCCATCCGGGCCGCCACGCCCGGGAGCACGGCGGGCCAGGACCAGGTGTACGAAAGTTTCTGGAAGCAGGCCGTCACTGGCGAGGACCAGCTGCGCCAGCGGGTGGTCTGGGCGCTGTCGCAGATCTTCGTCATCTCCTTGGCCGACAGCAACGTGGGTGGAAACCCGCGTGCCGTGGCCGCCTGGCTCGACATGCTCGGCGAACAGGGCCTGGGCAACTATCGGCAGCTGCTGGAAAGCGTGTCGCGCCACCCGATGATGGGCCTGTACCTGTCGCACCTGCGCAACCAGAAGGCCAACCCGAACACCGGCCGTGTGCCCGACGAGAACTACGCGCGCGAGGTGACGCAGCTGTTCTCCATCGGCCTCGTGGAGCTTAACGAGGACGGCACACCGCGCCTGACCGGCGGCAGCCCCACGGACACCTACAGCAACGCCGACATCAGCGGCATCGCCCGCGTGTTCACCGGTTGGAGCTGGTCCTGCCCCAACGGCACCGACAACACCTGCTTCATCGTCGGCATCGTCGACGGTGTGTCGGACCCCGACCGTGGCATCAAGCCGATGCAGGCCTTTCAGCAGTTCCACAGCATCGAGGAGAAGCGCTTCCTGAGCGCCGTGATCCCGGCCCAGACCACGCCCGACCCGCACAGCAGCCTGCGCGTCGCGCTGGACACCCTGGCCAACCACCCGAACGTCGGCCCGTTCATCGGCCGTCAGCTGATTCAGCGCCTGGTGACGAGCAACCCCAGCCCCACCTATGTGCGCGACATTGCACGGGTGTGGGCCAACAACGGCCAGGGCGTGCGCGGCGACCTGCGCGCCGTGGTGCGCGCCATCCTGCTGCACCCCGAGGCCCGCGGGCCGGCCACCGACACCAGCGGCAAGCTGCGCGAACCGGTGCTGCGGCTGGCGGCCGCGATGCGTGCGCTCGGCTTCCAAAGCGACACCGGCTGGTGGCGCGTGGGCAACACCGACAATGCGGCCACCGCGCTGGGCCAGACGCCGATGCGTGCGCCGTCGGTGTTCAATTTCTACCGCCCGGGTTACATGGCACCCGGCACCAGCAGCGCCGCGCGCGGGCTGGCGGCGCCGGAGCTGCAGATCGCCTACGAAACCAGTGCCGCCGGCTACGTCAACTACATGCGCGATGCCGTTTCGGCGGGTGTCGGCAGCAGCAACACCCTGAACGGCGTCACGCGCCGCGACATCCAGGCCGACTTCAGCGCCGAGATCGCGCTGGCCAACGTCCCGGCGGCCCTGGTCGATCGCGCGTTCTTGAGGCTGTTGCCGCACGTCACGGTGTCCGATGAGCTGCGCAACGACATCGTCGCCGCGGTCGGCTCGATCGCGCTGCCCACCAGCGGCAGCACGGCCACGGCGCTGCGCAACCGCGTCAACACCGCCCTCTTGCTGACGCTGGTCAGCGCCGAATTCCAGGTGCAGCGATGAGTGCCGACAGCCGCTACCGTTCAGTTCCCGTGCTCGACGCCGCGCAGCGCGGCGGCCGCCGCGTGTTCCTGCGCCAGGCCGGGGCGATGGGCGTGCTGGCCGGTGCGGGCGCGCCGCTGGCCTTGAACCTTCTGGCCGCCAGCCACGCCGCTGCGCAGAGCGCCACCGACTACCGCGCCATCGTCTGCGTGTTCCTGTTCGGCGGCAACGACAGCTTCAACATGGTGCTGCCCACCGACAGCAGCAGCTTTGCCGCCTACACCAGCACGCGCAACCAGGCGCCCGACTCGATCGCGCTGCTGGCGCCGGGCACGGCACCGGTCACCAGTGCGGCGGCGGGATCGCCGGCCCGGCTGGGTGGCGTGCTGCCGATCAAGCCGATCGATGCCCAGGGCCGCAGCTTTGCGCTGCACCCGTCGATGGGCGCGCTGGTGCCGCTGTTCGACACCCAGCGCCGGCTGGCCGTTCTGCCCAACATCGGGCCGCTGATCCTGCCCACGAGCAAGGCGCAGTTCTCGCAGGTCGCGCACCCCAAGCCGGCCCGGCTGTTGTCGCACAACGACCAGCAGAACACCTGGCAGGCCCTGAGCCCGGAGGGAGCGATCATCGGCTGGGGCGGGCGCATCGGCGACCTGCTCGCCAGCGGCAACACCACCGCGGCCTTCACCACCGTCTCTGCCGCAGGCAACGGCGTGTTCCTGTCCGGCCAGGTGGTGCGCCAGTACCAGATAGGCACCAATGGGCCGACGCGGGTGGCGGCCGACTCGGCCGGTCGTGTCTACGGCTCCACCGCGGTGACCACGGCGCTGGAGCGCATCGTCTCGCGCAGCCGGGGCGGCCACGTGTTGGAGGCCGACCTCTCGGTCGTGGCCAAGCGCGCCATCGAGGCCGAGCTGCTGTTGCGCAACTCTCTGGCTGCGCAGGACGCAGCCCCGTTCGGCACACCCGTCACCAGCGGCACCTACAACGCCGCCAACGACCCGCTGCTGCGCTACACCAACCCGGTCACCGGCGCGGTCGGCGTCAACAACCTGGCGCAGCAGTTCCAGGTGGTGGCACGCATGATCGACGCCAGCCGCCGCGGCGCAACGGGGGTGCGGCGCCAGGTGTTCTTCGTCAGCCTGGGTGGCTTCGACACCCACGACTTCCAGAACCGCGACCACACCGACCTCTTGGCCAGGCTGGCGCACGCGATGGTCTACTTCGACAGCGTGCTCGGCAGCCTCGGGGCGCAGGGCGGCGTCACCACTTTCACGGCCAGCGACTTCGGGCGCACCTTCACCAGCAACGGCGACGGCACCGACCACGGCTGGGGCTCGCACCAGTTCGTGATGGGCGGCGCGGTTCGGGGCGGCAGGCTGTTCGGCCAGTTCCCCGTGCTGGCCACCAAGAACGCCAACAACAGCAACTTCGACGGCAGCCCCGACCAGCTGGCCAACGGCAACCTGCTGCCCAGGACCAGCGTCGACCAGCTCGGCGCCACGCTGGCGCGCTGGATGGGCGTGTCGGAAAGCGGCGTGCAGGACATCTTCCCGAACCTCGCGAACTGGAACGTGTCGGCGCGCGACCTGGGCCTGTTCAACACCTGACGGCGGCCTCGGCCGCGCGCCGCGCGGGCGGATCGGCACGCCCGCGGCTTCTGGCCGAGCGGCACCCGGAACACCCGGTTGAGGTGCGGCGCCCGGACGCCTGCCGCCAGGCCCCGCCCCGGCCAGGCCCACCGTCTGAACGCCGCGCAGCGCGACGGCGCGCGCCCGTGCTGCCCCGGCGCGCCCGAAGGCGCAGCGGTCGACACCCGCAAGAATCCGGTCATCGGCCCGGCCTGCACGGCCCGCCTTCACGCAAGGAGACCCCCCGATGAACCTGCACGACCCGATGCGCCGCCGCCTGCTGGCCGCCGGCACGCTGCCGGCGTGGGGCTTGGCCGCGGGCTGCGCCACGCCCACGTCGCAGCCCTCATCGCAGCCCTCATCGCAGCCCGCCCCGCCACCCGCGCTGCCGAGCGTGCCCGTGGGCCGCGTCGAGCGGCTGCCCGGCCTGGCCTCGCGCCACGTCGCACCGCGCCCCGTGGACGTCTGGCTGCCGCGCGGCTACGACGGCACCCGGCCGCACGCCGTGCTGTACATGCACGACGGCCAGATGCTGTTCGACGCCCACACCACCTGGAACCGGCAGGCCTGGGAGGTGGCGCCGACGGTGCAGCGGCTCATCGACGCCGGGGCGCTGCGCGACACGATCGTCGTCGGCGTGTGGAACACCGGCCCGACGCGCTTTGCCGAGTACTTCCCGCAGGGCTTCATCGAGCACGTGCCCGAAGGAGCGGCGCGGCAGGTGCTGATGGCGCGCGGCTACGCCAGCCGGCCGCCCCTGGCCGACGCCTACCTGCGATTTCTTGTCACCGAGCTCAAGCCCGCCATCGACGCGCGCTACCGCACGCGACCCGGCCGCGAGCACACCGCCGTGGCCGGCAGCAGCATGGGCGGGCTGATCTCGCTGTACGCGCTGTGCGAGTACCCGCAGGTGTTCGGCGGCGCGGCCTGCCTGTCCACGCACTGGATCGGCGGCTTCGAGCGCAACGCCGAGATCCCGGCCGCCGGCCGCGCCTATCTGCGGCGCCGGCTGCCGGCACCCGGGGAACACCGCCTCTACATGGACCGCGGCACCGCCGAGCTCGACGCGCTGTACGACGAGGCGCAGGCGCAGGTCGACGCGCTGATGCGCGAGCGGGGCTTCGGGCCGCCGCACTTCGTGACCCGCGTGTTCGAGGGCGAGGGCCACAACGAGCGGGCCTGGGCCCGGCGCCTGGAGATCCCGCTGCGCCACCTGCTGGGCGCCTGATGGCACCGCGGTCTGCGGCCCTGCAGCGGATGAGCCCGTCTGCACGCTCGCACTCCTCTCCCCGGCTCGCGGCCCTGGCGGCGCCGCTGCTGCTGGAGCTGCTGCTGGCCTTGCTGGCGGGCATCGTGGGCACGGTGCTGGCGGCGCGCCTGTCCGATGCGCACGGCGCCGGCTTCGCGCTGGCGCACCACGTGTTCGGCACCCTGTTCCTGCTGTTCCGCATCGTGGGCGCCGGGGCCGGCGTGGTGCTGACGCAGGCGCTGGGCGCCGGCCGCCGCGACGAAGCCGACGCCGTGGCGCGTGCGCTGCTCGGCGCCAGCACCTGGATCGGCCTGGCGGTGGCCCTGCCCGCAGCGCTGGCCGCCGCGCCCTTGATGCGGCTGATGAACGCGCCGCCGGAGGTGCTGCCGCTGGCCACGACGCTCTTGGTGGCGCTGGCGCCGGTGCTGGTGCTCGACGCCTGGTGCGCCAGCCTCACCACCGTGCTGCGCAGCCACCTGCGCGCGCGCGACACGCTGGCCGTGATGACCGCGATGCAGGGGCTGCAGCTGCTGCTGATGGGGCCGCTGATGCTGGGCTGGGGCCCGTGGCCCGACGACTGGGCGCTGGGCCTGCCGGGCTTTGCGCTGGCGGTGCTGCTGTCGCGCCTGCTGGCGATCGGGCTGCTGCTGGCCTTGTGGCGGGCGCGGCTGGGCCTGGTGCCGCAGCCGGCCGACGGGTGGCGCTGGCGGGCGCCCGAGCTGCGCGCGGTGGCGCGCATCGGCCTGCCCGGCGCGGCCGAGAACGCGGCCTACCGGCTGGCCTTCCTGGTGAGCGTGGCGGTGGTGGGGCAGATGGGCGCGGCGGCGCTGGCCACGCACGCCTACGCGCAGCAGGTGATCATGGTGGTGCTGCTGTTCGGGCTGGCCACGGGGCTGTCGGTGGAGGTGATCGTGGGCCACCGGGTGGGCGCCGGCCGGCTGCACGAGGCGCACGCGCTGGTCAAGCGCGCGCTGGCGCGCGGCCTGGCGGTGAGCGTGGCGGTGGCCACGGCGGCGGCACTGCTGGGGCCGTGGCTGATGCCGCTGTTCACGCAGGACGCCGCCATCGCTGCAGCGGCGGTGACGCTGCTGTGGTGGACCGTGCTGCTGGAGCCCGGCCGCACCTTGAACCTCGTCGTCATCAACGCGCTGCGCGCTGCGGGCGACGCACGCTACCCGGTGCAGGTGGGCGCCGTCAGCATGGCCGTGGTGCTGGCCGGCGGCAGCTGGCTGCTCGGCCACGTGCTCGGCTGGGGCCTGGTGGGCGTGTGGATCGCCTACGCGGCCGACGAGTGGCTGCGCGGGCTGCTGATGTGGCGGCGCTGGGTGCGGCTGCAGTGGGTGCCGATGGCGCGGGGGAGTCGGAGGCGGTTGGGGCGCTGAGTGGGCGTCAGCGCGGCGGAATGCTGCGGACCAGGAACTTCTCCACACGGGTCCAGAAGTCGATGCGGTTCGCCGGCTTGTCATGGGCGGCACGCGCCGATCCTGCGCACCCCAGGCCAGCAGCACGGCGCGGCGGCCTGATGCGGTTGACGGCGCCCGGCAGCCGCCGGTCCACCTCGGCCTGCAGCGCCTTCATGCCCTCGTCCCGCAACCGCGTGACCTCGCCGTCGCCCTGGAGGCGGATGCCCAGCACCCACTCATCGTTGGCCACGAACTCGGGCACCAGCTCGAAACCAGCCACGGCCAGCAGCGGCTTGTCGGAGAGCCGCCCGGTGCGCGGGTCCAGCCTGTGCAGCACCTGGGTGCGCCGGGCATCGGGCGCGGCCACGTAGAAGGTGCCGTCGGAGCCTACGACATCGCCACCGAGCGCCCCGACGGCGCGAGCTTGACATCGGCCACCGGCGAGTCGGCGAAGAACGCCTCGGCTGGCACCGGCACCGGCGCCTGCGCCTGCGCGTTCCACACCGGCAGCATCAGTACGGCCACCCAGCCCACCCACCGGCTCATGTCCATGCCTTTGCTCCGCAAAGCCTCGTCACGATGAAGCCGCCCCGCTCAACGCAGCGGCGCCGCCTTGCAGTGCCGAGCGATGTAGTCCTCGTGCGTGGGCATCAGCTCCACACACTGGGCGATGACGCCCTCGACGCTGGCCAGGTACGCGGCCGTCTCGTCCTCGTCGATGAGCGCCGCCAGCGGGTGCGCCTGCGCCGGCTTGAGGCCCTGGCCCTCGAAGACCTGCAGCCAGGCGACCTCGGCGAACAGTTCGCCGGCCTCGCGGAAGATGCGGCCGCGGCTGCGGTAGAGGTTCATGCGCCGCGTGAGCGAGGCCGGCACGTCCATCGTGCGCACGTGGCGCCAGAACGGCGTGTCGTCGCGCTCGGTGAGGTGGTAGTGCAGGATCAGGAAGTCGCGGATAGTCTCGAACTCCATCCGGTTCTGGCGGTTGAACTCGTCGATGTCGGCCTGCACGAAGGCGCCGTCGGGCCAGAAGCTGATCAGCCGCGCGATGCTGGCCTGGATCAAGTGGATGCTGGTGCTCTCCAGCGGCTCCATGAAGCCCGAGCTCAGGCCCACGGCCACGACGTTGGCGTTCCAGCCCAGGCGCCGCATGCCAGTCGTGAAGCGCAGCGGCCGGGGCGCGGCCAGCGCTTCGCCGGGCAGGTGGGCCATCAGCAGCGCGGTGGCCTCGTCGTCGCTGATGAAGCGGCTGCAGTAGACATGGCCGTTGCCGATGCGGTGCTGCAGCGGGATGCGCCACTGCCAGCCCGCCGTGCGCGCGGTGGCGCGGGTGTAGGGCGTGATCGGGTGCACCGACGCGCAAGGCACGGCCACGGCGCGGTCGCAGGGCAGCCAGTGCGTCCAGTCCTCGTAGCCGGTCTTCAGCGTCTGCTCGATCAGCAGGCCGCGAAAACCCGAACAGTCGATGAACAGCTCGCCCTCGACGCGCTGACCGTTGTCGAGCGTGACGGCCGAGACGTGGCCTTCGCGGCCGGCCGCCTGCGTCTGCGCGACCTCGACGATCTTGCCCTCGATGCGCTGCACACCCCAGCCCTCGGCCAGCTTGCGCAGGTGCCGTGCGTACAGCGAGGCGTCGAAGTGAAAAGCGTGCGCGATCTCGGCCAGCGGCGAGTTGCCCAGGCTGGCGTCGGCGCGCATGAACTTGTTCGCCTTGGCCGCGGCGCGGGTGATCGAGTAACGCTCCAGCTCACTGGCACGGCCGGCGGCGCGCAGGCGGTTCCAGTACTGGTCGAAGCCCACCGTCCAGAGGTCCTGCCCGATGCGGCCGAAGCCGTGCATGTAGACCTCGCCCAGGCGGCCCCAGTCGACGAACTCGATGCCGAGCTTGAAGCTGCCCTGCGTCTCGCGCAGGAACTCGTCTTCGTCAATGCCCAGCACGGCGTTGAAGCGCTGGATCATCGGGATGGTGGCCTCGCCGACGCCCACGATGCCGATCTCGTCGCTCTCCACGAGGCGGATGCGGACGCGGTGCGCAGCCTCGCCGATGCGCAGCACCTTGGCCAGCGCGGCCGCGGTCATCCAGCCGGCGGTGCCACCGCCGACGATGACGACGTCCTTGATGAGGGTGTCTTGCATGGTGCTGCGATGCTAGACGCCAGACCCTGTTGGAAGAAGGCCCCGGCCACGCGGGTGGCAGGGGCCTTCGGGGGCTTCCGCGCGTCAGCGCGCGGCGGTGCGGTCGATCAGAACTTGTAGTTCAGGCCGACCTGGTAGTACTTGCCGTCCCTCTTGTTCTCGACCTGGTTGGACAGCACGTTCGGGTCGCCGCCGCGGTAGCGGATGAAGGGCGTGTTGTCGGCATTGCTCATCTCGCCGCGGATCGACAGGCCCTTCAGGGCGCCGCTCTGGAACTCGTAGCCGACCTGGACGTCGGTGATCGTCTCGCCCTTGATGTAGGTCAGGCGGCGGTCGCCCGCGAAGTCGGCCACCTCGCCGACGAAGTCCGAGCGCTTGCGCGCGGCCACGCGGGCCGAGAAGCCCCACTTCTCGAAGTAGACCGCGTAGTTCGTCACCCGCTCCGACAGGCCCGGCAGCGGAATGTTCGGCGTGGCCACTGAGTCCACCGACACCCCCTGGGTGGGGATGTTGATGCTGCTGGAGGTGTCAGAGTGGTTGACGAAGAACCCGAAACCGTCGAGCGCGCTGCTCACCATGTTCAGCGGGAAGTTCGCGGACAGCTCGATGCCCGAGATACGGCCGCCCGAACCGTTGACCGGCTGCGTGAAGCTGCCGATCAGGATGTCGGTCACGCCCGGGGGCGCCGGCGGGATCACAGCGCCCGGCGGCAGGAAGCGCCGGAAGTCGTAGTTGCGGTCGGTGACGCTGACGATGAAGGTCTTCAGGTCCTTGTAGAAGCCGGCGATGCCAATGTAGGCCTTGCTGCCGAAGTACTTCTCGTACGACAGGTCGATCTGGTTGGCGCGGAATGGCTCGAGCTTCGGGTTGCCGCCGCTACCGGTGAAGCGGTTCTCGTTGGCGTTGAAGTCGAAGGTGCGGCTGGCGCGCATGTCGTCGACCTTGGGCCGCGCCATCACCTGGGCCAGGCCCAGGCGCACGATGCCTGCGTTGCCGAGGTCCCAGTTCAGGTTCAAGCTCGGCAGCACATCGGTGTAGGTGGTGCCCTCGGTGAACTCCGGTGCCGGGCACACAAAGTCCGAGGTGCAGGTGCGGCGGTCGACGTTGAAGGCGCGCGAGCTCTGGTCGGTCTGCACGAACTGCAGGCCGACGTTGCCGCGCAGGCCGGCACCGAACAGCTGGCTGTCGATGTCGCCCTTGGCGTAGAAGGTATTGACCTTCTCTTCGACAAACCAGTCCTTGTTGAAGATGTCGGCGTTGAGCTTGCGCTCGACGCGGTAAATCGAGCCGACCGACTCCGACGAGTCGAACGACGCCACGCTGATGGTGCCGCCGCCCGGCATGGGGATCGCGGTGGTGGCGCTGCCCGGCACCGAGGCCGAGCCCAAGCCGGTGGTGTCACCCAGGATCACCAGGCGGCCTTCGGTGAACGAACGCTCCTTCTCGCGCTTGGATGCATGCACGCCACCTTCCACCGAGACCAGCGGGCCCCAGCTGACGTCGGTCTTCAAGGCCAGCCTGAGGCCGTTGATCACGTCCTCGACCTTGGGCAGCTTGCTGTACCCGGCCTGCGGCTGCGCGGTGCCACCCCCCCAACCCTGCACATCGGTCAGCCGGATGATGCTGCGGTCGGCGTAGTTGAGCCCGGGCGTGAATCTGGCGGTGTTCGTGAAGCGGACCGTATCCAGCTGCGCCGTGCCCAGCGTGCTCTGCGCCGTGCCGGCGGTGGTCTCGATGATGCCGCCGCGCCGCTCGGCCTTGCTGTGGCTGAGGTCGGCGATCGCCGTGAAGCCGCCCACCTTGAACTGCGTGTTCCAGCCGATGGACAGGTTCTCGTCCTTCGTGCTCTCGCTGTCGTTGCGCACGACGGCGCGCACGTTGTTGAAGACGCCGGTCGTGACGTCACTGCCGCTGGTCGTGGCTTCGGTCAGCACGCCCGCGACGTCGTAGTTGAAGGTGCCGTTCCAGGAGTCGTTCAGCGGCGCCTGGAAGCCGGTCGTCGTCTTGACCTTGTCGAAGGTGCTGTGGAAGACGTCCAGCGTGGTGTTGAAATCCTTCGATGGGCGGTACTGCAGCGTGGCGGCGACGCCGTCGCGCTTGCGGTTTTCCTGGTCGGCGAAGATGCCGAAGCCGTTGTACGGAACGTTGAGCTCGGGGTTGGCCGGGTTGCCGTTGAGGCGTGCCTTGCCACCGCCCCAGCTGTCGAAGCGTGCCGTGGAGCCGCCCTGCTCGTCGAGCCGCGCGAAGCCGATGGCCACACCGAGCTTGCGGTCCAGGAACTGGTCGACGTAGCTGATGGCGAAACGGTCGCCGTCGCCTTCGGTGCCGGCGCCGCCGACGTTGAGTTTGTTCTTGCGGTATGACAGCGCCACCTGGCGATTGGCAAAGTCGAGCGGCCGCACCGTCTGCATGTCGACCGTGCCCGACAGGCCCTGCCCGACGAGGGCGCCTTCCGGCGTCTTGTAGATCTTGACGCCACCGAGCAACTCGGCCGGGTACTGGTCGAACTCGACGCTGCGGCTGTCGCCGGTGCTGGCCTGTTCACGGCCGTTCAGCAGACTGGTGGCGAAGTCAGGCGGCGTGCCGCGGATGCTGATCTGGCTGGCGCGTCCGGCCGTGCGCTGCGCCGAGACACCCGGCAGGCGCGAGACGCTTTCGGCGATCGAGATGTCAGGCAGCTTGCCCAAGTCCTCGGCCGAGATCGCCTCGACGATCTGGTCGGCGTTCTTCTTGACGTTGATCGCACTCTCAATGCCGCGGCGAATGCCGGTGACGGTGACCACCGCGGGCGTCTCGGTGGCGGCCGGCGCAGCCTGCTGCGCCTGTGCGGCACCACCGCTGGCCAGCACGGCGGCCACGGCAGCGGCCACGGGGGTGGCTCGCCACAGCACGGCCGGGGTGCGGGCGGAGAGGGACTTCTTCATGGGTGTCTCCTGAGAGCTTCTTGGAGGTGGGGTGCGGGCCGGCCACCCGGGCTGGGAGGGGGCTGCCGTCCGCTGCCGCCGGAACGGGAACACGCTTGCGGACCCGAACTTTGTATCAAAACTAGATCATCCGTACCCCTGCGGAAACCCTAGATCGGTGCGCACGGCCCGGCCCCATGGTGCGCTTGATCGGCGATTTACCCAGAACGACGCGGCCTTCAGCGCCGAAGACACGCACCGAATTGGGGATTGTCCAAGCCATGTCCTGTCAACTTGTAGCCAAACTACAGAAGTTTGTCGGGGCGCGCCGCTGTGGCTGCACCGGCCCTCGCCCGACTGGCGCGACCAGATCCTGTGCTTCGTGATGGCCGTCCGATGGGCCGACGGCGACCCGGCCCACAGCGACCAGGACGCGGGCGAGCATCGCCCTGGCTACCGCTGGCACGCCGACGACACCCAGCCGCTGCAGGCGGCCAGCGTCCAGCTGGGCGGGCTTGGCGACCTGGCCACCGACAAGCCGGTGGCCCGACGCCGCTGCGCGCGATCAGGCCCGGGGCGGCGCGGCGGCCAGCAGGTCGAGGTAGGCGCCGGCCACGCGCGGCGCCTGGGCCAGGCCCAGCGCCTGCATCAGGGCCTCGGCCTCGGCCACGCCGTCGGCATCGGGCTCGCCCTCGCGCAGCACGACCTCGAGCTCCATGAAGTCGCCCAGGCCCTCCACCGCATCGAGGTGGATGCGCGTGCGCCCGGCCATCAGCACGCTGCGCTGCTTGCGCACGCGCCCGAGCAGGCCGAGGCCGCGCGCCAGCGCCTCGCGGCAGGCCGCGCCGTCGGCCAGCGGCACGCGCACGTAGTCGCTGCCCTTGGCCGCCGTGTCGTCGCTGCGCTGGTAGTGGATGAGCTCGGCGCTGCCGTCGGCAAACTGCCGCAGCTTCAGCCGCCCGCGGCCGGCCGGCAGCACAAAGAAGCTGTCGTCCTGCCCGAGCCGCTGCTCGGGCGCCGTGGCCAGGGCCAGCGCCCGCTGGCGCAACGCGGCCGGGTCGGCCACGCGGGCCTTGATCTCGATGTTGCGCGGCATGGCGTCGCAGGCCTTCAGTCGGCGGCGGCCAGGCGGCGGCGCAGCGCGTCCTCGAACACCTCAGGCGGCTGGCCGCCCTGGATGAGGAAGCGGCGGTCCAGCACCACCGAGGGCACGCTGCGGATGCCGGCGGCCTGCCAATCGGATTCGGCCTCGCGCACCTCGGGCGCGAAGCAGTCGCGGTCGTCGATGACGGCGGCGGCCTCGGTGGCATCCAGGCCCGCGGCACCGGCGGCCTCGAGCAGCACCTCTCGCGCGGCGGGGTTGCGGCCTTCGCCGTGGTACGCCTGCAGCAGCGCGCGCTTCATCGCGCGCTGCGGCGCCGGGCCCTGCAGGCCGGCCCAGTGCAGCAGCCGGTGGGCGTCGAAGGTGTTCCACACGTGGGCGCGCTCGCCGAACGCAAAGCCCAGGGCCGCGCCGCGCGCGCGGATGTTCTCGCGGTTGGCCGCCAGCTGCGCATCGCCCAGGCCGTACTTGGCCTTGAGGTAGGCCGCCGCATCGGCGCCCTCGGGCGGCATCTGCGGGTTCAGCTCGAAGGGCTGGAAGTGCAGCTCGATGGCCTCGGCCTCGGGGCCTAGGGCGGCCAGTGCCTGCTCCAGACTGGCCAGGCCGATGGCGCACCAGGGGCAGGCCACGTCGGAGATGAAGTCGATGCGCATGGGGTGGCGGCGGTGGCGAGGGGTGTCAGCGGCTGCGCGACAGGCGCGGATCGAGCAGATCGCGCAGCCCGTCGCCCATCAGGTTGAGGCCCAGCACGCTGAGCATGATGGCCGCGCCCGGCCACACCGCCAGCAGCGGCGCCTGGAACATCTGCGTCTGCGCCTCGGCCAGCATGCGGCCCCAGCTGGGCTGCGGCGGCTGCGTGCCCAGGCCCAGGAAGCTCAGCGCCGCCTCGGCCAGGATGGCGGTGGCAAAGCTGATCGTGGCCTGCACGATGAGCACGCCGCCGATGTTGGGCAGCACGTGGTCGCGCGTGATGGCCAGGGGGCCCAGGCCGGCGGCGCGTGCGGCCGTCACGTACTCGCGCGTCCAGATGGCCTGCGCGCTGCCGCGCGCAATGCGCGCGAACACCGGGATGTTGAAGATGCCGATGGCCACGATGCTCATCAAGAGGCCCGGCCCGTAGATGGCCGTCAGCATGATGGCCGTGAGCAGCGCCGGGAAGGCGAAGGTGAAGTCGCTGGCGCGCATCACCAGCTCGTCGAAGCCGTTGCGGCCTGCCGCCTGCGCGGCGGCGGCGGCGCAGCCCAGCGCCACGCCGATCACGAGGCCGATGCCCACGGCCACCACGCCGACGACGAGGCTGTTCTGCGCTCCCACCATGAGCTGGCTCACGATGTCGCGGCCCAGGCTGTCGGTGCCCAGCGGGTGCGCAGCCGAGGGCGGGGCCAGCTTGTTGGGGATGTCGATCTCGGCCACCGGGTGGGGCGCCCACAGCAGCGACAGCAGGGCCACCAACACCAGCGCCCCGCTGAGCACGGCGCCGACGGCGAAGCTCTTGTGGCGCCAGGCGCGGGCCCAGAAGCCGCGGGGCGGCGGGGTGGCGTCGATCACGGCCGATGGCATGGCCGCGAGTGTAGGCAGCGCGGCCGGATGGGCCGGGTTCGCGCCACCGCTTCAGCGCGACAGCAGCCCGGCGGCCTGCAGCGTGCCCAGAAGCCCGCGCGCAAAGGCCTCGTAGCCGGCGGCGTTGCCGTGGATGGCGTCGCTCTTCAGGCGCTTGTCGGCCAGCACGGTGCTCCAGCCCTGGGGGTGCAGCGGCACGCCGGCTTCGGTGGCGATGTCGGCGTACAGCGGGTGGTCGTCGAGCGAGCCCGTCAGGTGCGCGGCCAGCGTGGGCTGCGGCACGGCCACCAGCAGCGCCTGCGCGCCGGCCCCGCGCACGGCGGCGAGTGTGCGGCGCAGGTTGTCGCGCAGCGCACCCTCGTCGCCACGGCGGAGCAGATCGTTGCCGCCGATGGAGACGATCACCAGCGCCGGCCGGTGCTCGGCCAGCAGCGCGGGCAGCCGCTGCAGCGCCTGTGCCGAGGTGTGGCCCGGCACGCCGGCATTCACCACCGCCCAGCCCGTGAGGCCGGCCAGCACCGCGGGGTAGGCGGCCTCGGGCGGGGCGCCAGTGCCGAAGGTGATGGAGTCGCCCAGGGCCAGCACGGTGGCGCCGGGGGGCACGGGGGTGCCGCGCGCGGCGGCGGGCTGCTTGCTGCAGGCGCTGAACGACGCCGCGAGCGCTGCTGAGACAACCCAACGGACCGCACCGTCCAAGAAATGCCTGCGGTGCAAGAGCATGCCTTCTCCGTCCTCTGCACATGGCGACGGCTTGGCTGGAACGGTTGGCCGCATGAAGTCGATTGTCGGGCGTTCAAGCATGGATCGTAGGCGGCGCGCGCAACAGCTCGGCCGCAAGCGCGTGTGTGTTGGAATCGCAGCCGGGAGATAGGCGATGCCACTCAGTTGGAACGAAATCCGCGATCGCGCCACGGCTTTTGCGCACGAATGGCAGCACACCAAGGACGAAGACGCCGACGCCAAGAGCTTCTTGGATGCGTTCTTTGGGGTGTTCGGCGTTCGCCGCCGCAAGGTGGCGAGCTTCGAAAAGCGCGTCAAGAAGTTGGACGGCCGTGGCGGCTATGTCGATCTCCTCTGGAAGGGCACCTTGCTCATCGAGAAGAAGAGCCGCGGCAAAGACCTGGCGAGGGCCTAACAGCAGGCACTGGACTACTTCCCGGGCATCAGTGACGACGACCTGCCGCGCTGGGTGCTGGTGTCGGACTTCTGGCGATTCGAGCTGCACGACCTCGAAGACGACAAGGCCACCGCTTCACGCTGAGTGAGCTGCCTCAAGGGGTCATCCTGTTCCACTTCATCGCGGGCTGCACGCCGCAGCGTGTCGTTGGGCGCAGCAATTGCTGAGACAGGATGGCAACTCGTTTACCTGTAAAGCTCCACGCTACGCGCAGCAGGAGGTTCAAGAAGGCTGCAGCCGTTGTCGAGACTGGCGCGCAATCGCGCAGAAGTTCCTGCACAGGCCACCCTGGGCACCGATTCCCGGCCTCTGCCTTCGATGGCCCGGCCCGCAGACGCGAACTCAGCGCCACGTCCGCTCTCTGCGGGCACCACCTGCTGGTCAAGACCCTTACCAGCCGATCGACGCGATCCGAAGCTGTCGGATGACCGACCCGGCCCCTTCACGTTCCGCATCTATGGAGCAGCCGTTCGTGGCCACCGGCAGTCGGCCAGGACCAGACGCTCGTCGACCCCAACCTCAACGTCAGCTCAGGCGATCAAGGCTGTCAGTGAAGCGGAGGCCGGCGCTGCGCGCCGCAGAATCGAGGGCCTCAGCGCCCGCGATGGCGTCGGGAAGAGGTCTGCGTGACAGGTTGGTTGAGCGCCATTTGCGACCGTGGGACGCCTGCAGCGCGCGCCCAGTCCTCGGCTTCGTGCGGCGCGCAGTCCCAGTCTTTGCCGAACAGCGCCGGGCCCTGCTCGCACATCCGCAGGGCGCAACACGCCGAAGCGGGGTGGCCCGTATTCGCTAGGAGCGTGGGCGGCAGAAATCCAGCCCCGCGCCGGGGCGGCCAAAGCCACTGGCGTAGACGCGTCGCGCAGCGCGGGCTTGACGCCCGCGCCAGCGGCGCAACACCCGCCAGCGGCTTTGGCCGCCCCGGCCCTTCGGGTTGGGCCGATTTCGGGGCCCATGCGGCGTTGCCACGCTGGCCCGGGCGCACAGCCCGGGCTGCGCGCGGCGCCTGGCCTGGGCCCCGAAGTCGGCCCAACGCGGGGCTGGATTTCTGCCGCCCACGCCCCTAGGCGTTCCGCCGACAACACTGCCAGCGCCTTGAGGCGCCCGCTCTTGACCAAGGGGACGGCCGCAGCCGACGGCAGGACCGCGTACGCCAGCCGGCCGCCGACGAGATCGTTGATGGGGCTGTCCTTGTATGGAACGTGTAGGGACTTGAAGCCCAGTGCACGAGCCAGCCGCTCGGCCTGCAGATGCGGCGTGCTGCCCTCGCCCGGCGAGGGGTAGGCCACGGGCTCGGCGGCGGCCTTCGCCTTGCCTGCGAGGTCCGAAAGCGACGCCACGTCGCTGCTGGAGGGCACCAGCACGAGCCAGTGGTCCAGCAGCAGCCGCCCTACCGGCGTGAGGTCCTTGAAGAGCGCCAGCGGTGTCCGACCCTGGCTGACGAAGGCGTGGGTGATGGAATCACCCGAGCAACCGCTGACGTTGAGCGTGTGTCCATCGGCCGCCGCGGCGGCCACGGCTGCGGTGGCGATCGTGCCGCCCGCGCCAGGGCGGTTCTCAACCACCACCGGCTGCCCCAGCGAGGAGGCCATAGCTTCGCTCAGCAACCGCGTCACGACGTCTGGAGAAGAGCCCGGTGGCGCGCCAATGAGCACGCGCACGGGCTGAGTCGGGAATGAGGCCGCTGCAATCGACGTTGCCAACAGAGTAAGCGTGAGACCCCATCGAACTGACTGGGAGAGACGACGTCGGGCATGGGGAACGGAACGCATGGTGTGAGTCGTGAATTCGGGTTGGCCAATGCCGCGGGCTGTGGCCATGAATGGCAATGCTTACTTCTGTTAACCTAACTTCAGCAATTTGCTGAAGGCGTGAAAGTGCGCGATGGGCATCCACAAGCTGCGCGGTCTTGAGTACCTGGTGGCGGCGGTCGACAGCGGCAGCTTCAGCGCCGCGGCCCGTCGCCTCGGGGTGGCGACACCTTCGGTCCACCGCCTAGTGCAGGCCCTGGAGGCCGAGCTGGGCGTCTCACTGATTGATCGCTCTGTGTGGGCGCCGGTGCGAACGTGTTGAGTTCTGGCCGGTTTCGAAATGCTGAGGGGATCGCGGAGGGAGTGGCGTGATGCCGGCGCTGACGCGGCACGCAGTGGATGCCGGCGTGCTTCAGATCTCGGCGTGTGACTGGCCGCGGTAGCTCTTGCCTTCGATCACGACGGTCTCGACGTGGTGCAGCAGCCTGTCCAGGAGTGCCGAGGCCAGGGTCGCGTCGTTGTTGAAGATCCCGGCCCATTGCTTGTACGGGCGATTCGTTGTCAACAGCGTGGTGCCGCGCTCGTAGCGGTGGCTGATGATCTGGAACAGGCAGTCGGCGCCGAACTTGTCGATGGGCAGGTAGCCCAGCTCGTCGATGCACAGCACCTCGGGCTTGACGTAGGCTGCCAGCGCCCGCTTGAGGCCGCCGGCGGCCTGCGCGGTGGCCAGCGTGTTGATGATGTCGATGGCGCCGGTGAACAGCACCGAGTGCCCGCGCTGGCACGCTGCATAGCCCAGGGCCGTCATCAAGTGGCTCTTGCCCAGGCCGACGCCGGAGATGAACACCACGTTGGCGTGCCGGGCCACGAAGTCCAGGTGGAACAGGTTCTGTATCTGCGGCCGGTTGATCTTGGTGGGCCAGTTCCAGTCGAACTTGTCGATGGTCTTGAGCACGGGGAAGCGGGCCTGGCGGATGCAGCGCTGCACGCGTCGGTCCTCGCGCTGGGCGGCCTCGCCGTTGAGCAGCTCGGCGAAGTAGGCCAAGTGCGACCACTGCTTGTCGGCGGCGGCCTTGGCCAGTGGCTGGTAGTTCTCGCGCATGAACGGCAGGTTCAGCGCGGTGAGCTTGGCCTGCGCGGACAGGGCATCGGGGTGGGCGTGGCGTGCTCGCATGGTTGTCGCTCCTTCACTCACGGTCGTAGATGGACAGGTCGGGCGCGGGGATCTCGATGTCGAGCAGGTCGGCACTGCGGGTGAGCTGCAGGGCGGCGGGCTCGGCCCCGATGCGCCGGCGCGCGGCCAGGATGTGGGCGATGTACTCGGCGCTGAAGGCCTGCAGCTCCAGACCGTCGTCGATGGCGCGCTCGACGGCCTCGCGGCCGTGCATCTCGGCCAGGGCGAGGATCTGGCGCAGGTGCACCCGGGCGTTCACACGCCGGGCCTCCAGGCCCTCGCGGTAGGCTTGGGCGCGCGGCGACAGGGCCAGGAACTGCACCAGCAGGCGTTGCTCGCGGGCGCTCTTGCGCTGCTGGGCGAGTTGCTGGGCGTGCTCGGCAAGCTCGAAGTCCTTGTTGCGCTGCATGCTTCGCGCGTGGAGCGCGACGAGTTGGTCGTGGGCATAGATGCACAAGCGGTCGGCCCAGGCCTTCAGGGTCAGGCGTTGACCCACATGGCGCGAGGGCACGGAGTAGGTGTTGGAGTCCAGCGCGACGCGGAACTGCTTGTTGACGCTTGCCGTGCGCACGCGTGCGAGGTCGAACCCGACGGGGTTGAGCCGCTTGAGGCGGGCGCGCTCTTCCTCGAACATGTCCACGGGTCGGCGCTGGGTGGCGCCGTGCACGCGCACGTCGGCCACCGTGTCCACCCACAGCTGCGCGGCGGGCTGCACGGCGCTGAAGTCGATGAACTCCTGGCCGGCCAGGAAGTTCTTCTTCACGTAACCCACGCCGTTCTCCACGCGTCCCTTCTCCCAACCCGAAGCCACGTTGCAGGGGGTGATCTGGAAGCCCCAATGGCGCGAGAAGTCGAGGTACTTGGGGTTGAACACCGGCGCCTCACCGACCAGGCGCTTGAGCACGGCGGACTTCAGGTTGTCGACCATCAGCCGCGCGGGCACTGAACCGAAGGCGGCGAAGGCGTTCTCGTGGCAGGCCAGGAAGAACTCCATCTCCTGCGACACGGTGAACTCCAGGTACATGCGCCGGCTGTAGCACAGCACCATCACGAAGAAGCTCAGGCGCCGGCGCGTGTTGCCCACGGCGACGGTGCCGAACTCACCCCAGTCGAGCTGCGCGCACTCGCCCGGCTCGAAGTCCAGCTTGAGGAAGGCCGGCCGCTGTCGCGGGCGGATGCGGTGCACGTAGTCCTTGACGATGGTGATGCCGCCGCCGTAGCCGGCCTCGAGCAGCCGCTGGTAGATCTGCTGGGCGCTGTACGGGTGGGCGTCGAGCCAGCGCACGATCTGGCCCTTGAAGGCGTCGAGCTTGCTGGCGCGCAGCACGGCCTTGCGCGCTCGGAACTGTTCGGCCTGCGCCCACCGGGCGACGGTGCGTACATCCAGGCCCAGCGCTCGCGCGGTCTGCGCCACCGTGAGTTGCTGGCGCACCAGGTGGTCACGGATGCGGCAGTAGGTCTCGTAGTCAACCACGGCGCGCTCGAGCCTGCTGCAGCAGCGCGGCCAGGCTCACGGGCTGGCCGCCGGTGTTGGCCCCGGCAACGCCCGGTGGACGCGGCGCCGGGCGCTGCGCCGCCACGGTCCCCGGCAGGGCCAGCACCTGGTACAGCGGCGAGCGATAGGCGATGAGATCCAGCTCGATGAGCTGCTGGCGTGCCGCGGCGAACTGCTCGTCACTCAGGTGCAGCCGCCGGGCGAGCGTGGCCGAGCCGTAGTAGCTCAGGCCCTGGGCATCGGACACCGTGACCAGGAACAGGTACAGCGCCGCCGAGCGGGCCTCACAGCGGTCGATGAAGTGCTGCTGCACGAGCGCCTGGTCAACCCAGCTGAACTGCTCGGGGACCTGGCGCAGCCGCTCGGGCCGAAGTAGCTGCTTGATGGCCTTCACCGCACCTCCCGTTGATCACGTCGCGCCCAAGTTGTACGAGGCGCCGGGTGGTGCTGGCCATGTCATCTTGTAGCGCCGGCTGGAACAGATGGGCCACAAGCCCCGCCAGCAAAGGCGATTCGGCGATCAAGAGATCTTGTAACGCCACGGTCGGGGGCGCCCCGGGAGCCTCGACACGATTGGCCGATTCCTCAATCGAATCAGGCACTTGCAGCGGCAAGAGATCTTGTAACGCCCGCGGCGGGCGCACCCGGTCGCAGCTGTAGCCGGGATGCGCGGCGCGCCAAGCCTGGACGCGGGCGACGTGCACGGGGCCGCTGAAGTAGTCGCGGTTGGATGGCTTGGACAACCAGGCGGCCTGGCTGGCTGCCTTGCTCGCGCGCCGGCAATCGACGGCGCAGCAGTAGCGCTGACGTTCACCGCTGCGATGGTCGGGGAGGAAAAACTCCCCGCACGACATGCACTTGCGCTGTCCCGCCTTGGCCATCGTCGCTCCCCAACGAACCCGTCGAGCGCGACAACCACCTCGAGCGAACACTCGTCGGCGCAGAGTCTGAAGAAGAAGGAGAACGGAGCTGAAGAAGACCGTCAGAGACGGTGATCCGAAGAAGACGGATCAGCAAGAACACGCACGTTCAGACCGGCTGAAAGAAGACAAATTCAAGCCGGCGCCCACACTCTGGGCAGCCCTTGCGACCGAACCCCTACGCCGCGGCCTACGTTGACCGTGCGCGCGTGCTGCTGTCCGAGCTGCGCGAACTCGACGCGAGCCTGCACGACCAGAGCAGCGCGCCCCAAGGCACCATCTCGTTAGCGGCCGACAATATGGTGCGAGAGTACCTGATGCCCGACCTGTTGGCGGCGTTCCACGTGCGCTTTCCCGACATCGAGGTGCAGGTACTGGAGGCTGGCTCGGTGCGAGACCTTGCACGCCTCGGCACGGACCTGCTGATGCAGTCGGGCTGGCCGCCGCACCAGGATGCGGTGCTGCGTACGTTGACAGAGACTCGCTGGCTGATCGTCGCCACTCCGGCTTACTGGTCTCGCCAAGGTCAGCCGAAGCTGCCATCGGATCTGGCCCGTCATGGCTGCGCGCTTTACCGCACCCCTTCTGGCGAGGTGCTCAGGCGCTGGCTGTTCGAGCGCGACGGCCAGAAGCAGGCGGTGGACGTGGAAGGTTGGCTCGTCAGCGACAGCCGCAGAGTGCTCGATGGACCGCTTCTGGCTGGACAGGTGGTGGCGCGGGTCAACGATCTGTCGATACGTCGCGAACTCACTGAAGGCGGCTTGCAACCGGTGCTGTTGGACTGGACCGGCCTGCATGCGCCGCCCATCAGCCTGGTCGCCAAACGTTCGCTGACGCGCCAGCCCCGCGTCCGCGCCTGGATCGACTTCGCGGCGGAGTACACCGCAGAGCTGGCCCGCGAGCGGCTTCCCGGAGGTCTGCCGACCGTACGGCCTTCGGAGCGGCCCGAATGGTGGAAGCGACGCGTGTCGGCCGGTCCCCGAAGTACCCGCTCGTAGCCTCGCGCAGCACGAAGGGAGGCATGTTGCTGGCATGCGTCCGACCAAACCCGAATGGCTGCTTTGTGTCGTTCCCGTCAGTGGAACAAATGACGGCTCGGGTTCGGTCGCGGCGTCGAACGACCGCTGACCAGCGACACAGCCGTTTTCGTGCGTCGCCTGGCGCCGCATGACGAACCCATCGGCGTGGACGCCATCCGACGCATCGTCCGCGATGCCTTCCGGCGCGTAGGCATCCAGGATGGCCGCGGCCATGCGCTGCGCCACACCGTCGCCTGTCGGATCGTCAACCAGGGCGGCTCGATCAAGGAGGTGGCCGACGTGCTGCGGCACCGGTCGTTGAACACCTCGATGATCTACGCCAAGGTTGACCATGGCGCGCTGTCTCGCGTCGCGCTGCCGTGGCCCGGGAGCGCGACATGAGCGCCCGTGTCAGCCTGCAGGCCAGGGTCGAGCAGTACCTGGCCGAGCGACGCCTGCTGGGCTTCAAGCTCGACAACATGGCGCACCGACTGGCGAGCTTCGCGCGCTATGTGGCCAACGCCGGCCATGCCGGACCGCTCACCGTCGATCTGATGGCGGACTGGGCGCGCCAGGCCAAGGCCGGCCACGGCGACCGCGCCACCTTGGCGCGTCGGCTGAAGATGCTGCGGCCGTTCACGGCTTGGTTGCGCCAGTTCGACCCTGCCACCGAGGTGCCCGACGAAGCCGTCTTCGGTCGATTGCCAGGGCGGATGACGCCGCACGTCTACCGTGAACCCGAGATCGTCGAGTGGCTGGCCGCGGCCAGGCAGCTCGGGCCCCAGGGTGGACTGCGCCCGGCGGTGATGGAGACGCTGCTCGGGTTGGTCGCCTGCACAGGGCTGCGCATCTCCGAGGCGCTGGGCCTGCTCGATGCCGATGTCGACCTGCGCGTCGGCTTGCTGACGGTCCGGCAGAGCAAGTTCGGCAAGACACGCTTGGTGCCGCTGCATCCGAGTGCCGTCCACGCATTGGAGCGCTACCGAGATCAACGCGCGCGCCATGTGAGCACAACGCCTGAGCGGCCGTTCTTCGTTGCCAGCCGCGGGCAGTTGCTGGGGCAGCCCGTCGGGGATCGCCAGGTCCACCGCGTCTTCGGTGATCTGCGCCGCCAACTGGGATGGGTCGATCGAGGCAGCCATGGCATGCCGTTCCTCGACCACTTGGAACAAGACCGCGGCAACACGGTGCGCACCCGCAATGCCCGGCTGGCGGCGATGCGCGCGTTCCTGAAGTTCGCCGGGCACCGCGACGTCAACGCGCTGCACATCGTCGAACAGGCCCTGGGCGTGCCGATGAAGCGCTACGAGCGGCCGATGCTCGGCTTCCTGTCGCGCGAGGAGATGCTGGCGATCATCGGCAAGCCGGGTTCAAGCTGGACCAGCCAGCGCGACCATCTGCTGCTGCACATGCTCTACAACACCGGTGCCAGGGTGTCGGAGATCATCGGCGTGCGGCTGGCCGATGTCGTGCTGGAAGGTGCGGCCTGCGTGCACCTGCATGGCAAGGGGCGCAAGCAACGGACGATGCCGCTGTGGCGCTCGACGGTGAAGGCAGTTCGATCATGGTTGAGGTTCAACCCGGACCTGCTGCCAGCCTCGACGCTGCTGCCCAACCGGGATGGGCACACGATGACAAGGAACAACGTCGCGCAGCGCCTGGCGCTGGCAGTGGTGGCGGCGACTCCGAAGGTGCCCAGCCTGCGTGACCGGCACATCTGCCCGCACACCATCCGCCACACGACGGCCATGCATCTGCTGCAGTCGGGCGAGCCGATCGATGGCATTGCCCTGTGGCTTGGTCACGAGAGCCCGACGACGACGCATCAGTACACGGAGGCCAACCTGGCTCCCGACTCAAGCCCCTTGAGCCTCTTCGACTTCGGCATCCTGTGCTCGACGATGCACAACGCCTGGGTGCGTTGCACCTGTGGTCGCTTGGAGAGCCGCTACCGCTACAGCGCCGGCTTCGTCTACAACAACTACCCCTGGCCCCTGCTGCGGAGCGACAAGCACGACCGGGCTTTGGCCCAGACCGCACAAGCCGTGCTCGACGCGCGCTTGGCGCAGGCCGGCCAGACCTTGGCCGCCTTGTACGACCCAGACACCATGCCACCCGCGCTGGTGAAGGCCCACCGCGAGCTGGACCGCGCCGTCGATGCCGTCTACCTGGCCGAGTTGCCGCCTGGCATGAAGACCAAACCCAAGCTCGCGGGCGACGCCGAGCGCGTGGCGTTCCTGTTCAGCCTGTACCAGCACCTCACCGAGCTGGCCGCGCCGGCCGAGCAGTGAGTGGCACGGTCCGTCGCGCACGACGCCGCAGGCCGCGATAACCCGGAAGCGGGTTTTCCCGCAATCGCGAACAATCACACCCATGGAAGCGCAGCGCATCCGCATCGCCTTGCACGACGAGTCTGCCGGCTACGCCGTGTCGCCGGCACGCGTGCCGCTGGCCGTGCTGCGCGCCTTCGCCAAAGACGTCGACGAACTTCTGCGCGGTGATGCCGGTGATCTGCCGGCCCGCGAGCTGGAAGTCGCCGTGGTCGATGGCTCGCTGGCGATCGAGACCCAGCCCACCGCCAACCCCGGGCTGGTGCAGGACCTGCGCCTGCTGGCGAGCTCGTCCTTGATCAACGGCATGAACGGCAAGCGCAGCGCGGTGGTGGAACGCTGGCAGCGTGCCGCCCGGTCGACGCGGCAGGTGCGCTATGAGGTCACTGCAGCGTGGCTGCCCCGCTCGGTGGTGATCAGCGCCGACAGCGACTTCCACACCGACGACGCCGACCAATGGGTGCGTGTCGAACGCTACGTGCAGGGCGAGGTCTTTGAACTCGGCGGCCTGAACAACGTGAACGCCCACCTGCGCCTGGCCGATGGTTCGACCATGCTGGTGAGCGCGGCCCGCGATGCTCTGAGCAAAGACCCGAAGAACCGCCTGTTCAAGCAGGCGCTGGTGCGCATCGTCGCGGACTACAACGTGCAGACCCGCGAGCATCGCAACGCGCAGCTGCTGGGCTTCGAGCCCCAGGACAACCGGGTCGACAAGCAGGCGGTCGCGCGCATGCTGGCCCGGGGCCGGCAGGCCTGGGCCGATGTGCCCAGCGCCGCCGACTGGGTGGAAGACCTCCGGGGCAACGAAGCTTGAGCGCGTTCCTGGTCGACACGAGTTTCCTCATCACCCTGGCGGACGACTCGAATCTGTGGGGTCAGAATCTGTGGGGTCACAAATCTGTGGGGTCAAAGATCTGTGGGGTCAAGTCTCCCATCTCTCTTCCTTCCTCAACCCTCTCTGAGCCTTGGCGATCAGGCGGCTCACATGCGACAACGACAGGCCGCTGTGTCGCGCCCACTGTGTCATGGTCACGCCAGCGATCGTGTGGGCCTGCCGCAGTCGCTGAACCGGGGGCGGCGTTGAGCCGCGCTCAGGCCTCGGCCTCTTCGGTGGGTTCGGCCTTTGCCTGCCACCCCCGCCGAGGCGTGGTCTTCAGCACCAGCCGCTGGTGGATGAGCCGCTCCACGTCGTTCACGCGCTGCATCACGCGCGCGATGGTCTCGTTGCCGTCGTGCCGCTCGCTCCACAGCAGCCGCAGGTGCTTGTCGGCCAGCAGCGGGATGCGGCTGCGCTTTTCCCATAGCGCCACGCTCTGCTCCGACACGCCCAGCAATCTTCCCAGCGAGGCCTGCGACAGCAGCAGATGCTGGCGCAGGTAGCGGAACTCGGCGCCGGTCAGATGGCCCGGTTTGCGTACCAGCGTCGCGCAAATGGAGTAGATCAGGCCATCGAGGTCGTGGATCGCCGTGGCATCACCGTAGGGGGTCTTTCGCGTCTCGTAACCGTTGGCCAGCCAGACGTTCCGCAGTCCTCCGTCATCGAATTTCAACATCGTCACTCCTTCAGGTCGATCACCGTGACCACAACGACCCCGGGGTGTTCGTCGCTCACCGCGGCCACAGCCGCCAGCTCGCGCCCGGCCACGTAGTGCTCCATGCGGCACACCAAGGTACCGAGCCGAGCATCCGGCTCGGCCGGCCTGCGCAAACGCCCATTCCGCAAGACCTCGAGCACCAATGCCATGCCGATATGCCGCTGCTTCATTCGCAGCCGGCAGTGCACGGTCACGAAGACGCTGGCCGCATCAAGGCTGCGCTTCCGGATCAGCGCCTGCAACTGCGCCATCGAGAGGCTGTGCATCGAAGCCATAACCTATAAAAAGTATAGGTGACCCCGCGGCGATGCGCTACAGCATCGCGTCCCGCGCCGCCACGTCCTCGGGCGTGCCCGAGCCAGGGTCAGGTCTCGCCTGTTGCCGGAGCGGAACTTGGGGTCAGGTCTCTCCTGTTGCCTAACCACCCGCCACAGGCACATGGCGACAAAGTCTGACGGCGCAGACGCCGGAGCGCTGAACGGACTGCTCGCGCACTGGTCCGCTCGCTGGGGCTGCGGCCGGGGCCGCCGCCGCCAACGCCATCGACCCCACACCCGGCCCCATGGCCCGGCTGAACCCCCTTCTGACGCCAGGGTAGTCCTGCACCGTCTCCGCCTACCCGAAGAATGTGGCGGCAAGATCGCGCGAGAAAATCTGGAGAACCCCATGGCCTTGCACACCGGGGCGCCGAAGGCGCCGGCTGGCGGTCTCGACCCCTCGCCCACGGCGCAGCCCGGCATGACGGACGAAACCTGGGAAGGCGCGCAGGTGCGCGGCCACGTGCGCCCGGTCTCGGGCTACACGCGGGCCGACCTGGTGCGTGCGCTGGCGCGCTTCCGCCAGCTCGACACCGCCCTGGGCGTGCGCCTGCTGGTGGTGGACCTGCTGATGATCGCCGGCGGCTTCGCCCTCGTGCTGCTGGCCGATGCGCTGTGGCTGCGCGTGCTGGGCTCGCTGCTGGTGGGCTTCAAGCTCGGCGCCGTCTACACGCTGGCGCACGACGCCGTGCACGGCAACCTCGTGCGCGGCGCAGCGCTCAACCGCTGGATCGCCACCTTCTGCTACTGGCTCACCTTCCACAACTACCGGATCCGCCAGTACGACCACCTGCAGCTGGGCCACCACCCGCACCTCAACGGGCCGCAGCACGACGCCTGGCGCCCGCTGAGCCCGCAGGAGTTCGCGGCCGTGTCGCCCCTGCGGCGCGCCTGGGAGCGCTTCCTGCGCGCGCCCATCGTCGTCTCGTTCTTCGCCTACGGCGTGGCCGAGCGCTGGTGGCGCGCCGAGTTCTTCCTGCCGGCGCCGATGCCGGCGCGGCACAAGCCCGAGGCGCGCTGGCTGCAGGCCGCGGTGGTGGCCTGGATCGGGGTGCTGGTGGCGCTGGGCGTGGCCTCGGCGCAGTGGCGCGGCAGCCCGGTGTGGCTGGAGGTGCTGCTCGTCTTCGGCGTGCCGGTGTTCCTGTTCCAGACGCTGCAGGGGATGGTGCTGTACGTGCAGCACACGCACCCCGACGTGCCCTGGTTCGGCCCCGGCGATGCCCTGATCGAGCGCTTCGGGCCGGAGTCGCTGACGGTGCACGTGCAGGCGCCGCGCATCCTGGGCGCCGGCACGCACGACATCCTTGAGCACCCGGTGCACCACGTCGTGCCGGCCATCCCCTGCTACCGGCTGCACGCGGCGCAGGCCGAGCTCAGCCGGCTGCTGGGCGCGCACGCGCTGCGCACGCACCTGTTCGCCTTCCGGCGCCTGGCCCAGGTGATGCGCACCTGCAAGCTCTACGACTACGAGCACCACCGCTGGACCGACTTCGCCGGCCGGCCGACGGCCACGACCCAAGCCGCCGCGCTGCTCGCCGAGCGGGCGACGGCGCCGGCTCACCCCCCGCTGGCGGCCTGAGCGTCGCGCGGGTCAGGCGGACGCCCTTCAGCAGAGGGAGTTAGGGGTCAAGTCTCCCATCTCTCTTCCTTCCCCACCCCACTCTCTGCCTTGGCGATCAGGCGGCTCACGTGCGACAACGACAGGCCGCTGAGTCGCGCCAACTGTGTCATGGTCACGCCAGCGATCGTGTGGGCCTGCCGCAGTGCCTCGGCACGATCTCCATCGCACTTGGCGAGGTGCTCGTGCCAATCGAAAACAACCAGCGGGCGCCGCTGCGTGCGCGGGATCGGGCGTGCAGCCAGGCGCTGCGGTTCGGCCTGTGCCTGCATGCGATGAACGAAGTTTTCGTCACCCAGATAGATCTGGCCGCGCAAGGCCGTCTGCCAGAACTGGGCGTCTTCGGCCTTAGCGCCATCTACCAAGGCGCGGTAACGTCTGATCGCCAGCTGTCGATCGCGCGCCGTGGTGACTGGTCGGCCGATGAGGTAGCCATGCAGGCCGTCGGTGTCCAGCCAACTTGGCGTGGGCGTCAAGCCCAGGTGGGCGCGGCAGCTCGACCACTCCCAGTTCGCGGGCTCTGCCACCAAGTTGGCCGCCACCGGGTTGCGCTCGATGTACCGACACAAGGAGAGCAGGTACGCGTCGCGATTGACCAAGATGGCCTTGAAGCGCCCTTGGAACAGGTGCCCTACAAGGCCGTGGCGTCGATTGAACGCCTGTGTATACACCCCATTGAGGTGCCGCATGAAGCGCGAGAGATTCGACTGCCTCGTATGCACCACGAGGTGATAGTGGTTGCCCATCTGGCACCACGCCAACACCTCGGCGTCGAATCGTTCGGCCGCCTGCGCCAGCACCTCTAACCTGAAGTTCCCCGCCCCAACGTAAGGCGTGGCTGAGCCAAGTATCTGTCACGACTCACAATTTCGGCCCTTCCGGGCCTTTTTTGTGCCTGACTGTGTAGTCACTAAAAAGTGTTGCTTCTGTGCGCCTTCTGAGGCAGAATTGCCAGCATGGCATCCCGCACAGGAACCGCTCACGTCGTCACCACCAAGCGGGCGTACAAGGACAAGGTCTACTTCACCCACCTGCTGCGCCGCAGCTACCGCGAAGACGGCAAGGTCAAGAACGAAACCCTGGGCAACCTGTCCCACCTGCCCGATGCGCTGATCGACATCATCCGGCGCTCGCTGCAAGGCGAGACCTTCGTTCCCGCCTCCCAGGCCTTCGAGGTCGTGCGCTCGCGCGCCCATGGCCACGTGCAGGCCGTCGCTGTGGCCATGCAGCGCCTGGGGCTGGCCTCGGTTGTCGCGTCGCAGCCCAGCCGTGAACGCGACTTGGTGCTGGCCATGGTGGCCTCGCGCATCGTGCAACCCGACACCAAGCTGGCCACCTCCAGGCGCTGGCACAGCTCGACCCTGGCCGAGGACTTCGGCGTTGCTGACGCCACCGAGGACGATCTGTATGTCGCCATGGATTGGCTGCTGACGCGCCAGGACGCCATCGAGAAGAAGCTCGCCGCACGTCACCTGCGCGAGGGTGCATTGGTGCTGTACGACTTGTCTTCGAGTTACTTCGAGGGCAGCACCTGCCCGTTGGCCAAGCGGGGCTACAGCCGCGATGGCCGGCCCGGCACGTTGCAGGTCAACTACGGGCTGCTCACCGATGCGCGTGGCTGCCCTGTGGCGGTCTCGGTGTTCGAGGGCAATACGTCGGACAGCCTGACCTTCCTGCCCGCCGTGCAGCGTGTGCGCGAGCGCTTCGGCCTGGCGCAGGTGGTGATGGTGGGCGACCGCGGGATGGTGTCGCAAAAGGCCATCGACGAGCTTCGCGGCCAAGGCGGCATCGACTGGATCACAGCGCTCAAGAGCGTCTCGATCCGCTCCCTGGTCGAGCAGGGCCATTTGCAGCTGGGCTTGTTCGATCAGCGCAACCTGGCCGAGATCACGTCGCCCGACTATCCCGGCGAGCGCCTGGTAGCCTGCCGCAACGACGCCCTGGCCAGGCTGCGGGCGCACAAGCGTGAGAGCCTGCTGCAGTCCACCGAGGCCTTGCTGGGCCTGGTCAAGGCCAGCGTGGATGCGGGCCGGCTCACCGGGCAGGACAAGATCGGCGTGCAGGTGGGCAAGATCATCAACCGCCACAAGGTGGCCAAGCACTTCGAGCTGAGCATCGGAGATGCGGCGTTGAACTGGGCGAGAAGGCAAGACGCCATCAACGCCGAGGCGGCGCTGGACGGGCTGTATGTCATTCGCACCTCACTGGACGCCAAGCGCATGGGCGCACCGGATTGCGTGCGCAGCTACAAAGCCCTGTCCAACGTGGAGCGGGCGTTCCGATCATTGAAGACGGTGGACCTGAAGGTGCGGCCCATCCACCATCGGTTGGCCGACCGGGTGCGCGCGCACATCCTGCTGTGCATGCTGGCGTTCTACGTCGAGTGGCACATGCGCGAGGCCTGGCGCGAGCTGATGTTCGCCGACACCGATCAGGCCGCCAAGGCCACGCGCGATCCAGTAGCGCCAGCCATGCGCTCGGCTTCGGCAAGCGCCAAGGCTGCATCGAAGGTGCTCGAGGACGAGCAGCCTGCGCATAGCTTCGCAACCCTGATGGCAGAGATGTCCACCCTCGTGCGCAACACCTGCCGCGCACCGAGCGCTGGCGCAGATGCGCCAACCTTCGAGGTGCTCACCACCGCCACGGCACACCAACAGCGCGCCATGGCGCTGATACAGGCCATCCAGCCGTAGTCAGAAAACCAAACCCGAAATCCATCGCAAGTGGTTGATGGAAAAGGGCAATTCGGCTCGGGTGTGGGGGAACTTCAGTCTAACTGGCGAGACCGATCGAAATCGTCGCGATAGATCGGCTCACGCCTGTCGCCGCGTGACGTGACGTGGTACACGGCCCCGGGAAACTCGATGCGAAGCGGGCGGCTCATGGATGGTGACTTTACGGGAAATGGGAGACCTGACCCCATCTATGTCACCCCATCTATGCGTGCATCTACGGAAAATGGGAGACCTGACCCCCATTTATGTGACCCCCATTTATGACCCCCATTTACGCATTTATGTGTTTATGCACATCTATGGGAGATGGGAGACCTGACCCATGTCGACATGTCGATTTATAGGTGACTCCGTAGCAATGCGCTACAGCATCGCCCTCAGAAACCGCCCCGTATGGCTGCCCAGTTCCTCGGCCCGCGCCGCCACGTCCTCCGGCGTGCCCGCCACCACCACGCGCCCGCCGCCCGAACCGCCTTCGGGCCCCATGTCGATCAGCCAGTCGGCCGTCTTGATGACGTCGAGGTTGTGCTCGATGACGACGATGGTGTTGCCGGCGTCGCGCAGCTGGTGCAGCACCTTCAGCAGCAGCGCCACGTCGTGGAAGTGCAGGCCGGTGGTGGGCTCGTCCAGGATGTACAGCGTGCGGCCGGTGTCGCGCTTGGAGAGCTCCAGCGCCAGCTTCACGCGCTGTGCCTCGCCGCCGCTGAGCGTGGTGGCCGCCTGCCCCAGGCGGATGTAGCCCAAGCCCACGTCGAGCAGCGTCTGCAGCTTGCGCGCCAGCGTGGGCACGGCGCTGAAGAAGGTGTGCGCGTCCTCCACCGTGAGGGCCAGCACCTGCGTGATGTGCTTGCCCTTGTAGAGCACCTCGAGCGTCTCGCGGTTGTAGCGCGCGCCCTGGCACACGTCGCAGGGCACGTACACGTCGGGCAGGAAGTGCATCTCCACCTTGATGACGCCGTCGCCCTCGCAGGCCTCGCAGCGGCCGCCGCCGCTGGCCGCCGGCACGTTGAAGCTGAAGCGGCCGGCGCCATAGCCGCGCTCGCGCGCCATCGGCACCTCCGCGAACAGCTCGCGGATGGGCGTGAAGAGGCCCGTGTAGGTGGCCGGGTTGCTGCGCGGCGTGCGGCCGATGGGGCTTTGGTCGACGTTGATGACCTTGTCAAAGTGCTCCAGGCCCTCGATGCGGTCGTGCGGCGCCGGCTCGGTGTGGCTGCCGTAGAGCTTGCGCGCCACCGCCGCATAGAGCGTGTCGTTGATCAGCGTGCTCTTGCCCGAGCCGCTGACGCCCGTGACACACGTGAACAGGCCCACGGGGATGTCGATGTCCACGCCGCGCCCACCCGGCTCGCCGCGCAGGTTGTTGCCGCGCGCGCCCAGCACCTGCAGCCGCAGCGGCGCCGCACCAAAGCCCATGCCGGCACGGCGGCGCGGCACCTCGATGCGCAGCGCGCGCGCCAGGTACTGCCCGGTGAGCGAATCGGGGTTGGCGGCCACCGCCTCGGGCGTGCCCTGGGCCATGACGCGCCCGCCGTGCACACCGGCGCCCGGGCCCATGTCGACCACGTGGTCGGCGCTTCGGATCATGTCCTCGTCGTGCTCCACCACGAGCACGCTGTTGCCGATGTCGCGCAGGTGCTTGAGGGTGCCGATGAGGCGCTCGTTGTCGCGCTGGTGCAGGCCGATGCTGGGCTCGTCGAGCACGTACATCACACCGCTCAAGCCACTGCCGATCTGGCTGGCCAGGCGGATGCGCTGGGCCTCGCCGCCGCTGAGCGTGTCGGCGCCGCGGTCCAGGCTCAGGTAGTTCAGGCCCACGTCGTTGAGAAACCGCAGCCGGCTCTCGATCTCGCGCACGATCTTCTCGGCGATCTCGGCCTTGGCGCCGATGAGCCTGAGGCCGCGGAAGTAGGCCAGCGCCTCGGCCAGCGTGGCGTGCTCGATGGCGTAGATGGGCAGACCCTTGTGCGGGCCCTCCCCGTTGCCGGCGTGCTGCAGGAACACATGCCGCGCCTCGCGCCGCAGGCGGCTGCCCTGGCACTGCGGGCAGGACTTGACGGCCTGGTAGCGCGACAGCTCCTCGCGCACGGAGGACGAGTCGGTCTCGCGGAAGCGGCGCTCGAAGCTCGGGATCACGCCTTCGAAGGGGTGGCGGCGCTTCACGCTGCGCGCCTTGCCCCGGCTGCCGGAAGCGCCTGCACCTTGGGCGCTGTAGATGAACTCGATGGCCTCGTCGCCGCTGCCGTGCAGCACCAGCTGCTGCACCGCTGGCGGCAGCTGCTCGAAGGGCGTCTCGACGTCGAAGCCGGCGTGCCGCGCCACGGCCTCGAGCAGGCTGTGGGTGTAGCTGTTGCGGCGGTCCCAGCCCTTGATGGCGCCGCTGGCCAGGCTCAGGCTGGGGAAGCCGACCACGCGCTCGGGGTCGAACACCGTCACCTGGCCCAGGCCGTCGCAGGCCGGGCAGGCACCCACGGGGCTGTTGAAGCTGAACAGGCGCGGCTCCAGCTCGGGCAGCGAGTAGCTGCACAAGGGGCAGCCGAACTTGCTGCTGAAGCCATGCGCCTTGCCGCTGTCCAACTCCAGCGCGATGGCCCGCCCATCGGCGATGCGCAGCGCGGCCTCGAAGCTCTCGGCCAGGCGCTGCTTCATGTCGGGCTTGATCTTCAGGCGGTCGATGACGACGTCGATGTCGTGCTTGTCGGCCTTCTTCAGCGCTGGCAGCGACTCGGCCTCGACAATGACGCCGTCGACGCGGAAGCGCACGTAGCCGCGGCTTTGCATGTCGGCAAAGAGCTCGCTGAACTCGCCCTTGCGGTCGCGCGCCACCGGGGCCAGCACCAGGAGCTTGGTGTCTTCGGACAGCGCCAGCGCGGCGTCGACCATCTGGCTCACGCTCTGCGCGGCCAGCGGCAGATCGTGATCCGGGCAGTAGGGCGTGCCGGCGCGCGCGAACAGCAGGCGCAGGTAGTCGTGGATCTCGGTGATCGTGCCCACCGTGCTGCGCGGGTTGTGGCTGGTGGCCTTCTGCTCGATGCTGATCGCGGGCGACAGGCCCTCGATGACGTCGACATCGGGCTTGTCCATGAGCTGCAGGAACTGCCGCGCGTAGGCCGACAGGCTTTCGACATAACGGCGCTGTCCCTCGGCGTACAGCGTGTCGAAGGCCAGGCTGCTCTTGCCGCTGCCGCTCAGGCCTGTGATCACCACCAGCGCGTGCTTGGGGATGTCGAGGTCGAAGTTCTTGAGGTTGTGCGTGCGCGCGCCCCGGACGCGGAGCATTGGCGGCTCGGTCGTGGCATAGGGAGGGCGGCGCTCGGGGGGCATGGCAGGCGTAGGCAAACCCGGCATCATATCGACGCCCGACTCTTCGGGCGCCCTGCCCCACCCCGGTGAACTTCCAGCAACTCCGCGCCGTCCGCGAAACCGTTCGCCAGGGTTTCAACCTCACGCTCGTGGCCGAGGCGCTGCACACCTCGCAGCCGGGTGTGAGCCGCCAGCTCAAGGAGCTGGAAGACGAGCTCGGCGTGCTGCTGTTCCGCCGCGCCGGGCGGCGGCTGCTGGGCCTCACGCCCCCCGGCGAAGCGCTGCTGCCGGTGGTGGAGCGGCTGCTCCAGGACGCCGAGAACCTCAAGCGCGCGGGCGCCGACTTCGCCGCCAGCGACCACGGCCTGCTGAAGGTGGCCGCCACGCATTCGCAGGCGCGTTATGCGCTGCCCGGCGCGGTGCGCGACTTCAGGGCCAGCCACCCGGGCGTGACGCTGCACCTGCAGCAGGGCTCGCCGCGCCAGGTGGCCGAGGCGGTGCTGTCGGGTGCGGCCGATCTGGGTGTGGCCACCGAGGTGCTGGCCGACTTTCCCGGCCTGCTCGCCCTGCCCTGCTACCGCTGGACACACGCCGTCGTCGTGCCGCGTGGCCACGCGCTGGCGGCCGAGGCCGCCGCCGGCCGCACGCTCACACTGGCGCGGCTGGCGCAGTGCCCGCTCGTCACCTACGAGGCGGGCTACACCGGCCGGCGCCAGATCGACGAGGCCTTCGCGCGGGAGGGCCTGGCGGCCGACGTGGTGCTGCAGGCCATGGACGCCGACGTCATCAAGACCTATGTCGAGCTGGGCATCGGCGTCGGCGTGATCGCCGCGATGGCCTTCGACGAGGCGCGCGATGGGGGCCTCGCGGCCCTGGACGCGCGCCACCTGTTCCCGATGCAGACCACCCGCGTGGCCGTGCGGCGCGACGCCTTCCTGCGCGGCTACGTGTTCGACTTCATCGAGGCCTTCGCGCCCACGCTCACGCGCGCACTGCTGCAGCGGGCGCTGGCGGCGCCGGTAGGCGACGCCACCGACTTCGAAATCTAGGCCGGCGCGCGAAAACTCGTCACGCGCCGCGGCTTCAGCCACAGCTGCTGGCCGCGCTGGAGGCCCAGGCGCTGGCGCAGCGCGTGGAACTCCTCGCGCGGCAGCTCCACGTCGAGCCAGTGGCCTTGGCCGGCGGCGTCGGTGCGCTGGAACTCGATGCGCGTCTGCGCGCCCACCGTCAGCGTCTGGCTCAACGTGGCGGCCCAGGCGCCCTCGGCGGGCTCGCCGACGATCTCCAGCTCATGCGGGCGCACATAGACGGTGTCATGCGCCCCAGAACGGGCGAGCTCGCCGCCGCCCGGCGCGTGTTCGCTGCGGCCGTGGAACAGGTTCACGTCGCCCAGGAACTGCAGCACAAAGGGCGTGGCCGGGCGGTCGTACACCTCGTCGGGCTCGCCCACCTGCTCGATGCGGCCCTCGTTCATGACGACGATGCGGTCGGCCACTTCCATGGCCTCTTCCTGGTCGTGCGTGACGAACACGCTGGTCACGTGCACCTCGTCGTGCAGGCGGCGCAGCCAGCGGCGCAGCTCCTTGCGCACCTTGGCGTCGAGCGCGCCGAAGGGCTCGTCGAGCAGCAGCACCTTGGGCTCCACGGCCAGCGCGCGGGCCAGCGCGATGCGCTGGCGCTGGCCGCCGGAGAGCTGGTGCGGGTAGCGGTCGGCCAGCCAGTCCAGTTGCACCAGCGTCAGCAGCTGCGTCACCTTGCTCTTGAGCTCGGCGTCGTTGGGCCGGCTGACCTTGGGTCGCACGCGCAACCCAAAGGCCACGTTCTCGAAGATCGTCAGGTGGTTGAAGAGGGCGTAGTGCTGGAACACGAAGCCGACGTTGCGATCGCGCACGTCGGTGGCGGTGGTGTCCTCGCCGTGGAACAGCACCTCGCCCGCGTCGGGCACCTCCAGCCCCGCCATGATGCGCAGCAGGCTGGTCTTGCCCGAGCCCGAAGGCCCGAGCAGCGCCACCAGCTCGCCCGAGGGGATGGTGAGGTTCAGGTGGTCGCAGACGACGGTCTTGCCGAAGGCTTTGGTGAGATTGCGGACTTCGATGCTCATGAGGGCGGGCCTGGTTTCATTCCGAGCGGGGTGTCATTCGGCACGGTCGTGGGCTTCGCGCTTCTGCCCCTTGACACGCTGTTCGACGATGTACTTCAGCACCAGCGTCACCAGGGCCAGCAGCGCCAGCAGCGAGGCCACCGCAAACGCCGCCGCTAACTGGTATTCGTTGTAGACGATCTCGATGTGCAGCGGCATCGTGTTCGTCTGCCCGCGGATGTGGCCGGAGACCACGCTCACCGCGCCGAACTCGCCCATCGCCCGCGCGTTGCACAGGATCACGCCGTACAGCAGCGCCCACTTCACGTTGGGCAGCGTCACGCGCCAGAAGATCTGCCAGCCGCCGGCACCCAGCACACGCGCCGCCTCTTCCTGCTCGATGCCCTGGGCCTGCATCAGCGGTATCAGCTCTCGGGCGATGAAGGGCAGGGTGACGAAGACGGTGGCCAGCACGATGCCGGGCAGCGCGAAGATCACCTTCATGTCGTTGTCGATCAGCCAGGCGCCGAACCAGCCCTGCAGCCCGAACACCAGCACGTAGATGAGACCGGCGATCACCGGGCTCACGCTGAAGGGCAGGTCGATCAGCGTCAGCAGCACGTTCTTGCCGCGGAACTCGAACTTGGCGATCGACCAGGCCGCGGCCAGCCCGAAGGCCAGGTTCAGCGGCACGCTGATGGCCGCGGCGATGAGCGTCAGCCGAACAGCCGACAGCGCATCGGGCTCGACGATGGCCGCGAGGTAGACGTCCCAGCCCTTCTTCAGCGCCTCGTAGAACACGGTGACCAGCGGGATGAAGAGGAACAGCGTCATGAACGCCAGCCCCAGGCCGATGATCAGCCGGCGCACCCAGGGCGCCTCGGTGGTGGCGGCGCGCAGCACGCGCGGGCGCACGACGGCGGCCGCGGGCCCCGGCGCCACGGTGGCGGTGTTCATGCAATGCCCCCTTGCCGCCGCCGCGCCCAGGCCTGCAGCGCGTTGATGATGAGCAGCAGCACGAAGCTCGTCACCAGCATCACCACGGCAATGGCGGTGGCGCCCGCGTAGTCGTACTGCTCGAGCTTGGTGATGATGAGCAGCGGCGTGATCTCGCTGATCATGGGCATGTTGCCGGCGATGAAGATGACGCTGCCGTATTCACCCAAAGCGCGCGCGAAGGCCAGCGCAAAGCCCGTCAGCAGCGCCGGTGCCACGATGGGAAAGACCACCCGGCTGAAGGTCTGCCAGCGGTTGGCGCCCAGCGTGGCGGCCACCTCCTCGAGCTCGCGGTTCACGTCTTCGAGCACCGGCTGCACCGTGCGCACCACGAAGGGCAGGCCGATGAACACCAGCGCCACCCACACGCCGATGGGCGTGAAGCTCACCTTGAACGGCAGCCACTGGCCCAGCGTGCCGTTCTGCGCCCAGATGGCGGTGAGCGCGATGCCGGCCACGGCAGTGGGCAGCGCAAACGGCAGGTCCACCAGCGCGTCGACGATGCGCTTGCCGGGGAAGCTGTAGCGCACCAGCATCCACGCGATGAGCAGGCCGAACACGGCGTTGAGCGCCGCCGCCAGAAAGCTGGCGCCGAAGGTGAGCCGGTAGCTCGCCATCACGCGCGGCGTGGTCGTGGCATCGAGAAACTGCTGCCACGTCATCGTGAAGGTCTTCAGGAAGGCCGCCGACAGCGGGATCAGCACGATCAGGCTGATGTAGAGCAGCGCGAAGCCCAATGCCAGGTCGAAACCCGGCAGCACGGTGTGGCGCTTGAGGAGGGCGCGGGAGAGGATCACCAATGCCTCACCGGCCCTTGGCGGCGAGGATGACCTGGTCGTAGTGGCCGCCGTCGTTGAAGTGCTCGGTCTGCGCCTTCGTCCAGCCGCCGAAGACCTCGTCCACCGTGAAGGTGTTCACCTTCGGGAACTGCTTTGCATAACGCGCCAGCACCTGGGCGTTGCGCGGGCGCAGGTGGTGCTTCGCGGCAATCTCCTGGCCTTCGGGCGTGTACAAGTACTGCAGGTAGGCCTCGGCGAGCCGGCGCGTGCCGCGCCGGTCGACCACGCGGTCGACCACGCTCACCGGGTTTTCGGCCAGGATGGTGCGGCTCGGGTAGACGAGCTCGAAGTTGTCGCCGAACTCGCGCGTGATCAGCGGCGCCTCGCTCTCGAAGGTGACGAGCGCGTCACCCAGGTTGCGCTGCGCAAAGGTGGTGGTGGCGCCGCGGCCGCCGCCGTCGAGCACCGGCACGTTGGCGAAGATGCGCGTCACCAGTGCCTTGGCCGCGGCGTCGCTGGCGCCGCCCTTCACGCCCGCGCCCCAGGCCGCCAGGTAGGTGTAGCGGCCGTTGCCGCTGGTCTTGGGGTTGGGGATGATGACCTGCAGGCCCGCGCGGCCGAGGTCGCTCCAGTCGCGGATGTTCTTCGGGTTGCCCTTGCGCACCAGGATGACGGTGATGCTGGTGGTGGGGCTGGCGTTGTTCGGCAGCCGCGTCGCCCAGTTCGCCGGCACCAGGCCACCCCGCGTGTGCAGGATGTCGATGTCGTTGTGCTGGTTCATCGTGATGACGTCGGCCTCCAGGCCGTCGGCCACGCTGCGCGCCTGGCGGCTGCTTCCGCCGTGGCTCTGGTTCAGCGTCAGGTCCTGGCCGGTCGTCTTCTTCCAGTGCGCGGCGAAAGCGGCGTTGAAGTCCTTGTAGAACTCGCGGCTCACGTCGTAGCTGACGTTGAGCAGGCTGGTGGCCGACTGGGCACGCGCGGCAGGCAGTGCCAGGGCCAGCGGCAGGGCCGCGGCAGACAGCATATGACGACGGGAAAACACGGGAGGCGCCAGTCTTCAGTGAAACAAGGAGCGCGACTCTAGGCAGCCCCCTTGCATCGCCCAACGAATTCAAACGACATTGCACATTCGAAAATCGCATGTGGATGGCTACACCACCGCCCACCCTCGTGATCGTCGGCGGCGCCGCACCGACCTTGGCTCAGCCCAAGACGCAGGCAGGCTCAGTGGCGGTGTGCCTGCGCGTCCTCGGCCGGCAGCACCTCCAGCAGCGCCGCCGGTGCCTTCAAGCCGGCCCCGGCTGGGCCGGCAGCTGGCCGCGCAGCACGAACTCGTCGTGGTGCGCATCGGCCAGCGTGGCCGTGCCCTCGCAGCCGTGGCTCACGCGCAGCGTGGCCTTGTAGGGCTTGCCGGCCTGGGCCTGGGCTTCTTCGAGCGTGACATGGGCCGAGGCCGGGCCCGCGCTGGCGGCCGCCAGCGAGATGCAGAGAAGGCTGAGGTGGATGGGCGTCATGGCTTTGCTCACTGGTCGAACTTGCGTTCCGCCACGACGGTGCGCAGTGGGTAGGGGTGGAAGTTCCAGTACAGCTCGTTGCTGAGGTTGTCGATGCCCAGCGCAGCGCTCCATTGCCGCGTGGCCTGCCAGCGCAGACACAGGTCGGCCACGAGGAGCTTGCTCGCGCCTTGGTAGCGCGCGCCGTTCGGATCGCTGTTGTCGAGGCTGTTGAACTGCTGCCCGCCGTAGCGAACACCCAGGGTGCCGCTGAGTGCCTCGGTCGGCCGCCAGGTGGCCACGGCGTTGGCGCGCCAGCGTGGCACGCGCGGTTGCCACTTGCCCACGCTGGCCGGGAAGCGGCTGTTGGCGGTGATGATGGAATCGGCGAAGGTGAGGCTGCCGCTCAGGTCGAGCCGGCGCACGCCCAGGTCGCGGGCCGACGCCGCCAGCTCCAGGCCCTGGGTGCGGATGCGCTCGACGTTCTGGACGTTGGTGACGTTGGGCGTGACCGTGGTGTTGGTCTGGCTGTACAGCGCGTCACGCGTGGCCTCGGTGAACAGCGTGGCGCGCAGCGTGGCGCCCGGCTGCCAGGCCCACTCGCTGCTGAGCTCGGTGGTCCACGAGTCCTCGGGCTTGAGGTTCGGGTCGCCGTTGCTCAGCGCACCGGTGCTGGCGTTGACGCCGCCCTGGAACAGCTCGCTCACGGTGGGGAAGCGCAGCGCCCGGCCGCTGGACAGCTTCAGCGACCAGTCGTCACGCGGCTGCCAGCCCACGGCCAGCTTGGGGCTGGCGGCGGCCTCGCGGCGCGTGGGGTGGGCAAAGGCACCGGCGCCGCTGGTCGTCAGGCCGCGTTCGGCCTGCCACTGCTCCAGCCGCAGGCCCAGCACCGCCTTCCAGTCGGTGGCAAAGGCCCAGGCGTCCTGCGCCCACAGGCTGGTGAGCGAGGTGTTGCCCTCAAAGCGCGAGGCGGGGTTGCCGGCCGCTGGCGCGCCGGCCAGCCAGTCCGCCGTGGTGGAGACCTGGTTGCGCAGCTGGTGCGCGTCGCGCTGCAGGCCGAACTCGATGATGTGGCGGCCGGCGTCCCCACCGCTCGCCCCACCGGGCCGCCAGGTGCCCTTGGCGGCCAGGCTGTGCCAGCCGGTGCCGGCCTGGTCGGTGATGCGGCCGCCGGCCGGGTTGGCGGCCGTGGCCGCGGTGGCGGCCACCGGCGCCCAGGCGCGCACCTCGTCGCGGGCGTAGTCGTACCGGCTGGCCGCGAGCTGCCCGTCGAACACCCCGCGCGTGGTCTGGCGCAGCGCCAGGCCGTGCATCACGTGCTGCAGCCGCTCGCGCGTGCGGCCGAAGTCGGCGGCGCTGAGCGTGTAGCCGCGGCCGTCGATGCGGATGGCGCGCGTGCCGCCCACGCTGGTGGGGAAGTTGTCGGGCCGGATGTCCACGCGCTGGCCGCTGCCGTCTTGCAAAAAGCTCTCGGGCTGGCGCTCGACGCTGTTGTCCCAGAAACCCAGCGTGTAGCTGGCGCGCAGCGTGGGCTGCAGCCGCCAGGCCAGTTTGAGCTTGGCGTGGTCCTGCAGCGTGCGGGCCTGGCTGCTGGTGCCGATGAGCAGCCCGTCCTGGTTGAAGCGGTTCTTCTCGGCCACGGCGCCCGTCACGGCCTCGGCGCCGGCGGCCGGGGCCGCGATGCTGGGTGCGCGTGTGGCGTAGACGAGCGGGTGGCTCTCGCTGTCCTGCCGGCTCAGGTTGAACCACCAGGCGACGTCGCCCGCGCGGCTGCCGATGCTGGCGCTGGCCTGGCCGCCGCCAAACCGGCCATCGGTGCCGTAGGCGTCGTAGCGCTGCGAAAAGCCCGCCACCTTGGCGTAGGGCTCAAAGCGCGTGGGCATGCGCGTCACGTGGTCCACCACCGCGCCCACGCTGTTGCCCGGGTAGGCGGCGCTGAAGGGGCCGTAGAGCACGTCCACGCGCTCGATCTCCTCGGGCGTGACGAGGCCCCAGCGCGGCGTGAAGCTGGCCCCGTTGCCCAGCAGGTTGCTCAGCAGGATGCCGTCGGCAACCACCCGCGAGCGCGCGCTGTTGCCGGTGCCGCTGGCGCGCGTGGACAGCACGGCGTGGTCGTAGTCGCCGATGTAGCGCTTGCGCACCAGCAGGCTCGGAAAGTACTTCAGCGCATCGGCGCTGTCGGTGGCATTGATGGTGGCGTCGATCTCGGCGCCGCTGATGCCTTCGATGGTGGTGGGGATCTGCGTGGGCAGCGAGCCCAGACGGTTGGCGGTGACGCTGACGATGCCGGCGTTGCGGCTGTTGGCGGTCGGGGCGTCGATGACGTCGGCGGCGCGACTCTGCCGCTGCGCAGGAACAGGCAATGCAAGGCACAACAGGCAGGCCCGCGTGGTGGCCCGCAATGGAAAACGAACACGCACGGAAAAACTCCTGAAGCCCGCCGCGCTTTTGCCCAGAGCATGGGCTGGCGGCAGGACGAACCCAGAGGGCCTCGCATCGCAGCCACCCAAAGGGCAGGCGCGACGGGGCCGGCGACGAGGGGTTCAGCCCAGGAGCGGAGGGCCGCGCGGCTGCGCGCTGCGCCACGTGTGCGCAGTGTGTGGCGCCGTCAGGAAGCGGGTCGGCACGTACGCCGGCCCGGCCGGGGCCACGCGCCAGGCCAGGGCCGGTGCCGGCATGGGCGGCGCGTCGTGCTGCAGCCGGCACAGCGGGCAGTGCTCGGTGTGCCCGGCCTTCGAACCCGGCTCGGCGGCATTGGCCGGCGCGCCAGGCTCGGCCAGACTCACCCAGCGCAGACCCTGCGGCGTGCAGATCTCGGCCCGGTAGGTGTCATCGGCCACCACGGCCGCCAGCAACTGCGAGACCGTCGGCAACAGGCTCACCGCAAAGATCGCGACCAGCGCGATCCAGTGCGGCAAGGGCGAGTGACGGCGCTTCCCAGTCATGGCGGCGCGCGTGTAGGCGCATCACGCTGCGGGTTCGGGGCACGGCCCTCGACTCGGGCCAGGCGCCTGTCGCGACTCACTTGCGCGTGAAGATGCGGTCGAACACGCCGCCGTCGTTGAAGTGCGTCGCCTGCGCCTTGGTCCAGCCGCCGAACACCTCGTCGATGGTGAACAGGTTGACCTTCAGGTTGAAGGTGCTGGCGTACCTGGCCGCCACCTGCGGGTCGCGCGGGCGGTAGTAGTGCTCGGCGGCCAGCGTCTGGCCCTGCGGTGTGTACAGAAACTCCAGGTAAGCCTGCGCCACGGCACGCGTGCCCTTGCGGTCGACGTTCTTGTCGACCACGGCCACGGGCGGCTCGGCCAGGATGCTCAAGCTGGGCACGACGATGTCAAAACGCGTCGGGCCGAGCTCCTTCACGGCCAGGAAGGCCTCGTTCTCCCAGCTCAGGAACACGTCGCCCACGCCGCGCTCGGCAAAGGTGGTGAGCGAGCCGCGCGCGCCGCTGTCGAGCACCGGCACGTTCTTGTAGAGGTCCGCGACGAACTTCTCGGCGCGGGCCGGGTCGTTGCCGTACTTGCGCAGCGCAAAGCCCCAGGCAGCGAGGTAGTTCCAGCGCGCGCCGCCGCTCGTCTTGGGGTTGGGCGTGATCACGCTGATGCCGGGCTTGACGAGATCGTCCCAGTCCTTGATGCCCTTGGGGTTGCCCTTGCGCACCAGGAACACGATGGTGCTGGTGTAGGGGCTGGCGTTGTGCGGCAGGCGCTTTTGCCAGTCGGCCGGGATCAGCCCGGCCTTGGCGTGCAGCTCGTCGATGTCGTAGGCCAGCGCCAACGCCACCACGTCGGCGTCGAGGCCGTCGATCACGCTGCGCGCCTGGCGGCCGCTGCCGCCGTGGCTCTGGCGCACGGTGACGGTGTCGCCGGTGCGGGCCTTCCAATGCTCGGCGAAGGCTTTGTTGAAGTCGACATACAGCTCGCGCGTGGGGTCGTAGCTGACGTTGAGCAGGTTGACGGTCTTCTGCGCGAAGGCGGCCGGGGCGGCGGCCGTCAGCAGGGTGGCCAGCCAGGCCAGAAGCAGGAATCGAAGGCGCATGGCGTGAGGAGTCAGAAGAAGGGTTGACCATGCTAGGAACGGCACCCTCGATCACCAACGAAGCTTTGGGCACTTGCTGATGCGGTGGGCGCAGCAGCGCCCGCGGATCGCGCCTGCTCGGTGACTCTGGAGTGACAACCGCGTCGGCTGTCGGAATTTCGTCCCCGTCACGGCACGTTCATGAAGGCGGGCAACGATCAGGCACTTTCCGACCACCATCTGCCGAGGCCCGCATGGACACCAGCCGCACTTCGTCAACCGACTTCGTAGATCCCGACGATCTGCCCAACAACACCAGCGCCAACGCCCACTTCGGCGAGGTGCTGGACCGGGGCCTGAACCGCCGCGGCCTGCTCAAGGGCGGCCTGGGTGGCGCGATGGCCGCCATGTTCGCGCCGGTGGCGCTCACGGCCTGCGGGGGCGACGACGACGTGGTGGTGAGTCCGCCTGCGCCGCCCACCGAGACGCTGCTGGGCTTCGGCGCCGTGGCGCGCACGCTGGCCGACACCAACACCGTGCCCGCCGGCTACACGGCCCGCGTCATCTGGGCCTGCGGCGACCCCATCGCCACCGGCGTGCCGGCCTACAAGAACGACGGCACCGACACCAACTACGCGCAGCGCATCGGCGACTGCCACGACGGCATCCAGTATTTCGGGCTCAACGCTGCCGGTGCGCGCGACGACAGCGCCAGCAGCCGCGCGCTGCTGGCCATGAACCACGAGTACATCACCCCGGTGGTGCTGCACGCGGCGGGCCCGAGCGCGCGCCCGCGCCCGGCTGCGGAGGTCGACATCGAGATCGACTGCCACGGCGTCAGCGTCGTCGAGGTGGCCAAGGACGCGGCCGGGGTGTTCCAGATGGTGCCCCAGGGCAGCCTCAACCGCCGCATCACCGGCCGCACGCCGATCGAGCTGTCGGGACCGGCGCGCGGCAACGCGCTGTTCGTCACCAAGTACTCGACCGGCGGCACCCGCACGCGCGGCACGCTCAACAACTGCGGCAACGGCAAGACGCCCTGGGGCACGCTGCTGACGACCGAAGAAAACTGGAGCGGCTACTTCGCCCGCGCGGCCGGCGACCAGGCGCTGCGCAGCGCCAAGGTCAATGCCAGCTTCGCGCGCTACGGCCGCAGCGTCACCGCCACCACCTCCGCCAGCAGCCGCTACGGCTGGGAAACCGGCGGCACCGGTGACGACTACGTGCGCTTCGACACCAGCGTCACCGGCACCAGCACCGACGGCAGCGACGACTACCGCCACGAGTGGTTCTGCCAGGGCTTCATGGTCGAGATCGACCCCTACAACGCCACCAGCACGATCAAGAAGCGCACCGGCCTGGGCCGCCTGGCGCACGAGAACGGCGCCTTCGGTCTGCCGCAGGCCGGCAAGCCGCTGGCGGTGTACATGGGCTGCGACTCGCAGAACGAGTACGTCTACAAGTGGGTGTCCACGGCCACCTGGAATCCGGCCGACGCCAACGCCTCGGACCGCATGGCCATCGGCGACAAGTACCTCGACGCCGGCAAGCTGTACGTGGCGAAGTTCAACGACGACGGCTCCGGGCAGTGGATCGAGCTGAGCATCACCACACCGGCCATCGTCGCCGCCAGCTTCGGCTTCACGGAGCAGGCCGAGATGTACATCCACACGCGCATCGCCGCCGACGCCGTGGGCGCGACCAAGATGGACCGGCCGGAGTGGGTGGACGTGCATCCGACCACCGGCGAGCTCTACATCACGATGACGAACAACAGCAGCCGCCGCACCGTGCCCACCGGCACGCAGACGCTGGTGGACGCCGCCAACCCGCGCGCCTATGTCGATGTGCGCGGCGGCACGACCACGCAAAACGGCAACGTCAATGGCCACATCGTGCGCTTCAAGGATGCCAACCCCGAGTCCACCAGCTTCACCTGGGACGTGTACCTCTTCGGCGCCGAGGCCGCGGCCGATCCGACCTACATCAACCTCTCGGGCCTGACGAACGACAACGATTTCTCCAGCCCCGACGGCCTGGCCTTCACCAAGAGCACGGGACTTTGCTGGATCCAGACCGACGACGGGGCCTACGTCGACGTCACCAACTGCATGCTGCTGGCCAGCGTGCCCGGCACGCTGGGCGACGGCGAGACGAAAACGCTGAACTACGGCGGCGGCGTCAGCGTCACCACGCGCCTGGGCAAGAAGCCGACGGCGGCGACGCTCAAGCGCTTTTACGTCGGCCCCTTCGACTGCGAGGTCACCGGCCTGTGCGAGGCGCCGGACGGCAAGACCATCTTCATCAACATCCAGCACCCGGGCGAGGGCACCGCGGCGGCCGACCTGGGCAACCCTGCCAAGTACACGAGCCAGTGGCCCAGCAACGTGGGCTATGGGGCTGGCAAGCGCCCGCGCTCGGCCACGGTGGTGATCACCAAGAACAACGGGCAGCGCGTGGGCACCTGATGGCGCTGGGGCGCTCCGGGCCACTTCGGCGGCGCCGTTGTGGCCCGCGCCTACTTGAGGCCGCTGATGTAGCTGGCGACCGCCTTGGTCTCGAGCTCGGTGAGCTTGCTGGCAATGGTGTGCATCACCGCGTTGTCGTTGCTGCGCTCGCGCTGGTTGAACTGGCGCAGCTGGCGCTCGGTGTAGGCCGCGTGCTGGCCTGCCAGCCGTGGCAGCTGTGCCGTGCCCTGGCCGTTGGCGCCGTGGCAGCCGGCGCAGGCTGGCACGCCCGCGTAGGGGTTGCCGCGGGCGTAGATGAAGCGCCCCACGAGCGCCAGCTCGTGGTCTTCGATGGCGTGCTGGTGCACCGGGCGGGACTCGTAGAACTGGCCCAGCGCCAAGAAGTCCGAGGACGTGAGTCCTTCGACCATGGGCTGCATCTGCGCACTCTTGCGGCGGCCGCTGGCGTAGTCGGCAAGCTGCCGCGCCAGGTACTGCGCGTTCTGCCCGGCCAGGCGCGGAAAGAGAGAGCTTGAGCTCTCACCGTCGACGCCGTGGCAGATGAAGCACTTGCCCTCGACGATCTCCTGCGCGCGCTTGAGGTCGGCGGCGGCGGGAGCCGGCGCGACGAGCACGGCCAGGGCGGCGATGGCCGGCGCGGCAAGGCGGTGGGCCATGCTCAGGGCTTGATGTAGGCCGCACCCGCCTTCTGCAGCCGGGCGAGGCGCACCACGCCGCTGGGCGTGAACTCGGCCTCCTGAATGAACTGCTCTTTTTTCAGGCTGCGGTTCCTCAGCGTGATCTCGCAAATCTCGAACCGCACACCGCGCGCCACCAGGGCCGCAACGGGGCCGGCGTAGGGGCTGCCGGCCGGATCCTTGGCGCCTTCCATCAGGAAGTCCACGCCCTGGGCGTGCGTGACCACGGTGATCTTCGCCGTCGGGTCGACGTCCAGGTGGTTGCGGATGTTGCGCAGGCCCTTCAGGCCCTGCGCCGCGGCGTCGTCGATGTGGTAGACGACGGGGTCTTGCGCCAGGGCGTAGCCCGGTGCCGTCAGCGCAGCGGCGACGGCGGCGCTGACCATGAAGCGGCGAAAGAACATGGTGATCTCCTCGGTTGGGACGCGCATCATGCCAAGCCCGGGTTGCCCTGCATGCCCAGGAGCCGCGGCGTGTTGATGCTGCGCGCCTTGACGCGGCCACCCGGGTTGCGGCCCTGGTCCTTCAGCCAGGTCTCCACCAGGTCCCAGACCATGGGGTGGCCGGCCCGGGTGGCCTCTTCGGCCACCGGGGCCCAGCCGGCCACCTTGTAGGTCTTGCCCGCCTCCAGGGGCCGGCCCTTCAGGCGCAGGTCGGTGATGCGGCCGCCCATCTCTGCGCCGGGATCGCAGGTGTAGGTGAGGCCACCCACGCGCACCATGTCCCCGCCCTGCTGGTAGTAGGGGTCGGGGTTGAACAGGTTGTCGGCCACGTCCTCGAGCACGGTCTTGATCATCTCGCCGCTCATCTCGGTGACGGTGGCGTACGAGTAGGTGGTGGCCAGCTGGTCCATCATCAGCTCGCGCGTGATGGTCTCGCCGGGCAGCAGGCTCGTGCCCCAGCGGAAGCCGGGCGAGAAGGCGATGTCGGCGCCGCGCACGTCCATCAGCGCGTCGCAGATCAGCTGGTCCCAGCTGCCGTTGAAATTGCCGCGGCGGTACAGCAGGCCGTCGGTCACGGCGAGCTTCTCCGACAGCTTGGCCTCGAACGGGGCGCGGATGCGCGTGATCAGCGCGTCCATCTCGGCATCGGGCCTGAGCATGTTCGCGAACACCGGCAGCAGCCGCCAGCGGTGCTTGGCGATCTTGCCGTCCTTCACCTGGAAGTCCATCACGCCCAGGAACTTGCCGTTGCTGCCGGCGTTGGTGACGAGCGTGGTGCCGCCCGGGCTCTTGACGGGCACGGCCACGGGCACGCCGTCGTGCGTGTGGCCGCCGAAGATGGCGTCGATGCCGCGCACGCGGCGGGCCATCTTCAGGTCGACGTCCATGCCGTTGTGGCTGATGACGACGACCAGTTGCGCGCCCTGGGCACGCGCCTCGTCGACCGTCTTCTGCATGTTCTCGTCCTGGATGCCGAAGGCCCAGTCGGCCACCATGTAACGCGGGTTGGCAATCGGCGTGTACGGGAAGGCCTGGCCGACGATGGCCACCTGGACGCCGTTGATGGCCTTCATCGTGAAGGCCTTGAACACCGGGTCGCCGAAGTCGGTGGTCTTGACGTTCTGGGCGACGAAATCGATCTTGCCGGCGAAGTCCCGCTCGACGATCTGCGTCACGCGCTTCATGCCGAGCGTGAACTCCCAGTGGCCGGTCATCACGTCCACCGTCAGGGCCTTGCAGGCGTCGACCATGTCCTGGCCGTCGGTCCACAGCGCCGTGGCGCTGCCCTGCCAGGTGTCGCCGCCGTCGAGCAGCAGCGCGCCAGGGCGGCTGGCCTTCATGCGCTTGACGAGCGTGGCCAGGTGCGCGAAGCCGCCCACGCGGCCATAGCGCCGCGAGGCGCGCTCGAAGTCGATGGCGGTGTAGGCGTGCGCCAGCGCCGTGCCCGGGCGCACGCCCGCAGCCTTGAGCAGCTGCTCGCCCACCAGGTGCGGGATCTGCCCGCGCATGCCGCCCACGCCGAGGTTGACGCTGGGCTCGCGAAAGCGGATGGGCTTCAACTGCGCGTGGCAGTCGGTCATGTGCAGCAGGCTCACGAAGCCCGGCCCGGTGCCCAGCGGCGGCAGGTCGTACAGCGCGTCCTCGGCCCGGGCGGCGTCGGCGTCCTCATGGGCCGCCAGGTTCATGCCGGCCACCGAGGCGGCGGCCAGCACCTGCATGAATTCGCGCTTGCTGAGGCTCATGGTTTATCAGTGACTGCTGATGTTTTGATGCTGAAAAAGCCCGGCATCGCCGGGCTGGGCAGGCGCGGGCCTACTGGTTCACGGGCGACTTCGGATCGAGCAGCAGCGCCATCACGTGCGCAATCTGCTTTTCGTCGAGGATGCCCATGTGGCCGAAGCGCGGCATGTTGGAACAGGCGTTGTAGGTCTTGCTGTTCCAGATCTTCATCCAGGTGTACTCGATGATCGACTGCGAGGTCGGCGCGAGGACGTCGCGCACGCCGCGGTTCTTGCCGTAGTTGACCAGGCTGGGTCCGATGGTGCCGAAGCTGACCTCTTCCTTGCTGATCTGGTGGCAGTTGTAGCAGCTGCCGCCGTTGGCGCTGGTGGCGGTGGAGCTGTCGGTCCAGGTCAGGCCGCGGCCGTTCTGGGCGATGCGCTCGCCCTCGCGCCAGTCACCGAGGTAGAGACCGCCGGTGGGCCACTTCACGGTGCTCTTGGCCTGGGCCATCACCTCGTTGGCCACGGGCTCGGCGGGCTCCTTGTCGGATGAGCAGGCGCTCTGGCCGAGGTCCTGGCGGATGCGCTCGGCCTTGGCGATGCCCTGGTCGCGGAACGCGGCAACGATCAGCCGGTTGGCCTCGGCGTCGAGCTCGGCGGCACTGGGCAGCGCCGTCGGCGCCGGGCCGCTGGCACAGGCGGCCAGCAGCAGGGCGGCGGGCACGGCGGCGATGAGGAGGGGGGTCTTCTTGGTCATGGTGTGGCGGCTCCCCGATCAGCGTTTGATGGCCGGCGCAATGGACTGCGCGCCCTTGGCGTTGACGCCCATGTAGGTGGCCAGTGCCACGGTGATGTCGCTGCCGAAGCCCGGGAACGGGAAGCGCATCTGCCGGAAGCAGTCGTTCAGCCGCAGCTGCATGCCCCACATCTGGCCGTTGCTCACCCGGTAGGCCGGCCAGGCGGCGAAGCCGATGCCGTCACCGGGATTCTTGGTGAGGTCGGGCAGGTCCTGCAGGCGGATGCGGATGTCCTTCTGCGAATGGCAGGCCGCGCAGCTGAAGTCCATCGGGCCGGCGCGGAAGAAGAACACGCGCTTGCCGATCTCGTAGCTCTTCTTCTCTTCGGGGTGGGCCTGGGACAGGTTGAAGCGCAGGCCGCGCGACTCGGTGGCGATCCAGGTGGCCAGCGCCGTGACGTTGGCCATCTCGCCGCGGCCGAAGGGGGTGCGGGCGATCTCGGCGGCGTTGAAGCCCTGAATCGTCTCCATGCAGGAAACGAGGCGAGATTCGAGATCCTGCACCCGGCCCGTGTCGGCAAAGTAACGCGGCAGTTCCACGAACACGCCCTTGACCACGCCCGGGCCCTTGCCGAGATCGCACTGCTCCAGCGAGGCGCCTTTCGGGCCGCGCTTCTGTGCCCAGAGTTCGCGGCCTTTCATCTCGAACAGCTCGGCCGGATTGCCGTCCTCGAGCATCTTGCGGTACTCGGCGATGCCGTCGGCGGTGGAGCGCTGCTGCGCCAGCGCCGGGGCCAGGGCCGCCAGGGCCGCGGCGGCGACGACCGCCCGTGCGCGGAGGGACTTCTTCATGCGCGGGGTCTCCGGGGTTGGACTCTTCGGCTGCGACCCGCCTGCGCGGGCCTGCGCCTGAGTATGGTCATCCGGCGTGCCGCTGCACACCCGGGCATGTACCGGGTGCCGTATCAGGACACGGTCGCTTCGTCGGTGCGTTTGTCGCCCTTGTTGTCGAGCCAGTTCACGGTGATCTTGTCGCCGGCCTTGGCGCCCTTGACGTTGAACTGCAGGAACGGGTTCTTCGCGATCGACGGGCCCCACTGGGCCTGCATCACGACCTTGCCGTTGTGGCTGGCGCTGACCTCCTGGATGAACCACGCCGGAACGAGCGCGCCGGCCGCGTCGCGGCGCTGGCCGGTCTCCATCTCGTGGCTCATGAGGACGCGGACGGTGGCCTTGTCGCCGGCCATCTGGGCGCGGATGCGCATCGGGTCTGCCATGGTCTTTCTCCTTGAATCGCGGGGGGGTGGATCGAGGCAGGGCTCAGCCGCCGCAGCCGCCGAGCGTGACCTTGATCTCCTTGCCGGCGAAGAGCACGCGCCCGTCGCCCATCATGGCCACGGCGTAGACGTTCGACGACTGGCCCATCTTCACGCGTGTGTTGAAGCTCGCGTCGACGGCGTCGGTCACGTCGAAGGCCGCCGCCAGCACGCTGGGGTTCTTCTCGACGAGGATCATCATGCGCCGGACGCCCGGCAGCGTGGTGCTGCAGCCCACCGGAACCACGGCGCCGTTCTCGGCGATGTCGGGGCCGGTGATCGTGACGTCCTTGCTCTCGGCCGGTGCGCTGCCGCCGAAGGCCTTGGCCGCATCGGCCATGGTCTTGGCGTCGAACGCGGCCTTGGGCCAGGCGGCATGGGCGGTGGCGGGCAGCAGGCCGGCGGCGGCCAACAGGCCGGCGACGTGGGCGCTGGTCGACATCATCTGGCGACGGGTGGTCATGGTCATCTCCTTCACGTGTATCGGGTGCGACGCCGGGGCGTCAGGGCTTGGCGCCTTCCGCCAGCCATTTTGCGATGGCCTGGGCGTCGGCGTCGGGGAGGGCTTGTGCCGGCATCGGGATCGCGCCCCACACGCCCTGGCCGCCCTGGAGGATCTTCTCCCTCATGTAGGCCAGGGCATCCGCGCGGCCCGCGTGCTTGCGGGCGATCTCGCGCAGGCCGGGGCCGACGACCTTGTTGTCGACGCCGTGGCAGGCCAGGCAGTTGTGCTGTCGGGCCAGAGCGAGCGCGGCCTGCGTGGCGGCGCTGGGGCCGGAGTTGGCGGCGGGGGCACCGGCGGCCGCCGGGCGGGCTGCGCTGCCCGGGGGCCGGGTGGTGTCGGCGCCGACCTGCGGGCCCACCAGGCGCTGCTGCTCGGCGAGGTTGCCGTGCGCGTTGCGCGCGAAGTCCGGCAGGAAGCTCGCGACCTGGGGCTCAACCGCGCAGTGGCTCATGCAGGCCGTGGCGCGCACGTCGGGCTTGCCGCCGTTGCCCATGGTGCGGCCCGGCCACAGGCCGTGGTCGGTGGTCATGCCCTTGCGGTTGGGCATGCGGGCCTGCACCTCGGCGATGTTGGCGTCGGACATCACGAAGTTGTCCGGGACCACGCCGCCCAGGTTCAGCATGAAGGCGGTGACGGCGTAGACATCGTCGGTGCTCAGCGACTTGGGCGCGTTCCAGGGCATGGCGCGGTGGATGTAGTCCCACAGCGTGGAGACCGTGGACAGCTTCATCAGCGTGGTGCGGCCCGGGAAGCTGCCGTCACGCAGCCGCGCGACGCGGCCGCTCTGGATGTCGGCCGCCGTCGTGCCGCCCACCAGCGGCGAGAAGACCTCGTTGCTCTCGCCGAAGATGCCGTGGCAGGACGCGCACTGCGCCTCCCAGACCACCTGCCCGCGCGACACCGAGCCGCTGCCTTTGGGCAGGCCCTTGAAGTCGGGCCGAACGTCGATGTCCCAGGCCCGCACCTCCATCGGGGTGGCGGCGCGGCCGATGCCGGGGAAGGCCGCGCTCTGGGCCCACACCGCACCGGCGGCCAGCAGGGCCATCGCGGCCACGCCCAGGCGCACCAGCGGTGCGCGACGCTCACGAGAGCTGGACATTCTTCACCTCACCGCCTTCCTGAACGAGCCAGGTCTGGATCGCGTTGTTGTGATAGATCGAGCGCGTGCCGCGCACGGCCCGCAGCTGGCGGTAGGTGGGCTGCACGTAGCCCGTGTCGTCGGTGGCGCGGCTTTGCAGCAGGGCGGGCTGGCCGTCCCACACCCAGGGCAGCGTGAAGCGCGTGAGGCACTTGTCCATCACCGGGCCTTGCAGCGTGGCCCGCCGCCAGTTGCGCCCGCCGTCGACCGAGACATCGACCCGGCGCACCTTGCCACGGCCGCTCCAGGCCAGGCCCGTGATCGTGTAGTAGCCCTTGTCGAGCAGCACCTGGCCGCCGCTGGGCGTGGTGACCACGCTCTTGCACTCCTGGATGCCGCTGTACTGGCGGTGCAGGCCGTCGGGCATGAGGTCGATGTAGTGGATGGCCTCGTCCTTGGTGGCCCAGGGCTGGTCGCCGACCTCGATGCGGCGCAGGTACTTCACCCAGCTCACGCCCTGGACGCCCGGCACCACCAGGCGCAGCGGGTAGCCGTTTTCGGGGCGCAGCATCTCGCCGTTCTGGCCGTAGGCCACGAAGACCTCGCCGTTCTCGATGAGCTCCATCGGGATCGTGCGCGTCATGCTCGAGCCGTCGGCGCCCTCGGCCAGCACGTAGCGGCCGCGTCGGTAGTCCGCCCCGGCCATGTCGAGCAGAATCTTCAGCGGCACGCCGGTGAACTCGCTGCAGCTGATCATGCCGTGGCTGTACTGGCAGGTGGGCACCGCCACGTTGCCCCACTCCATGCCGCTGTTGGCGCCGCACTCGATGAAGTGAAAGCGGCTCACCGAGGGCAGCCGCATCAGCTCGTCCATCGTGAAGACCATCGGCCTCTTCAGCATGCGCTCGTCGGAGCCGTTGAGCATCAGGCGGTGCCGGCTGGGGTCGATGTCCCACCAGCCCTGGTGATGGCGCTCGAAGTGCAGGCCGCTGGGCGTGACGATGCCGAACAGGCTCTGCAGCGGCGCGAAGCTCACGCTGGCCTGCCTGGTCTGCGTCAGGCCCGGGCTCTGGCGGCGCTGCACGTTCTTCTCGTACGGGCTGGGCTTGCCGTAGCCGTCCGTGACGACGCCCTGGCCCAGGCCCGTGGTGTGCGCCGGCAGCTTGAGGATGTTCGGGTCGCCGCCGTCGGCCGGCACCGGGTTGGCCTGCGCCGTGGCACGGCTGGCGACCGCCGTGCCGCCCGCGGCCACGGCCGCCGCGAAGGCGCTGCGGATGAAGTCGCGCCGGCCCTCCCGGGCCTCGCGGAACACCGCGCGCACGCCCTCGGCGCCGATGAAGTTCTCGGGCGCCTTGATCAGGCGCCCGGGCTGTCGATGGTTCGGCTGGGGGTCGTGCACGGCAGGCCTCGTTGGCGCGGACAGTTTTAGCATCCGGATATAAGCAATTATGAATATACAGGTCGCACTCTTGCACGAAGCTGCGCGACTTCGCTTCCGGACTTAACCCTCTGCGGTGCCGCGCAGCAGGTTCGCCCCGCGTGCGGAGCCCGTCGTTCGCCCGTCGATCGCCCTTCAGCCCTGCGTCCAGCCAGGGCTGCACGAACGCGAACCAGGCGCCTCCCAGGCCAAACAGCAGCACCGAGATCCCGTACACGCGCGCCGAGCGTCGGCGCTGCGCCATGCAGGCCTGGCGCAGCGCCGGGTCCAGCGGGCAGGGCGCGTGCCGCTGCTGCCACTGCGCCGCGCCCCCCAGCGCCAGCATGCAGCGCGCCGCCGCCGAAGACCCACGCCGCTGTGCTCGCTGAGCCAGACGATCGGCGGGAACACCGTCACCAGCGTCGCCAGCGCCGCGCACCGGCGCCCAGCGTCACCAGCAGCGCCGGCAGCGCGCAGCACACCAGCGTGGACGTGCCGGCGAACAGCGCCAGCCACGACGTGGCCCGCCGCGCCGTTGCTCGGCGCTGCCTCGCTGCCCGGGCCGGCGGCGTCGAGGCCGGCCACCTCAGCGCCCCTGGCGCGGGGCGCGCGTCTCGGCGCGGATCTGGGCCACCGTCTGCGCCACCGTCTCGGTGGCGACGACCTCGTAGCCGGCTTCGCGCACCTCGCCGGCCACGCGCTCGGCGTTCAGCGTCTGGCCCGGCCGCGGCTCGACGGCGACGACCTTGTTGCGCAGGTCGATGAACACCGGGCCGGCCTCGGGCAGGGCCTTCAGACGCTTCTCGATGCCCTGGGCGCAGAACGAACAGACCATGCCGTTGACCTGCAGCTTCAGGCTTTGCGTGGCCTGCGCCAGCGCAGCGCCGGCCGGCAGCCACAGGGCGACGGCCAGCACGGCCAGGGCGCCCAGGCGGGCGGGGTTCGAGGGACGGGAACGTGCTTGCATGGAGCATCTCCTTCAAGGATGAATGCGGATGTCAGGAAGACGTGAGGGGCGGCACAGCGCGGCGGCTGTCAGTACGCCCACATCAGGTTGAACTGCGTGCCTTCGCGGTTGCGGCCGAGTTCGACGAACACGCCACGGTGGATCAGCCGCAGCATCGGCGTGACTTCGTCGCGCGAGCCGGTGGTGGTGCGCGTGCGCCGCGACTCGACGAGGAGCCAGGGCTGCACCTGCTCGTAGTCGACCTCGTAGAACGAGAAGCCGGCGCGCACCCAGGCGGTGTCGTGGCGCAGCCCGCTGCCCCGCTTGGGCTCGACGCCGGCACCGGCGTACAGCCGCGTGGTCTCGACGTCGGCCATCACCGCGGGCGACCAGAAGCCGCGCGACCCCGCCCAGCCGTGGCCGCGCGCCTGGCCGACCGCACCCACGAACCACAGGTTGGCCTGCGCGTGTGGCAGGTTCCAACGATGGACGAGGCGCGTGTACGTCAGGGCCAGCGACTCCCGCTCGTGCATGCGGGCGTGAACCCCGGCGTGCACAACCGGCTCGTGCCAGCGGGCGGCCATCGCGCCGAAGGCGTCGCGGCCGGTGACGGCGTAGTTGACGGCGGCATCGCGCTCGCCGCTGCTGTGGGTGTCGATCATCGCCATGACGCTGCCCTCGCTGGCCATCGGCAGCGCATGGGCCGCCGGTGCGAACGCAAGGGCCAGTCCGGAGACGGCGGAAGCGCCCAGCCGTCGCAGACGGCCAGGCTGGGCAGGATGGCGCATGGAGAAAACGGGCCTGGGAGCGTGGGCGGCCCGGTGCGGGTTCAGGAAGGCGGCGCAGGAGGCGGCACGCAGCGGTGCCGCCGGGGCTCGACCTTCAGCCCCGGGGGGGCCTGAACAGCAGCTCGAGCGCGCCTTCGGGGGCGGCGCCCCGCGCCGCCAGGTGCAGCGCGTTGCCCAGGGGGGCGGGCGACGCCGGGCTTGCGTCGGGCGCAGCGAAGACCGGTGCGCAGAACAGGCAGAGCCCGCAGGCGCCGCCGTGGTCTTGGGCGTCGCTGGCAGAGCCCTCATCCGCGGCGCCATGGCAAGGCGGCAGGCCCGCGCTGACGGCCGGCGCCGGCCACGCGGTGCCGGGGCTGGCCATCATGTCGGCGGCAGCCCACGCGCGCAGAGGCATCAGCGCCACCAGCAGCCACAGGCAGGCCAGCACCCACGCCGAGCGGCGGGGCCGGCTGCGGAGGCTGTGCGGGGCCATTGGCAGAACGTTCACAGGCAAAAGCGTAGCAAAGCCGGCACGAACAGGGGCGCCGATCAGGACTGGCCCACGATCGAGGCCGTGGCCATCAGCTCGTCGAACAGCGCCAGGCTCACGCGGCCGGACACCGCGAAGGGGTCCAGCATGGGCATCGCCGAGTACTTCAGCAAGAGCGTCGGGTTCAGACGCGACAGGTTCACCTGGCCCATGGTCCAGCCGGCGAAGCGGCGCTCGCCGACCTCCTCATAGGTCATGAGCTCCACCTGCGTGTGGCGCGGATCGGCGGCGATGCGGTTGTAGAGCTGGTTGACGGCGCTGCGTCCGCCCTCGAGCACCTGCAAGAAGATGCCCTCGCTGAAACAGAGCACGCCGGTGATGCCGAGGCCCGGGTTGTTGGCCTTGCTCTTCTTGAGGATGGCCACCAGTTCGAGCTGGTCGACCGAGGCGACGGCACGGCTGGCGTAGACGAGTCGGACGAGCATGGGGTGAACTCCGTTCAGGCCTGTTTGCGCGACAGCAGCGACAGGAACTCCCGCCGCAGGTTGGCGTCCTTCAGGAAGGCGCCGCGCATGACGCTGTTGACCATGGCGCTGTCGGTGTCCTTGACGCCGCGCCAGTGCATGCAGAAGTGGTCGGCTTCCATCACCAGGGCCAGGCCGTCGGGGCGCACACGCTCCTGCAGCTCGTTGGCGAGCATGGTGACGGCCTCTTCCTGGATCTGCGGCCGGCTCATCACCCAGTCGGCGATGCGCGCGTACTTGCTCAGGCCGATCAGGTTGCTGTGCTCGTTGGGCAGGATGCCGATCCAGACCTTGCCGAAGATCGGGCACATGTGGTGGCTGCAGGCGCTGCGCACGGTGATGGGGCCCACGATCATCAGCTCGTTCAGGCGCTCGACGTTGGGGAACTCGGTGACGCTGGGCATGGGCTGGTAGCGGCCGCGGAACACCTCGTCGACGTACATCTTGGCCACGCGCTTGGCCGTCTCGTGGGTGTTGTGGTCGCTCTCGGTGTCGATGACCAGCGCCTGCAGCACCTCCTGCAGCTTGGCCTGGACCTCGGCCTTGAGCTCGCTGAGCTCGCCCTCGCGCACGTGGGCCGAGATGTTGTCGTTGGCGTGCCAGCGCTGGCCGGACTGCACCAGGCGCCAGCGGATGCGCTCCGACGCCGGCAGCGCGGCGAGTTCCTCCTCGCTGCGGAAGATCCGCGGCGGGACTTGCTTGAGGGTCGTGGCCATGGCGGGGCGGGACGGCGTGTCCCGGGCTGGGGGAGGAGTGCGACATTCTGCGCCCGGAATGTCAACTTTGCTTGACGCACTGCCCTGACGCCGAAGTGCCTAGACTCCGTCGATGACCAGCCCCCACGGCCCGCCGCTGGCCCGCCTGCTCGAGGCCACCGCCGATGCCGTGGCCGCGGTGCGCGGCGGCCGGTCGCTCACCGAGGTCCTGGCGCGTGTGCCGGCCGAGTTGCGGCCGGGCGTGCAGGCACTGGCCTTCCACGCGCTGCGCTGGCTGGGCAGCGCCCTGGGCCTGCGCGAACGGCTGGCGCCCAAGGCGCCGCCGCCACCCGTCGATGCGCTGCTGCTGGTGGCGCTGGCGCTGTTGTGGCCCGCGGACGAGGCCGACACCCCGCCGCCCTATCCCGAGCACACGCTGGTCGACCAGGCCGTGGCCGCCATGCAGCAGCGGGCCCCGGCGGCCGCGGCCTTCGCCAACGCGGTGCTGCGCCGCTTCCTGCGCGAGCGCGATGCGCTGGTGGCGGCGGTGAGGCATGCGCCGCTGGGCGCCTTCAACCACCCCCTGTGGTGGATCGAGCGGCTCAAGCGCGACTGGCCCGGGCAGTGGCAGCCGCTGCTGCAGTCGGCCAACCGCAAGCCGCCCATGACCCTGCGCGTGCACGCCCGCCGCGGCAGCGGCACGGCCTACGTGCAGCGGCTCGCGGCCCTGGGCCGCGGCGCCACGCTGCTGGACGACCCGCCCTGGCAGGCCCTCGGTCGCGGCCAGGCCGTGGTGCTGGACGAGCCCTGCCCGGTGGCGGCCCTGCACGGCTTTGCCGAGGGCGAGGTCTCGGTGCAGGACGCCGCCGCACAGCGCGCCGCGCCGCTGCTGCTGCACGGTGGCGACGGCGCCGCCCCGCTGCCGCCCGGCGCCCGTGTGCTCGACGCCTGCGCGGCGCCCGGCGGCAAGACCGCGCACCTGCTGGAGCTGGCCGAGCTCGAGGTGCTGGCGCTGGACAGCGACCCAGTGCGCCTGGCGCGGGCGCAGGACACGCTCAAGCGCCTGCAGCTGAGGGCCGAGCTGAAGGCCGGAGACGCCCGTCAGCCCCGCACGTGGTGGGACGGCCGGCCCTTCGACGCCATCCTGCTGGACGCGCCCTGCACCGCCAGCGGCATCGTCCGCCGCCACCCCGACGTGCGCTGGCTGCGCCGGGCCGACGACGTGCACGCCCTGGCCCAGGTGCAGGCCGAGCTGCTGGAGGCGCTCTGGCCGCTGCTCAAGCCCGGCGGACGCCTGCTGTACGCCACCTGTTCGGTGTTCCGCGACGAGGGATCGCGGCAGATCGACGCATTTCTGCAACGCCCGCGGCCCGGCGCCCCCCGGCTCGAGAGCGCTTCGCCGGGCCATCTGCTGCCCACCCCCGACAATGCACCGAAGGGAGTCCCGGCCCGCGGCGCCATGCTGCAGGACGGATTCTTCTACGCACTGATGCACAAGACCTAGAGCCGCCTCGCCACACGCCGCGCCATGCCAGCCACGCCCGGGCTTTGTCACGCCACGCCGCAGGGCCCCGGCCGCATGCGGGGTGCCGGGCTGGGCCGGTGGCTGGCGTGCGGCCTGGCGTTGCTGCTGGCCTTGACCGTCCTGCCCGTGGCGGGGCAGGGCGTCGAGCTGCTGACGCTGCGGGCTGCGCGCAGCGACGGCGCCATCGGGCTGGAGTTCAGCGCCCGCGTGGCCTTGCCACGCGCGGTCGAAGACGCCCTGCAAAAGGGCGTGCCGATCTACTTCGTGGCCGAGGCCACGCTGATGCGCAACCGCTGGTACTGGCGCGACCAGCGGGTGGCCCGCGTCACGCGCTCGTGGCGGCTGGCCTTCCAGCCGCTCACCGGCGCCTGGCGCGTCAGCCTTGGCGGCCTGAACCAGAGCCACGCCTCGCTCGAAGAGGCGCTCAGCGCCGTGTCGCGCAGCGGTGGCTGGCGGCTGATCGAGACCGAACGGCTGGACAAGGACGCCAGCTACTACCTCGAATTCAACTACCGGCTCGACAGCTCGCAGCTGCCGGGCCCGATGCAGTTCGGCCTCGGCGGCGGCAGCGACTGGGCCGTCGGCGTGTCGCGCACCCTGCGCATCGACGCATGACCTCCTCCCAGCGCTGGTCCTGGCTCGTCAGCGGCGTGGCCACGGTCGGGGCGCTGCTGGTACTGGCCTTCGTGCTGGGCTTCGCCACACCCGAGAGCCGCTTCCACGAACGCGGCTTCGTCTGGCTGTTCTGGGTCAACGCCGTCGTCGCCGCGTTGCTGGCGCTGGTGGTGCTGCTGGTGGCGCTGCGCCTGCTGATCCGGCTGCAGCGCGGCAAGTTCGGCAGCCGGCTGCTCATCAAGCTGGCCGGCATCTTTGCCCTGGTGGGCGTGCTGCCGGGGGTCGTCATCTACACCGTCAGCTACCAGTTCGTCTCGCGCAGCATCGAGGCGTGGTTTGATGTGCGGGTGGCCGGCGCCCTCGACGCCGGGCTGGCGCTGGGCAAGGGCACCCTGGATGCGCAGGCCCTGGACCTGCTCACCAAGACCCAGGTCGCGGCCGGGCGCCTGGGCGAGGCCGGCGCCGGGCTGTCGCCGCTGGCGCTGGAGCGGCTGCGCGAGCAACTCGGCGCCAGCGAGGTGAGCCTGCTGGGCGCAGGCGGTGCGGTGTTGCTCACGGCCGGCGGCGCCACGGCCCTGGGCCCACCCGAACGCCCGGGTGCGGCGCTGCTGCGGCAGGCGCGCGCCGAGGGGACGGCCCGCGCCGTCGAAGGCCTGGACGACGAGGCGTTGACCGACCCTGCGCAAGGCCCGCGCGTGCGCGCGCTGGCGCGCGTGCAGCGCAGCCAGGTGGCGCTGTCGCCGGGCGAAGAGCGCTTCTTGATGGTGACGCAGCCGATCCCGCGGGCTCTGGCAGCCAATGCGCTGGCGGTGCAGGCGGCGTACAGCGAGTACCAGCAACGCGCGCTGGCCCGTGACAGCCTGCGCCGCATGTACGTCGGCACGCTCACGCTGACGCTGGTGCTGGCCGTGTTTGCTGCCGTGCTGCTGGCCATCGTGCTGGGCAACCAGCTGGCCCGGCCGCTGCTGCTGCTGGCCGACGGCGTGCGCCAGGTGGCGGCCGGCGACCTGACCGAGAAGCCCGTCTTCAAGAGCGCCGACGAACTCGGCGGCCTGACCCGCAGCTTCGCCGACATGACCGCGCAGATGGCCGACGCACGCGGGCAGGTGCAGCGCGGCATCGGCGCGCTCGAGGCCGCGCGTGGCCGCCTGCAGACCATCCTGGACACGCTGACCGCCGGCGTCATCGTGTTCGACCGCGACGGCCGCATCGACACCGTCAACCCGGGCGCCACGCGCATCCTGAAACGCCCGCTCTCGGTATGGCGGGGGCGCCGACTGTCCGAGCTGCCGGAGCTGCAGACTTTCGCGCTGGCCGTCGAGCAGCGCTTCGAGCTGCTGGCCACCAGCCCCGAGCTCGGCGAGCGCGACCAGTGGCAGGAGAGTTTCGAGCTGCAGCGCGGCGACGGTGCGCTGCTGAGCCTGCTGGTGCGGGGTGCCGTGCTGCCCGGCGAGCAGCGGCTGATGGTGTTCGATGACATTTCCGAGGTTGTCTCCGCCCAGCGCAGCGCCGCGTGGTCGGAGGTGGCGCGCCGCCTGGCGCACGAGATCAAGAACCCGCTGACGCCGATCCAGCTGTCGGCCGAGCGGCTGGAGCACCGGCTCGGCCCCAGGCTCGAAGGCCCCGACCAGGCGCTGCTGACGCGCAGCGTGCACACCATCGTGAGCCAGGTCGACGCGATGCAGCGGCTGGTCAACGAGTTCCGCGACTACGCCCGGCTGCCCGCTGCGCGGCTGGCGCCGCTGGACCTGAACACCCTGGCGCAGGAGGTGCTGGCGCTCTATGGCCAGGCCCAGGACAACGGGCTTCTGGTGGCTGACCTCGAGCCCGGGCTGCCGTGGATCCACGGCGACGCGACGCAGTTGCGCCAGGTGATCCACAACCTGGTGCAGAACGGCCTCGATGCCGTGGTCGACCGGCCCGACGGCCAGGTCGAGCTGGTCACGCGCAGCGCCCGCGGCGAAGACGGCGCGCTGCGGGTGGTGCGGCTGGCGGTCGTCGACAACGGCCCGGGATTCGCGGACAAGGTGCTCAAGCGCGCCTTCGAGCCCTACGTCACCACCAAGACCAAGGGCACGGGCCTGGGCCTGGCGGTGGTGAAGAAGATCGCCGACGAACACGGCGCCCGGCTGCGGGCGGCCAACCTGCACGCGGGCGACGAGCCCGACGCGCCGGTGACGGGGGCGCGCGTTTCGCTATCATTTTCCCGGTTCGCCGAGGCAGCGCCGGCCCTGCCCGGCCCGGGCCGACCCGCCATCATCAACGCAACGGGTGCGGACGGCAGCCCCCAGACACCCTAGGACTCATGGCAACCATCTTGGTCGTGGACGACGAGCTCGGCATCCGGGCGCTTTTGTCCGAGATCCTCACCGACGAGGGACACACGGTCGAGTTGGCCGAAAACGCCGCCGAGGCGCGCCAGGTGCGCGAGTCGCTGCGGCCCGACCTGGTGCTGCTCGACATCTGGATGCCCGATGTCGACGGCGTGACGCTGCTCAAGGAGTGGTCGTCGGGCGGCCAGCTCACGATGCCGGTGATCATGATGAGCGGCCACGGCACCATCGACACTGCCGTCGAGGCCACCAAGGTCGGCGCCAGCGCCTTCCTGGAAAAGCCCATCACGCTGCAGAAGCTGCTGCGCGCCGTTGATCTGGCCCTGGTCAGGCCCGGTCAGCGGGCGCTGGCCGGCGCAGCCCCGCCAGTACTGCCGGCGGCGACGCGGCCGCTGCAGCGGGTGGGCGGCTTTGTCGCCGACGACCCGGTGCCGGGGTCGGGCCCGCCCCCCACGCCCGCCGCAGCGGTGGCGGGCGCGCCGCATGACGGCCTGCGCGCCGAGCAGATCTTCAACCTCGACCGGCCGCTGCGCGAGGCGCGCGACGCCTTCGAGAAGAGTTACTTCGAGTTCCACCTGGCCAAGGAAGGCGGGTCGATGACGCGCGTGGCCGAAAAAACCGGCCTGGAACGCACGCACCTGTACCGCAAGCTCAAGCAGCTGGGCGTGGACCTGGCCCGCAGCAAACGCGGCGCCGCCTGAAGCCGGGCGCGCGGCGTGCCCGCGCTATACTGTCGGGCTTGGTTCACGCCAGGGCCTGGTAGCTCAGTTGGTAGAGCAGCGGATTGAAAATCCGCGTGTCGGTGGTTCGATTCCGCCCCAGGCCACCACCAAACACTCGTTTGCATCAGAAGAGGGACACAGCGTGCTGTTGTCCCTCTTTTCATTTCAAAGAGGACTTCGCCGCTAGCCTTAACACTGGTTCCAAGGCCGCCCGCAGTCGAACCACGATGGCAGCCAGGGGCTCGGGGGCGAGTTCGTTCTTCTTGAGGAATGCCTGCCACAGTGCCTGCCGTGATGTGTCGAGCGCGAACTCGTCGGTCATGCCGACCGGCAGTGCGGCTGGTACGGCCATGCCGCGCCGCTCGAAAGTGGCCTTCACCGCTTGCGCCTGCAGATCGATGTCCAGGGATTCGCGCTCCAGCAGCACCGACAGGTCGAGGTAATCCTTCATCCGACTGTTGGTCATGCCCAGAAGCGCGATGGCGTGGAGCTTTTCCGCGATGACGGTGTAGACGGGATAGGTGCGCAGGCGAGGCGCAGGCAGGTCATCCAGCAACACCGGATAGATCGAGTCCACCGGAGCCGGTGTGACCGCATCGCCGAAGCCGACGTCGATCTGCATCTTGCATCGCGCCTTGGCCAGCTCGCCGCCGATGAGGATGCGCGCCCCGGCGTATCCGGCGTCCTTGCGAATTTCTTCGGCGACGACCGAGGCCGGGTCAAACTCGATGCCGTCGTCCACGGCAACGCTGGCGATGTCACGGAAGGTCTGGGCCACGGATTCCAGATCGCTCGCGCCGAAGCCCAGCAGGTCGGCATCGCGCGTGGCCCGGTGCGGCATGTCGTACCAGAGCGTGAACAACAGCGCGCCCTTGAGCAGGAAGCGATCCGCGTGCTCGGATTGGCAGAGGCGATAGAGGATGCGCTCCAGCGCGAAACGCACCAGCACCTGATTGAAGTCCACGCCCTGCGCTTTGGCGACGTTGAGCAGGCGGGCGCGCACGGAAGCCGCGACGTTGCTCATTCGAAGGCCTCCAGGTAGGGGCGCATCACGTTGGCCACGCGGCAGACCTTCGCGTAACGCCACAGGTCGTCCGCCGTTGCCTTGCGCTTGGCGCGAACGTCCTTCAGCGCCTCCAGCGCCACGTCCAGGCCGATTTTGTTGCGGTGCTTGAAGCAATCCACGACCGTCTTGGCCGCGCCGTACACCCGCAGCTTCACCCCGTCGCGCAGGTGCTCCTCGACGCCCGCCGTGTAGACGTCACCGGTCATCTGAACCATCTTGACCGGCGGATAGTCGATCCGGGGCGCGTGGCTACCGCGCGGCATGGCGATCCAGATCTGGCGCGGCAGTTGTGTGGTCAGTTCGTGGAATTGCAGCGCCGTGAGCAGGCAGAACACGGCCTGCGGCACCTTGGTGGCGACGTTCACGAGACTTTCGAATTCCGATCCCTGCGCATCCGGCAGGCGGTACAGCCCGCGTCCAACCCTTTCCAGAACGCCAGCGGCGGTCAGGCGCGTCAGGACGACCCGGGGTGCATCGATGGCGTCCAGATCGCTGGCGCGCAGCAGCCCCTTCTGGTTGGCCAGATCGAGGACGCGCTGGGTATGGGTGTCGGCGAGCATGGTAGGAGCATGTTCCGTTTATTCGTCCAATGCAAGATTTCGACGAAAAAAAGGAACAGCTTCATACAGCCGTGCCCGGTTCCATTTTTGGAGATCGAACCGCAGACCGTCGCAGCCCGAACCAGCGAGGAAGTGCGCGGGGGCGCTCGCTTTTTCCCCGGACTTCCGCATGGTGTCCAATCACGCCCATGGTATCCCTGCTTCTACAGCAGGGAGGTTTCCTGTAGTGGGGAACTGCACCACCACCCCATTTCTGCGGGTTTGCGAGGAAGTGGTCGGAATCGGTAGGGGTCCAGTTCGAGCGTTGCTCCTGCCTACCCAACCCGATACGGCGAACCGCATCGCTCGGCAGGTCGAGGAATCAAGGACGTGCGCGTGCGCCGCCTGACGCCAGTCGGACAAGGCGCTCCGACTCGGCACGTGCTTCGGCCAGCAACTGCCCCCAGTCCGACGGCGGGCGACCACTGTCGAGCATCCTGCGAAACACCCGGTAGGCCTCGTCGGCGCTCTCGTAGGCCCGCAACGTGCCCTCGTCGTTGACCCAGGCGAACACGATCACCTTGGCCTGCGCGTGGAACCGGAAGAACAGCCGATGCTGCTGGAAGAACCTGGCCCGGAACCAGTGCTTGTTCTCGTCGCCGAGCGTGTTGCCCTGGCGGTACTCCGGCCGGGCAGGGTCCTGCGGAATCACCTCGACCGCCAGCTTGGCAATGGCAGCCAGGCGCTTGGCGGCGTTCTTCTTGACGTAGCCGGCCCGGTCCTTGCGCTTGAGCGCCTCGACCTGTGCGGTCAGGGCCTCGAGTTGGTCAAGAAAGATCGGGTGGGCGAAGAGGGTCCAGCCGTTGACGACCAGCGGCCTGACCTCGCCCGTTCGGCCGCTCATTCATCGTCCGCCGGCAGCGGCGCGCCCAGATCGACCTCGACACCGCCGACCAGCGCCTGGATGCGCTGAGCCAGGCCCGCATCCACGGCCTGGAGCCGCTCGGGGTGCTCGGCCAGGTCCCGGGCGAGGAAGCCGAGGAACGGCACCAGTGCAGCATCGTCACTCTCGCCGGCGGCCGCGCGCGTGAGCACGACCTCGCCGTCAGGACGGATCGTGTAGTGGATCTTGTCGCGCTTGCCCAGGCGCAAAGCCCGGCGCACCGTTTCAGGCACGGTGGTCTGGTAGCGGTCGGTCAGCGTCGATTCGACTTGCATGGTGGCGGGCATGGCGTTTCTGCAGCTGGGATGCTCGGCGCAAAGAGTAATGCATGTGCATGTCTTTTTCAATGCATATGCATTGTCTGTCTGACATCGCACCGGCAGCGATGCCAGAGACCAGGGCCATGACCAGTAGTCGCCTCGATACCGCTGATGCCCGCGGAGTGCGCAGCATCACCGCGCATCTCCGAGCCTGGAAGCAGTGCAGTTCCCATCGCGATAGGCGTGCCCCACCCAAAATCTTTTTTGTACATCAAGGACTTGCAGATGAAGGCGGGCTCCCAGGGGTTGCCATTTTTGCTGCCCAGGGGCGTTTTCTGCAAATCCCTGCAAGTCGTCCCGCGGGACGGGCGCAGAGATGTGGTGAGCGCCCATCGGAGGCAAGTCTCGCTGAGTGCCGCGAGGAACGCGCCAGCTGACGGGCGTGTCATGTGCACAATCCCAAACACAAACAACTCAGTGACTGTGATTGCATACTCGATGTGTTGACGGTCTTGCGCCGAAATAGCTGGCACGCCTGCGCATGGCCCGGCGGATTCGGCAGGCGGACGCCGCCACCCGGGCTGGGCTCTCCCGCTCGACAGCCGTGCTGCTTGAAAAGGGAGACCTCAGCCGCGCCCAGGCCCAAATCCTTCGCTACCTGGAGGCGATTGCGCCGGGGGTGAGCCTGCTGTCGCTCCTGAAGGAGGACGACCCGTCGCTGCAGGCGCTGGCCGCTCGCGAGACCACCCAGCGTGTCCGCGCCTTGAGCAAGACCGAGCTGGAACGTCTGGCCTTCTGATGGCGCGCAAAGAGTCCTTCGAGCTGGACCCGGTGAGCCTGGCGTTCGCGGGCCGTGAGGGCATCAAGGGCAAGGTGCTTTTCCCGGTCAACGGGCGGGGCGAGTTCGGTGGCATTCGAGACGCCGCCCCGACGCCTGGGGACGCCGCGTCATCGAGGCCCGGCTGAAGGTGCCCGCCAACAGCCTGATGGAAGTGCAGTACCTGCTGCACGCCGGAGGCGACCGCGTGGGTGCGCTGGACGTGCGGGAGACGCGCAGGAGTCCCGATTCGCCGTCCGCCTGCGACATGCACGCGCTGCAGTACGTGCTGCAGGCAGCAGAAGACGTCGAAAACGGCGCCCCCGTGCCGGCCAACCTCGAGAACTTCCTGGGCGCCGGGCCCTCGGCGGGCGGTGCGCGGCCCAAGGCCGCTGTGCGCGACGACGAGGGCGCGCTCTGGCTGGCCAAGTTCCGGCCAAGGGGGATCGCTTCGACGTGGCGCGGGCAGAGACCTGCGCCCTGGAACTTGCACGCCGCTGCGGCCTGGCCGTGCCCGAGGTGCGCTGCCTGGACCAGGGTGGTCGACCGGTCATGCTCATCCGCAGGTTCGACCGCTGCTGGGTCCCCGCGAACGAGCCCTTGCCGGAAGGCGCTTTGCAGGACACCCGGCCTGGCGACGGTCGGGTGGCAGGGCGGCTGCCCTTCGTCAGCGGTCTCACGTTGGTGGCTTGCAGCGAGCCCGAGTCGCCGGATAAGGCCTACGCGGACCTGGGCCGCGCCATCCGCCGGTACGTCCATCCCACCATGGTGAGGGCCAACGCCGAGGAGATGTTTGCGCGCATGGTGCTCAACATCTTCGTCACCAACGACGACGACCACTTGCGCAACCACGGCTTCGTGCGCAACCCGCGGCTCGGCGGCTGGGTGCTAAGCCCCCTGTACGACGTGGTGCCTCGCCCCGTCTTGGCCCGCGAGCGCCGGCTTCACCTCGGGGTGGGGGAGCAGGGCAAGCTCGCCACCCTGGACAACGCCCTGAGCCACTACGCCGCTTTCGTGCCGGAGCGCCCGAGGGCGGTGGGCATCATGCGCCGGGTCTGGGGCGGGGTGCGGCAGTGGAAAACCTGCTTCGAAGAGCACGGGGCGGCCGGCGGCGGCCACGAGGCTGCGGCTTGACCTGGATCAGCCCGCCGTCAGCGGCCGAGCGCATCATGCGGCCGTGGCGGCGAAGTTCATCCCCATCCAGCCGGCGGCTGTGGCAGTTCTTGTGCCGGTCGTGCCCGAGCCCGCGCTGGTCGGTCCGGCCGAGACCCTCCAGCGCGTGCTGCACGGCCTGCAGGGCGTGGTCGACCGCGAGGGCGTGAACCTGGTCGAGCGGCACTGGATCCGCTCGCTGAGCGTGCAGGACGGCGAGGCCGACCTGACGCTGACGCTGTCGCCCCGCAGCGGCGAGGCGCGCGAGTTGATGGAGCGCAGCTTCGGCGTGCTGCGCCGCCTGCTGCCCGACACCGACGTCTACGTGCACCACGCCTGAGCCTGCGCCGCAGGCTTAGTCAGTGGTCACTCCGCCAATGGCGCCGTGATGGCGTCGATGCGCGCCATCACCTCGGGCGTCAGCCGGTCCAGCAACGCCAGCGCGCCCAGGTTCTGCCGCAGCTGATCCAGCTTCGAGGCACCGGTGATCACGGTGGACACGTTCGGGTTCTTCGCCACCCAGGCCAGCGCCAGCTGCGCCAGCGTACCGCCCAGCTCGGCCGCGATCGGCTGCAACTGCGCCACCGCGGCGTTCTTGGCGGCGTTGGTCAGGCCATCGCGCAGGAAGGCCATGTTCTCCAGCGCGCCGCGGCTGCCCTCGGGGATGCCGGCCTGGTACTTGCCGGTGAGCAGGCCGCTGGCCAGCGGGCTCCACGTCGTCAGGCCGAGGCCAAGGTCGCCGTAGAAGCGCGCGTACTCCTGCTCGACGCGCTTGCGGTGGAACAGGTGGTACTGCGGCTGCTCCATCAGCGGCTTGTGCAGGTGGTGGCGCTCGGCAATCTCCCAGGCGGCGCGGATGTCGGCGGCCGGCCACTCGCTCGTGCCCCAGTACAGGGCCTTGCCCTGGGTGATGAGCTCGCTCATCGCCCACACGGTTTCTTCGATCGGCGTGTGCGGGTCGGGGCGGTGGCAGTAGATGAGGTCGATGTGCTCGAGCTGCATGCGCTTGAGCGAGCCGTCCAGCGCCTGCATCAGGTACTTGCGGTTGAGCGTGTCCTTGCGATTGACGGCCTCACCCTGGCGGTCGAGCCCCCAGAAGAACTTGGTGCTGACGACGTAGTTCAGGCGCGGCCAGGCGAGCTTCTTCAGCGCTTCGCCCATGATGGTTTCGCTCTTGCCGCCGGCGTAGACCTCGGCGTTGTCGAAGAAGTTGATGCCGGCGTCGAACGCCGCGGCCATCATCTCGACCGCCTGCCCGGTGTCGACCTGGTTGTGGTAGGTCACCCAGGAGCCCAGCGAGAAGGTGCTGACACGGAGGCCACTGCGGCCGAGGCGGCGGTATTGCATGGTGTTCGGTGGCCGAGAGTGCGTGGGAAGGGCCGCGAGCGTAGCGGGTTGCAGGGCGGAGCGGAAGCTTCCCGGCGCGCTGAACGTCAAGCCACCGACGCTGGACGCGCCGGTGTTCGAGCGCATGGGCATCTCGATGAGCCCGCCGAAGCGCCACTGCCCTACAGTGGCGCTCGGCCCTGATCACCTGAAGCGCCTGGCGGGAGGGCCAGGCCGCTGCTGATGCCGGCCGCCCCACCCGCTGCGCCCCAACAGGTTCATCACGATGAAGGCACGCGCCCGCTCCCTGCCCGCGACCGCCGCCGCGCTGGTGTTGCTCGGCAGCCTGGGCGCAACCCGCGCCGACACCGTCAACGCCCGCTGCGACATCTATCCCAAGGGCTCTGACACCGTCTCCAAGGTGGTGGCCTGCACCTACTCTCAGCGCCAGGGCCACGTGGCCATCGACCGCGCCGACGGCGTGCGCCACGAACTCAGCCCGCAGGGCGCGATCGGCCACTACATCGACGAGAAGGGCAAGAAGGCCATCCGCAGCCAGGGCCTGGGCAGCAAAGGCCAGATCTACCGGCTGGCCGGGGAGTCGATCTTTGTCTACTGGGACACCGCCGGCATGCCCGGCGGCACCGAGGCCAAGCCCGCAGATGCCAGGTCCGGCAAGTTGCCGCCCGCCGCACCGCCGCCGGTGCCGTTCGACCAGACGCTGAAGCTGCAGGGCATCAGCTTTCGTGTCGCCAGCGCCAACAGCGGTTCGATCAACGAATTGAAGATCGTGCCCAGCGGGCTGAGGATCGACAACGCGCCTGTCGTGCGCGCCATCGAGGGCCAGATCACCCGCGCCGAGGTGGCCGACCTCAACGCCGACGGCTCGCCCGAGGTGTATGTCTACATCAGATCGGCCGGCTCGGGCTCGTACGGCACGCTGGTTGCGTTCAGCGCCAACAAGCGCAAGTCGCTGAGTGAGATCCACCTGCCGCCGGTCACCGACAACGCCCGGGCCGCCCGGGGCTACATGGGCCACGACGACTTCGCAGTGGTCGAGGGCACGCTGGTGCGGCGCTTTCCGGTCTACAAGGACGGAGACCACAACGCCGCACCCAGCGGCGGTGTCCGCCAGTTGCAGTACAAGCTCAGGCCCGGCGAGGCGAACTGGCAGCTCAAGCTCGACCGCGTGGTCGAGTATTGAGCGGCGTGCCGGCAAGTCCATCGGTCGCGCCCACCGATGAGGCGGTGCAGGCCACGGCCGGTCGCGGCGGCGACAGCGGGTGCGGGGGCGTTCATCAAGAATGCATGCCATGGGCATGCTGCATCTCGTGCGCCACGGCCAGGCGCGTTTCGCCAGCGACGACTACGACCGCCTGAGCGAACTCGGCCAGCGTCAGTGCCACGCGCTCGGCCGCTGGTACGCCGCGCGCGGCCAGCGCTTTGGCGCGGTCATCACGGGCACGCTCACGCGGCACCGGCAGTCGCTGGCGGCGCTGGCCGAGGGCCTGGGCGCGCTGCCGGCAGCCACCGAGTTTGCGGCACTCAACGAATACGACAGCGAGGCGATGCTGCGCGCCGCGCTGGCGGAACCGACGCTGGCGCCGCCCGGGCCCCTGCCCGCACCGACCACCGCCGATGGCTACCGCGCGCATTTCCGCCTGCTGCGCCAGGCGCTCGCGGCCTGGACGGCCGGTACGCTGAACGTGCCCGGCATGCCAGCGCACGCCGAATGGCGCGCCGGCATCGCCACCGTGCTCGAGCACGTCCGCACGCAGACCGAGGGCGACGTGCTGCTGGTGAGCTCCGGCGGCCCCATCGCCTCCGCCACCGCGCTGGTGGTGGGCGCTGGCGGCGACGCCTGGGTGGCCTTGAACCTGCGGCTGCGCAACAGCGCCCTCACCGAGTTCGCCCTGAGCCCCCGACGGCCGGTACTGCACAGCTTCAACACGCTGCCGCACCTGCACACACCCGAGCAGGCCGATTGGGTGACTTACGCCTAAGCCTTAGCCTGAGCCTGCGCCTGACGGCTGCGCGCCAGGGCCGGCTCGGATAATGGGCCGATGAACCCGCTGCAGATCGCCGTCGTGGGCGCGGGCCCGGTGGGGCTGGCGCTGGCCTTGCTGGCCGCGCGGCGGCTGCCGCAGGCGCGCATCGCGCTGTTCGATGCCCGGCCGCTCGACCGCGACGGGGCGGCCGATCCGCGCACGCTGGCGTTGTCGCTGGGCAGCGTGCAGTTGCTTGAGCGGCTCGGCGCCTGGCAGCCCGAGGCGGCAGCGCCCATCTTCCGCGTGCACGTGTCGCAGGCGCCGGCCGGCATCACGCTGGGTGGGCTGCTGGGCCGCGAAGCGGCAGCCGTCACGCTCGACGCCGCCGAGCTGGGCGTGCCGCAACTCGGCGCCGTGCTGACCTACGGCGCGCTGTGGGCGCCGCTGCAGGCCGCCTGGCTGGCCGCGGCGGCGGCCGCGCCGCAGCGCCTGGCCACGCGCTTTGGCACGCCGGTGGCGGCGCTCAAGCCGCTGGCCGACGGTGTGGAGGTCGACGCCGGCATCGCCGAGCGCTTCGACCTCGCCGTGGTGGCCGAAGGCGGGGTGTTCTCGGAGCAGGCGCGCAAGGCCCTGGTGGCCGACTACGGACAGACGGCCTGGGTGGGCACGGCCCTGCTGTCACGGCCCGCCCAGGGCCAGGCCTTCGAGCGCTTCACGCCCGACGGCCCGCTGGCGCTGCTGCCGCTGCCGGCGGCAGCCGACGGCGTGCCGCGCGCCGCGCTGGTGTGGTGCGTGCCGACGGCCACCGACCCGGTGGCGCCGCTGGCCGAGGCCCAGCGCCTGGCGCTGCTCAACAGCCGGCTGCCGGCCGAAGCGGGTGCCGTCGTCGCGCTGTCGCCGCTGAAACGCTTTGCGCTCGGCCTCAACGCCGAGCACTCGCTGGTGCAGGCCCGCACGGTGCGCATCGGCAACGCCGCGCAGACGCTGCACCCGGTGGCCGGCCAGGGCCTGAACCTGGGCCTGCGCGATGCCTACGCGCTGGTGGACGCGCTGGCCGATGCGGCGCAGCGCGGCCGCGCGCTCGACGCCGCCCTGGCCCGCGTGGCCTTCGCCCGTGCGCCCGACCGCTGGAGCCTGATCGCCGCGACCGACTTCCTGGCGCGCAGCTTCACCTGGCAAGTGCCCGGCGCGGCGGCGCTGCACGGCCTGGGCCTGGCGGCGCTGCAGGCGCTGCCGCCGGCCAAGGCGGCGCTGGCGCGGCAGATGATGTTCGGCTGGCGCTGAAGGCCCGCGCTCAAGGTGAACCGGCGTCGCCCGGCGCCCTGACGCCCGCGCGGGCTCGGGCTGGGCGCAGCCCGGCCCTGGGAGCACTCAGAGCCTGCGGTGCCGCAACGCCGGCAACTGCGTGCGCACGGCGTTCAGCCGCGCCGGCTCGATCTCGGCGCTGACCCAGCCCTCGCCCTCGGGCAGCTGGTCCAGGATCTCGCCCCAGGGCCCCACGACCATGCTGTGGCCCCAGGTGCGGCGCCCGTTGGCGTGCGTGCCGCCCTGCGCCGCGGCCAGCACGTAGCACTGGTTCTCGATGGCGCGCGCGCGCAGCAGCAGCTCCCAGTGCGCCTCGCCCGTGGTGTGGGTGAAGGCGGCCGGCACGCACAGCAGGTCGCAGGGCGGCTGCATCAGCGCGCGGTAGAACTCCGGGAAGCGCAGGTCGTAACACACCGACAGGCCCACGCGCAGCTTGCTGCCATCCGGCAGCGGCCCGGCCTCCAGCGCCACCGGCGCCTGCCCGGCCTCGAGCACGCGGCCCTCGTCGTAGCGCTCGCGCCCGTTGTCGAAGGCGAACAGATGCACCTTGTCGTAGTGCGCCACCGCGCGGCCGTCGGGCCCGTAGACGATGCTGCGGTTGAGCACGCGGCCCTCGGCGGCACCGCGCACCGGCAGTGTGCCGGCCACGAGCCACAGGCCGAGTTCGGCCGCCAGCGCGGCCAGGAAGTCCTGCATCGGGCCGCGTCCGGCGTCTTCGGCCAGCGCCAGCTTGTCGCTGTCGCGGTGGCCGATCAGGCAGAAGTACTCCGGCAGCAGCACCAGGCCCGCACCGGCTGCCGCGGCCTGGCGCACCAGGCGCTCAGCGGCGGCGCGGTTGGCCGGCCACTCGGGCGCGGACACCATCTGCACGGCAGCGACTCTCATGTCTCGATCGTAGACGGCCCAGTCACAGATCCCCCGGGGCGGAGTGGGCGAAGGCATTGCGACTAGTCTCCGGCTGTCTCTTTGATGCGACGTGCAGACGCCGCGGCAGGCACCGGCCGGTTGTGCACAGGCCCCTGAACAACGCCGCCCGGCCCGATCAGGACGAGGGAAGTACCGCGATGTTGTCCAGCCCCCCGGCGCTGCAGGCGCTGGCCGCGCACAGCCGCTATGTGCAGCGGATCCGCCGCCGTTATGCGGCCGAGCTGCCCTGGCTGCCGGCCGGTGGCGCGCCTGACGCCACGGCCATCGTGGCGCTGGTGCAGCGGCTGCGGGACACCGGGCGCGAACTCCCAGCCGCGCTGCGCGTGGCGCGCCAGCTGGTGATGGAGCGCCTGGCGGTGCTCGACATCGAACAGGCCGCTCCGCTGGACACCGTCACCGGCTGCATGACCGATCTCGCCGAGGCCACGCTCGACATCGCGCTGGCCGCCGCGCGCGCCGAAGCCGACGCCCGCCACGGCCCCGCGCTCGGCCCCGACGGCCGGCCGGTGGATCTGTGGATCGTCGGCATGGGCAAGCTCGGCGCGCGCGAGCTCAACGTGTCCTCCGACATCGACCTTGTCTACGTCTACGAGGACGACGGCCACACGCCGGGCGACGCCGACGGCCAGCGCGCGGTGAGCTTCCACGAGTACTTCGCCTTCGTCGCCAAGCGCCTGTACGCACTGATCGGCGACAGCACCGAGGACGGCTTCGTCTTCCGCGTCGACCTGGCGCTGCGCCCCAACGGCCTGAGCGGCCCGCCCGTGGTGAGCCTGGCGATGCTGGAGGAGTATTTCCAGGTGCAAGGCCGCGAATGGGAGCGCTTTGCGTGGCTGAAGAGCCGCGTGGTGGCGCCGCGCGCGGCCGTGGCCAGCGGCCGTGCGACGGCGCTGCGCAGCCTGGTCACGCCCTTCGTCTACCGCCGCTACCTGGACTACGGCGTGTTCGAGGGTTTGCGCCAGCTGCACCAGAAAATCCGCGACGAAGCCCACCGCCGCGCCGCCGGCCGGCCCGAGCGCGCCAACGACGTCAAGCTGTCGCGCGGCGGCATCCGCGAGATCGAGTTCATCGTTCAGCTCATGCTCGTGGTGCGCGGCGGCCAGTTCCCCGAGCTGCGCACGCGCAGCACGCTCCGGGGCCTGCAGCGCCTGGCCGAGCGCGGACTGATGCCGGCCGAGACGGCCGAGCGGCTGGCCGCGGGCTACACCTTCCTGCGGCGCGTGGAGCACCGCATCCAGTTCCTCGACGACCAGCAGACCCACCTGCTGCCGGTGAACGACGAGGACCTCGGCTGGATCGCCGAGAGCCTGCGCGCCGGCTGCACCGCGGCGGCGGCGGCGCTGGCCAATCCGCTGGCGGGTCGGCCCTGCTGCGCGCTGCTCGATCACCTGGGCAGCGTGCGCGAGTTCGTCGCCGCCGAGTTCGACACCCTGCTGCGGCCCGGCGCGGACGGTGCCGCAGCCGACGGCGGCGCCGCGCGCGGCGGCTGCCGCAGCTGCGGCACAGGCCCGCTGCCGGTGGACAGCGACAAACTGCTCGAGCGCCTGCCAGCCGGGCTGGGCACCCGGCTGCGCAGCTGGTGCGCCACGCCGCGCGTGCAGCAGCTGCGCGACGACAGCCGCCTGCGCCTGGGCCGGCTGATGCAGCGCGCCGGCCGTGCCATGGCCGAGGGCCGCTGCAGCGAAGCCGCAGCGCTGCGCTTCGTCGACTGGGTCGAGCCGCTGCTGCGGCGCGAGAGCTACCTGGCCCTGCTGGCCGAGCGGCCCGAGGTGCAGCTGCGCCTGCTGCGCCTGCTGGGCCTGGCACGCTGGCCGATGCAGTACCTCATGCGCCACCCGGGCGTCATCGACGAGCTGGCCGACCAGCGGCTGGCGCACCAGCGCTTCGACGCCGCCGCCTTCCGCACCGAGCTCGCCGCGCGCCGCGCCGCCTGGCAGCGCAGCGGCGAGGACGACGAGGGGAAGCTGCTCGACACGCTGCGCCACGCGCACCACGCCGAGGTTTTCCGCACACTGGTGCGCGACGTCGAGGGCGAGCTGACCGTCGAGCAGGTGGCCGACGACCTGAGCGCGCTGGCCGACGCCGTGCTCGAGGAGGCGCTGCGATGGAGCTGGGCGCTGCTCAAGACGCGCCATCGTGCCGAGCCCGGCATCGCCGTCATCGCCTACGGCAAGCTCGGCGGCAAGGAGCTCGGCTACGGCAGCGATCTCGACGTGGTGTTCCTGTACGACGACGGCGAGGTCGACGACGCCACGGCGCAGCGTGCGCAAGAGGTCTACGGCGCCTACGTGCGCAAGCTGATCACGTGGCTGACGCTGCGCACCGGGGCGGGCGAGCTGTTCGACATCGACACGGCGCTGCGGCCCAACGGCAACTCGGGGCTGCTCGTCACCAGCCTGGCGGCCTTCGAGCGCTACCAGTCCGGCCGTGGCAGCAACACCGCCTGGACCTGGGAGCACCAGGCGCTCACGCGCGCCCGCTTCTGCGCCGGCAACCCGGCCGTGGCGGCGCGCTTCGAAGCCGCGCGCCGCGCCGTGTTGACGGCGCCACGCGACGTGCCGGCGCTCAAGGCCGAGGTGCTGGCGATGCGCGAGAGGATGCGCGCGGCGCGCCCGGTGCGCGAAGGGCTCTTCGACGTGAAGCACAGCGCGGGCGGGATGGTCGACGTCGAGTTCGCGGTGCAGGCGCTGGTGCTGGCCCACGGCGGCACACACGCGGCGCTGCTCGACAACGCCGGCAACATCGCGCTGCTGCATCGCGCCGAGGCCGCCGGCCTGCTGCCCGGCGGGGTTGGCCTCGCCGCAGCCGACGCCTACCGTGAGCTGCGCCGCGCACAGCACCGCGCGCGGCTCGACGAGCGGGCGACGCAGTTCGAAGGCGAGGCCGCCGCCGCGTTGGCCCCGCAGGCCGAGGCCGTGCGGGCGCTGTGGAAGGCCGTGTTTGGCTGAACCCGCGGTGGCGCCCCGCCGGCCCGACACCCGGGGGTGGATCGTGGTGGGGGCCGTGCTGGCCGTGGGCTCGCTGCTGGCCTGGCCGCTGCCGGCAGCCAGGCTGGACTGGCAGCCCGGACTCGCGCTCACCGAGCCCTGGCGTGCCCTCACCGCCGCCTTCGTGCACTGGAGCGAAGGCCACCTGCTCGCCAACCTGGGCGCCGCCGCGCTGGTGACGGCCTTCGGCTGGGCTGCCGTGCTGCCGCGCGCGGCGGCATGGGCCTGGCTGGCGGCTTGGCCGCTCACGCACCTGGGCCTGCTGCTGCGGCCCGAGCTGGCGCACTACGGGGGCTTGTCGGGCGTGCTGCACGCCGGCATGGCGGTGGCCACCCTGTGGCTCGTGGTCCACGCACGCGGTGTGCGCCGCGGCGTGGGCGCGGCCATGCTGCTGGGCCTGGTCATCAAGCTGCTCAGCGAAAGGCCCTGGGCCGAAGTGCTGCAGCAGGCCAGCGGCTGGGACATTGCGCTGGCGCCAGTGGGTCACACCACGGGCGCAGTGGCCGGCTTCGTCTGCGCGGCCGCGGCCCTGGTCTGGCACCAGAATCGCGGCCCATGATCACATCCCGCAAAGCCACGCTCGACGCCGTCGCCCTGGTCACGCTGGTGGTCTGCTGCGCCACCTGGGGCCTGAGCCAGGTGGCCGCCAAGGTCTCGCTGGCCGAGGTGCCGCCGCTGCTGCAGAGCGGCGTGCGCTCGCTGGGCGCGGCGCTGCTGCTGTTGGCCTGGGCCCGCTGGCGCGGCCTGGCGGTGTTCGGGCGCGACGGCACGGGGCTGCCGGGCCTGGCGGCCGGCGTGCTGTTCGCGCTGGAGTTCGCGTGCATCTTCATCGGGCTGCAGTACACCAGCGCCTCGCGCATGGCGGTGTTCCTGTACCTGGCGCCCTTCGTGGTGGCGCTGGGCATGCCGCTGATCTCGCGCCAGGAACGGCTGGCACCGGCGCAGTGGGCTGGGCTCGTGGTGGCCTTCGGTGGCGTGGTCTGGGCCTTTGCCGAGGGCTTCGTCTCACCGGCCGTCGGGCCGCGCCAGTGGCTCGGCGACCTGCTCGGCATCGCCGCCGCCGTGCTCTGGGGCGCCACGACGCTGGTGCTGCGCGCCACCCGGCTGTCGACCGCGTTGCCCGAGAAGACGCTGCTGTACCAGCTGGTGCTGTCGGGCGTGGCGCTGACCGCCGCTTCCCTGGCCCTGGGCGAGCCCTGGCCCTCCCGGCTGAGCGCCACGGTCGCCTGGGCGCTGGTGTTCCAGGTGGCCGTCGTCACCTTTGCCAGCTACCTGGCCTGGTTCTGGCTGGTGCGCCACTACGTGGCCACCAAGGTGTCGGCGTTCACGCTGCTCACGCCCGTGTTCGGGCTGCTGGCCGGCGTGGGGCTGCTGGACGAGCCGCTGACGCTGCGCCTGGGTGTGGCGCTGGTGGCAGTGTGCGCGGGCATCTGGCTCGTCAACCGCGCGACAGCCCCGGCACCGCGCGCTGCCTAGACTGCGCAACCTCGAAAGCCACCGACGGAGACGACCCCATGATCACGCTGTGCGGCATGACGCTGTCCAACTACTATGGCAAGGTGAAGCTGGTGCTGCTTGAAAAGGGCCTGCCGTTCACCGAGGAGGTGGTGCCGACGCGCTCCCGGGACGAGGCCATCCTGGCCGCGTCGCCGCTGGGCAAGATCCCGTTCGTGCGCCTGCCCGACGGCAGCGCGCTGTGCGAGAGCCAGGTGATCTGCGACTACCTCGAAGCGGCCCACCCGAGCCCACCGCTGGTGCCGGCTGACGCCCTGGCCGCCGCCAAGGTGCGCGAGCTGTGCGCCTTCATGGAGCTGTACGTCGAGCTGGTGGGCCGCGACCTCTATGCCCAGGCCTACTTCGGCGGCACGGTCGACGACACCACGCAAGCGCGGGTGAAGAAGCAGCTCGAGCGCAACCTGGCAGCGCTCAAGCGCTTGGCCCGCTTTGCACCCTACGCCGCGGGCGAGACCTTCACGGTGGCCGACTGTGCGGCCTATGCCACGCTGCCCACGGTGGCCGGCGCCACCAAGGCCGTCTACGGCGACGACCTGGTGGCCGCCGCCGGCATCGACTGGAAGGCGCACCTCAAGCTGATGGGCCTGCGGCCCTCGGTGCAGCGCGTCAACGCCGACCGCAAGCGCGACCAGGAGGCCGCGGCCGCAGCGCGTTCCGCCTGAGCGGCCCCAGGGCCGGGCTGCGGCGAGCCGGCCCCCCGCGGGTCAAGGTGCCCGCCGAAGCCGGATCAACTTGAAGCTCAGGCGGCCGATGGCGCCGCCGCGGCACGCAGCGCCAGCTGCGCCGCCACTTCCTTGCGGAAGCGGTTGAGCTCCTGCACGCTGGCGAAGCTGCGCTCCATCAGCAGGCCCATGTTGTGCAGGATGCGCTCGACGACCTTGTTCTCCCACACGGCGTCGAACTGGATCTGCTTGTCGAGCCACTGCTCGAGCCAGGCCGGATCGGGCAGACGGCTCTGGATGGTGTCGCGCGGGAAGAGCTGCGCGTTGACGTGCAGGTTGGTCGGGTGCAGCGCCTGGGCCGTGCGGCGCGCGCTGGCCATCAGCACGCCCACCTTGGCAAACGCCGCGCGCGCCTCGTCACCGAATCGGTTGAGCGCGCGCTTCATGTAGCGCAGGTAGGCGCCGCCATGACGAGCCTCGTCGCGCGCCAGCGTCTCGTAGATGGCCTTGATCACCGGCTCGGTGTGCCACTCGGCGGCGCGGCGGTACCAGTGGTTGAGGCGGATCTCCCCGCAGAAGTGGAGCATCAGCGTTTCGAGCGCCGGCGCGGGATCGAACTCGAAGCGCACCGCGTGCAGCTCCTGCTCCGTCGGCACGAGATCGGGCCGGAAGCGGCGCAGGTACTCCATCAGCACCAGCGAGTGCTTCTGCTCCTCGAAGAACCACACGCTCATGAACGCCGAGAAGTCGCTGTCGTCGCGGTTGTCGCGCAGGAACATCTCGGTGGCCGGCAGCGCCGCCCACTCGGTGATCGCGTTCATCTTGATGGTCTGCGCCTGCTCTTCGCTCAGACGGCCGGCGTCGAAGCGGTCCCAGGGGATGTCGGACTCCATGTTCCAGCGCACGGCTTCGAGCTGCTTGAAGAGTTCGGGGTAAAGCATGGGCGAACGCGGTGGCGCGACGTCGTGGCAGAGGGTCGAGATTCTAGGGATGGGATCCGCGTCAAGCTGCCGACACCGGGCCGATGGCACCGCGGGCGCTCGGGCGTTCAGGCGGACTCGCCTGCCCGCCGCAGTGCCGCCGGCACCTCGACCAGCGACGAAAACGGCTCCACGCCGGCCACCGGCCGACGGTGCAGCACCGGGGCACCACCGCCGGCCCACAGCCGCACGCCGGCTGGCAGCTTGACGCGCAGCTCAGCCAGGCCGTCGACGATCTGGTTCGGGTTCATGCAGCCGGTGAAGCTGAGCGCAACGATGTCGCTGTGCAGCGCGCTGGCGGCCAGCGCGATGTCCCACAAGGGCGTCTGCGTGCCCAGGCTGACGCAGCGGCAACCCTCCAGCGCCAGCACCGCCTCGGCCATCAGCAGGCCCAGGCCGTGCGGCTCGCCAGGGAAGGTGGTCAGCAGCACCCGCGGCGGCGCGGCGCTGACGGGCTCGGGCACGCTGGCGATGGCGGTGCGCAACACCACCTGCACGGCCTCGGTGTAGAGGTGCTCCTCGAAGACCTCGAGTTGACCGCGGAGCCAGGCGTCGCCCACAGCGGCGTTGAGCGGCCCCACCACCTCGTTGACGAAGCGCGCCACGCCCACCCGCGACAGCAGCCGCGACAACTGGCTGCGCAGGCGCGGCACCTCGTGGTTGCGGATCAGCGCCAGATGCTCGCGCAGGTCGTCGGCGCCCAGGGCCAGCTCCGACGCCCGCAACGGCTGGTCCACCGTCTGTTCGCTGATGGCCTGCAGCTGCTCCAGCGGCTGCGTGACGACGCGGCCCGGGCGGTGTCCGGCGTCGAGCAGCCGCTTGATGATGCGAAGCTTTTCGACGTCAGCCAGGGTGTAGGCACGCTCGCCCAGCGCATCGCGGCCGGGGTTCGGGAAGCCATAGCGGCGCTCCCAGACGCGCAGCGTGTCCTTGCTCAGGCCGGTGTCGCGCTCGACGGCAGCGATCGACAAAGTGATGGCAGCCTGGCGGGCGCGGTCGTTCAAGGAGTCCCCCAACAAACGCACATCCTGCGGCGCCTACGGCCGGCGCCACTCTTGCGTCCTGGACAAATGGCCCACGACGGGCCTGAACTCGGCAGATGAAGCAAGGCCGACACGCTTTGAACAAGACAAATGTCCGAAGTGCCGGATCCTGCCACAGTTGGGCCTGGGGCTTTCCAAGGGTTTACACAGCGGCCCGAATGGGGTTGAATACCGCTTAGTCATGGAACGACTGTATAGTTATTGTTTTGGCGCAGCTCCGCTCACCCCAGCAGCTGCCCTTGCGCGAAGGCCCTCATGACCACAACGCCCCGAACCCGTTTCCGTCATCGCCTGCATCGGCCGTGCCGCCGGGGATCGCTGCTGACAAAAGTTTTTTGTGCGTGGCACCCGGGGGAGGTGGAACTTTCCCGACGACTGACCCTCTCAATCAGCACCCCGGTGCTCGAGCGGTGCCGGGCAGTCCACGTTTCCCTGTCGTGCGGACGGCCGGCCAAGCCGGCTGCAATCCCCGGGCGGTTCTCCTCCTCCTCCCTCCCTCCCTCGTTCGCCCGGGGGCGCCGCACGACAGCTTTCTTTCGCCGGCTCGGCGGCGCTGTGGCATGAAGCGCGTCGCCGTCATCGGCTCCGGCATCGCCGGTCTTGGGGTGGCCTACACGCTGGTGCGCGACGCCGGTCACCCGACGCAGGTCACCCTGTTCGAGGCCGGCCCCCACTTCGGCGGTCATGCCAACACGGTCGACGTCACGCTCGATGGCATCACGCACGGTGTCGACACCGGTTTCCTGGTCTTCAACGAGCGCACCTACCCGAACCTGATCCGCCTGTTCGCCGAGCTCGGCGTCGAGACGGCGCGCTCGGACATGTCGTTTTCGGTGCAGGCGCGCCAGGACGGCCTGGAATGGAGCGGCAGCAACCTCGGCACGGTGTTCGCGCAGAAGCGCAACCTGCTGCGTCCGCGCTTCCTGGGCATGCTGGCGGACCTGCTGCGCTTCAACAAGCTCAGCACAGACATCGCCCGGCGCGACGCCGAAGCCGAGCTGCAGGAGCCCATCGGTGACTTCCTCGACCGCCACCGCTTCGGCAGCGCCTTCCGGGAGTGGTACTTCCTGCCAATGATCGGCTGCATCTGGAGCTGCCCAACCGACCAGATGCTGCGCTTCCCCATCGGCACGATGATCCGGTTCTGCCACAACCACGGCCTCATCCAGGTGAGCCGCCGGCCCCAGTGGCACACGGTGACCGGCGGCTCGCGGAACTACGTGCAGCGCATGCTGGGCTCGATCGCCGACGCACGGCTGAACACCCCGGTTCGACAGGTGCGTCGGCTGCCCCCGGCCAGCGGTGCCTCGGGCGTGATGGTGGCCACCGACCAGGGCAGCGAGCGCTTCGACGAGGTCGTGATGGCCTGCCACGCCGACCAGTCGCTGGCGCTGCTGGCCGATGCCACGGCCGACGAGCAGCGCGTGCTCGGCGCCATCCGCTACCACCCCAACCGCGCGGTGCTGCACACCGACGTCTCGGTGCTGCCGCGGCGCCGCCGGGCCTGGGCGGCCTGGAACTACGCACGCGCTGCCGATGCCGGCCGCGAGCAGGCCGCCGTGTGCCTGCACTACCTGATCAACCGGCTGCAGCCGCTGCCCTGGCGGCAACCGGTGATCGTGTCGCTGAATCCCGACCCGGCCCACGAGCCCGACTCGCGGCACGTGCTGCGCGAGTTCGCCTACGCGCATCCGGTGTTCGATCGGGCCGCGGTGGCCGCTCAGCGTGAGTTGCCCGGCATCCAGGGCCGATCGCGCCTGTGGTACTGCGGGGCCTGGGCGCGCTACGGCTTCCACGAAGACGGCCTGATGTCGGCGCTGTCGGTGGTCGAGGGGCTGCGCGCGCGCTGGCGCGCGGCGGATGGGAAGGCCGCCGCGTGAGCGACACGGCCGGCCCCAGCCTGACAAAGGCCGTGCCGATGCTCGGCCGCGGCGTCGTGCTGCACCGGCGGCTGCGGCCGCGCGTCAACGCGTTCCGCTACGGCACCTACTTCCTCATGCTGCCGATGCACGCGATGGCGCCCGAAGGCGTACCGGGGCTGCCGCGCAACGGCTTCGGCTGGCTGTCGTTCCACGACGCCGACCACGGCGACGGCCGCAGCGACGCGCGCGCCTGGCTCACCGAGCTGCTGGCCGGCGAGGGCGTGCACGACGCCGACGGCGAGATCTGGCTGCACACCTACCCGCGCGTGCTGGGCTACGTGTTCAAGCCGGTGAGCTTCTGGCACTGCCACCGCGCCGACGGCTCGCTGGCGGCCGTGGTGGCCGAGGTCAACAACACCTTCGGCGAACGCCATTGCTACCTGCTCACCGGGCCTCAGCTGGCCTGGGGGCGCGAGCTCACGGCGGAAAAGGTGTTTCATGTCTCGCCGTTCTGCAGCGTCCAGGGCCGCTACCGCTTCCGCTTCATGCGCACCGCCAGCCGCGTGGTGGCGCGCGTCGACCACGACGACGACGCTGGTGCGCTGCTGCAGACCAGCGTCTCCGGCACGCTCGAGCCCATCACGCCCGCGACGGTGCGGCGCGCCTTCTGGGGCCATCCGCTGATGACGCTCGGCGTCATCGCTCGCATCCACTGGCAGGCGCTGAGGCTGTTCGCCAAGCGTGTGCCCTTCTTCAGCAAGCCCACGCCGCCCGAGCGTTTCGTCACGCGCTAGGGCCCGTTTTCTTCCGGATCGTCGACGCCATGAGCCTGTCCACCACCTCCACCGCCGGTCGCTTCGAATTGCCCGCCACGGCCCCCGCCGCGGCGCGTGCCGTGCTCAGCCTGCTGCAGGGTCTGCAGCAGGGCACACTGGACCTGCAGTTCCCCGACGGCAGCCAGGCCCGCCTGGGCCACGGAGCCGAACCCCGCGCGGCGATGCGCCTGCTGGACTGGCAGGTCTGCGGCGCCGCATTGAAGAGCGGCGACATCGGCTTTGCCGAGAGCTGGATCGCCGGCCACTGGAGCAGCCCCGACCTGGTGGCGCTGCTCAAGCTCTTCATCGCCAATCGCGACGCCGTCGAGCAGGTGATCTACGGCACCTGGTGGGGTTCGCTGGCGCACCGACTCAAGCACCTGCTGAACCGAAACTCGCGCCAGGGCAGCCGCAAGAACATCCACGCGCACTATGACATCGGCAACCCGTTCTACCGCCTGTGGCTGGACGAGACGATGAACTACTCCAGTGCGCTGTTCGACGGCAACCTGGCCCAGCCGCTGCCCCAGGCACAGAGGGCCAAGGTGCGGCGCGCGCTCGACGAGTGCGGCCTGCAGCCGGGCCAGCGGCTGCTGGAGATCGGCTGCGGCTGGGGCGCCCTGGCCGAGACGGCGGCGCTGGACTTCGGCGCCCGCGTCACGGGCGTGACGCTGTCGACCGAACAGCTCGAGTACGCGCAGCAGCGCCTGGCCGCGGCCGGCGTCGCCGCGCAGGCCGACCTGCGGCTGCAGGACTACCGCGACCTCAACGACGAGCCCTTCGACGCCATCTGCTCGATCGAGATGTTCGAGGCCGTGGGCCGCGAGTACTGGGAGAGCTACTTCGCCACGCTGCGCCGCCAGCTCAAGGCCGGCGGCCGCGCGTGCATCCAGAGCATCACCATCCGCGACGATCTGTTCGAGCGTTACGTCAAGAGCACCGACTTCATCCAGCAGTACATCTTCCCGGGCGGGCTGCTGCCCAGCCGCAGCGCGTTCAAGACGCAGGCCGAAAGAGCCGGTCTCGTGGTGATCAACGAGCGCTGCTTCGGCACCGACTACGCCGAGACGCTGCGCCGCTGGCGCGTGGACTTCCTGGCCCAGGACGGCCCGCTGCGCCAGCTGGGCTTCGACACTCGATTCATGCGCATCTGGGAGTTCTACCTGGCCTACTGCGAGGCGGCGTTTGCCACCGGCAACACCGACGTCGTGCAATTCACGCTGGTCAACCCGGCACTCAAGGGCTGACCATGCGGCGCCGCCACTGCCTCGTCGCCCTGGCCGCCGCCGCTGCAGGGGCGCCGCACACCTGGACCCAGGCCGCGGCGGTGCCGCCCGAATTGGCGGCCGCCTTGCCCGGCGCCACGCTGCAGGGCAGCGGACGCCTGCGCTTCTTGGGCCTGGCGATCTACGACGCCCGGCTGTGGCGCGGCGCCGCGCCGCTGGGCGCCGACTGGACGGCCGCACCGCTGGCCCTGGAGCTGATCTACCTGCGCAATCTGGTGGGCCGCCAGATCGCCGAGCGCTCCCTCAAGGAAATGCGCCGCCAGCGCGAAATCAGCGACCACGAGGCGGCGCGCTGGCTGGCCGCCATGGTGCAGATCTTCCCCGACGTGAAGGAAGGCGATCGCATCACCGGCTTCCTGCTGCCTGGGGTGGGTGCACGATTTGCCATCAACGGCGCCGTCAAGGGCGAGGTGCGCGAGCTTGAGTTTGCGCGGCTGTTCTTCGGCATCTGGCTGTCCGAGCAGACCTCCGAGTCGACGCTGCGCCGCGGCCTGCTGGGCCTGGCATGACCGCGCCCGCCTGGCGCGGCGGCTGGGCCCAGGGGCTGACCTACGGCGGCCTGGGCCTGCCGCTGGCCTTCGTGGCGCTGCCGCTGTACGTGGTGCTGCCCAACCACTACGCCACGGCGTTTGGCATCCCGCTGGCCACGCTGGGTGCGCTGTTGCTGGCGGCGCGCCTGGTCGATGCCATCGCCGACCCCGTGATCGGGCGCCTGGCCGACGGCTGGTTCACCAGGCCGGCAGCCGTGGTGATGGCGGTGGCAGCCGCCGCCGCGCTGGTGCTGGCGATCGGCTTCCGGGGCCTCTTTTTCCCCCTTGTAGAGGGCACGACGGCGCTGCTCGTGTGGTGCGCGCTGGTGCTGTGCGTCACCTACCTGAGCTACAGCGTGCTGGCCGTGGTGCACCAGGCCTGGGGCGCACGGCTGGGCGGCGACGAAGGACAGCGCGCGCGCATCGTGTCCTGGCGCGAAGGCCTGGCGTTGGTGGGCGTGCTGGTGGCCAGCGTGCTGCCCTCGGTGGCCGGGCTGGGCGCCACGACGGTGGTGTTCGCGCTGCTGTTGGCCCTGGGCGTGGCGCTGCTGGCACGCGCACCGCAGCCGGCGCTGGGCCGCGTGCCGGCCGCGCCACCCAGCTTGGCCGAGCCGCTGCGCGTCGGCGCGTTCCGCCGCCTGCTGCTGATCTATCTCGTCAACGGCGTGGCCAGCGCCATCCCGGCGACGCTGGTGCTGTTCTTCATCAGCGACCGATTGCAGGCCAAGGCCCTGGAGCCGCTGTTCCTGGCCAGCTACTTCGCCGCCGGTGCCCTGAGCATGCCGCTGTGGGTGCGTCTGGTGGGCCGGATCGGGCTGGCGCGCGCCTGGCTGGCCGGCATGGTGCTGGCCATCGTGGCTTTTGTCTGGGCGGCGCTGCTGGGCGAGGGCGACGTGCTGGCCTACACCCTGGTGTGCATCGCCAGCGGCGTGGCCCTGGGCGCCGACCTCACGCTGCCCGGCGCGCTGCTGGCCGGCGTGGTGCAGCGCGCCGGCCACAGCGAGCGCCTGGAGGGCGCCTACTTCGGTTGGTGGAACTTCTGCACCAAGCTCAACCTGGCGCTGGCCGCCGGTGTCTCGCTGCCCCTGCTGCAGGCCTTCGGCTACGAACCCGGCAGCCGCAGCCCCGAGGCGCTGCAGGCGCTCACCCTGGCCTACTGCCTGCTGCCCTGCGTGCTGAAGCTGGCCGCCACCACGCTGCTCTGGACCCTGTGGATCCGCAAGGAGGAACCATGAACACCCGAACCCCCGACCCGCTGCGCCGAGGCGCACTGGCCGCATTGCTGGCCAGCACGGCGCTGGTGCTGGGCTGCGCCAGCCCGACGCCGGCCGACTACGCCGCCGAGAAGCCCGTGCTCGACCTGAAGACCTACTTCAACGGCGAGCTCGTCGCGCACGGCATCTTCACCGACCGCAGCGGCAAGGTCGCGCGCCGCTTCATCGTGCAGATGACAGGCACCTGGAACGGCAACCAGGGCGTGCTCGACGAGCGCTTCATCTACAGCGACGGCAAGACCGAACGCCGCGTCTGGCGGCTCACCGACCTCGGCAACGGCCGCTGGGAAGGCCGTGCCGACGACGTCGTGGGTGTGGCCACCGGCGTGAGCTCCGGCAACGCACTGAACTGGCGCTACACGCTGGCCCTGCCGGTGGACGACAAGGTCTACGATGTTCAGTTTGACGACTGGATGTACCTGGTCGACGACAAGGTGATGCTGAACAAAGCCGAGATGAGCAAGTTCGGCATCCGGCTCGGTGAAGTGACGCTGTCGTTCACCAAGAAGTAGCCCATGCCCTTGAACCCCCGCATCGACACCTGGACCGGCCGCGTGGTCTGGATGGTGGGCGCGTCCACCGGCATCGGCCGTGCCACCGCGGCGCGCCTGCATGCGGCCGGTGCGCGGGTGATCGTCTCGGCGCGCAAGAAGGACGCCCTCGACCGCTTCGTCGCCGAGCACCCGGGCGCCGAGGCCATGGCGCTGGACGCAACCGACGAGGCCGCGATGCGCGACGCCGTGGCGCAGATCGTGGCCCGCCACGGCCGCGTCGATCTGGCCTGCTACTGCGCCGGCATGTACACGCCGATGCGCGCGCAGGCCTTCGACCTGGCCATCGCCAAGGCCCACATGGCCGTCAACTACACCGGCGCCCTGGTGATGCTGGACGTGCTGCTGCCGCAGCTGCTGCGGCAGGCCCGCGGGGCCACGGACGCGCCTGGCGGCGTGGGCGCTGGCGCGGCCGGTGGGCACATCAGCCTCGTCAGCAGCGTGGCCGGCTTCCGCGGCCTGCCCAAGTCACTGGCCTACGGGCCGACGAAGGCGGCGCTGATCAACCTGGCGGAGACCCTGTACCTGGACCTTGCGCCCGAAGGCGTGGGCATCTCGGTCATCAACCCCGGTTTCGTCGAGACGCCGCTGACGGCGGGCAACGATTTCCGCATGCCGGCGCTCATCACGCCCGATGCAGCTGCCGAGGCCATCGTGCGCGGCTGGGAGGCGGGGGACTTCGAGATCCACTTCCCAAAGCGCTTCACGTTGTTCCTCAAGGGCCTGCGCCTCCTGGGCTACGGGGCCTACTTCGCCGCCGTGCGGCGCTCCACCGGCCTGTAAGGCCCGCCGCCCGATGCCCGCACCGGCCGACCTCAAACCCTTCGTGGCCTACTTCGAACAGCTCAAGCGCGAGGACCTGCCGCAACTCGGCCGCTTCTACGCCGCCGACATCCGCTTCAAGGACCCCTTCAACGAGGTCGTCGGCGTGGAGGCCGTGGCCGGCATCTTTCACCACATGTTCGACTCGCTCGACGAGCCACGTTTCATTGTGCGCGACGTCGTCGTGCAGGGTGAGCAGGCCTTCCTCGCCTGGGACTTCGTGTTCCGCATGCGGCGCTTCAAGCGCGGTGAACAGCGCGTCCGCGGCGGCTCGCACCTGCGCTTCGGCGCCGACGCCCGCATCACCGAGCACCGCGACTACTGGGACGCCGCCGAGGAGCTCTACGAGAAGCTGCCGGTGCTGGGCGGGCTGATGCGCTGGCTTAGGCGCAGGGCCGCTTCCTGATGCATCGCCATGCGGGACCGGCGACCGCCGTCGCTCACCTGTCGCGCTGTCCTTCGGTGAGCGTGTGGGTCTGGAACTGGCCCGACTTGTCGACGAAGTAGGTCTCGATGAACTTCGCCTTTCCGCCACCGGCCGCCAGCTTGACCGGTGCCGGGTAGGGGCTGGCCTTGCGGATCAAGGCCAGGATCCAGGGGCTGACTTCGTCGGCCGCCGGCCGCCGGATGACCCCCACGTCGACCACGTTGCCCTGCGCGTCGAGCTCGATCTCCACCATCATCACGCCATGCAGCAGCGGGGGTAGCTTGCCGCGGTGCACGCGCATGGGAAAGCAGTTGTAGAGGTGGCGCGCGGCGTCGATGCGGAACTCCCGCTCGACTTCCTGTTGCGAGGGCTGCGGCTCCTTGCACGTGGGCGCCGGGACCATGCTGAACTGGGCCTGGGCCGCAGGCGCCAGCAGCACGGCGGCGGCGGCCGTCACGGCCAGGGCCAGGGCGCGCCTGGCGGCGCGCCGAGACTTCTTCATCGGGGCGGGTACTGGGTGACGCATCGGCACTCCCTGTCGATCGCTGGGTTATACCGCCGTTCGCTTTCAGCACCCGGCCCTGCGCCTCTCAGCGCAGCCAACCCTTGCGCCGGAAGTAGATGATGGGCGCGGCCACCGACAGCGCCATCAGCCCCAGCGCGAACGGGTAGCCCCAGGGCCAGGCCAGCTCGGGCATGCGCGCGAAGTTCATGCCATAGACACTGGCGATCAGCGTCGGCGGCAGCAGCGCCACGCTGGCCACCGAGAAGATCTTGATGATCTTGTTCTGGTTGATGTTGATGAAGCCCACGGTCGCGTCGAGCAGGAAGTTCATCTTGTCGAACAGGAACGCGGTGTGGCTGTCGAGGCTGTCGATGTCGCGCAGGATCTGGCGTGCCTCCTCGAACTGCTCGGCGCCCAGCATGCGGCTGCGCATCATGAAGCTGAGCGCGCGCCGCGTGTCCATCACGTTGCGCCGGATGCGGCCGTTGAGGTCTTCCTCGCGGGCGATGGCGGCCAGCGCCTCGGCGGCGGCGCGGTCGTCGACGTCCTGGCGCAGCACGCGCGCGCTGACCCGCTCGAGGTTGTCGTAGATGCCTTCCAGCGCGTCGGCCGAGTACTCGGCGTCGGCGTCGTAGAGCTTGAGCAGCACGTCCTTGGCGTCCTCGATCAGCGCCGGGATGCGGCGCGCACGCAGCCGCAGCAGCCGGAACACCGGCAGGTCCTCGGCGTGGATCGAGAACAGCACGCCCTGATGCAGGATGAAGGCCACGCGCACATTGCGCGCCGGGCCCTCGTCGTTGTCGATGAGGAAGTCGGAGCGGATGTGCAGCTCGCCGTTGTCCTCTTCGTAGAAGCGTGCCGACTCCTCGAGGTCATCGTCGACGGCGTCCTTGGGGATCGTCAGGCCGAAGCGCCCCTCCACCCAACGCGTCTCGTCGCCGCTGGGGGCCTCCAGGTCCACCCACACCGGGCGGGCGCGGGCCAGCGCATCGGTGCTGTCGATCTCCTCCTGGAAGAGCCGACCGTGGGTGAGCGAGAAGACGTTGAGCATGGGCGGCGGGATCATAGGCCCGAGCCGCGCCGTCGGGCTCAGCCGGGTCGAGCGCCGCGGCCCGGCCCGGCGCCGGCCGTGATGTCGAAGCGGAACAGGCGGCACTCGATGGCGCCGTTGAACAGCGGCACGCGGCGCGACTCCTTCATGCGCACCAGGCCGGGCAGCTTCATGTCCGGGCTCAGCAGCCAGGCGGTCCAGCCCGCGTGGTGGCGCTTCCAGTGCGTGGCCAGGCCGCCGAAGAACTCGGCCGAGCTGCCGCCGCCCTCGAAGCCCTCGCGGCCCGGCCGGGCCGCGTGTTCAAGCCCCCGCGAGACCACTTGGCCCGTGCCGACGCCGGATCCCTTGGGCGCGATGCGCTCGCCGTACGGCGGGTTCATCAGGATCGTGCCCTGCGGCGACGGTGGCGGGCGCTGCTGCGCATCCGCCGTCTTGAACTCGATGGCGCCGGCCACCCCGGCGCGCTCGGCGTTGCGGGTGGCGAAGTCGGTCATGCGAAAGCTCACATCACCGGCAAACACCGGCACCGACGGCGCGTGCACGCGCGCGCGGGCCTGCTGCTGCATCGCCGCCCAGGCCGCGCGCAGCGGCGGCGTGGCAAAGGGCCGCTGACGCTCGAACGCAAAGGGGCGCTGGCCGCCCGGCGCGATGCCGCAGGCCAGCTGTGCCGCCTCGATGGCGATGGTGCCGGCGCCGCAGCAGGGGTCGAGCAGGGGGCCATCGGCCGCGCGGCCCTGCCAGCCGATGGCGGCCAGCATCGCCGCGGCCAACGTTTCCTTCAGGGGCGCCTCGCCGGTGGCCTCGCGCCAGCCCCGCTTGAACAGCGGCTCACCCGAGGTGTCGGCGTACAACGTGGCGTGGTCGGGGCCGACGAACAGGGCCACCGGCAGGTCGGGCCGGTGGGTGTCGACGCTCGGGCGCGCGCCGTGGCGCTCGCGCAGCGCATCGCAGATGGCGTCCTTGATGCGCAGCGCGGCGAAGTTCAGGCTCTTCAGTGGGCTCTTCATGGCCTGCACGTCGACACGCAGCGAGTGCTCGGGCGTGAGCCAGCGCTCCCAGTCGACGCGCCGGGCCAACGCGTACAGATCGTGCTCGTCGCGGTAGGGCCCGTCGGCCAGCGGCAGCAGCACGCGCGTGGCCAGGCGGCTTTCGAGGTTGAGGCGCATCGCCGCGGACTCGTCGCCCTCGGGCGCGTCGACCCAGACGCCGCCGCGCGCGGCCTCGCAGCGGCCTCCGGTGATGACCGCGGCCTCGTCGGCCAGCAGGCGCTCGACACCGCCGGCACAGGGCAGGAACAGCATTTCTCAGGCCTGCCTGCGCAGCCCGGCGGGCGCGATCTTCAGCGCCTCGCGGTACTTGGCCACGGTGCGGCGCGCCACCTGGATGCCCTGCTCCTCGAGCATGGCGCTGAGCTGGTTGTCCGACAGCGGCTTGCCGGCGTCCTCGGCGCTGACGAACTGCCGGATCAGCGCCCGTACGGCGGTGCTGCTGGTGTTGCCGCCAGCGTCGGTGGACAGGCTGGAGCCGAAGAAGTGCTTCAGCTCGAAAGTGCCCTGCGGCGTGTTCATGTACTTGGCCGTCGTCACGCGCGAGATGGTGCTTTCGTGCAGGCCCAGCTCGTCGGCGATCTCGCGCAGCACCAGCGGCTTCATGGCAATGGGGCCGTGCTGCATGAAGCCCTTCTGCCGCTCGACGATGGCCTGGCTGACACGCAGGATGGTGTCGAAGCGCTGCTGGATGTTCTTGATGAACCAGCGCGCCTCCTGCAGCCTGGACGAGAGTCCCGGATTGGCATGGCCGCCGCGCAGGCCCTTGGCGGCCTGCGCATACAGGTCGTTGATGCGCAGCCTGGGCATGACGTCGGCATTGAGCGTCACGGCCAGGCCGCGGCCGGTCTTGCGCACGATCACGTCGGGCACGATGACGTTGGCCTCGGCGGCGGTGTACGGCCGGCCGGGCTTGGGCTCGCAGCGACGGATCAGCTCGTGGGCCTCGCGCACGGTGTCTTCGTGGCTGCCGGTGAGCGCGGCCAGCCGCCGGTAGTCGCGCCGCGCCAGCGGTTCGAGATACTGCTCGGCGATGCGCAGCGCCACCTGGCGCGCCGCGCCGTGCGGCAGGGCCTTGAGCTGCAGCTTCAGGCACTCGGGCAGCGAGCGCGCGCCGACGCCGGGCGGGTCCAGGCTCTGCAGCATGCACAGGCCGATGCGCAGCCGGTCGACCAGCTGCTCCCGCGCCCCGGGGTCGTCCAAGCCCAGCATCTCGGCCAGGCGTTCGGCCACTTCCTCCAGCGGGTCGGCCAGATAGCCGTCGGCGTCGAGCGACTCGATGAGCACCGCCACCGCGGCCAGGTCCTCCGGCTGAAGACGCAGGCCCACGAGCTGGGCGCGGAGGTGATCCTGCAGGCTGCCGGCAGCGGCTCGCCGGTCGTGCGCCTCGCCGTCGTCGTCGCCCTCGCCCGCGGCGACGCTGCCCGAGGGGATCTCGCGAATGCCGTCGAAGTCATCGCCCTCGGTGCCGTTCTCCCAGTCGTCGCGCAGCGCGGTGCCGAACTCCTCGGCCCCGAGCTCAGCCGCGCCCTCGGCCGGCTCGGCGTCGGCCTCGGCCGGGCGGTCGGCGCTTTGCCGCTCCGGCGGCGTCTCGTAGGGTGTGGCGGGCGTGTCCTCCTCGAGTTCGAGGAAGGGATTCTGGTCGAGCAACTGCCCGACCTCCTGCTGCAGCTCCAGCGTCGACAGCTGCAGCAGCCGGATGGACTGCTGCAGCTGTGGCGTGAGCGCCAGATGCTGCGACTGCCGCAGCTGCAGCGTCGGCTTCACGAGCGGCTCCTGGCCGAGCCCACGTGTGCACCCGGCGCTGCCGGACGGCAGCGAGAGCCACCCCGGGGGGTGGCGAAGGCGCGTAGCGACAAGCCTCCGGGCCCCATCTCACATCTTGAAGTGTTCGCCGAGGTAGACCTTGCGCACCTCGCTGTTGGCGACGATCTCGTCGGGCGTGCCCTCGGCCAGCACGCGGCCCTCGCTGATGATGTAGGCACGGTCGCAGATGCCCAGCGTCTCGCGCACGTTGTGGTCGGTGATCAGCACGCCGATGCCACGCGATCGCAGGAAGCCGATGATCCGCTGGATCTCCATCACCGCGATCGGGTCGACGCCCGCGAATGGCTCGTCGAGCAGGATGAAGCGCGGCGTGGTGGCCAGGGCGCGCGCAATCTCCACGCGCCGCCGCTCGCCGCCCGACAGGGCCGGCGCGGGCGAGTCGCGCAGCTTCTCGATCGACAGCTCGTGCAGCAGTTCCGACAGCCGCCGCTCGATCACCGCTTCAGCCAGCGGCCGGCCGTCGGGGCCGAGCTGCAGCTCCAGCACCGCGCGGATGTTCTCGGCCACCGTCAGCTTGCGGAAGATGCTGGCCTCCTGCGGCAGGTAGGACAGCCCCAGGCGCGAGCGGCGGTGGATCGGCAGGTTCTGCACCTCGGCGCCGTCAATGCGGATGACGCCGTCATCGGCGCGCACCAGGCCCACCACCATGTAGAAGGTGGTGGTCTTGCCGGCACCGTTGGGGCCGAGCAGGCCCACCACCTCGCCGGCCGCCACCGCCAGGTGCACGTCTTTCACCACCACCCGCGGCCCGTAGCTCTTGCGCAGGCGCTCGGCCTGCAGCCGGCTGGTCGTGGCCTGGGGCACGGGCGGGGCGGTGGTTTCGCTCACCGCGGCGCGGCGGCGGGCCGCTCTCCGAGCTGGCGGCTGGGCTGCAGCGGCGGCACCGGCACGGCCGGAGCCGAGGCCGGCGGGTCGGCACGCGGGCTCAGCACAGCACGCACGCGGCCACCCGGGTTGGTGGCGGTCGCGGCGCCGCCCTCGACCCGGAAGACCTCGGCCGTGTTGTCCCAGAGGATGCGCTCGCCGATGATCTCGTCGGCCACCGTGCCGCCGCGCAGCCGCCACACGGCGCCGTTGCCCAGCAGGCGCAGCGTGTCGGCACGGCCGTCGAACTCGATCCGGTCGGCCGTGCCCTCGACCGTCTCGTCGACGCCGTCGCGCTTCTGGCGCCAGCTGGCCGGCCGGCCGGCGCTGCCCGAGGCGCTGGCGGCGCGGAAGCCGTCGGGCAGCGTGCGCAGCTCCACCCGTTCGGCCCGCAGCAGCATGCTGCCCTGCGAGACAACGACGTTGCCGGTGAGGACCAGCACCTGCCGCTGCAGGTCGAGCACGGCGTCGCGGGCGGCCTCGACGACCATGGGCTGTTTGCGGTCGGTGCGCTCGGCCCAGGCCGGCCCGGCCACGAGCAGCACGCCGGCAAGCAGGAACGCGATGGACGGGCGGGGGGGCGACATCATTGCGGCATGAAACTTGCATTCAGTATAGCCACAGCTTAGCCCCCGGCCCGGCAGGGGCCGAAGGCTGCGTGGCCTGCCGCCGCGCCCCAGGGCCGTCAGGGCCTCTGACGCGCCAACTGGATCAGGAAGTCGACCACCTGCAGCACCCGCTCTTGGCTGCCTGCCAAGGAGGCCGCAGTGTAGAAGCGGCCCTGCACGCCAACCGCAGGCACGCCGTCGATCTTGTAGGCATCCGTCAACTGCTTGGCCCGCGTGGCCTTGGTGCTGACGCTGAAGCCCTTCATGGCCTGCACCAGCCTGTCGCCGTCGACGCCGTTGTCCCTGGCGAACTTTGCGACGTCGCCTTCGCTGTTGAGTCGCTGGCCCTGCTGGTGCACGGCGTTGAAGACCTTGCGGTGCAACGCGGGCAGCACCCCGATCTCTTCCATCGCGTAGAACAGCCGGGCATGGAACTGGTGGGGCGCCATGAAGCTCACCGGGACTTGCCGGAAAGCCACGTCGGCGGGCAGCCGCTTGACCCAGGCCTCCAGGGCGGGCTCGAAGGCATAGCAATGGGGGCAGCCGTACCAGAAGAACTCCACCACCTCCACGGCCTTGCCGGCCGGCAGACTCAGGGGTGCGGGCGAGCCGAGCCGGACGTAGTGGGTGCCTTCGCGGGGCGAGCCCTGCGCCCGGGCTGCCCCGTGCAAGGCCAGGCTCAGGCCGGCGCTGGCGGCCGCGATGCGCTTGGAAAAGTCACGCCGTTGCATGGAAGGAAGCCTTTCGTCGGAATGCTGTGTCGGGAGGATGACGGCAGCGGCGATGGAGTGCCGCGGGGACCGGCCGGTTCCGTGCAGGAAGCGGCGTGTTGGTGAAGGGGTTCAGGGCTTTTCGACGCGCACGATCTGCGCCTCGATGCCGGCGTCGACGAGCTTTTGCTGTTCGGTGTCGGCCTCGGCGCGCGTGCCGAAGGGCCCGATGCGCACGCGCCAGACCGTGCGGCCCGCCTGTTCGCGCTCGCTGACGCGGGCCGTCCAGCCACCCAGTCCGAGGTGGGCCTTCTGCTGCTCGGCATCGTCGGCGCGCGTGTAGGCACCGGCTTGCACGAAGAATACGAACGGCTCCGCCGCCGCGGCGGCCGAGGCCGGCGACAGCGCCGTCTTGGGCGCAGCGGCGGGGCTCTGCCCGGCCAGGATGGCCGCCGGGTCGCGCACCGGCGGCACGGGCGCGGCAGGCGCTGCCCCGACCGCAGAAGCCGCCCCTGCCGGCACCGAGGAGGCCGCTCGTGAGGCAGTGGCTGCGCTGGCAGCCCGCTGCGCCGCCGCGCCACCGAGCGCGGCATTGGGGTCCCAGCCCCGGTTGCGCGCGGCCTCGGTCTGGTCCTGCTCGGCCGTCCGCTGCGGCACCTTGTCGATGAAGGGCATCGGCGCCTTGGTGATGTACAGCGCCACGGCCAGCGCCAGCACCAGGCCGATCAGCAGCCCGACCACCAGGCCCAATGTGAAGCCGCCCTTCTGGTTCATGCCACAGCTCCCTGGGGGGGCGACTCGCGGTGCATGGCCCGGGGCGCGGACACGCCCAGCACCGCCAGCGCGTTCTTCAGGACCTGCGCGGTGGCCGCCAGCAGGGCCATGCGCGCACGCGCCAACGGCGCGTCGTCGACGAGGAAGCGCTCGGCGGCATAGTAGGCGTGGAAAGCGGCGGCCAGGTCGCGCAGGTAGAAGGCCACATCGTGCGGCGCGAACTCGGCCGCCGCACACGACAGCATTGCCGGGTACTCGGCCAGCCTCAGCATCAGCGCAGCCTCGCTGTCGGCGGTGAGCAGGGCCAGGTTCGCCGCGGCGACGTCGCGCTCCAGGGCCTGCCGATCGCCGGCCGCGATGCCGCGCCCGGCGGCGTACTGCGCCAGCACCGAGCAGATGCGGGCGTGCGCGTACTGCACATAGAAGACCGGGTTCTCGTCGTTGGCCTTCAGCGCCAGGTCGATGTCGAACACGAACTCGGTGTCGGACTTGCGGCTGATGAGGAAGAAGCGCACCGCGTCGCGGCTGGTCCAGTCGATCAGGTCGCGCAGCGTCACGTAGCTGCCGGCGCGCTTGGAGATCTTCACCTCCTGGCCACCGCGCATCACCGTGATCATCTTGTAGAGCACGTAGTCGGGGTAACCGGCGGGGATGCCCGCACCCGCCGCCTGCAGCCCGGCGCGCACGCGCGCCACGGTGCCGTGGTGGTCGGTGCCGTGCACATTGATGACCTTGGTGTAGCCACGCTCGAACTTGGCCAGGTGGTAGGCCACGTCAGGCACGAAGTAGGTGTAGCTGCCGTCGGACTTGCGCATCACGCGGTCCTTGTCGTCACCGCAGTCGGTGGTGCGCAGCCACAGCGCGCCGTCCTTCTCGTAAGTCTGGCCGCTGGCCACCAGGCGCCTGACGGTGTCCTCGACGCGCCCGTCGGCGTACAGGCTGCTCTCGAGGTAGTAGTGGTCGAAGCGCACGCCGAAGGCCTGCAGGTCAAGATCCTGCTCGTGGCGCAGGTAGGCCACGGCGAACTGGCGGATGCCGTCCAGATCGGCCACGTCGCCGCTGGCCGTGTAGGCCCGGTCGTCGGCGGTCACCGACTTGCGTGCCGCAAAGTCCGCGGCGATGTCGGCAATGTACTCGCCGTTGTAGGCCGACTCGGGCCAGTCGGCGTCGCCAGGCTTGCGGCCCTGCAGCCGCGCCTGCGTGCTGGTGGCCAGGGTTCCGATCTGCACGCCGGCGTCGTTGTAATAGAACTCGCGCAGCACCTCCCAGCCCTGGCTCTGCATCAGGTTGCAGATGCAGTCGCCGAGCGCGGCGTTGCGGCCGTGGCCCACATGAAGCGGGCCGGTGGGGTTGGCCGAGACGAACTCCACCATCACGCGCTGGCCCTGGTGGCGGGCGCTGGTGCCAAAGCACTCGGCGGCGGCCAGCACCTCGGCCACGACGGCCTGCTTGGCCGCAGGCAGCAGGCGCAGGTTGACGAAACCGGGGCCGGCGATCTCCAGCGACTGCACCCAGCGCTGCACGGCCGGCTGCTGCTGCAGGCGCTGCACCAGTTCGGCCGCGATCTCGCGCGGGTTCTTCTTGAGGGCGCGCGCCAGCCCCATGGCGCCGGTGATGGCCAGGTCGCCGTGGCTGGCCTGCCTGGGGTTCTCGAACGTGGCGTCGGGCGCGGCCTGGCCGGTGCCGGCCACCAGCTGCGCGAACACCGTCTGCAGCGCGTCGCGCAGGGCCTGCGTGGCTTCGATCATGGGGCGGGATTCTACGGGGGGGCGTCGAACTGGCGGCTCCACGGCCGCCTGTTCAGCGCTTCGCGCGCCGCCCGCGCGGGCAGCATCGGCAGCCTGTGTCGTCCCGTCACGCCCTCCCCGCCCTGGCCCTGGCCCTGCCCACGGCCACGCCCGACGCCGGGCCGGCCGCCGACCCGGGGCTGCCGTCGCGCATCGGCAAGTACGTGGTGCAGGCCAAGATCGGCGAGGGCGCCACCAGCGAGGTCTTCCTCTGCCACGACCCCTTCAACAACCGCAAGGTGGCGGTCAAGCGCGTGCGCAGCCACGGCCTGGCCGACAGCCGCGAGCAGCACTTCCAGCAGCGCTTCTTCGCCGCCGAGGCCGCGCTGGTGGGCCAGCTCCAGCACCCCAACGTCGTGCAGATCCTGGACGCGGTGGCCGATCCGGAGACGCCCTATCTGGTGATGGAGTACGTCGACGGCGTGACGCTGCGCCGCTTTGGCCGCGCCGACCGGCTGCTGCCGGTGCAGCAGGTCATCGAGATCGGCTTCAAGTGCGCGATGGCGCTGGGCTACTGCTTCCGCCAGGGCCTGATCCACCGCGACGTGAAGCCGGCGAACCTGCTCGTCAGGCTCGACGGCGAGCGCATCGCCGACGTCAAGGTCACCGACTTCGGCAGCGTCTTCAACACCGCCGCCGACCAGACCCAGGTCTACCGCGTCGGCAGCCTGGCCTACATGTCGCCCGAGCAGCTCGACGGCGACGCGCTGGACTGTCGCGCCGACATCTACTCGCTGGCCGTGGTGCTGTACCACCTGCTGGCCGGCCGGCCGCCCTTCGACGCACAGCAGCAGGCGGCGCTGATGCACCAGATCTACCACGTCCAGCCACCGCCGCTGGAGGCGCTGCGCGAAGGGCTGCCCAAGGCCCTGGTGGACCTGGTGGAGCAGTGCCTGGCCAAGCACCGCGAACTGCGCCCCGCCAGCTGGGACGCGTTCGCGCACGCCCTCAGCGCGGCCGGGGCCGAGTGCCGGGGCAGCGCGGTCGATGGCCGCGGCGTGCAGCAGGAGGTGCTGGACTCCGAGCGCTTCACGCTGCTTCGCGGCCTGGAGTTCTTCGCCGACTTCGGTGACGTCGAGCTCTGGGAGGTGGTGCACCGCGCTGCCTGGCTCCGCCACGGCCACGGCGACGCGCTATACCGCAAGGGCGAGGAGGGCTCGAGCTTCCACATCGTCACCCAGGGGCGGGTGGACGTCTACCGGGACGGGCGCAACGTCGCCAGCCTGGGCGCCGGCAGCACGGTGGGGGAGATGGCCTACCTCGCGCCGAACCCGGCGCTGCGGCGGCACACGGTGGACATCCTCGTGTCCCAGCCCGCCACCACCCTGTCGTTCACGCCCGACAGCCTCGAGCGGCTGGGCCTGTCCACCCGGCACCGCTTCGACAAGGCCTTCATCAAGGTGCTGGTGCGCCGGCTGCACGAGGCGCAGGAGGCGGCGGCGCAGCGGCGTTGAACGCTGCGCCGGCACGCCGGCTGTCGCAGGGCCGCAGTGGACTGCACCGCGCCGGTCTGGTGCAATGGCTGCCGTTCGGGCCATGGATGGCCCACCCGTCAAGGAGTGCCCTGTGTTCAAGCCCTGCCTGATGGCCGCCTGCGTCGGCCTGCTGATGTCCACCAGCGCCTATGCGGGTGACTGCGCCAAGACGGCCGACGAGAAGAAGCTCGCTGGCGCGGCGCGCGCCAGCTTCATCAAGAAGTGCGAGAAAGACACGGCGCCCACACCAAGCGCGGCCTGCGAGAAGAGCGCCACCGACAAGAAACTGGCCGGCGCCGCCAGGACCAGCCACATCCGCAAGTGCATGGCCGACGAGGCGGCCAAGAAGCCCTGAATCCGGCCGTTCAGGCGGCGGCCCAGTAACCGGGGTCGCCGAAGCTGTGCTTCACGAAGTCGATCCACAGCCGCACACGCAGCGGCAGGTGGCGGCGTTGCGCAAACACGGCGTAGATGCCGTTGGGCGGCGCGGCGTAGGCTTGCAGCAGCGGCACCAGGCGGCCGGCGGCGATGTCGCCCTCGACCTCCCAGGTGCTGCGCCAGGCGATGCCCAGGCCCTGCACGCACCAGCGGTGCAGCACCTGGCCGTCGCTGCAGTCGAGCCGCCCACTGGGCCGCAGGTGCGTGAGCTCGCCGTCCACCAGGAAAGCCCAGCCGCGCGTCTGGCTGGCGTCGCTGCTCAGCGTCAGGCACTGGTGCCGGGTGAGTTCGGCCGGTGAAGCCGGCGTGCCGGCACGCGCCAGGTAGTCGGGCGCGGCCACGCACAGGCGGCGGTTGTCGGCCAGCCGCAGGCTCACCAGGCTGCTGTCGGGCAGGTCGCCCACGCGGATGGCGCAGTCGAAGCCCTCGTTGACGATGTCGACCACGCGGTCCGAGAGGTTCAGGCTCAGGCTGACCTCGGGGTGCTGCGCCAGGAAGCCCGGCACCAGCGGCGCCACGTGGCGGCGGCCGAAGCCGGCCGGCGCCGTGATGCGCAGGTGGCCACTCGCCTTCACGCCGCCGGCCGTGACACTGGCCTCGGCATTGCCCAGGTCGGCCAGCAGGCGCTGGCAGTGCTCCAGGAAGGCGCTGCCCTCGTGCGTGAGCGTGATGCGGCGCGTGGTGCGCACCAGCAGCTTCACGCCCAGGCGCTCTTCGAGCGCGTCGATGCGGCGGCCGATGACCGCCGGTGCCACGCCCTCGGCCAGCGCGGCGGCCGTCAGGCTGCCCTTGGTGGACACGGCCACGAAGGATTCGATCTGCTTGAGGCGGTCCATCGCAGAGCTGATTATGCGTGCTGGACGCACGAATAAATGCCTTCAAGCCCACTTAATCATCCGAGAGTTGCTGAATACAGTTCGTGCCATCGCCCTGAAAGCCGTCCTCTTCGACGCCTGCGGCACCCTGTCCGACTGGAGACCTGCCATGCGCACGCCCATCCATTCCCTGCACGTCGACGCCGCGCTGGCCGCCTTCGTCAACGACGAGGTGCTGCCCGGCACCGGTGTCGACCCTGCTGCCTTCTGGGCCGGCTTCGACGCCCTCGTGCGCGACCTGGCGCCCAGGAACGCCGCCTTGCTGGCCGAGCGCGACCGCCTGCAGGCCGAGCTCGACGCCTGGCACGAGGCGCACCCGGGTCCGATCGGCAACATGCCGGCGTACAAGGCCTTCCTCAAGCGCATCGGCTACCTGGTCGAGGCACCCGCCGACGTGGCCTGCACCACCGCCCACGTCGACGACGAGCTCGCCCGGCTCGCCGGCCCGCAGCTGGTGGTGCCCATCCTGAACGCCCGGTACGCCCTCAACGCCGCCAACGCGCGCTGGGGTTCGCTGTACGACGCGCTGTACGGCACCGACGTGATCCCCGAGTCGGGCGGCGCCGAGAAGGGCACCGGCTACAACCCGGTGCGCGGCGCCCGGGTGATCGACTACGCGCGCCGGGTGCTGGACCAGGCCGCGCCGCTGGCCGGCGCCTCGCACCGCGACGCCGCCGGCTACCGCGTCGAGGGCGGCCGCCTGGTGGTGGCACTCAAGAACGGCGGCAGCACCGGCCTGGCCGATCCCGCCGGCTTTGCCGGCCACCAGGGCGACGCCGCGGCGCCGAGCGCGGTGCTGCTGCGCCACCATGGCCTGCACCTGGAGATCCGCATCGACCGCAACCACGCCATCGGCAAGACCGACGCGGCCGGCGTCGCCGACCTCGTGGTCGAGGCGGCGCTGTCGACCATCCTCGACCTCGAGGACTCGGTGGCCGTGGTCGACGCCGCCGACAAGGTGCTGGCCTACCGCAACTGGCTGGGCATCCTGCGCGGCACGCTGGTGGAGGAGGTCACCAAGGGCGCGCGCCGCTTCACCCGGCGGCTGGATGCCGACCGGGCCTACACCGGCGCCGACGGCCGGCCGCTGGTGCTGCACGGGCGCTCGCTGCTGTTCGTGCGCAACGTCGGCCACCTGATGACCCACCCGGCCATCCTGTGGGGCGACGGCAAAGAGATCCCGGAAGGCATCCTCGACGCCGTCATCACCAGCACGATCGCGCTGCACGACCTGAAGCGGCTGGGCACGCCGGGCCTGCACAACTCGCGCACCGGCAGCGTCTACGTCGTCAAGCCCAAGATGCACGGCCCGGCCGAGGTGGCCTTTGCCGGCGAGCTGTTCGGCCGCGTCGAGCAGCTGCTGGGGCTGCCGCAGGACACCGTCAAGCTCGGCATCATGGACGAGGAGCGGCGCACCAGCGTCAACCTGCGCGCCTGCATCGCCGCGGCGGCCAGCCGCGTGGCCTTCATCAACACCGGCTTCCTCGACCGCACCGGCGACGAGATCCACACCGCCATGCGCGCCGGCCCGATGGTGCGCAAGCCGCGCATGAAGATGGCCAACTGGCTGCGCGCCTACGAGTTCAACAACGTGCAGATCGGCCTGGCCTGCGGGCTGCGGGGCCGCGCGCAGATCGGCAAGGGCATGTGGGCCATGCCCGACCTGATGGGCGAGATGATGAAGGACAAGGTCTCGCACCCGCAGGCCGGCGCCAACACCGCCTGGGTGCCGAGTCCGACGGCAGCCACGCTGCATGCGCTGCACTACCACCAGGTGGACGTGACCGCGCTGCAGCAGAGCATGGAGGCCTTCGCGCGGCGCCCCGACGCGCCGCAGATCGAGGCGCGTCTGCTCGACGCCATCCTGCAGGTGCCGGTGGCGCTGGTGCCCTTCTGGACGCCGCCGGAGGTGCAGCAGGAGCTGGACAACAACGTGCAGGGCATCCTGGGCTACGTCGTGCGCTGGGTCGACCAGGGCGTGGGCTGCAGCAAAGTGCCCGACATCAACGGCGTGGGCCTGATGGAAGACCGCGCCACGCTGCGCATCAGCAGCCAGCACATCGCCAACTGGCTGCGCCACGGCGTGGTGACGGCCGAGCAGGTGCACGCCAGCTTCCGCCGCATGGCCGCGGTGGTGGACGGCCAGAACGCCGGGGACCCGCTGTACGAGCCCATGGCCGGACACGGGGACACCAGCTGCGCCTACCGCGCCGCGCTCGACCTGGTGTTCCTGGGCGAGCAGCAGCCCAGCGGCTACACCGAGCCGCTGCTGCATGCGTGGCGGCTCAAGAAGAAGGCGGCGCAGGCGGGCTGAAGCCGCTGCCCGGGCCGCCGCTGAGGCCGCTGCCCTGGCCGCCGCTCAGGGCGCTGCGGGTGCCTGTGCCCGCAGCCGCGCCAGCATGTAACCCGCCGCCTGCGTGAGGTGCTCGCGCGCCAGCGCCTCGGCACGGCCGCCGTCGCCCGCGGCCACGGCGGCCAGGATGGCGGCGTGCTGGTCCCAGATGTCGCGCGGCTGCTTGTCGCGCACCAGCACCTCGGCCATGGCGCGCTGCAGCTGCGTCCAGTGCGCGGCCAGGGCCGGCGCGATGAGCGCATTGCCCGACAGCGCGTACAGGAAGCGGTGGAAGGCCTGGTCCGCGGCCACCATGGCGGGCAGGTCGCCCGCGGCCACGGCGGCGCGCCCGGCGGCCACCAGCGCAGCGCCTTCGTCCGCCGCGCGGGCGGCGCCGCGTTCGGCGGCGCGCCGCGCGGCCAGGCCCTCGATCACCGCGCGCAGCTCGTAGACCTGCTCGATCTCGTCGGCCACCAGCGGCGCCACCTCCAGGCCGCGGCCCGGCGCCTCGCGCAGCACGCCCTGCTCGCGCAGCAGCAGCAGCGCCTGCTGCACCGGCTGGCGCGACACGCCCAGCTGCTGCGCCAGCTGCTCCTGGATCACGCGGCTGCCGGCGGGCCAGCGGCCGGTGGCGATCTCGTCGAGCACGGCGTCGCGCACCTGCTCGGCCAGGGAAGGAGCCACGGCCATCGACTTCATGCCGGGGAGTGTACGCCGACCGCCTCTTGCTGAACTCTGAATTCAGAGTTCTAATCCTCGCCATCCAAGGTTCCACGGTCCGTGGTTCCCGTAACCCGTCCCCAACCTGCGCCCACCGACCCCCGGGCGCCCACCGCCGGAGGGCCCGATGGCCGAGAACCCGCACCGCAGCGTCGCCGAATGGGTGGCGCGTTTCCTCGTCGCCCGTGGCGTGGACCGCATCTACGGCCTGCAGGGCGGCCACATCCAGCCCATCTGGGACTGGCTGCACCGCCTGGGTGTGAGGATCGTCGACGTGCGCGACGAAGGCGCGGCCGTGCACATGGCGCACGCGCACGCCGCGCTGAGCGACGCCCGCGGCCCGGGCGGCGTGGGCGTGGCCATGGCCACCGCCGGCCCGGGCGTGACGAACTGCGTCACCGCCCTCACCAACGCCCACCTCGAGCGCGTGCCGGTGCTGCTGATCGGCGGCTGCCCGCCGCGCCCGCAGGACGACCTGGGCCCGCTGCAGGGCATCGCCCACGCCGACATCCTGGCGCCGGTGACGCGGCAGTCGCGCACGCTGCGCACCGCCGACCAGATCGTGCGCGACCTCGACAAGGCCTGGGCCCTGGCCCTGGGCGACGGCGGCGCGCCGGGGCCGGTGTACCTGGAGATCCCCACCGACGTGCTGCGCGAGACCGTGCCCGCCGCGGTGGTGCTGGAGGAGCACCTGCGCCCGCAGCACCGCCCGCCGCTGGCGCCCGATGCGGGCCTGGTGGCGCAGGCCGCGGCCGTGCTGCGCGCGGCCCGGCGCCCGCTCGTCGTCACCGGCCGCGGCGCCCGCGCCTCGGCCGGCTGCGCGGCGGCGCTGCACCGGCTGCTCGACGCAACGGGCGCCGTCACCCTGGACACCCAGGAAAGCCGCGGCCTCGTCGACCCCGGCCACCCGGCGGTGGTGGGCGCCGTGCGCGCCCGCGCCATGCAGGAGGCCGACTGCGTGCTGGTGGTGGGCCGCAAGCTCGACTACCAGATGGCCTACGGCTCGCCCGCCGTCTTCAAGGCGGCGCGCTTCCTGCGCATCGCCGACCACGCCGACGAACTGCGCGACAACCGCCGCGGCGAGGTGGAGCTGCTGGCCGACCCGGCCCTGGCGCTGGCCGCGCTGGCGCAGGCCGTGGGCGAGCCGGCGCCCGGGCTCGACCGCGCCTGGGCCGGCGCGCTGCGCGCCGAGCACGACAAGCGGGCCGCGAAGCACGTGCAGGCCATGGCCACCGCCGCCAACGGGGCCGACGGCCACATCCACCCCAACCGCATCTTCGCGGCGCTGCGCGGGCAGCTGGCACCCGACGCGATCACCATCGCCGACGGCGGCGACCTGCTGAGCTTTGCGCGCATGGGCCTGGAGACACGGCACTACCTCGATGCCGGCGCCTTCGGCTGCCTGGGCGTGGGCACGCCCTACGCCGTGGCTGCGGCGCTGCTGCACCCGGGCCGGCAGGTGGTGGCCATCACGGGCGATGGCGCCTTCGGCATCAACGCCATGGAGATCGACAGCGCGCAGCGCCACGGCGCGCGCTGCGTGTTCATCGTCAGCAACAACGCGGCCTGGAACATCGAGCGGCTGGACCAGGAGGTGAACTATGGTGGCCGCGTCGTGGGCACCACGCTCGCGTACAGCGACTACGCCGCGATGGCGCGCGCCTTCGGCCTGCACGCCGAGCGCGTGACCGACGCCGAGCGGCTGCCCGGGGCGATTGCCGACGCGCTGGCGCACGCCGCCCGCACCGGCCCGGCGCTGATCGACGTGGTGACGACGCAGCACGCGCTGTCATCGGATGCCGGCAAGGGCCTGGGCTGGGTGCCCGACCGCCAGGCGCTCACCGCCTGGGACGAGGCCGAGCAGGCGCGGAGGCTCACGTGAACGCCCCCGCGCTGCTGTCGCTGTCGGACTCGGTGGCCGCCCACGCGCGCACGCAGCCCGCGCAGCCGGCGGCACGCGACTCGCGGCGCGCGCTCAGCTGGGCGCAGTGGGACGAGCGCGCCAGCCGGCTGGCCAACGCGCTGCTGGGCCTGGGCCTGGCCAAGGGCGACCGCGTGGCGCTGCTCGGGTACAACGCGCTGGAGTGGCTGGAGCTGTACGCCGCGCTGTCGCGCGCCGGGCTGGTGGCGGTGCCGATCAACTTCCGACTCGCCGCGCCCGAGGTGGCCTACATCGTGCAGCACGCCGAGGCTCGGGCCTTCATCGTGCAGGACCGGCTGCGCAGCGTGGTGGAAGGCCTGCGCGGCGATCTGCCGGTGCCGCCGCAGGCCTGGGTGCTGTGGGGCCACGGCGCGCGGCCCGGCTCTGGCCACGAGGGCTGGCAGGACTACGAGGCGCTGATCGCCGCCGCATCGCCCGCGCCGCCCGCCGTCGCGGTGCAGCCCGGCGACCTGTTCGCGCTGATGTACACCTCGGGCACCACCGGCCGCCCCAAGGGCGCGATGCGCAGCCAGGGCGGCAACGCGCTGATCGCGCTGTGCACGGCGCTGGAGTTCGGCCTCACGCGCGACGACACGGGCCTGCTGGTGATGCCGCTGTGCCACGCCAATTCGCTGTACTTCGGCGTGACGTTTGCGATGCTGGGCGCGCAGATCGTCGTCGACGACCGCGCGAGCTTCGACCCCGAGGCGCTGCTGGCCACGCTCAGCCGCGAGCGCATCAGCTTCACCTCGCTGGTGCCGACGCACTACGTGATGATGCTCGAGCTGCCCGAGGCCACGAAGGCGCGCCACGACCTGGCGCGCGTGGGCAAGCTGCTCATCTCGTCGGCCCCGGCGCGGCGCGAGACCAAGCTCGGCGTGATGCAGCTGTTTCCCAATGGCCGGCTGTTCGAGCTGTACGGCTCCACCGAGGCCGGCTGGGTGACCGTGCTGCGGCCCGACGAGCAGCTGGCCAAGCTCGGCTCGGTGGGGCGCGAGTGGGCCGGCACCGGCGCCATCCGGCTGCTGGGCGCCGACGGCACCGAGGTGGCCGACGGCGAGGTCGGCGAACTCTTCTCGCGCACACCCTGGGTCTTCGACGGCTACTGGCGCAACCCCGCCAAGACGGCCGAGAGCTTTGCCGGCGCCTGGTGCTCGGTGGGCGACCTGGCCCGGCGCGACGCCGACGGCTACATCCACCTCGTTGACCGCAAGAGCCACATGATCATCAGTGGCGGCGAGAACATCTACCCGTCGGAGGTCGAGGCCGTGCTGGCGCAGCACCCCGCCGTGCAGGACGTGGCCGTGGTGGGCCTGCCCGACACGAAGTGGGGCGAGACCGTGTGCGCCGCCGTGGTGCCGCGCCCGGGCGCGCCGGTCGACCTGCAGGCGCAGCTCGACGTGCTGTGCCGCGAGCGGCTGGCCGGCTTCAAGCGCCCGCGCGCCTGGCGGCTGATCGCACCCGAGGCGCTGCCGCGCACGGCCACGGGCAAGGTGCAGCACCGCCTGCTGCGCGAGCGGCTGCTGCAAGGGGCTTGAGCCCTGCGGCGGGCTCGGGGCGAGCTGGGGCTGCCTCCGTTCGGGCCGAGCCTGTCGCACGCCCGGATGCGCCCCGGGCCCTCAGGCGCGCAGCGGCATCAGGTGCACCTGCGCGAGGTCGAAAACCACCGCCAGCGCCTGCCCGGCCTGCAGGCCGCGCCGCTCGCGGCCCGACAGCGTCAGCATCAGCGGCTGGCCGCCGGCCACCGCCAGCGTCAGGGTGGCCATGGTGATCTCGCCCTGGTGGCGCACGGCGTCCACGCGCGCCGCGAAGTGGCCGCCCTGGCCTGCGGTGTGCACGTCGGCCAGCGTGATCGCATCGCCCGGGATCACGAAGGTCACCGCGCGGTCGCGCGACATGCGGCCCTTGTCGCGCACGCGCAGGCGCACGGCCGCGTCGCCCGTGGCCGCATCGCCCCAGCGCAGCCAGCCCCAGCCGGGATCGGCGCCATCGCCGCCCTCCCACCAGCCGGGCCAGCGGTTGGCGATGCCCACCAGGTCGGCCACGCGGGCCGTGCGCGGGGCGCGGTGCACGAGCTCGGGCGTGCCGCTTTGCAGCACCCGGCCGGCGTCCATCACCACCAGGCGGTCGGCCAGCAGCCGGGCCTCGTGCAGGTCGTGCGTCACCAGCACGATGGGCACGGCCAGTTCGCGGCGCAGGTCGGCGATCAGGCGGTACAGGCCCTGGCGGGCCATCATGTCCACGGCCGAGAAAGGCTCGTCCAGCAGCAGCAGCTTCGGCGCGCGCGCCAGCGCGCGGGCCACCGCCACGCGCTGCTGCTGCCCGCCCGAGAGCTGCGCCGGCCGGCGGTGCATCAAGCCGTCCGTCAGCCCCACGTGGGCCAGCCAGCGCGCGGCCTCGCGCTCGCGCTCGGCGCGGGGGCGGTGCAGCAGCGACAGCGCCACGTTGCCCAGGGCGCTGAGGTGCGGCATCAGCGCGTAGTGCTGGAACACCAGGCCCACGTGGCGCTGCTGCGGCGGGCGCCACAGGGGCTGCGCGCCGTGTTCCCCGGCATCACCCCCGATGTCGCACCAGGTCTCGCCGCCCACCTGCACCCGGCCCTGCTGCGGCTTCATCAGCCCGGCGGCCACGCGCAGCATCGAGGTCTTGCCGGCGCCCGAGGGGCCCACCAGCGCCAGCAGCTCGCCCGGCGCGGCCTCGATGCGGCCGTGCAGCGGCATCGGCCGCTGCTGCTCGACCTCGAGCACCAGGCCCTGGGCGGCGGCGTCCATCACCGGCGCGCTCAACGTCGCACTCAACGTCGCGCTCCAGCCGACAGCCGCGCCGTGGCGAAGAACGACGCCGCCACCGCCAGCAGCGACAGCAGCAGCAGCACCAGCGCCATGCGGTCGGCGCTGTGCAGGTCGAAGGCCTGCACGCGGTCGTAGATGGCGATGGCGATGGTCTGGGTTTCACCCGGGATGCTGCCGCCCATCATCAGCACCACGCCGAACTCGCCCAAGGTGTGCACGAAGGTCAGCACCATGGCCGAGAGGATGCCGGGCCAGGCCAGCGGCAGCTCCACGCGCCACAGCGTCTGCCACCCACCCAGGCCGCTGCAGGCGGCGGCCTCGGCCAGATCACGCGGGATGGCCTCGAAGGCACGCTGCACCGGCTGCACCATGAACGGGATGTTGACGATGACGGACGCCAGCACCAGCCCGCCAAAGCTGAAGGTGAGCGGCAGGCCGAGCCCGTTGAACACGCGCCCCAGCGGCGAGGCGCCGCCGAAGGCCACCAGCAGGTAGTAGCCCAGCACGGTGGGCGGCAGCACCAGCGGCAGCACCACCAGGGCCTCGATCCAGGCCTTGCCGCGCCAGGGGGTGCGTGCCAGCCAGCGGCCCAGCCACAGGCCCAGCGGCAGCAGCACCAGCAGCGTCACCGCCGCCAGCTCCAGGCTCAGGATCAGCGCCTGCCAGTCGATCATGCAGCAGCACCCGTCAGGCGCCCGGCGGCGTGTAGCCGTGGCGCCGCCACACGGCGTGCGCCGCGGGCGCGAGCACGAAGTCGTGGAAGGCGCGCGCCGCCGCGGGGGCACCCTGGATCAGCGCCAGCCGCTGCGTCAGCGGCGCGTGGAAGCTCGCGGGCATCACGGCCGCGGTGCCGGCCGCCGCCACCGCCGGCACCAGCGTGAGGGAGTGCGCCACCAGCCCGCCCTGGGCCGAGCCCGAGAGCGCGAACTGCACCGCCTGCGACACGTTCTCGGCGATCACCAGGCGCGGCCGGGCGAGATCCCACAGGCCCGCGTGCTGCAGCGCCTCGCGCGCGCGCTGGCCGTAGGGCGCGTGCTCGGGGTTGGCGATGGCCAGCCTGCTCACGCGGCCGTCGCGCAGCGCCGCACCCAGGCCGCGCAGCTCGGCATCCACCGGCAGCGGCGAGCCGTGCGGCGCCAGCAGCGCCAGGCGGCCCAGCGCATAGACGCGGCCACGGTCGGCCGCGCCGCCCAGCGTGCGGCCGGCCTCGGCCACGCGGAACACCGTCTCCTCGTCGGCCGAGACGAACAGGTGAAAAGGGGCGCCCTGCAGGATCTGCGCGACGAAGTTGCCCGAGGAGCCAAACACCCGGCGCAGCGCTCCGCCGCCCGCGCGCTCGAACTGGGCCGCCAGCTCCTCGATGGCCGGCTTGACGTTGGCCGCCGCGGCCACGGTGGCGGGGGCCTGCGCCACGGCGCGGCCGGGCGCCAGCGCGGGCAGCGTGGCGGCCAGCGGCAGGCCCAGCAGGGTGCGGCGGTCGATCATGGGCGGCTCCGCTTGATATCTTCTGTGATGGATATCGCTGTACGAGTATATCGACGCCGCCGCGGCCCGGGCCGCGACACAATCGCGGCATGGCCGACACGCCCGCCGCCACCGACGCCCCGCGAGCCCGCGTGCGCGTGCACCTGGGCCCGGAGCTGATGCTGGGCCCGGGCAAGGCCGAGCTGCTGGAGGGCATCGCCGCCACCGGCAGCATCGCCGAGGCCGGCCGGCGCATGGGCATGAGCTACCAGCGCGCGTGGTCGCTGGTGAGCACGCTCAACGCCGGCTTCGCCGAGCCGCTGGTGGAACGCCGGCGCGGCGGCAGCGGCGGCGGCGGTGCCCGGCTCACGCGCGGCGGCGAACGCGTGCTCGAGATCTACCGCGCCATCGAGCACGACTGCCAACGCGCGGTGGACAAACGCGCCGCGGCGCTGGCTGTGCTGCGGGACGGGGGCTGAGGGCCAGCGCGACGACGGCGGCGGCGCTGGCGCCCAACCCCAGGCGGTGCCGGCTCACAAACTTGCGAAGCAGGTAGGCGGCCCGCGGGCGCTGTGCCGCCACCGGGCGGCCGTCGCGCCAACGCCCTGCCCGGTGCGCGTGCGAGCGCGACAAGGAGCTTGAACTCTGCCGTGGTCAAGGCAAGCGCGCGCTTGGGCCACGGGCTTCGTGCACTGGTACAACCTGGAGCATCGTCACAGCGGCATCCGATACGTCACGACGGCACAGCGCCACGCAGGCCAGGATCGGGAAGTCCTGCGAGCCCAACATCAGGTCTACATCCGGGCCCGCCAGGACAACCCGCGGCGGTGGTCAAGTGCCACGCGCAACTGGTCGCACATCGACACCGTGACCCTTAACCCAGAACGAACGGAGGTGGTCACCGCTGCGGTCGCGCGCGGCAATGGCAGCCCTTTGGCCGCTTGATGACGCGACAAGTAGCTTGACGCGCGCCGGTCGCGGGACTTAGCCCGGAGGCGCTATGCTCCCCAAGACGCGCAACGCGGCGGAGTGGTCGCCGAAAACTTCAGCATTGTCATGAATGATCCATTTGCAAACTTCGGCATGAAGACGGTGATCGCCAACCTTGGGTTCGGCTGGCGCAGCCCGATGCGCACCCTGGCTTGCCTGGTGGGGCTGGCGGTGGCCGGCTGCGGAGGCGGCGGCGGCGGCGGCGGGCCGCCTCCAATCGATCCCGCTCCGACGTCGGTCGAACGCCAGATCCTGGCAACCACCACGGACAACAGCATCCTGGCGATCCCGGCTTCAGGGGAGAGTCCCCACTGGGCGATCAATCCGTCTCCCACGGTTGCGGCGAAGGGTCGCCTGCTGGTGTTCCTTCCCGGCACCCTGGGCAAGCCGGGCCAGTACACCTACATCCTCCGGGCCGGTGCATCACGCGGGCTGCACGCCGTGGGCATCAATTATCAGAACCAGACGGCCATGGGGGCGCTGTGTCAGTTCAGCCCCGACCCGACCTGCTTTTGGAGTGCGCGCAACCACGTGATCTTCGGGACGGGCGCGCCCGTTCCCAACCAGACGTTGGTGTCACCAGCTGATTCCGTTGTGAATCGGCTGGCCAAGTTGATCCTGTGGCTGGACACTCAACACCCCGCAGAGGGTTGGGGACAGTACCTGCTCGCCGACAAAACCATCGACTGGAGCAAGATCGTCTTGGCCGGTCACTCGCAAGGCGGAGGACATGTGGGCGTGCTTGCCAAGAGCGTGTCCCTGTCCCGAGCCGTGTACTTCTCCTCCCCGGAAGACTGGAACGGGTTCACCGACAGCCCGGCGAACTGGACTCTGGTTCGGCCCAATGTCACACCCTCAACGAAGCAATACGGGTTCGGGTCGGATCGCGACACCCTGGTCCCCAACGCACATGCATTCGCTCACTGGGACAACCTGGGACTGGCCCGACCTGCGGCCGGACCGCTTCCTGTCGAGGACGCGAGCGGGGCGCTGCAGAGCTCTCGGCAGCTGCGCACCGGGCTTCCGGCGAATCCCGACAGCGCGGCGCTGGGACCGGCGCTTCGTGACCATGGGATCACCGTCCTGGACACCTCCACGCCTGTGGCCGCCTCGGGCAAGCCGTTGTTCGATGTGAATGGAGTCTGGTCTTATCTGTGCTTCGACTAGGAGCCTGGGCCATGTCCTTGATTCGCTTCGCCGCAGGCTGCGCCGTCCTCTACGGCCTCGCAATGCCCACGGGCGCTCAGGAGACCTTGACGCTCAAGCGCTCGGACTCGAAGGACGTGGCAGTCTCGGCCTACTTGCCCAAGGGAGTGGCTTGCAACGGCTGGGCCGTCATATCGCCCGGCGCCGGTGGCTCTGAGACGGGTTACCGCTACCTGGGCGAAGCGCTTTCCTCCTTGGGCTATCTGGCCGTGGTTGTGGGGCACCAGGAGAGCGGCCGTCGCGCAGTTCTCGAAAACGTTCGCGAGAGCGGCCTCCGGGCCGGTCTTGAGGAGCTGATCACCGAACCCGAGGCCTACCGTGCCAGGTTCCAGGACATTGCCGCTTCCGGGCAATGGGCCCGGGCCCGTTGCGCGTCCAGCATGTCCATCCTCATCGGTCACTCGATGGGGGCCGCCACCACCCTGATGGAGGCGGGTGCAAAGAACAAGGTCGGCATCCAGGGCAGTGACTCGTACAGCGCCTACGTGGCGATCTCGCCGCAAGGTGCCGGGATCATCTTTCCCGCCGGCGCCTGGGAGGGCATCACGAAGCCCGTTCTGATGCTCACGGGAACCCGCGACAAAGAACTCGGGGGGGCCTCGTGGGAGGTGCGGACCGAGCCATTCAGCAACATGAAACCCGGCTGCAAGTGGCTCGGCGTCCTTGACGGTGCGACCCACATGAACTTCGCGGGCTTTGGCGCATCGCGCAAGACTGAGGCTCGCACGGTCCAGGCGATCGGCGCGTTCCTGGAAGGCGTCACCCGCGGTGATTGCAGCCTGGGAGGCCGGATCGCGGGCGTCGAACTCACTCGAAAGTGAAGACGGCGGGCCCCCTGGCAAGGGCCGAGCGTTTCTGCCGCGAATCGAGGTTCAGCCCGGGTGCGCCCCTCCTCGGCCTCGTAAAGCAGACATCGGCCGGGCTGGGCCCCTGGCCGCTCGCCCCCATCCTCATGGCCGCGGCCTGAGTGCACGCCCGATGCAAGGTCAAGCCTGCGCCAGGCATGGAGAGTCCTCGGGACTGTTCAAGTCTGCGCGGAGTACCCCCGCGGAATTGCCGCCAGCAGCCGCTTGGTGTAGTCCTGCTTGGGCGCCGCCAGAATCTGCTCCGCGCTGGCCTGCTCGACCACCTGGCCGTCCTTCATCACCAGCACCTCGTCAGAGATGAAGCGCACCACCGCCAGGTCGTGGCTGATGAAGACGTAGCTCAGGCCGAACTCGTCCTGCAGGTCGCGCAGAAGATTCAGCACCTGGGCCTGCACGCTCACGTCGAGCGCGCTCACGGCCTCGTCGAGCACCAGCACCTCGGGGTTGAGCGTGAGGCAGCGCGCAATCGCCACGCGCTGGCGCTGGCCGCCCGAAAACTCGTGCGGGTACTTGCCGAAGGCGCGGCCGTCCAGGCCCACCTTCTCGAGCAGCGTGCGGGCGCGCTGCTCGCGCTCGGCGAGATCCTTGCCGATGCTGTGGATGGCCATGGGCTCCACCAGCGTCTGGCCGATGGTGAAACGCGGGTTCAGGCTGGCATACGGGTTCTGGAACACCACCTGGATGCGGCGGCGCATCACCTGGCGCTCCCTGTCCGACAGCTTCAGCAGGTTCTGGCCGTCGAAGATGACCTCGCCGCTGGTGGGCTCGTGCAGGCGCAGCAGGGTCAGGCCCATGGTCGTCTTGCCGCTGCCGCTTTCGCCCACCACGCCCAGGGTGTGGCCCTTGCGCAGCTGGAAGTTGACGTTCTGCACGGCCTTGAACTCGCGCTTGCCGAACAGGCCCTGCTTGAGCCAGAAGCTCTTGGCCAGGCTCTTGACTTCCAGCACCACGGGCGCGTTCGGGTCCTTGGCCTTGGCCTGCGGCTGCGCAGGGCGGCCCGCAGTCCCTGGAGGATGACCGCGCTGCGCGGCCATGTGGTCGTCGATCACCATCAGCCGCGCCGGGTTGCCCTCCAGGCTGGGGCGGCAGGCGAGCAGGGCCTTGGTGTAGGCGTCCTGCGGGCTCTCGAAGATCTGCTTCACGGGCCCTTGCTCGCGGATCTGGCCGTGGCGCATGACCACCACCTTGTCGGCGATCTCGCCCACCAGGCCCAGGTCGTGGCTGATGAACAGCACGCTCATCTGGTGGCTGGTCTTGAGCTTGCCGAGCAGCTCGAGGATCTGGCGCTGGATGGTGACGTCCAGCGCCGTCGTGGGCTCGTCGGCGATCAGCAGCTTGGGCTCGCAGGCCAGGGCCATGGCGATCATCACGCGCTGTTGCTGGCCGCCGGACATTTCGTGCGGGTAGGCCTTCAGGCGCCGCGCGGGCTCGGGGATGCCGACCTCGTTGAGCAGCTCCTCGGCACGCTTCCAGGCCGCAGCCTTGCCCAGGCCCATGTGCTTCATCAGCGGCTCGCACAGCTGCGCGCCGACGTTGAGCACCGGGTTCAGCGAGCTCATCGGATCCTGAAAGACGCAGGCGATCTCCTTGCCGCGCATCTTCTGCAGCGCGCCGAGGCCGAAGCCCAGCAGATCGGCGCCCTTCCAGAGGATGCGGCCGGTGCGCTCGGCGTTGTCGGGCAGCAGGTTCAGCACGCTCATCGCGGTGACGCTCTTGCCCGAGCCCGATTCGCCCACCAGGGCCACGGTCTGGTTGGCGTCGATGTCGAAGGACACGCCCTTCACGGCCTCGGCGCGCACGCCCTTGCCCATGCGGAAGGCGACGCGCAGGTCTTGAATCGAAAGCAACATCAGCAGCTCCAGGACAGTCGGCCAAGCGGCCGCCGCGGAACCGGCTTCGCCGGGCCGCTGGCGGCGCCCCCTTGAGGGGGAGCGGCGCAGCCGCTACGGGGGTGGTCCATGTTCATTCCAAACCACGCAGCTTGGGGTCGAGCGCGTCACGCAGCGCATCGGCCATCAGCGAAAACGCGGTCACGAACACCGCCATGAAGAGCGTGGCCGCGGCCAGCTGCCACCAGTGGCCCAGGATCAGCTCGCTCTGCGCCTCGGCCAGCATGGTGCCCCACGACACCTGGTCCACACGCACGCCCAGGCCCAGGTAGCTGAGGATGACCTCGGCCTTGATGAAGGCCACCGTGAGCAGGCTCATGCGCACCAGCACCACGTGGCTCACGTTGGGCAGGATGTGCTTGAACATGCGGCTCATGCTGCTGGCGCCGATGGCCTCGGCCGAGCGCACGTACTCGCGGCTGCGGTGCTTGATGAACTCGGCGCGCACCTGGCGGTACATGCCCGTCCAGCCCGTGAGCGCCAGGATGATGACCACGCTGCCCACGCCGCGCCCCACCACCGCGGCGAAGGCAAAGATGAGCAGGATGTTCGGGATGCTCTCGAAGACGTTGTAGACCCACTCCAGGAAGTCGGCGATCTTGCCGCCGAAGAAGCCGCCGAAGGCGCCGAGCAGCACACCGATCGTGGTGGCCGCGATGGCCGCCGCCAGGCCCACGAAGACGCTGATCTCGGTGCCCTTGATGGCCTTGGCCAGCACGTCGCGGCCCAGGCGGTCGCCGCCCAGCGGCAGCGTCTCGGCCTTGGGCACCTCGGCCGTCTGGAACTGCTTGGCACGCTCGTCCCACTCGGCATAGCGCGGAGCCAGCGGGTCCACGGCCGAGAGGTCGACGTTGGGGCCCTGGGGCACCTCGATGGCGCCCGTGGCCTGCTTGGGCGCCGGCCCCATGAAGCTGGGCGGCGCACTGGGCACGCCGACCTCGGCCTGCCAGTTCTTGGCCACCAGGCCCAGGGCGGCGAGCACGATGAGCACGAGGAAGGCGAGGACGACGATCGCGCTGCCCAGGCCTACCCGGTCGGCCCGGAAGCGGCGCCAGGCCGCGGCCCAGACGCTCTCGCTCTTCTGCAGCTCGGTGCCGGCGGCGCCGTCGGCCGACTGCGTGGTGATGTGGGCTGCGGTGTTCATGCCATTGGCTCCATCAGCGCCATCACTTCAGCACGACCCGCGGGTCGGCGACCTTGTAGGCCAGGTCGGTGAGCAGGTTGATGAACATGGTCAGCACGGCGAGGTAAATGGTGACGGCCTGGATGACGGGGAAGTCGCTGCGGTTGACGGCCAGCAGCACCTCGCGGCCGATGCCCGGGATGGAGAAGAACACCTCGATCAGGAAGCTGCCGACGAAGATGCCCGGCAGCAAGAGGCCGATGTTGGTGAGGATGGGAATCGTGGCGTTGCGCAGCACGTGCCGGAACAGCACCGTGTTCTCCGTCAGGCCCTTGGCGCGCGCGGTGCGCACGTAGTCCTGGCCCAGCTCATCCAGGAAGAAGCTGCGGTACAGCCGCGTCTGCGGCGCCAGGCTCACCAGCAGTGCCAAAAACACCGGCAGCGGCACGTAGGTGGCGAGGTTGGTCCAGAGCTTGTCGCTCCAGCCCTGCACCGGGAACCAGCCGAGCTGGAAGGCGAACACATACTGGCCCACGATGACGTAGACCAGGAAGCTGATGGACAGCGCCACCGTGGTGATGACGGTCAGCGTGCGGTCGGTCAGGCTGCCGCGCTTGTAGGCCACGTACATGGCAATCGGGATCGCCAGCAGCACCTCGAGGACGAGGATGGGCACCATCACGGTCAGCGTCGCCGGCAGCCGGGTGGCGAACAGGTTGCTCACGGCCTCGTTGGTGGCCCAGCTCTTGCCCCAGTCGAAGGTGACGATCTGCTTGACGAAGATCCACAGCTGGACCCAGATGGGCTCGTCCAGGCCCAGGGTCTGGCGGATCGCGGCGATCTGCTCCGGGCTGGCGTTGAGGCCGCCCAGCACCTCGGCCGGGTCGCCGCCGAAGTACTTGAAGAGGAAAAACACCAGCAGGATGACGCCCGCAAGTGTCGGGATCATCTGCCAGAGGCGACGTATCAGGTAGGCAGCCATCGGATCGGTTCTCCAGCCGGCAGCGTCGCTCGTGGCGTACCAGCCCGGGTTTTCGGAATGCGCGAGTGTAGGGTGGGCTCCAGGGCCACTCCTCGGGTGATTTCCCCCCGGGCGGCGAAGCAAGCCACGCTTGGCGCATGCCCGGCGCGCCCTAGACTTCGGTGCGTGAAAGCACTGCTCTGGATTTTCTTTCTGGCTGGTCTGGCCGCAGGCTTAGGGCCGGCCACCGCGCAGCATCGGGAGCAAGCCTCCGGCATGACCGCCGCGCCCAAGACCGTCCGCGTGACCTTCCAAGCACCCGAGACCGGCTTCGACCCGCCGCGGATTTCCGACGTCGTCTCCGCCGCGGTGATCGCCAGCCTCTTCGACGCGCCCTTGACCTACGACCTGCTGGCGCGCCCGGTCCGGCTCAAGCCGAACACCGCGACCGCGCTGCCCGAGGTCTTTGATGACCACACACGCTTTGTCTTCCGCATCAGGCCGGGCATCCTGTTCACCGAGCACCCCGCCTTCAAAGGCCAGCCGCGCGAGCTGACTGCGCACGACTACGTCTACAGCATCAAGCGCTACTACGACCCCATCACGCGCAGCCCGACGCTGTTCCATTGGGAGAACGCCGGGCTTCTGGGGCTGTCGGAGCTGCGCAAGAAGGCGCTGGACGGCGGCCAGCCCTTCGACTACGACACCGGTGTCGAAGGCATCCGTGCGCTGGACCGCTACACCTTCGAGGTGCGCACGGCACAGCCCGCGCCGCGGCTGCCGTATCTCTTCGCCACGCCGCCGGTATCGGGCGCCGTGGCGCGCGAGGTGGTGGAAAACCACCCGCGCGACCAGATGACGCCCCCGGTGGGCACTGGCCCGTTCCGCCTGGCGAGCTGGACGCGCAGCGCGCGCATCGTGCTGGAACGCAACCCGCTGTACCGGCACGGCGTGCACAACGAGACCGCCAGCGAGCCCGATGGCCGGGTAGACCCGCTGCGGCGCGAGATCGCCGAGACCTTCCGCGGGCGCCAGCTGCCGATGGTGGACCGGGTGGAGATTTCCATCATCGAGGAAGCCCAGCCGCGTTGGCTGGGCTTCCTCAACGACGAGCTGGACCTGCTATGGGTGCCGCCGGAGTTCATCAGCCAGGCCGCGCCCAACAGCCAGGTGGCGCCCAACCTGGCGCGGCGCGGCGTGCAGATGCGGCAGTACGTGATCCCGATCACCCGGCACGTGTACTTCAACATGGAGCATCCGCTGGTAGGCGGGTACACGCCCGAACGCGTGGCGCTGCGGCGCGCGCTGGCACTGGCCTACCACGCCGATCGCGAGATCGCGCTCGTGCGCCACGGCCAGATGGTGCCGGCGCAAAGCCTGCTGCCGCCGGGCGTGAGCGGCTACGACCCGACGCTCAGGAGCGAGATGGCCCAGTACAGCCCGGCGCGCGCGAAGGCCCTGCTGGACCTCTACGGCTACCTGGACCGCAACGGCGACGGCTGGCGCGAGCAGCCCGACGGCAGCCCGCTGGTGCTGGAGCTCACCACCGAACCCAGCCAGCAAAGCCGCGCGCTGCAGGGGCTCTGGAAGAAGGCGATGGACGCGGTGGGCGTTCGGATGAATTTCCGCGTCGGCGTCTGGCCCGAGAACATCAAGGCCAGCCGGGCTGGCCGGCTGATGATGTGGACCACCGGCTGGAGCGCGGCCATCCCCGACGGCACCTACTTCATGGACCTGCTGTACGGCAAGAACAAGGGCCAGGCCAACTACGCCCGCTTCGACCTGCCGGCCTTCGACGCGCTGCACCTGCGCCAGCGCGTGATGCCCGACGGCCCCGAGCGCGACGCGCTGATCCAGCAGGGCATGAAGATCGCGCTGGCCTACATGCCCTACGTGGCCAGCGGCCACGACGTGCAGACCTGGCTGGTGCAGCCGCGCGTGCGCGGCTACGTGCCGCACCCGTTCATCCGCGACTTCTGGCGCCATGTGGACGTGGTGGTGGACACTGCAGCCCCCTGAGATCGCAGGAGCTCTAAGCATGAAGCTGTTTTCGCTGCTCGGTGCGCTGGCGCCGACCGTGACCCGCTGCCGGGCCCTGGCCATGCCCATGGCCCTGGCCCTGGCGCTGCCCTTGGCGCTGCTGCCTGCTGCCGAAGTGCAGGCCCAGCGCAGCGCAGCCGCCGATGGCAAGAAGGTGCTGCGCTATGCCTTCCGCATCGCGGAGACGAACTTCGACCCGGCGCAGATCACCGACCTGTATTCGCGCACGGTGGCAGCGGCCTTCTTCGAGGCGCCTTTCGAGTTCGAGTACCTGGCCAAGCCCGCGCGCATGCGGCCGGCCACTGCGGCCGGCATGCCGGAGATCAGCGAAGACTTCAGGACCTTCACGATCCGCATCCGCCCGGGCATCTACTTCGCCGACCACCCGGCCTTCAAGGGTCAGAAGCGGGAGCTGGTGGCCGAGGACTACGTCTACAGCCTCAAGCGCCACTACGACCCGCGCTGGAAGAGCGGCAACCTCTACATCCTGGAGAACGCCAAGATCCTGGGGCTCTCGGAGTTGCGGCGCAAGGGGCTGGACGAGAAGAAGCCCTTCGACTACGACACTCCGGTGGCAGGCCTGCGCACGCTGGACCGCTACACCTTCCAGATCAGGCTGGCGGAGCCGGCGCCGCGGTTCATTCTGAGCAACTTCACCGACGGCTCCTTCACCGGCGCGCTGGCGCGCGAGGTGGTGGAGTTCCACGGCGACAAGATCGGCGAGCACCCGGTGGGCACCGGCCCCTACGTGCTGGCGGACTGGAAGCGCAGCTCGCGCATCGTGCTGGCGAAGAACCCGAACTTCCGCGAGCTGTTCTACGACGAGAACCCGCCCGCGGGCGACAGCGCCGAGGCCAGGCGCCTTCAGGCCATCGCGCAGCAGTTCAAGGGCCGTCGGCTGCCGCTGGTCGACGAGGTGCAGATCTCGATCATCGAGGAGAACCAGCCGCGCTGGCTGGCTTTCCTGAACGAGGAGCACGACCTGCTGGAGGAGATGCCCGCCGATTTCGCCAACACCATCATGCCCAACAACCAGCTGGCGCCCAACCTCGCCCGCAAGGGGCTGCGGGCGGTGCGCTACGCGCGGGCGGATGTGGCCGTCTCGTACTTTGCGATGGAACACCCTGTCGTGGGCGGTTACGAGCCGCACAAGGTGGCGCTGCGTCGCGCCATCGCGCTGGCGGTGGACGTGGACCGCGAGATCCGCATCGTGCGACGCGGGCAGGCCATCCCGGCGCAGGGGCCGATCGCGCCGAATGTCTTCGGCTACGACCCGCAGTTCAAGTCGGTGATGAGCGATCACAGCTACGGCCGCGCCAAGGCGCTGCTGGATCTGCACGGCTACCTCGACCGCAACGGCGACGGCTGGCGCGAGCAGCCCGACGGCAGCCCGCTGGTGCTGGAGTACAGCACGCAGCCGGACCAGCAAAGCCGCGCCCTGATCGAGCAGTGGAACCGCAACATGCGCGAGATCGGCATCCAGATCACCTTCAAGACCGCCAAGTGGCCGGAGAACCTCAAGAGCAGCCGCGGCGGCCAGCTGATGATGTGGGGCGTGGGCTGGAGCGCAAGCCAACCCGATGGCGACACCTTCCTGGCGCTGGGCTACGGCCCGAACAAGGGCCAGGCCAACCATGCCCGCTTCAACCTGCCGGCCTTCAACAAGCTCTACGAGCAGCAGCGCGGGATGCCCGACGGCCCCGAGCGCAAGGCCGTGATGCAGGACGCAGCGCGGCTGATGATCGCGTACATGCCCTACAAAGTGCATGTGCACCGCGTCTTCACCGACATCGCGCAGCCCTGGGTGACGGGGTACCACCGCAACATCTTCGTGCGCGACTTCTGGAAGTACCTGGACATCGACCTGCAGGCCCAGGGGCAGCGCCGCGGGGCCGGGCTGTGAGAGGCCTGAAGCGACGCGACACACTGGCGCTGGTCGGCGGCGCCGCCGGGCTGTCCGCAGGCCTGGGTGCGCTGGGCGCCCTGGGTGCAGGCCCGGCAGCGGCCCGGGTGGGATCGGCCCGCCGTGGCGCCACGGCGGACCAGCGCGTGCTGCGCTATGCCTTCCCAATTGCCGAGACCGGATTCGACCCGGCGCGCATCAACGACGTCTACTCGCGCACCGTCACCGCACACATCTTCGAGGCGCTGTACACCTACGACCACCTGGCTCGCCCGCCGCGCGTGGTGCCGCTGACGGCCGCGGCAATGCCCGAGCACAGCGAGGATTTCCGCACCTGGACCTACCGTGTTCGGCCGGGCATCTTCTTCGCCAGGGACCCGGCCTTCAAGGGCCAACCCCGGGAGCTGGTGGCCGAGGATTTCGCCTACGCGCTGAAGCGCTACATGGACCCGGCCACCAAGAGCCCGCTGACGGCCAGCATCGCGAGCCTGAAACTGCTGGGCCTGAACGAGCTGCGCAAGCAGGCGCTGGACGGCAAGCAGCCTTTCAGCTACGACCGTCCGATCGAAGGCCTGCGTGCGCTGGACCGCTACACGCTGCAGTGCAGGCTGGCCGACCCGGACCCACGCTTTTACGAGTACATGGCCACCAGCGACCTCTTCGGCGCCGTGGCGCGCGAGGTGGTGGAAGCCTACGGCGACAAGATCGCCGAGCATCCGGTGGGCACCGGCCCCTTCAGGCTGGTGAGCTGGCGGCGCAGCTCGCAGATCGTGCTGGAGCGCAACCCCGACTACCGCGAGCGCCTGTGGGAAGCCCAGCCCGCCGCGGACGATGCCGAGGGCCAGGCCATCGCGGCCAAGCTGCGCGGCCGTCGCCTGCCGCTGCTGGACCGGGTGGAGATTTCCATCATCGAGGAAACGCAGCCGCGCTGGCTCAGCTTCGTCAACGGGCAGCAGAACCTGATCGACCGTGTGCCGCCGGACTTCATCAACGTGGCGATGCCCGGGCGCGCGGTGGCGCCGAACCTGGTCAAGCAGGGCATCCGCGGCAAGTTGACGCTGGTCAGCGACATCGTGCTGACCTACTTCAACATGGAAGACCCGGTGGTCGGCGGGCTGGAGCCGCACAAGGTGGCGCTGCGCCGCGCGATCAGCCTGGGCACGGACATCGAGCGCGAGATCCGGCTGGCCCGGCGCGGCATGGCGATCCCGGCACAGAGCCCGGTGCTGCCGCACCTCAGCGGCTACGACCCGGCCTTCAAGAGCGAGGCCAGTGAATACAACCCGTCGCGCGCGAAGGCCCTGCTCGAACTGCACGGCTGGCGCGACCGCAACGGCGACGGCTGGCGTGAGCAGCCCGACGGCAGCCCGCTGCGGCTGCGCCTGGCCACACAGCCGGACCAGACCAGCCGCCAGCTCGACGAGCTGTGGAAACGCAACATGGACGCCATCGGCATCCGCATCGAGTTCCAGACCGCGAAGTGGCCCGAGAACCTGAAGGCCGCGCGCGCCGGCAACCTGCAGATGTGGGGCGTGGGCAGCAGCGCCAGCGGCGGCGACGGCCTGGGCATGCTGACGCGCTACCACGGCCCGCAGGCCGGCAACCAGAACCTGGCACGCTTCCGCTTCCAGCCCTTCGACGAGATCCACGAGCGCATGAAGGTGCTGCCCGACGGCCCCGAGCGGCTGGCGCTGTTCGAGCAGGCCAAGCGCATCGCCATCGCCTACATGCCCTACAAGCTGCACTGCCACCGCTTCGTGGCCGACATGATGTGGCCCGAGGTGCAGGGCTACCGTCGGCCGGTCTACTGGAACGAGTGGTGGCACATGATCGACGTGGACCCGGCGCTGGCGCAAGCCTGACGGCGCCCGGCGCGCAGCGACCCCGCACCGCCTGCGGCAACCACGGACGATGAAGCGCCGCGACACGCTGGCCCTGGGTGCGCGGCTGGCTGCGGCACCCGCTGCAGGAGCTGCGGTTCCTGCACGCGGACATTCAGACGGACCCCGAGCGATGACGACTGCACTGCCCGTTCCCCGACTCACCCGCTACCGCGCCTGGCTGGCCGCCGAGCACGGCCTGCGCTTCGACGACTACGAATCGCTCTGGCGCTGGAGCACCACCGAGCTCGACGCCTTCTGGGGCTCGCTGTGGCGCTGGTTCGACATCGAGTCGCCCACGCCGACCGCGCCCGGCGCGGCCGTGCTGGCCGACGCGCGCATGCCCGGCGCGGTGTGGTTCCCCGGCACGCAGCTGAGCTTCGTGCGGCAGGTGCTGCGCCACGGCCCCGCGGCGCACGCGGCCGGCCACCCGGCCGTGGTGTGGCACACCGAGCAGATGGCCGAGATCGGCTCGGCGCCGGCCGAGCTGCCCTGGCCCGAGCTGCAGCGCCGGGTGGCGGTGTTCGCCACCCGGCTGCGCGCGGCCGGCGTGCAGCGCGGCGACCGCGTCTGCGCCATCCTGCCCAACCGGCCCGAGGCCATCGTGGCCTTCCTGGCCACCGCCAGCCTGGGCGCCATCTGGAGCATCTGCAGCCCCGACATGGGCCCGGTGGCCGTGCTCGACCGCTTCCGCCAGATCGAGCCCGTGGTGCTGGTGGCGACCGACGGCCAGGTGTGGGGCGGCGTGGCGAGCGACCGCCGTGCCGTGCTGCACGAGGTGCTGGCCGGGCTGCCCAGCGTGCGCCACCTCGTCTTCCAGGCCGACGTCGACCCCGGCGCCGACGCGGCGGACTTCGCGGCGCCGCACCGCCGCGCGCACCGCTGCGCCGACTGGACCGCGGGCGAGCCACCCGCCGGCTGGGCGCCCGAGTGGCTGCCCTTCGACCACCCGCTGTGGATCGTCTACAGCAGCGGCACCACCGGCCTGCCCAAGCCCATCGTGCACGGCCACGGCGGCGTGATGCTCGAGATGATGAAGGGCGGCGCCCTGCACAACGACGTCGCGCCCAGCGTCGAGTTCGGCGAGCGCTTCCACTGGTTCAGCAGCACCGGCTGGATCATGTGGAACGCGCAGCTGGGCGCGCTGCTGGGCGGCACCACCGTCTGCCTGTACGACGGCAACCCGGGCGGCCCCGTGGCGGGCAGCGGCCGGCCGGCCGACTGGGGCACGCTGTGGCGCTTTGCCGCGGCGGCGGGCGTCACCTGGTTCGGTGCCGGCGCGGCGTTCTATGCCAGCTGCCTGAAGGCCGGCGTGGTGCCGCAACAGCAGGCCGACCTGTCGCGCCTGCGTGCCGTGGGCAGCACCGGCAGCCCGCTGTCGGACGAGGCCTACGCCTGGCTGTGGGCGCACATGCCGCGGCCCGGCGGCCAGCGCATGTGGATCAACCCGATCAGCGGCGGCACCGACTTCGCCGGTGCTTTCGTCGCCGGCAACCGCGAGCTGCCGGTGCACCAGGGGCAGATGCAGTGCCGCAGCCTGGGCGCCGCGGTCGAGGCCTGGAGCGAGGACGGCCGGCCCCTGCTGGGCGAGGTGGGCGAGCTGGTGTGCACGAAGCCGATCCCGTCGATGCCGCTGTACTTCTGGGGCGACGAAGGCGGCCGCCGTTACCACGACAGCTACTTCGACATGTTCCCCGGGGCACCCGGTCGGTCTCCCGTCTGGCGCCATGGCGACTGGATCCGCCTCGTGCCGCACCCGGAAGACGGCGCCGTGGGCGCGGTGATCTACGGCCGCAGCGACGCCACCATCAACCGCCACGGCATCCGCATGGGCACGGCCGAGCTGTACCGCGCCGTCGAGGCCGAGCCCGAGGTGCTGGACAGCCTGGTGGTGGACCTGGAGTTCCTGGGCCGCGAGAGCTGGATGCCCCTGTTCGTGGTGCTGCGCGAGGGGCTGGTGCTCGACGAGGCGCTGGTGGCGCGGCTGAAGGGCGCCATCCGCACGGCACTGTCGGCGCGCCACGTGCCCAACGAGATCGTGCAGGTGGCGGCCATCCCGCGCACGCTGTCCGGCAAGAAGATGGAGCTGCCGGTGAAGAAGCTGCTGCTCGGCGCCGACCCGGCCCGGGTGATGAACCGCGACGCGATGGCCAATGCCGAGTGCGTGGCCTGGTTTGTGGCCTACGCCGGGCGGCTGGGCGCGGGGGGTCGGCCTGGGCCCGCCCTGGGCGGGTGACGAAGGCTTGCGGCAGCGGGACCGCGCCTCGGGCCGGGCGGCAGAGGCGATGTCAGGCTGACGGCCCAATGTGATGCCCTCCGCGGCTACGCGGCGGAGCCCCTCTTGCGCAGGCTTGCGCCGACAGTTGAAGAGGCTCAGGCGAACGCCCGCCTGGCAGGCTCGGGTTGATGGCCCGAGCCCAGTGGGCCGCGATGTCAGGCCGCCGCGAAGTTGCCGTGGAATCCCAGCGGCAGCGCATAGGGCAGCACGGCCTGGGCCACCGGGCCGTCTTCGACGCGCGCGGCATCGAGAAGGTTCAGCACCGTGGCCTGGCGCTTCGCGTCGAAGGTGGTGCCCAGCAGCCAGGCGTCGAGCTCGCCGCGGCCCCCGGGCTTGGGCACGAACACGTGTTCCTCGGCGATGGCGTTGCGGCCGTAGTCGAAGCGGCGCGTGCGGCCCGTGGCGGTGTCGAGCAGCTGCACGCCGTGGAAGACCGACAGCGCGCGCGGCGCGCCCCAGTCGGCGGCGAACACGATGTGGCGCGCCGCCTCGCCCACGCGCTGCGGGTGGATGCGCGGGAACTCCACGCCGCCCTCGCTGCCCGGCAGGCGCTCCACGCGCGCGCGGCCGGTGGTCATGTCCAGGCGCGCCAGGCACACCTCGGCCGGCCCGTCGTCGTGCGGCCGCCCGGCCATCAGCGCCACGGCGCCCTCGTCCATGAAGCGCGCATCGGCCGCGCCCACGTAGCTGAGCACGATCTCGCCGTCGGCCGTCTCGTGCGCGTTGCCGATGTGGAACAGCATCTGCGGCGGCAGCTCGAACACGCGCTGCGTCGTCACGTCGTCCTTCTGCATCACCAGCACGCGCAGCGGCTCACCGGGGCTCATGGCAAAGCGGCGGCGGCCGCCCTCGGTGGGGGCCCTGAAGTCCAGCTTCAGGGGCGGCAGTGGCAGCACGAGGTGGCGCGCCGTGACGGCCATGTCGTGCGCCATGCCACCCGGAAACGGCGAGGCCGTGAGCTGCACCTTCACGAGGCGGCCGTCGGGGGCGATGTGCCAGGTGACGATCCGGTCGCCCACGTTGCCGATGTTCCACAGGTGGCCCTGGGCATCGAGCTTGGGGTGGGCCGAGAACGGCACCTGGGCGAGCTCAGGCCGCCAGGCCACGGGGCCCTGGGTGGACAGATCCTCCGGGCTCAGGCCGTAGGCCGAGCCGCCTTCCCACATCGCCAGCACGCGGCCGGCGTGCTCGATGGCGCTGGTGTTGGCGCTGTTGAAGCTGTCGGGCCCGCCCGCGGGCGGCTGGCCCGGGAAGGACGTGCCCAGCGCATTGACGACGAAGCGGCCCGCGGCCTGCTCCTGGCGCAGCTTGACGGTGCGCACCAGCCGCCCGCGGTGCACGACGCGGCCGTCGCCGATGCGGAACTGCTGCACCATGCCGTCGCCGTCGAACCAGTGGTGGTAGCGCTGGCCGCCGCGCTGCAGCAGCGCCGGGCCGTTGCGGTAGAAGCGGCCGCGCAGCGCGGCCGGCCAGCGGCCGATGAGCTGCGCCTCGGCGTCGCGGTCGCCGGTGCGGTCGTCCACGCCGAGCAGCGGCGTGAGCAGCGGCTGCTTCGCGGCGGCCGCGGCAAAGTCGGCGGCGCTCGCCGCCGCGCGGGCCTCGCGGCCCAGCAGCAGCGCCGGTGCGGTGGCGGCGGCCAGCACCGCCTGGATCAGCCCGCGCCGCGTGCTCACGTCGACATCCTCACCACGATGACGCTGCCGTCGAGCTTGACGCGGCCCGTCTCCCAGCTCGGGCCGAAGGTGCCCGGCGTGCCCGACGAGCCCCAGGGCTCGGTGGGCAGGCCCACGATGTTGGCGCCCATGCGGCCGTCGCTGTCCAGGTCCTGGAACAGCGTCAGCGCCACCTCGGTGCTGCCGGCCATGCCGCAGAGCTGGAAGCGCATCGTGGCGCCCTCGCCCGCCGGCAGGCGGAGCTGGGCCAGCGGCTTCTTGCGGTAGCTGTCGGCGCTGCCGAAGGCGGCCACCATGAGCTGGCCCTGGTTCGGGCGCACGTTCTGCACCTCCACGGTGGCGCAGCCGTCCTGCGCCTGCGCGGGCGGCGCGGTGGCCAGCAGCGCGGCGCCCAGCAGCGACAGCGCGGCGGTGGAGATCACGGCGGACAGGGCGGCGGCGGACTTCATGCGGGGCTCCATCGGGTGTTGATGGACGACATCGTGGCCCGGGCGCCGGCCGCCCGCCGCCGTGCCGCGACGGACGTACGGCCCTCGTCGCGAAACGCCGCCTCCGCGGCGCGAACGGCGCCCGCGCGGCGCCTCAGTCGGCCGTGCGCACCGGCACGCGCGGCGCCACCGCGCACATCAGCTCGTAGCCGATGGTGCCGGCGGCGTGCGCCACCTCGTCGATGGCCAGCACCGCGCCGCCCGGCCCGCGGCCCCACAGCGTGACGCTGCTGCCGATGCCGGCCCCGGGGCAGGTGCTCAGGTCCACGGCCAGCATGTCCATCGACACCCGGCCCACGGTGCCCGTGCGCACGCCGTCCACCAGCACCGGCGTGCCCGTGCCGGCGTGGCGCGGGTAGCCGTCGGCGTAGCCGCAGGCGGCGATGCCGATGCGCTGGGCACGCTCGGCGGTGTAGCGGCTGCCATAGCCCACGGTGTCGCCGGCCTGCAACTGCTGGGTGGCGATGAGCCGCGTGTGCAGCGTCATCGCGGGCTGCAGGTCCCAGTCGGCAAAGCTGCGCTCGGGAAAGTCCGGCGCGCTGCCGTAGCTCAGCACGCCCGCACGCACCCAGTCGTTGTGCAGCCCCGCGTGCGCGCCGTGGCGCAGGATGGCCGCGCTGTTGGACAGGCTGCGCTCGCCCGGCAGATCGGCCGTCACCTCGGCGAACGCAGCGAGCTGGTGGGCGATGCCCCGCGGCGCGTCGGCATCGGCGAAGTGCGTCATCAGGCTCACCTCGTCCACCTGCGGCAGCGCGTTCAGCCGCGCCCAGGCGCTGCGATAGGCCTGCGGCGCGAAGCCCAGACGGTTCATGCCGCTGTTCATCTTGAGGAACACGCGGTGCGGCTCGTGCGTCTTGTGCGCGGCCAGCCAGTTGATCTGCTCGCTGCAGTGCACCACGTGCCACAGGCCCAGGCGCGAGCACAGCTCCAGGTCGCGCGGCTCGAAGCAGCCCTCCAGCAGCAGCACCGGCCCGCGCCAGCCGCACCCGCGCAGGCGCTCGGCCTCGGCCAGGTCGAGCAGCGCAAAGCCGTCGGCGGCCTTGAGCCCCTCGAAGCTGCGTTCGATGCCGTGACCATAGGCGTTGGCCTTGACCACCGCCCACACCCGCGCGCCGGCGGCCTGGCGCCGTGCGACGGCCAGGTTGTGGGCCAGTGCGGGCGGGTGCACGAGGGCTTCGATGGGGCGGGGCATGGCGTCACAAGGGCGTGGAACCCCCATGCTATAACCCGCCCGCCTTCAGGGCCGGGCGACGCTTCCGGACCGGCGACGACACGGAGACATCGGCGAGAGCCGCCTGCATCATGGCGGCGCCAGCGCGGCGCGCGACACGATGAAAAAAGGCTTCTCGACCATCATGTCGGCGCAGTTCTTCAGCTCGCTGGCCGACAACGCGTTGCTGGTGGCGGCCGTGGAGCTGCTGCGCACGGCCCAGGCCCCGGCCTGGCAGGTGCCGGCGCTGGCGCCGATGTTCGCGTTCTTCTACGTCGTGCTCGCGCCTTTTGTCGGGGCCTTCGCCGACAGCATCCCCAAGGGCCGGGTGATGTTCATCAGCAACGCATTCAAGATCGTGGGCTGCCTGATGATGCTGTTCGGCAGCCACCCGCTGCTGGCCTACGCGGTGGTGGGGCTGGGCGCGGCGGCGTATTCGCCGGCCAAGTACGGCATCCTCACGGAGCTTCTGCCGCCCTCGCAGCTGGTCAAGGGCAACGGCTGGATCGAGGGCCTCACGGTGGGCTCCATCGTGCTGGGCATCCTGCTGGGCGGGCAGCTCATCGGCCCGCACATCTCGCCGCTGCTGCTGGGGCTGGATCTGCCGCTCGTCGACACCGCCATCGACACCGGCCCCGAGGCCGCCATCTGCGTGATCGTGCTGCTGTACCTGGCAGCCACGGGCTTCAACCTGTACATCCCGCGCACCGGGGCGCCGCTGATCCCGATGGACGGCGTGCTGCACCTGGTGAAGGACTTCTCGCGCTGCAACAGCCGGCTGTGGGCCGACAAGCTGGGCCAGATCTCGCTGGCCACCACCACGCTGCTGTGGGGCATCTTCGGCAACCTGCGGCTGATCGTGTTCGCCTGGGCCGCGGCGGCGCTGGGCTACACCACGGCGCAGGCCTCCAACCTGGCCGGCGTGGTGGTGATCGGTTCGGTGGTGGGCGCCGTGGTGGCCAGCTTCATCACCAAGCTCGACCGCGCCACCAACGTCATCCCGCTGGCCATCAGCGTGGGCTTCCTGATGATCGGGCTGGTCTACATCCACACGCTGGCGCAGGCGGTGCCCTTCCTCATCGTGATGGGGGCGATCTGCGGCTTTCTCATCGTGCCCATGAACGCGCTGCTGCAGCACCGCGGCCACAACCTGATGGGCGCCGGCCGCTCGATCGCGGTGCAGAACTTCAACGAGCAGGCCTGCATCCTGGGCCTGGGCGCGCTGTACGTGGTGATGACGCGCTTCGGGTTGTCGGCCTTCGGCGCCATCTTCGTGTTCGGCTTGCTGGTGGCCGTGACGATGGAGCTGATCCGGCGCTGGCACCGTCACAACACGGTGCAGCACGCCGACGAGGTCGAGCGCCTGCTGGACATGGCGCGCACGGACAGGCACCACTAGCCGATGCGCCGCACCTTGCTGTGGCTGCCGGTGGCGGCCCTGATGGTGAACGCCTTCACCTGGGGCGTGAGCTGGTGGCCGTTGCGCCAGCTCGAGGCCCAGGGCCTGCACCCGCTGTGGGCCACGGTGCTGATCTACGCGCTGGCGGTGGCGCTCATCGTGGCCTTGCGCCCGGCGGCCGTGGCGCACCTGCTGAAGACGCCGGTGCTGTGGGTGCTGGTGCTGGCCGCCGGCACCACCAACGCCACCTTCAACTGGGCCGTGACCATCGGCGACGTGGTGCGCGTGGTGCTGCTGTTCTACCTGATGCCCCTGTGGGCGGTGCTGCTGGCGCGGCTGCTGCTGGACGAGCGGCTCACGCCGCTGGCGATGGCCCGCGTGGCCATGGCACTGGCCGGCGCCGCGGTGGTGCTGTGGCCGCAGGGCGGCGGCCTGCCGCTGCCGCAGAGCCTGCCCGACTGGCTGGGCGTGATCGGCGGCTTCGGCTTCGCGCTCAACAACGTGATGCTGCGGCGCGAGGCCCACCAGCCCGAGGCGGCACGGGCGCTGGCAATGTTCTTCGGCGGGGCCGCGGTGGCCGGCGTGCTGGCCGCGGCGCTCAGCGCCCAGGGCTTGGTGGCCCTGCCGCCGGCCCCGGCCTGGGGCTGGGTGGCCGGCTCGGTGGTGCTGGCGGTGTTCTTTCTGGGGGGCAACCTGGCGCTGCAGTACGGCGCGGCGCGGCTGCCGGCCAACGTGACGGCGGTGGTCATGCTGACCGAGGTGCTGTTCGCCAGCGTCTCGGCCGTGCTGCTGGGGGCCGGGCGGATCACGCCGACGCTGGCGCTGGGCGGGGCGCTGATCCTGGGCGCTGCCTTGCTCTCGGCCCGCCGCTGACAGCACCGCAAGGGCGCGCGGCGCCCGCGTCGGCATGAGGGCCGGGCGCGGCGATAGGATGCCGGCCTCGCCAGCCCTGGCCCGCGCGGGCCCAAGCCGCCATGTCCTCGACCGTCTACGACTTCGAAGCCCTGTCCATCACGGGCGAGAAGAGCCACCTGTCCAGCCAGCGCGGCAAGGTGCTGCTGATCGTCAACACCGCCAGCGCCTGCGGCTTCACGCCGCAGTTCGGCGGCCTCGAGAAGCTCTGGCAGGACTATCGCGAGCGGGGCCTCGTCATCGTGGGCTTCCCGAGCAACGAGTTCGGCGGCCAGGACCCCGGCAGCAACGACGAGATCGCCAGCTTCTGCCAACTGAACTTCGGCGTGAGCTTCCCGATGATGGCCAAGGTCAAGGTCAACGGCGGCGAGGCGCACCCGCTGTGGCAGTGGCTCAAGGCCGAGGCGCCGGGCGTGCTGGGCACCGAGGGCATCAAGTGGAACTTCACCAAGTTCCTGGTCGGCCGCGACGGTCGCGTGAGAAAGCGCTACGCCCCGAACGACGCGCCCGAGAAGCTGCGCGCCGACATCGAAAAGGCCCTGGCCGAGAAGGCGCCGCAATGAGCCTGTTCAGCCACGTGGAGCCCTACGCGGGCGACCCCATCCTGAGCCTGAACGAGGCCTTCCAGAAGGATCCGCGGGCCGACAAGGTCAATCTGTCCATCGGCATCTACTTCGACGACGCCGGCCGCATCCCGGTGCTGGACTGCGTGAAGCAGGCTGAAGCGCAGATGCTGGCCGAAGGCGGCGCCAAGTCCTACCTGCCCATCGAAGGCTCGGCCGCCATGCGCAGCGCCGTGCAGGGCCTGCTGTTCGGCGCCGAGCACCCGGCCGTCAAGGCCGGCCGCGTGGCGACGCTGCAGACCGTGGGCTCCAGCGGCGGCCTGAAGGTCGGTGCCGACTTCATCAAGCGCTGGCTGCCCGCGAGCGGCCTGTGGGTGAGCGACCCGACCTGGGACAACCACCGCGCCATGTTCGAGGGCGCGGGCGTGCCCGTGAGCACCTACCCGTACTACGACGCGGCCACCGGTGGCGTGCGCTTCGCCGAGATGTGCGCCGCGCTCGATGCGCTGCCCGCCGGCAGCATCGTGCTGCTGCACGCGTGCTGCCACAACCCGACCGGCGTGGACCTGAGCGCTGCGCAGTGGGCCGAGCTCGTGCCGCTGCTCCAGCGCCGCGGGCTCATCCCTTACCTCGACATCGCCTACCAGGGTTATGGCGAGGGCATCGAAGAAGACGCCTGGGCCATCCGCGCCGTGGCCGACGCCGGCCTCACGGCGTTTGTGGCCAACTCCTTCAGCAAGAGCATGAGCCTGTATGGCGAGCGGGCCGGCGCACTCAGCGTGGTGTGCGAGACGCCCGACGAGGCCGAGCGCGTGCTCGGGCAGATGAAGGCCACCGTGCGCCGCAACTACAGCAGCCCGGCCATCCATGCCGCCGGCATCGTGAGCCGCGTGCTGGGCGATGCAACGCTGCGCGCCGCCTGGCACGCCGACGTGGCCGCCATGCGCACGCGCATCCAGGCCATGCGGCGCTCGCTGCACGGCGTGCTCAGCGCCAAGCGCCCGGGGCGTGACTTCGGCTACATCCTCAGCCAGCGCGGCATGTTCAGCTACACCGGCCTGGGCGCGGCGCAGGTGGACCGCCTGCGCGAGGAGTTCGGCGTCTACCTCGTGCGCTCCGGGCGCATCTGCGTGGCGGGGCTGAACACCGGCAACGTGGAGCGCACGGCCACGGCGATGGCGGCGGTGCTGTAGCGGCAACAGCGGCTCAGCCGCCCGCGGCCTGCCGCACCTGCTGCCGCAGCCAGCGGTGCGCGGCGTCGGCATCGCGGCGCAGGTGCCAGACCATCTCGACGTGCACCGGGTCCAGCGCCAGCGGGATCTCGCGCACGGCCAGCGACTCGGCCACGCCGGTGGCGCCGATGAAGCTCTCGGGCAGCACCGCCAGCAGCTCGCTGGCACTGACGACGCGGCCGGCGGTGGCGAACTGGTTCACCGTCAGCACGATGCGGCGCTTGTGGCCGAGTGCGGCCAGCGCCTGGTCCACCAGCCCGAAGGGCCGGCCCGAGAAGCTGACGAGCAGGTGGTGCGCCGCGACGAAGTCGGCCAGCGCCAGGGGCCGGCCGGCCAGCGGGTGGCCCTGCCGCATCACGCACACATAGCGCGTGTCGTACAGCCGCTGGTGGCGCAGGTGCGCGGTGTCGCCCTGGGCCACCAGGCGCGTGATCAGCGCCGGGAAGAAACCCACCGCGAGATCGGCCTCGCCGCTGTCGAGCAGCGCCGTGGGGTCGCGCGTGGTCAGCGGCAGCACGCGCAGGTTGGCGCGCGCGCCGGTGGCCTCGATCACCTGCACCAGCGGCGGCGCCAGGAGCGAGGCGGTGGAGTCGGCCATGGCCAGGTGGAACTGGTGTTCGTCGCGCGCGGGGTCGAAGTCGCCCGGGGCCAGGCTCTGGCGCAGCGCCGCCAGCGCGTCGCGCACGGCGGGCCACAGCGCCTCGGCGCGCGGCGTGGGGCGCACGCCGTGGGCGGCGCGCTCGAACAGCTCCTCGCCCAGGTGCTCGCGCAGGCGCTTGAGCGCGTGGCTCACGGCCGGCTGGGTCATCGCCAGCGTGGCCGCGGCGCGCGTCAGGCTGCCCTCGGCCATGGTGGCGTCGAACACGCGCAGCAGGTTCAGGTCGAGCGTGCGGAAGTTGGGCGCCATGCCAGGTTCAAGAGATATATGTTCTGTTTATACCTTACATGGACAACATTCAGTTGAATGGCATTGGGGTTACCACTAATCTCTCGCCCATCGAACTGCCGATCGCAGCTTCACCCGAAAGGCGAACGCCATGACCACCGTCACCGTCCACACCCCCGCCCACGTCGCCGAGCCCCGCGGCGCCCGCGTCGCCGTGGCAGCCGTGCTAGCGCTGCGCGAGGCCTACGCCAGCTTGCGCCAGGGGATGGCCCGGCATCACGCCTACCGCAGCCGCATGGCCGAAGCGGCCCGCGTGCGGGCGATGGCCCGCGAGGTGGCCCGCCACGACCCGCGCGTGGCCGCCGAGATGCTGGCCGCGGCCGACCGGCACGAGCGGGGCTGATCGAGCCTGCCCGCGCGCACGAAAGGGCCGCCCAAGGGCGGCCCCTTTCGTTGCAGAGCGTGCGCTGACTTCGTCAGGCCGCTTTCAAGGCCGAGCGCTTGGCCGGCGCCGGCAAGAGTTGCGCGTACAGATCCTTGGGGTCGGCCAGCGCCGGGATCAGCGCCAGCGGCTGCCCCAGCCCCAGCTCGGCAGCCAGCTGCTGCACCAGGCGCAGCGCCGAGTAGTCCTCGAGCGCAAAGCCGACCGAGTCGAACACCGTGATCTCGTCGGCCCGCTGCCGCCCCGGCGCCTGGCCGGTGAGCACGCGCCAGAGCTCGGTGACGGCAAAGTGTGCCGGCATCTGCTGCAGGTCGCCCTCGATGCGCGTCTGCGGCTCGTACTCCACGAACACGCTCGCGGCCTCCAGCACGCCGGGGTGCAGCTCGGTCTTGCCGGGGCAGTCGCCGCCGACGGCATTGAGGTGCATGCCGGGCTCCAGCATGTCGGGCTCGATGATCACGGCGTTGCGCTTGTCGGCGGTGATGGTGGTGACGATGTGTGCGCCGCGCACGGCCTCGGCGGTGCTGGCGCAGACCGTGAGCGCCAGGCCGGGCACGGAACGCAGGTGGCGCACCAGCTTGGCCGTGGCGGCGGGGTCGGTGTCAAAGAGGCGCAGCTCGCGCACACCCAGCCCGTGGTGGAAGGCCAGGGCCTGGAACTCGGCCTGTGCGCCGTTGCCGATGAGCGCCATCGTCCGCGCACCCGGCCGCACCAGCGCCCGCGCCGCCACGAGCGAGGTGGCGGCCGTGCGCAGCGCCGTGGTGAGTGTGAGCTCACTCAGCAGCAAAGGCTGGCCGGTGGTCACGTCGGCCAGCACGCCGAAGGCCATCACCGTGGGCAGGCCGACGGCGCCGTTGCCCGGGTGGCCGTTGACGTACTTGAAGCTGTAGCGCTCGGCGTCGGCCACGGGCATGAGCTCGATGACGCCCAGCCGCGAATGCGCGGCCACACGCGGCACCTTGTCGAACTCGGGCCAGCGGCAGAAGTCGGCGGCGATGGCCTCGGCCAGGCGCTCCAGCACCGCGGGCAGGCCGTGCGCGGCCACGATGTGGGCGATGTCCTGGGGGGCGAGGAAGGTCGTCATGGGGCTGGTGCTTGAAGGGGCCTTGCGGCGACAGAAGGATTCTTCGCGGCCCGGCTGGCAAGCAGAAGCGCCAGAAGTGCGTCTGATGCGTCAAGCTTCTGCCATTTCAGCAGCGACGGCTGCCACAATGCATCATGGACTCGACCGACCTGCAACTGATCGCGTTGCTGCGCCAGAACGCCCGCGCACCCGTGGCCGAGCTTGCGCAGCGGCTGCGCGTCTCGCGCGGCACGGTGGCCAACCGCATCCGCAAGCTCGAGGACGAGGGCGTGCTCGTGGGCTACACGGTGCTGCTGCGGCCCGACGTCGAAACGCAGCGCATCACCGCCTGGATGAGCATCACGGTGGAGGGCAACCAGACGCGCGAGGTGATCGCCCACCTGCTGGGCGAGCCCGGCGTGGCCGCGCTGCACGACACCAACGGCCGCTGGGACCTGCTGGCGGAGCTGCGCGCACCCCACCTCGGCGAGCTGGCCGCGGTGCTGGAGCGGGTGCGGCTCATCAGAGGCATCGCCGGCACCGAGACCAGCATCCACCTGCAGACCTACAAGCTCACCTGAGGGCCTGTGCAGCCCTGCATCGCGCCCGCGCCGGCGGGGCACGCGGCCCTCGGGCATCATCGCCGCCGATGGGCCCCTTCCTGCTGCGCCGCCTGGTCACCTTCATCGCCACGCTGGCTGTGGCCTCGGTGGTGGTGTTCGCGGTTCTGGAGCTGCTGCCGGGCAACGCCGCGCAGGTGATCCTGGGCGACAGCGCCACGCCGGAGTCGCTGGCGGCGATGGAAGCCCAGCTGGGCCTGGACCGCCCCGCGCTGGCGCGCTACGCGCAGTGGCTGGGCGGTTGGCTGGGCGGCGAGACGGCGACCAGCCTGAGCTACGGCGTGCCCACGGCCGAACTCATCGCGCAGCGGCTGCAGGTGACGCTGCCGCTGGCGCTGATCGCCATGCTCATCACCGCCGTCGTGGCGTTGGTGCTGGGCGTCTACGCAGCCTCGCGCCACAACAGGCTGGGCGACGTGGGCGTGATGGCGGCCAGCCAGATGGGCATCGCGATTCCGAACTTCTGGTTCGCGATCCTCTTGATTCTGCTGTTCGCGGTGCACCTGCAGTGGGTGGACGCGGGCGGCTTCCCTGGCTGGCACGCGGACGACGGCGGTGGCTTCTGGCTCGGCCTGCGCGCGCTCGTCCTGCCGGCCATCGCGCTGGCCGTGGTGCAGGCGGCCATCCTCGCGCGCGTCACGCGCTCGGCCGTGCTCGACGTGCTGCTGGAGGATTTCGTTCGCACCGCGCGCGCCAAGGGCCTCACGCAAGGCCAGGCGCTGCGCCGCCATGTGCTGCGCAACGCGATGATCCCGGTGCTCACGGTGGGCGGGCTGCAGTTTGCCAACCTCATCACCGGCACCATCGTCGTGGAGAGCGTGTTCGTGCTGCCAGGCATCGGCCGGCTCGTGTTCCAGGCCATCGCCAACCGCGACCTCGTGGTGGTGCGTGACGTGGTGATGCTGCTGGCGGCGCTGGTGATCGTCGTCAACTTCGTCGTCGACCTGCTGGTGGCCTGGATCGACCCCAGGCTGCGCACGAACTGAGCAGAAAAAAAGCCCGCGCCTTGCGACGCGGGCCCTGCAGCAGCGCTGCCTCAGGATCGGGTGATCACTTGAGGTGCTTGCTGATCTCCTTGGTCATCGCGAACATGCTGATCGGGCTGGTGCCGACCACGGCCTTGAGCTTGGCGTCCGCGTTGATCATGGTCTTCTTGACCTTGTCCTGCAGGCCGTTCTTCTTGATGTACTCCCAGACCTTCTTGGTCACGTCGGTGCGCGGCAGGGCCTTGTCGCCAATGACGGCAGCCAGCGCGGCGCTGGGCGTCATGGGCTTCATGAAGGCGGCGCTGGGGGTGCGCTTCTTGGCCGGCGCGGCCTTCTTGGCCGGCGCGGCAGCCTTCTTGGCCGGGGCGGCGGCCTTCTTGGCGGGCGCCGCCTTCTTGGCCGGGGCGGCCTTCTTGGCCGGCGCAGCCTTCTTGGCCGGGGCGGCCTTCTTCGCGGGAGCTTTCTTCGCAGTTGCCATGTGGGTGTTCTCCATCAGTGGATGAGGGATGCCGCTTGCGGTGCGGGTGCGATGAACCGCGCGAGGCGCGCTTCATGAACCCATCTCATGATCGTCAAACGAGCGAGCGCGATGGTAAGGCCTCTCACGAGGGAGTAGAAGCGCTTTTCCTAGGTAAAAGCCTCGTTCCGCCCCGTGGAGCGCCTCGTCGCGGCATCCGCGCCACGGTATCGTCGCGTCATGAAGCTGATCGCGCGTTGGTTGCTGCTCGCCGCAGCGCTGCTGCTGGTGGCCCACCTCTACGCCGGCGTCACGGTGGCGAGCTTCGGCTCGGCCCTCATCGCCGCTTTCGTGCTGGGGCTGTTCAACACGCTGGTGCGGCCACTGCTGGTGCTGCTGACGCTGCCGGTCACCATTCTCACGCTGGGCCTGTTCCTCTTCGTGATCAACGCGCTGATGTTCTGGGCCGCCGCCTCGGTGCTCGACGGCTTCGGCGTCACCGGCTTCGTGGCCGCGCTGGTGGGCTCCTTGCTGTACAGCCTGTGCGGGCTGGTCATCGACGCCGCGGTGGAGCGCATCTTCAGCCGCCCGAGGGACTGAGCGCCCTGGCGCCGCGCGGGCGGTGGATGCGGGTTTACGGCGGCCCGCCGCGGGCCTCGAGCTGCAACTCGCGGCGCTGCGCCACCAGCTGGCGCAGCCGCACGTCGATGACCGAAGCCTCGATGAAGTCCTGCGGGCCGGCATCGTCGCGCGATGCCTGCTGCGCGACGCGGAATCGGTCGATGGCGCCAGGCAGATCGCCCAGCGCCGCGCGCGCCTCGGCGGCGGCGCGCAGCGACCGCAGCCGCTGGCCCAGGGCCTCGGCCGTGCCCGACAGCCGCTCCCAGGCGGTGGCGTCGTGCCGGTGCTCGGACAACCAGGTCTGCAGCGTCTCGGTGCTCGCGCGCAGGGCCTGGGCCTCGCTGCCCGGCCGCGCACGGTGCAGATCGAGCAGCAGCTGCGCCCGCATCAGCATCGGGGCACGCGCGGCGCTGCGCGGGGCGTCGGCCGGTGCCGGTGGCAGCGCATCCAGCAGCGCCAGCGCGCCGGGCGTGTCGCCGGCCGCCTGGCGGATCTCGGCGTGCATGAGCGCCAGCGCGCGCTCGGCATGAAGGTCGCGCCTGGGCAGCGTGGCGGCCATCTCCCGCGCCTCGGTGGCCTGGCGTTCGGCGCGCGCGGGGTCGTTCAGCCGCTGCGCCGCCATCGCCCCGGCCATCCGCGCCGCGATGCGCTCCACCACCAGCGGCGACGAGCTCTGGCCCGACAGCCGCGCCAGGCTCTGCGCCCCCGGGTCCATCAGCACGCGGGCGCGGGCCTGCATCAGCGCGTGCAGCAGCGTCGGCTCGGGCAGCGGCATCGGCGCGGCCAACACGCGCGTGCGGGCCTCGGTGATGCGGTCCATCGTGAGCGGGTGCGTGCGCAGGTAGGGGAAGCTGTTGTTGTCGTTGATGCGGCTGGCGAGGTCGAGCTTCTCGAACATCTGCGCCATGCCGGCGGGGTTGAAGCCGGCTTCGGCCAGCAGCCCGAAGCCGACCCGGTCCGCCTCGCGCTCCATGGCACGCGTGAAATTGAGCTGCGTCTGGATGGCCGCGGCCTGCCCGCCCATGATGGCGGCATTGGCGCCGTCGATGGAGGTGCCGCCGCTGCCGCGGCTGGCCGCCAGCACGCCCAGCAAGAACCCGGCCACCGCCAGCAGCGAGGCCTGCTGCTGCGGCGCGATGCTGCGCGCGATGTGGCGCTGGGTGACGTGCGTGAGCTCGTGGGCCAGCACCGAGGCCAGCGCATCAGGAGTGGAAGTCAGCGCGATGAGGCCGAGGTGCACACCGACATAACCGCCGGGCAGGGCAAAGGCGTTCACGCTGCGGTCGTTGACGAGAAAGATGTCCCAGGCAAACGCGGCGTCGACGTCGGGCTCGATGTCGCCGCGCGCGCGCGCGGCGCGCAGCAGCGGCGCATACAGCTGCTGCACGTAGTCGAGCAGGATGTGGTCGTCGAGGAAGGCGGGGTCGCGCCGGCCCTCGCGCAGGATGGCGTCGCCGATGCGGCGCTCCTGGTTGACGGAGAGGTCGGCCGAGGCGCCCTCGCCCAGGGCCGGCAGGCGCACGGCGTTGGCCGGTGCCGCGGCCGGCTGCGCCCAGGCCGGCGCGAGCGACGAGGCCGCCATCAACGCCGCCAGCGCAGCGGCGCCCAGGCGCGAACGGGTGGGCAGTGGGACTTTGGGGAGGGCCAGGTTCAACGGCGTCCTTCGCGGGCTCGGCCACGGGGGCCGCTGGCTATCATGACACCGCCCCGTTGCTGAACGTGAAGACCATGCCCCACCCCGACGAAACCCACGCGGCCGACCCGCCGCTGACACACTTCGACGCCCAGGGCCAGGCGCACATGGTCGACGTCGGTGCCAAGGCCGAGACGCACCGCGTGGCGCGTGCCACCGGGCGCATCCGCATGCTGCCGGCGACCTTCGCGCTGGTGGCCGCGGGCCAGGCCCGCAAGGGCGACGTCATCGCCGTGGCGCGCATCGCCGCCATCCAGGGCGCCAAGCGCACAGCCGAGCTGGTGCCGCTGTGCCACCCGCTGCCGATCACGCGCGTGGCGGTGGACTTCGAGCTCGACGCCGACGCCCATGCGGTGCAGTGCACGGTGCAGGTGGAGACCTTCGGCCGCACGGGCGTGGAGATGGAGGCGCTGACGGCCGTGCAGGTGGGCCTGCTCACGGTGTACGACATGCTCAAGGCCGCCGACCGCGGCATGGTGATGGACGGCATCCGCGTGCTGGCCAAGAGCGGCGGCCAGAGCGGCGACTGGGTGGCCGCACCCGCCCAGGACGGCGGCTAACGCGCATCCTGCACGAAGTCGCGCCACGCCGGCGTTGCATCGGGCGGGGGCTGGCACTGGAAGGCCGCGACGGCCGAAGCCGGGCTGGCGCAGGGCGCGAAGAAGCCGGCGGCATCCGGCCTGCGGAACTCGCGCAGCCGCGCCACCAGGTGGCGTGCCGCGGCGTCGTCGCCAGCGGCCGCCCGTTCGCGCGCCCAGGCCATCATGAAGCGCGTGTCGAGCAGGTAGTGGCTGGCCCGCGCCACGGCCGCCTCGCGGTCGTCGACGGGGACGTTCGAGGTGGCCGCGGCGTAGTCGGCGTGGTGGCCGAAGAACACGCTGCGCTGGCCGGCCTGCACGCGCTGCTGCAGCGGCGGCGCGCTGGGTGAGGCCTTGAAGATCTCGCTGACGCGGCGGTAGTCCCAGGTGCTCAGCGAGGCGCCCGACAGCAGCAGCAGCGCAGCGGCCATCAGCACCCAGGCCGCAGGGCGGCGCTCGGCCAAGGTGGCCGGGGGCGGCGCGGCATCGTCGGGGAGGCGCAGCGCCACCCCCAGCGCGAAGGCCGCCGGCAGCAGGAAGTAGCTGTACCAGAGCGGGTACTCCAGCAGGCTGTGCAGGCCTATCATGAGCACCACCAGCACGGCGCCACGGCGCGCCACCCCGTCGTCGCCCGGCTGCTGCCAGGCGCACAAGGCGGCGCGGCCGAAGGCCCCGAGCAGCAGCGCCAGCACCACCGTGGCCAGCGGCAGGCCGAGCTCCACGGCCAGGTGCAGCGGCAGGTTGTGGGCATGGTCGAAGAACGCGGTCGGGCGGGCCGGGAACGGCGTCAGCGTCCAGGCGAGATTGAACTGGCCCCAGCCGACGCCGAACCACGGCTGGGCGCGGATGAGCGCCAGCGTGTCGGCCCAGATGGCGAAGCGCGAGCTGGAGATGTCGGTCTCGGCCAGGCGCGCGGCGCCCCCGAAGGCCTGCTGCGTGCTGGCGGCCCACTGCGACATCAGCCACCAGGCCAGCGCATAGACCAGCGGCGCGGCCAGCAGCAGCAAGCGGCCCGGTCGCGCGGCGCGGCGGTCCAGCAGGCCCCACAGCGCCAGCAGCAGCACGCTGACCAGCCCCGTGCGTGAGGCCGTGAGCACCACGGCGAACACCATCGCCGCCAGCAGCATGCCGCCAGCCTGCCAGGGCAGGCGGCGCAGCTCCACGAGCACGACGATGGCGATGCAAGCCCACATCAGCACGCTGCTCAGGTGGTTGGGCTGGCGCAGGTTGCCCACGGCACGGCCCACCAGGCCCGAGGCCGCGATCCATTGCCCGTCGGCCCAGGCCGGCATGAACACCTGAATCAAGGAGATCCCCACGTTCAGCACGCCGGCCAGCAGCAGGCCCCAGCAGAACAGCGCGAACACATCGCCCACGGCCGGCCCGCCCGAGGCCACCCGCCCGGCCTGCAGCAGCAGCACCGCGGCGGCCAGCGTGCACAGCGACGACAGCGCCAGCGAGGAAGGCAGCGAGCCGGGCCCCCACGACCAGGCCACGGCGGCCATGAGCAGGCCGATGGCCAGCTCGGGCGCGCCCAGCCGCAATCGCCGCGCCGCGGGTGCCAGGGTGAGCACGAAGGCCGCCCACAGGCCGAAGGCGAGGGCCTGGTTGAGGAAGGTCGGGGAAGGGGCGACGTTGTAGGCGACGAGGGTGGGGACGGTGGCGGCGAGCAGCGCCGCAGCAGCGGCGAGTCTTCGCGAAGCCGCATCGCCGGGGTACAGCGCCAACGCAGGCTCCCTCATGAACACGCCTGATGCACGTCCCGGAAAGAGCCTACAGCTGCTGGGAGATCGTGTGCAGAACGCTGGAGGGCCACGGGCGCAAGCCTACGCCACTCGCCGAGTCGGCGCGTTCCACGGGTCGTGACGCCGAAGGCACCGCGCTGCGACCGCACAAACGACCGAAGGCGACCGGTTGGTCGCCTTCGGTGGCCGGCAGCTCAGCGCTGGGGGCCTGTGGACCCCCACTGCCGGCGCCGGGAGTCCCTCTTGCTCAGTTCTTGACGTAACCCGCGGTAACGCACTGACCGCTGTAGGTCCAGTTCAAGCGCTCACCACCGGCCACGGGGGTGAGGGTGCAGGTCTCGGTGGCGAGAATGCCTTTGTAGGCGCGCGGCGTCGCGGTGATCACGCCGTCAACAACGTCGATCTGGGAAAGCGCTCCGACCGTGCTGGTCGCGGGGGTGGGCGGCAGGCCGCCCGTGGTAGCACCCCCGTTGGCTGGAGCGTCCATCTCTGTCAGCGGCGTACCCGCCTGGAAGTTTTCGGCAACCGCCAACTTGAACGGGGCCATGGCCGCCACGATTTCGCTGTAGGCGGCGCGCTTCATGTAGTTCTGATAGGCCGGCAGCGCCACCGCCGCCAGGATGCCGATGATCGCCACGACGATCATGAGTTCGATGAGGGTGAAACCTTGCTGAACACGCTTCATGGACAGACTCCCGGAAAAAGGGTTGGGTGGAGGACACGCCCCATGAACGCAGGGGTCGTGCCAGCGTTCAAGCGGCCACCTGATGCGCAATTCCGCACACCGAGTGACGCGATTGGTCAGATGGAACTGCCGTACCGCGTCGCGCGGGTGGCGCAAGTGACGCAAGGCGTCAGGGCGCGGGGTCGGCCAGGGTCAGCACGTCGCCGGTGGCCAGCGCACGCACGCGGTGCGGACTGGCTTGGGCACGGATCTCGGCCATCACGGTCTCGACCTCGCCGGGCTTGATGTGGGTGATGCAGACCTCGGTGGCGTGCCGCAGCTGCTTCAGCTCCTGCGCCAGCATCGCCGGACACAGGTGCTGGCTGATGTTGGCGAGCCCGCGCTCCTCGTCGGAGAAGGCGGTCTCGATGACGAGCTGGGCCACGTGCATGGTGGCCAGGCGTTGCCACAGGCCTGGGTTCGGGCCGGTGTCGCCGGTGAACACCCAGGCCCCTGCGGCGCCGTGCACGGCATAGCCAACGGCGGGCACGGTGTGACGCGCCGGGAGCACCTCCAGCCGGTGGCGGCCCAGGCGCAACTCGTCGCCCACGGCCAGCGTGTGGAAACGCAGCACGGGGTTGACCGCATCGGGCAGGCGGCTGAAGTCGGGCCAGATCATGCCGTTGAAGACATGCATCTTCAGGGCCGCAATCGTCTCGGGGAGCGCATGCACGCCTATGGACGGGCGACCGGCGGCACGCCGCCGCCGCGTGACGCTGTCGGCCAGAAGACCGATGGCCAGCACATGATCGAGGTGGGAGTGCGTGAGGACGATGTGGTCGATGGCGAACATCTCGTCCAGCGTCAGGTCCCCCACGCCGGTGCCGGCGTCGACGAGGACATCCTCATCGAGCAGGAAAGCCGTCGTGCGGCTGCCGGCGGCGATGGATCCCGAACATCCGAGCACGCGAATCTGCATGAGGCATTGAAGATGGATGCGCCGCACGCCCGTGTCGGACACGCGTGCCGGGCGGCGCCTACCGTGAGATGAACTGCATCTGGGTGCCGGCAAGCTCGATGATGTCACCGTTGCGCAAAGGCACGGATACGCCCACGATGGGGGCACCGTTGATGTTGGGCCCTGTGGCGCCTTCCACGTGTGCCAAGGCGTAACCGCCGGGTCGTCTGGTGATCGAAGCCACTTGCACACCCGGCTTGCCCACGGTGGTGACGACCTTGGTCAGCACCACCTCGCGGCCGGCGGCCGCGCCGTTGAGCACCTTGATCGAGGCCGCCAGCGCCGCCGTGGGCAGGCCGCCGAAGCCCGACGTGGCGGCAGGGCCGTACGCCGCAGCGGCCGGGGCGGGCGACCCCAGGATCAGGGTCTTTTCGAGGTCGCTGCTCTCATCAACCACGAACCTGATCTTGTACTTGCCGATCTCGACGGTGTCGTTGCGCGCCAGCAGCTGCTTCTTGATGGCCTTGCCGTTGATGTAGGTGCCGTTGGTGCTGTTGAGGTCGTCGATGAAGACGTCGGTCCCTACCCTCTGCAACACCGCGTGCTCGCCGCTGACGGCGAGGTTGTCGATGACGATGTCGTTGTAGGGCCGACGGCCGAGCGTGGTCTTCTCCTTCGTGAGCTGGACTTCCTTGATCACCACCCCGTCCAACGCAACGACCAGTTTGCCCATGCCTGCCCTCAATCCTCGTGCGCGCGGGGGTCGCCAGGTGGCCCGGGTTCGCTCAGTGCTTGAACGGCCACCATGAACGGCCGGCAGACGACGCGGGGCTGGCGGTTGCGCGGCCCAGGATCACGGAGATGTTGTCTTTTCCCCCCGCATGGTTGGCGGCGTCGATGAGCGCAAGCGTGCATTGCGCCAGCGTCTCATGCTGCAGCAACACCTCGGCAATGCCGTCGTCATCGAGCATGTCGGACAGGCCGTCGGAGCACAGCAGGAACAGATCACCCGTCTGCACGTCGTGCTGGTGGATCTCCAGCAGCACGGTGTCTTCGACGCCCACGGCGCGCGTGACGAGGTTCTTGTTGACCGAGAAGGCCGCCTGCTCCGGGGTGATGAGGCCGGCGTCGATCTGCTCCTGCAGCAGCGAGTGGTCGCGCGTGATCTGCTGCAGCCTGCCCTCGCGCAGACGGTAGCATCGGCTGTCGCCGACGTGGCCCAGCAGCAAACGGTTGTCGCGGAACACGGCCATCACCAGCGTGGTGCCCATGCCGGCGAACTGCGGGTTGCTGTGGCCGGCGTTGTAGATCGCGCGGTTGGCGTTGTCGACGCAGATGTCCATCGCCCGCCGCACCTCGGCGTCAGGGGCCTGGGCCGAGGCCTCGCGCAGCCAGCGCCCGAGCTCGTCGTGGATGAAGCACGTGGCCATGTGGCTGGCCACCTCGCCGGCGTTGTAGCCGCCCATGCCGTCGGCCAGCACCGCCAGCGCCACGACGTCATCGGTGGCGACCGAGTCTTCGTTGTTGCTGCGCGCCCGGCCCGGGTCCACGGCGGCATGGAGCTCGATCTTCATCGGCACGGGCTGCGTCTTCTGCGGGTGGTGCAACGCGGAGGATTGTGCCTCGGAACCGGCGCAACCCGGCGACCCGAGAGCCGGCTCAGCGTGACGGAGAGCCGCCCCGCCGCAAGGCCGCGAAGGCCGCGGCCACGGCCTGCGCATCGTCGGGGCGGGCGGTGCGCTCACGGGTCAGCAGCCGGGCCACCAGCGCCGACAACGCGGGCGTGATCCCCGGGCACCACTGCGCCAGGTCCGGCACCGGGTCCTGGGCGACGCGGCGCAGCAGCTCGCCCATGGTGGCTGCTTCGTGCGGAAGTCGGCCGGCGAGCAGCTCGAAAGCCATGGCGCCGAGGGCGTAGAGGTCGCCGCGGGCGTCGGGCTCGGCGCCCGCCAGCTGCTCGGGGGCCATGTAGGCCGGGGTGCCGGGCACGATCCCGGTGCCGGTAGGGCTGCTGCCCACGGTCCACGCCAGGCCGAAGTCGACGATGCGAACCGCGTCGTCGGCCCAGTTCACCAGCACGTTGGCGGGCTTGAGGTCACGGTGCACGACTCCGTGTGCGTGGGCATGCGCGAGGCCGCGGGCGACGCGCTCCAGCACCCGCACGACCACCGGCTCGGGCAGCAGGCGCGCCGGGCGGGTGTAGCGCTGCAGGTCGGTCCCGGGCACCGGCTCCATCGCCAGCCAGGCCGTGGAGCCGGCGACGCCGGCGTCCCACACGGCCACGACACCCGGGTGATCGAGACCCTGGGCGAGCCGAACGGCCGCCAGGAAGGCCTCGGCCGCGGCCTCCAGGCCCGGCCTGGCCGGCAGGGTTTGCACCTTCAACGCGGCGATCTGGTCACCGCGACGGGCGAGCCAGACCTGGCTCTGCGCGCCGGCCCCAAGCCGGCGGATCAGCGTCCAACCGGCAACGACGCCGTCGCTGCCGGCCGGTTCAGGCATGGCCAGCGGCGATCACATGGCGTGGCGCTGCGCCGCGCGCTGCTTGAGGGCCCGGCCGATGCCCAGCACCAGCAGGGCCCCGGCCAGCCCCGCGCCATAGCGCAGCCAGCCCACGACCTGAGGCAGGTCGCCGGCATTGGCCGACCGCACCGTGGGGACGTAGGGCAGCAGCAGCGGGTCGCCCACGGCCATCGAGCCGGCGATCCAACCCAGCAGCATGCCGCCGGCCGTGATCACCACCGGGAAGCGGTCCATGAGCTTGATGACCAGCTGGCTGCCCCAGACGATGATCGGGATCGACACCAGCAGGCCGAAGATGACCAGCGGCAGCTGCTGCCCCGGCGCGGCCGTCTCAGCGGCACCGGCGATGGCGATGACGTTGTCCAGGCTCATCACGAAGTCGGCCACGATGACCGTCTTGACGGCGCCCCAGAGCTTGTCGCTGCCGGCGACCTCGCCGTGCGACTCGGACCCGCTGTCGCTCAGCAGCTTCACGCCGATCCACACCAGCATGATCGCGCCGGCCACCTTCAGGAACGGCAACTTCAGCAGCGACAGCGCGAAGAAGATGAGGATCACCCGCAGCACGATGGCGCCGGCCGTGCCCCACAGGATGCCCATGCGACGCTGGGCCGGCGGCAGGTTGCGACACGCCAGCGCGATGACCACCGCGTTGTCGCCGCCAAGCAGGATGTCGATGGCGATGATCTCGAGCACCGCCAACCAGCTGATCTGGGCCAGGAAGTCCATCATGTCGTGCCCTGGTTGCCGGAGGAGTCGCCAGCACCGCGGCGGCGGCGCGCGAGCCACTGGCCGACGAGCACCACGCCCACGGCACCGGCCAGCTCGACGATCGTCGTCGTCGGACCGCCCAGCCGCGTGAAGAGGCCCTCGGCCGCCTGGTCGTGCACCAGCATCTCGCCGGCCACGAAGCCCAGCAGCGCGGCGCCCAGCGTGATGATCACGGGGAAGCGCTCCATGACCTTCATCAGCACCTGGCTGCCGAAGATGATCAGCGGGATCGAAAGGCCCAGGCCCGCGACGAGCAGCAGCACACGCGCTTCGGGCGGGCCGCTCTCGGCAGCGGCGGCCACGGCAATGACGTTGTCGAGGCTCATCACGAGATCGGCGATGAGGATCGTTCGGATGGCCCCGGCCAGGTTGCCGGCCGTCTTGATGCCACCCTCGTGGTCGTCTTCCGGCACCATCAGCTGCACGCCGATCCAGAACAGCAACGCCGCCCCGACGAGCTTGAGATACGGGTAGTGCAGCAGCTCGACCGCGAACAGCGTCAGCACCACCCGCATGACGATGGCCACCGCACTGCCCAGGAACACGGCCTTCTTTCGCTGCGATGCGGGCAGGCCGCGGGCGGCCAGCGCGATGACGACTGCGTTGTCGCCCGACAACAGGATGTTGACCCAGACGATCTTGCCCAACGCGACCCAGAAGCTTGCGTCCGCCAATTGCTCCATGAAGCCTCCTCGTGCCGGGGACCACGGCGGTACCCTTGCGGCGAGTAGGGCATTTTAGGCGCAGGGCGCCGGGCGGCGCCCTGTGGCAACTACATAGGCATCGTGTCTACAGCAGCGACTTCAGCAGCCGGCCCATCTCGGACGGGTTGCGCGTCACCTTGAAGCCGCACTCCTCCATGATGGCCAGCTTGGCGTCGGCGGTGTCGGCGCCGCCGCTGATGAGCGCGCCGGCATGGCCCATGCGCTTGCCCGGGGGCGCGGTGACACCCGCGATGAAGCCGACGATGGGCTTCTTCATGTGGGCCTTGCACCAGCGCGCGGCCTCGGCCTCGTCGGGGCCGCCGATCTCGCCGATCATGATCACGGCGTCGGTGTCGGGGTCGTCGTTGAAGGCCTTCATCACGTCGATGTGCTTCAGGCCGTTGATCGGGTCGCCGCCGATGCCGACCGCGCTGCTCTGGCCCAGGCCGATCTCGGTGAGCTGCGCCACGGCCTCGTAGGTGAGCGTGCCCGAGCGGCTGACGACGCCGATGCGCCCCTTGCGGTGGATGTGGCCGGGCATGATGCCGATCTTGATCTCCTCGGGCGTGATCAGACCCGGGCAGTTGGGGCCGAGCAGCAGCGTCTGCTTGCCGCCGGCGGCCTCCTTCTGCTTCATCTTGTTGCGCACCATCAGCATGTCCTTCACGGGGATGCCTTCGGTGATGCAGATCACGAGGTCAAGGTCGGCCTCGACGGCCTCCCAGATGGCGTCGGCGGCGCCCGCGGGCGGCACATAGATCACGCTGACGGTGGCGCCGGTGGCGGCCTTGGCCTCGGCCACGCTGGCGTGGATGGGAATGCCCTCGAAGCGCTCGCCGGCCTTCTTGGGGTTCACGCCGGCCACGAAACAGGCCTGGCCATGGGCGTAGGCCTGGCAGCCCCTGGTGTGGAACTGGCCGGTCTTGCCGGTGATGCCCTGCGTGATGACACGCGTGTCCTTGTTGATGTAGATCGACATGGTGCTACCTGTTCAGACTCCGTTCGCCCTGAGCTTGTCGAAGGGCATGGTGGGTGTCGCCAGGGCTTCGACAAGCTCAGCCCGAACGGAAGGTGGGTCTACCGGACGGCCGCGACGATCTTGGTCGCCGCCTCGGCCATCGTGTCGGCGCTGATGATGGGCAGGCCGCTGTCGGCCAGCATCTTCTTGCCCAGCTCCTCGTTGGTGCCCTTCATGCGCACCACCAGCGGCACACTGAGGTTGACCGCCTTGCAGGCGGCGATCACGCCCTCGGCGATGGTGTCGCACTTCATGATGCCGCCGAAGATGTTGACGAGGATGCCCTTCACGTTCTTGTTCTTGAGCATGATCTTGAAGGCCTCGGTCACCTTCTCGGCCGTGGCGCCGCCGCCGACGTCGAGGAAGTTCGCCGGCTCGCCGCCGAAGAGCTTGATGGTGTCCATCGTCGCCATCGCCAGGCCGGCGCCGTTGACCAGGCAGCCGATGTTGCCGTCGAGGCTGATGTAGCTGAGGTCGAACTTGCTGGCCTCCACCTCCGCCGGGTCTTCTTCGTCGAGGTCGCGGTAGGCCACCACGTCGGGGTGGCGGAACAGCGCGTTGCTGTCGAAGTTGAACTTGGCGTCGAGCGCGATCAGCTTGCCCTGGCTGTCGCGGTTGAGCGGGTTGATCTCCACCAGCGAGGCGTCGGTGGCCATGTAGCAGGCGTAGAGCTTGCGGAACAGGTCCACGGCCTGCGCGGTGCTGTTCTGGGGCAGGCCGATGGCAGCGGCGATCTTCAGAGCCTGCGCCTCGGTGAGGCCGGCCAGCGGGTCGATGACCTCGGTGATGATCTTCTCGGGGGTGCTGTGCGCGACCTCCTCGATGTCCATGCCGCCTTCGCTGCTGGCGATGAAGGCCACCTTCTGCGTGGCGCGGTCGGTCACCAGCGACACGTAGTACTCCTTCTGGATGTCGGCGCCTTCCTCGATGTAGAGACGGCGGACCTTCTGGCCTTCGGGGCCGGTCTGGTGCGTCTTGAGCTGCATGCCGAGGATCTGGCCGGCGAGCGTCTCGACCTCGGCGAGCGAGCGGGCGAGCTTGACGCCGCCGCCCTTGCCGCGGCCACCCGCGTGGATCTGGGCCTTCACCACCCAGACGCTGCCGCCCAGCTTCTGGGCCGCCTCCTGGGCCTCGCGCACGGTGAAGGCGGGGTAGCCGCGCGGCACGGGCACGCCGTGCTGGCGCAGCAGTTCCTTGGCCTGGTATTCGTGGATCTTCATGTCGCCTCCTCGCGAGGGTTCTGCAGTGGTCGTCGGGGTCAGGATTCGGACGCCGGGGCGGCTGCCGGGCGGAACCAGCGCGGGTAGAACTCGCGCACGGCCGGGCCGTCGGTGCGCAGCGCATGGCACCGATCGAGTTGGTAGGGCTGCGCCGCGCCGTCGGCGGTGCCGCGGGTGTCGATCACCTCACCGGCAAAGCCCTGCACCACGGCTGTGGGCAGCACCTGGGCCAATTCGGTGAGATGGGTGCATGCCTGCACGCCGCCCAGGCGCGCGCGCACCTCGCGGTGGAAGTTCTTCAGCAGATTCAGGCCGACCAGACGCCGGTAGGCGTCGCCATGCTCGCTGCAAATGCCGGGATAAGGCATGGCGCGCGTCTCGGAGCCGGCCTCGACGATGTCGAGCTCGCGCGTCACCACCAGCCGCAGCAGCATGTCGTGGATCGGGGCGCCCGGCGGGCGTGGGCCATCCGCCATCTGAGCAACTCGGGTCTTGGCGTCAAAGACGGTGGCGTCGACCTCCCAAAGGCCGTCGTCGCGCGCGAACACCTGCACGTCGATCTGACGGCGGTGCTTCAGCTGGCGGGTCGGCGCCGCGGTTGGGAGGCTCATCGGCAAGGGCGGACTGCAAAGCCGATGCGGCGGCGCAGCAACGGGCGGGCGCGAATGTAGCACGCACATTCCGGCGCGAAGCTGACGCCGCGGCTCCGGCCGGGCCCCATGAGGGCCGGGCGACCGGGGCGATGTAGAGGGGTCAGTCCAGGGCTTCGTCGGCCGCGAGGGCGTCGTCGCCAGCGCCGCCGCGCACGACGCGGCGGATGACGTCGCCGCAGAATCCGCGGCCGGCCAGAAAGCGCATCTGACGCGCCCGCTCGGCCGGCGTGGCGCCCGGGCCGCCGAAGCGGCGCTGCCACAGCGCCTGGGCGCGCTCGAACTCGCTGTCGCGGGCCTGCTGCACGGCGGCGTCCACCAGCGCAGGCTCCAGGCCGCGCTGCTGCATCACCTGGCGCAGCCGGCTCTCGCCAAAGCGCGGCGCCTTGGCCGCCAGCAGCGCCTCGGCCATGCGCGGCTCGTTCATCAGCCCGGCGGCGGCCAGACCGCCGATGACGGCGGCGACACGTTCGCGCAGCAGGCGGTCGGGGAAGGTCGCGTTGGGAATGGCGGCGTCGGGGGCGGGCGCGTCGGGTGGTCCGGTGGGCCCTGCGCCGGCCTGGGCCGCCTCGGCCAGCCGCGCCAGCGCCCGCGCGTGCGCGATCAACTTGCGCTCCAGTTCGGCGCGGCTGTGGTCGCGCTGCGCCAGCCAGCGCAGCGCGCGCGACTTCAGCGCCCCCAGCGTGGGCCCGTCGGCGGCGCGCAGCGGCGGACCGCCTTCGGCCCGGCTCGCGGGCTTACTGCGCAGCGGCGGCACCACCGAGCAGCGCGATGCCCAGGCTGTCGCGGATCTTGTTTTCGATCTCGCGCGCCAGCTCGGGGTTCTCGCGCAGGAACTCGCGCGCGTTGTCCTTGCCCTGGCCGATCTTCTCGCCGTTGTAGGCGTACCAGGCGCCGGACTTGTCGAGGATGCGCGCCTCCACGCCCATGTCGACGATCTCGCCCTCGCGGCTGATGCCCTCGCCGTAGAGGATGTCGAATTCCGCAGTCTTGAAGGGCGGGCTGACCTTGTTCTTGACGACCTTGACCTTGGTTTCCGACCCGATGACCTCTTCGCCCTTCTTGATGCTGCCGGTGCGGCGGATGTCCAGGCGCACCGAGGCGTAGAACTTGAGCGCGTTGCCGCCGGTCGTCGTCTCGGGGCTGCCGAACATGACGCCGATCTTCATGCGGATCTGGTTGATGAAGATGACCATGGTGTTGGTCTTCTTGATCGTGGCGGTGAGCTTGCGCAGGGCCTGGCTCATGAGGCGCGCCTGCAGGCCCGGCAGCGCGTCGCCCATCTCGCCCTCGAGCTCGGCCTTGGGGGTGAGCGCGGCCACCGAGTCGACGACGATGAGGTCGACCGAGCCGCTGCGCACCAGGGCGTCGACGATCTCGAGCGCCTGCTCGCCGGTGTCGGGCTGGCTGATGAGCAGCTCCTGCAGGTTGACGCCGAGCTTCTGCGCGTACTGGATGTCAAGCGCGTGCTCGGCGTCGATGAAGGCGCAGGTGCCGCCTTCCTTCTGCATCTCGGCGATGACCTGCAGCGTGAGCGTGGTCTTGCCCGAGGACTCCGGGCCGTAGATCTCGACCACGCGGCCGCGCGGCAGGCCGCCCACGCCCAGGGCGACGTCCAGGCCCAGGCTGCCGGTGGAGACGACCTGGATGTCCTCGATGACCTCGCCCTCGCCCAGACGCATGATCGAGCCCTTGCCGAACTGCTTTTCGATCTGCGCCAGCGCGGCCTGCAAGGCCTTGGCTTTTTCGGTGTTCAGCGCTTTGACGGGTGCGTCCATGGGGCTCTCCTGAGGGTGGCGGTTTCGGCGGATGATAGCCAGAAGACTGGATGGGCGTACAGCCCTTTTGGTGGCGCCCGGCCGCGGGGCCACCGGCGGCAGTCGGGCCACGGGTCTTGGGCCTTGACGCTGCGCAAGGGTGGCGTCACCCTGCTGCCTAGAATGAGCCTACCGCGCCGGTTCAGAGCGTGGGCTCTGCAAGAGCCGCAGCCGCAGGAGACACGCCGTGAGAATCCTCATCGCCGAAGACGACCAGGTGCTCGCCGACGGGCTGTTGCGTAGCCTCCGGTCCTCGGGCTACGCCGTCGACCAGGTCGGCAACGGCTCAGAGGCCGACGGTGCCCTGGCTGCGCATGAGTTTGACCTCGTGATCCTCGACCTGGGCCTGCCCAAGATGCACGGATTCGAGGTGCTGCGCAAGTTGCGCGCGCGCGGCAGCGCCGTGCCGGTTCTCATCCTCACGGCGGCCGACAGCGTGGAGCAGCGTGTCAAGGGTCTCGACCTCGGCGCCGACGACTACATGGCCAAGCCCTTCTCGCTGCAGGAGCTCGAGGCCCGTGTTCGCGCGCTCACGCGGCGTGGCCTGGGCACCGCCAGCAGCCTGCTCAAGCACGGCCCGCTCACTTTCGACGCCACCGGCCGCGTCGCCTACCTGAACGACCAGATGGTGGAGCTCTCCGCGCGCGAGCTCAGCCTGCTCGAGGTGCTGCTGCAGCGTGCCGGCCGCCTGGTGAGCAAAGACCAGCTTGTCGAGCGCCTCTGCGAATGGGGCGAAGAGGTCAGCAACAACGCCATCGAGGTCTACATCCACCGCCTGCGCAAGAAGATCGAACAGGGGCCGGTGCGCATCGCCACGGTGCGAGGCCTGGGATACTGCCTCGAAAAGATTGCGGCCTGACGGCGTCCCGCCGCGCCGGGGCCGGGGCAGGCGACCATGATCGACGCGAGGCGCCGCGTCGAGCAGCGATCACTGTTCGGCGAGATCCTCGACTGGATGCTCGCTCCGCTGCTGCTGCTGTGGCCGATGAGCCTGGGGCTGACCTGGCTGGTGGCCCAGGGAATCGCCAACCGCCCCTACGACCGCGAGCTCGCCGAGGCCGTGCTGGCGCTGGCGCGGCAGGCTTCGGTGCAGGTGATCGAGGCTGACGGGCCCGCCACGCCGGACTTGCGCTCCGCGCTGGAACGCACGGCGCTGACCCTGCTGCGCACCGAGGACGACGGCGACAACGCCTTCTTCCAGGTGCTGGGCGCGCGCGGTCAGCTGATGGCCGGTGATGCGCGCCTGGCGCTGCCCGGCGATGCCGCCCCAGGCCCGGCGGCAACGGCTGGTGCCGACACCAACGGTGTGCGCTTTCGCGACGACTTCATCGGCGATCAACCGGTGCGGGTTGCGTGGCTGGTGCTGGCCGGCGCAGGCGGCGAGGGCGACGCACTGGTGCAGGTGGCCGAGACGCTGGGCAAGCGCTCGCGCCTGGCCACCGAGATCATCAAGGGCGTGCTGCTGCCGCAGTTCGTGATCCTGCCCGTGGCGGTGCTGCTGGTGTGGCTGGCGCTGTCGCGCGGCATCCGGCCGCTGGCCGACGTGCAGCAGCGCATCCGTCGCCGCGACAGCACCGACCTGAGCCCGATCGAGATGGCCGGTGTGCCTGACGAAGTGGCACCGCTGGTGGGCTCGATCAACGACCTGCTGCAGCGGCTGGACCAGACCATTGCCGCCCAGCGGCACTTCCTGGCCGACGCCGCCCACCAGCTGAAGACGCCCCTGGCGGGGCTGCGCATGCAGGCCGAACTGGCCGCCCGTGACATCGCGGCCGGCCGCGGCGATGCCGCGACGCTGACGCACTCCCTGGAGCAGATCGCGGTGTCGACTCAGCGGGCGGCGCACATGGTGAACCAGCTGCTGGCAATGGCGCGGGCCGACTCGGCTTCGGGCCAGGTGCCGCAGCACCAGCCGGTGATGCTGCCGTCGCTGGTGCGCGCGGTGGTGCGTGACTTCGTCACCAAGGCCATGGACCGCCACATCGACCTGGGTTACGAAGGACCCGAGGACGAGGTGGCGCTGCCTGGCCTGACGCTGCTGGGCGAGCCGGTCCTGCTGGGCGAGCTGGTGCGCAACCTGCTGGACAACGCCTTGCAGTACACACCGGCCGGGGGCACCGTGACGGTCCGCGTGGTGCCCGACCCCTTCGGCCAGGTCGTCGTGCTGCAGGTCGAGGACACCGGCCCCGGCATCCCGCCTTCCGAGCGCGACGCCGTGTTCCGCCCCTTCTACCGCGCGCTGGGCACGCAGGTCGACGGCTCCGGGCTGGGCCTGGCCATCGTGCGCGAGATCGCGCAGCGCCACGGCGCCACCATCACGCTGTCCGACGCACGCCCGCGCCACACCGGCCCGGGCGGGCCGTCGCCCGGGGCTTTGTTCACGGTGCGTTTCCCGCTGCCCCCCCTGCCAGCGGCCACGATCAGCTCTGCATGAGCCGCTTGCTGCGGGCCACCGACATGAGGATGCCCAGACCCAAGCCCATGGTCACCATGGCCGTGCCGCCGTAACTGACGAAAGGCAGGGGCACACCCACCACCGGCAGGATGCCGCTGACCATGCCCATGTTGACAAACGCGTAGGTGAAGATGCTCATCGTCACGGCACCGGCCAGCAGGCGCGAGAACACCGTGGGCGCCTCGGCGGCGATGACCAGGCCGCGGAAGATGAGGAAGACAAACGCGGCCAGCAGCATCAGCACGCCCGCGAGGCCGAACTCCTCGCTCAGGGCCGCGAAGATGAAGTCGGTGGTGCGCTCGGGGATGAACTCCAGGTGCGTCTGCGTGCCCTGCATGAAGCCTTTGCCCGCCAGCCCGCCGGAGCCGATGGCGATCATGCCCTGCAGAATGTGGAAGCCCTTGCCCAGCGGGTCGCTGGTGGGATCGAGCAGCGTGCAGACCCGGGTCTTCTGGTACTCGCGCAGGCCGATCCACTCCACGCCGGGCTGGCACCAGCTGTCGCCCATGGCGACGATGGTGACGATGCCCGTCACGATGAGCACCAGCACCGGCACCACGAGGCGCCAGCTCAGGCCGGCGAAGAAGATCACGAACACGCCCGCAGCCAACACCAGCAGCGCCGTGCCGAGGTCGGGCTGCTTGGCGATCAGCAGCACCGGCACCGCCAGCAGCACCGCGGCCACCAGGAAGTCGGCCACGCGCAACTGGCCCTCGCGCTTCTGAAACCACCAGGCCAGCATCAGCGGCAGCCCGATCTTCAGGATCTCGCTGGGCTGGATCACCGTGGCACCGATGTCGAGCCAGCGTGTGGCGCCCTTGCGGGTGACGCCGAAAAACTCCACAGCCAGCAGCAACACCACGCCCAGCAGGTACAGCGGCACCGCCAGCTGCTCCAGCTTCTGCGGCGGCACCTGGGCCAGGAAGAAGATCACGACAAGCGCGATCAACATGTTGCGGCCGTGGTCGGCGAAGCGCGTGCCGCTGTCGTAACCGGCCGAGTACATCACCACCAGGCCGATGGCGGCGAGCAGGCCAATGGCCAGGAACAGCGGGCCGTCGAAGCCCGAGAACACGCGCGCCGCCCGGCGCGGCCACGAGGGCTGCTCGAAGACGGCGTTCATCGGGCGTCCACGGCCGCGCCGGGCGGCCCGGCGCCTTGCAGCGGCACGTCCTGTGCCCGCCGTGGCATGCCCACCGGCGCGGCGGCGCGGCCCTCGCGCACGAGTGCGATGTCTTCCTCGCTCGGCCACTGGCCCAGCAGCAGGTAGTCGAAGACGCGCCGCGCAATCGGCGCGGCGGCCTCGGCGCCGAAGCCGGCGTTCTCGACGACCACCGCCAGCGCCACCGTGGGCGCGTCCACCGGCGCCATCGCCACGTACAGCGAGTGGTCGCGCTGGTGTTCGGCCAGCCGGGCGGCGTTGTACTTCTCGCCCTGGCGGACGCCCACGGCCTGCGCCGTGCCGGTCTTGCCGCCGCTGGCGTAGGGCGCGCCGGCGAACACGCGCGTCGACGTGCCCTCCTGCGTGACGGCGTTCAGTGCACGGCGGATGACGGCCACGTCCTCGGGCTTGAGCGGCAGCGGCGCCAGCGTCTCGCGCGGCAGCAGCTTGCGCTGGCCGCCGATGACGTCCTCGATCTCGCGCACCAGCCGCGGCTGGAAGCGCTGTCCTCCCGACACCAGCGTGGCCGTGGCCGTGGCCAGCTGCAGGACCGTGAAGCTGTTGTAGCCCTGGCCAATGCCCAGCGAGATGGTCTCGCCCGCATACCAGCGCTGCTGCTCGGGGCGCTTGAAGAAGCGCCGCTTCCACTCGGTGCTCGGCAGGATGCCGGCGACCTCGTGCTCGAGGTCGATGCCGGTCTTCACCCCAAAACCGAAGGGCTCGAGGTGCTCGTGCATCAGGTCCACGCCCATCTCGTTGGCCAGGGTGTAGTAGTAGACGTTGCTGCTCTTGACGATGCTGCGGTGCATGTCCACCGGGCCCAGGCCCTTGTCGCCGTGGCTGCGGAAGATGTGGTTGCCGAACTGGAAGGTGCCGCCGTCCTGGATCACGGTGGCGGCGCCGCGCTTGCCGCTGGTCAGGGCGGCCATCGCCATGAAGGGCTTGAAGGTGCTGCCAGGGGGATAGGTTCCCCGCAGGGCCCTGTTCAGCAACGGCTTGTCGATGCTCTCGTTGAGCTCCTTCCAGCTTTCGCTGTCGATGCCGTCGACGAAGAGGTTGGGGTCGAAGGTGGGCTTGCTGACGAAGGCCAGCAGTTCGCCGTTGCGCGGGTCGATGGCCACCAGCGCGCCGCGACGGTCGCCGAAGAGCTGCTCCACCAGCGCCTGCAGCCGGATGTCCACCGACAGCACCAGCTTGTCGCCCGGGGTCGGTGGGTGGCTGCTCAGACGGCGCACGGCCCGGCCGCCCGCGGTGGTCTCGACTTCCTCGAAGCCGGTGGTGCCGTGCAGCCAGTGCTCGTAGGCCAGCTCCAGCCCGAGCTTGCCGATGTACTCGGTGCCCTTGTAGTTGCTCTGTCGCTCCTCGGGCCACTCGTCCATGGCCGCTTTCTCGGCGGCGTTGACGCGCCCGATGTAGCCCAGCAGGTGGCTGCCGGTCTCGCCCAACGGGTAGTGGCGGAACAGGCGGGCCTTGATCTGCACGTCGGGGAAGCGGAAGCTCTGCGCGGTGAAGCGGGCCACCTCCTCGTCCGTGAGCTTGCTGCGGATGGGCAGCGACTCGGCGCCCTTCATCTCGGCCAGCAGCTGGCGGAAGCGGCGGCGGTCGCGGGCCGTGATCTCCACCACCTGCGCCAGTTCGTCGACCAGGGCCTCGAGCGCGGCGCCCCGCGTCTGGCGGGTGGCGATCTCCAGCGTGTAGGCCGAGTAGTTGGTGGCCAGGACGATGCCGTTGCGGTCGACGATGAGGCCGCGGTTGGGCACGATGGGCACCACCGCGATGCGGTTGGCCTCGGCTTGGGTGGCGAGCTCGTCGTGGCGGATCACCTGCAGGTACACCAGCCGCGCCGACACCAGCCCGAACAGCACCAGCACGAACGCGGCGGCGGCCAGCACGCGGCCGCGGAAGCGGTCGATCTCCAGTTCGACGTCGCGCAGAACGGCGGCCATGAGAGGGTGCTCTACAGGGGTCGATTCTGGTCGGGATCGGGCGCGCGGCGCTGCGGCGCCAGCAGCAGCCAGGTGGCCAGCGGCCACAACGCAGCCTCCAGCAGCGGCGCCGCCAGCAGCCACCAGCCCGGCAACATGTCGCCGGCGACCAGCCGCACCACCAGCGAGACGGCGTGCGCGGCGGCGAACAGCAGCACCAGGTGCAGCGCCTGCTCCACCACGCCGAACCACAACAGCCGACGGTGAATGACCACCGCCACGTACGACAGCAGCGTGTAGGCCAGGGCGTGCTGGCCGAGGATGGCGCCTTGGTGCACGTCCAGCGCCAACCCGGCCACGAAGGCCAGGCCCACGCTCACGCGGCGCGGCTGGTGCACGTTCCAGAACACCAGGGCGACCGCCAGCAGGTCGGGCATCGCCGCGTGGCGACCCAGCGGCAGCAGGTGCACGCCGAAGGCCAGCAGCAGCGAACCGTAGATGAACACTGGCTTGGCCGGCAGCAGCAGCTGGTCCGAGCCCCGCGGCATGATCATGGTGACGGCATCCCCGGGCGTGGTTTGGGCGTCTTCTCGGGCTTGCCCTTGGCCAGGGGCTCCACCGGCTCCGGCCGCTGCGGCAGCTGCACCCCGATGGGCTCGAGCACCAGCACCTGCCGCATCCCGTCGGCACGCGCCACCGGCTCCAGTGCGATGCGCGCGAAGCCCGACTCGACGCGCCGCTCGACGGACGCCACCTTGGCCACCGGCAGGCCGGGCGGGTAGACACCATCCAGGCCGCTGGTGTGCAGCACGTCGCCCACCTGCACATCGGCGTTGCCGCTCATGAAGCGCAGCTCCAGGCCACCGGTGCGCCCTGCCCCGAAAGCGGCGCTGCGCTGCTGCGTGCGCGTGTTCAGCACGGGAATGGCGGCGTCCTTGTCGGTGAGCAGCGTCACCTCCGATGTGACCGGGTACACCTGCGTCACCTGCCCCAGCACACCGGCCTCGCCGATGACCGGGGCGCCGAGCTTGACGCCCTGGATGAGGCCGCGGTCGATGAAGACCTTGCGCGAGTACGGGTCCGCGGCCTCGTACAGCACCTCGGCCGGCAGCGAGCGCACCGTGAGGGCGGGGCGCAGCGCCAGCAGCGCGCGCAGCCGGGCGTTCTCGGCCGCCAGGTGCTCGGCGCGCGTGGCGCGCTCGGCCAGCCCGGCGGCAAGCTGCTCGGCCTGCAGCTGCGCCCGGCGTGCCGCCGCCAGCCCGTGCAGGTAGTCGCCACCGACCGACGCCATCTCCACCGGCACCGCCACCGCCCGCTGCAGCGGCAGCAGCGCCACAGCCAGCGCCTGGCGTACCGGCTGCGCGATCTGCATGCGTGTGTCGGCCACCATCAGGAAGATGGCCAGCGCCGAGAAGAACACCAGCTTGCTCAAGGCCGAAGGGCCCTGGCGGAAAAACGGCGGCGGCGTGCGGTCGATCGTGCCCAGCGGCATGAAGGCCCCGACGCGGTGGCGGGCTTACTCCGAGGTGAAGATGGAGCCCAAGCGCTCCATGCGCTCCAGCGCCATGCCGCAGCCGCGCACCACGCAGGTCAGCGGGTCTTCGGCCACCAGCACCGGCAGGCCGGTCTCCTCGGCGAGCAGGCGGTCGAGGTCGCGCAGCAGCGCGCCGCCGCCCGTGAGCATCATGCCGCGCTCGGCGATGTCGGCGCCGAGCTCGGGCGGTGTCTGCTCCAACGCGTTTTTCACCGCGCTGACCATCTGGTTCAGCGGGTCGGTCAGCGCCTCGAGGATCTCGTTGGAGCTGATGGTGAAGCTGCGCGGCACGCCCTCGCTGAGGTTGCGGCCCTTGACCTCCATCTCCTTGACCTCGCTGCCCGGGAAGGCGCTGCCGATGGTCTTCTTGATGGCTTCGGCCGTGGGCTCGCCGATCAGCATGCCGTAGTTGCGGCGGATGTAGTTGATGATGGCTTCGTCGAACTTGTCGCCGCCCACCCGGATGCTGCCCTTGTAGACCATGCCACCGAGGCTGATGACACCCACCTCGGTGGTGCCGCCGCCGATGTCGACGACCATCGAGCCCGACGCCTCGGACACCGGCAGCCCGGCGCCGATGGCGGCGGCCATGGGCTCCTCGATCAGGTAGACGTCCGAGGCACCGGCGCCGAGCGCCGACTCACGGATGGCGCGCCGCTCGACCTGCGTGCTGCCGCAGGGCACGCAGATGATGATGCGCGGGCTCGGGCGCAGCACCGAGCGCGGGTGGACCATCTTGATGAACTGCTTGAGCATCTGCTCCGTGACGGTGAAGTCGGCGATCACGCCGTCCTTCATCGGCCGGATGGCCTCGATGTTGCCGGGCACCTTGCCCAGCATGGCCTTGGCGTCCTTGCCGACGGCCTGGATCGTTTTCTTGCCGTTGGGGCCGCCCTCGTGGCGGATGGCCACGACGGAAGGCTCGTCCAGCACGATGCCCTTGCCGCGCACGTAGATCAGCGTGTTGGCGGTGCCGAGGTCGATGGCGAGGTCGGTCGAGAAATAGCGGCGCAGGGAGGCGGCGAACATGGGCGGCAGGGGCGTTCGGGAGCGTCCAGTCCCTGCCGGCTTGGGCATGCAGGTTGGCCGGAGATAATAACCGACCCCATGCACGCGAGCGTCTCTGAAGCGCTGCCATTTGCAGCTGCGCGCAGCGACCGCCGGTCCTCCTCCGAATGTCCCTGACACCCTCTGACGTGAGCCGCATCGCGCACCTGGCGCGGCTCGACCTCTCCACAGCCGAGTCCTCGCAGATGCTGGCGCAGCTGGGCAGCTTCTTCCGCATCGTCGAACAGATGGATGCGGTCGATACACACGGCGTCGAGCCCCTGTTCACGCCGCTGTCGGCGGTGCAGGAGGTGGCGCTGCGCCTGCGCGACGACGCAGTGACCGAGCCCGTCTCTGAGTCTCAACGAGGCCTCAACCAGGCCAGCGCGCCGGCGGTCGAGGCGGGGCTCTACCTCGTGCCGCGGGTGATCGAATGAACGGCTCGCCGCACACGCTGACGGTGGCCGGGCAGCTGCGCGGGCTGGCCGAGGGGCGCTTCTCCGCACTGGAGCTCACCGAGACCCTGCTGTCGCGCATCAGGGCCCACGCCGGGCTTGGCGCCTTCCTGGCGGTGGACGAGGCACGCGCCCGCGACCAGGCCCGCGCCGCCGATGCCGCGCGTGCCGCCGGCACGGCCGGGGCGCTGGCCGGCGTGCCCATCGCCCACAAGGACATCTTCGTCACCGACCACGCCCGCACCGGGCTGCCGTCGACCGCGGGCTCCAGGATGCTGGCCGGTTATCGCAGCCCCTTTGACGCCACCGTGGTGGCCCGGCTGGGGCCCGGCGAGCCGGGCCGCGGCCCGGGGGCCGGCACGGTGCTGCTGGGCAAACTCAACTGCGACGAGTTCGCGATGGGCTCGGCCAACGAGAACTCGGCCTTCGGCCCGGTGCTCAACCCCTGGGACCGCACGCGCGTGCCGGGCGGCTCGTCGGGCGGGAGCGCGGCCGCGGTGGCGGCGCGCCTGGTGGCGGCGGCCACCGGCACCGACACCGGCGGCTCCATCCGACAGCCGGCGGCCTTCTGCGGCATCACCGGCATCAAACCCACGTATGGCGTTTGCAGCCGCTACGGGATGATCGCCTTCGCGTCGAGCCTGGACCAGGCCGGCCCGATGGCGCGCACCGCCGAAGATTGCGCGCTGTTGCTGGCGGCCATGGCGGGCTTCGACGAGCGCGACGCCACCAGCGCCGCGCGGGCGCCCGACGACTACGTGGGCGCGCTCACCCGGCGGCGCGACGGCGCGACGGCAGGCCGTCCGCTGCGGGGACTGCGCATCGGGCTGCCGAAGGAGTTCTTCCCGGCGGCGCTGGCGTCCGACGTCGGCGCCGCGGTGAGCGCCGCGCTGGCCGAGCTCGAGAAGCTCGGCGCCACGCTGGTGGACGTGAGCCTGCCGCGCACCGAGCTGTCGATCCCGGTCTACTACATCATCGCGCCGGCCGAGGCGAGCTCCAACCTCGGCCGCTACGACGGCGTCAAGTTCGGCCACCGCGCCGGGCAGCACGGCGATCTGCTCGACCTGTACAAGAAGAGCCGCGCCGAGGGCTTCGGGGCCGAGGTCAAGCGCCGCATCATGATCGGCACCTACGTGCTGAGCCACGGCTACTACGACGCCTACTACCTGCAGGCGCAGAAGCTGCGGCGCATGATCGCCGACGACTTCACCGCCTGCTTCCGCGAGTGCGATGTCATCGCCGGCCCGGTGGCGCCCACGGTGGCCTGGAAGCTCGGTGAGCAGGCGGGTGACCCGCTGCGGGCCTACCTCGCCGACATCTTCACGCTGCCGGCCAGCCTGGCCGGGCTGCCGGGCATGAGTGTGCCGGCGGGCTTCGGCGCCGGGGGCTTGCCGGTGGGCCTGCAGCTCATCGGCCGCCACTTCGACGAAGGCACACTGCTGCACACCGCGCATGCCCTGCAGCAGACCACCGATTTCCACACCCAGGAGCCCGCGCTGTGAGCGCCCCCGCCCTGATCCGCGGCCACGAGGTCGTCATCGGCCTCGAAACGCACGCCCAGCTCGCCACCGTCAGCAAGATCTTCAGCGGCGCGGCCACCGCCTTCGGTGCCGCCCCCAACACGCAGGCCTGCGCGGTCGATCTCGCGCTGCCGGGCACGCTGCCGGTGCTCAACCGCGGCGCCGTCGAACGCGCCATCCGGTTCGGCCTGGCCGTGGGCGCGCACGTGGCGCCCTTGAGCATCTTCGCGCGCAAGAACTACTTCTACCCCGATCTCCCCAAGGGCTACCAGATCAGCCAGTACGAGATCCCGGTGGTGCAGGGTGGCCGGGTCGAGTTCGTGCTGGACGGCCAGCCCCGCGCCGTGCGCCTGACGCGCGCGCATCTGGAGGAAGACGCGGGCAAGAGCCTGCACGAGGAGTTCCACCTGTCTGACGGCCGGCCGGCCACCGGGGTGGATCTCAACCGCGCCGGCACGCCGCTGCTGGAGATCGTCTCCGAGCCCGACATGCGCAGCAGCGCCGAGGCCGTGGAGTACGCCCGCGCGCTGCATGCGCTGGTGGTGTGGCTGGGCATCTGCGACGGCAACATGCAGGAGGGCAGCTTCCGCTGCGACGCCAACGTGAGCGTGCGCAAGCCCGGCCAGCCCTACGGCACGCGGCGCGAGATCAAGAACCTCAACAGCTTCCGTTTCCTGCAGCAGGCCATCGACTTCGAGGTGCAGTGGCAGATCGACCGCGTCGAGGACGGCCTGCCCATCGAGCAGGCCACCGTGCTGTTCAACCCCGACACGGGCGAGACGCGGGCCATGCGCACCAAGGAAGACGCTCACGATTACCGTTACTTCCCCGACCCCGACCTGCCGCCGCTGGTGATCGCGCCCGAGTGGGTGGCGCGCGTGCAGGCGGCGATGCCCGAGCTGCCGCGCGCCATGGCGGCGCGTTTCGAGCATGACGACGGCCTGCCGGCCCACGACGCGGCGATGATGACGCAGAGCCTGGCCTTCGCGCGCTACTACGAGGCCGTGCGCGACGCCGGCCGGGCGCTGGAGGGCGACCGCGGCGCCACCGCGTGGGCCAAGCTGGCAGCGAACTGGCTGATGGGCGAGGTGAGCAAGCGCCTGAACGCCGAAGGCCGCACGATCGACGCCATCGCGCTGGCGCCGGCCACGCTGGCCGCGCTGATCGGCCGCGTCGTCGACGGCACGGTGTCAAACAGCGGCGCACGCCAGGTCTTCGAGGCACTCTGGGCCGGCGAGGCCAGCGACGTCGACGCCGTCATCGCGGCCAAGGGCCTGAAGCAGCTGAACGACAGCGTCGCGGTCGAGGCCATTGTCGACGAGGTGCTGGCCAAGAACGAAAAGTCGGTGGCCGAGTACCGCGCCGGCAAGGACAAGGCCTTCAACGCGCTGGTGGGCCAGGTGATGAAGGCCAGCAAGGGCCTGGCCAACCCGGCGCAGGCCGGCGAGCTGTTGAAGAAGAAGCTAGGGGCGTGAGGCCGACGCCGCCGGCAGCGCGCCCGGCGGCGCACCGGCCCAAAGCCGGCGCAAGCGCTCCAGCTCGGCGTCGTACAGCCGGTTGATGCGGACGAGCTCGGCCTCCTGGGTGGCGCTGGCGGCCCGCTGGGCCTCGACGGCTGCATCGTTGGCGTCCAGCGCGTTGCGCAGCTTGGGTGGCAGCGTCCTGCCGGCGTAGAACTCGGCCTCGTCGAGCAGCGGTTTGCGCGCGGCCTTGAGCTCGCGCAGCCGCAGTTCGGTGGCGCGCATGGCCAGGCGCACGGTGTCCAGGGCGGCCTCGCGCGCACGCTGGTGCGAGGCCTCGGTCGGATAGCGCGACATCAGGTTGCGGTCGCGGCGCACGGCGTCGGCCGCCGCGGCCCGCGCCTGTTCGGCGGCGCGCTCGCCCGCTTCTTTCGAGGCGCGCTCCTCCGCCGTCAGCGTGGGCGGCAGGACCGCGCGCACCGAACCGTCGCGGTTGCGGACCTGCTGCTCCTTGTGCCGGCACTCGGCGATCGGCCGGTCGGCCGTGAGGCGGCGCCCGCGGTCGTCGATGCAGGTGTAGATGCCCGTGCCCGGGGCAGGAAGGGGCTGCGACGCGGCCGGCGCGGGCCCCAGGCCCGCCAAACTGAGCAGCCAGGCGACGGGAACCCCCGCCCGCATGGTGTTCAGCCCGCCGGCTGCACGCCGTACCGCGCGCGATAGACCTCGACCGCCGCGGCGCGCTCGGCCAGCGAGGGGTCGGCGCTGGCGCGCAGCCACTGCAGCAGATCGGCCAGCGTGGCCACGGCCACCACCGGCAGACCGAGCTCGCGTTCGACGAACTGCACCGCGCTCCAGGGCGCATCCGCACCGTCGTGCGTGGCGCGCTCCTGGCGGTCGAGCGCGATGGCCACGCCCGCGGGCTCGGCGCCGGCGGCGCGGATCATCGCGATCGACTCGCGCACCGAGGTGCCGGCGGAGATCACGTCGTCGATGATCAGCACGCGGCCCCGCACCGGCGCGCCCACGAGCGTGCCGCCCTCACCGTGGTCCTTGGCTTCCTTGCGGTTGTAGGCGTAGGGCAGGTTGTGGCCGGCCCGCGCCATCTCCACCGCCACCGCCGAGGCCAGCGTGATGCCCTTGTAGGCGGGGCCGAAGAGCATGTCGAAACGCAGCGTGCCGGCCTCGCGGGCCTGCAGCAGGCGCCGTGCATAGAATGAAGCGAGCTCGCCGAGCTTGGCGCCATCGTCAAAGTCACCGGCATTGAAGAAATACGGCGACAGCCGTCCGGCCTTGGTGCGGAACTCCCCGAAGCGCAGCACGCCCGCGCGCAACGCGAAGGGCACGAAGGTCTGTGCGATCGGGTCCGGTGTGGCGGTGCTCATCGCGGGGGGGCCGGCGGGCGGTGGAGGGTTTCCTTGGCTTTCAGACTGGTCACGCTCAATCTCAACGGCCTGCGCTCGGCGGCGAAAAAGGGCTTCATGGCCTGGGCCGACGCGGCGGCGCCGGATTGTATGGGGGTGCAGGAGCTCAAGGCGCAGGCCGACGACGTGGCCGGCACCCTCGACCGCATCGGCCCGATGCAGGGCCACTTCCACTTCGCGCAGAAGAAGGGCTATTCCGGCGTCGGGCTGTACCTGAAGAAACCGCCGAGCGCCGTCATCACCGGTTTCGGCGCTCCGGAGTTCGACGACGAGGGCCGCTGGGTCGAGGCGCGCTACGACAGCGCCCGGCGCAAGTTCAGCGTCATCAGCTGCTACTTCCCCAGCGGCAGCAGCAGCGAGGAGCGCCAGGCCGCCAAGTTCCGCTTCCTGAAGAAGATGTACCCCCATCTTCGGGCTCTGAAGGCCGAGCGCGAGTTCATCCTCATGGGCGACGTGAACATCGCCCACCAGGCAATCGACCTCAAGAACTGGAAAGGCAACCAGAAGAACAGCGGCTTCCTGCCCGAAGAGCGCGCCTGGCTCGACCAGCTCTTTGGCGAGTGCGGCCTGGTGGACGTGTTCCGCACGCTCGACCCGCGACCCGAGCAGTACACGTGGTGGAGCAACCGCGGCCAGGCCTGGGCCAAGAACGTGGGCTGGCGGATCGATTACCACCTGGCCACGCCCGCCGTGGCCGCGACCGCGAAGCGGGCCTCGATCTACCTCGACGAGCGCTTCTCCGACCACGCGCCGCTGACCATCGACTACGCGTGGACACTCTGACGCTGCCCACCGCCGACGGCCTGCGCCTGCACCTGCGGCACTGGCCGACAGCGGCCGTGGCACCCCGCGGCACGGTGCTGGTGGTGCATGGCCTGGGAGAACACGTGGGCCGCTACGCCCACGTGGCCGAGGCGCTGAACGGCGCCGGCTGGCACGTCAGCGGCTTCGACCAGCGCGGCCATGGCCGCAGCGGTGGCCGCCAGGGCGTGCTGGCCGCGCCCGACAGCCTGCTGGCCGACCTGGGCGCCGTCGTGGACGCGGTGCGCCCGCGCGCGCCGGGCCCCCTGGTGCTGCTGGGCCACAGCATGGGTGGCGCGGTGGCCGCCCGCTTCGTGGCCGAGGCGCTGGCGCCGCAGCCGGCGGCGTGGTCGCGGCCGCTGGACGGCCTGGTGCTGTCCTCTCCGGCGCTGCGGGCGCACCTGTCGGCCTGGCAGCGTCTGCAGCTGGCCCTGGGCGAACGCCTGATGCCCGACCTGCCGCAGCGCAACGGCATCGATGCGCAGGGCCTGTCGCACGACGAGGCCATGGTCGCCGCCTACACCGCCGACCCGCTGGTGCACGACCGCATCAGCGCGCGGCTGGCGCGCTTCATCCTCGACGCGGGCGGGCAGGTGCGCGCCGCCGCGCCGCGCTGGGCGCTGCCGACGCTGCTGATGTGGGGCGGCGCCGACCGCATCGTCGACCCGGGCGGCAGCCACGCCTTCGCCAGGGCCGTGCCCGCCGCGGTGCTGACGGCCTTCGAGTTCGGGGGCCTGCGCCACGAGATCTTCAACGAGCTGGAACGCGAGGGCGTGCTGATGCGCCTGACGCAGTGGCTCGGGCGGTTCTAGACTGCCATCCCGACTTCTCCCCGGAGACCGACGCCATGAACGCCCCCACCCGCAGCGCCGAGGCCGGCGCGCTGGCCGCCTTTGCCGAAGAAGCCTGGGACACGCGCATCGTGCCCGCCGTCACCGACTACATCGCGGTGCCGGCCAAGAGCCCGATGTTCGACGCGAAGTGGGCCGAACACGGCCTGCTCGACCGTGTCGTCACCGACGCGGCACGCTGGGTGGAAGGCCGTCGCGTCGCCGGGCTCACGCTGGAGGTGATCCGGCTGCCGGGCCGCACGCCTGTGCTGTTCTTCGACATTCCGGCCACGCGGCCGGCGGCCGAGGGCCAGGGCGGCACCGTGCTGCTGTACGGCCACCTCGACAAGCAGCCCGAGTTCAGCGGCTGGCGCAGCGGCCTCGGCCCCTGGACGCCCCGCTACGACAACGGCCTGCTCTACGGCCGCGGCGGCGCCGACGACGGCTACGCGGTCTACGCTGCGATCACCGCCATCGAGGCACTCGACCGCCAGGGCATCCCGCGGCCGCGCTGCGTGGGGCTCATCGAGAGTGGCGAGGAAAGCGGCAGCCCGGACCTGCCGCTGTACATCGAGGCCTTGAAACCCCGCCTGGGCGACATCGGCCTCGTGGTGTGCCTGGACAGCGGCGCCGGCAACTACGACCAGCTCTGGCTCACCACCAGCCTGCGCGGCATGGTCAGCGGCGTGCTCAAGGTCGAGGTCCTCACCGAGGGCATCCACAGCGGCGACAGCTCGGGCCTGGTGCCCAGCAGCTTCCGCATCCTTCGCCACGTGCTCGACCGGCTGGAAGACAGCGCCACCGGCCGGCTGCTGCCCGAGAGCTTCCACTGCGAGATCCCGGCCTCGCGCCGGGCGCAGGCACAGGCCACGGCGGCCATCCTGGGCGATGAGGTCTGGAAGCGTTTCCCCTGGGCCTGCGGCGCCGACGGCGGGGTGGCCTTGCCCACCACCACCGACCCGGTCGAAGGCCTGCTCAACCGCACCTGGCGGCCCACGCTGAGCGTCACCGGGGCCGAGGGCTTCCCGGAGCTGGCCAGCGCCGGCAATGTGCTGCGGCCACACACCGCCTTCAAGCTGAGCCTGCGGCTGCCGCCGCTGGTCGACGGCCACGAGGCCAGCCTGCGCCTGAAGACGCTGCTGGAAGACAACGCACCCTACAACGCCCGCGTCACCTTCCACCCCGACGGCCGCGCCGGCCAGCTGGGCGCCACGGGCTGGAACGCGCCGGAGCTCTCACCCTGGCTGGAACAGGCTCTGAACGGGGCCTCGATGTCGCATTGGGGCGCACCCCTGGGCTACATCGGCCAGGGCGGCACGATCCCGCTGATGAGCATGCTGCAGGCCGGCTTCCCGAAGGCCCAGATGATGGTCTGCGGCGTGCTCGGCCCGAAAAGCAACGCGCACGGACCCAACGAGTTCCTGCACGTGCCCTACGGCAAGAAGCTCACCGCCAGCGTGGCCCAGGTGATCGCCGCGCTGCCCTGAGCTGAGCGCCCACGGGGCCCCGGGGGACCGGGCGGGCGGATGGGGCGGGCGGACGGGGCGCGTGCCGGACGGGATGGTCGGGCGGGCACCGCCCGCGACGGAACTTGAAACCAGAAAGTTTCCATAAATACTTTATGGTCTCTTTAGTGACCAAATAGTTCATTCAAGAAACCAATCGGTATACTCCTGCTGCACCATGCTTTTTCGCATGGCCACACGACCGGCCGGGCCCGCCAGGCACGCCGGCCCCAAACGCAGGAGCCATTCGATGTTGAACTGGTGCATCGGTGTCGTGCACGTCATCGACCGCGTCATCCTGCCGCGGCCCTGATCCACCCGCATCCCTGACCCCCAACGTCCCCGAAAGGACCCTCTCCATGAAAAAACTCTTCATCGCCGCCACCCTGGCCGCGGCTTCGCTGGCCGCCCAGGCCAAGGACATCGTCGACACCGCGGTGGCCGCCGGCTCGTTCAAGACGCTGGCCACGGCGCTGCAGGCGGCCGGCCTCGTCGACACGCTCAAGGGCCCGGGCCCGTTCACGGTGTTCGCACCCACCGACGCGGCCTTCGCCAAGATCCCGAAGGCCGATCTCGACGCCCTGCTCAAGGACAAGGCCCGACTCACCGCCGTGCTCACCTACCACGTGGTGCCGGGCCGGGTGATGGCCAAGGACGTGAAGGCCGGCAGTGTGAAGACGGTGCAAGGCGGCCTGCTGACGCTGGGCACCACGGGCGGGGTCACCGTCAACAACGCCAAGGTCGTGCAGGCCGACGTCGTGGCCAGCAATGGCGTCATCCACGTCATCGACACGGTGGTGCTGCCGAAGTAAGCCGGCCCGCGGCCGGCCGCATCGTCAAAAGGTGTAGCCGGCCGCCACGGTTCGCTCGCTCATCGGCTCCAACAGCTTCAGCAGCGGGGCCAGCGGGCGGTAGCGCAGCGCCACCCGGGTGGCGTAGCCGAAGAAGCGCGGCAGGTCGGCAGCGTAGCCGGCCTTGCCGTCGCGGTGCTTGAGACGGCAGAAGATGCCCAGCACCTTGAGGTGGCGCTGCAGGCCCATCCACTCCAGCGCCCGCCAGCACTCGCCGAAATCCTCGGCCACCGGCACGCCGGCCTTGCGCGCGGCCTGCCACCAGCGCACGGCCCAGTCGATCTCCTGCTCCTCGGGCCAGGACAGGAAGGCGTCGCGCAGCAGCGAGGCGATGTCGTAGCTCACCGGTCCGGCCACGGCGTCCTGAAAGTCGAGCACGCCCGGGTTGCCGGGCGAGCCGGGCCCGCCGCAGACCATCAGGTTGCGCGGCATCCAGTCGGCATGCACGGCCACCACCGGCTGCGCCAGCGCGCTGGCCACCAGCACGTCGCACAGGCCCTGCCAGGCCCGCCGCTCGCCGTCGCCCCAGGCGATGCCGTGCTCGCGCGCCACGCACCAGACGGGGAACAGTTCGAGCTCGCGGCGCAGCAGCGCCTCGTCGAACGGCGGCAGCCGGCGGGCGTCGGCATGGCGTTGCATCGTCACCAGCGCGGCGATGGCATCGCGCATCAGGCGGTCGGCCCGGGCGCCGTCGCCTGCGGCCTGGGCCGCCTGCAGGGCGGCCAGGTAGGGCTCGGTGCCGAGGTCGTCGAGCAACAGGAAGCCCTGCTCAACCTCGGCCTCCAGCACGCGCGGCACGTGCAGCCCGGCGCCGGCCAGCAGCGCGGCCACCTGCACGAAAGGGCGGGTGTCCTCCAGCGGCGGCGGGGCGTCCATCACGATGCGGCTGCCCGCCAGGGCGGCCACGCGCAGATAGCGGCGGAAGCTGGCATCGGCCGAGGCCGGCGCCAGGCTGGCCGCATCCAGGCCGTGGCGCGGCGCGATCGTGGACAGCCACTGCCCGAAGGCCGTTCGGCGGACAGGATCACCCCAGGCGACACGGCCGTCGGCGGGTAGGTCGGCGGGTGGAACAGCGGCCGGCGCCGGGACAGAGTCGCTCATGGATAATCCATTTTAAGAACCGCGCTTCCAACGCCCGCCTCCGAGCGCATGACCCACCCGACGCTGGCCCTGGCGGTCGCCGCAATCGCCACGGCCGCACCGGCACACGGCGCGCAAGAAGGCCCCGAGCAAGCCGTGTCGCCCGTGGCGGCTGCGTCCGCTGCTTCCGCCGCGGCCGCCCCGGCGCCGGCCTCGGCGCTCGAACCCTCCACGCGCCTGGCACCCCTGCCCCGCGCTGAAGGCGCCCGGCGGCTGCCCATCGTGCTGCAGTCCCGCACGCTCAGCAGCCAGCCCGGGCAGCAGACCGTGGCCGAGGGCGAGGTGGAGTTCCGCCGCGGTGGTCTCGTGATCCGCGCCGACCGTCTGGCCTACGACCACCTGCGCGACACCGCGCGCGCCATCGGCAGTGTGAGCATCGCGCGCGAAGGCGCCGTCTACAGCGGGCAGGAGCTGGAGATCGCGGTCCAGCGCTTCGAGGGCCACTTCCTCGCGCCGAGCTTCGACTTCGCCGAGCTCGGCACCGGTGGCCGCGCCGACCGCATCGACTTCCTCGGCCCCGGGCGCTCGCGCGCCACCCGCGCCAGCTACACCAGCTGCCCGCGCGTCGACCCGGCGGCCGAGGGCGCCGAGCCCGACTGGGTGCTCAAGACCGACCGCGTCACGCTCGACCTCGACGCCAACGAGGGCGTGGCCGACGGCGCGCAGCTGCGCTTCCTGGGCGTGCCGATCCTGGCGCTGCCCCGCCTGAGCTTCCCGATCAGCGACCAGCGCAAGAGCGGATGGCTGCCACCGTCGATCAACATCGACAACCGCAGCGGCCTGATCGTCTCGGTGCCGTGGTACTGGAACATCGCACCCAACCGCGACGCCACGCTGGCGCCGCGCGTCATCACCCGGCGGGGCTTCGGCCTGGACAGCGAGTTCCGCTACCTCGAGCCCCGCCACGAGGGCAGCGTGCGCCTGGACGCCGTGCCCAACGACCAGATCGCACGGCGTTCGCGCGGCTCACTTCAGTGGCTGCACCAGGGCGAACCGGCGCGCGGCTGGCGCATCGACGCCGAGATCGCGCGCGTCAGCGACGATGCCTGGTGGAAGGACTTCCCTGACGGCAGCCGCAGCTTCACGCCGCGGCTGCTGGCCGGGACCGCCGGCATCGAGCGCCACTTCGCACTGCCGGCTTCTTCGCTGCTGGGCGAAGGCCAGGCCCGCCTGTACGCCCGCGCGTTGAAGTGGCAGGTGCTTCAAGACCCGGACTCCTTCGTCACCGCGCCCTACGAGCGCAGCCCGCAGCTGGGTCTGTGGCTGCAAACGCGCGCCGCCGGTGGGCTGGAGCTGGCGCTGGAGAGCGAGTTCAACCGATTCACCTTGCCCGACGACCAGGCCCGTGCGCTCGGTCGGCCCACCGGCGACCGCTGGCACGCCATCGGCTCGGTGGCGCGGCCGCTGCGCGGAGCCGGCTGGTTCGTGGTGCCGCGGCTGGCGGTCAATGCCGCGGCCTACCGCAACACCGAGCGCCTGGCCAGCGGCATCGTCGACGCGCAGCGCGCCATCCCGACCTTCAGCATCGACCTCGGCCTGGAACTGGAACGCAGCGCCGTGTTTTTCGGCCGCGAGTTGCGCCAGACGCTGGAGCCGCGGCTGCTGTTCGTGCACACGCCCTACCGGCTGCAGAGCACGCTGCCCAACTACGACTCGGCCGGCAAGGACTTCAACATCGTCTCGCTGTTCACCGACAACGCGTTCTCGGGCGTGGACCGCGTCTCCGACGCTCGCCAGCTGACCACGGGCTTCACCACCCGGCTGGTGGATGCCGCCAGCGGCGCCGAGGCGCTGCGTCTGGGGCTCGTGCAGCGCCTGCTGCTGCGCCCACAGCGCGTGGCGCCGCAAGTCGACGGCTCGCCCGACGGCCCGCCGCTTGAGAACCGCTTCTCCGACGCGCTGCTGGTCGGCAGCACCAGTGTGCTGCCGGGCTGGACGCTGGATGCCGCCGTGCAGTACAGCCCCGACATCCAGCGCTCGGTGCGTTCGATCCTGGGGGCGCGCTACTCGCCCGGTCCTTTCCGCACGGTGGGCGCGACCTACCGCCTCGCTCGGGGCCTGTCGGAACAACTCGAGGTGGGCTGGCAGTGGCCGGTGTGGGGCGCCGTGCCCGGCAGCGGGCAGCCGGCCAGGGTGCCCGCGGGCGACCGCGGCTGCCGCGGCGCCTGGTACTCGGTGGGGCGCTTGAACTACAGCCTGAAGGACCGCCGGCTCACCGACTCCATCCTCGGCCTGGAGTACGACGCCGGCTGCTGGATCGCGCGGGTGGTGGCCGAGCAGCTGTCCACCGGTCGCAGCCAGGCCACCACGCGCATCCTGGTGCAGCTGGAGCTGGTGGGCCTGTCACGGCTGGGCTCCAACCCGCTGAAGGTCTTGAGGGACAATATTCCCGGCTACCGTCTGCTGCGCGATGAGCGCGCCGGCGGCCGGACTGCCGCCGGCGGCCCGACACCCTGAAGCCGTGTCACGCGCGCCCTCAGAGCCCCTTTCCGATGACCACGATGCCAACTCCTACGTCCAGCCCGCTGTTTCCCGTGCGCCCGCTGGCGCTGGCGCTGCTCATCGCGGTCGCCGCTGGCGCACAGGCCCAGGCGGGCGCGGCACGCAACGCCGACTGGATCGCCGCCGTCGTCAACCAGGAATCGGTGACGGCCGGCGAGGTGGAGCGCCGCATCCAGCGCGCGCGCGCCGAGGCGCAACGCGCCGGCCAGCCGGTGCCGCCCGAGGCGGAGCTGCGCCAACTGGCGCTTGATGCCCTGATCGACGAGCGCGCGATGATCACGCTGGCCCGCGACAGCGGCACGCGCGTCGACGACGCCGAAGTCGACCGCGCGGTGCAGAACATCGCGCTTCAGAACCAGCTCACGCCCGAGGTGCTGCGCCAGCGTCTGGCCGAAGAGGGCATGGACTTCGCGCGCTTCCGCGCCAATCTTCGCGACCAGCTCATGATGGAGCGGGTGCGCGAACGCGAGGTCTACCAGCGCATCCGCATCTCCGACGACGAGGTCGACCGCCAACTCGAGGAGCAGCGCCGCGCCCTCAACGCCGACGCCGAAACGAACCTGGCACAGATCCTGGTGACCGTCCCCGAGGGCGCAAGCCCCACCGTGCTGGCCGAGCGCAAGGCGCGCGCCGAGGGCGCGCTGGCGCGGGTTCGCGCCGGCGCCGACTTTGCCGCTGTGGCGCGCGAGATCAGCGAGGACAGCAACCGCGAGCGCGGCGGCGTGATCGGCCTGCGGCCCGCGTCGCGCTTGCCCGATCTCTTCGTCGAGCACACACGCGGCCTGAAGAACGGCGAGGTCGCGCCGACTTTGCTGCGCTCTGGTGCCGGCTTCCACGTGATGAAGCTGGTCGAGCGACGCGAACGCACGCTCGGCGAGGCCACACAGACGCGGGCGCGCCACATCCTGCTGCGCACTTCGCCCCAGCTGGATGCGCCCACCGCGGCGAGCCGCCTGGCCGAGTACAAGCGCCAGATCGAAGCCGGCACCGCCCGCTTCGAGGACCTGGCCCGGCGCGTCAGCGAAGACGGCAGCGCGGCCGCGGGCGGCGACCTGGGCTGGTCGAACCCCGGGCAGATGGTGCCGGAGTTCGAGACGGCGATGAACGCGCTGCCGCTCAACGGCCTGTCCGACCCTGTCGTGTCGCGTTTCGGCGTGCACCTCATCCAGGTGCTGGAGCGGCGCAACACCACGCTGGAGCTGCGCCAGCTGCGCGAGCAGGCGCGCAACGTGCTGCGCGAGCAGCGCTTTGATCAGGCCTACCTCGACTGGACCCGGGAACTGCGCTCGCGCGCCTACGTCGAGTTGCGCGAGCCGCCTTTGTGAGCGGGCCATGAGCGGCGGCCGCGGCGCGCCTTTCGCCAGGAAGCGCTTCGGCCAGCACTTCCTGGCCGACGAGGGCGTGATCGGCGACATCGTGCGCGCCATCCAGCCGCGGCCCGGCGATGCGCTGGTGGAAATCGGCCCCGGCCTGGGTGCCATGACGCAGCCGCTGCTCGAACGCACCGGGGCGCTGAGCGTCATCGAGCTCGACCGTGACCTTGCCGAGCGGCTGCGCGGCCAGGGCCGGCCCGGGCTGGCGGTGATCGAGGCCGACGTGCTGAGCGTCGACTTCGGGGTCCTGGCGGCGCAGGCCGGCCGGCCGCTGCGCGTGGTGGGCAACCTGCCCTACAACATCTCCAGCCCCATCCTCTTCCACCTGCTGCCGGTGGCGGGGCAGGTGCGCGACCAGCACTTCATGCTGCAGAAGGAGGTCGTGGAACGCATGGCCGCTGCGCCAGGGGGCAAGGACTATGGCCGCCTGTCGGTGATGCTGCAGTGGCGCTATGCCATCGAGGCCGTGCTCGACGTGCCACCGGCAGCCTTCGAGCCGCCGCCGCGCGTGGATTCGGCCGTCGTGCGCATGGTGCCGAAGCCGGCCGAGGCGGTGGCCACGATCGACGCCGCCCGGCTGGGCGCGCTCGTGGCGGCGGCGTTTTCGCAGCGGCGCAAGCTGCTGCGCCACACGCTGGGCCACTGGATCGACCAGCACGCACAGGGTGCCCCATTCGACCTGCACCGCCGCGCCGAGGAGGTGCCGGTGGCCGAGTACGTGTCGCTGGCGCTGCACCAGGCCTGAGCTGGCCCCGGCCCGTCACTCAGGCGGCCGACAGCCAGGCGGCCGTGTCGAAGGCGCTGCTCATCATCGGCATGTTCATGCCAAAGCTCGAATGGGTGCCGTTCTTGGACACCACTTTGGCGGCGGTTGGCTTGGACGCCGCGGTGCCGGCGGCAGCCGGCGTGGTCTGGGCCGTTTCAGCAGCCCGCTCCCATGACCCGTTTTCCTGGGAGCGGGCTACTGAAAAGAGTAGAAACATCGGAACGCGATGCGGCGATCGCCCCAGTATTCGGCGGCATCGCGGAACACTTCGAGCAGCTGCTCGCGGGCCTCGCGGTCGAAGCGCGGGTTGTCGGGGAGCTGCTCCAGCACGACGACGAAGCCCGGCTGCTGGCCGCTCTTGTGCACGAGGTCGGTCATGCAGTCATACAGCGCATCGAGGTTTTTGCCGAAGTGCGCCGGGAACGTGAACGCCGCGGCGATGCCGTCGAGCACGTCCTGTTTGGTCTGCGCGCCCGAAAGGTTGGCGTACAGGAAATGATGGCCGGCGGTCTGGGCCGCGGTCATCAGGTCGTCAACCCGGTAGGCGCGGATGGCCTGCACGAGATTGGGTCGGATGGTCTGCAACTCCATGGTCGCGATCCTCCTGGTGGGCATGGAAAGGTAAGCGTGATCGGTGGCGGCGTTCATGGCGCAGGCTTTGTGCGGGGATCAGGGTTGAATGCGCTTGAAGCTGGCGTAGTGGTCGGCGGTGTAGTAGCAGACCTCGGGTTGGTTCGGGGGCAGCCCGCCGCAGACGATGCGCCGGGCGCCGCGGTGCGACAAGCCGGGCGTGCGCACCGTGTACTCGCGATACTGGCCGCGTGGCCGCTGCGGCAGCAGCCGTTCGCGGTTGAAGAACACGGTGCCATCCTTCTGGTACGGGAACGGGCCGCCGGCCAGGATCAGCCCGTGAGTCTGCCGGGCCTCACGCGGCAGCGCAGCCAGCGCCACGGCGTCGGCGATCGCAACCGGGTGTTCGGGCGTCCGGGCTGCCGTCGGCCCGGCGCCGGCCATGCCCAGCAGACCCACCAGCAGCGCGGCAGCGGCCGCCCGGCACCCCCGCGCTGTCAGTGCGCACCACCGGCGCCCTGCTGGCGCAGGTGCCGCAGCCTGAGATCCGGTCCAGAACACGGGGTAACCCTGAAAAAACAAACGAGGATGCTAGCGTCTGCCCCTCGAAAACTCAAGCTGCAGCCCTCGATTGGGGCGCGCGAGCAGGGTTATCAGTGGGCGCTCACATGGCTGTGAGCACTCGGGTTCAGACGAAGTTCCATGGCCTCGCCGGGCTTTCCGAGCCGGATTGACGTCCGGCTTCCGCCTGAGCGCGTGAAATCGCACTCAGGCCCTCGGCTGGCGCTCGGCGCCTTCCGGCGCCTCACGTCCTGCCTCGCCTTGCAGGCCGCGCCCTCGCAGAGCTCGGGCTCGGAAGCAGGCGTCAATCAAGCCGCAGGGCTTGATTGACGTCCGGCTTCCGCATCTGCCACCACGAGGGCGGTCATGTTGACGATGCGCCGCACCGTGGCTGACGGGGTGAGGATGTGCACCGGCTTGTCCGCCCCCAGCAGCACCGGGCCGATGGCGATGCCGCCGCCGGCGGCCGTCTTGAGCAGGTTGTAGGCGATGTTGGCGGCGTCGATGTTGGGCATCACCAGCAGGTTGGCCTCGCCGCTGAGGGTGCCTTCGGGCATCAGCTTGTGGCGCGCCTCGGCGTCGAGCGCGATGTCGCCGTGCATCTCGCCGTCACACTCCAGCCAGGGCGCCTGCTCGCGCAGCAGCGCCAGCGTGCGCCGCATCTTCTGCGCGCTCGGCGTGTCGTGGGTGCCGAAGTTGCTGTGCGACAGCAACGCCGCCTTCGGCGTGATGCCAAAGCGCAGCATCTCTTCGGCCGCCATCGCGGTGATCTCGGCCAGCTGCTCCGGGCTCGGGTCGGCGTTGACATGCGTGTCCACCACGAACACCTGCCGCCCCGGCAGCAGCAGGCAGTTCATGCAGGCGTAGACGGCCACGTCCTGCGCGGTGCGCGGGCTGCCGCCCTGGCGCGTGCCGATGACCTGGTCGATGTACTGCAGGTGGTTGGCCGTGGTGCCCCAGGTGCCGCACAGCAGGCCGTCGACATGGCCCTTCTTCAGCAGCATGGCGCCGATGAGCGTCAGCCGGCGCCGCATCTCGATCTTCGCCACCTGCACCGAAACGCCCTTGCGCTCGGTGAGGCGGTGGTAACTCATCCAGAAGTCGCGGTAGCGCTCGTCGTGCTCGACGTTGACGACGTCGTAGTCCAGGCCCTCCTTCAGGCGCAGGCCGAACTTCTCGACGCGGCTGGCGATGACGGCCGGCCGGCCGATGAGCGTGGGCCGCGCCAGGCCCTCGTCGACCACCACCTGCACGGCGCGCAGCACGCGCTCCTCCTCGCCCTCGGCATAGGCCACGCGGCGCGAGCGCGCCTTCTTGGCCTGGTCGTAGATCGGCTTCATCACCGTGCCCGAGGCGTACACGAACTGGCGCAGCCGCTCACGGTAGGCCTCGAGATCGGCGATCGGGCGCGAGGCCACGCCGCTGGCGGCCGCCGCCTGGGCCACGGCCGGCGCGATGCGCTCCATCAGCCGGTGATCAAAGGGCTTGGGAATCAGGTACTCGGGCCCGAAGCTCAGCGTCGCGCCGGCGTAGGCCGCGGCCACAACTTCGCTCTGCTCGGCCTGCGCCAACTCGGCGATGGCGTGCACCGCAGCGATCTCCATGGCATCGTTCACCGTCGTTGCGCCGCAGTCGAGTGCGCCGCGGAAGATGTACGGGAAACACAGGACGTTGTTGACCTGGTTCGCGTAGTCGGTCCGGCCGGTCGCAATGATGGCGTCGGGTCGCGCCTGCTTGGCGAGCTCGGGCGCGATCTCGGGCGTGGGGTTGGCCAGCGCGAAGATCAGCGGACTGGGTGCCATCTGCGCCAGCATCTCGGGCTTGAGCACGCCGGCAGCGCTCAGGCCCAGGAAGATGTCGGCCCCGGGCAGCACGTCGGCCAGCTTGCGGTGCGCGGTGTCCTGCGCGAACTGCGCCTTGTCCTCGTCCATCAGCTCGGTGCGGCCCTGGTAGACGACCCCCGCGAGATCCGTGACCCAGATGTTCGAGCGCGGCACGCCCAGCTTCACCAGCAGGCCCAGGCAGGCCAGCGCGGCAGCGCCTGCGCCGCTGGTGACGAGCTTGATCTCGTCGATCTTCTTGCCCACCACCTTGAGCGCGTTCAGAACCGCGGCGCCCACGACGATGGCGGTGCCGTGCTGGTCGTCGTGGAACACCGGGATGCGCATGCGCTCGCGCAGCCTGCGCTCGACGTAGAAGCAGTCGGGGGCCCTGATGTCCTCGAGGTTGATGCCGCCAAAGGTGGGCTCCAGCGCGGCGATCACGTCGACGAGCTTGTCGAGGTTCTTCTCGGCGATCTCGATGTCGAAGACGTCGATGCCGGCGAACTTCTTGAAGAGCACCGCCTTGCCTTCCATCACCGGCTTGGCGGCCAGCGGGCCGATGTCGCCCAGGCCCAGCACGGCGGTGCCGTTGGTGACCACGGCCACCAGGTTGCCGCGCGCGGTGTAGCGGAACACGTTGGCGGGGTCGGCGACGATCTCCTCACAGGCTGCGGCCACGCCGGGGCTGTAGGCCAGCGCGAGATCGCGCTGGTTCAGCATCTGCTTGGTGGCCGAGATGGCCAGCTTGCCGGGCGTCGGATGCTCGTGGTAGTCGAGCGCGGCACGGCGCAGCTGCGCGGCGCGTTCGGCCGCGCTGGAATCGTTCGGGCTCGACATGGTGGCGGGTCTCCTGGCTGAATTTCATTGTAGGAGCCGCCCCTGGGCGCAGCGCCGCAAGCCGCAGTACGAGAAACTGCGTAGCTGCTTTGCGCAGCGGCTGCGGATACTCGGCACGCCGGAGCCCGCGCGCCGCGTGCGGGCGCCATGGCGCCGTCGCGCATGACCGCCCCGCCGCCCCCTTCTCCAATCCCGTCGCCAGCGATGCCCTTGCCCCGGCTGTCGCAGCGCGGCCTTGCGCGGCGCGTGCTGCTGTGGACCGCCCTGATGGCCCTGCTCGGCGTGGCGCAATCGCTGCTGGTGGTGCTGTCGCTCAGCTACGAGAGCAGCCGCGCTCAAGACGATGCCGAGCGCGTGGCCACGCTGGCCGCGGCCGCGATGAAGCGCGAGGTGCTGCGCCAGGCGCACGAGCTGCAGTCGCTGAGCTTTCCGCAGCCCGATGCGCAGCGTGACGCCGGCTTGGCGGCGCTGCTGCGCGCGCGCCAGGGCCTGGAGCGCGTGGAGTGGCGCAACGACGACTTCGGCCTCGTGCGCGCGCAGGACACGCCCTACGCGCCGGCCCTGTTCGCGCAGATGCCGCGCGCCGCCCTCAGCACCGAGGCCGAGCTGGCCTGCAGCGCCGCACGCATTGCCGGGGCGCCGAGCTTCTCGCGCTCCTACTTCGTGCCGCTGCCCGACGGCCAGGGCACCGAGGTCGTCGACCTGTGCCTGCCGCTCGCGCCCGCAGCCGGCGGCGGCGTGCTCGTGGGCAGCTTCTCGCTCGGCCGCGTGCTGGAGCAGGTCAGTGCCGAGCGCGCGTTTGCCGGCCACGAGATCACGTTGACCGAAACCGACGGCACACGGCTGGCGCGCGCAGGCGTGGCGCGCGGTGCCGGCGTCTTCGTCGCGCGCCAGGTGCTCGACCTGCCGGGTTTTGCGATGCAGGTGCGCGCCGACGACACACGCGGCCGGCCCAGCCTGGTGCCCAACCTGAGCACGGCGCTGGTGCTGGGCCTGTCGCTGGCCCTGTTTGCGGTGGTGGCGCTGCTGGCGCGCGACGGCCGCCGCCGTGCCGGGGCCGAGCGTGCGCTGGCCGAGGCGCTGGCGCTGCGCCGTGCCATGGAGGACTCGCTGCCCACCGGCTTGCGCGCGCGCGATCTGCAGGGCCGCGTCACCTATGCCAACCCGGCCTTCTGCGCGATGGTGGGCCTGAGCCAGCAGCAGCTGCTGGGGCCGGCCACCCGCGCGGCGGACGCCGCCGGAACGCCCGAGGTCCAGCCCTACTGGCCGCCGGAGTACGTGCCCGAGTACCGCCGCCGCCAGCGCCTGCGGCTGGAAGGCCACGGCCGCGCGCCCAACGATGCGCGCGAGGGCCTCGAGACAGTGTTCATGCGCAGCGACGGCGAGCGCTTCCCGGTCATGGTCTACGAGGCGCCGCTGGTCGACGGCGCCGGCCAGCAGACTGGCTGGATGAGCGCCGTCGTCGACCTGAGCGCGCAGCGCCGCGTCGAGGAGCTGTCGCGCCAGCAACAGGAGCGGCTGCAGGCCAGCGCGCGGCTGGCCACCGTGGGCGAGATGGCCTCGCTGCTGAGCCACGAGCTCAACCAGCCGCTGGCGGCCATCGCCAGCTATGCCAGCGGCTCGCTGAACCTGCTCGACGACGGTCCGGAGCAGGCCGATCCGTCGCTGCGCCCGATGCTGCGCCAGGCGCTGGCGCGCATCGCCGAACAGGCCGACCGTGCCGGCCGCGTGATCAAGAGCGTGCACGCCTTTGTGCGGCGGCGCGAGCAGCAGCACGAGAGCCTCGGCGCCGAAGACCTGTTCGAGGCCGTGCTGCCGCTGGTGCGACTGCAGGCGCGCAAGAGCGGCACGCGCATCGAGGCGCGGCTGCCGGCCGGCGTGGCACGGTTGCCCTCGGTGCGCTGCGACCGCACGATGGTCGAGCAGGTGCTGCTCAACCTCAGCCGCAACGGCATCCAGGCCATGGAAGCCGGCACCGAGCCCGCCAACCGGCTGCTGGTGCTGGCGGCTGCGCTGGCCGATGACGGCCGGCGCGTCGTCTTCACGGTGGCCGATCAGGGCCCGGGCATCCCGCCGGCGGTGGCGGCGCGCCTGTTCACGCCCTTCTTCACCACCCGCGCCGAGGGCATGGGCCTCGGCCTGAGCCTGTGCCGCACGGTTGCCGAGCAGCATGGCGGTGCGCTCGAGTTCGGCCCCGGCCCCGAGGGCCGCGGCACGGTGTTCCGCTTCTCGCTGCCGGCGGCCCGCGGCGGCGGGGCCGACCCGGGGGCCGCCCCGAGGCCGACCGCGGCGGAAAGCGGCGACACTGCGGACCCCGAACCCCTCACCCCCACGCGCCCGTGAGCTCGAGCCCCGCTGCCGGCATCCCGGTGGTGTACCTGGTCGACGACGAAGACGTCGTGCGCGACGCGTTGGCCTGGCTGTTGCGCTCGCGACGGCTGCTCAGCGAGGCTTACGCCAGCGCTGACGCCTTCGCCGAGTGGCTGACGGCGCAGCGCGCCAGCGGCCGCGCCGCCTGGCCCACGGCGCCGGCCTGCCTGGTGCTCGACATGCGCATGCCCGGCCTGAGCGGCCTGGCGCTGTTCGAGAAGCTGGCCGACGAGGGCCTGCTGCCCCTGCTGCCGGTGATCTTCCTCACCGGCCATGGCGATGTGCCGACGGCCGTGGCGGCGGTCAAGCGCGGCGCCTTCGACTTCGTCGAGAAGCCCTTCTCCAACAACGGGCTGGTCGACCGCATCGAGCAGGCCCTGGCGGCCAGCCGCACCGCGCTGGCCGCGCGCGACAGCCAGGGCGGGCTGCGATCGCGGCTGGCCGAGCTCACCGAGCGCGAGCGCGCGGTGATGCAGCAGGTGGTGGAGGGCCAGCCCAACAAGCTGATCGCCGACGCGCTGGACATCTCGGTGCGCACGGTGGAGGTGCACCGCGCGCGCGTGTTCGACAAGATGCAGGTCAAGAGCGCGGTCGAGCTGGCCAAGGTGCTGGCGACGCTGGGCAAGGGCTGAGAAGGTGTGAACGCACCCACCATGGCCGGCGAGTTCGAGCTCATCCAGCGCCACTTCACCCGCCCGGTGCGCCGCGCCCTGCTGGGCGTGGGCGACGACTGCGCGCTGCTTGCCGTGGCGCCCGGGCAGCAGCTGGCGGTGTCGGCCGACATGCTGGTCGAAGGCCGACATTTCCTCAGCACCGTGGCGCCCGAGCGGCTGGGCCACAAGGCGCTGGCCGTCAACCTGAGCGACCTCGCGGCCTGCGGCGCCGAACCGCTGGCCTTCATGCTGGCGCTGGCGCTGCCGCGCGGCGACGACGCCTTCGCCGCCGGGCTGGCACGCGGCCTGTTTGCGCTGGCCGAGGCCCACGGCATCGAGCTCGTGGGCGGCGACACCACCGCCGGCCCGCTGAACCTGTGCCTCACCGTGCTGGGCCAGGTGCCGGCCGGGCAGGCGCTGCTGCGCAGCGGCGCACGCGCAGGCGACCGGCTCTGGGTGAGCGGCACGCTGGGCGACGCACGGCTGGCGCTGGAGGTCTTCCGCGGCACGGTGGCGCTGACCGGCGAGGGCTTCGAGACGGTGCGCCGCGCGATGGAGCTGCCGCAGCCGCGCGTGGCGCTGGGTCTGGCGCTGCGCGGCGTGGCCACGAGCGCTATCGACCTGTCGGACGGCCTCGTCGGCGACCTCGGCCACGTGCTCGCACGCTCGGGCGTGGGCGCCGTGGTCGACGTCGACGCGCTGCCGCGCAGCGCCGTGCTGGCGGCGTTGCCGATGGCGCTGCAGCAGCGCTGCCTGCTCGCCGGAGGCGACGACTACGAGCTGCTGTTCAGCGCCCCGGCGGCGCACGACGAGGCCGTGCGCGCCGCGGGCCGGCAGGCCGGCGTGGCCGTCACGCCGGTCGGCCGCATCGACGCCGCCCAGGGGCTGCGGCTTGTCGATGGCGCCGGCCGCGCGGTGTCGTTCACCGAACGCGGCTTCGACCACTTTGCGTGAAAGCCAGTGTGGCCATGAACCGCACCCGCTTCATGCTGCGCGACCCGGCGCATTGGGTGGCCTACGGCTTCGGCAGCGGTCTCGCGCCCAAGGCGCCGGGCACGGTGGGCACGCTGTGGGGCTGGGTGAGCTTCCTCGCGCTCGACCCCTGGCTGGGCGATGCGGGCTGGGCCATGGTCATCGTCGCGGCGCTGATCGTCGGCCAATGGGCCTGCACGCGCACCGCGCGCCACCTGGGCGTGGCCGACCCCGGCGCCATCGTGTGGGACGAGATCGTCGCCTTCTGGATCGTGCTGTGGCTGGTGATGCCGGCGCCGTGGTGGGTGCAGCTCGTGGCCTTCGGCCTCTTCCGCTGCTTCGACGCCGCCAAGCCCGGGCCGGTGGCCTGGGCCGACCAGCGCTTCAAGCGCCGCGTGGTGGACGGTCAGCCCGAACCCATCGGCCACGCCCAGGGTTTCGGCATCCTGTTCGACGACCTGGTGGCCGCGGGGTGCACACTGCTGCTGCTGGCCTTGGGCCTCACGCTGGGGAGAGCGCTTTGGAGCTTCTGAGCTTTGCCCCGGCCATCGAGCGGCTGGCCGGCTTGCTGGCCGCGCGCGGCGAGCGGCTCGCGACCGCCGAGAGCTGCACCGGCGGGCTCATTGCCGCGGCCTGCACGGCGCGCGCCGGGTCGAGCGACTGGTTTGAGCGCGGCTTCGTCACCTACAGCAACGAGGCCAAGACCGAACTGCTGGGCGTGGACGCGGCGCTGCTCGCCGCGCACGGCGCCGTCAGCGAGGAAGTCGCCCGTGCCATGGTGGCCGGCGCGCTGGCGCGCTCGCGCGCCACGCTGGCGGTGGCCGTCACGGGCATCGCCGGCCCCGGCGGCGCGGTGCCCGGCAAGCCGGTGGGCACGGTGTGGCTGGCCTGGGGCCGCGCTGGCTCGCTGCGGGCCGAGCGGCGGCTGTTCGGCGGCGACCGCGACGCCGTGCGCGGCACCACGGTGGCGATGGCGCTGCAACGGCTGGCCGAGGCCGCGGAGCAGCCATGACCGCGCCCCTGCGTGTGCTGTTGAGCGGCCGCTTCGAGGCCGGCGAGCGCGAGGCCTGGGCCGCTGAACTCGCGCGCCAGCTGCCCGAGGTGCAATGGCAGGATGACGCCGAGGCCGACACCGCGCCAGCCGGCATCGCCGCCGCGGTGGTGGCCAACCCCGCGGCGGGCCGCCTGGCGCGGCTGCCCGACCTGCGCCTGATCCAGAGCCTGTGGGCTGGCGTCGACAAGCTGCTCGCCGACCGCACGCTGCCCGTCGACGTGCCCGTCGCGCGCATGGTCGACCCGGCCATGAACGCCGCGATGGCCGAGACCGCGCTGTGGGCCGTGTTGGCGCTGCACCGCGGCTTCTTCAGCTACCAGGCGCAGCAGCGGCAGGGCCTCTGGCAGCCACTGCCGCAGCGGCGCGCCGACGAGGTGCCGGTGCTGGTGCTGGGCCGCGGCCAGATGGGCGGCACGGTCGCGGCGCGCATCGCCGCGATGGGCTACCCGGTGCAGACCTGGGGCCGCGGCGACGGTGCACTGGCGCAGCGACTGGCCGGCAGGGAGCTGGTCGTCAACCTGCTGCCCCTGACGCCCGACACCCGCGGCCTGCTCGATGCGCGCGCCTTTGCGGCGCTGCCGCGGGGCGCCGCGCTGGTGAACCTGGCACGCGGCGCCCACGTGGTCGATGCCGAGCTGCTGGCCGCGCTCGACAGCGGCCACCTGGCACACGCCGCGCTCGACGTGTTCCACACCGAGCCGCTGCCGGCCGCGCACCCGTTCTGGGCGCACCCGCGCGTGACGGTGCTGCCACACGCCGCCGCCGCCACCGACGCGCGCAGCGCCGCCGCCGTGGTGGCGGCCAACCTTCGCGCGCTGGCTGCCGGCAGGCCCATCGCCCACCTCGTCGACCGCTCGCGCGGTTACTGACCGGACACCCATCCCCATGGACCTCACCCGCTTCCCCCGCCGCCGCTACACCGAGGGCGCCACACCGATCGAACCCCTGCCGCGCTTCAGCGCCGCGCTCGCCGCCACCTGCCCTGGCGGCTGTGGCCCCGAGGTCTGGATCAAGCGCGACGACCTGCTGGGCCTGGCGCCCGGCGGCAACAAGACGCGCAAGCTCGAGTTCCTCGTGGCCGACGCGCTGGCCCAGGGCTGCGACACGCTCGTGACCTGCGGCGCGCCGCAGAGCAACCACTGCCGCATCACGCTGGCCGCGGCCGTGAAGGAGGGGCTGCAGTGCCGCTTCGTCATCGAGGAGCGCGTGCCCGGCAGCTTCGACGCCGAAGGCGGCGGCAACCACTTCCTGTTCCGGCTGCTGGGCGTGGAGGCGATCACCGTCGTGCCCGCCGGCACCGACATGGCCGCGGCCATGCAGCGCGTGGCCGACGAGGTGGCCGCGCTTGGCCGCAAGGCCTACGTCATCGCCGGTGGTGGCAGCAACGCGCTGGGCGGCCTGGGCTACGTGGCCTGCGCGCAGGAGCTGCAGCAGCAGCTGTTCGAGCGCCAACTCGCCATCGACCACCTGGTGGTGGGCAGCGGCAGCTCGGGCACGCACGGCGGGCTGGTGGCCGGCTTCATGGGCCAGCATCTGGGCATCCCGATCACCGGCATTGGCGTGAGCCGTGACCCAGGCCAGCAGCAGCCGCTGGTGCTGAAGGAGGCGCAGGCGGTGTGCGATCTGCTCGGCCTGCCGCTCAACGTGCGGCCCGAGGACGTGCGCTGCGTCGGCGGCTACTGGCAGCCCAAGTACTCGCTGCCCAATGCGCGCATGGTCGAGGCGGTGCAGCTGCTGGCGCGCACCGAGGCCATCCTGCTCGACCCCGTCTACACCGGCAAGGTGATGGCCGGGCTCATTGGCCTGGCGCGCGAGGGCGTCTTCAAGCCCGGCGAGCGTGTGCTGTTCCTGCACACGGGCGGCATGAGCTCGCTGTTCCCGTACCAGCGCGTGGTGCTGGGGCAGGACGCGGTCGCGCCCTGAACGCTGCGCGGCCCGTTCGAGCCAGAGTGCAGTCCGTTCGGGCTGAGCTTGTCGAAGCCCTTCGACAGGCTCAGGGCGAACGGGCGGCGCAGGCCCAGGGCGAACGGGCGGCGCAGGCCCAGGGCGAACGGATCGGGCTGCCTCAGGCGCTGAGCGCCAGCCACACGCGGCGGCCCTTGCTGCCGGCGGCCGGCGCGGTCGCAGGGGCCGCGGCCTCCAGCATCGACAGCATCCAGCGCCGCAGCGCGCCCCAGCCATCCACGGGCCAGGCGGCATGTGGCAGACCCTTGCAGATGCCGTCGACAATGGCCGCGGCGTCCAGCAGCGCGGCCACCCGGTGCTCGGCCAACAGCGGCGCGACGCGCTCCAGCGCGCGCTGCCGCGCGCCCCAGACGCGCGCCTCCTGGATGGCCATGCCGATGGGCCGGCCCTCGCGCAGCGCGGCCGTCACCCGCGCCAGCGCACGCACGTCTTCGGCCAGCAGCCAGTGCACGCGCACCGCGGCCTCGCCTTCGGCGCGCAGGCCGTCGAGCATGCGCAGCGCGCGCGCCACCTGGCCGCCCCACACGGCCTCGGAGAGCTGGGCCACGTCGTAACGCGCCACGTTCAGCACCGCCGCTTCCACCTGCTCGTAGCGCAGCTCGCCGGGGCCGTGCAGCAGCGCCAGCTTCTGCAGCTCCTGGTGCGCGGCCAGCAGGTTGCCCTCCACGCTGTCGGCAAAAAAGGCCAGTGTGCGCTGGCCTTCGTCGCCGGGCACGACCTTCTGCTGCTGGCGCGCCAGGCGCTGGGCCAGCCAGGCCGGCAGCGCGTGGCGCGGCACCGGCTCCACCTTGATGGCGGCCCCGGCGCCGTCGAGCGCGGCGAACCACGCACTCTTCAGGCCCTGGCCGTCCAGTCCGGGCAGCGTCACCAGGGTCAGCACGTCGTCCGACAGGTGCTCGACATAACGCTGCAAAGCCTCGGAGCCGTCCTTGCCCGGCTTGCCCGAGGGGATGCGGATCTCGATCAGCTGGCGGTCGGCAAACAGGCTCATCGCCTGCGCGGCGCCGACCACGGCGCTCCAGTCGAAGTGCGAGCCGGCCACCGTGAAGACCTGGCGCTCGGTGTAGCCGGCCGCGCGCGCGGCGCCGCGGATGGTGTCGGCCGCCTCCTGGGCCAGCAGCGGCTCGTCGCCGTGCACCACGTACAACCCCTTCAGGCCGCGGGCCAGCGCGGCGTCGAGGGCGTCGGCGCGGATCTGCATGGCCCGCGATGGTAGGCGCTACACGACGATGCTGGCCAGCCGCCGCAGCACCTGCTGCACGAGGTCGGCCTGCATCTCGCGGTAGAGCTCGGCTTCTTCGTGGGCCTTGGCCAGCGAAGCGCTCTCGGTAGTGGACAGGTCGCGCGCCGCCGTCAGATCGGCACGCGGGATCAGCAGCCGACCGCCCGGCGTGCGGGCGCTGAACTGCAGGCGCAGGCGCAGTTGCACCTCGCGCACCTGTGCGGCGGCGGTGCTGGCCACGACGCCCTTGTCGCGCAGGTCTTCGTGCGCCTCGAGCACGACCTCGGCGCGGTCGGGTGAGGGCAGCACCTGGACCTGTTCGCGCAGGGCCCGCACCAGCTCGGCCGCCAGCGGGCTGCGCGGCGCAAAGCCCACCAACGCGATCGAGCGGAACGCCAGCTTGGGCGGCTGCCGGCGCGCAAAGCCGCAGCCGGCCAGCAGCGCCGCCGCCGCCGGCAAGGCCAGCAATCGCCGTCTAGACGACAACATTCACCAACCGGCCCGGCACAACGACGACCTTCTTCGGCGCCTGGCCCTCGCTGAATTTCGCGAACTCGGCACTGGCCAGCGCTGCGGCTTCGATGGCGGCCCGGTCGGCGCGGGCCGGCACGCGCAGTGCGCCGCGCAGCCTGCCGTTGATCTGCAGCACGAGCTCGATCTCGTCCTGCACCAGCGCCGCCTCGTCGACGGCGGGCCAGGGCGTGTCGTGCAGCAGGCCCAGCGCGGCATCAAAGCCCAGCGCCGCCCACAGGCCGTGGGTGGCGTGCGGCGCGGCCGGGTACAGCGCGCGCAGCAGGATGCCGTAGCCCTCGCGCACGTCTGCCGCCTTGGTGGCCGGCTCGGCCGCTGCTGCGGCGTCTTCCAGCGCGTTGAGCATCTTCATCGCGCCGCTGATCACGGTGTTGTACTGCAGCCGCTCGTAGTCGCCCGTCACCTGGCGCAGCAGCAGGTGCATCTCGCGGCGCAGCGGCGCATTGCCGCCGGCCGTGGCCGGCGCGGCCTTGATCGCTGCCGCGTGCTTGGCGCCAAAGGCCCACAGCCGGCGCAGGAAGCGCCAGCAGCCCTCGGCGCCGCTGTCGCTCCAGGCCGCGCTCTGGTCGGGCGGGCCGGCGAACATGGTGAACACGCGCGCCGTGTCGGCGCCGAACTTCGCGATGATGTCGCGCGGCTCCACCACGTTGTTCTTGCTCTTGGACATCTTCTCGATGCCACCCAGCTGCACCGGCAGGCCGTCGGCCTTGGCGGTGGCCGAGACCGGCGCGCCGCGCTCGTCGAAGCGCACGTCGACCTCGCTCGGGTAGAACCAGCGCTTCTTGCCCGAGCCGTCTTCTCGGCAGTAGCTTTCGTTGAGCAGCATGCCCTGGGTGAACAGGCGCTTGAAGGGCTCGCCGTACGACACCAGACCGAGGTCGCGCATGGCCTTGGTCCAGAAGCGCGCGTACAGCAGGTGCAGCACGGCGTGCTCGATGCCGCCGATGTACTGGTCCATGGGCATCCAGTACTCGTTGCGCGCATCCACCATCGCCTCGTCGCTGCCGGGGCAGCAGTAGCGCATGGTGTACCAGGCGCTGTCGACGAAGGTGTCCATGGTGTCCGTCTCGCGGCGGGCCTCCGCGCCGCAGCTCGGGCACTTCACGCGCAGGAAGGCCTCGCACTTGTTCAGCGGGTTGCCGCTGCCGTCGGGCACGAGGTCCTCGGGCAGCAGCACCGGCAGGTCGGTCTCGGGCACCGGCACGGCACCACACTGCGGGCAGTGGATGATGGGGATGGGCGTGCCCCAGTAGCGCTGGCGGCTGATGCCCCAGTCGCGCAGGCGCCAGGTGATCTTCTTGTCGCCGAGGCCGCGCTCGGCCAGGGCGGCGGCGATGGCGTCGACCGCAGCCTTGTGCGACAGGCCGCTGTAGACACCGGAGTTGACGGTCACGCCGCGCTGCTTGTCGGCATACCAATCCTGCCAGCGCTGGTGGTCGTAGACCTCGCCGTCGACATGCACCACCTGTTGGATCCTCAGGCCGTACTTCTGCGCGAAGGCCAAGTCGCGCTCGTCGTGCGCAGGAACGCCCATCACGGCGCCGTCGCCGTAGCCCATCAACACGTAGTTGCCCACCCACAGCGGCACGTCCTGCTGGGTGAGCGGGTGGCGCACGACGAGGCCGGTGTCCATGCCTTCCTTCTCGCGCAGTGCCAGCTCGGCCTCGGTGGTGCCGCTCTGCTTGCACTTGTCGATGAAGGCCGCCAGCGCCGGGTTGCCGGCGGCGGCGTGCGCGGCCAGCGGGTGCTCGGGCGCCACGGCGCAGAAGGTGACACCCATGATGGTGTCGGCGCGCGTCGTGAAGACGTGCATCCGGCCGCCCTGGATGGGCTCGCCATCGGCGCCCCGGATGTCGTGCATGAAGGCGAAGCGCACGCCCTCGCTCTTGCCGATCCAGTGCTCCTGCATCAGCCGCACGCGCTCGGGCCAACCTTCCAGGTAGTCGCGGTGCGTGGGGTCGGTCACGCCGGCCAGCAGCTCGTCGGCGTATCTCGTGATGGCCAGGTAGTAGCCGGGGATCTCGCGCTTTTCCACCGGTGCGCCGCTGCGCCAGCCGCGGCCGTCGACCACCTGCTCGTTGGCCAGCACGGTCTGGTCGACCGGGTCCCAGTTGACGACCTGCGTCTTCTTGTAGGCGATGCCCTTCTCGAGCATCTTCAGGAAGAACCACTGGTTCCACTTGTAGTAGCCGGCGTCGCAGGTGGCGAGCTCGCGGCTCCAATCGAAAGCCAGGCCCAGCGGCTGCATCTGGCTCTTCATGTCGGCGATGTTGGCGCGCGTCCAGGCCGCAGGGGCCACGCCGTTGTCGATGGCGGCGTTCTCGGCCGGCAGGCCGAAGGCGTCCCAGCCCATCGGCATCAGCACGTTGTAGCCCTTCATGCGCAGCCAGCGCGCCATCATGTCGTTGATGGTGTAGTTGCGCACGTGGCCCATGTGCAGCTTGCCGCTGGGGTAGGGCAGCATGCTGCAGGCGTAGAACTTGGGGCGGCCCGCGTCTTCGGTGACGTGGTGCGCGCCGGTCGCGGCCCAGTGCGCCTGCGCGGCGGCTTCGACTTCGGCGGGGACGTACTTGTCGTTCATCGCCGGGATTGTAGGGAGCGCTACCTCGGCGACGCCTCTGTCGGACGATCGGTGACCAGCCCGATGCGCACCAGCCCCGCGCCCTGCACCCAGCCGATCAGCTCGGCCACGCGGCCATAGGGCACGGCGCGGTCGGCGCGCAGCTGCAGCTCGGTGGCGGGGTCGCGCGCCACCGCCGCGCGGGCGGCGGCCTCCAGGCGGCTGCGCAGCGCGGCCTCGGGCAGCGCCTCGTCGCCCAGGAACACGCGGCCTTGCGCGTCGATGCTCACCGCCAGCACGGGGCTGCTGCCCCCGCCGGCCGCGGCATCGGAGGCGGGCAGCTCCAGCTGCAGCCGGCTGGCCAGCAGCGGTGCGGTGACGATGAAGATCACCAGCAGCACCAGCATCACGTCGATCAGCGGCGTCATGTTGATGTCGCTCATCGGCCCCTTGCTGGCGGTGGAGGGCTCGCGCCGTGTCAGGCGTCCGAAGGCCATGGCGCTACAGGTCCAGGAGGTCGTGCGCGTAGCCTTCGAGCTGGGCCTGGCACTCGGCGATCCAGCTGCCGAACAGGTTGTAGGCCAGCACCGCGGGCACGGCCACGGCGATGCCGGCGGCCGTCATGACGAGCGCCTCGCCGACCGGGCCGCTCACCTGGTCGAGCGACACCTGCCCGACGCCCACCAGGCCCACCAGCGCGTGGTAGATGCCCCAGACGGTGCCGAAGAGGCCGACGAAGGGCGCCGTGGCACCGATGCTGGCCAGCACCACCTGCCCCGACTGCAGCTGCACATGCGCGGCCTGCAGGGCGTCCCGCAGCCGCCGTGTGCGCTGGCTCTCGGGCCGCGCGGCGGCCTGCAGCGTGGCCGCGGCGGGCTCGGCCTCGGCGGCGTCGAGCAGCGGCAGCAGCAGGCGTTCGCGGTCGAGCGCCTGCAGCCGCGCGCGCCCGTCGGCGCGCGAGGGGGCATCCCAGAACGCCGGCAGCGCACGCGCCAGGTCAGCGGCGGCGCGCCGCAGCACCCAGGTCTTCCAGACGATCAGCACCCAGGCTGCGATCGACATCGCCAGCAGCAGCAGCGCGGTGCCGCGGCCCACGCCGTCGGCGGCGTTCCAGAGCTGGGCCAGCCCGTCCATCGCGGCAGGCTACAGGCCCAGCACGTCGGTCATGCCGTACAGGCCGGGGCCGTGGGCGGCCAGGAAGTGGGCCGCGCGCAGGCTGCCCTCGGCGTAGTTGGCGCGGCTGCCGTTGCGGTGCGCGATCTCGATGCGCTCGCCGGTGCCGGCGAACATCACGACGTGCTCGCCGACGATGTCGCCGCCGCGCAGCGTGCCGAAGCCGATGCTGCCGCGCATGCGTTCACCCGTTTGGCCCTCGCGGCTGAGCACGGCGTGCGTGGCGAAGTCGACGCCGCGGCCGCGCGCCACGGCCTCGCCCAGCGCGAGCGCGGTGCCGCTGGGGGCATCGACCTTGTGGCGGTGGTGCACCTCGTAGACCTCGGCGTCATAGCGGTCGTCGAGCGCACGCGCGGCGGCCTCCACCAGCTTGGCCATCACGTTCACGCCCACGCTCATGTTGGGTGCGAAGACGATGCCCACGTGTTGCGCCGCCGCGCCGATGGCGGCCTTTTGCGCGGGCGTGAAGCCGGTGGTGCCGATGACCAGGGCCACGCCGTGACGCTGCGCCAGCGCCAGGTGCGCCATCGTGCCCTCGGGGCGCGTGAAGTCGATCAGCACATCGACGCCCGAGGCCAGCGCCGCGTGAGCATCGGCGACGACAGCCACGCCGGTGGCGCGGCCCAGTGGCGCGCCGGCATCCTGGCCCAGCACCGGGCTGCCGGCCACGTCGAGTGCCGCGGCCAGCCGGGCCTGCGGGTCGGCCAGCACGGCCTCGATCAGCATGCGGCCCATGCGGCCGCCGGCACCGGCGATCGCGACGCGCACGGCCATCGCCTCAGCCCGGTTCAAGCGGCGGGTAGCTGCGCGCCGGGCCCTGCGGCGGCGGCAGCGTGGTGGGCGCGGCCACCGGCGCGGGCGGCGGCAGCGCCTTGCGCTCAGCCTCGCTCAGCTCGAGCAGAACCGGCCGGCCGCTGATCGGGCGGGCGATGGAGGCGACGAACTCGCGCTCGCTGGGCAGATCGGAGGGGGCCTGCACCGACTTCACCCTTTCGCCGTCAAAGAACACCACGATGGCCCGTCGCTGCGGCTCGGTGCGGGGGCGGCGCAGCGTGAAGAGATAGTCCCAGCGGTCGGCGTGGAAGGGGTCGGTGAGCAGCGGCGTGCCGAGCACGTCGCGCACCTGCAGCCGCGTCATGCCGGGGCGGACGAGCGCCATCTGCTCCTGGGTGACCACGTTGCCCTGCACGATGTCGATGCGGTAGGGCGTGATCAGCCCGACCAGGCTGTCGGTGCGGTCGAGCGACCCGCAGCCCGCCAGCAGGCTGCTGGCGGCGGCGAGGGCGGCGGCGGCCGCGGGGGCGAGGAATCGACGCATGGCTGGCGCGAGTCAGGGCTCGTTCGGTGCCCCGCTGCACGTGCTGGATATGATGCGCCGATTCTAGCGACGCAGTCCCGCGGCACCGCCGTGCCAGGAGAGGCGAGTGAATCACGTCGACGAACTCAAGAGCAGCGGGCTCAAGGCCACGCTGCCGCGCATCAAGATCCTGGAGGTCTTCCAGCGCTCGGAGCGCCGCCACCTCACGGCCGAGGACGTGTTCAAGGTGCTGCTGCACGATGGCGCCGACATCGGTCTGGCCACCGTCTACCGCGTGCTCATGCAGTTCGAGCAGGCCGGGTTGCTGATCCGCAGCAACTTCGAGAGCGGCAAGGCGGTGTTCGAGCTTGATGAAGGCCAGCACCACGACCATCTGGTGTGCCTGGACTGCGGCCGCGTCGAGGAGTTCTTCGATGCGCAGATCGAGCAGCGCCAGCGCGCCGTGGCCACTGAGCGCGGCTACACGCTGCAGGAGCACTCGCTGGCGCTGTACGCCCGCTGCGCCAAGGACGCCTGCCCGCATCGGCCGGGCAAGTGAGCGCTCGGGCCTCGGCGGGGCTTCATTCCGGCGCGCCCTTGTCCATCGCCGCCTGGTGCCGGCGGATGAACTCCTGGTAGGTGTCGATGCCGCGCAGCTGCAGCACGGTGTTGCGCACCGCGGCCTCCACCAGCACCGCCAGGTTGCGGCCGGCGTCCACCGCGATCACCACCTTGCGCACCGGCAGGCCCAGCACCTCTTCGTGCAGCGGCTCGTAGGGCATGCGCTCGAACTCGCGCTCCAGCGTTTCCTTGCGCACGAGGTGCACGATCAGCTTCAGGCGCATCTTCCGGCGCACCGCCGTCTCGCCGAAGATGGCCTTGATGTCGAGCAGGCCGATGCCGCGCACCTCGAGCAGGTTCTGCAGCAGCTCGGGGCAGCGGCCTTCCAGCGCCGTCTGGCTGATGCGGTAGATGTCGACCGCGTCGTCGGCCACCAGGCCGTGGCCGCGCGACACGAGCTCCAGGCCCAGTTCGCTCTTGCCCAGGCCCGACTCGCCGGTGAGCAGCACGCCGAGGCCCAGGATGTCCATGAACACCCCGTGGCGCGTGGTGCGCTCGGCGAAGTGCTGGCCGAGATAGCTGCGCACCAGGTCGATCACGTGGCCGGCGCTCTCGGCGGTGGCGAACAGCGGGATCTCGGCGCGGTCGCACATGGCCGCCAGCCGCGGCGGCACCTTCACGCCGTCGGCAACGATGATCACCGGCGGCTCCAGCGTGACGATGCGCGCGATGCGGCGCTCGGCGTCCTCGGGGCTGGTGCTTTCGAGGTAGCCCACCTCGCGCCGGCCAACGATCTGCACGCGGTAGGGGTGGATGTAATTGAGGTAGCCGACGAGGTCGGCCGCGCTGCGCGCGTCGCGCACGGCGGCGTCGTCGAAGCGGCGTTCCGGATGGCCCTGGCCGGCCACCCAGGCCCAGTGCAGCGCCTCGCGGTGAGCTTCGAACAGCGCTTCGGCGCTGATGCTTGTGGGCTTCATCCCGCCACGGCGGCCCAGGCCAGGCGCGGAACCGGCTCCGCCGGGCCGCCGCCTGAGCCCCCTCGGGGGGTGGCGGGCGCGAGCGTGCCGGGGGGCACCATCAGGCCACCGACTTGAGCGGTTCCCAGTCGGAGATCAGCTTGTGCACCGCAGCGGCGGCGTCCTCGGTCTTCAGGCGCTCGCGCAGCTCGCGGTCGGACAGCATCTCGGCGATCTCCGAGAGGATCTCCAGATGGCGCTGCGTCGCCGCCTCGGGCACGAGCAGGAAGATCAGCAGTGCCACCGGCTCGTCGTCGGGCGCGTCGAAGGGGATCGGCTGCTGCACACGCAGCACCGCCGCCAGCGGGTTCTTCAGGCCCTTGATGCGGCCGTGCGGGATGGCCACCGCGTGGCCGAGGCCGGTGGAGCCCAGCCGCTCGCGCGCGAACAGGTTGTCGGTGACGATCCCGCGGGCGATGGCGTGCTGGTTCTCGAACAGCAAGCCGGCCTGCTCGAAGACACGTTTTTTGCTGGTCGCGTCCACGTTCACCAGCACGTTGCTGGCGGGCAGGATGGCGGCGAGACGGTTCATCTGGGCATTCCCCTGAGGCTCGTGGCCTCCTGCGACAGCACCACCGGCGCTCCTTGGGGCACCGGCAGGCGTGCGATTGCAGCCGATCTGCAAAAAATCATGATAGCGCCCGGCCAGCGGCCAGATCCCCTTGTCAGGGCCCGAAACAGCGCTTGTTGCAAGCGTTCGCTGCGTTGCAGCAACAAAGCGGCGCCCATCGCGCGCCGCCCCGCAACGCCGACGGCCCCGCAGGGCCGTCGGCGACGGGCCGGGCGCAGCCCGGCTCCGGGGGCGCTCAGGAGGCGCTGGCCGTCTGGCGCTTGAGGCTTTCGTGGTGGTGATCCTGCATGCGGTCCTTGTGGCGCACGACCTGCCGGTCGAGCTTGTCCATCAGCGTGTCGATCGCGGCGTAGAGATCCTCCGCGGCATGCTCGACAAAGATGTCGCGGCCCTTGACGTGCAGGGTGACCTCGGCCCGTTGTCGTCGCTCCTTCTCCTTGTTCTTCTCCACCGTCAGCAGCACGGAAACATCCACCACCTGGTCGAAATGTCGCGTCACGCGATCCAGCTTGGTGAGCACGTACTCTCTCAAAGCCGGCGTGACTTCGAGGTGATGGCCGCTGATCGTCAAGTTCATCAGAACCTCCTTTTCGGGAAAGGGCCGAAGGGACGGGAACGCCGGCGGGTGCCCGGGGTAGGGCGGCCGGCCACGGGACAACGGGGGGGATGGGGTTCGGGGGCGGCGCTGGGGCGGCAGCGGAGGGCAGCAGCGGGAGGGTCGGGATGGGTCGCGCGGGGGCTGTGCGTGAAGACTCGGGGCCAGTGTGCACCTGTTCAGGGGGAGTGGCAAGGCAGTGTGCGTGGCCCTGGCGACGGCGCGGTCGGCAGCCGTGAATGAACCCGGCACGGCCGGGCGGGCGTGGCGGGTCCGTTCACGGCTTCACTGGCCGCCGCACCGCGCCGCCATGCCCTGCTGGCTAAAATGGATCGAACCCAGGGATGACACGAGGCGGCCCCCGCCCTGACACCACAACACGATGAAATTGCTCGGATCACTGACCAGCCCCTACGTGCGCAAGGTGCGCATCGTCATGGCGGAGAAGAAGCTCGACGCCCAGTTCGTGGCCGAAGACGTCTGGGGCAAGGACGACATCCTCAAGAGCAACCCGCTGGGCAAGGTGCCCTGCCTGGTGCTCGATGGCGGCGAGGCGGTGTTCGACTCGCGCGTGATCGTCGAGTACCTCGACACCCTCAGCCCCGTGGGCAAGCTGATCCCGCCCAGCGGCCGCGAGCGCATCGAGGTCAAGACCTGGGAGGCGCTGGCCGACGGCCTGCTTGACGCGTCCATCCTCGCGCGCCTGGAGGCCACCTGGCACGGTCGCAGCGGCGAGCAACGGTCGCAGGCCTGGATCGACCGCCAGATGAGCCGCGTGCACGCCGCGATGCACAGCATGTCGCTGGGGCTGGGCGACAAGGCCTGGTGCAACGGCACGCACTTCACGTTGGCCGACGTGGCCGCGGGCTGCGCCCTCGGCTACCTGGACTTCCGCTTCCCGCAGATCGACTGGCGCGGCACGCACCCCAACCTGGCCAAGTGGCACGAGAAGCTCGCTGCGCGGCAGAGCTACATCGACACGGCCCCACCGGGCTGAGCCATCGCCGGGGCTCGAAACAGCCCTTCGACAAGCTCAGGGCGAACGGGGGGTAGCTTCCCGTCGGGCTGAGCCTGTCGAAGCCCTGCCCCCGGATCACCCCGCAGCCGAGAAGCTGTCGCTGCGCGCCACCGGCCAGTACAGCCGGTAGACGTTGTGCGGCCATTCGCCGCGGCCCTCGAGGGCCGCGAGCAGCGCGCCCGGCTTCAGGAAGGGCAGCTGGTTGGCCAGCAGCCGGACGTCGCCCTGCGCCGCGCGGCGCACGATGTGGCTGGCCGTGACCTCGCCCGGGTGCTGCAGGCCCGCGGCCTGCACCAGCTCTTTCAGCGCCATCAGCGTGTGCTGGTGGAAGCGCCAGACCCGCTCCGTCTTCGTGGGCACCACCAGCGCCTGCTGGCGCAGCGGGTCCTGCGTCGTCACGCCTGTGGGGCAGGTGCCGGTGTGGCAGGTCTGGGCCTGGATGCAGCCCAGGGCGAACATGAAGCCGCGCGCCGAGTTGCACCAGTCGGCGCCCAGCGCCATGCAGCGAGCGATGTCGAAGGCGCTGACCACCTTGCCCGCCGCGCCGAGGCGGATGCGCTGGCGCAGGTTCATCCCCACCAGCGTGTTGTGCACGAGCAGCAGGCCCTCCTGCAGCGGTGCACCGACATGGTCGGTGAACTCCAGCGGCGCCGCCCCCGTGCCGCCCTCGGCGCCGTCGACGACGATGAAGTCAGGCAGGAGGCCGGTCTCGAGCATGGCCTTGCAGATGGCGAACCACTCCCAGGGGTGGCCGACGCAGAACTTGAAGCCCACCGGCTTGCCGCCCGACAGGCGCCGCAGCCGCTCGATGAAGCGCAGCATCTCCACCGGTGTGGCAAAGGCCGAGTGGCGGGCCGGGCTCACGCAGTCCACGCCCGCGGGCACACCGCGCGCGGCGGCGATCTCGGGCGTGACCTTGGGGCCCGGCAGCACGCCGCCGTGCCCGGGCTTGGCGCCCTGGCTCAGCTTGAGCTCGATCATCTTCACCTGCGGATCGAGCGCGTTCTGGGCGAAGCCTTCCTCGCTGAAGTGCCCGGCTTCGTCGCGGCAGCCGAAGTAGCCGCTGCCGATCTCCCAGATCAGGTCGCCGCCGTGCACGCGGTGGTGCTGGCTGATGCTGCCTTCGCCGGTGTCGTGCGCGAAGCCGCCCTTCTTGGCGCCGCCGTTCAGCGCCAGGATGGCGTTGGCGCTGAGGGCGCCGAAGCTCATGGCCGAGATGTTGAAGACGCTGGCGCTGTAGGGCTGGGTGCAGCCCGTGCCGCCCTCGCCCACGGTGATGCGGAAGTCGTGGCTGGCGATGACCGAGGGCACCACCGAGTGGTTGATCCACTCGTAGCCCTGGGCATGCACATCGAGCTGGGTGCCGAAGGGTCGCTTGTCGGCATCGCCCTTGGCGCGCTGGTAGACCAGGCTGCGCTGCTGGCGCGAAAACGGCGCGGCCTCGTTGTCGGACTCGATGAAGTACTGGCGCATCTCGGGCCGGATGAACTCCAGCAGGAAACGCAGGTGCCCGATGACGGGGTAGTTGCGCAGCACCGAGTGCCGCGTCTGGCGGGTGTCGCGCCAGCCCAGGGCCGTGAGGAACAGACCCGCAAGCGCAGCCAGGCCGAGCATGCCCGGGCCGCCGAGCACCCAGCCCACGCCGCCCAACAGCGCCACCACGGCCGACAGCAGCCACGCCGTGTAGCGCACCGGGAAGTGCTGGTCGAGGCGGTGAAGCCAAGCGTGCATGGGGTGTCTCCGGCGCCGCTTCAGGTGGCGGGCTGCACCCGATGCTAGTGCGGCGGTCGGGCAGCGACGCGGCCAGCAACACTGCAGTGGGCTGTGCAGACGCCGCCTTAAACTGCCCCGCCACCCCACGCTGCCCGCATGCAAGGACAACTTTTTTCGCAGGACTTCCTGCGCTTCGGCATCCGCGACACGCCACCCTACCAGGCGCTTTCTGCCGAGGCAGCGGCGGCTTTCGAGCCGCGGCTGCGCGCCATCTTCGCCGGCCTGTCGGCCGACACCGTGATGAACGAGGCGCAGACCGAGCAGCTCGTCATCGAGCGCGTGTTGATGGAGCTCGGCTGGGCCGACGACTACCTGCCGCAGGTCAACCTCAGCGGCAAGCGGCGCGAAGACGTGCCCGACATCCTGCTGTTTGCCGACGCCGCGGCCAAGCAGCGCGCCCTCGACGAAAAACACGACGACCGTCGCTACCGCCACGGCCTGGCGCTGCTCGAAGCGAAGCGCTGGCTGCGCCCGCTCGACCGCGGCGCCAGCGACGAACCGCTCGACCCCGGCGCGCCCAGCTCGCAGATGCTGCGCTACCTCTCGCGCGCCGACGTGGCCAGCGATCGCTCCGTCAAGTGGGGCGTGCTCACCAACGGCGGCGTCTGGCGCCTGTACTGGCAAGACGCCCGCTCGCGCGCCGAGGAGTTTCTTGAACTCGACCTCGCCGCACTGCTGGGCGTGCCCGGCGTGCAGCCGGACATCGACATGCCCGAGCCCGCGCACGGGCTGAAGCTGTTTTTTCTGCTCTTCAACCGCGCGGCCTTTCTCACGCAGACCTGGGACAGCGCGGCGCGCAGTTTCCATGCCTACGCCCGCGCCGAGGCCCGGGCGTACGAAGAAAAGGTGTCGGCCGATCTGGGCCGGCGCGTCTTTGACGAGATCTTTCCCACGCTGGCGCAGGCGCTGGCGCGTGGCGACCTGGAGGCGAATGAAGGAACCCGTGGGCTACGGCAGCGGCACGCGCCACCGCTACACCCGCGAGTACCTGGAAGAGGTGCGCGAGGCCACGCTCATCTTGCTGTACCGGCTGCTGTTCCTGTTCTACGCCGAAGACCGGCGGCTGCTGCCGGTGGGGGATGAGCGGTACCGGGCCTACAGCGTGCGGGCGCTGCGTGAAGCGCGTGCGCGACGACAGGTCGACGCGGGCCAGCGCTGGTCCGCCACGCAGCTAACCGCTTGTGGCTCTCACTGAAGGGCTGCGTTCTGGACTCATCGTGACGTTGGCGACGACACCATCGGCATGCCCGCCTACAACGGCGGCCTGTTCAACCGCGGCCGCAGCCTGCTGCTGGAGCGCACGCGCGTGCCCGACGCGGTGCTGGCGCCCATCATCGACGCACTCAGCCGCCGCACGGAAGACCTGTTGCGCGGCTGGATCAACTACCGCGACCTGAGCGTCAGCCACCTGGGCAGCATCTACGAGCGGCTGCTCGAATACCAGCTGCAGCACGAGGTGGCCCCGGCCGACCTGCACTACAGCCCCGAGATCGACCGCGTCACGGCCGTGCCCGCCAGCTTTGCGCGCAAGGTCTCGGGCAGCTACTACACGCACGACGATCTGGTGCAGCTCATCCTGCGCGAAAGCGTGGGCCTGCTGGCCAGCGAGCGCGTGGCCGCCTTCGACACGCTGCTCGACGGCTGGAAGAAAAAGGGCTCGCTCAACCCCGCCGAGTGGGAGCGCCTGGACGCGGCCGACCCGGCCAGCCGCATCCTCGAACTCAAGATCTGCGATCCCGCCATGGGCAGCGGCCACTTCCTGGTGGCGCTGGTGGACTTCATCGCCGACCGCGTGCTGGAGGCCGCCACCGCCGCACAGCTGCGCGTGGCCGACATGCCCTGGGCCGCGCACCTGGCCGAGCGCGGCCGGCCCTGGGAGAGCCCGCTGCTGGTGCGGCTGGCGGCCGTGCGCGGCGCGATCAAGAAGCAAGCCCGCGAGCACGGCTGGGCGGTGGCCGACGCGCAGCTCGACGACCGCCACATCGTGCGCCGCATGGTGCTGAAGAAGTGCGTCTTCGGCGTCGACAAGAACGCCATGGCCGTGGAGCTGGCCAAGACGGCGCTGTGGCTGCACACCTTTACCGTGGGCGCGCCGCTGAGTTTTCTGGACCACCACTTGAAGCACGGCGACAGCCTGCACGGCGAGCGCCTGGCCACGGTGCAGCAGGGCCTGCAAGTGCTGGGCATGCTGTTCCAGCAGGCCGAGCTGCAACGGTTGGAGCTCGCGGCCAAGAACTTGCAGCAAGTGGCCGACTTCACCGATGTCGACATCGCCGAGGCGCGGCTGAGCCAGCGGCTGGCCGAAGAGGCCGATGCCCAGGTGGCGCCGGTGCACGCGCTGCTGGACTTTTGGCGGGCGATGCGCTGGCTGGTGCCGGGCTGGCCGGTGGACAAGGCGGCCAAGCTCACGAAGCTGTGCGACGAGCCCACGCGCGCGGCTCTGGACACCTTGCTGGAGCCCACGCGCAACCTCGTGGCGACTTTGGCCGCCGGCACGCTGGACGGTGCGGGCGCAGGCCCCGAAGCCGCGCGGGCGCTGCTGCAGCGCGTGCGCTCGCTGGCGGCTGAGGAGCGCTTCTTCCACTGGTGGACGGCGTTTCCGACAGCGTTTGCTGGTGCGGACCCGGGGTTCGACGCGGTGATCGGCAACCCGCCGTGGGACGTGATGCGCGTCGAAGAAGTTCAGTGGTTCTCTGATCGGATTCCCGAGATCGCCCACGCGCAGAAGGCATCCGAACGCAAAGCGCTGATCAAGGGCTTGGCGACCAAGCAACCCTCACTGCATCAAGAGTTCACCCGACAGGTTGAAAGGGCCGATGCGCAGCGCCGCGTGGTCGCCGACGGCGGCGACTTTCCGCTGTTGTCGACTGGCGACGTCAACCTATACAGCTTGTTCGTCGAGCGAGCGCTGACCTTGGCCAAGCCGCAGGGAGTCGTGGCGCTGCTGACCCCCAGTGGCATCGCGGCGGACAAGGGAGCGTCGGCATTTTTCCGCAGCATCGCCGCCACGGAGCGGCTGGGTGCGCTGTTCGACTTCGAAAACAAGAAGGCGTTCTTTCCAGACGTGGACTCGCGCTTCAAGTTCTGCACGCTGGTGTTCGGCGGCGAGGCGCGGCGGTTTGCGGGCACGCGAGCGGCTTTCTTTCTGCACACCGTGGCGGAGTTGGCCGATGCGAGCCGGTTGCTGCAGCTCACCGCGGCTGACTTCGGTCTGCTCAATCCCAACACCGGTTCAGCGCCCATCTTCAGAACGCGCCGCGACTTCGAGTTGACCAAGAAGGTCTTTGCCATCCATCCCGTGCTGGTTCACCACCTTCAGAGTGGTCGGCGAAGCACATGGCCCGTCGCCTACGCCAGGATGTTTGACATGACCAACGATTCGTCCTGGTTTCGAAAGGCCTCTGAGCTCTCGACAGAGGCCGTCGTGCCGCTTTATGAGGGCAAGATGGTTCAGGCTTATGACCACCGTGCCGCCGATGTGGCTGTGAATCTGGCCAATCTGAAACGTGCGGCTCAGCCGGAAGCCTTGAGCAGCAGCGAGAAGCACGATCCTCAACGCTTAGCTGGACCGCAATACTGGGTCGAAAGGGCGGTCGCGCAACGGTTTGGCGCGCGGCCTTGGATGCTCGCATTCAAGTCGGTCACTTCACCGACCAACATGCGCACCATGATTGCTGCCGTCCTGCCGGAAAGCGGGGTTGGCCACAGCATGTCGGTGCTGCTGCCACCTCCTGAACAGGGACCTCGCACAACCGCGTTGCTTCTCGCGGTTCTCAATTCGTTCTCATTCGACTGGCTTGCCCGCCAAAAGGTCCAGGGGCAGAACTTCAGCTGGTTCATCCTCGAACAACTCCCCGTCATCCCCCCCGCCCGCTTCGACGACCCGCTGCCCGCCGCCTTCACCCAGCACGTTCGTGAGGCCAGCCTGATGAACGGCCACCACCCCGCGCCCACCATCGCCGACTTCGTGCTGCCGCAGGTGCTGGCCTTGAGCTACACCGCGCACGACCTGGCGCCGTTTGCGCGTGACCTGGGCTATGTCGACGAGCAAGGCCAGGTGCTGCCGCCCATCCGCTGGGACGACGAAGACCGCCGCCGCCGCCTGGCCGCGCTGGACGCGCTGTTCTTCTGGCTCTACGGCCTGGGCGCCGACGACGCGGCGTACGTGCTCGACACCTTCCCCATCGTGCGCGCGCAAGACGAGGCGCGCTTTGGCCGCTACCGCACAAAAGAAGAGGTGCTGGCCCTGCTGGGCTTGCTGCCGGCGGCGGCAGCCTGACCCACCCGTGGCCGGGAAGCCACCGCTCGCTCTGGGCAACAGCACCCGCTCGCCCTGAGCCTGTCGAAGGGCTCGCGCCACACACCACCGCTCGCCCTGAGCTTGTCGAAGGGCTCGCGTCACAAACCTCCGTTCGCCCTGAGCCTGTCGAAGGGCTTGCGTCACACACCACCGTTCGGCCTGAGCCTGTCGAAGGGCTTGCGTCACAAACCTCCGTTCGCCCTGAGCCTGTCGAAGGGCTCGCGTCACACACCACCGTTCGCCCTGAGCCTGTCGAAGGGCTTGCGCCACACACCTCCGTTCGCCCTGAGCTTGTCGAAGGGCTCGCGTCACAAACCTCCGTTCGCCCTGAGCTTGTCGAAGGGCTCCCGGGGGGCTTCGACAAGCTCAGCCCTACAGCCTGTGCACTTCACGAGCCCTTCGACAAGCTCAGGGCGAACGGAGGGTTTGCTCAGCCCGAACGGAGGGTTTGCTCAGCGCGAACGGAGGGGTTCACTTGCGCCGAACGGAGGGGTTCGCTCGCACCGAACGGAGGGGTTCGCTCCCAGCGAACAGAAGGTTTTGCTCACAGCGAACGGCGAGGTTCGCTCACAGCGAAAGGAGGGTTTTTGTCAGGGCGAACAGAGGGGTTTGCTCAGGACGCACGGAGAGGTTTGCTCAGGCCGCGCGGAGAGGTTTGCTCAGGACACAAGGAGAGGTTCGCTCAGGACACAAGGCGAGGTTCGCTCGGCGCGAGCAAAGGGTTCGCCCGGCACCCACACCACCGTTCGCCCTGCGAGACCGGTTCCACCGGCTCGATCACTGCGCAAAGAAGGCGCCCAGCTGCGCCGCCGTGGCCTCGGGCTGCTCTTCGGGCAGGTAGTGGCCGCAGTCGAGCGCCTCACCCTGCACGCGGCCGCGGCTGGCGGCGCGCCACAGCGCCATCGGGTCGAACAGGGCCTGCACGATGCCGCGGCCGCCCCACAGCACCAGCAGATCGCAGGCCAGCTTGTCGCCGGCGGCACGGCTGGCGCGGTCGAGTTCGAGATCGCAGGTGAGCGCGGCGCGGTAGTCCTCGCACATGGCGTGCACGACCTCGGGCCGCTGGATGGCGCGTTCGTACTCGGCCAGCGCCGCCGGGTGCAGGTGCGCCAGCGAGGCGGCACCCCAGCCGCCAAGCTTGCGGTGCAGGTAGCGCACGGGGTCGGCGGCGATCATGCGCTCGGGTTCGGGCGCCGGCTGCGCCAGAAAGAACCAGTGGTAGTAGGCGCGGCCGAAGCGCCAGTCGGCGCCTTCGACCATGTCGAGCGTGGGCGCGATGTCGAGCACCGCGAGCTTCGTCACCGCCTCGGGTGCGTCGAGCGCCAGGCGGTGTGCGACACGGCCGCCGCGGTCGTGGCCCGCAACGGCAAAGCGCTCGTGGCCGAGCTGCCGCATCAGCGCCAGCACATCGGCGGCCAGCGCGCGCTTGCCCATCTGCGTGTGCTGCGGCTCGTCGGGCGCGGCCTGGCTGTCGCCGTAGCCGCGCAGGTCGGGCAGCACGAGGCGGAAGTGCGGCGCAAGCTGCGGCACCACGCGGTGCCAGAGCAGGTGCGTCTGCGGGAAGCCGTGCAGCAGCAGCAGCGGCGGCGCGCCGACACGGCCGCCAATGCGGCCGCGCAGGCGCCGGCCCTGGACAGGCAGGTCGAGCGGCTCGAAATCTTCGAAACCGGGGATGGGGCTCATGGCGGTCCTGTCACTCAGGTCGATGGTCGGTGGGCTCAGTTTTGCGCCGGGCGGTCGGAGCGCGCAAAAGTCCACGACACGCCCAGGCCCACGGCCGTGCCGCGTGTCTTGCCCACGAGTGGGCTGCTCTCGTTGGCGGCGCCGCGCACGCTGTCGACTCGCGCAAAGCCAAACACCACCCAATCGCGGCCCAGGCGACGGCTGAGGTTGAACGACAAGCGCGTGGCCACCAGCCCGGCCTGGGCCTCGTAGGCCGGCCGCGTGGCGGTGGCGAAGGCGGGTGCGACGCCGTAGAAGGTGTCGGCCAGGCGCTCGTCGGCGATCAGCAGGCCCAGGCTGCCACCGATGTCGAAGCCGGCGGCCCGCCGGCTCCACCGCAGCGAAGGCTCGAGCGCCATGCCGCGGTATTCAAAGCGGTTGCTGACGTCGAACACGCCGCGCAGCGGCACCGCCACGCCCAGGTTGCCGCCAAAGGCCGGGCCCAGGCGCCAGCGCAGGCGCGGGCCGAACTCCACCAGCGTGCCGATGTTGGGCAGGCCGCGGCGGGCGTCGTTGTCGGACGCCGCAGAGCCAAAGCTGCCGGCAAAGCCGACGTCCAGTTCCATGCGCTCGGTACGGGCCGCGCGCACGCCCACGATGCCTTGTTCGGCACGCAGCACGCGGCCGCGGTACAGCAGGTAAGGCACCGCGATGGCGTTGCGGGTGCGCTGCCTCGCACCCGGGTAGGCCGGCGACTGCGCGCCGAAGGCGGCCAGACCTGCCTCCCACAGTGGCTGCGGCGGGCGGCCGTCGGCAGGGGTTTCGGGGCCGGGCTCGTCAGCCGGCTGGGCCAGCGCCGCCGTGGGCAGGCACAAGAGCCCGGCGCAGGCCAGGGCGCCGATCAGGGCGGTGAAGGCGGGTGTGTTCATCGCAGGCCATGTTAGGGCCCTGGCTATACTTTTGGCTTCAGCGCCGATTTGCTCCGGATTGCGGGCGCTTTCAACAAATGCGGCCAAAGCGGTACCCCCGCTTCTGAGAAGGCTCATGTCGCGCAGCGATGTGATGCCAGAACTACACAGGATGTCCGAATGAGCAGCCTTGCGCTGATCGCCCGGGGTCCGTGTTGACGCGCGGCACCGGGTTTTCTCTTGGTCATGGGTTCGGTCGGTTCCGTCACGCCACAGTCGATGCGTTTTGAAGAGCCGCTGCCGCTGCAGAGCGGCGCGGTGCTGCCGGCCTGCGACCTGGCCTACGAGACCTACGGCACGCTCAACGCCACGCGCAGCAACGCCGTGCTGGTGTGCCATGCGCTCAACGCCAGCCACCACGTGGCCGGCAGCGCGCCCGACGGCAGCCTGGGCTGGTGGGACAACCTCGTCGGCCCGGGCAAGCCGCTGGACACGAACCGCTTCTTCGTCATCGGCATCAACAACCCGGGCTCGTGCTTCGGCAGCACCGGGCCGATGCACGCGAACCCGGCCACCGGGCGACCGTGGGGCGCCGATTTCCCGGTGGTCACGGTCGAGGACTGGGTCGAGGCGCAGGCCCGGCTGCTCAGCCGCCTGGGCATCGAGCAGCTCGCCGCCGTGATCGGCGGCAGCCTCGGCGGCATGCAGGCCCTGGCCTGGGCGCTGCGCCACCCGCAGCGCGTGCGCCACGTGGCGGTCATCGCCACCGCGCCCAACCTGTCGGCGCAGAACATCGCCTTCAACGAGGTCGCGCGCCGCGCCATCGTCACCGACCCCGATTTCCACGGCGGCCACTTCTACGGCCATGGCGTGGTGCCCGGCCGCGGACTGCGCGTGGCGCGCATGCTGGGGCACATCACCTACCTGTCGGACGACGCCATGGAAGCGCGCTTCGGCCGCCGCCTGCAGGCCGGCGAGGCCGCGCCGCTGACCTACAGCACCCGCGACATCGAGTTCGCGGTCGAGAGCTACCTGCGCCACCAGGGCGACAAGTTCAGCACCTACTTCGACGCCAACACTTACCTGCTGATCACGCGCGCGCTCGACTACTTCGACCCGGCACGCGCACACGGCGGCAGCCTGAAGGCCGCGTTCGCCGCGGCGCGCGGCCTGCGCTTCCTGGTCGTGAGCTTCACCACCGACTGGCGCTTCGCGCCGGCGCGCAGCCGCGAGATCGTGAAAGCGCTGGTCGACAACGACATCGCCGTGAACTACGCCGAGATCGCCGCGCCACACGGGCACGACGCCTTCCTGCTGGACGACGCCCGCTACCACGCGGTGGTGCGGGCCTGGTTCGAGCGCATCGAGCCCGGGGGCTCCCATGTCTGAACGCAGCGATCTCGAAGTGATCGGCTCGCTGGTGCCTCACGGCAGCCGCGTGCTCGACCTGGGCTGCGGCGACGGCGCACTGCTGCAATGGCTGCAACGCGAAAAGGGCTGCAGCGGCTACGGCGTGGAGCTGGCCGATGCCAACGTGCTGCAGTGCGTGCAGCGTGGCGTCGACGTGGTGCAGCTCGACCTCGAGGAAGGCCTGGCGCTCTTCGACGACCAGAGCTTCGATGTCGTGCTGCAGATCGACACGCTGCAGGCCATCCGCCACACCGAGCGCATGCTGCGCGAGACGGCGCGGGTGGGCCGCATCGGCATCGTCGCCTTCCCGAACTTCGCGCACTGGCCCAATCGGCTGAAGGTGGCCGCCGGCCGCATGCCGGTGACACGCGCGCTGCCCTACGAGTGGCACGACACGCCGAACATCCGAGTCGGCACCTTCGCCGACTTCGGCGTGCTGGCCCGCCGCCTGGGCCTGCACGTGACCGACGCCTTCGGCCTGCACGAGGGCCGGGTGCTGCGCCTGGCGCCCAACTGGCGCGCCAGCGTGGCGGTGTACCGCTTCGAGCAGGGCGCGCAGAGCCGGCACTTGCGCTAGTGTAGTGTTCGACTCTTGAAGGAACTTAATTGAGTTTTCCACCTCCAATGCTCTACTTCGGTTTGCAATGGAGCGAAAAATTGCGAGTTGCCCCAGGGATAGAGTTGACGGATGAGCAAGAGGTCGAACTGACGAGGCTTGCGCGCTCCAAGCGCACCAGCGTCAGGCTGGCCCAGCGTGCACAGATCGTCCTGCTGGCCGCACAGGGCCTTCAGAACAAGGACATCGCCGAGCAACTGGGCGTAGGGCGCGTGCAGGTTGCTCGCTGGCGCGAGCGCTATCTGCAGTCCGGCCTTCCGGGGATTGAACAGGACCTGCCGCGCGGCGCCCCGCCCGTGAAGATGGACGTTGCCAAGTTGGTGGAGCTGACCACGCAGAGCACGCCCGTGGCTGCCACGCACTGGAGCACTCGCAAGATGGCTGCAGTGCTGAAGGTCAGCCCGAGCACGGTGATGCGCCACTGGCAGGCCAACGGCCTGAAGCCGCACTTGGTGCGCGGCTTCAAGGTGTCCCGCGACCCGAAGTTCGTCGAGAAGCTCGAAGACATCGTGGGCCTGTACATGTCCCCGCCCGAGCACGCGTTGGTGCTTTGCTGCGACGAGAAGAGCCAAGTACAGGCGCTGGACCGCACGCAGCCGGGCCTGCCGATGAAGAAGGGGCGCGCGCAGACGATGACGCACGACTACAAGCGCAATGGCACAACCACGTTGTTCGCGGCGCTCAACGTGCTGGACGGCACCGTCATTGGCCAATGCCAACAGCGTCACACGCACGCAGAGTGGCTGAAGTTCCTGCGCAAGATCGATCGTGAAACGCCCAAGGACAAAACGCTGCACTTGATCGCCGACAACTACGCCACGCACAAGCACCCTGCGGTGCAGGAATGGCTGGCCAAGCGCCCACGCTTCAACATGCATTTCACGCCGACCTCAGCGTCGTGGCTGAACATGGTGGAGCGATTCTTCCGGGACATCACAGTCAATCGGCTGCGCCGTGGCGTGTTCACGAGCGTGCCCGAGTTGATCACTGCCATTGAAAAGTACGTCGCCCATCACAACACCAAACCAAAGCCGTTCATCTGGACCAAGAGCGCCGCCGACATCCTGCAGAAGGTAATTCGGGCCAATGCGCGCTTAAGTTCCAAACAGAACGCAACACTACACTAGGAGCGTGGAACTTCTCTCTGAAGCCACGCTGGCCGCGGAAGTTGTAGAAGTGCTCGCCGTGGCGGTAGAGGGCGGCGCCCAGCCGGTGCCCAGCCGGTGCCACAGCGGCGCCAGCGGGTGCGCCGCCAGCCCGGCCAACGGTGCCATGCCCAGGTTGAAGCGGTTGTGGCCCTCGCGCGCGCCCGACAGCCCGACGGCATCAGCGCCGTGAACAGAAACTCCATCACCCCGGGCGGGGTGTCGGGCCGGTCGTCGCTCGGGCCGTCGCTCACTTCGTCGGATCGGCGGGCGGGGCCTTGCCGTCGGTCGCCGCGGCCGGCCTGGCATGCTTGGCCATCTTGGTGTGCTTCACCGTCTTGTGGGTCTTGACGGCGTGCTTCGCCGGGGCGGCCGCCGGTGCCCGGGCGGTGGCGGGCGGGCGCGCCTCGGCAGGGGCGGTGGCGGCAGCCGGCGCCTGGGCGAAGCTGAACATCGAGGCGGTGCCGAGCAGGGCAGCGGCCACCAGGGTCTTGGTCGGGGTCAGGTCCCCATTCGCTGCGCACCCGGCTGCTCGTCTACCTGGGCGTGGCCATCGCGCTGGTGGCTGCGGTCCAGGCCGGCGTGGCCTACCGCACCGCGCTGGCCGAGGCCGATGCCGTGTTCGATTACCACATGCAGCAGACCGCGCTGTCGCTGCGCGGCGGCCTGCCCTTCGAGCCCGACGCCGGGTTGGCTGAAGCACCCGAGCATGGCGACGAGAACTTCGACTTCGTGGTGCAGATCTGGGCCGCAGACGGCCAGTTGCTGTACCGCTCGGCCCAGCGCGCCGAGCTGCCCGACCGTGCCGTGCTCGGCTTCGCCACCGTGCAGGCGCGCGGCGGCACCTACCGCGTGTTCTCGGTGCAGACGCCGCGCCAGGTGATCCAGGTGGCGCAGGACATGGAAATCCGCCGCGAGATGGCGCGCACGCTGGCGCTGCGCACCGCCGCACCGGTGGCATGGCTGGTGCCGCAGCTGATGGCCGCGGCCTGGTGGGTGGTGGGCAGCTCGCTGGCCCCGCTGCAGCGCCTGCGCGCGCAGCTGGCCCAGCGGCGCGCCGACGACCTGGCACCGGTGGGCGAAGGGCCGCTGCCCAGCGAGATCCGCCCGGTCGTGCACGAGCTGAACGGGCTTTTCGGCCGGCTGCAGCAGGCCTTCGAGGCGCAGAAGCGCTTCGTGGCCGATGCCGCGCACGAACTGCGCTCGCCGCTGGCGGCGCTGAAGCTGCAGGTGCAGGGCCTGGCTCGCGCGTCTGACGACGACACACGGCAGCGCGCCGTGCAGCGCCTGGACGCCGGCATCGAGCGCGCCAGTCATCTCGTCGCCCAGCTGCTGCTGGCCCGCCAGCAGGACGGCGCCCGGCCCGCGCCGCAGCCCGTGGTGCTGATGGACGTGCTGCGCCTGGCACTGGCCGACATGGCGCCGGCCGCACAGCAGCGGCGCATCGACCTCGGCCTGGTGCCGCCGGAAGCTCACCTGCAGGCCGCCGGCCCCCCGGCCGCCGACACGACGATCGCCGGCGACCCTGAGGCGCTGCGCGTGCTGATGCGCAACCTGCTCGACAACGCCGTGAAGTACACACCCAGCGGCGGACGCGTCGACGTTGCGCTGCAGCGCCAGGACGCCATCTGGTGCCTGCGCGTGGAAGACAGCGGTCCCGGCATCGCCGACGCCGAGCGCGATCGGGTGTTCGACCGCTTCTACCGCGTGCCCGGCGCCGCGGCCAGCGGCAACGGCCTGGGGCTGGCCATCGCAAAGACCATTGCCGAGGCCCACGGCGGCACGCTGGCGCTCGGCCGCAGCGAGCGCCTGGGTGGGCTGCGCGCCGAGCTGCGCCTGCCGGCCGCGTCCGGCTTAAGCCCGACCTAAGGTCGACGGCGCAGAGTGAGCCCGTGCCGCCGGATGCGGCCGAGGAGCCACGATGAAGCCCGAAACTGAACTCTCCAGCCGTTCGCCCGCCGTGCCGTTGAGCGGCCGCTTCGGGGTGCTGAGCCTGGTGGCGGCCGGCCTGATCGGGGGCGCCGGCACCAGCCTGATCTCGCACCAACTGTTCCCGGGTGTTGCCCACCCTGCCGCGCAGGCGCAGCCACTTGCGGCGCTCGCCCTGCCCTGCGGCGCATCCGCCATGGCGGAACCCATAGCGCCAGCCGCTGCCGGCGCACCGCTGCTGCCGGACCTGTCGCAGATCGCTGCCCGGCAAGGCGCGGCGGTGGTGAACATCAGCGTCCGCGGCCTGTCGCGCGTGGCCGGCGAGGAAGGGCTGCTGCAACGCCCCAACGGCCTGCCCCAGCCGTTGGGCGGCCAGGGTTCGGGCTTTATCGTCGGCGCCGACGGCCTGATCCTCACCAACGCCCACGTCGTGCACGGTGCCAGCGAGGTCACCGTCAAGCTTGCCGACCGGCGCGAGTTCGCCGCGCGCGTGCTGGGCAGCGACCGCCACAGCGACGTCGCCGTGCTGAAGATCGAAGCCCACGGCCTGCCGACCGTGCCACTGGGCGATCCGCGGCAGCTGCACGTGGGCGAATGGGTGCTGGCCATCGGCTCGCCCTTCGGCTTCGAGAACAGCGTCACCGCCGGGGTTGTCAGCGCCAAGGGCCGCATGCTCCCCGACGACAGCGCCGTGCCCTTCATCCAGACCGATGCCGCCATCAACCCCGGCAACTCCGGCGGTCCGCTGTTCAATGCGCGAGGCGAGGTCGTCGGCATCAACAGTCAGATCTTCAGCCGCACCGGCGGCTATGAGGGCCTGTCGTTCGCCATTCCCATCGACGTCGCGGTGCGCGTGAAGGACCAGATCGTCGCCAGCGGCCACGCCACCCACGTGCGGCTCGGCGTGATCGTGCAGGAGGTTGACCAGGCACTGGCCGATGCCTTTGGCCTGGACCGGCCCGAAGGCGCCTTGGTGTCCGGCATCGAACCCGGCGGCCCGGCCGAGCGGGCCGGCCTGAAGGCGGGCGACGTCGTGCGTCGGCTCGATGGCCAGGCCATCGTCGCCTCGGGTGACCTGCCGGCGCTGCTGGCGCAGCGCGACCCGGGCACGACCGTGTCGATGGAGGTGTGGCGCCAGGGCCGGCACCAGGAACTGAAGGCACAGCTGGGCGACCGCACCGAACGCGACGCCAGCCTGGCCCGGGCCGACAAGCCCGCCAGCACGGCCGCGGCGGGCCGGCTCGGCCTGGCGCTGCGGCCGCTGTCGCCGCAGGAGCGCCGCCGGGCGGGCACCGACGTCGGCCTGGTGGTGGAAACCAGCACCGGCGCCGCGGCGCGCGCCGGTATCCAGCCGAACGATCTGCTGCTGGCCATCAACGGCACGCCGATAGCCAGCGTCGAGCAGGCGCGCAGCCTGGTGGCGCGCGCCGGCAAGTCGGTGGCGCTGCTGCTGCAGCGCGGCGGCGAGCGGGTCTTCGTGCCGGTGCACATCGGCTGATCGCATGGGCACCGGCCGCTGCGGGCAGATCACGGGGCCATAGCGCAGACCCATGGGCATCACCGTCTTCGCCTGCGTGGCGCTGATCGTGCTGGCGACCTTGCTGCACTACGAGGCGCTGCGGGTGGTCGGCGCCCTGCTGCCGCGGCTGCACATGGCACCGCGGGCCAGGCTGATCGTGGTCCTGCTGGCCACGTTCGCGGCGCACACACTCGAGATCGGGCTCTACGCGGCGGCGACCTACGGGCTGGTGAACGGCCTTGGCATCGGCGCACTCGGTGCATCGGGGGCGCCCGACTGGGCCACCACGCTCTTCTTCTCCGCCCAGACCTACACCTCGCTGGGCTATGGCGACGTGGTGCCGCAAGGTGCGCTGCGTGCGCTGGCCAGCGTGGAGGCGCTGAACGGTCTGCTGCTCATCGGCTGGACCGCGTCCTACACCTACATCGTCATGCAGCGCTACTGGGCCGGCGACACCGGGCAGGAACGTGGGTCGGCGCCGCGCTGAAGCGCTGGCCGCGCGGTGTGCCAGAACTGCGGCAGCCTTCCTGATCCTCCTGTTGCGGGTAGAGTGCAGCTTGACAGGCAGACGAGTTGCCATGCTGTCTCGGCTATCGCTGCGCCCAACGCCACTCGAAGCGCGCCCCGCAATCTGGCGCTGGGTGTTCCTCTGCTGCAAACTCCACGCGCGCCGAGCCACCGGCCGGCGCGCAGCGCAGCAGGACCGCAAACCTTGGACAGTTCGACAACGAGCATCGAGCGCACCTTTTTGCTCACCGACGTGGTGGGCAGCACGGCTTTGCATCGGCGCTACCCGGGCCACATGCTCGGGGCCATGGACCTGCATGACCACTTGCTGCAGGCGGCCATCCGCCGCCATGGTGGCGACCCTTTCAAGAACACCGGCGATGGGGTCTATGCCAGTTTCGACCACCCGCTGCGGGCCGTGCTGGCCATCGAGGAAGCCACGCGCGGCCTGCGCGCGGCGGCCTGGGGGCCCACCGGCCGGCTGCTGATACGCGCCGGCATCCACACCGGCCTGGCCCGGCCGCGTGGCAGCGACTGGTTCGGCCCCGCCCTTCACACCGTCACCCGGCTGGGCAGCGCTGCGCATGCAGACCAGGTGCTCGTCTCCGCGCCCAGTGTGGCCCTGCTGGCCACGGAGGTGCAGGCCGGCCGCATGGCCTTCGTGGACCTGGGCGACCACCACTTCAAGGGCATCGACCCCTTGCGCGTGCTGCAGCTCGACATGCCTGGCCTGCCCCGGGTCTTTCCGCCGATTGGCGGCAAGCGCGAGACGGCCGATGGCAACCTCCCGGCCACGCTGAACGCCTTCTTCGGCCGCGAGGAAGAAATCGAAGACCTGGTGGCGATGACACACGCCTCGCGTGTGCTCACGCTCATCGGCCCGGGTGGCATCGGCAAGACACGACTGGCGGTTGAGTTTGCGCGTTCGCTCAAGGCCTCCTTCCCCGATGGCGCCTGGTTCGTGGACCTGTCGGCGCTGGAGCGCGGCGCCGATGTCTGGCCCGTGGTGGCTGCCAGCCTGCTGATCGAACCCCAGCCCGGGATGCATCCGCGCACCCAGGTGCTTGAGCAGCTGCACGGCGCGCGCGCCATCCTGCTGATGGACAACTGCGAGCACGTGCTGGACCCGATCGCCGAAGCCGTGCTGGACCTCGCGCACCTCTGCCCCACGCTCTTCATCATCAACACCAGCCGCCGCACGCTGGGCGTGGACGGCGAGGCCCTGTTCGAGGTGGCCGCTCTCGGCCAGCACGAACGGCAGCACGGACAGCGCACCGGGCAGCGCAACAATCCCCGCCTGGACAAGCCGCATGACGGGAGCGGCGCGCCCGCTGAATCCACGGCAGCGCGGCTCTTCGTGGCTCGGGCGCGCCTCGTCGACCACCGCTTCCAGGCCAGTGCCGAAGATCTCGCCACCATCGAACGCATCTGCGCGCACCTGGAGCACATGCCCCTGGCCATCGAGATCGCGGCCGGCCACCTGCGCCGTCTGAGCGTCAAGGAGATCGCCGCCGGCGTCACCAATCCGCTCGATCTGGGCGCCAGCCGCCTGCAGCGCCGCGCCGGTCGCCAGCAGACCCTGCGCCAGACGCTGGAATGGTCCTATGGGCTGCTCGACCCGGCCAGCCGGCGCATCCTGGCCCGCCTGGCGGTGTTTTCGGGCCCCTTCCATGAAGAACAGGCGCTGGCCCTGTGCCTGGGCCCCGCGCCCGGCGATGTCGACGCTGAACAGGCGGTGCTGGACGGCATCGACGAGTTGGTCGAATCCTCGCTGCTCGCGCGTGACGCGGGCGCAGGGCGGCGCTTTCGCATGCTCCAGACGGTGCAGGCCTTCGGCCGCGAGAAGCTCGCGCGTGCGGGCGAGCTGCAAGCGGTCGAACACCGCCATGGCCAGGTCTTCGCCGCGCGTTGCCGCGAACTGGCCGCGCAGATCACCAGCGACCACGAGGCCCATGCCATCCAAGCGGTCTTCGATGAACTGGCCAACCTGCGCTCGGCCTTCGAGCGCGCGCTGACGCAAGACCTGCACCTGGCGGCAGACATCGCGGCTTCGCTCTTTCTCTTCAACTACGCGCAGCGCGGTGTGGAAACCACGACCTGGCCGCGGCGTGTGATCGAACAGGCCCGGCCGCCCCTGCCCGTGCTGCCGCAGCTGCCGCTGCTGCTGGCCGCAGCGGCCGTCAATGCCTTCCATGCCGATGGCGACACCCAGGCCGCCGAGCGTTTCATCGCCTTGGGGCTGCAGGCCGAAGCCGAAGGCCAGACCGCCAGTGCCGGCTGGCTGCAGGGCGTGGCTGGCCAGATTGGGCAGTGGTCCCAGGACACCGCCAAGTGCCTGCTGCACCTCCGCCAGGCCGCTGAATGCGCCCGTGCGGCCGGCAACCTGCCCTGCGAAGTCACGTCGCTGTGCATGGCCGTCTACGTGGCCGCGCGTTCTGGCGATCACGCCGGCGCCAGCGCGCTGGTCCAGGAAGTGAGCCTGCTCGGCCAGCGCATCACGCAGCCGACGCTGCTCGGTTATGTGCATTACGCGCGCGGCCGGGCGCTGAGCTTCAAGGACCCGCTCCAGGCCATTGCCGAGTACCAGATCTCGGTGGAATGGGCGCTGATGGGCGGCAACCTGCTGGGCGCACAGCGCGTCAAGCACTTCATCGCCGAGTTGCAGGCGGCCGCCGCGCCACCGGCCGAAGCCCTGGCTATCCACCTGCGCGCGCTCGCCGAGATCCCGACGCATGGCGCCACCTTCTACGCCTGGGCCACGCTCAAGGCCGCGCTGCTGCCCTTGTCGCAGCTGGGGGCGGACAGCGCCGTCGTCACGCTGGCTGGGGCGCTGCGGGAATCGCCGGTGTCGCCGGGCCGCCAGGGCCGCCAGCTCGTGGAAGCGGCCCGGGCGCGTTTGTCCGAGGCCAGCTTTGCGTTGGCGCAGGCCCGCGGTGCCTGCTTCGACCTGCCCACGGCGCGCGCCTTCTTCGCCGAGGTGGCCGGCGAATTGCTCCAGCCGCCGCTCATCAATGCCCCGCCCCTGCCCGAGGAGACATCCGGATGACAGTCCCTGCCCACCCTGGTGCAAGAGCCCAGGCCCAGGCCGCAAACCCGGCGCGGGGCCCCGCGCCCACGGCGCCCGGCGCCGACGACGCCATCTCCCGTCAGCTCGTCGAGGCCATCATCCGTGACTTCCCGGACCACGCGCCGGGCACGCGCCCCGTGCACACGCTGGGTGTAGGCGCCGAAGGTTTTTTCGTGGCATCCGACGTGGCCCGGCAGTTCTGCGTGGCCGAACACTTCCAGGGCCACACGGTGCCGGTGAACGTGCGCTTTTCCAACGGCTCGGGCAGCCCGCAGCGGCACGACGGCTGGTCCGATGTGCGCGGCATGGCCACGCGCTTTCATCTCAAGGACGGCGGCGCCACCGACCTGATCGCGATGACGCTGGGCAGCTTCTTTTCGGCCACCGTGCCGGACTTCCTGGCCTTCTGCCAGGCCGCCGAGCAGACGCCGGTGGTCGTACCGAGCGCCTGGCAAAAGCTGCTGGGCATGCTGCAGCTCAAGCCGCCGCCACCCGACCCGCCGGCCGGCCAGACCATGAACAGCACGCCCGGCACGCTGGCCTACGCCAATGCGCACCGGCCCGCCCAGCTGGCGGTGTTCAGCGCCGCGACCATCGGCGCGCCGGTCAGTTATGCGCGCGCCAGTTTTCATGCCGTGCACACCTTCATCGTGCTGGGCGCCGACCAGGTGCGCAGGCCGGTACGTTTTGTCTGGCAGCCCGTAGCGGGTGTGGCCACGACCGACCCCAAGTCGGAGCCGGTGGACGACTACCTCACGGCCGAGTTGAAGAACAGGCTCGCGCAATGGCCGGCTGAATTTGTGCTGATGATGACCATCGGCGAGCGCGGCGACGACTATGCCGACCCCACGCGGCCCTGGCCGGCCAAGCGCCAGCGTGTCGTCATGGGCCTGCTCAGCCTGACCAAGCTGGCCGATGACCAGGTGCGTGATGGCGAGAGGATCAGCTTTAACCCTTGCCGCGTGGTGCCGGGCATCGCGCTGTCCGAAGACCCCATCCTGCATGCGCGGCGCGGCGCTTACGAGACCTCGCGCCAGATGCGCGGCGGCACCGGCTGCCCATTTCACCCCGAGGCCTGAAAACCATGACCGCCAAACCCGTGGCGCCGCGCGCACCCGTCCGCCGCAAAACCTGGTTCGACAACCTTGTCGATGCCCTGCCGGACACGCGCCTCTTCCAGTTCATCGCCGGCCATGTGCTGGTGCCTTACTGGGCCTGGCGCACGCCAGTGAAGCCGCAGCCCGGCGGCCCGCCCGACGCCACGGCAGCCGGCGACAACGTGCAGCGCATGATGAATCTCGTGATGCCGCTGAAGGACAAGACCGCGGTGGGCCGCGCGAAGGCCGCGCTGGCCGTGGCGCAGAACACCGACGAGATCTACGCCGGCCTGAACAACGTCGGCACCGTGCACTTCGCGCGCTTCGTGATCGTCGGCAACAACCTGTGCATGTTCTCGGTCTATGACGGCGACTTCACGAACTACATCCGCGACTTCATCGCCACCATCGGCAGCGTCTTCGATGCCATCGTCGAGCTCATCGAAGGCGGCGACGCGGTGATCCCCTCAGAGACCCATGTCGAGGCCTTCATCGAATGGGTGCACGCGCATGACATGTACCAGGCGCCGGACCTGGCCACCGATCTGCTGGCCCAGCAGAACACCGACCCGTCCCAGGACGATCTGATGCTGCTGCCGCGCGCCTTGATCCTGCAGCTCAACGCCAACCCCCATGTCTCGCTGGGCAGCGGCTACCGCGCCTACCCGGGCTTTGCGGTCGGCCAGGTTCGCCAGCGCCTTGGGGTGGGCTGGTGAGCGCCGTGCTCGACCCGCGGCCGCTGGATCCGCGCGAGCTGCAAGGCAACATCCTGCGCGGCTACAGGCGCCAGAAGGTGCGCCACCTCCTGCTGGCCGTGGCCGATGGCGCCGCGGCGCGGTCCTGGCTGGGCGCCGTCGTCAGCGGTGACGCCGCGCTGGCGCCGCAGATCACCAGCGAGGCGCATTGGGGCGACCAGAAGCCGGACTTCTGCTTCAACCTCGGCATCACGTCCGAAGGCTTGCGAGCGCTGGGCCTGCCGGAATCGGTGATGGCCAGTTTTCCGGGTGAGTTCAACGAAGGCATGGCAGCGCGCGCCGTCAAGTTGGGCGACACCGGCGCGAGCGCGCCTTCGCACTGGCCCGCCGCCTTCAGAGAGACGGACAAGCTGCACCTGATCGCGACCATCCATGCTGACGACATCGCCCACCTCGGTGCCGTGCACCAGCGCGTGCAAGCCGCCGGCCAGGGTCGCGCCTGGCAAGTGCGGGGCGCGGTCGATGGCGGCAGCTACAAGGGTGACGAGGTGCACTTCGGCTACCGGGACAACATCTCCCAGCCCCGCTTCGTCGGCATCCACGACCCTGCCGACTACCCCGATGCCCAACCCCTGGCGCCCCTGGGCACCGTGCTGCTGGGCAAGGCAACGGCCTTCGAGGACTTGGTCTTCACCCCGCCCCAACCGGCGCAGCTCGGCCTGCTGGGCAGCTTCAGCGCTTTCAGGGTGCTGGCGCAGGACGTGGTCGGCTTCGAGGCCTATCTGGACAGTGCCGCGACCGAGCTGCTGGCGCACCCGCTGGGGCACGAGCTGCTGGATCACGCCAGCGCCTGGCCGGCCCAGAGCGGCCTGACCCGCTTTGCCGCTCTGCGCGAAGTGCTGGCGGCCAAGATGTGCGGCCGCTGGCGCACGGGCGTGCCGCTGGCGCTCTCGCCCGACGACCCGCACGCGATGGACCCCACGCAGCCGGTGCCGCTGGGCAACTTCGATTACCAGGACGACCCCCGGGGCCTGCGCTGCCCCTACGGCGCGCACCTGCGGCGCTGCAACCCGCGTGGCAGCACCATCGTGCAGCGCATGGCCAACCACACGCGCCGCATCGTGCGCCGCGGCATTCCCTACGGCCCGGCCTACGACCGCACTCAGCCGCACGACGGCAACGAACGCGGTCTGCTCGGCCACTTCGTCTGCGCCAATCTGGCAGCGCAGTTCGAGGCCATCCACTACGACTGGCTGAACCTGGGCCTGCAGGACCCGCGCATCACCGGCAGCAACGACCCTCTGCTGGGCGCCAACGACCCGCTGGACAGCTGGTTCGACATGCCGGTGAAGTCCGGCGTCATCCGCCTGCGCGGCCTGCCGCGTTTCGTGACGACGCGCGGCGGGGCTTATCTCTTCCTGCCGAGCCTGCCTGCCCTGCGCTACCTGGCCGGCAACTGAGGGATGTCTCAGGGCACGCCAGGGCTGCAACACACCGCGACGCCGCACGCACCTGGGCGGCGACATGACGGCCACGATCACGCCATCCTGGCAGCTCGCCACGCGCTGTACCTCAAGGCCCGTGAGCGCAACCCAGCTCGCTGGTCCGGCGCGACACGCGACTGGACACCGACCGGCCCAGTCACCCTCAATCCCGAATGCGACTCGGTCATCGCGTCGCACTCCAAAGCAGACGATAGGCAGCCTCCGACTGCATGAATGAGGCGACAGCTACCTTGACGCGCGCCGCCTCGAACAACGCGGTGACCGCCGGGTCCAGCGTCAGCCGCCTGTGGCGGGCCGGGCGCCGGCTACAGGGATGACGGAGCCCGCGACACGCCGGCTCCTGAGGTTGAGATGCACGGGAGCCGCCCCGATCGACATCGACAGCCGCGATTTTCGGCGGCGGCAGAGTGCGGCCGCCGATCGCTGCCGCCAGGCCACTGGTCAGGGGCGCCACGGACGCAGCACAAGCCCTTCAGTCGGGGGAGCTTGAACGCCAAGTTGTGAGCCCCGCCGGCCCCCGCACCGCGGTTGGCGGCTCCCCAGCAGACGGGGTGAGCCGGCGTCGCGGGCATGTTCAGGGCTGTTCAGGCTGTCGCGGTCGACAGCACCGCGTGGTAGCGGGTCGCGGGTCCGCGGCCGCTCTGGCGCAGCAGGCCCAGGCCGACCATCGGGCCCAGGTGCTTGGACGCCGTGGCGGGGCTCAGCCGGCACATCTGCGCGTAGTCGCGCTTGCCCAGGCCGGCGTGCTGCAGCGCCCGTGTCGACACGGCCAGCAGCGCGCCCGGTGGCGTGGGGCAGCCGCGTGCGCGCGCCCACGCGGCGGCCAGCCGCTCGCTCTCGGACAGCGCCTGCTCGAACTGCCGCGTCAGTGCCGCCAGCGCGGGCGCGAAGTCCTGCGCCAGGCCTGCGTCGTGCATCAAGCGCAGGGCGGCCTCGCGCTCCTTGACGGCGATCGTGGTGTAGGCGGTGGCAATGGCCAGCCGCGCCTGCACCTGCGCCGCAGGCTCGGCAGGCAGCGTCACCAGGCGCAACCGCTGGGTCTGGATCGCGCTCATCTCGTCGAAGTGCGTCAGCAGCTCGCCACTGAGCATGCGGTCGTAGATCAGCGGCTCGTTGCCGCCCAGCACCGTGGCCTTCAAGCGCCCGGTGGCCTCCAGGGCGGCGCGGTCGCCGCTCAGGTCCCACAGCGCGCGCGAGAGCGCGGCGTGGTGGTCGCCATGGCGCTCATCGTCGGCGTCGCTGTCGAGCTGCAGGCGCCGGTAGTGCGCCTCGGCCAGGTTGTAGTGCGCGCGGCCCATCAGCGTGCGCAGACCCGCCTGCGTCGCCACCTGCAAGGCCTGCCGGTAGTGGCCGATGGCCTCGCTGGCCAGGCCAGCCATGAGCCAGCACCTGCCCTGCATAGGCGCGCGCCGGGTCGAGTTGACCCAGGTAACCGTGGATCATGGCCAGCGTGCACATCGCGCGCAGCTGCTGCGCCGCATTGCCACTGCGCTCGTAACACTGCAGAGCGCGGTGCGTGTGCTCCAACGCCGGATCGAGCCGACCCTCGCGGCGCAGCTGCTCGCCCCAGGCATGTTCGAGCAGACCCTGCGTGTCGCTGCCCGGCGTTTGCTGCTCGGCCAGTCGCTGTGCTTGCTCCAGGATCGGGCGCGAAGCCGGGTCGTTGCGCTGCGTGTGCAGGAAGCCCAGGCGCACGAGTGCCTCGATCAGGCCTTCGTGCACGCCCTCGCGCACCGAGGGCTGGCGCAGGGCCTGCTGGTACTGCTGGATCGCCGTGCGGTACTCGGCGCAGGCGCGGTCCACGTCGCTGCGCTCGAACAGCCGCGCGCGTTCGGTGCGCACCTCGCCAAGCAGGGCGGCGTCCTCGGCCATGCGCAGGGCCTCGTCCAGCAGCCTCAGCTGGTCGACGCCAGCGCCGCGCACGCGGGCCAGGCGCGCGCGCGCCAGCGCCAGCTGCACGGCGTGGGCCCGCCATGGCAAGCCCTCGGCGGCCTGGCCAAGCAGGCCGTCGGCCACCGGTTGCCCGGCCAGCGGCATGCCATGGCGGGCGATCACGGCCGCGAGGGCCTGCACGTCGCCCTTGCGCAGGGTCTGCCACAAGGCGGCCAGCGCTTCTGCGCCAGCGCTCAGGGCATGGGGATCCGCGGCTTCGGCGGCGACCGCGTTCGAGGCAAGCAAGCCGCGTCCGACACCGGCTTCGAGCGCCTGCTGCAGGTGCAGCGCCAGCGCGATCTGGCGTTCGACATCCCAGCGCCGCACCCATTGCAGCAGCAGCCGCTTGCGCGCGCGGTCGGCGCAGCGATAGATGCTGCTCGGCGCCACCTCCCACAAGCCTGCCAGGTGCTCGAAGGCCGGCTCTTCGCGCCGCGCGCGGTAGCGGTCGGGCAGATCGGGCACGGGCTGCAGGCCATGCAGCGCCAGCAGAGCCAGCAGCGGGCGCCAGGGGCGGCTGCCGCGCCAGGCGTGTGGCGGCAAGGGGCTGCCGCATGGGCGTCCATCGGGGCGGTCTTGTTCGGCGGCCCAGCGCAGGCATTCGGTGATGGCCCAGGTCACCATGCGGCTGTCAGCGGCGGGCAGCACCCAGGCCACGGGCGGTGCAAGCCGCTCCAGCAGGCGCCGCGCCAGGCGCTGCCGGTGCGCCACGTGTTGCGCGAGTGTCTGCTCGCGCAGCGCGCTGAGCAGGGCGTTGAGCAAGGACCACCACCGATCCTGGCCAAGGCGGTCCGGCGCGCCGGAGCCCACTGCGGCGTGTGGGCGGTGCTGCTGCGGCATCGCGGGCGTCTCTGGAACGGCGCGGTGCAGCGCCTCGTGTGGCTTGGCTGATCGTCGGGCCATCGTCTGGCCACGGTGCGGCGGCGGCCGAAAAACGGGTGATGCCGACTGCGCTTCAGCGTAGCACAGTGCCCGGGTCTGTCAGAGCCCGCCCAGCGCGGCAGCCGGACCGACCATCAACCACCTGGAGGATCCATGCACACCCCCGCACCCACCCTGTCCTGCAGCGACGAGTCCGGCCCCGCGCGGCCGATCACGCTGGTCGTGTACGCGCCCTTTGCCGACGACGCCACGCTCAGCACCTACCCCGACAGCACCACCACCGAAGTGAGCGAGCACCCGCTGTACGCAGCGTTGCAGGCCGTGGCAGACCAGGGGGTGCAGGTGTGCGCCCTGATCGACCGCGCCGCCGACAACACCAGTCTGGTGTGGGCCGACGCAGGCGGCACGCTGCAGATCGAGCAACCGCGCTGGAAGCACGACATGGGCTCGCCGCGGACGCTGGCCAACCTGCTGCAGCAGGCCAACCGCCGGTTCCGCGGCAGCGAGATCGTGCTCTGCCTGGAAGGCCACGGCGCGGGTTTCCTGCCGGAGATCGATGCCTCGCGAATCACCCCCGGCGCCTCGGGGCAGACCACGACATCCGGCGGTGGCAGCCCGCGCCGCTACAGCTGGGTGGTCGACGGCGAAGGCTCGCAGACGCCCGAGGCCGAGGACGGCCTGCCCTACCTGCCGATGACCGAGTCGACACTGCCCGGCCACCTGTTGCCCGGCGGGCACTACCCCATCGCCACCTGGGGCCTGGGCTGGGCGCTGGAACAGGGCATGTCCGACCGCCCCTCGGGCGACCGCCGCGTGGCAGTGCTGCACTTCAACAACTGCTTCAACTTCTGCGTCGAGGTGCTGCACACCGTGGCACCGCATACGCACTACGCAGTGGGCTATGCCAACTACAACTTCTTCACCGCCGGCCGCAGCTACCCAGGGGTGTTTGCCGAGGTCGCCAAACGCAACGTGGTCACCGCGGAGCAGTTGGCCGTGAGCCTGGCGCAGGCCAACGCACAGGAACTGGCCAAGCTGCCGGTGCCGCACCCCACGCTGGGTGGTGCGATCAAGCTCTCCCGCATGGCGGCGGTGGCCGTCGCGCTGGACAGGCTGTCGCTGGCGCTGATCGACAGCCTGCCGGCGCAGATCGGCCGCATCACCTCGGCGGTGGTCGCGGCGCAGCGGTACGACACCCACAAGCCGTTCAGCCTCGTGGAGCCCGACAGCCTGACCGACCTTCGCAGCCTGGCCGCCAGGTTGCAGGCGGCCCAGGTCAGCAATGCCGTCACGACCGCCGCTGCGGACCTGCGGGGTGCGCTCTCGCAGGTCAAGGTGTACGGCGCCTCGGGCAACCCCTATATGGCGCCCCACATCAATTGGGACTTCAGCAGCCCTGACCTGGCGATGAACATCTTCCTGCCCGACCCCGGCCGCAAGGGCGTTTTCGATTGGCGCGCACCGTACTACCTGAGCAAGCGCGCTGGCGATCCCGAGGCACAGACCGAAGTGATCCCGCTGTTGCTCGACACCCACTGGGTCGACTTCATCCGCAAGTACCACGCGGCCACCGCGATGAAGCACTTGCTGGTGCCGCGCATCCCGCAGCTCCCGGTGGCCGTCTACAGCAGGAAATTCGCGGCTTGAGCCGCTGCCAGGCGCGTGGGCCGCTGCCCACGCTCCCAGAGCAGGCCGGTGAGCGCGTCGGGGCCGCCCGGTGCATCGAGTTCGATCACGAACTGTGAGCGCAGACCCGCGCGGACGGCGACCACCGACTCCCCGGTGGCGCCGTCTTCGGCGTGTGCGCGCATGATCCACAGGCCTTCGCTAGGAGCGTGGGCGGCAGAAATCCAGCCCCGCGTTGGGCCGATTTCGGGGCCCAGGCCAGGCGCCGCGCGCAGCCCGGGCTGTACGCCCGGGCAAGCGTGGCAACGCCGCAAGGGCCCCGAAATCGGCCCAACCCGAAGGGCCGGGGCGGCCAAAGCCGCTGGCGTGTGTTGCGCCGCTGGCGCGGGCGTCAAGCCCGCGCTGCGCGACGCGCCTACGCCAGTGGCTTTGGCCGCCCCGGCGCGGGGCTGGATTTCTGCCGCCCACGCTCCTAGGCCCTCGAGCTCGAAGCGGCTGGGCCGGCCGCTCTGGCCGCAAGCCACGCCCGGCGGCGGTGCGGTGCGGGCCCGCGCGAAGCAACATCCAGCAGCGTGCCGTCTGCACCGTCTTGAAGATCCTTGGGCTCGTCTCCGGGCCAGGGCCAAATGGCGGCGTCCGGCATGGGCTCGGCGCAGGGCGTGTGCTCGTCGCGGTTGACGGTGGGCACCTCGAGCACCACCGGTGTGGCGGTCCGCGCCAGCAGCTGCACCCGCAGGGGCGCAGCACCGGCCGCCGGGCGGGCGTGTGGGCCTGTCACGAACTGACCAATGATGGTTCCATTCCTGAACAGTTCCTCCTGTGGACGCGCGCTAGGAGCGTGGGCGGCATGCCGCCCACGCTCCTAGAGCGCGGCCCAGCGGGTGAGCACTTCGTGCACCGGCGCCGTGACGCGTGTGGCAGAGTTTCCGCTCTGCGCGCCACAGTTGTGGATGCCGACGACGCAGCGCTTGCCGTTGCTGCGCTTGATGTAGACCGGCGAACCACTCTGCGCGGCCATGGTGTCGATGTCGTAGATCAGCGTGCGGTCGGTCACCGTCTCGATCACCCGTGCCATTCCCCAGAGCTGGGCGAACGGCTTGTCACCCGGATAGCCGGCCAGCACCGCGGGTTGCGCCTTCAGCCGCGCCGCCGTGGGGGCGGCGAAGCCGAAGCTGCCCCGGTTGCCGGTGAGCGCGCCTGGGGGCAGCACGATGCAGCCGATGGCGGCCTCGGGCCGGCCTTGCTCCGTCCAGCCCGCCACGGAACGCAGGTTGCTCGACCGCGCCGTGCCGCACAGCCGCGTGCTGCCGTTCATGGCCGGGATCACCTCCACCGAGCGCGCCCAGCCGCCCTGGTTGCGCAGGAACACGCAGTGGCCGGCGGTGGCCAGCACCCGCGGCGCGATGAAGAAGCCCGTGCCCCTGTACACCACCCCGCTCGGGAAGGTGATGCGCAGCGCGGCGATCGATCGCCACGGCTCGGCCGTGGTGTTGCTGATGTGGACACGGTCGTCGTTGCCGATCAGCACCTCCATCGCCGCCGCCACCTCGGCGGCGAACTGCTCCTCGGCTTCGGGGAGGTCGCTCTCCTGGCCCGACTCGCGGTCCCTGACCGTCTGCAGCAACTGCATGATCTGCTGCAGCACGGCGTTCACGTTGCGCGGCGGCCAGGCCGGCGTCGCTGACCCCGGGTGCGACGGCGCACGGTTGATCGCCTGTTGCACGACCGGGCCCACCTTTCTGAAGATGGACTGCAGCAGCGGCACGCCGACCGAAATGATCTTGGGCAGCGCAGCGGCCAGGAACGGCAGGAACTCGGCGTTGGCCTCGCTCTCGCCCAAGGCCTGGCCGACCTCCGGCACTTCGGCGTTGGCTTCGGCGTCGGACTCCTCTCCGCCACTCTCGGTCTGGCCGTTGTGGCCGACCTCGGCAAACAGCGAGGCGCTTCCGCCCTCGGTCTCGCCACCGGACTCGCCCGTGTTGATTTGGGCCGCCGGCTCGCCTTCGCTGCCGTCCCGGAAGGGGTTGCCGCCGCAGGTGCTGTTGCCGATGTCGTGGCCCATGAACACCGCGGCGCGCACGGTGCTGCGGGCGCTCAGGTCGCTGTCGCCGACCGGGCCGCGGGGCAGCTCGCGCGGCGCAACGGGGCGCTGGGCCGCGACAGTGCCGGCCGAAGAACTCGTCATCAGATCGCTGTCCTCCAAGATGGACTCCGTGGGTTGCTCGTTCGTCTCGCACCTGGGGATCCAGGCACGGACGTGATTGCAACGAGAGGCCCCTCGCAGCGCACCGCACGAACGTCGCACCGGCTGGGGTGGGGGCAGACGATCCCGCGACGCTACCCGTCCTCAACTCATCCGACGTCGGCAAGCTGCCCGGTAAGGCGGGTCTGCCCAGCGCCGGCGATCCCGGCGCCCCATTGCGCTGCCGCCCGAGCAAGCCGCGGGTTGGCCGTGCTCGATTTCAGGCCGATGACGGATGCCAGGTGTCGGGTCTGGCAGGTCATCCGGTCGGAGGGCTACCGTTCCCGCAACGGGACACTTCGCCGACCTTGCTTCAGGCGCCGCCACTGGCGGCTGCCGCTGATGCCTGCGTCTGCGATGGCCTGCTTGGCCGGGCGGCCGTCACCAATGGCGCGCTCTGCCAGCGCGAAGCGCAGGTCCTGCAGGTAGGCGTGCGGCGTGACGCCCGCGTGCTGGCGAAAGAGACGTGCCAAGTGGCGCGGCGTGACACAAGCGACCTCGGCCATGCGGCCCAGCGACCAGGCGGCCGAGGGTTCGGCGCACAGCGCGTCCTGCACCCGGTGCACGGCCGGGTGCAGGTGGTCGCGTCGCGTCAGCATGGGACTCCGTTCGGCATCGTCGGGGCCGCGACGCAGGTAGACGACCATCACCTGTGCAACCGACGCGGCAAGCGCATCGCTGTGGTCGCGAGCGATCAGGTGCAGCGCGAGGTCGATGCCGGCGGTGATGCCCGCGCTGCTGGACACCGGGCCATCGACGACGAAGACACGATGGCCGACCACCGTGGCGCCCGGTGCCAGGCGCGCCAGGTCGTCCAGCGACTCGTGGTGGGTCGTGCACCGGCGGCCGGCCAGAAGTCCGGCGTCGGCTGCGAGCAGCGTGCCGGCGCAAACGGTGACCAGCTCCACGTCGCCCAGGTGAGGTGCGACCACCCGAGCCAGCCATCGCCGTGTATCGGCCCAGGCGCGCGGAACAGCGGACTGCAGCGAGCTCTCGGCACCGCTGGGCTGCCCCAGCAGAACAACACGCGCGCCGCTGGGCAAGGTGTCGGGCAGCCGCTCCAGCGTGGCCAGGGTCACGCCGACCGAGGTGGTCATCTCCGGATGCGCCGCGATGTAGCGCAACCGGTAGCCTGCGGGCTGCCCGCGCTGCGCCAGCCGCTGGTTGGCCAGCCGGAACGCCTCGGCTGGGCCCGCCAGATCCAGCAGCAGCGTCTGTGGCAGCAGCACGAAGACGATGTCCTTCATGTCGCGCGGCGCAGGGCCTCCTCGACGGTGCACAGCGTCGCGAAGCGCCCGGCCAGCACGGTGGCGGTGCGCTCGCGAAGCGCGGCTGCAGACAGTGTGGAGCCGGACGGTGTGGTCATGTCCCAGGTCAGGGTGGCCTCGGTGACATAGTCGACCTCGAAGCCTTCGTCGCTGGCATGGCGGGTGGTCGTCTCGCAGCACTGCTCGGTCCGGATGCCGGCGATGATCAGGCGCCGGATGCCTCGCTCGCGCAGCCCGATCGCGAGGTCGGTGCCCGCCAGAGCGCTGTGACGGTGCTTCAGGACGGTGAAGGCCGCATCGTACGGCGCCAGCCCGTCCAGCGGACGGATCAGGCCACTGGACAGACTGAACGGTCCGTCCGACGGCTCGTCGTCGACGTGGAACACGCGCACCACCGGGATGGCGTGCGCGGCGCAGCCTGCGACGAGCGTGTTGGTGCGCTCTAGGAACGTGGGAACGTCGACGTCCGTCCAGTATGCGCGGTGCTTGAACGATTGCTGAACGTCGATGAGCAGCAGGGCGGTTTGCATGAAGGAACTCCGGGTGGCGAGAGCGGCCATCGTCACCCGGTTGCGCGTCCGGCGCAGCGCCGGTACCGGACCGGGAGCGGACAGATAGGGACATCCTTTCCCCAACGAGACTTCGGCCATCCGCCCAGCAGAGCGACCGACAGCCGGTTCACCGCCCGCGAAAGCAGGACCGGGTGGCGATCAGCGGCAGGGCGAAGGCCAGGCCGAACACCGTGTTGAGGACGGCGTTGGGCCACAGCCCCGTCCACAACGACGCGGTCGTGTCGGGCACGAACCAGCCCACCAGTGAGACCACGAAGAGATCCCAGCCGTGACGCTCGCCGCGGCGGAAAGGGCCCTGCAAGGTCAGCCACAAGGCCAGTCCCCAGCCCACCATGACCGAGCCCATGACGCCATGCGCCAGCGTGAGGTAGGGCTGTACGCCGGGCCCAAACCCCGCCAGCGCACCCGCCTCGCCGAACATCAGGAGGCCGAAGCCTTGGCGGGCCAGTTCGGGCATGGCGACCAGCGCCAGCCCGAAGGCAATGGTTCCCGCGGTGGCCCCTTGCAGCCACCGAAACCAGAAGCTGGCGATCGGCTCCACCGCTTCGGAATCGATCTGGGACGAGCCGGCCATCTGTCTGCACCTGGAGGGTGGATGAAGCGCTTAGGGTGGCCGGGGCCGCGCGGTCGGGCAATGACCTGCGAGGTAAGCTCGAGCGCCGCCCACGCGTGGGCCGCGGGATGCCGCCTCGACCCGCAGGTCGGCCGTGCTTTCCAGGCCAGGCTGGGCCAGAGAATCAACACACCTTGCGAGTGCCCCATCGTGGATCGACGCGATTCGTCCTCGAGCGCTGTCAGGAGGTCGAGACGCCTGCACATCGGCTCTCGCCTGACCAGGCGCGTGGGCGGCAGACACCCAGCCCCGGGCCGCCATGCCTGAGGCCACCCCGCAGCCGCCCCTTTGGGCCGGCTCCGCCCTGCGCGCCCACCTCGCGCGTTTTCACCCGCAGCCCCTGCACGACCCCCTGCTGCGCCGCGCCGCCGTGGCCCTGGTGTGCACCGAGGCGGGCCACGGTGCCGATCTGCCCGGCCTGCCCGTGCACACCACCTGGCAGCCCGATCCCGCCCTGCTGCTCACCCGCCGCGCCGACCACCTGCGCGCCCACGCCGGCCAGTGGGCGCTGCCCGGCGGCCGCATCGATGAGGGTGAAGCGCCCGAGGCCGCGGCGCGGCGCGAGCTGCTCGAGGAGCTGGGCCTGGCGCTGCCGCCCGAGGCCGTGCTCGGCCGGCTCGACGACTACGCCACGCGCTCGGGCTATGTGATCACGCCGGTGGTGCTGTGGGGCGGGCCTGCGCGCGCGCTCGTGCCCAACCCCGCCGAGGTGGCCGCTGTGCACCGCGTGCCGGTGGCCGAACTGCTGCGCGCCGATGCGCCCCTGCTCGATGCCGTGCCCGGCGCCGAGCACCCGGTGTTGCGGCTGCCGCTGGGCCGCAGCTGGGTGGCGGCGCCCACGGCGGCCTTTCTGTACCAGTTCCGCGAGTGGGTGCTGCTCGGGCGCGCCACGCGGGTGGCGCACTTTGACCAGCCGCGCTTCGCCTGGCGCTGAAGCGCCGGGTGCCCGGCACCACGGGCTGCGCCTCAGCGCACCGTGCCCACGGTGGCCTGCGTCAGCGTGCCGGGCTGGTAGACCAGGAAGGGCCGCGTCACCCCGGTCACCTGCAGCACCGCGCCGGTGTGGTTGGCGCCCAGCGCGGGGCCGCTCCACGTCAGGCGGCACTGGCCGTTGGCGGCGGTCTGGCAGCTCAGCACCTGCAGCCCCACGACGCGCGGGCCGCTGTGCACGGCGATCTGCGCCTGCACCGCGGCGCCGGACACCGGTGCGCCCGTCGCGTCCACCAAGGTGGCGGTGAACTGCGGCGTCCACTGCGCGGAACCGGTCGATGGCCGCTGCATCGTGCCGGTCAGCGCCGAGATCTTGGCCACCGGCGCGGCCGGTCGCACCACCTGGGCGCTGCGCACGCCGGTGCCGGCGTCGGCCATCTGCGGGCCCGAAAGGCCCGTGACGGCGAAGCCGATGCGCGTGACCGTGGCCCAGGGGGCGGCGGCGCTGGTGATGGCACAGCGGCCGTCGGCCGCGGTGGTGCAGGCCAGCTCGGCCGTCATGTGGGCGTAGCGGCCCGCCACGCGCACGCCGGGCACCGCCGCGCCCTGCGCGTTGAGCACCTGCACGGTGGCGGTGGCCGTCCACAGCCCCACGGCCGGCACGGCGGTGGTCATCGTCAGCGCTGCCGGGCGCACCGGCACCAGGGCCGGCAGCGGCGGCGCCGTGGCGGTCTCGCCGGCATACAGCAGCGCGCGGGTGGTGCTGCCGGTGAGGCCCAGCACGCCGTTGGCGGTGGCGTCCTGCAGCAAGCGGGCCCGCAGCTGCGCCGCGGTCGCCGCGGGCTGGGCCTGCAGCAGCAGCGCCGCGGCGCCGGCTGCGTGCGGCGCGGCCATCGAGGTGCCGCTCATGCCCACCACGGCGGTGCTTGACGCGATGCCGGCCGACGCGATGGCCGTGCCCGGCGCCCACAGCGCCACGCATGGGCCGGTGTTGGAGAACGAGGCCTTGGCGTCGGCGTTGTCGGAGGCGCCGACGGCCACGATGCCCGCCGCGCGGGCCGGCGAGACGCTGCAGGTGTCGGTGTTGCTGTTGCCGGCCGCCACCACCACCGTGAAGCCGGCCGCCGACAGCCGCTGCACGGCAGCGTCCAGGCTCGGCGAGGCCGGGCCGCCCAGGCTCATGTTCACCACGCCGGGCTTGCGGCCCTGCGCGGCGATCCAGTCCAGCCCCGCCAGCACCTGGGTGGCCGAGCCGCTGCCGCGGCAGTCGAGCACGCGCACCGGCACCACCTCGGCACCCGAGGCCACGCCCAGCGTCTGGCCGGCCACGGTGCCGGCGACGTGGGTGCCGTGGCCCTGGCAGTCGCTCGTGCCCTTGCCGTCGGCGATGGCGCTGAAGCCGGTCTTCAGCCGCGTGCCGAACTGGCTGTGGGCGCTGATGCCGGTGTCCACCACGTAGGCCGACACGCCCGTGCCGTTGCGGGCGTTGCGGAACTGCCCGTCGAAGGACCGGGCCCGCTGGTCGATGCGGTCCACGCCCCAGGCGCGCGCATCGAGCGTGCGCACGCTGCCGGCCTGCTCCAGCACGATGGCGCGGTCCAGCTCCACCGTGTCGACGGCGGGGTTGCGCGCCAGTTCGTCGGCCACGGCCTGCGCCTGGCCGAAGGGCACGCTCACGACGAAGGCCTCGAGCGCGTGTGCATAGTGCTGGCCCACGCGGGCCGAGGGCGCCAGGCTCCGGACGGACTGCGCCATCACGTCCTGCGACGCGCTGGCCACCGCCTCGGCCCTGGCGGCCAGCGCGAGGGCGGCCTGCGCGCTGGCGTCGCCGCCCTCGCGCGCGTTGCCGCCGGCCATGGTGGCGCGGCCCGACAGCTGCACGGTTGCCGGGTTCAGGCGCACGACGAGGCGCACCTCGTCGGCCGCGGGGTCGTCGGCCAGCCGGGCCTGCTCGTCGCGCACGGCGGCCTCCCCGCCCGGCTCCCAGAGCACGAAGCGGCGCTCTTCGGCGGCCGGGGCAGCGTCGGTGGCCGCCGCGCCGTCGGGCGGCGGCGCCTCGCTGGCGCCACCGCAGGCGGCCAGCAGCAGCACGCTGGTGCACAGCGGCAAGCAGGCGGCGCGGAGCAGCCGCTTGGAGCCCGGGACGGGCTGAACGGGCTGGAAGAGGGGTTTGCGGTTCATGACCATGGCTCGCTCGGGCAGTTGCACAGGGCGAGGGCCTGACCGGACAGCACGGGCCCGGCGCGCCGCAAGCGGCGCATCGTGCGTGCCGCCGGGTGGCGGCCGTGCTGGCAACCCCGCTGCCGTGGCACTGGCGTGCTGTAGGCCGGAGGCTTTGCGTCCCGGCCTTTCGACCGGTTTGCCCTCGAGGGGGACTGTATCCGCCTGTTGCCGAGCGCGGGGCGCCTGCGGGTGTGAACTCCGCCGCGCTTGGCTGCGCGCCGTCGCGACCTTGCGCTCAGCGCAAGCGCAGCACGCGCCCGAAGGGCGCCGCGGCCAGCGCCGCCTCGTCGGCCCCCGGCGGTACGGCCCACCACAGTGCCCCCGGCGGGCGGTGGTGCGCGGGGCCTTCGAGATCGGTGAGCACCACGCTCAGGTCGGGCCGGTGGCGCGAGGCCTCCTCGAGCAGCGGCGTGAAGTCGGTGCCGCCCCCGCCGGCGACACCCGCTTCGGCGGTCCAGGCCCGCAGGTCTTTCAGGCCCAGCCGGCCCGGCGCCAGCGTGTGCACGGCACGCACGGCGTCGTCGCCCACCACCACCGTCATGGGCGCGGCCAGCCGCCGTGTCAGTGCCGCCAGCTCGGCGGCAAAGCGCGCCAGCAGAGCCTCGTCGATGCTGCCGCTCACGTCGAGCACCAGCACCAGCCGCGGCACGCGCCGGGCGTGGCTGAGGCCCGGGGCCCAGGGCAGGCGCCCACGCGCCGGCCGGCCCACCCGGCCCTGGCTGGCCAGCCAGCTGCGCGCCGGGCGCGAGGGGTTCTCGGCCAGCCGCGGTGCCAGCGCCCGCGCCACCTGGGTGCGCAGCACCTGCTCCCAGGGGGTGTGCACCTGCGGCAGATCACGCGGCAGGCAGCGCAGGATGGAGAAGGCGCCGTCGCCGCTGTGGCCGCGCAGCAGCCGCTCGCCCCACTCGCGCGCCTGCTCGGCCTCGGCCACGACGGCATCCGCTCCTTCGGGGGCGGGCTTGAGGTCCTCGGTGTCCGCACCGCCCAGCGTGCGCAGCTTGGCGGCGCGCGGGCCGTCCTTGCGGGTGTCGGCGCGCTCGTGGGGCGGCTCGCGGTCGTCGACCGCGGCGTACAGGCGCTCGACGTCCCACTCCAGCAGCGCGGCCTCGTCGCTGCGCGTGGTGCCGAGCACCTGGTCGAGCAGCTGCGGCAGCGTCAGCGCCTTCGCGGGCAGCACCAGCCACGCGGCCGGGGCCAGCGCACTGTTGACGATGGCGTCGGCGCAGCGGTTGAAGAGCGCCAGGTCGACATCGCCCCGCCGCCGCTGCAGCGCACGAAAGCGCGGCCCGTGGCGCAGGGCGATGTGCAGCAGCTCGTGCGCCACCCAGCCGGTCTGCGCCTCCAGGCCGAGCTTGTCGAAGGCGGGCGCGTAGTGGATGGTGCGGCCGTCGGTCCAGGCCGGCAGGCGGCCGGCCTCGTGGGCCAGCGCCTCGGCCCCGGTGAGGTCGCGGTGTGCCACCCACAGGGCCAGGCTGCCGCTGGCCGGCGCGACCTCCACCAGCTGCATCACGGCACGGCGGCCACGGTGCTCGTGCTGGCCGCTGCCGCTTTCAGCCATGCTGCACAAGGCTCAGCCGCGGCTGGCGGCGTAGCGCTGGTAGGCGGGGCTTTGCAGCAGGGCCTGCTCCAGCCCCTGCTGCAGCGCGCGCTGCGCCAGCAGCTCGACGACCAGCGTCTGCACCTCGGCCAGCGGCAGCGGCACCGGGCCGCGCAGCTCGGGCAGCTGCCCGGCGATGGCCATGGCGCGCGTCAGGCGCTCGCCGTCGGTGCAGGCCGCCACCAGGCCGTAGGCCAGCGCGTACAGGCCGTCCAGGCTGGTGGGCAGCAGCTTCAGCGTGGCCGTGCCGGGCTCGGCGGCCAGCAGCGCCAGCACATCGGCGCCGCTGCGCAGCTCGCGCAGCACGCCAAAGAACTCGGCCGCGTTGGCCGCACCGATGCGGCCCTGCACGAAGCGCCGCGCCACGGGCTCGGGCAGGCCCTCGCGCAGCTCGAGCAGCACGCGCGAGACGTCTTCCCAGCCGCGCGGGCTGGCGCCGATCAGGTGGTCGGCGGCGAGCTGGGCCTCGGTGTCGTCGAGCTTGTCGGGGCGCACCTTCAGGAAGGCCATCACCTCGGGCGCGTAGCCTTGCGCCAGTGCATGGGCCAAAAAAGTGTCGATCCCGGCGACGACGTGGAAGTGAAAGAGCCGATCGGCCAGCGCCGTGCCCATGTCGTGGCTGACGGCGCCGTGGAAGGCGGCGTTGCCGGCGGCCACCACCATCCAGCCCGGCGGCAGCTCGTAGCGGCCGACGCGGCGGTCGAGGATCAGGCTGTAGGCGCTGATCTGCAGCCGCGGGTCGGCGGCGGTGAGCTCGTCGAGGAACAGGATGCCCTCGGGCTGGTCGGGCCCCGGCAGGAACTCGGGCGGGAACCAGACGGTGCGCTCCAGCCGCTCGTCGGCGTAGATGGCGCCGCGGATGTCCACGGGCTCGATCGTGGTCAGGCGCAGGTCCACCAGCGGCACGCCAAAGCGCGCGGCGAGCTGGTGCACGATGCTGCTCTTGCCCACGCCGCGGGTGCCCCACAGCATGGTGGCGCGCGGGCGCAGCGCGGGCCTTGCGAACTGCGCCTCCAGCGCGGCCAGCGCGTCGGCCACGCTCACCGGCGGCACGTTCATGGGGTTGCGGTGCATGTCACTCCACGCCGATGTCACGCGCCAGGGGCTGCCAGCTGTTGGCCGGCAGGCGGCGCGGCAGGCGCGGCAGTTCGATGCGCGGCATCTCGCGCCGCATGAAGAACAGCGCCATCAGCAGCGGCGGCACCAGGTTGGCCAGCGCGCCCAGCCAGGCCTCGGCCTGGCCGCCGGTGCCACGCACCGCGAAGGCCACCGCCACCACGGCCACGCCCAGCGCCAGCGGCCCGCCGCGCAGCAGCCCGATGCGCCAGCGCCGCGCCACGAAGCGCTGGTGAAACAGCGCCGGCGGCGCCGAGAGCACCTCGGCCAGGTGGGCCAGGCTCAGCGCCATGCGGGCCTGGGCATCGGCGCTGCGCTCGGCGCCCTGGCCGCTCAGCATGACGCTGGTCTCCCAGCCGGTGCGCAGCGCGACGAGGCGGCTCCAGGCACCGCCGAGCACCTCGAACAGGTCGTCGGGCAGACGGCGCGTGTCGCCCTCGGTGCGCGTGAGCACCAGCTGCATCGGGTAGCCCTTGACGCCCGAGACGGTGCAGGCCACCTGCAGCCCCGCGACCCGCGCCTGCGCCGTGCGCAGCTGCGGCGGCTGGCCCGGGCGGCAGCGCAGCGTGAGCGCGGCGCCTTCGGGTGTGAACAGATCGCCGGGCGCGACGGCCGCCGCCGCGGCCAGCAGCTCGGGGGGATTGCCGTCCTCGGCCATGACCTCGGCAGTGAGCTCGGCAGGCACGCCGGCGGGCTCGGGCCTCAGGCGGCGCAGCAGCTGCCAGCCGCGCGGCGTATCGCGCAGCTCGCGGGTTTCGGTGAGTGCCGGGTGCGTGGCACCCGCCGCGTGCGCCGCCGAGCGGAACACCAGGCGGCGCGCGGCGCGGTCGCTGGCCGGCAGGTCCAGCGCCCAGCCGGCCGCCGAGAACGGCGCTACCAGCGCGAGGATGGCGTGGTGGCTGAGCGGGGCTTCCTTGGGCGTGTCCATGGATCCTGCGCATTCTGGCGCGGCCGGGATAATCCGGCGCCATGGCATCGGGGCAACGTGTCGTCGTGGGCTTGAGTGGCGGCGTGGACAGCGCCGTCAGCGCCTGGCTGCTCAAGCAGCAGGGTTTCGAGGTCGTCGGCATCTTCATGAAGAACTGGGAGGACGATGACGACTCGGCCTACTGCGCCAGCAACGTCGACTTCGTCGATGCCGCCGCGGTGGCCGACGTGATCGGCATCGAGATCGAGCACGTCAACTTCGCCGCCGAGTACCGCGATCGCGTCTTCGCCGAGTTCCTGCGCGAGGTCCGGTCCGGGCGCACGCCCAATCCCGACGTGCTGTGCAACGCCGAGATCAAGTTCAAGGCCTTCCTCGACCACGCGATGCGGCTGGGCGCGGAGAAGATCGCCACCGGTCACTACGCGCGCGTCCGCCAGGCCGCCGATGGAAGCTTTCAGCTGCTGAAGGGCCTGGACCCGGCCAAGGACCAGAGCTACTTCCTGCACCGCCTCACACAGGCACAGCTGTCGCGCACGCTGTTCCCGGTGGGCGGCCTGCACAAGACCGCGGTGCGGCGCATCGCCGCCGAGATCGGCCTGCCCAACGCGAAGAAGAAAGACAGCACCGGCATCTGCTTCATCGGCGAGCGGCCGTTCCGCGAGTTCCTGGACCGCTACCTGAGCCGCGCGCCCGGCCCCATCGTCGACGACACCGGCGCCGAGGTGGGCCGCCACGTGGGCCTGAGCTTCTACACGCGCGGCCAGCGCCAGGGCCTGGGCATTGGCGGCGTGGCCGGCCACGACGCGGCCGGCGTCCACCGGCCCTGGTACGTGGCGCACAAGAGCCTGGCCGCGAACACGCTGCACGTGGTGCAGGGCCACGAGCACCCCTGGCTGCTGAGCCCCTGGCTGGAGGCCGCGGACTGCAGCTGGGTGGCCGGCTCGCCGCCCGCGCCGGGCGCCCTGGCGGCCAAGACCCGCTACCGGCAGGCCGACGCGCCGTGCACGCTGGCGCCCACGGCTGCCGGCTTCCGGCTCGAATTCGCCGAGCCGCAGTGGGCGGTGACGCCGGGGCAGAGCGCCGTGCTCTACGACGGCGAGGTCTGCCTGGGCGGCGGCGTCATCGCCGCGGCCGAGGTGCCCCCCGTGGTGACCGCGCTTGTGCCGGCGCGTACGGTGCGTAGCATGCGGCGACCCCGCCGCCACGCTCCGCACGCCGCATGAACGCCCCCGCCGACCGCATCGCCCCCGCCGCCAGCTCGCTGGCCAGCCTGATCGAGCAGCACGCCCCCGCGCTGGAGGCCGCCGTCATCGCGTGGCGGCGCGACCTGCACGAGCACCCCGAGCTCGGCAACCGCGAGTTCCGCACCGCCGGCATCGTGGCCGGGCACCTGCGCCGCCTGGGCTTCGACGAGGTGCGCACCGGCGTGGCCCACACCGGCGTGGTGGGGCTGCTGGTGGGCGGCCGGCCCGGCCCCGTGGTGGCGCTGCGCGCCGACATGGACGCGCTGCCCGTGACCGAGTTCAACGAGCTGCCCTTCCGCAGCCGCGTGCGCACGCCATGGAACGGCGAGGAGGTGGGCGTGATGCACGCCTGCGGCCACGACTGCCACGTCGCCATCCTGATGGGCGTGGCCAGCCTGCTGGCCGCCCTGCGCGGGCAGCTCGCCGGCAGCGTGAAGTTCATCTTCCAGCCCGCCGAGGAGATGCCGCCTGAGGGCGAGGACGGCGGCGCCAAGATGATGATCGCCGAGGGCGCGCTGGAGAACCCGCGCCCCGGCGCCATCTTCGGCCTGCACGTCACGAGCCGGCAGAACACCGGCCGCGTGGGCTGGCGCAGCGGGCCGGTGATGGCCAGCTCCGACTACTTCCGGATCGACGTGCAGGGCCGGCAGACACACGGCGCCGCGCCCTGGCTGGGCGTGGACCCCATCGTCACCTCGGCGCAGATCGTGCTGGGGCTGCAGACCATCGTCAGCCGCACGCAGGAGATCACCAAGGAGCCGGCGGTCGTCACCGTGGGCGTGATCAAGGGCGGGGTGCGCGAGAACATCATTCCCGACTCGGTGCAGCTGCGCGGCACCATCCGCAGCTTCGACGAGGGCATGCGCGACGACATCCACGAGCGCGTGACGACGCTGGCCGAGGCCATCGCGCGCGGCAACCGCGCCGGCTGCCGGGTGTGCGTGCAGAAGAACTACCCGGTCACCGTCAACGACCCGGCGCTCACCGCCGCCATGCTGCCGACGCTGGCGCGCGTGGCCGGTGCCGGGCTGGAGCCGATCGACAAGGTCACGGGCGCGGAGGATTTCAGCTTCTTCCAGCGCGAGGTGCCTGGCCTGTTCGTGTTCCTGGGCGTCACGCCGCCGGGGCAGGACGCGCGCACCGCCGCGCCCAACCACTCGCCGCTGTTCCAGGCCGACGAGGCCGGCCTGCTGCTGGGCGTGCGCGTGCTGGCGCACCTGGCGTGCGACTGGCTGGAGAGCCCGCAGCGGGGCTGATCAGCCGAGCTCGGCCAGCGCGCGCTGGCGCGCCGCGGCGGGCAGGAAGCTCGCCGCCGCGGCCTGGCGCGTCATGGCGCGCAGGTCGGTCTCGGTGAGCGGGGTCTCGCGCAGCAGTGCGGCGGCCTCCGACGTGGGCGTGACCCCGCTCATCAGCCGGTTGTCGGTGTGCACGCTCAGCGATACACCGGCCCGCCACAGCGCCGTGATGGGGTGCGCGGCGATGCTGGCCGCTGTGCCGGTGTGCACGTTGCTGGTGGGGCAGACCTCCAGGTGCAGGCCCAGGGCCTTGGCTTCGTCGAGCAGCGCCGCGGGCGCGGCGCCCGTGAGGGCGTCGACCAGCCGCACGCCATGGCCGATGCGGCGCGCGCCCAGGCTGCCGGCCTCCAGCACGCGCTCGGCGCTGTCGGCCTCGCCGGCGTGCAGCGTCATCGGCAGGCCGGCCTCTCGCACGGCGGCCAGCGTGCGCGCGTGTTTGCCCGGGGGGTGGCCACGCTCGGCGCCAGCCAGATCGAAGCCGACGACACCGCGGCCCATCCAGCGCAGCGCCAGCTCGGCGGCGCGCATCGTCGCGGCCTCGTCCTCGTGCCGCATCGCGCAGACGATGAGGCCGCTGTGCGTGAGCAGGGGCAGCCGGCTGCGTGCCAAGCCGTCGAGCAGGGCCTCGACGGCGTCGTCGCCGCCGGTGCCGTGGGGCTCGAAGAGCAGCGGCGCGATGCGGAACTCAGCCAGCACCACGCCGTCGGCAGCCGCGTCGTCGGCGGCCTCGCGGGCCACGCGCCGCAGGCCCTCGGGCGCGGCCATGGCAGCCACGGTCAGTCCAAAGCCCTCGAGGTACTTCTCCAGGCTGCCGGCGTGCGCGTTGGCATCGAACCAGGCTGCCAGGCCGGCTGCGTCGGCCGCGGGCAGGGGCAGGCCGCGGGCCAGCGCCAGCTCGCGCAGCGTGGCCACGCGCAGGCCGCCGTCGAGGTGCTCGTGCAGCAGCACCTTGGGGCGGTATCGCGCCAGGGTCTCGGCTTCGGTGGGGTTCATGCGCCGCAGCCCGGTGTCAGCGGGCCGGCGCGCCCGCCAGCTCCCAGCCCGGCATCCCGGTCTGCCACAGCACGAACGCAAAGGTGTCGGCACGTTCGTCCAGCACCTGGGCCTTGGTGTCGCCGATGCCGTGGCCGGCGGCGTAGTCCAGCCGCATCAGCACCGGCCGGCCGCTGGCGCTGGCGGCCATGAGGCGTGCCGCCACCTTGGTGGTGTTCCAGACCTCGACACGCGGGTCGTTCACGCCGTGCGTCAGCAGCACGGCGGGGTACTTCACGCCGTCCCGGATGGCGTGGTAGGTGCTCATGGCCAGCAGCGCGCGGAAGCCCGGCTCCGTCTGGCGGCTGCCGAACTCCGGGATGTTCGGGATGCCGTTGGGGGTGGTCTCGAAGCGCACGGCATCGAGCGCGCCCACGGCCGGCATCACCACCGCGAACAGGTCGGGTCGCTCGGCCATGGCCATGCCCACCAGAATGCCGCCGGCGCTGCCGCCCCAGATGGCCAGCCGCGAGGGCCGCGTCCACTTCTGGGCCACCAGGTGCTCGGCGCAGGCGATGAAGTCCTTCCAGGTGTTGGGCTTGGTGGCCTGCTTGCCCGCGAGGTGCCAGTCCTTGCCGAACACGCCACTGCCCCGCGGGTTGGCCACCGCGAACACGCCGCCCGCCTCCATCCAGGCCAGGCGGCTGGGGCTGAAGAAGGGCTCCTCCGTCATGCCGTAGCTGGCGTAGCCGTACAGGATGGTGGGGTTGTTGCCGTCCAGCGGCGTGCCGTTGCGGTGGATGATGCTCATCGGCACCAACGCGCCGTCGTGGCTCTTGACCATCACCTCGGTGGCGGTGACGTTGCCCGGCGCGTCGAACGGGCCCGAGGGCTGCAGGCCGGTGTTGACCACGCGCCCGTCGGCCCCGACGGCGAAGATCTGGCGCGCCCGCGTCCAGCTTTCCAGCTCCAGCAGCACGCCCGGCAATGCGGCGTCGATGCCGCCGAAGCTGAAGGAGCCCAGCACCGGCAGCGGCACCTCCTGCGGCGGCGCGCCGTCGGCGGCGGCCAGCTTGAACAGCTTCTTGACGTTGCCTTCGCGCACATCGAGGTAGGCTGCGTCGGCGGCGGCGGCCAGCGAGCCCAGCACGCGGGCGCTCTCGGGCACCAGCGTGGCGGCCGTGGCCGGCGAAAAGCCGTCGAGGCGCCCACCGATGACGCGGTAGCGCGGCGCGCCGCGGTGGGTGGTGGCGAAGAGGCGGTCGCCGATCACGGCCATGGAGGTCACGGCGTCTTCGCGGCCGAAGAGCTTCTTCCACGCCGGGCGGCCGGCGCGGACAGCGGCCTCGGTGCTGTGCCAGGCCGAGAACTCGGGCGACACGCCGTCCATCACGGTGGCGATGGCGCGGCCGTCGGGCAGGATCTCCAGGAACGGGAACTCGGTGGCCGAGATGTCGATCGGCGCCGTGTCGCCGGCGCGCAGCAGCACGCGGATGCTGCGCTCGGCGCCACCCACCGGCATGGTGCAGGCCATGCTGCGCTGGTACTTGTCGGTGGGTGGCGCACCCTTGGCCAGCGCCTGCATGCGGTGGAAGTAGATCTGCCGGCCGTCGCGCGACCAGCTCACGCCGCCGAACAGCGTGCGCTCGACGATGGGCCCGAGGCGGCGGCCGGTCTTCACGTCGAGCACGCGCATCGCGGCCTCTTCGCTGCCACCGGACGACACGCCCAGCGCCACCTTGCTGCCGTCGGGCGAGGCCGAGTACCAGTTGACGGCGTGTGGCGTGCCGGTGGCCTTGTGCAGCGTCTCGGGGTCGAACAGCACCCGCTCGGCGCCGGCCAGGCCGCGCCGCACGCAGAGCTTGAACTGGTCGTCCTGGGCGCCCCGGCGCTGGTAGAAGAACAGCTCGCCAGCCCGCCGCTGCACCTCGGTCACGCGGGCGGAGGCGCTGGCGTCGATCTCACCCAGCCGGCGGCGCAGCGCGTCGCGTCCGCCGATGCGCTTGAGCGTGGCCAGCGCGTGGTCGCTGTGCGCCTTCATCCAGGCCGCCACCTCGGGTGCCTTGGGGTCCTCGAAGTAGCGGTAAGGGTCGTCGACCGGGGTGCCGAAGAAGGTCTCGGGCACGTTGCGCACCGCGGCCACCGGCAACCCCGGCGGTTGCGACGACAGCGCCGCGGCCGCAGCCTGGGCCAGCACGGTGCGCGGCAGCAGCAGCGAGGCCGGCAGCGCGGCGGCGGTGAGGAGTGCGGCGCGGCGCAGCGGATCGGGACGGGTCATGGGCAGGGCTCCGGATGTTGCAAAGCGCTGATCCTAGCCATCCCCAGGCCGCCCCGGGGCAGGCCCTGCGACGAAGCGCGCCCGGGCCGCGATGGGCGGTGCGGCTCAGCGCGGCGGCGGCAGCCGCTCTCCCTGCAGACGCCGCCACAGCCAGGGCAGGCCGGTTTCGGGGTCGGGGCGGCGGCCCACGCGCTCGGTGGGCTGCAGCGGGCGCAGCGGGCTGCCGCGCTCGGCCACCGCGAAGGCAAAGGCGTAGCGGGGCTCCTGGCCCATGCGCAGGTCGGCGATGCGCACGCGGCCGCCCTGCTCGGACATCGCCCAGAAGCCGCCGCTGAAGGCCTGGATGCGGCGCACGGGCTCGACGCCGGCGGCCTCGGCGGCCAGGGCATTGCCGCGCTCGAAGCGGTCGAAGGCGATGCGCTGCGCCGGCGGCGCGGGCGCGTCGAGCAACGAGTAGAAGCCCTCGCGGTAGGCGCTGCCGGCCTCGTCCACCGCCACCACGCGCCACAGCACGGTGTTGAAGGCCGTGGGGACGACGAGCAGCCGGTCGGCGGCCAGCCCCTGCGCCACCAGCGACTGGCGCGCCACGCTTTCCACGTGGGCCTGCGCCGCCACGCTCCAGCCGATGTAGGCCGTGCTGAGCACCAAGCCCGCTGCGTTGGCCTTCAGCGCCGCCGCGCGGCGCCCCAGCGCCACCGCGGCCAGCACGCCCAGCAGCAGCGGCAGCGTGTAGGCGGGGTCGATGATGAAGAGGCTGCCCACGCCCACGGGCGTGCTGCTGAAGGGCAGGAAGAGCTGCGTGCCGTAGACCGTCATCGCATCGAGCAGCGGGTGCGTGACGAGCGCCAGCCAGGCCGCCAGCCACCAGCGCCGCCATTGCGGGCGTTCGCGCATCAACGCCGCGGTGCCGTAGCCCAGCGGCAGCGAGAACAGCGTCAGCCAGAAGAGCGCGTGTGTCTCGGCGCGGTGCAGCACCATGTCGAGCACGGCGTCGCCGTGGTCGATGAACACGTCGAGGTCGGGCAGCGTGCCGGCCAAGGCCCCGAAGGCGGCGGCCTTCCAGACCGCCGTGCGCCGCTGCATCACGGCCACGGCCACCGCCGCGCCCAAGGCGGCTTGCGAGAGAGAGTCCATGGCTCTAGGAGCGTGGGGGCATGCAGGCGGCCGTCGACGCGCACGCCGGTGCAGAGGTCCAGCCCGTGTGGCCGCACGGTGGCGATGGCCTCGGCCACGTTGTGCACGCGCAGGCCGCCGGCCAGCCAGAGCGGCAGCGGGAACACGGCGTCGCGGATGCGGCGGGCGAGCGCCCAGTCGTGTGTGCGGCCGGTGCCGCCAAGCTGCTTGACGGCCGCGGCGGGGTTGCCGCTGTCGAGCAGCAGCGCGTCGACGAAGGGCGCCACCGCCAAGGCCTCGGCCAGCGCGGCCTCGCCGGTGACGTGCACCACCTGCACGAGCTCGACGCCGGGGCAGCGCGCGCGCAGCGCCCGCAGCTCGGCGTGCGGCACGTGGTCGACGAGCTGCAGCGTCGTCGTGCCCGCGGCGGCGTGCTGCGCGGCGATGTCCTCGGCGCGTGTGCGCGCCGTCAGCAGGAAGCTGCGCACCGGCTCGCCGCGCAGCGCCGTGGCCACCTGCGCGATGGTGGCGTCGTCGATGACGCCCGGGCCGCTGGGCATGGCCGATACCAGGCCCAGCGCCGCCGCGCCGTGCGCGAGCGCCAGGCGCGCCTCGGCCTCGTCGGCGATGCAGCAGATCTTGACGCGCGGCGGCGCGGCGGGCGCCTTCACGGCCGGTCAGCCGATCACCGCCTGCACGGCGGGCAGCCGCGCCGGCGCGGCGTCGGCCAGCGTGAACGCGGCCTGCAGCGCGCGCACGGCCTCGTCGGCCGCGGCTTCGTGGGCGGCGTGCACCACGGCCAGCGGCTCGCCCGCCGCCACCGCCGCGCCGCGGGGCCGCACGGCCGCGAGGCCCACGCGCGGGTCGACCGCGTCGCCGGGTTTCAGCCGCCCGCCGCCCAGCGCCACCACGGCCAGGCCGAGCGCCCGCGTGTCCATCGCGGCCACGATGCCGGCCCGCGGCGCGCGCACGGGCCGCTGCACCGGGGCCACGGGCAGCTGCGCGTCGGCCAGCACGTCGGGCGGGCCGCCGAGCGCGCGCACCATGCGCGCAAAGTGCTCCGCGGCCGCGCCGCTGGCCAGGCTGTGCTGCAGTCTCTCGGTGGCCACGCCGGCATCGGGCGCCAGCCCGGCCAGCACCAGCAGCTCGGCGCCCAGCGCCAGCGTCACCGTGCGCTGCACGGGCTCGGTGTCGTGCGCGCCGCCGCCGTCGCGGCCGCTGACAGGCCCGGTCAGGAAGTCCAGCGCCTCGCGCAGCTCCAGCGCGTTGCCGGCCGTGTGGCCGAGCACGGCGTCCTGGTCGGTGATCAGCGCGCGCGTGGGCAAGCCGGCCGCGGTGCCCACGCGCACCAGGCTCTCGGCCAGCGCGCGGGCAGCGGCCGGCGTGGGCGCGAAGGCGCCGCGGCCGCACTTCACGTCGAGCACGAGCGCATCGAGGCCGGCCGCGAGCTTCTTGCTCAGGATGCTGGCGGTGATGAGCGGCACGCTCTCCACCGTGGCCGTCACGTCGCGCAGCGCGTACAGCCGCCGGTCGGCCGGCGCCAGCTGCGGCCCGGCGCCGACGATGGCGCAGCCGGCCTCGCGCAGCACGCGCTCGAACTCGGCCGGCTCCACCGCCACGCGGTAGCCCGGCAGCGCCTCGAGCTTGTCCAGCGTGCCGCCGGTGTGGCCGAGGCCGCGGCCGCTGATCATCGGCACCACGGCGCCGCAGGCGGCCAGCATGGGTGCGAGCATGAGGCTGAGCTTGTCGCCGACGCCGCCGGTGCTGTGCTTGTCGATGGCGGGTTTGCCGAAGCCCGCGCCGGCCCAGCTGAGCACGCGGCCGGAGTGCGTCATGGCGCGCGTGAGCGCGGTGGTCTCGCCGGCCGACATGCCACGCCAGACGATGGCCATGGCCAGCGCCGCGGCCTGCGCGTCGCTCCAGCTGCCGTCGACGAGGCCTTGCACGAAGGCCGCGATGTCGGCCCCGGCCAGCGCGCCGCCGTCGCGTTTGGTGCGGATGATCTCGGCGGGTGAGGGCATGGAGGTGGTGCGGGGCGGGGCTTCGACAGGCTCAGCCCGAACGGGTGCTGGGGCTCAGCCCGAACGGGTGCTGAGGCCCGGCCTGAACGGGTGCTGGGACTCAGCCCGAACGGGTGCTGGGGCCTGGCTTGAACGGGGGCTCAGTCGTTGACGACGAGGATGCGGTCGTCGGGGCTGGGGCTGGGCGTGGCCTTCAGGAAGGCCACGAGCGCGTCGAGGTCGAGTTCGCCGCCCAGGCGGTCGCGGCCCTGGCGCAGCAGGCTCAGGCCGTCGCCGCCGTCGGCCATGAAGCTGTTGACGGTGAAGCGGATGGCGGCGGCGGGGTCCACGGGCTGGCCGTCGATGCGCAGGTCTTGCACGCGCTGGCCGTACGGGGCTTTGGCCACCCAGCGGTAGCTCAGCGACTTCGACGGCAGCAGGAAGCTGGGCTGCTCGCGCCCCGGGCGCTGCTGGTCCTCGAGCATCTGCCGGATCTCGGCGACGGTGAGCGTCATCACCACCAGGCTGTTGCCGAAGGGCTGCATGGTGAAGACGTCGCCGAAGGTCACGTCGCAGGGCGGCGTGCCGCGGCAGGGCAGCGGCGCGCGCACGCCACCGGGGTTCATCAGCGCGAAGCGGGCGCCGCCGCGGTCGGGCGCGCGGGTGGCGGCGTGCTGCGCGTCGGCGATCAGCCGGCCGGCGCTGCTGCTGCCGCGGTTGGCCCCGGTGTCGAAGGGGCCGCCGATGCGGCCCACCACACGCTCGGCCAGCGGCCGGGCGCGTTCGGCGTAGGCGGCCACGCGCGCGGCCACGTCGGCGTCGGGCTGGGCGGCGCGCAGCGCCGCGGCGTAGGGCGCCGGCTCCTGGCCGATGACGAGCTCGCGGTGCGCGGCCTCGGTGCGGCCGTTGAACACCGGCAGGTTGCGGAACGCGGTCCGGCTGCGGTCGACGTCGCCGGTGGCGGGGTCGAGCACGAGGTCGACCACGCTGAGCCCGCGCCCGAAGCTGAGCGCCTGCATCACCGGCCGGCCGTTCACGAGGCAGGCGTAGCCCTGGTGCGTGTGCGCCGACAGCACCACGTCCACCGCGGGGGCCAGGCGCTGCTCGATCTCGAAGATGGCGCCGCGGCGCCCGGGGCAGGCGCTGCTGTTCCACTCCATCTGCGCGGCGTCGTTGAAGCCGCCCTCGTGGATGGTGGCGACGAGGGCCTGCACGCCCTGCGCCTGCAGCCGCGCGGCCTCGGCGTTGATGGCGTCGGCCTCGTCGGTGAAGCGCAGCCCCGCCACGCCCGAGGGCACGACGATGCCGGGCGTGCTGCGCGTGACGGCGCCGATGAAGCCGACCCGGATGCCGCCGATGGTCTTGACGACCGAGGGCGGCACCAGCGGCGTGCCGTCGGCCTTGAGCACGTTGGCCGCCACGTGCGGGAACTTCGCGCCCTCGTGGCGGCCCAGCGCGCAGGAGATCGCGGTGTCGCCCGGCTGCGGCGTGCGGCAGCCGCCGGCCAGCACGCGCTGCAGCTCGGCCGCCCCGGCGTCGAACTCGTGGTTGCCCAGCGCGGCCACGTCGACGCCGATGCGGTTCATCACGTCGACGGTGGCCTCGTGGAAGAAGAGTGCGCTGATCAGCGGCGTGCCGCCGAAGGCGTCGCCGCTGCTCACCACCACGCTGTGCTTCGCGCTGGCGCGCAAGGCCTTCACCAGGCCCGAGAGCTCGGCGGTGCCGCCCACGTTCACGCGCAGAGGCTGGGCGGGGTTGGCGGGGTTCGGATGCGGCAGGTTCAGCGCCGCGGTCTGCAGGTGGCCGTGCAGGTCGTTGAAGGCCACCACGCGCAGCATGACGGGTTCTTTCGGCACGGACGGCGTGGCGCAGCCGGCCAGCAGCGTGGCGGTGGCGGCCAGGGCGAGGGCAGAGTGGCGGATCAGGTTCATGGCGGACTCGTTCAGTAGGTCGTGCCCGGCGTGGGGCGGTGCGTGCCCGCGAGCACGGCTTCGATGTCGGACAGCAGGCCGCTGGCGCCGATGCGGAAGCGGCGTGCGTTGACGGCCTCGGCGCCCAGCGCCTGGGCCGTGAGGTCGATGTAGAGCGCGGCGTCGGCCACGGTGCGGATGCCGCCGGCCGGCTTGAAGCCGACACGGCCGCGCGCGGCCGCATCGCCCGCGATGGCGGCCAGCAGCCGCCCGGCCGCGGCCGGCGTGGCGCTGACGGTCTTTTTGCCGGTGCTCGTCTTCAGGAAGTCGGCCCCGGCGTCGAGCGCGATGCGGCAGGCGGCGTCGATGGTGGCCGTGTCGGCCATCTCGCCGGTTTCGAGGATCACCTTCAGCACGAGGCCGTCGCAGGCGCGGCGCACGGCGGCCAGCAGCGCGGGCGCGTCGGTCAGGTCGCGGTAGGGCAGCACCAGGTCGACCTCCTGCGCGCCGGCATCGACGATGGCGCGGGTGTCGCGCACGGCGCGCGCGATGTCGCTGCTGCCATCCGGAAAGTTGGCAACTGCGGCCACGGCGATGTGCGCCGGCAGCCGCGCTCGTGCGAAGGCGGCCAGCCGCGGCCACACGCAGACGGCGGCAGTGGCGCCACGGCCGGGCGTACCGATGGCCTTGGCACACAGCGCCTCGATCTCGGCCTCGCCACCGGCCGCGTCATGGCCGTCGGCCAGGCTGGTGAGGTCGAGGCAGGCGAGTGCGGAGCGGGCGGTGGCTTCGAGGTCGTTCATGCCAGGCGTCATGCCGGGGTCTCCAGGCCTTGAACCACCGCCACCAGCAGCTGCACCGCACGGGCGCTCGCGGCCTGCGCAGTGGCCATGGTGTGGCCGTGGCTGAGCGTCTCGCTGCTCAGGCCGGCGGCCATGTTCGTCATCATCGACAGCGCCAGAACACGCAGGCCGGCATGGCGCGCGAGGATGGTCTCGGGCACCGTGCTCATGCCCACGGCCTGTGCGCCGAAGGCCTTGAGCATGCGGATCTCGGCCGGCGTCTCGAACTGTGGGCCCAGCACCCAGGCGTACACGCCGCGCGGCAGCGGCTGCCCGGTGGCGGCCAGCGCGGCGGCCTGCGCCTGCGCGCGCAAGGTGGGGCAGTAGGCCGCGCCCATGTCGACGAAGCGGCCGTCGCCCTTCTCGCCCACCAGCGGGCTGCGCTGCACGACGTTGAGGTGGTCTTCGATCAGCATCACCGTGCCGGGCGGCATGGCGGCGTCCAGGCTGCCGGCGGCGTTGGTCTGCACCAGCACCTGCACGCCCAGGGCCGCGAGCGTGCGGATGACGCCCTTCATGCCGTCGGCCTCGCCGGTTTCATACGTGTGCTTGCGGCCGGCGAGCACGATCACCTCTTGCGTGCCCAGCCGCCCGGCCTTCAGCACACCTGCATGGCCGCCGATGGCCAGCACCGGGAAGGAGGGCAGTTCGGTGTAGGGCACGGAGACGGCGTCCTGCACCTGCTCGGCCAGCAGGCCCCAGCCGCTGCCCAGCAGCACGGCGATCCGGGGTTGGCGGGTGCCGAGGCGCTGGCGCAGCGTGGCGGCGCTGCTGGCGACGAGGTCGTCGAGGCTCATGGGGTGTGTGTTCCGGGTTCGGACAAGGCGCGTTGCAGCCGCTCGGGCTCGTCGACGCCGATGAAGAGTTCGTGCACCTCGCGCTCGCCCGTCAGCAAGGCCAGGCGCGTGCCGGGGGCGAGTGTGAGGTGCAGGTTGGCGCGGCCCATGCCCACCAGGTGCAGCCGGCCGCTGGCACGCGCCGGCGTGGCGCCGCGGTGCACCACGGCGGCCACGATGGCGGTGCGCGGCACCTGCACGTCGACGACGAGGCCGTGGCGCAGGTGCAGCGTCGTGGCATCCAGCGCCACCGGCCGCCAGCGCGTGGCGCGCGCCTCGGCCCACAGGAAGAGCGCGCCGTAGACGCTGAGCGCTGTCACGATGCCGGCCACCAGCGGGCTCCACATCAGGTGCAGCAGGACATGCACGATGGGGATCTCGACGGCCGCCAGCAATACGAAGCCCATCTGGTTGGACAGGTTCTGGCCCTGGCGGTGCACGCCGAACCACTGCTCGCCGGCGGCGGGCGTGGCGTCGAGCCAGCGCCGGGGCGCCAGCGCGTAGAGCCACAACCGCGCTTCGAGCTGGACCCACCGGAGCGCGCCGCCGACAGGCTGGCCCGTGACGCGGGCCGTGCGCGCGGCCTGCGCCTCGAGCACGGCGTGCAGCTCGGTTTCCACCAGCCCGTCCACCAAGCGGCCGGCCTTCATCGCCTGACGCAGCCGGCCCATCACACCGGCCAGCTGCCGAATCGCCAGCGTGGCCAGCGCCAGTTGCACCAGCACCAGCGCGCCGATCACCACCCAGCGCAGCGGCTCCAGCCACAGCCACACCTGCTTGTTCTCGGCCGGCAACAGCCAGGCACCCACCCAGATGCCGGCCAGCGCCACCGCCAGCGCGCCCAGGCCCGCGGCGCGGCCGCGCGGCGCCGGCTGCAGCCACCAGTACAGCAGCGGCAGCACCAGCAGCAGGTCGATGGCCAGCGTCCAGTCGGGCAGCGGCTCGTGTGCATGGCGCGCCAGCCACGGGATGGCCAGGGCATAGGCGCCCAGCACCAGCAAGGCGGCGGTGGCGAAACTGGGGCGGGGGTGTTGGCGCAGCCGTGCGGCGAGGTTCATGGCGGGTGGGTCTCAGGCCTGGGGCAAGTTCAGGTGGGCGGGCCCGAAGCTGCACGGCAACAGTTGCCCCAGTGTGAAGGTGGCGACGAGCGCCTGCTCGTCGGCCACGTAGATGGGGCAGTCGTCGGCCGCGAACTCGCGGATCTTCTGTCGGCAGCCGCCACACGGCGTGACCGGCTCCGCCGCCACCGCGCACACCGCCACCGCCATCACGCGCCGGCCTCCGGCGGCCATCAGCGCGGCGATGGCCGAGGTCTCGGCGCACCAGCCTTGCGGGTAGGCGGCGTTCTCCACATTGCAGCCGGCGTGAATGCGGCCCTGCTCGTCCAACACCGCCGCACCCACCGCGAAACGCGAGTACGGCGCGTGCGCATGGGCTCGCACGGCGCGGGCGGCAGCGATCAGCGCATCCAGCGCGGCGGCTGGGTCCGTCACTTCGGCCCTTGCGCCGCCTCGCGCTGGCGGCGGTAGTCGTCGTAGCTGGCGGCGGTGCTATTCAGGCAGCGCTGGCGTTCGGCGGCGTCGGGCAGCTTGCGGCATTCCTGCTGCTGCCAGCCCTGCACGGTCTGGTAGGCGGCGCGGCTGCTGCAGCCGGGCAGCGCCAGCAGCACGATCGACATCAGCACGACCGACGACACCACGAGTGACTTCGCCATTCAACGCTCCTTCACATAAGGGCGCCCCAGCGCCTTGGGCGCCACGGCGCTGCCGATGAAGCCGGCCAGCAGCACGACGGTCAGCACATACGGCAGGGCCTGGATGGCCTGCACGGGCACCTGGCCGCCGCCCAGGAAGGCGGGCAGCGCGGCGCCCTGCAGCCGGATGCTGATGGCATCGAGAAAGCCGAACAAGAGGCAGGCCCACAGCGCACCCACCGGGTGCCACTTGCCGAAGATGAGTGCGGCCAGCGCCATGTAGCCGCGGCCGGCCGTCATGTGCGGGATGAAGCTCGGGTTCTGCGCCAGCACCAGGTAGGCGCCGGCCAGAGACGCCAGCACGCCGTTGAGCGCCAGGGCCTGGTAGCGCAGCGCCTTCACGCTGACGCCGGCGGCATCGACCATGGCCGGGTTCTCGCCCGCGGCGCGCAGCCGCAGGCCGAAGCGCGTGCGGTACAGCAGCCACCACACCGCCACCACCAGCGCCAGCGCGCCGTAGACCATGGCGTTGTGGCCGGTGAAGGCCAGCGCCAGCGCGGTGCCGATGAAGGGCACCGTCTTCAGCGCGTCGCCCAGGCCGCCGAACCAGCCGTCCAGGCGCACGGCCTCGGGCACGGCCGGCGTCTGCCCGCCCTGCGCGAACCAGGCGATGCCGAGCACCACCGTGAGGCCGGCCGCCGTCATCGTGATGGCCATGCCCAGCACGACCTGGTCGCCGCGGTGGCTGACACACGCGTAGCCGTGCAGCATGGACAGCGCCAGCCCCACGGCCACGGCGGCGATCAGCGCCAGGCCCAGGCTGCCGGTGGTGACGCCCACGGCGGCGGTGGCAAAGGCCGTGGCCAGCATCTTGCCCTCGAGGCCGAGGTCGATGACGCCGGCACGCTCGCACAGCACGCCGGCCAGCGCGCACAGGATCAGCGGCACGCTCACGCGCAGCGTGCTGGCGACGATGGTGCCGAAGAAGACCTCATCCACGATCGTCTGGCCCCTCGGTCGGCGTGGCCGCCGCCCGGTCCCCCGGGGTGGCGCCGGGCCGGCTTGGGGCGGCCCGGCGCTCGGCCTGACCCCCGCCCGCGGCCTTGTACAGCTTGAAGAGCGCTGGCGCCGCCACGTGCGCCATCGCCCCCGCGAACAGCACGATCAGCCCCTGCAGCATGAACACCATGTCGCGGCTGAAGCCGTTGATCTCGAAGGCCAGCTCGCTGCCGCCCTGGTACAGCGCGCCGAACAGCAGCGCCGCCAGCACGATGCCGCCGGGGTGGTTGCGGCCGATCAGGCTGACGGCGATGCCGGCAAAACCCGCGCCGGCCACGAAGTCGGGCAGCAGGCGGCCGTGCACACCGGCGAGCTCGTTCACGCCCACCAGGCCGCCCAGGGCGCCGGCCGCGGCCATGCTCAGCACCACCAGCTTGCGCGGCTGGATGCCGGCGTACACCGAGGCCCCGGGCGAGAAGCCCACGGCGCGCAGCGCGTAGCCGCCGCGGCTCTTCCAGAGCACCAGCCAGGCCACCCACGCGGCCGCGGCGGCGATGAACACCGTCAGATTGAGCGGCGTGCGCGGCCACTCGATGCCCAGGGCGCCCAGCAGCTCGTGCACGCCGGGCATCCGCGCGCTGGGGTCGAAGGCGCGGCTTTCGGGCGTCATGTTGCCGGGCTCCTTCAGCGCGCCCACCAGCAGGTAGGCCAGCAGCGCCGAGGCGATGAAGTTGAACATGATGGTCGTGATGACCGTGTGGCTGCCGCGCCAGGCCTGCAGCGCGCCGGGCACCGCGCCCCACACGCCGCCAAAGGCGGCAGCCGCCAGCACCATCAGCGGCAGCATCAGCACGGCCGGCAGGTGGGCGCTCAAGCCCAGCGCCGCTAGGCCCGCGCCCAGGCCACCCATGATGGCCTGCCCCTCGCCGCCGATGTTGAACAGGCCACCATGGAAGGCGATGGCCACCGCCAGCCCCGTGAACACGAAGGTGGTGGCGTAGTACAGCGTGTAGCTGATGCCGGCCGGCGAGCCGAAGGCGCCCTTGGCCAGCAGCGTGAGCACCTCGGCGGGGTCGAAGCCCACGAGCAGCGTCACGCCGCCGGCCACCAGCAGCGCGATGGCCAGGTTGACGGCGGGCAGCAGGGCCACGTCCATCCAGCGCGGCAGTTCGATGGGTTGGCTCATGCCAGGTCGCGCTCGAGTGTCTGGATCCGTTCGGGCTGAGCCTGTCGAAGCCCCGTGCGGACCACGGGCGCTTCGACAAGCTCAGCGCGAACGGTTTGTGGATGCGCCTGATGGCGAAGCCGCTTCAATGCGCCCCTCCCATCAGCCGGCCCAGCGCCGCCTCGGAACACTGCGCGATCGGCAGCTCGCCGGCCACGCGCCCGGCGTTCATGACGATCACGCGGTCCGACAGCGCGAGGATCTCGTCGAGCTCCGACGACACCACCAGCACCGCGCCGCCGGCGTCCCGCATCGCGCGCAGCCGCCCGTGGATGAACTCGATGGCGCCGATGTCCACGCCGCGCGTCGGCTGGCCCACCAGCAGCACCTGCGGCGCGTGTTCTCCACCCTGGGCCTCGCGCGCGAGCACGAGCTTTTGCTGGTTGCCGCCGCTGAACAGGCTGCTGCGCAGCAGCGGGTTGCGCGGGCGCACGTCGTAGCGCTCCATCATCTCGGCGCAGTCCTGGCGCATGCGGCGCTGGCGCATCCAGGCCAGCAGGGCGCGGGCGGTGTAGCGCGGCGCGTCCTGGTAGCCCAGCGTGGCCGACTCCCAGGCGTCGAAGGGCAGCACCAGGCCGCGCTGGTGGCGGTCTTCCGGCACGTGGGCCACGCGCAGGGTGCGCGCGGTGCGCGGGTCGAGCCAGTGCGCGGGCTCGAAGCGCTGGCCGCCGAGTTCGAGCAGGCCCTGGGCCGGCGCCATCAGGCCCGAGAGCACGTCGAGCAGCTCGCTCTGGCCGTTGCCCGAGACCCCGGCGACGCCGACGATCTCGCCCGCGTGCAGCGTGAGCGACACGTCCACCAGGCGCGGCACGCCCAGCCCGTCGGCCCAGTTCAGGCCCTGGGCGCGCAGCAGCACGGGACCGGGCTCGCGTGCCGCGACCACACCGCGGCCGATGTTCACGCGGCGGCCCACCATGGCCTCGGCCAGGCCGTCGATGCTGGTGTCGGCAATGGCGCAGTCCAGCACCACCCGGCCGCCGCGCATCACCGTGACGGCGTCGCACAGGGCCATGATCTCCTTGAGCTTGTGCGTGATCAGCAGCACGGTGGTGCCGCGCGCGCGCAGGCCGCGCAGGGTCTCGAACAGCTGCTCGGTCTCGGCCGGCGTGAGCACGGCCGTGGGCTCGTCGAGGATGAGGATGCGCGCGCCGCGGTACAGGGCCTTGAGGATCTCCAGCCGCTGCCGCTCCCCCACGGGCAGTTCGTGCACCAGCGCGTCGAGCTTCACCACCAGGCCGGTGTCGCGCATCAGCGCATCCAGCCGCGTGCGCACCTGGGCGCGCGCCTGGGGCAGGCTCCAACCCGGCTCGGCGCCGAGCATGATGTTGTCCAGCGCCGAGAGCGTGTCCACCAGCATGAAGTGCTGGTGGACCATGCCGATGCCCAGGCGTATGGCCTCGCGCGAGCCGCGGATCTGCGCGGGCTGCCCCTCGATGAGGATCTCGCCCCCGTCGGCCTCGTAGAAGCCGTAGAGGACGCTCATCAGCGTGCTCTTGCCCGCACCGTTCTCGCCGACGATGCCGTGCACGGTGCCCGCCGCGACCGTGAGGTTCACGTCGCGGTTGGCGTGCACGGCGCCGAAGCGCTTCTCGATGTGGCGCATCGCCACCGCGGGCGGAGATGACATGAGGACGGAATCGGGGACCGGCGGTGTCATTCGAGCGAAGGCGCGCAGCGCCAAGCGCCCATCAAGCGGCCGCCGCGGAACCGGCTCAGCCGGGCCGCTGGCGGCGCCCCCCTGGGGGGGAGCGGCGAAGCCGCTACGGGGGGGGTCACTTACACGCGGTGTTCGCCATGAAGTCGATGACCTTGATCTTGCCGCTGATGATGTCGGCGCGCGCGGCGTCGACGCGCTTCTTCATGTCGGCCGTCACCAGCTTGGCGTTGTGCTCGTCGATGGCGACGTCCACGCCGCCTTCCTTCAGGCCCAGGGCGGAGACGCCCGGTTTCACGCCCTTGAAAGCCTCGTAGACGGCCACGTCCACGCGCTTGACCATGCTGGTGAGCATGGTGCCCGGGTGCAGGTGGTTCTGGTTGCTGTCGACGCCGATGGCCAGCCGGCCGTTGTCCTTGGCCGCCTGGTACACGCCCAGGCCGGTGCCGCCGGCGGCGGCGAACACGACGTCCACGCCGGCCGCGAACTGCGCCTTGGCGAGCTCGCCGCCGCGGGCGGGGTCGTTCCAGGCGGCGGGGGTCGTGCCGGTCATGTTGGCCACGACCTCGGCCTTGGGGTTGGCGAACTTCGCGCCCTGCTCGAAGCCGCACTGGAACTTGCGGATCAGCGGGATGTCCATGCCGCCGACGAAACCCACCTTGCCGGTCTTGCTGGCCATCGCGGCCATCATGCCCACCAGGAAGCTGCCCTCGTGCTCCTTGAACACGATGCTCTGCACGTTGGGCAGGTTGACGACGCTGTCGATGATGGCGAACTGCAGCTTTGGGAAGTCGCGCGCCACCTTGTCGACGCTGGAGCCCTGGCTGAAGCCGATGCCGACGATGGGGTCGGCACCGCGCTCGGCCATGCGGCGGAAGGCCTGCTCGCGCTGGGCGGCCTGGCTGACCTCGAACTCCAGGTAGTTCTTGCCGCTGGACTTCTTCCAGCGCTCGGCGCCGGCGTGGGCGGCCTGGTTGAAGCTCTTGTCGAACTTGCCGCCCATGTCGTAGATGACGGCGGGCTGGGCCAGGGCCGCGGTGCCGGCGGTGGCGATCAGCGTGGCAGCGAGCAGCTGGGGCATCAGGGTCGTCGGCATGGTCTGAGGGTCTCCGGGTTGTGACGCGGGGATCGGATCAACCGGTCAGGATAGCAAGCCGCGTGGCCGCGGCCGCGGCGGGTTCACCCGGTGTCGGCAGGGTTGCCTCGCCCCTCACGGGGTTTCAGCGCTCGGCGGCGCCGAGCTTGTCCAGCAGCGCGTCGAGCTCGTCGAGGCTGGCGAACGCAATGGCGATCTCGCCGGCTCCCGCGCGGCCCTTGCGCAGGCGGATTTCCACCGGCGCGGTCAGCGTGTCGGCCAGGCGTTCTTCGAGCCGGGCGATGTCGCGCGGCTTGGGCGCCGCCGGCCGGCCCTTGGCCGCCGAGGCACCGCCCGCGGTCTGGCGTGCCACCAGGCGCTCGGCCTCGCGCACGCTGAGCTTCTTTGCCGCCACCTCCTGCGCCGCCATCACCTGCTCGGCGGCGGGCAGGGCCAGCAGGGCGCGGGCGTGGCCCATTTCCAGGTCGCCGGCCAGCAGCATCTGCTGCACCGACGCGGCCAGGTTCAGCAGGCGCAGCAGGTTGCTCGCGGCGCTGCGTGAGCGGCCCACGGCCTGCGCCGCCTGCTCGTGTGTGAGGCCGAAGTCGCGCACCAGGCGCTGCAGGCCCTGGGCCTCTTCGAGCGGGTTGAGGTCTTCGCGCTGGATGTTCTCGATGAGCGCCATCACCGCCGCGGCCTCGTCGGCCACCGGCTTGACGAGCACGGGCACCTCGTCCAGGCCGGCCAGCTGCGCGGCGCGGAAGCGGCGTTCACCGGCGATGATTTCGTAGTGCCCCGGTTCCGCCACCGGCCGGACGAGGATGGGCTGCATCACGCCCTGGCTCTTGATGCTCTGCGCCAGCTCGTACAGCGAGCCTTCGTCCATGCGCGTGCGCGGCTGGTAGACGCCAGGGCGCAGCGCCGCCAGCGGCAGCACCGAAGGCGGCCCCTCGGGCGCGGCGGCGGGGGTGTCGGGGACCTTGGGGCCGAGCAGGGCTTCCAGGCCGAGGCCCAGGCCCTTGGGTTTCTTGGTGACCATGGCGGCGGATTGTCTCAGCGTGCGGGGCCCGTCTCGGCGGGAGCAGGCGGCCCGGGCTCCAGCGAGCCCAGCAGCGCCAGGCCCTCGGGCCAGTCGCCCAGGCCGCTGTCGGCGTTGAGGTGGCCGCGCGGGCCGGCGTCGATGGCCTCGGCGCCCCAGTCGGCGGCCATGGCGCGGGCGCGTTCGGGGCTGCAGTAGGGGTCGTCGCGGCTGAACACGGCGATGGCGCGGAACGGCAGCCGGCCGCGCGCGATGCGGCGCCAGCCGGCCAGTTGGGGCGGCATGTCGGGCCGCGCGGTGTCGGGCGGGGCCACCAGCAGCGCGCCGGCCACGCGGGCGGTGTGGGCCGAGTGCAAGGCCCAGGCCGCCACCAGCTGGCAACCCAGGCTGTGCGCGGCCAGCAGCACCGGCTGGGCTTCGGCGAGCAGGGCCTCGTCCAGGCGCGCCATCCAGTCGCCGCGGCGCGGCCAGTCCCAGTCGGCCTGCTGCACGCGCTCGAAGCCGTGCAAGGCCTCCCAGCGCGACTGCCAGTGCGCCGGGCCGGAGTTCAGCCATCCGGGCAGCACAAGAACACGCGTCGATGGCGGCATGGCGTTTATCCTTTGCGGCATTGCATCATGAGCGGCGCGAGCCGCGAGCGGAAAGGGCAGCCATGGCGTTCACCGTGTTCGTCGACGGCCAGGAAGGCACGACCGGCCTGCGCATCCACGAGGTGCTGGCCGGCCGGCGCGACATCGAGCTGCTGAAGATCGCTGCCGACCAGCGCAAGGACGCTGCCGAGCGCGCGCGGCTGCTCAACGCCGCCGACGTGGCTTTCCTGTGCCTGCCCGACGCCGCCGCGCGCGAGGCCGTGGCGCTGGTGGAGAACCCGCGCACCTGCCTGATCGACGCCAGCACCGCGCACCGCACCGTGCCGGGCTGGGTGTTCGGCCTGCCCGAGCTGTGCGCCGGGCAGCGCGAGGCCATCCGCCATGCCAAGCGCATCGCCAACCCGGGCTGCCACGCCAGCGCCTTCATCCTGCTGCTGCGGCCGCTGGTGGATGCCGGCCTGGTGCCGCCCGCCACGCCGCTGAGTGCCACCTCGATCACCGGCTATTCCGGCGGCGGCAAGAAGATGATCGCGCAGTACCAGGCCCAAGCGCTGGAGCAGGCGCTCACCTCGCCACGCCCCTATGCACTCGGCCTGCAGCACAAGCACCTGCCGGAGATGATGGCCCACACGGGCCTGACGGTGCCGCCGGTCTTCATGCCGGTGGTGGCCAGCTACTACAAGGGGCTGGCGGTGACGGTGCCGCTGCACACGCAGGCGCTGGGCACCACGCCCGAGGCCGTGCACGCGGCGCTGGCGGCGCGTTATGCCGGCGAGCGCTTCGTGAAGGTGATGCCGCTGCGCGACGCGGCCACGCTGCAGGCCGGCTTCCTGGACGTGCAGGCCTGCAACGACAGCAACCGGGCGGAGCTGTTTGTCTTTGCCAACGCCACGCAGGCGCTGCTGGTGGCGCGGCTGGACAACCTGGGCAAGGGCGCCAGCGGCGCCGCGGTGCAGGCGATGAACGTGCACCTGGGGCTGGACGAAGGGCTGGGGCTGTAGCGCAGCCTGGGTGGGCGGCCCGGCCGTTCAGGGCCCGGGGCGCTCCAGGTACTGGTAGCCGTAGCCGTCGACGAAGCCCAGCCGGCGGTACACCGCGAGTGCGGGCGGGTTGGCGGCGTCCACCTGCAGGTAGCCGATGGTTGCGCCCAGGCTGGCGCCCTGCGAGAGCAGGTGCTCACACAAGAGGCGCGCCAGACCCTGGTTGCGCGCCTCGGGATGGGTGAAGATGTCGTACAGCCCGGCAAACGGCGGTTCGGTGGCCACCTGGCCGCAGGCCAGCACCGCGCCGTCGTCGGCCCGCCGCAGCGCCAGCCCGCGGTAGGGCGCGGGCGAGTGCGCCAGGCGCAGCGCATGGCTGCGCCGGTGCTCGGGCGGCGAGTCGCGCAGCGCGCCCACCACCTCGGCGTAGGCGTCGCCATCCAGTGCCTCCAGCCGCAGCCCGGCGGGCACGGCCGGCGGTGCCGTGGCCGGCAGCGTGGGCGCCACCAGCACGAGCGTCGGGTCCACCGCTTCGAAGCCGCGCGCGCGCAGCGCCTCGGGCAGATCGGCCGGTTGCGTGAACGGCGTGACGCGAACGATCAGCGGCACCCCGGTGCGGGCGCAGGCCGCCTCGGCCGCGGCGATGCGCTCGTCCAGCGGCAGCACGCCGGGCATCAGGGCGTTGACGCAGCGCGCGCGCCGTGCCTTGCCGGGCAGGGTGCGCACCAGCCAGCCGTCGATCCACCACTGGCCCGGCGGTGCGCTGGCGTTGAGGCCGGCGTCCTCCACGCGCGACAGCAGCACGGCTGGCAACGACATCGCGGTCAGGCCGCGGGGGCGGCGGCCGGGGCGCGCTTCGGGCCCAGCCGCGCCGCCATCTCGCGCGCGAACTCGACGAAGGCGATCGCGCCCTTGCTGGCGGGGTCGAAGGTCACGCCCGGCTGGCCGTAGCTCGGCGCCTCGGCCAGGCGCACGTTGCGCGGGATGACGGTCTCGAACACCTTGTTGCCGAAGTGCGCCTTGAGTTGATCGGACACCTGCTGCTGCAGCGTGATGCGCGGATCGAACATCACGCGCAGCAGGCCGATGATCTCGAGCTCGCGGTTGAGGTTGGCGTGCACCTGCTTGATGGTGTTGACGAGGTCCGACAGGCCCTCGAGCGCAAAGTACTCGCACTGCATGGGCACGATCACGCCGTGCGCCGAGCACAGGCCGTTGAGCGTGAGCAGGCTCAGGGACGGCGGGCAGTCGATCAGCACGAAGTCGTGTTCGGCCTGCACGGCGGCCAGCGCGTGCTTGAGGCGGCGCTCGCGGTGCTCCATCGGCACCAGCTCGACCTCGGCCCCGGCGAGCTCGCGGTTGGCGCCCAGCACGTGGTAGCCGCCGCGCGGGCTGGGCTGGCGGGCCTCGGCCACGCCGATGCCGCCGAGCAGCACGTCATACACCGTGGACTCGAGCTTGCGCTTGTCGATGCCCGAGCCCATGGTGGCGTTGCCCTGCGGATCGAGGTCGACGAGCAGCACGCGGTGGCCGATCTGGGCCAGCCCGGCGGCGAGGTTGACGGTGGTGGTCGTCTTGCCGACGCCGCCTTTCTGGTTGGCGATGCAGAAGATGCGCATGGGGCTTCGAGGCCGGATCAGGGCGCGGCGAGCTTGATGCCGAAGCCGACCAGCGCCACACCGGCCAGGCGCTGCAGCAGGGCGGCCAGGCGGCGGTGGGCGCGCACGTAGGCGCTCACGGCGTCGGCCAGCGCCACCAGGGCCAGGCAGTACAGGGCGCTGATCACGGCGATCGTCACGGCCATCGCGGCGAAGGTGGGCAGGCCCTGGTGCGTGGCCGGGTCGATGAAGAGCGGGAAAAAGGCCATGTAGAAGACGATGGCCTTGGGGTTGAGCAGCGTGATCAGGCAGGCCTGACGGGCGTAATGGCCGGCATGCATGCGGATGGGCGAGGCCTCGCCACCCCGCGAGACGATGAGCTTCAGGCCGATCCAGGCCAGGTAGGCGGCGCCGGCGTACTGCACCGCCTTGAACACGGCGGGGTGCGCCGCCAGCAGCGCCGCCACGCCCGCCACCGCCAGCCACAGCAGAACCTGGTCGCCAAGAATCACGCCCAGCGTGGCCGCGGCGCCGCCCCGCCGGCCCCCCTGGCCGGTGGCTGTGAGCAGTGCGAAGGTGCCCGGGCCCGGCAGGGCCAGGAACAGCAGGATGGCGGCGCAAAAGGCGCCGAAATCGGCGATGCCGAACATGGGGCGGGGGTGTCGGCGGCCGCGGCCGCGTCAGGGCGTGTGGGGGTGGGCCTGCCAGCGGCTGAGCTCGAAGCCTTGGCGGATGAGCAGCGATCGTATCGTCGCTTCGTCCTCGGGCGTGAGGCGCGGCGCACGCGCCAGCACCCAGAGGTACTGCCGCTGTGGCTCGCTGACCACGGCATAGCGCCCGTCGTCGGCCAGCGCCACCACCCAGTAACGGCCCCAGGCCGGAATCCAGCGCAGCAGGGCGGGCAGGAAGCTCACCTCCAGCGTGGCCGGGCTCAGCCGGTTGTCGCGCAGCGTGGCACCGGCCGGCCGGGCGATGCCGTCGGCGTCGTCGAAGCGGCCGGCGGCCAGGCGGCAGCGATTGAGCACCTCGATGCGGCCGTCGTCGCGCTGGCGGTAGAGGGCCTGGGTGTCGCTCACGCACTGCTTCTGGAAGCGGTTGGGGAACCAGGCCACCTGGTACCAGGTGCCCATGTAGGACGGCACGTCGAGGCTGGCCAGGGGCTGCAGCGGCGGCGGCGCGGGCTTGGGCTCGGCCGCGTGGGCGGCGGCGGTGAGCAGCAGCGTGGCGACGGCGGCAGTCAGGGTCTTGGGGCTCATGGGGTCCTGGGCTTCATCCAGACGAGGCAGCGTTCGGCATCGAGCCCGGGCACGGCGATCGGTTCCACGTGAAACACCAAAACGTCGTCGGGCAGGGCGGCGAGTTCGTCGTCGGGGCGCTTGCCCTTCATCGCCATCCACGCCCCGCCGGGCGCGAGCAAGGGGCGGGTGAGGTGCACGAAGTCGGCGAGCGCGGCGAAGGCGCGGCTGGTGATCAGGTCGAAGGCCGGCGCGCGCAGCGCCTCGACGCGGCCGTGCGCGGCGTGCAGGTTCGGCAGTTGCAGCGCACCGGCCACCTGCCGCACGAAGGCGGCCTTCTTGCCCACGGCGTCGATGCAGGTCACGTTCAGCGCCGGCCGCATCAGCGCCAGCACGGCGCCAGGCAGCCCGCCGCCGCTGCCCACGTCCAGCACACGCGCAGCGCCGGCTTCGCTGAGATGGTGGTCGAGCGCCGGCAACACCGCCAGGCAGTCGGCCATGTGCTGGGCCCAGACGGCACCGCGGTCGCGCACCGCCGTCAGGTTGTAGGTGGCGTTCCAGCGGGCCAGCAGGTCGACGTAGGCCACGAGGGCGGCGCGCTGCGCCGGGCTGATCGGCAGCCCGAGCGCGGCAGACAGGTCGGCGAGGCGCTGCTCGTCGGCGTGGGCGGCGGCCGTCACAGGCTTTCAGGCCGCGTGGTCCTGCGGGGCGGTGGTGGGCACCGCGAACGGGCCCAGACGTTTTTTCTTCAGGTGCACCAGCAGCAGCGAGATGGCCGCCGGCGTCACGCCCGAGATGCGCGAGGCCTGCCCCAGCGTGGCCGGGCGGTGGCGCTGCAGGGTCTGCCGCACCTCGAAGCTCAGGGCGTGCACCTGGGTGTAGTCCAGATCGGCCGGCAGCGGCGTCTGCTCATGCGCGGCGCTGCGCTCCACCTCGTCTTGCTGCTTCTCGATGTAGCCGGCGTACTTGGTGGCGATCTCGACTTGTTCGATCACCGTGTCGGCGGCGTCGGCCCCCCATTCGGCCCGCAGCGTTTCACGTGAAACAGCCTGCGGATGGCCCGCCAAGGCCGCCGCCTCGGCCACGGCGTCGAAGCCCACGCCGGGCCGGCGCAACAGGTCGGCCAGCGCGTACTCGTGCTCCAGCGCCTTGCCGAGCAGGCGCTCGGCGGCCTCGGCCGCCAGCGTGGCCGGCCGCACCCACACCGTGCGCAGGCGCTGCAGCTCGCGCTCCAGGCGCTCGCGCTTGGTGTTGAAGGCCGCCCAGCGGCGCTCGTCCACCAGGCCCAGCTCGCGACCCAGCGCCGTGAGGCGCAAGTCGGCGTTGTCCTCGCGCAGCTGCAGCCGGAACTCGGCGCGGCTCGTGAACATGCGGTAGGGCTCGGTCACGCCCTTGGTGACGAGGTCGTCCACCAACACGCCCAGGTAGGCCTGATCACGCCGCAGCGTCAGCGGCGCGCGGCCCTGCGCCTGCAGCGCGGCGTTGGCGCCGGCGTACAGGCCCTGCGCCGCGGCCTCCTCGTAGCCCGTGGTGCCGTTGATCTGCCCGGCGAAGAACAGCCCGCGGATCGCCTGCGTCTCGAAGGTGGGCTTGAGCGAGCGCGGGTCGAAGTAGTCGTACTCGATGGCGTAGCCGGGCCGCAGGATGTGCGCCTGCTCCAGCCCCGGCAGCGAGCGCACGGCGGCCAGCTGCACATCAAACGGCAGGCTGGTGCTGATGCCGTTGGGATAGAACTCGTGCGTCGTCAGGCCCTCGGGCTCGAGAAAGATCTGGTGGCTGTCCTTGTCGGCGAAGCGGTTGACCTTGTCCTCGATGCTTGGGCAGTAGCGCGGGCCCACGCCCTCGATCACGCCCGTGAACATGGGGCTGCGGTCGAAGCCGCCGCGGATGATTGCGTGCGTGCGGGCGTTGGTGTGGGTGATCCAGCACGGCACCTGCCGCGGGTGCTGCCCGGCGTGGCCCAGGAAGCTGAACACGGGCACGGGGTCGAGGTCGCCAGGCTGCTCTTGCAGCCGGGCAAAGTCGATGGAGCGGCCGTCGATGCGTGGCGGCGTGCCGGTCTTCAGCCGGCCTTGCGGGAGCTTCAGCTCCTTGAGCCGTGCCGACAGGCTCACGGCCGGCGGATCGCCCGCGCGGCCGGCGCTGTAGCTCTGCAGGCCCACATGGATGCGGCCATCGAGAAAGGTGCCGGCCGTCAGCACCACCGCCCGCGCGCGAAAGCGCAGGCCGATCTGCGTGACGGCGCCGACCACGCGGTCGCCTTCCACCATGAGGTCATCGACCGCCTGCTGGAACAGCCACAGCTTGGGCTGGTTCTCCAGCCGCTGCCGGATGGCGGCCCGGTACAGCACCCGGTCGGCCTGCGCGCGTGTGGCGCGCACGGCCGGGCCCTTGCTGCCGTTCAAGATGCGGAACTGGATGCCGGCTTCGTCGGTGGCCCCGGCCATCGCGCCGCCCAGGGCGTCGACCTCCTTGACGAGGTGGCCCTTGCCGATGCCGCCGATGCTGGGGTTGCAGCTCATCTGCCCCAGGGTCTCGATGTTGTGCGTCAGCAGCAGGGTGTCGCAGCCCATGCGGGCGGCGGCCAGGGCCGCCTCGGTGCCGGCATGGCCACCACCGACGACGATGACGTCGAATTCCTGGGGGTGCAGCATCGGCTGATTTTACGAGGCCGTCTCTCCACCGCCATGCGGCCTGTGAGCGTGCAGCTCACGCCGAAGGCCATCCCCAGGCATGGAATCTTGCGATGCCACCCACAGCGTCATCGCAGCGGGTCACCAGCTCGCCGGTTTCGGGATGGGATGTCCGTCCGCGCCGATGACCGGGTTGGGGAAAACTGCCGACTGCAGGTGCGCCTGACGAATGTGCCGCTGGTGGGTTGCGACTTGGGCGAGTGGCTTCGCTGCTCCAAACCTGCCGGGCGGCGTCAACAGAAAGACAGGCTTGCCCAGTTCCTGCGCCACGATGCGTATCGGCTCCACCAAGTCCGTGTCGTTCGACACCACCACGGCAGCATCGAATCGTCCGGCCCACGCGTCATTGACCAAGTGAACTGCCAGATTGACGTCAGAACCCTTCTCTTCCATCGTGAAAACCTGGGCCTTCACCGCATCGGGCAGCGCTGAGGGCTTGCCACCAGCCCCCCCATTTCCATAGCTACCCACAGGCAGCCGCTCAGGTCGGCTGTTAGCCAGTGCCCCATCTACACCGACAGCCACGTGGCCTGGCGCCAGGGTGGTGGCGCCGCCAGCCGCATCAGTGAGCGCTCGGCGTGCCACCGGCAGCAACATCACCGGCCGCCAGTTCGACTTCGCCAGGAAAGTCCCGAAGTGAATCTCGACTTCAGGCACCGTGGCCAGAGCCTTAAACAAGACCTGTTGCCGACCTGGTGCGCCGGCATCGACGGCACCAGAGACCCGCGCAGTGAAGTACCGCACCTTCTCGACCCGCGCCGAGGGCACCAACTGCTCGGTCATGCGCTTTGGATTGAGCCACTTGCAACCTGTATCCTTGATGGCGTAGTACAGGTTGAAGCCGTCGATGTAGACATAGGTCTTCACGCCCTTGCCCCCAGAAAAAGCAAGGGCCACCCGAGGTGGCCCTTGAGCCGACAGCACGCTGCCAGCGGATAAGTTCGTAGAGTATAGCCAATCGCTTGCTGCCTTGGCGAAGCGTCTGTCACATCGCGGCGACAACTCGACCTCGCGCAGGAAGGCCTGCAGAGTACGTCGCTTAGGGGGCCGATGAACTGCCGTGAGCGACGTGGATCATGCTGCATCGCACCATCGCCATCGTCGCCAGCAACGGGCATGCCCGGCGGCGAGTCGGCGCGCAAACGCCCAGGAGCGCGGGGCTGGATTTCAGCCACCCACGCTCCTAGACCCCGGCATCGACCCAGCGGCCTTCGCCCACCGCCCGGGCCCGGCCCAAGGCGGCCAGGGTGTCCAGCAGCGTGGGCAGACGGTCGCGCCAACGGCCCCGGCCGTTGAAGTGCCCGGCCAGGCCTTCGAGGTCCAGGCTGCGCCCGGCGCCGGCCAGCACCTCGGCCACGGCCTTGATTTGCTCGGTCAGCCCCGTGGGCCACGGGCGCTGCACCACAGCGGCCTGGGTAGGCTTGATCTCGGCGTCGTCGTCTTCGTCCTCGCCCTGCGCCCCGGTGTCCAGGGCCGCCTGCTCGCCGAGCCCCGCTTGCTGGAACTCCGGGCGCAGCCAGCGCACCGAACCGGCTGCTTCCTCGGCCGCGCGCTTGGCGTTCAGCTCCACCAGCCGCAGCAGCAGCGTGTCGGTGTCGGCCGGCAGGGTCAGGTCGGCCCAGCCGTAAGCCTGCAGCACGGCAGCGTCCAGCTCGTCGTGCAGGCTCTTGAGCACGGCCACCAGGCCGTGTTCGTGGATGACCTTCTCCTTGGCGGTCAGCGCCTCGCCGCTGCGCAGCTTCTCCAGCACGTTGTAGGTGGCCGTGAGCGTGGCGTCCGGGTGGGCCGCGAGCTGGGTCTTGCGGTGGGCGTCGATTTGCTCGGCCAGGGTGCGAATGCGCTCGGCGAGCGCGCCCGCTGGGTCCAGGTCAGGGAAGGGGAATGCCTCGAAGCAGGTGGACTTGCTGTAGACCGGCCGGTCCTCCAGCAGCCCGCCAGCGGCTAACGCCCATCCAACATGCACGGCGCTGGACAGCACGCCCAAGTGCAGGGCGTCGGCACTGGCCACAGCGATGAGCTTGTCATCCGGCAGGATGGAGGCGTCCAGCCACTGGAACACCCGGTGCTTAGCCACCTGCCCAGTCACGATGTAGCGCGGCAAGCCCAGCAGCGAGCGGCGCATCACCACGCGTGCCTCGGCAAAGAGCCACCACAGTTCGCGCACCCGGCGCCGTGGGTTCTCGTCCCTCTCCGGCTTGACCCGTTCCAACAACCATTGATAGACCGCCGGGAAACCCTGCCGTACGTCGTCGGCCTGGAGCCCGAACAAGTCGATGACGAGGACACCCCGTGGCGTGCCTGTCAAGTCGCGGCCGTTGCGGTAGGGGCGGATGTGCTGATCCAAGCCCGGAACGGTGCCCAGGCCGAGGCTCCGCGCCTCGTCCGGGGTGACGATGAACCCGGCCCCGTGGGGTATCACCCCCCGGTTGGACAAACGGTCGTTGGCCTGCAGCCGCTTTGCCCCGGCGACGTTGGCGCCGACCTTGAGGTCGGCATGGATGACGCCCTGCCGGGTCAGCAGTTCCACAGCCACCTCGCCGCTGTCGGCCTCCCGCTCCAGGGTGACGATCTGCAACTTGCCCTCGGCTTTGCCCCGCACCCCCACCGACATGGCAATGCGTACCGCAGCGCCATCGGCGCTGTCCACCCACGGATGGTCCGGCACGGCATACGCAAGGCTCAGCGGCGGGGTGGCGGCCTGGTGCGTCTCGATCACCCGCCGATTGAAGATCATGGTCAGGCTGTTGGTGGTGATGAGGCCGAAGCGCTCGGCCTGCCCCCGGCGGACCGTCTCGGCCGCCTTGTGCCACCAGTACATGACGAAGTCGGCGCTCTCGGGCACATCAGGCCAGGCGGCGCGCAGGGCGTCGGCATAGCCATCGCCCAGAGCCACCCGCATGCGCTTGTTGCCGATGAACGGCGGGTTGCCGACGATGAAGTCGGCCTTGGGCCACTCGGCCTGCCGGGGGTTCACGTAGCGCCACTGCACCACCTGAGCGGCTTCGTCGGGCACGGGCTGACCGGTGACGGGGTGCGGCTTGACGGTCTCGCCGTCCCAGCGGGTCAGCACCTTGCCGCTGGCGTCGGTCATCGGCTCCTGGCGGTCGTAGGCCAGCACGGCGTCCCGGTGCTCGATGTTGCCGTAGTCGTGCACCACGGGCTCGGCCACGTTGGCACGCCCCTGGGTGCGGATGTGCCACTGCAGGAAGCCAATCCACAGCACCAGCTCGGCCAGGGCGGCGGCGCGTTCGTTCAGCTCCACGCCGCGCAGTTGCTGCAGGGTGACGGTCTCGCCGGCCAGGCCCAGCGCGTCCTGGGTGTCGCCCAGGGCGCTGAGCTGGTTCAGGACCTCGCCCTCCAGGCGCTTCAGGTGTTCCAGCGTCACGTACAGGAAATTGGCGCTGCCGCAGGCCGGGTCCAGCACGCGCAGGGTGCACAGGCGGTGAAGAAAGTCCTTGACCTGCTGGTGGGCCTCGGCCCACTTGGCGCGCACGGCAGCCTTGTGCCGGTCGAGCGCGGCGAAGTCCTTCTTGGTCTTGACCTCGGGCGGGTGGGCTTCCAGCTCGGCGGCCTCGTGCGCCAGCAGCAGCGCGGCGGCCTGGGCGTTGGCCCACTCGGCGCGCAGGGGCTCGATGACCGTGGGCAGCACCAGCCGTTCCACGTAGGCGCGGGGCGTGTAGTGGGCGCCCAGCGCGTGGCGCTCGTTGGGGTCCAGCGCGCGTTCCAGCAGGGTGCCGAAGATGGCCGGCTCCACCTCGCGCCAGTTGGCGCGGGCGGCCTGCACCAGCAGGTCAATCTGCCCCGGCGTGAGCAGCAGGCTGTAGCCATCGGCGCTGTCGCCCTTGAACAGCTTGCCGTTGAACCTCAGCACCGACTGCACCAGCGCCACCGAGAAGCCGCCCCGGTCCATGTCGGCCCACAGGCTGCGCAGCATGAGCTGCAGGGTGGCCGGTTCCTGGCGGTGCTTGAGCAACAGCGCCTGGAAGGAGCCCTTGGGCAGCAGCTCGACGTCCTCCGCGAACATGCTGAAGAGACATCGCGAGAGGTACGCGGCGACGGTCTGCGGCGAGTGCCCGGCTTGCTCGAGCGAACGGGCGAGCAGAGCCAGCTTGTTGGACACATCCCGGGTGACTTTGGCGGCGATCAACGCCGGGTTGAGGTCATCCGGTTGTGTCCATATCTTGCGCAGCCGCTCCAGCACCTCGGGCTTGGCCAGGTCGGCCAGCAGGATGCGATGGCTGCGCGGGTCGGGGAACGGCGTGTAGGTGCCGCCGCTGCGGCTGAACTCGGCGTACACCTCGATGACGGTGCCGACGTCCACCACCATGACGAAGGGCGGGCGGCCTTCCTCGGCCGGGAGCGCGCGGGCGTAGCTCTCGCCCTGGCTGCGGGCGCGCAGCAGGCCGTCGTCGAAGCCCTTGGTGTGCGCGCCGGCCTTCAGCTTCTTGGCCTCCAGGACGAAGTGGCTGCGTCGGTAGCAGTCGATGCGGCCGGCGCTGCTGGAGCCGTCGCCGTGGCTGAAGGTGACGGGGCGCTCGAACATGTAGTCCTGCGCCGGCGTGGGGTGCGGCTTGGGCACGCCCAACAGCTCGCACAGGTCGATGACGAAGGTCTGCGCGGTGGCCAGCTCGCTCGCCGTCACGCCCAGCCAGCGCTCGATGAAGGCCTGAGCCGATGTTCTTTCCGCATCCATCCGACCATCATAGGCAGCGGCGGCCGAACGCCTGGCCGAGCAGGGCCGAGCCGTGTGGAGGAAGGGCAGGCCAGCCCCGGCATCCCGCTGGCTCTGGGTGCGCGCGGCCTTCAGGCCTCGGCAGCGACAGACTGGCCTTGCCTTGACCTGACGCAAGGCCCCGGGTGACCCGCATCACCCACCCCGCCCGGCGCTGAGCGCTCACTTCAGCGCCGCAGCCCGCAGCCGCCGGCTCACCGCCCACAGTGCCACGGCGCACAGCAGCAGGCTCGAGGCCACCGAGGCCGCGATCTGCGGTGCGGCCAGCGCCTCGCCCTTGAGCACCTGGCCCATCAGCGTGGTCTGGGCCAGCGCCGGCACCCAGTAGTGCCAGGGGGCGACGCCTTCCTGGTTGAACACCGTCACCAGCGGCAGCAAGGACGCGGCCAGCATCACGATGGTGGTGCCGGCCTGTGCCTCCTTGAAGCTCTTGCTGCGGATGGCGATGGCCATCAGCAAGGCTGCCAGCGCGCCGGCCAGCGGCAGCAGCAGCGCGATGAAGGCCGCGGCCTCCACCGGGCCGAAGCGGAACATGGCCGCCAGCGCCTCGCTGCGCATCAGCCACTGCCCAGGCAGAAAGCTCAAGCAGCTCAGCAGCGCGATCAGCATGCCCACCGCAGCCACCGCGCCCCACTTGCCCAGCACCAGCGCCGCGTGCGGCATCGGGTTCATCAGCAGAGGCTCCAGCGAGCCACGCTCGCGCTCGCCGGCCGTCGTGTCGAGCGCGGCGTTGAGCGAGCCGTACAGCACCGCCATCAGCACAAAAAACGGCACCATCGTGGCCAGTTGGGCGGCGCGCGCGGTGCGGTCGGCGACGTCGCGCTCGGCCACGTCCACCGGGCGCAGCAAAGCGGGGCTGACGCCGCGCATCACCAGCCGCAGCGTGGCCTGCTCGTTGCCAAAGCCCTGCAGCAGAGCCGTCACGCGCCGCACGCCGGCCTGCGCCCGCTGGTTGGAGCTGCTCGACACCAGCTCCACCAGCGGCATCTCACCCCGCGCGAGCGCCGCCTCGAAGCCGGGTGCGACCACGATCACCGGGTCGCCGAAGCGGTTGTCGCGCAACCGGGCCTCGAAGTCGGCCGGGGCGTCGCGGATGGTGAAGGTCTGGCGCTCGATGAAGTTGCGCAGCGTCGGCGCATGCTCCAGGCCCACCGCGACGATCTCGCGCGCCTCGGCCCGCTTCTCCAGCCCCGACACCAGCGCGCCGATCAGCACCAGCACCAGCGGCCCGATGGCCACGCTGGACAGCAGCACCATCAGCAGCGTGCGACGGTCGCGCAGGGCGTCGGTGAGTTCCTTGCGGAACACGGCAAAGGCGGCGGCGATCATGGGGCGCTCCCGGCGGCAGGGCCGGCCTCGGCGGCGAAGGCCAGGCGGACGAAGGTTTCCTCGAAGTCGGCCTGCCCGGTGCGGCGCATGAGCTCGGCCACCGTGCCCTCGGCCACCGTGCGGCCGTGCGCGACGACGACGACCCGGTCGCACAGGCGCTCGACCTCCTGCATGATGTGCGTCGAGAAGACGATGCACTTGCCCTCGTCGTCGCGCAGCCGGCGCAGTGCCTCGCGCAGGGCGCGCGTGGCCAGCACGTCCAGGCCATTGGTGGGTTCGTCGAGCACGATGTTGGGCGGGTCGTGCACCAGGGCGCGGGCCAGCGCGGTCTTCATGCGCTCGCCCTGGCTGAAGCCGTCGGTGCGGCGGTCCAGCAGCGGCGTCATGTCGAGCACGCGCGCCAGGTGCGCCGCGCGCGCCGCCGCCGCCGCCGCCGTCATGCCGTGCAACCGGCCGTAGTAGACGATGTTCTCCAGCGCCGTCAGGCGCGGGTACAGGCCGCGTGCGTCGGACAGCACGCCCAGCCGCGCCAGCGCCGCGCGGGCGTCCGCCGCCACGTCGATGCCGTCGACCGTGATGTGGCCCTCGTCGGGCACCAGCAGCGCCGCGATCATGCGCAGCGTGGTCGTCTTGCCGGCGCCATTGGGGCCCAGCAGCCCGGTGATGCGGCCGTCGGCGGCCGTGAAGTCGACACCGTCCACCGCCTGCACGACCCGGGCCTTGCCGCCGCCCAGGCCCGGCAGGCCCCCACCCTGGACGAAGCGCTTGCGAAGATGCTGCACCTGGATCATCGCGGGGCTCCCGGCACGGCGGCCGCGGCGGGTGACAGGGGCACGAAGGCCGGCGGGCGCGGCAGCGCGGCGGCGCAGCCAGCTTCAAGCTGTTGGGCCGCGGCATCGGTCTCGGCATCGACGAAGCGGAACAGCACGTCGCGCAGGCAGGGCAGGGCCATGACGCCGTGGCCGGCCTGCGGCACCACCACGTGGCGTGCCGAGTCGCCCAGGGCCTGCGCGACGCGCGCACCGTGGCGCGGCGGCGTCACCGGGTCGGCGCCGCCCGACAGCACCAGCGAGGGCGCGGCCAGCGTCGGCACGCGGTAGAAGGCGGGCGGCACGCTGCCCCGGGGCCAGTCGGCGCACAGGCGGGTGTAGAGCTCGGCGAACTGCGTGCCGAAGTCGGCGCCGGGCGGCTCTTGCGCCTGGGCCATGCGCGGCAGGTCTTCGGCGCAGACGACGCTGAAGTGCATGCCCATGGCAAGCTGCGACTCGCGCCGCGCCGACAGGCCCAGGCTCATGGCCAGCAGCGGCCCGAGGTCGCCCCGCAGGGCGTGTTCCATGGCCGCCGGCAAGGCGGCGGCCAGCGCCGGCACATACAGGGGCAGCCGCAGCTGCGCGGCCAGCAGGTCGCGCGTGACGGTGAGTGTCTCCACCGCGCCGGTGAGCGGGTGCGTCACCGGCATGGCCTTGGGCAGCGTGGCGCCGAAGGCGCGCCAGCGCTCGCGCAGCCGCGGGTGGCGTTCGCGGCAGCCGGCGTCGGCCTCGCAGGCCGCGAACACGGCATCGAGCGCCGCCTGGCCGTCGGGCGAGAAGGTGGCCGGCAGCGCCATGTCAGGCGGCGCCACGCCGTCGAGCACGAGGCGGCGCACGCGCTGCGGGAACTGCCGCGCGTACTCGAGTCCGGCGCGTGTGCCGTAGCTGCCGCCGATGAGGTTGATGCGCTCGGCCCCCAGGGCCGCGCGCACGGCATCGAGATCCTGCATGGCGATGGTCGTCGTGTACTGGCGCAGGTCGCCGTGCGGCAGCTTCTGCAGCGCCTCGCGGCAGCGCGTCACGAAGCGGGCCACGTCCTCGTTGTCGAGCCGGCCGGCCAGGGGCGCCGAAGGCTCGTCATCGTCGCAGGCCAGCGGGGCACTGCGGCCAACGCCGCGCTGGTCGACGAGCACCACATCGCGCCGGTTCAGCAGCCGCGCGAACAGGCCCTCGGCCGTGGCCGCCAGGCCGATGGCGCTCTGGCCGGGGCCGCCCGCCAGCAGGAACACCGGGTCGGGCTTCTTGTTGCGCGCCAGCGCCGGCAGCACGGCCACATGCACGTCGATGGCCGGCCCTTGCGGGCGGGTCGGGTCCAGCGGGCGCTTGAGCACGCCGCACAGCGCGTCGTGCTCGACGCCGCGCAGGCGGCAGGGTTCGAGCTTCAGGGCCGGCGGCGCAGTGGCGTGTGCGGGCGCCAGGGCCAGCGGCCCGGCCAGGCCGATGCCGACGGCCAGCGCGAGCAAGAGGCGGGTGAGCTTCATGCCCCGCATTGTGGGCGGCCTTGCGCCCCGGGCTGCCGGCGCCGGGGCGAAAGGCAGGCTGCGACGTGCCAGCCGTGGTTCAGGCGGGCGAACGGTCGGCAGCAGGCGTGCGCAGCAGCCGCACCGGGCGCACGAGGGCGCGGTCGTGGCGCGCCCGCAACTGGCCACAACCGGCGTCGACGTCCTGGCCGTCGGAGTTGCGCAGCTTGGTCAGCACGCCGCGCCGGTGCAGCCAGCGCGCCATGGCGGCGGCGCGCTCGAGGGGTGGGCGGCGCAGGGCGCTGCCCTCGACCTCGTTGAACGGGATCAGGTTGAGCATGGCGTGGCGGCCCGCCAGCAGCGTGGCCAGCGCCTCGAGCTCGTCGTCGCCATCATTGACGCCGTCGATCAGCGTCCACTGGATCTGCGCCGGATACCCCGTGGCGCGCGCGTAGGCGTCGGCTGCGGCCACCAGATCGGCCGGCGCGATGCGCGGCGCGCGCGGCAGCAGCTGCTCGCGCAGCGCCGGTTTGGTGGTGTGCAGGCTCAGGGCCAGCGCCGGCCGGACGCGCTGGCGCGGCAGCCGCTCGAAGGCGCGGGTGTCGCCGACGGTGGAGAACACCAGCTGCTTGTGGCCGATGGCGCCCTCGGTGCCCAGGCACTCGATGGCTTCGAGCACGGCCTCGAGGTTGTGCGCCGGCTCGCCCATGCCCATGAAGACCACCTTGCGCACCGGCCGCAAGCGCCGCCCCAGCACCACCTGGGCCACGATCTCGGCGCTGCCGAGCTGGCGCTCCAGGCCGCCACGGCCGGTGGCGCAGAAAGTGCAACCGACCGCGCAGCCCACCTGCGTGCTCACGCACAGCGCCGGGCTGCGCGTGGGGGCCAGCAGCACGCTCTCGACGGTGGCGCCGTCGTGCAGCCCGACGATGAGCCGCAACGCGCCATCAGCGCCTGCGTGTTGCGACACGGGCTGCGCCAGCCGGGCCAGATCGGTCTGCAGGGCCGCGAAGTCGTCGCGCAACGCCCGAGGCAGAAAGTGCTCGGGCTTGCGCCGGGCGGCGGCAGGGTCGCGGCACTGCAGCCAGTCGCGCAGCACACGCGCCTCGTGCTGCGGACCGGCGCCGAGCGCGGACAGACGCTGGCGCAGCGCAGGCAGGCCCAGGGGCGGGGAGGGCGGATTCGGCGGGGGACTCAAGGGGCGCCGATTGTGGACTGGCGGCGGGAGCCGGGAGCCGGGAGATGGGAGATGGGAGACCTGACCCTCATGGTCTTGTGGACTGGCGGCGGGAGCCGGGAGATGGGAGATGGGAGACCTGACCCTCATGGTCTTTGGGTGACCCTCATGGCTGCTCATGGTCTTGGTCCTGCCCGGCGGCGCACCAGAGACCACAATCGGGCGATGCCTTCGACAAGTCCGCCGAACCCCCGCTCGCCCCAGGTGCTGGCCGTGGCCGCCTGGCTGGCCGCCAGCGCCACTGCACTGGCTCAGACCCCGCCCCCTGCCCCGCCGAGCGCCGCCGGGTCAGCGCCAGCGTCGACGCCCGCGCCGTCCGCGCCGCCGGCCTCTGCGCCCGCAGCCCAGGTCCCACCAGCGGCCCCTGGCGCACAGCCCACCAGCCAGCCACCCACGGCCGCCGGACGCGTCGAGATCACCGGCGGCCGTGACTCCGACACCGAGGCGCGCCGCCGCGCCAGCGCCGCGAAGATCATCGTCGGCCGCGAGGAAATCGACAAGTTCGGCGACGCCACCGTCGGCGAGGTGCTGCGCCGCCTGCCCGGCGTGACGACACCCGGCGCGCCCGGCCGCGGCGGGCCGCCGCGCATGCGTGGCCTGGGCGGCGGTTTCACGCAGATCCTCATCGACGGCCAGCGCATCAGCCCGGGCTTCAACCTCGACAGTCTGAGCCCCGACCAGATCGAGCGCATCGAAATCCTCCGCGCCCCCACCGCCGAGACGGGCGCACGGGCCATCGCCGGCACCATCAACATCATCACGCGCGAAGGCTTCCGCATCCGCCTGAACGACCTGCGCGCCAGCCTGGGCACCGAGGGCGGCGAGCCGCGCGGCAGCATCAACTGGAGCCACAACGACACCAGCGGCGCGCTCACCTACACCCTGGGCGCGAACTTCTTCCAGTTCCGCAGCCGCGACGAGAACACCACCACCACGACGGTGGAGAGCCTGGCGGACGGCACGCTGCTGGAGTCGCGCGAGGCGCGCAGCCGCACGCGCAATGAGCGCTTCGGCGCCAACCTCAATGCCCGGCTGCAATGGCGGCTGGCCGGGCAGGGCGACTCGCTGACGCTGATGCCCAGCGTGTTCCACAGCGAGAACTCCGGCCGCGGCACCGTCGTGCTCGACCAGGCCTTGGCCCGGCCTGGCGCGCCACCGCTGTTCGACACCGCCACCACCGCCAGCGATGGCCAGTTCACCAACGCCCGCCTTGGCGCGATGTGGCGCCAGCGCGTCGGCGACGTGCGCCTGGAGCTGGGCGGCAACGCCGGGGCCTTCCGCGCGCGCAACACCGCACTGCGACTGGAGCTGGGCGGCCAGGGCCTGCCGGCGGACTTCCGCAAGACCTTCGACGACCGCACCGAGGTGCGCGAGAAGTCGGCCAGCGTGTCGCTGAAGGGCTCACTGGTGGCCGGCGGCCGTGAACGGCCCCCGGTGCCCGGCGCCCCCAGTGCCGCCGCCAGCCCGGCGGGCAGCACGCCCGAGCACGCGCTGGTCTTCGGCGGCGAGATCGAGGCCGTCTCGCGCAACGAGACCCGGGTCTCGGTGCCCGACCTGGCCGACTTCGGCGACACGCTCAGCGCCCGCACGCTGCGTCTGGCCGCTTACGCGCAGGACGAGTGGAACCCGACGCCGAACTGGGGCGCCAACCTCGGCCTGCGCTGGGAAGGCATCACCACACGCGGCGACAGCGGCCAGGGCGCGCGCCCCGAGAACACCAGCAGCGTGTGGACGCCGCTGCTCAATGCCGTCTACCGGCCCGACCCGAAGAGCCGCGACCAGATCCGCGTCTCGCTCACGCGCAGCTACCGCAGCCCACCCACGGCGTCACTGATCGCGCGGCCCACCCTCAGCCGCGACTTTCCGGTTCCCCCGGCCGACCGCAGCAACTCGGCCACCTCGCCCGACAGCGCCGGCAACCCGGACCTCAAGCCCGAGTTGGCCACCGGCATCGACCTCGCCGTGGAGCGCTACCTCGAGGGCGGCGGCATCCTCAGCGCCAACCTGTTCCACCGCCGCATCAGCAACCTCATCCGCGGCACCACCACGCTGGAGACGGTGCCCTGGAGCACCGTCCCGCGCTGGGTGAGCCGCCAGCGCAACATCGGCGATGCCAGCACCAGTGGGCTGGAAGTCGAGGCCCGATTCCGGGTCGACCAGCTCGTGGCTGGTGCGCCACGCGTGGAGCTGCGCGCCAACGCGGCGCTGTTCCACAGCCGCGTCGACAGCGTGCCCGGCCCCGACAACCGGCTCGACCAGCAGGCCCGCGGCACGCTCAACGTCGGCGCCGATTACCGTTTCCGTGGCACGCCCATCGCGGCCGGCGGCAACATCAACCTCGTGCCCGAGACGCGCACGCGCCTGGACGAGCAGCGCACCCGCACCGAAAACCGCAAGCGCGTCTGGGATCTGTACGCGCTGTGGACCTTCAACCCGGCGCTGGGCCTGCGTCTTCTGGCCAACAACCTGGCGCCGCAGGACAGCAGCACGCTGGATCTCACCGACGTCCGCGTCGGCAGCGGCGACGAGCGCACGCGCCGCTTCAGCACCGGCCCCAGCGACACGAACTGGCAGCTGCGGCTGGAGATGAAGCTGTAGGGCCACCGCGATGTGGCGCGCCGCTGCCGATGCCGTGCTGGTGCTGCACGCGGCGGTGGTGCTGTTCGTGGTCGGCGGCCTCGTGCTGGTGGTGGCGGGCAACCTGCTGCGCCACGCCGCGGGCGGCCCGCGCTGGCCCTGGGTCAACCGGCCCTGGTTCCGGCTGCTGCACGGCACGGCCATCGCCACCGTGGTGGCGCAGGCCTGGCTGGGCATCACCTGTCCGCTGACCACGCTGGAGTGGTGGCTGCGCGCCCAGGCCGGCGAGGTGCTGCCCGAGCAGGGCTTCATCGAGCTGTGGCTGCACCGACTTCTCTTCTACACCGCACCGAGGTGGGTGTTCGCCACCGCCTACACGGCCTTCGGGCTGGCGGTGGCGGCGGCCTGGTGGCGCTGGCCGCCGCGACGCGGCTGAGCATCGGCCGCGCGATCAGGTCAAGGCCGGCTCCCTACAATGCCGCGCAAGATGAGACCGATTGCGCCGCCCCTGGCCTGCGACGTGCTGGTGCTGGGTGCCGGCCCGGCGGGTGCCGCCTGCGCGCAGCGCCTGGCTGCGCACGGCCTGCACGCCGTGCTGGTCGACCAGCACGCCTTCCCGCGGGACAAGGTCTGCGGCGACGGCCTGATCCCCGATGCCCATGCCGCGCTGGCCCGCCTGGGCGTGCTCGACGAGGTGCTGGCGCTGGCGCAGCCGGTGTCCACCGTGCGCTGCGTGGCGCCGCGCGGCCACCATGTCGACGTGCCCGGCACGCTGTGCGTGCTGCCGCGGCGTGAACTCGACCACGTGCTGGTGCGGGCGGCGGAGCGCGCCGGTGCCGTGCTCGCGATGCCCTGGCGATTCGAGCGGCCGCTGCTGCAGCACACCGGCACGCCGGCCGAGCGTGTGGTCGGCGCGCGGCTGGTGGCGCGCGACGGCGCCGTGGCCGAGGTGGCCGCGCGCTGGGTGGTGCTGGCCACCGGCGCGGCGGCCCCGCCTCTGGTGGCCGCCGGGCTGGCGCAGCGCCAGGCGCCCAGCGGCGTGGCGCTGCGCGGCTATGTCCACCACCCGGGCCTGGCCGCCGAGATCCACGAGCTGCGCCTGGTGTGGCACCCGCGGCTCCGGGGCGGCTACGGCTGGATCTTCCCCACCCCGGGCGACCGTTTCAACATCGGCACCGGCGTCATCGGCAGCTACGGGCTCGGGGCGGACGGCAGCGGCCAGCGCCGCAACGGCCCGAACCTGCGCCGCCTGTTCGAGGCCTTCTGCGAGGTCTACGAGCCGGCACGCCGGCTGGCCCGGGAAGGCACCTGGGACGGCGATCTCAAGGGCGCGCCGCTGCGCTGCTCGCTGCAGGGCGCACGCTTCGGCCGCCCTGGCCTGCTGGGCACGGGCGAGGCCATCGGCAGCACCTATGCCTTCACTGGCGAGGGCATCGGCAAGGCGCTCGAGACGGGGCTGGCGGCCGCAGACGCCCTGCTGGCCGGCGGCCGTGGCGCCGCGGCAGCCGACGATGCGGCCGTGCAGGCGCATTACGGCGCCGCGCTGGCGGCGCTGAAGCCCCGTTTCGATTCCTACGAGGTGGCCGACCGCGTGAACCGCTGGCCCTGGATCGCCAACCTCGTGGTCAGCCGCGCGCGCCGCAGCCCGGCCATCCTGGGCAAACTGCAGGGGCTGCTGGAGGAGACGAAGAGCCCCGGCAGCCTCTTCAGTTGGCGCGGCATGGCTCGATTGATGCTTCAATAGCGCCCCGGCCCGCATTCTTTGGCCTACTCTCCCGGAATACCGACGATGAAGCGCAACCCGACCCCGGCTTCTCTTCAGCGACCAGCGAGTTGGGCCGCCGCCCTTGCCGGCCTGCTGCTGGCGGCCTGCGGCGGCGGCGGCAGCGGCGGCAGCAACGTCGCTGTCACCGCGTTCAGCGCCACGACTGTGCGCTACAGCGAGACGATGACGGTCACTCTTGTCGGCACTGGGCTGGACGGGGCGCTCACACTGAGCTCGCCGGGATGCCGCAGCTTTGCTCGCAGCACCACCGAGCCGTTCGTGAGCTCTGCGACCACGGCCTACTACACCTGCACCGTCTCGGGTGCCACGGGCGATCAGGTGGTCACGGTCAGCGCGGGCGGCGCTGTGCTGGCGCAGGTGCCGTTCAACACGCCCGTGCCGCAGGTGACGATGTTGCTGAGCAACGGCGCTGCGGTCAGCGGCACGCTGGTGATGACGCTGAACCCCGCGGCGGCACCGGTGACGGTGGACAACTTCCTGGCCTACGTGCGCAGTGGGTTCTACAACGGCACCGTCATCCACCGCCACGCACCGAACTTCGTGCTGCAGGGCGGCGGCTTTGCGGCTCCGCTGACGGCCGGCGGCAGCAGCCCGGTCCCCAAGCCGACCCAGCCGCCGATCGTGCTGGAGGTCGGGCGCGGCCTGTCGAACACCGCGCTGAGCGTGGCGATGGCGCGGACGAACGAACTCAACTCGGCCACGTCACAGTTCTTCATCAACCTCGTCAACAACCCCGCGCTCGACACGGCCTCGGGCGGCTATGCCGTTTTCGGGCAGGTGACCGCCGGTGCCGAGGTCATCACGGCGAGCCGAAACGCCCCCTGCCTTGCGTGGAGCGGTTTCTTGCCCCCTGGCGACTGTCTGCCGTCACCGAACATCGTCATCAGCACCGCCAGCCAGACGCGCTGATCCACCGCTGGCGCGACCGCTCCGGCCGTTCGCCGCGCGGCGGCGCCGCCGCGGCCCGGGCCGCTCCTACACTGGGCCGATGAGTTCCAATCCCATCGACTGGAGCCAGCTCTGGTACCCGGGCCGCCGGCAGCCCTTCACGCCCGACGAGATGGCGCGGGCAGGTGCCGATGGGCCCAGCCGCACCCTGCTGGCGTTGCTGCTGGTCAACGTGCTGATGCTGTTGCTGGCCGTGGCCCTGGTGGCGCCCGAAGGCCAGGAGCTGTCGCTGGCCGGGGCCATCGCCGTGCTGACGCTGCTGGGCGCGCCGCTGGGCTGGTGGCTGTGGTGGCGGCCCTGGCGCCAGCCGCTGATGCTGGCGTCGCTGGGCGTGGTGGCGGGCATGGTGCTGGCGGCGCTGCTGCTGCGCCAGCTGGTACCCGACCGCGAGGGCCGCGGCGGCCCGGCCCTGGTCTTCGGCGCCGGCGGGGGCACGCTGGTGCTGCTGCTGTGGTTCCTGGTGGTCTGGCGCGCGCAGCAGATCGAGGCGCGGCTGGCCGCACTGGCCGAGCGCGAGCGGGCCATCGAGATGGCACGTCGCCTGGCCGCCGCGCAGCTCGAGCCGCACTTCCTGTTCAACACCCTGGCCTCGCTGCAGCACTGGGTGGACACACGCGACGAGCGCGCCAGCCCGCTGCTGACCGCGCTCACCGGCTACCTGCGCGCCACGCTGCCGTTGTTCAAGCAACCCACGCTGCCGCTGTCCGACGAGCTGGTGGCGGTGGAGCGCTACCTGCAGGTGATGCAGGCGCGGCTGGGCGCGCGGCTGGCCTGGCAGATCGACATCGAGCCGGCGTTGCGCGCGCTGCCGCTGCCCTCGGGCGCGCTGCTCACGCTGGTGGAGAACGCCGTGCAGCACGGCATCGAGCCCAGCCTGCGTGGCGGCACGGTGCATCTGCGGGCGCGGCGGCGCGGCGCCTGGGCCGAGCTCGAAGTGGCCGACAACGGCGCCGGACTGCCGGCACAGCCGGCCGATGGCGTTGGCCTGGCCAATGTGCGCCAGCGCCTGTCGCTGCTGGGCGGCCCCGGCGCGGCGCTGGCCCTGGCGCCAGGGCCCGACGGCGGCTGCATCGCCCGCCTGACGCTGCCAGCGCCGCCCACCTGAGCACCGCATGACCACAGCCCTGATCGCCGACGACGAAGACGCCCCACGCGAGCAGCTGGCTGCCGCGCTGGCACGGGCCTGGCCCAGCCTGCGGCTGGTGGCGCAGTGCCGCAACGGCGCCGACGCCTGGGACGCCTGGCTCGAGCACGAACCGCCGGTGTGTTTTCTCGACATCCGCATGCCCGGCCTGAGCGGCATCGACGTCGCCCGGCGCATCCACGGGCGCTCGGCGGTGGTCTTCGTCACCGCCTTCGACGACCACGCGCTGGCCGCCTTCGATGCCGGTGCCGTCGACTATGTCCTCAAGCCACTGGATCCGGCGCGCCTGTCTCAGGCGGTCGAGCGCTTGCGTGCGCGGATGAACAGCCCGGTGCTGGATCCCACTGGGTTGCAGACCTTGCTCGAGGGGCTGGCCGGCAGCCTGCGCCGCCCAGCGCCGCTGCAGCTCATCCAGGCCGGCGTGGGCAAGGAGGTGCGGCTGATCCGCGTCGAGGAGGTCGTGTACTTCGAGGCCGACAGCCGCTACACGCGCGTCGTCCACGAAAGCCCGACCGGCGGCGGCGACGCCCTCATCCGCACACCGTTGAAGGAGCTGCTGGCCCAGCTCGACGAGACGCTGTTCTGGCAGGTGCACCGCTCGGTCATCGTCAACCAGCGCCACATCGCCGCGGCCGTGCGCGTCGACGAGGGCCAGATGCACCTGGTGCTGCGCGGCCGGCCCGAGACGCTGCCGGTGTCGCGGCACTTCCAGGGGCTCTTCAGGGCCCAGTAGCGGGCCTGCCGGCACGGCGGCGCGCGTAGCATCGGCAACTTGTTCGCCCCAAGCCGCCGCCCGAGCGTGCCCGCCATGCCCGCCATCCCCGCGCCCCGCTTCGACCAGTTCTACCGCTACCCCGAACTCACGCGCCTGCTGCAGGACTACGCCGCCGCGGCGCCCATGCTGGTGCAGCTGCGGTCCATCGGCCAGAGCCACGAGGGCCGCGAGATCTGGCTCGTGGCCCTCACCAACCAGGCCACCGGCGCCGACACCGACAAGCCGGCGTTCTGGGTCGACGGCAACATCCACGCCGCCGAGCTCACGGCCAGCACGGCCTGCCTGTACTGGCTGCACCAGCTCGTCAGCACCTACGGCAGCGACGAGCGTGTGCACCAGCTGCTGGACACGCGCGTCGTCTACATGGTGCCGCGCCTGAACCCCGACGGCGCCGAGCTGGCCCTGGCCGACCGCCCGCGCCACATCCGCAGCAGCACCCGGCCCTACCCTCATGACGAAGAGCCGGTCGAGGGCCTCTCGATCGAGGACATGGACGGCGACGGCCGCATCCTCAGCATGCGCATCCCCGATCCGCACGGCCCCTACAAGAAGCACCCGCAGGAGCCGCGCCTGATGGTGGCGCGCGAGCCCGGCGAGTTCGGCGGGGAGTACTTCCGCATCGTGCCCGAGGGCAGCCTGAAGGCCTACGACGGCGTGAAGATCACCGCCAACCCCGACCGCGAGGGCCTGGACCTCAACCGCAACTTCCCCGCCTACTGGCGCCAGGAGTTCGAGCAGGTCGGCGCCGGCCCCTATCCCACCAGCGAGCCCGAGGTGCGGGCGATGGTGGAGTTCGTCACCGCGCACCCCAACATCGGCGCCGCGGTGAGCTTTCACACCCACAGCGGCGTGATCCTGCGCCCGATGGGCACGCAGGCCGACGACGACATGACGCCCGAGGACCTGTGGATCTACCAGCGCCTGTCCGATCTGGGCGCCAGGCTCACGGGCTACCCGGCCATCAGCATCTGGCACGACTTCAAGTACCACCCCAAGCAGGTCATCACGGGCACGCAAGACTGGGTCTACGAACACCTGGGCGCCCTGTTCTGGACGGTCGAGATCTGGGCCCCCAACAAGGAGGCCGGCATCACCGACTACAAGTGGATCGAGTGGTACCGCGATCACCCCGTCGAAGACGACCTCAAGCTGCTGAAGTGGAGCGACGAGCAGTGCGGCGGCCAGGCCCACGTCGACTGGTACCCGTACCAGCACCCGCAGCTGGGGCGGGTGGAGCTGGGGGGCTGGGATCGCATGAACTACTGGCGCAATCCGCCGCCACCGCTGCGCGAGCGCGAGGCCGCCCGTTTCCCGGGCTGGCTGCTGCAGCTGGGGCTGAGCCTGCCCAGGCTCGAGGTGCTGCGCACCGAGGTGAGCGCCCTGGGCCCCGACACCTGGCGGGTGCGCCTGGCGGTGGCCAACGCCGGTTACCTGCCCAGTTACGTGAGCAAGCGTGCGCTGGAGCGCAAGACGGCACGCGGCACCGTGTTCCGCATCCAGCTGCCGCCGGGCGTGACGCTCGTCAGCGGCCTGGAGCGTGAGGTCGGCGCGCACCTGGAGGGCCATGCCCCCAAGGCCAGCCTGCAGGCCTTTCTGCCCCATCGCGAACTCACGGCCGACCGCGCCGTGTGCGAGTGGGTCGTGCGCGGCCCCCGCGGCGCGGCCCTCGCGCTGAGCGCCACCGCCGACCGCGCCGGCACCGTGCGCACCGGGGTCACGCTCGACTGATCGCCATGGACCGGCAAGACCCCGGCGACGTCGACGACAGCTGGTCCTCGCTGTTCGAGTTCCTGCCCATCGGGGCCTACCGCAGCACGCCCGACGGCCGCCAGCTGCGCGCCAACCCGGCGCTGGTGCGGCTCAACGGCTTCGAGTCCGAGGCCGAACAGGTGGCGTTGGTGCGCGACATCGCCACCGGGTGGTACGTCAAGCCTGGCCGTCGCGACGAGTTCAAGCAGCTGATCGAGCGCGACGGCCGTGTCGTCGGCTTCGAGTCCGAGATCCACCGCTACAAGACGCGGGAACGCATCTGGGTGCGCGAGAACGCCCACGGCGTGCGCGAAGCCGACGGACGCTTGCGCTACTACGAAGGCACGGTGGAGGACATCACCGACGTCGTGCTCACGCGCCAGGCACTCGGCCAGGCCGAGTCGCGGCTGCGCGAGCTGGTGTCGCTGGTGCCCGGCGTGCTGTACCGGCTGGTGTTGCTGCCCGACGGCGGCCGCCGCTTCACCTTCGTCAGCGAGCAGATGCGCGATCTTTACGGCGTCAGCGCGGCCGAGGTGTTGCGCAAGCCCGATGTGCTCAGTGCCTGCATCCACCCGGCCGACCGCGACGCCGTTGCCGCCGAGGTTGCCCGTGTCGGCGCGCACGGGGGCGAGCTCGACCTGGAGTTCCGCATCCGCACCGCCGACACGGGCCGCGAACGCTGGGTGCGGTGGCACGGCAGCGCCGCCGACCGCACCGCCGACGGCCTGATGGTGCGCGCCGGGGTCGTCACCGACATCACCGCGCGCAAGCTGGCGCAGCTGGCGCTGCAGCGCCACAACGAGCTGTGGCTGGGCGCCCTTCAGGCCAGCGGCGACGGCGTCTGGGACTGGCGTGTGCAGGACGGCGTCGAGATCCTCAGCCCGCAGTGCAAGGCGCTGTTCGGCTTCGAGCCCCATGAGCTGCCCGATACGCCCGACGCCCTGGACGACCGCACCCACCCCGACGACCGGCCGCAGATGGGCGCCGACCGCGAGGCGCACTTCCACGGGCGCACGGCGCGCTACGTCAACGAGCACCGGGTGCGCTGCAAGGACGGCAGCTGGAAGTGGATTCTGTCGCGCGGGCTCGTCATCGAGCGCGACGCCCAGGGCCGGCCGCTGCGCATGATCGGCACCCATACCGACGTGACCGCGGCCAAGCAGGCCGCGGGCCTGCGCGTGGAGCGCGACAACGCTGCCGCGGCCGACCGCGCCAAGAGCCAGTTCCTCAGCCGCGTCAGCCACGAGCTGCGCACGCCGCTGAACGCCGTGCTGGGCTTTGCGCAGCTGCTCGAGATGGACCCTGGCGGCCATGGCGAACGCCAGCGCGGCTGGGTGCAGCAGGTGCTGGTCAGCGGTCGCCACCTGCAGGCTCTGCTCGAAGACGTGCTCGACCTGAGCAGCCTGCAGAGCGGGCGGCTGGCCATGGTGGTGGAGCCGGTGCCGCTGGCGGCCGTGGTGGACGAGGCCTGGACCATGCTCGCCGCGGCCGCCATCGGCAGCCCGGCGACGGCGCTGCGCTTCGAGGACCGCGTGGCCGGCAGCGGCTGCCATGTGCTGGCCGACCGCAAGCGCCTGAAGCAGATCGTCGGCAACCTGCTGTCCAACGCCGTCAAGTACAACCGGCCGGGCGGCTGGGTGCGTGTGAGCGTCGTGCCCGTGCCCGATACCGCCCGCGCGGCCGGCACCGCGGCGTGCTGGGAGCTGCAGGTGGCCGACAGCGGCCGCGGCCTGGACGAGGGCCAGCGCGCGCGCCTGTTCAACCCCTTCGACCGCCTGGGCGCCGAACGCGGCAGTGTGCCGGGCACCGGCCTGGGCCTGGCGCTGACGCGGCAGTTGGTGGAGGCGCTGGACGGCGAGATCCTTCTCGACAGCACGCCCGGCGAGGGCAGCACCTTCCGCGTGCGCCTGCCGGCGGCAGACAGCCGCCCACGCTCCTAGGAGCGTGGGCGCGCGGTTCGCAGCTCGGTGCCTTGAACCCCCGTTGCGGGGTTCGAGCGACGCGGCACACGAACCCGATGGGCAAGGACGCAGAGCGCTGGCCGCGCGACCGTGATTGGGGACGGCGCGGGGCGCGGCAAACCCCGGCGGCGCCGCGCAAAAAAACGCCGCTCGGGACGGGCCCGGCGGCGCGTTGTGCAAATGTTGCGTCTCCTCTACCTCTTGCCAGCCAAACCCTGGGGCGTGACCGGAAGCATGCGCATCATGACGGCCGGGCCGGCCGCGCCACATCAGGGCTTACCCGCCGCACACTGGTTCAGTAAGCCCCGCCCTGGTGCGGGGATTCAGCGCCCGACGTGGCTCCCCAGCACGGGAAACAACTTGGTCAGACCGTCGGCCAGCAGTTCGACCGCCATGGCCGCCAAGATCAGTCCCATCAGCCGCGTCATCACGTTGATGCCAGTGCGGCCCAGCACGCGGGCGATGCGGCCAGAGGCCGAGAACACGATCCAGGTGATCAGCGCGATGGCTGCGCCGTAAGCCACCAGAACACCCAGTTGCCAGACGAAACGGGTCTTTTCGGCGTAGATGACGACGGTAGAGATCGTGGCCGGCCCGGTGAGCAGGGGGATGGCCAGCGGCACCACCGCAATGCTGGCCCCGGCATCAAGCTTCTCCTGGCCGTCGCGCTCGTCGGTGGGCTTGCTCTCGGCCGGCTGCGCGTTGAGCATGGCCAGCGAACTGATGAGCAGCAGGCAGCCGCCGCCCACCTGGAACGACGCCAGGCTGATGCCGAAGAACTCGATCACCTGGAGCCCCGCCAACGCGCTGACGGCGATGACCACGAAGACCGTGAGAGACGCGATGCGGATGGTGCGCACGCGCTGCGCGCGGTCGAAGCTCTGCGTGAAATGGATGAAGAACGGGACCACGCCGATCGGGTTGACGATGGCCAGCAGCGCGATCAAGGGCTTGAGAAGATCCATGGCGCGATGATGGGGCCGGTGGCTTGGGCCCGCCGGCTGGCGAATCGGGTAAGTCCGGGGCGTGGCAAAACAACAAATTGACCCCAAGGGGTTTACAGGCGGCGGTTTTCGATACCCATAATCCACAGGTCTGTGTTTGGCAGCCGCGCCTTTGCCGCGGGCGAAACCCCTTGGTGGGTGCGCCGGCGGCTGTTCCAGGGTTGAGCTCCGCATGGTTTTTCTGATCTTCTAAGGGCTCCCCGTGGGAAACAAACTTTACGTCGGCAACCTGGCCTATTCGGTCCGCGATGACTCGTTGATGCAGGCTTTCTCTTCGTTCGGCAGCGTGACGTCGGCGAAGGTGATGATGGACCGCGAAACTGGCCGCTCCAAGGGCTTCGGCTTCGTCGAGATGGGCAGCGATGCCGAGGCGCAGGCCGCCATCAACGGCATGAACGGTCAGGCGCTCGAAGGGCGCGCGGTCGTCGTCAACGAAGCCCGTCCGCGCGAAGAGCGTCCGGGCGGCTTTGGCGGTGGCGGTGGCGGCCGTGGTGGCTACGGCGGTGGCGGTGGCGGCTACGGCGGTGGTGGTGGCGGTGGTGGCTACGGCGGCGGTGGTGGCACCGGTGGCGGTGGCGGCGGTGGCCGCAGCCCCTACGGCGGTGGCGGTGGCGGTCGCAGCCCCTACGGTGGCGGCAACCGCGGCAGTGGCGGCAGTGGCGGTGGTGGCGGCGGCTACGGTGGTGGCGGCGGCGGCAACCGCGGCGGTTACTGATCCCCACCGGCGGCTGACCAGGCAGCGCTGAACAGGGCGCCTGCTGGCGCCCTTGTCCTTGGCAGGGCCGGGCGCGTCAGTAGCGTTCCGGCCGCAGCACCTGCACGGCGGCAAACCACAGCGCCACGCTGTAGTGCGGGGCGTAGGTGGCCAGCACGTGTTCGGCAATGGCGTCGGCCACGGCCTCATCGCAGATGACCTTCATCTCGATCGTCCGGTCGGCCTCCCAGTGACCCTCGCGCACGCCTTCCAGGTTGGCGCCGTGCACCTCGGTGACGGTCCAGCCCTGGGCGCCACGTTCGCGCAGGTCACGCACCAGCGGCTTCTCCAGCACGCCCTCGGTGATGATGACGAGCAGCGTCTTGCTGTGCTTCTTCATGCCCCGATCCTTTCGAGCCAGCGCGCGAGTTCGATGTACATCGGGATGCCGATGACGATGTTGAACGGGAAGGTGATGCCCAGCGCCGCGGTGATCGACAGCGCCGCGTTGGCCTGCGGCACGGCGATGCGCATGGCCGTGGGCGCCGCGATGTAGCTGGCGCTGGCCGCCAGCGTGGCCAGCAGCGCCACGCCGCCGGTGCTCAGCCCCAGCGCCCAGCCCGTGGCGGCACCGGCCAGCGCCAGCAGCGGCGGCGCGGCCAGGCCGATCACCAGCACCGCGGGGCCGAAGCGCCGGACCTCCGCCAGCCGCCCGCCGGCCACCAGGCCCAGCTCGAGCAGGAACAGCGCCAGCACGCCCTTGAACGGGTCGATGAACACCGCCTTGATGGGCGCCGTGCCGGCCTCGCCGGCCACCGCGCCGATGATCAGGCCGCCCATCAGCAGGAGCACGCTCTTGCCGAACAGCACGTCGTGCGCGAGGCTGCCCCAGTCGGTGCGCCGGCCCTGACCCGCGTCGCGCAAGGACCAGCGCGCCAGCAGGATGCCCGCCACCAGGCCCGGCGCTTCCATCACCGCCACCCAGAGCGCGGCGTGGCTCTCGTAGGCCATGCCCTCGCGCGCGAGCGCCGCCGTGGCCACCGCGAAGGTGACCACGCTGACCGATCCGTAGTGCGCCACCAGCGCTGCGGCGTCGACACCGCTCAGGCGCAGCGCGCGGGCCAGCGGATACATCACAAACGGGATCACGAAACCCAGCGCCATGCAGGCCAGCACCTGTGGCGCCAGCGCCGCCAGCGGCTGTTTGCTGAGCTCGATGCCGCCCTTCAGGCCGATAGCCAGCAGCAGATAGATCGACAGCGTCTCGTACAGCGCCTCGGGCAGCCGCAGGTCGCTCTTGACCACGCGCGCGATCACACCCAGCAGGAAGAAGTAGACAACGACGTCGATCATCGGTTTCGGTCTCCGGGGCCGCTCGGGTCAGCCGCGGCGGGGTTTGCGGCCGCGGCCGGCGAGCAGCCGGTCGTACCAGGCGTTGGGCAGCAGGCGCAAGGCCTTGGCCAACACGCCCATGGGCCAGGGGATAACGCGGTAGCTGCGGCCGGCGGCGATGGCGTCGAAGGCACGCTCGGCGAAGGCCTCGGGCGCCATCAGGAAAGGCATCGAATAGGGGTTGCCCGCCGTCAGCGGCGTGGCCACGTAGCCGGGCAGCAGCGTCACCACGCGCACGCCGCTGCCGCGGCACTCCACGCGCAGGCTCTCGCAGTAGGCCACGACGCCGGCTTTGCTGGCGCAGTAGGCGCCATGCCCCGGCAGGCCGCGGATGGCGGCGACGCTGGCCACGCCCACCAGCGTGCCCGAGCCGCGCGCGCGCATGGCCGCCACGAAGGGGTGGAAGGTGGCCGCCAGGCCCACGTTGTTGACGGCGAAAAGGCTGCGCATCTCGTCGAGGTCGACACGCTCAGCGGTGTCCATGCCCACGCTGATGCCGGCCGAGGCCAGCACCAGGTCGGGCAGGCCCTGCTCGGCGATGCAGCGCCGGCCGGCGGCGACGATGGCGTCGGTGTCGGCCACGTCGGCCGGGTAGATGCCCACACGATCGGGCCCCAGGCCCTGGGCGCGGACCCAGGCCTGCAGCGCCTCGGCCCGGCGCGCCACCAGCGCCAGCCGCCAGCCGGCCTGCGCATAGCGCGCGGCCAGCGCCTGGCCGATGCCGCTGGAAGCGCCGGTGATGAAGGCCAGCGGCGCGCTCACCGGCCGGCCTGCGGTGTCAGCGTCACCCGCAGCGGCCCCTGCAGCTCGAGCCGCTGCGGGCCGTGGCGGTAGACCAGGCCGGCGGCACGCCACTCGTCGGCGCCGACCCGCAGGCTCACCGGCTGGTCGGTCTCGACGCGCTCGTCGGTGAAGAACACGTGCAGGTACTCGCTCTTCATCTGCAGCGGCAGGCCGGCGGCGTCTTCACCCACCACCTCGGCACCCCCCAGCAGCTGCAGCTCGCTGCCGTCGCCGGCGCCGATGGCGCGGGCGGCGCTCGCGCGCGTGAGCCGGCCCTGGGGCGACCAGGACTGGATCTGCGCGCCGTCGATCTCGATGCGGTCGGTGGCGGGGTAGTGGCGCAGCTGCGCGCCCTCGATGCGCAGCAGCAGCCGCCCGTCGGGCGCGTAGCGCTCCAGCGCGAAAGCCTTCATCGTGTAGTCGGGGTCGGCCGAGACGCCGCGCGGCGCGGCCTCGGCCGGGGGGCGCGGCGAGTTCCTCACCAGCCACCAGGTGGCCATCGCCAGCGCGGCCATCAGCAGGATGGGCAGGTAGGCGGCCAGCGCCTCGCGCAGGCGCAGGTGCCAGGGCATGGCGCGGCGCGGCGTGGCGGCCGGGTCCGGCTCGCCAGGCCCGGCGGGCGCCGGACCCAGGCGCAGCGAGACCTCCGGCAGGTCGGGCAGCGGCAGCTCGAGGGGTTTCATGGGCGGACCGGTGGTGCCGCGTCACCGGGCGTCGAGCGTGCGGCGCTCCTGCACCAGCAGCGCGGCGTAGCGGCCGGCGGCCATCAGCAGCAGGTCGCAGAACTCGCGCGCCGCCCCATGGCCACCCGGTGCGGCCGTGACATGGTGCACCACCGCACGCACCTCGGCATGGGCGTTCGGCGGCGCGCAGGCAAAGGCCGCGCGCTGCAGCAGCGGCAGGTCGGGCCAGTCGTCGCCGATGGCGGCGAGTTCGGCCCAGGCCAGGCCGCGCCGCGTGAGCAGCGTCTCGGCGGCGGCGAGCTTGTCGGCCACGCCGAACAGGGCCTCGGTGACGCCCAGGTCGGCCAGGCGGCGGCGCACCGCGGGCGAATCGCGGCCGGTGATGACGATGGGCTCGATGCCGCCCTTCTTGAGCAGTTTCAGGCCGTGGCCGTCCAGTGCATGGAAGGCCTTGAAGACCTCGCCGTGCTCGCCGATGTAGAGGCTGCCGTCGGTGAGCACGCCGTCGACGTCGAAAATCGCCGCGCGCACGCCCAGTCCCTTGCCCTGGGCCCGCAGCAGGGTCTCGGGCGCAAAAGGCGCTGCGGGGAGGTTCATATCACCTTCGCGCGCATCAGGTCGTTGGTGTTCAGCGCGCCGACGAGGACACCGTCGCCGTCGACCACCAGCACGCTGGTCACACGGTGCTGCTCCATCACGCCCGCGGCGTCGGCGGCCAGTGCCTCGTCGCGCACCAGGCGCGGCGCGCGGTGCATCACCTGGGCGGCGTTCAGCGTGCGCAGGTCGTCCCGGCCGGCTTCGATCAGGCGGCGCAGGTCACCGTCGGTGAAGATGCCCTGCGGCCGGCCGTCGGCGGCCACCACGGCGGCGAAGCCCAGGCCCTTGCCGGTCATCTCGCGCAGCAGCGCGGGCATCGCGGCCTCGGGGGCCACGCGCGGCACGGCGTCCCCGTGGCGCATCAGGTCCTTCACGTGCAGCAGCAGCTTGCGGCCGAGCGCGCCGCCGGGGTGCGAGCGCGCGAAGTCGGCCTCGCGAAAGCCGCGCGCGTCGAGCAGCGCCACCGCCAGCGCGTCGCCCAGCGCCATCTGTGCGGTGGTGCTGGCGGTGGGCGCCAGGTTCAGCGGGCAGGCCTCCTCGGCCACGGCGCTTGAGATCACGATGTCGGCGTGGCGGGCCAGCGTCGACGCGGGCCGCCCCGTCATGGCCACCAGCACCACGCCCAGGCGGCGCAGCGCCGGCAGGATGGCCGCGAGCTCGTCGACCTCGCCGCTGTTGCTGATGGCCAGCACCACGTCGGCCGGGCGCACCATGCCCAGGTCGCCGTGGCCGGCCTCGGCCGGATGCACGAAGAAGGCCGGTGTGCCGGTGCTGGCCAGCGTGGCGGCGATCTTGCGGCCGACATGGCCGCTCTTGCCCATGCCCATGACGATGACGTGGCCGGGGCAGTTGCGCATGGCCGCCACGGCGGCCACGAAGGCCGGGCCTGCCACACCCTGCAGCGACGCCGCCAGGCCCTGCAGCGCACGCGTCTCGATCTCGACCGTGCGCGCCGCCATCGCCAGCGCGCGGGCTGCGTCGACGGGGGTCGGCGAGGCGGTGTCGGGCATTAGGATGGGCGCAGCGCGTGTCACCCCGGAACGGGTCGCGCGATTCTAGGCACCCCCCTCGCCGGGCCTGCGGGCCTCGCCGCAAACCCCGCCCTTGGCCTCCACCCTCGAACTGGTCCTGCTGTACCTCGTGGCCGCGGTGTTGGGCGTGGTGGCCTGCCGCCTGCTGAAGCTGCCGCCGATGCTGGGCTACCTGGTGGTGGGCATCCTCATCGGCCCCAACGCGCTCGCTTTCGCCCAGGACAGCGCCGGGGTGAAATACCTTGCCGAGTTTGGCGTGGTGTTCCTGATGTTCGTGATCGGGCTGGAGTTCAACCTGCCCAAGCTCAAGAGCATGCGCACGCTGGTGTTCGGGCTGGGCTTGAGCCAGGTGCTGCTGACGATGCTCGTCACGGTGGCGGGGCACTTTGCGCTGGTGTGGGCCTACGCCAGCGTCCTGCAGGGCACTTGGCAGATGGACTGGCGCGGCGCCATCGTGCTGGGCGGTGCTTTGGCGATGAGCTCCACCGCCATCGTGGTGAAGCTGATGGTCGAGCGGCTGGAGCTCGAAAGCGAGCACGGCCGCCGCGTGCTGGGCGTGCTGCTGTTCCAGGATCTGGCCGTGGTGCCGCTGCTGGTGCTGATACCGGCGCTGGGCTCGCCGCCCGACGAGATGTTCACCGCGCTCGGCCTGGCCGTGGTGAAGGCAGCGCTGCTGCTGACGCTGCTGCTGGTGGGCGGCCAGCGCGTGATGCGCTGGTGGCTCACACTGGTGGCGCGGCGCAAGAGCGAGGAGCTGTTCATCCTGAACCTGCTGCTCGTCACACTCGGCCTGGCCTACCTGACCGAACACGCGGGCCTGAGCCTGGCGCTGGGCGCCTTCGTGGCCGGCATGCTGGTGGCCGAGACCGAATACAAGCACCAGGTCGAGACCGACATCCGGCCTTTCCACGACGTGTTGCTGGGCCTGTTCTTCATCACCATCGGCATGAAGCTCGACTGGCGGCCGGTGATCGACCAGTGGGGCCTGGTGCTGCTGCTGACCAGCGTGCCGGTGCTCGGCAAGTTCGTCCTCGTCGCGATGCTGGCACGCATCTTTCGCGCCACGCCGGGTGTCGCGCTGAGGACGGGCCTGTACCTGGCCCAGGCCGGCGAGTTCGGCTTCGTGCTGCTGACGCTGGGCGCCGACCGCGGCATCGTGGCGCCCCAGTGGGTGAGCCCGGTGCTGGCCAGCATGGTGCTGAGCATGCTGGCGACGCCCTTTCTCATCACCTACAGCAACCTCATCGTCAACAAGCTCTCGGCCAGCGACTGGCTGATGCAGTCGGTGGCGCTCACCAGCATCGCCAAGAAGAGCATCGCCAGCGAGCGCCACGTCATCATCTGCGGCTACGGGCGCAGCGGGCAGGCGCTGGCGCGCCTGCTGGCGCAGGAGCGCATCCCCTACATGGCGCTCGATCTCGACCCCGACCGCGTGCGCCAGGCCGCCGCCGCCGGCCAGAGCGTGGTCTTCGGCGATGCGGCCCGCCTGCAGAGTCTGATGGCCGCCGGTCTGGCGCGCGCCGCCGCGGTGGTGGTGAGCTACCACGACACGCCCTCGTCGCTGAAGATCCTGAACCTCGTGCACTCGCACGCGCCCAAGGTGCCGGTGATCGTGCGCACCGTGGACGACAGCGACATCGACAAGCTCAAGGCCGCCGGCGCCACCGAGGTGGTGCCCGAGGCCATCGAGGGCAGCCTGATGCTGGCCGGCCACGCGCTGGTGCTGGTGGGCGTGCCGATGGCGCGTGTCATCCGCATCACGCGCGACGCGCGCGACGCGCGCTACAGCCTGCTGCGCGGCTACTTCCACGGCGCCGACGACGACAGCGTGGCCGAGCGCGACCAGGCGCGCCTGGCCAGCGTGACACTGCCCGAGGCCAGCGGCTGGGCCGGCCACCGGCTCGACGATCTGGCGCTGCACGCGGTGGGCGTGGCGGTGGTGTCGGTGCGGCGGGCCACGGGCCGTGTGGAGCGGCCCGCCGACGCCGACGTGCTGGCCGGCGGCGACACGCTCGTGCTCAGTGGCCTGCCCGAGCCGCTGGCGCTGGCCGAGGCCAAGCTGCTGGGGCGGGCGGGGTGAGCGCCTGCAAAGACATGTGTCGCGCCCGCGTTGCGCCCGGGGGCAGCCCAGGCATACTGATCGCCCGATGGCCCGCCTGACCCCCGCCGAGATCGACCACTATGGGCGCGAGGGCTACGTGGTCCCCGGCTGGCGCCTGCCCGACGCACGTGTCGAGCCGATGCGCGCCGCGCTCGACGAGCTGCTGCGCCGCAACCCGGACGTGCGCCCCGAGAAGCTGGTGTCGGCGCACCTCGAGTCCGGCGACGGCGCCGACAACGGGGAAGGCGTGCGCGGCGTACGCGACTTCCTCGAGCTGGCGATGGACCGCGACATCGTCGACCTCGTCGCCGACGTGATCGGCGATCACGTCATCCTCTGGGGCTGCCACGTGTTCTGCAAGCCGGCCGCCGAGGGCTACGAGACGCCCTGGCACCAGGACGGCCACTACTGGCCGATCCGGCCGCTGGCCACCTGCACCGCCTGGGTGGCGCTGGAGCCGTCGACGCGCGACAACGGCTGCCTGCGCGTGATCCCGCGCTCGCACGCGGCGCGCCTGCTGCACCCGCACCTGCACGAGGCGCGCACCGACCTGACCTTGAACCAGCGCCTGGCTGCCGGCGCCTTTGACGAGGCGGACGCGGCCGACATCGAGCTCGAGCCTGGCCAGCTCTCGCTGCACGACGTGCACATGATCCACGGCGCGGCGGCCAATCGCAGCGCCCAGCGCCGCACCGGCGTCGCGCTGCGCTACATGCCCGCGAGCTCGGTGTTCGAGCGCGCGCTGGACCCGGTGAAAGGGCGCAGCGGCGTGCCGGTGGACTTCGCGCGGCGACCGATCTGGCTGCTGAAGGGGCGCGACCTCAGCGGCCGCAACGACTTCAGGGTCGGGCACCGCACAGGGCCCGGTGGCGGCCTCGCCGAGGGCCCTGGCGATGCGGCACGCACCCCGGCCTGAGCCGCGCCTCGCGCGGCGCACGCTGCTCGGCACCGCCGCGCTGGCCGGGCTGCCGCGGTGGGCCACGGCGGCCGAGGTGGCGCCGCTGCTGCGCGAAGGCGGCGTGGTCATCGCCTTCCGCCACGCGCTGGCGCCGGGCACCTTCGACCCGCCCGAGTTCAGGCTGGGCGACTGCCGCACGCAGCGCAATCTTTCCGACGGCGGCCGGGCGCAGGCGCGGCGCATGGGCGAGTGGTTCGAATCGCGCGGCCTGAAGCCGGCGCGCGTGCGCTCCAGCCCCTGGTGCCGCTGCCTGGACACGGCGCAGCTCGCGTTCGGGCCAGGCGGGGGCCGCGTCGAGGCCTGGCCCGCGCTGGGCTCGCCCCGTGGCGCCAGCGAGGCCACCAACGCCGAGAGCCTGCGCGCGCTGCGCGCTGCGCTGGCCGAGGCGGCGCGCCAGCGCGGCCGTTTCGAGGCCTGGGTGACGCACATGTTCGTGCTGTCCGACCTGGCCGCCACCGGCAGCAGCTCGGGCGAGGGCCTGGTGCTGCGCGCCGGCAGCGGCGGCGCGGTGCAGGTGCTGGCGCGGCTGGCGCCGCCGCCGGCCTGAGCGTGTGAGAGGCGCCGGGCGCGGCGGCCCTACCATCCGGACCATGGCTGCCGACCCCGCGAACGACCCCATCCCGGCCCCCGCCGACTACATCCGCGGGCACATCCGCACCGTGCCCGACTGGCCGGCGCCGGGCGTGATGTTCCGCGACATCACGCCGCTGCTGGCCAAGCCGCGCGTGTTCCGCGTGCTGATCGACCAGTTCGTGCACCGCTACTTCGACGTGCGGCCCGACGTCATCGCCGGGCTCGATGCGCGCGGCTTCATCATCGGCAGCGTCCTGGCCTACGAGCTGAACGTGGGCTTCGTGCCCATCCGCAAGAAGGGCAAGCTGCCGTTCAGCACGGTGGAAGAAACCTACGAGCTCGAATACGGCAGCGCCACGGTGGAGATCCATACCGATGCCGTGAAGCCCGGCGACCGCGTGGTGCTGATCGACGACCTCATCGCCACCGGCGGCACCATGATGGCCGGCCGCAAGTTGCTGGAACGTCTGGGCGGCACGGTGATCGAAGGAGCCGCGATCGTCGATCTCCCCGAGCTCGGCGGCTCGAGCAAGCTGCGGGCCAGCGGGCTGCCGCTGTTCACGCTGGTGGACTTTGCCGGGCACTGAGGGCCGCCGGTCGCGATCGCATCCCGCCGACTCGGACCGACTGCCATGACCGATCTCAACGTCCACCCCGCAGCGCCCGCCGGGCTGACGCAACGCAGCCACCGCAACCGGCTCGCCCGGCGCGACGTGCTCTGGCTCTTCGGCGCCAGCATAGGCGCCACGGCCCTGTCGGGCTGCGCTGTCTCGCCCGTCACCGGCCAGCGCATCCTGGTGGGCCTGTCGGAAGACCAGGAAAAGGCCATCGACGCGCGGCAGGCGCCGCACCAGTTCTCGCAGGACCTGGGCGCCGTGCAGGACGCGCCCGTCAACGCCTACGTAACCGAGGTCACGGCGGGCCTGCAGCCGCATGTGCAGCGCCGTGGCATGCCGTACAGCACGCGGGTGCTCAACGCGAACTACGTCAACGCCTACACCTTCCCGGCCGGGGCCATGGGCATCACGCGGGGCATCATGGTCGACATGCAGGACGAGGCCCAGCTGGCCGCGCTGCTGGGCCACGAGATGGGCCACGTCAACGCGCGCCACGCCGCGCAGCGCCAGGGCCAGGCCCTGGTGGCGCAGGTGGCGGTCATGGGCGTGGCGGTGGCCGCGGGGGATTCGGGCTGGGCGCCGCTGGCCGGCATCGGCGGCCAGATCGGCGCCAGCGCGCTGCTGGCGAACTACTCGCGCGAGAACGAGCGCGAGGCCGACGCCCTGGGCCAGCAGTACATGGTGGCCGGCGGTTACCCGGCCCAAGGCATGGTCGGCCTGCACCAGCTGCTGGTGAGCAGCCACGACAAGCAGCCGGGCCTGCTGGAGACCTTGTTCTCGTCGCACCCCATGAGCGCCGAGCGCGTGGCCACGGCGCGCCGGCGCGCCGAGACCACCTACGCCGCCACGCGCGGCGCGCCGGCCCAGCGCGAGCGCTACATGGACCGCACGGCCTCGCTGCGGCGCCTGAAGCCCACCATCGCGGCCTGCCAGAACGGCGAGCTGGCGATGTCGAAAAAGGACCTGCCCGAGGCCCAGCAGCAGTTCGAGGCCGCGCTGAAGCACACGCCCGAGGACTACGCCGCCAACCTGCGCATGGCGCAGTGCCTGGCGGCGCAGAACCGCCTGGCCGACGCCCGCCGCTACGCCGACACCGCGCGCCGCGTCTACCCGCAGGAGGCCCAGGCGATGAAGCTCGGCGCCACGCTGCGGCTGGGCCAGCGCGAGCCGGCAGCCGCCTTGGCCGAGCTGCAGGCCTTCGACCGCGTGTTGCCGGGCGACCCCGGCGTGCTGTTCCTCAAGGGCGTGTCGCTGGACGTCATGGGCCAGGGCCGGCAAGCGGCCGAGCACTACGCGGCCTTCCTGCGCGTCACGCAGCAGGGCGGGGCGGCGCAGCACGCCGCCGCGCGGCTCAAGGCCCTGGGCGCCACGCCCTGAAGCCGCCGCGCGCCGCGGGCGCCGTGGCGCCCGCCACTGCGGCGGCGCCCGTCAGGCTGCGGCGCCCGCGGCCGCCAGCACCAGCAGCCGCGGCAGGTTGGCTGCGGCGGCCTGCGCCTGCGCCTTCATGCGCGCCAGCACGGCCAGCTGGCCGGCGTCGGCCTTGTCCGCACCGCCGATGAGGCGGCCGAAGGCGTCGAGCCGGCACTCGCGGATCCACCCGCGCAGCGCGGCGTGCTGGCCCCACAGCGCCTGGTTGCGCATGTTCGCGGCGATCGTCTGCACATAGCCGGCTGTGGTGTGCGGGAAGGGCACGGTCTGGCAGAGGGCGTTCTTGGCCGCGTCGTCGTCGTGGTGCGCCTCGACCCAGGCCGTGAGCGCGGCGCTGAAACTCACCAGCGGCGCGCGCAGCAGCTGCACCACCACGCGGCGGCCCTGGAACACCGGCTGCGGCGGCCTGAAGCGCACCGCCGACGCGGTGCAGTCGACGTAGAGCGCGCCGGGCTCCACGGCCACGCGGCCCTGCTGCAGTTGCAGGCCCTGGGCGTCGATCGCCATCACGCGGCCCAGGCGCACGACATCGTGCACGCGCCGCAGCTGCTCCACCTCGGCCTGCGACACCGTGGCCAGGTGGAACATCGTCGGCCAGCGCGTGGGGTCGATGCGCAGCAGCGCGCCGCAGGCTTCCAGGCGGGCATAGAGGTCGTCGACCGAGCGGGCTTCGGCGACGGCCTGCATCTGGTCGGCCTGGCCGCCGATGGCCTCGAAGAAGAACTCTGGCGCGTTCTGCGTGCCCAGGCGGTTGACCAGCCAGCTGTCGCGCGGCACCACCCAGGTGATGGCCTCGGGCGGCGCGCCCGACTGCAGCAGCCACAGGCAAGTGTCCATCGCCGTCTTGCCGGCACCGAGCACGACGAAGCGCCGCGGCCCCGCCCCGCCCTGCGCCTGCTGCCACAGCCCCGGCAGCGCGTTCGGCGGCACCACGCGCACGCCTTCGGCCACCGCGTAGGCCGGTGTGTGCGTGACCGGCACCTCGGGGCTGAAAAAACGGGCGTCGACCACTTTGCGGCGCACCCGCAGCGCCGTGCGCCGGCCCGACAGCAGCGATTCGACCAGCTCGCAGCCGTCGGCCTCGCCGAGGTGGTTGCTCAGCGGGTGGTAGCTCACGCGGCCGCTGGGCAGCAGCCGGTGGTTCATCACGCGGTCGAAGTAGGCGCAGACCTCGGCGCCGCTGGCCAGCTCGGCCATGCCGCGGTTCAGGCCCACGGCATCGGTGAGGCCGCTGCCGAGCTCCGTCGACGCCACGCCGTAGAAGGCCGAGGGCTGGTGCAGCGTGACGAAGGGGTAGGCATCGTTCCAGTGCCCGCCGGGCTTGCCGTGGCGGTCGACGATCGTGATGTGCGCGTCGGTCTCGGCCAGCAGCGTGTCCGCAAAGGCCAGGCCCGTGGCGCCGGCGCCGATGATCAGGTAGTCGGTGTCGGTGTCGGGGTGGGGCATGGTGGGTGCGGTGGGGTGGGTGGGGGCTGGCCGCCCTGATGCCGGCTTCAGGTCGCGCGGCGTGCCGATGGCCGCCTGCGAAGGACGGCGAGGCGCCGCTACGCGCGACGCCAGTCGGCACCTGGGATGATGCGCTTCATGAACTCGTCGAACATCGGGACCGTGAAGGCGGTGTCGCCGTGGTTCGGGCTCCAGATCATCCCCTTGGAGATCAGTGAACTGCGCGTCGGCGCGAGCGACGTGACCATGGCGGGGTAGCAGGCTGCGATGTCGCCCGAGCGGTGTGGACCGGGTCCAAGCTCGGCCATCGCGCGCAGATAGCGCTTCTCCTTCGGCGTCAGCCGGTCGAAGCGCACGCGAAAGAAGCTTTCGTCGAGCGCGGCCACGGCGCTTCTGGACGCGCGCTGCACCGCGTCGATGCCGATCGGCGAGTGCGCCGCCTGCTCCCAGGCATGGAAACCCCATTGCTGGAGGAAGTACGCATAGCCCTGCGTGACCTCGACCAGCCGGTTCAGCGCGGCTTCGTCGATCTCCACCCCTTCCTTCTGGAGCGGCACGCGGATCGCCTGTTCGGCCGCCGGCCCCGTGAGGGCGCCGATCTCCGGGAAGTTGAACAGGCGCTCGGCATACGACTTTGCGTTGCCCATCCGGCCGCGCAGCTGTGGCAGGCCTGCGCCCACGAGCACCACCGGCAGTTGCTGCTGCTCGACGCGGTGCATGGCCGTGATGAGCACCGCCAACTGGTCCTCTGCCACGTGCTGCAATTCGTCGATGAAGATGACCTCGGCCGTGCCCGCGGCCTTCGCCGCGCGGCCGACCTGCTCGAAGAGCGCCTGCAGATCGTGCTCAAGGTCGCCGTTGTCGGCGAGACCGGGTTCGGGCTCGTAGTCGAGGCCGACCTCGAGATCCTGATACTTGATCTTCATCTTGCCGGCGAAGCCGGCAAGTGCACGCAGGCCGCGCACGGCGTAGTCCCGGGCTGCCGCCACGTTGCTGAGTCTCAGCAAGGCCTGCCGCAGCTGGGGCGCGAGGATCGCGGGCAGTGACCGCCCTTCCGGCGCCTCGATGCGGATCGTGTGAATCCCTGCCGCTTCGGCCTCACCCCGGATTCGATCGAGCAGGACGGTCTTGCCGGCCCCCCGCAGGCCGACCAGCATGGCGCTCTTCGCGTGCCGGCCGGTGCGGGCGCGCTGGAGCGCGACATGCATCTCCCTCAGAAGCACATCGCGGCCGGCAAGCTCGACCGGCGGCGAGCCTGCGCCTGGCACAAACGGGTTTCGGATGGAGTCCATGGAGCCCGCACTTTATAGTGATCTTTGGAAGTTTATGCAAGACCGATAAGAAGCAAAAGTCATGCATAAACGCTCCCGGGATCCCGTCTTTCGCGCGGGCAGGCAGCGCGCTCAGGGGGGGGCCACAGTCCGGCCAGGGCATCGCGGCCGAAGCCCGTGTCGGCCAGGCCGGCCAGCAACTGGCGGCGGGCGTCTGAGTTGCTCCACGGGCGGCGCAGCTCGTCCTTGTGCTTGAAGAACTCGGGCAGCGCACTGCAGACCTCCTTGATGCAGAACGTAGCGAATCGCCGCCAACCCGCATGAAGCCTTCGTGTCACTCCGCCGAGTTCCGAACTTGGACATGAACTTGGACTCGCCAACCCGGCCCGTCACTCGTCTTCGTAGACAACCAAGATCGCCTTGTCGGCCAGCTTTTTGGCAATGATCCGGTTCTTGGGATCAGCGGTCCAACCGCGCACGTTTGCATGACGCTCATGTGGATCGGGCGCCGGCACCACGTCCAAGCCCTCTACGAATAGGTCCTGCGCAGTCAAGGTGCAGTGGCCCTTCAGTGGCAGCTCTGGCCGGGCCACGAAGCGGGCGCCCAGGTCGACGGTGTCCGCCCTCTCCATTCCCAGCGTGCGGTAGACACTAATGTCTCCGTCCTGAAGCCTTGGCAAGAAGGCCGCAAAGTGTGGCCGGCCCATCCCGCGCCGCAGGTGAGACGAACTGCGGAGGAATCGAGCGATCTCCTCCCCGGGATCGACCACCTCGTCCAACGGCTCAGTTCTCCGGTTGCATCAGCTCCGAGAGCAGGGCGATCTCGTGCCGGCCCAGCGTTCCCGCGAAGTTTCGGGTTCCGTGCATCTCGTTGCCCATACCCAGGATCGCCGAGTGCTCAATGGTGCCTGTGCCCTTGAGTGCCAGAACCAGCCATCGACTCGGTCCCAGATCCCACTCAAAGGCAATCGCCCCTGAAGGCTCGACGGTCGGGACGGGGGCAACGCACCACGGCGGCAGCGCAGTCAGGAGCTCATCCGCCTCACGCATTGCTGCAGAAGTTGGCACCACCTGCTCGTCTCCGGCCGCAGCCAGCCGACTTGCCTCTTGGTAGCCGGTGCTCAGGGCAACTTGCACCGGCAAGATGACCGCTTGTCCGCTTGCAGTGCGCACGGCATCCAGAAAAACTCGCTTGAGCTGCGAGGCCAAGTGCTCGGCCGCGTCACTCACTCCAGCCGATACGCTGGATGTACCAAAACCGAAGTGGCGGCCCGGCGAAGCAAGTGTTGCACTGGTCACAAGAAAGCCTTCCAAGTCGGCTCGGTGAGCGAACCGAAGAATGCCATGTTCTTCGCGTCACGCAAAGAATCGAGACGACCCCACATTTCGATGGCATTCGGACTCATCGTTTGCTCACAAGCCGCATCGATGTCGAGCACAACGTGTGCCCGTCGCCCGACAACATCCCCAGGCGCAGGCTCAAGGGATTGCAGCACAGTCAAGACGATGCCTTCATCCGGCAAGGGAAAGATGACGCGCGTGACGAACTGGGTCAGGGTCTGTGGCAGCAACGGCGGGATCTTCGGCCCGGCGGTAAGCAGTGCGTCCAGATCGACGTTCTCAGCGTCAGGAAGCGGCACGCGGTTGATGTACCGCACGCCCAGCCGCAAGATGGCCGATGGCTCGAAAACTTCAACGTAGACCGGCCACAGCTCTCGCAGTGTTGCGACGAGACCATCCCAAGACTCGTAAGGCGGCAACCGGCTGACAGCCAGGCCGTCGCTTTTCGCTTGAACCACCCAGCGACCTTCCTGATCGTCCAGGCGCACGCCGATCAGGCCGGTGGAAACGTCGTTCTTGAGTTCCTCGTCGCTGCCGAACTGCATATGCGAGGCCACATAGCGAATGTTCTGGTCCTTGGGGAACTGGTCCTTCAGGCGATCACGGAAGGCATTGAAGTCCGCCTGAACAACAGGTCGCGAGAGCCGCACGCGGATCTCGATGACCGCCTCGGCGACGGGCGCCTTGGTCAAATGTGGGTACGACTGCATCGTTGACATCGCCCTATTCCATTTGGGGTAACGTACCGAAGGTCGCCATGCAGTCGAGGGCGCGATCGCGCCTTCCGGGGCGCCCCAGCGACGCGGCTATTGCGGAGACTCACTTCGGCCCGATCCGTTGTAGTGGTCGTACACATGCGCATACGCCCGTGCCATCTTCTCGGCTCGGATGTCCCGTGTGTACGCCGGCGGCAACCGCCGCATCTCCACTTTCAGCGCCTGCATCACCCCCGCCTTCGCCTGCTGCTTCTCCCGCCAGTCCAGCACCAGCTTCTCCCGCTTCAGCGTCGACAGCAGCTCACGGCACACCTTCTTGACCTCAGCCTCCTCGGCCTTGGTCAACACCGGCTCGGGCTTGGTCAGGATGTCGAACAGCGCCAGCTCCTCCTCGGTCAGCCCCTCGGCGATGCCGCGCTGATCCTCCTCGCTCAGCGCCTGGGCGAAGGTTTTCAGCTCCTCGAAGAACGCCTCGATGTTCTGGCTGCCGGCGTTGTACTCGTCGATCAGCGCCTGGAACTTCTCGGCCAGGTCCATGCGGGACGCATTCACCGCCACCATCGCGGCCAGCTTGCCCGCGATCAGACGCTTCAGCTTCTCGGCCTCGGTGCGCTTGTGCCCCTGGGCGAACTTGGCCTGCAGCGCGGTGAAGTCGATCTCAGACAGGTTCACCAGCGCCTCGGGGTTGCTGGCCGGGCCGATGTGATAGCCCTCGGTGGCGATCGAGTCGTTGAGCAGTGCCTCCACGTCGCTCATCACCGCGCTGATGTCGGGCGGGTCGGTCTCGGCGTGGATCTTGGCTGCCAGGTACGACACCAACACCGACAGCGGCGCCAATTCGTTGGCGGCCGCGTCGGGCAGGATGGCCTTAAACAGACGCGATACCCGGCTGGCGAGCTGCAGGAAGTGCTTCTTGTCCGCCTCGCTGCCCAAGAACGCTTCGACGGCGTCGTCGATCAGGCCGATGCGCACAAAGCCCTGCGCCCGGGCGATGGCCTCCAAGGCAACACCGCGAACCTGGGCGAAGCCCGCCACCTCGTTCAGCGCGGTATTCAGCGCCGCCACCAGCTCGGCCTTGTCGAGGATCGGCCCGCCAGCCTCGCCCTCAGGCCCACCCGGCCCGCCAGCGGCCGGCCGCGCATACGTGGCCAGCGCGCTCTGCAGCGCCCGGAAGATGCCGACGTAGTCCACGATCAGCCCGCTCTCCTTGCCGGGCGCCACGCGGTTGGCCCGCGCGATGGTCTGCATCAGCGTGTGCGCCCGCATGGGCTTGTCCAGGTAGATCGTCGAGCAGGTTGGCACGTCGAAGCCGGTGATCCACATTGCGCACACAAAAACCAGCCGCAAGTCGTCTTTCTCCTCCTTGAACTTCTCGTCCAGGCTCTCCTTCAGCATGCGCTGCCGGTGCGGCACGATGTCCAGGCCCTTGGCTTTGAGGTCTTCCACCTCGTTCTGGCCCTGGCTCACCACCACGGCCATGTCGGTGGTCTGCATCAGGTGGATGCGCGCGATCAGCGCCTCGCGCGCATCGCCTTGGGCCTGCTCCAGCGCCGCCTTCAGCCGCGCAATCTCGGCCTTCCAATGCGCCTGCACCTTGTCGAACATGCGCACCGCGGTGGCCTTGTCGATGCACACCATCATGGCCTTGCCGCGGTAGCCGCGGCCGGTGAAGTGCGCCACCAGGTCCTTGGCGATGGCCTCCAGCCGGTCTTCGCGGGTGATGATGTGGTACTCGCGGCCGAACTCGCGCTCGAGCTTCTTCTCCTGCGCTTCATCCAACTCGGCCGCTTCGAGCAGCGCCTCCAGGTCGCGATTCAGTTCCTGGTTGGTGAGCTGCACCTCGGGGATGCGGTTCTCGTAGTACAGCGGCACCGTGGCGCCGTCTTCGATAGAGCGCGCGAAGTCGTAGACGCTGACGTAGTCGCCGAAGACCTCGCGCGTGCGCTCCTCCTCGCCCTTGATCAGCGGCGTGCCGGTGAAGCCGATGAAGCCGGCGTTGGGCAGCGCGTTGCGCATGTTCAGCGCAAAGATGTCGTACTGGCTGCGGTGCGCCTCGTCGGTGATGACGATCACGTCCGATCGGCTCGACAGCTCCGGGTAGGGCTGCCCCGGCTCGTTCCTGAACTTCTGTATCAGCGTAAAGATGTAGCGCTCGTTGCCGCGCAGCAGCTCCTTCAGGTGCTCGCCGCTGGTGGCGCGCACGTCCTCGCGTGCGGTGGCACCGGTGGCCTTGAAGGTCTTGCTGATCTGGTCGTCCAGCTCCTCGCGGTCGGTCACGATCACGAAGGTGCAGCTGCCCAGCACCTTGCGCAGCACCTTCTGCGTGAAGAACACCATCGACAAACTCTTGCCCGAGCCTTGCGTGTGCCAGAACACGCCCAGGCGCTTGCGTTCCAACTTCTCCGTCTCGCGCAGCTCCACCAGCCGCGCGATGGACTTGTTGACGCCCAGCACCTGGTGGTTCTTGGCCGTCTTCTTGACGAGACCGCCCTTGCCCTCCTCGAAGACAGTGAAGTTCTCGATGTAGTCGAGCAGCCGCGCCGGCTCCAGCAGGCCGCGCAGCGCGCGCTCCAGGCTCACCTTGCCGGCCTCGTCTTCGTCGGCCACGCGCTTCCAGTCGAAGAAATGCTCCCAGGCGCTGGTGAGCGTGCCGACCTTGGTGTCGGAGCCGTTGCTCAGCAAGATGAAGGCGTTGGGGTGGAAGAGCTGCGGCACGCTCTGGCCGCGGTAGTCGCGCAGGTTGTCGTCGAAGGCGCTTCTCAAAGGCACCGCCGGCTTCTTCAGCTCGATGAACACCAGCGGCAGGCCGTTGACGAAGGCCAGCAGGTCGCAGCGGCGGCGGTACATGTCGCCGGCCACCCACATCTGCGAGGCCAGGAAGAACTCGTTGTGGGCCGGCGTGGCCCAGTCGATCACGCGCAGGGTCTCGGTGCTGTGCCCACCGCGCTCGTCGGGCACCTTCACCTTCACGCCGTCTTTCAGCATCCGGTAGAAGTCGCGGTTGGCGTTGACGGCGATCTGCTTGGAGCGGTCCTGCGCAAGCTGCTCGACGGCCTGCGCGTAGGCGTCGGCCGGCAAGCCGGGGTTCAGCGCCACCAGCGCCGCGCGCAGGCGGCGGGTGAGGATGACCTGGGTTTCGCTTTCGCGGCCCTCGCTGCCCAGTTCACCGAAGGTCTCTGCGTACAGGTTCTTGAAGCTCCAGCCCAGCGATGCCAGCAGGTCGATCGCCGGCATCTCGACGAGCGCCAGCTCGCCATAGCCTGCAGACGCCTCGCGGGCAACGAGTACCGCGCTCTTGCCCGAACCGTCGCTCACTGGGTGTTGCCCGTCACGAAGGGCGCGTCAACGCGCCGCGGGTACCAACACGGTTTGCCGGAGCAAGCTCTCCGCAGGAATGCCAAGCCCTGCATGCAGCTTCTGGATCATCGGCAGCGTCAGGCCGCGCCTGCGGTTCAGCACCTCGTACACACGATTGCTGCGCCCGATGAGGGGTTCGAGGTCCTTGGGAGTCAGTCCCTGCTGCTCCATACGGAACTTGATGGCTTCCACGGCGTCGGGCAGATCCATCGGGAAGTGCTGGCGCTCATAGCCCTCGATCAGCGTCACCAGCACATCCAGCCGGTCGCCTTCGAGCGAACGCGCTTTGGCCCCCATCAGCGAATCGACGGCCTTCAAGGCGGCCCGGTAATCGGCCTTGGTGCGGATCGGTTTGATGTCCATCTTTGCCACTCCTTCGCGGGGGTCAGATCGTCTGCGCGTCGATCGCGTCGTATTGCCGGTGCGTGCCAATGAAGCGGATGTACACCACCCGGTACGGGTAGTTGACCCACACGACCAGCCGGTACTTGTTGCCAGCCAGGTTGAACACCACCCGCCCGTCCTTCAGGATGCTGGCCGTGCGGAACTGGGTCTTCACTGCAGCCGGCGTGGCCCAGTCGGCCTTCAGCACGTCGCGATACCAGGCCAACGCCGGCTGTTGCGCGTCCTGGTACAGCGCCCCATCGGCCCAGAACGCCTTCAGGGTGGACAGGGCAATGACGCGCATGGCGCCAGTTTAGTCCCATTTTGGGACTCTGGCGCGCCGCGTCGAAAGTTGACAGGCAGGCCGGGGTTCAGCGCCACCAGTGCCGCGCTCTGGCGGCGGGTCAGGATGACCTGGGACTCGCTCTCGCGCCCCTCGCTGCCCAGTTCGCCGAAGGTCTCGGCGTACAGATTCTTGAAGCCCCAGCCCAGCGAGGTCAGCAGGTCGATCGCCGGCATCTCGACGAGCGCCAGCTCGTCGTAGCCGGCGGAGACCTCCTTGACGCCGGGCGGTGGGGTCATGCGGCGACGGCCTCCGGCTCGGGCATCGCCGAGACGTCTAGTTCGCCGGAAATCAGCTTGGGGAGCAAGAGGTCGCGTGTCGCCGCGAGGTTCGCGTTCTTCCGTTCAAGCGTGTCACACAGCGAGAGCATCGGCGTGAGGAGATCAGCAAATTGGGCCGCGAGCTCGGGCGTGGGGCGCGCGAACGCGAACTCTTCAATCCGCGCGGGCAGAAGGTGCAGCACGTTCGCGCCGTTCGCGTGTTGCTTCACTTCGTCGGCAAAGCTAGACCACCGGAACATCGCATAGAGGTACGGTTCTCCATACACGCCACGGCTGGCGAGCCGCACAAGGTCCATCGAGAACACGCCGAAGTCTGCGTCAAGACCCGAAACCCGGCCCACCCGCGCAACGATGCGCCGCTCCTGCGTCATGTCTGTGATGCCCATGACCATGTCGCCTGGGCGGACCGTGTGCGACTCCTTGAACTGTCCTGTGTACCGCTTCAGCCCAGAGGCTCGAAAGCCACCGTCGCGCTCCATGCACTTCAGGTTCACGAACGGGCGCCCGCCTGAGTCGGCCAGCTCAGAGCCCTTGTAGGACCGACCGCGATAGACCACGGCGACGTCGGCGACAGTGCCGATCTGCCACCCCTTCGGCATTAGCCCCAACTCGGACTCAACCATCTGGATCCCCTCATGGCCGGGGAAGCGGAAGCGGACGAACCACTCCTCGTAGATGCGCCGGGCCATCTCCTCCAGGATCGCGATACGCCGCGTGTTGTTCTCGATCAGGTCGTCGTAGGCGGAGAGGATGGCTGCTATGCGACGTTGCACGTCAAGCGGCCAGACTCGCAGCCTTTCTTCCTTCAGGTACTTGAAGTGGCGCTCGTAGCCGTAGTTCTTAAGCGGCAGCGCTCGGATCGCATAGTGGAAGTACGAAATGTCGAATCGCTCATCGGGGTAGAGGAGCTGGGTCCCGTCTGCTCCCACCGCAAAGGGACTCTTCACGAACTTGATGTGCCGGTTGTGGTCTCCAAAGATCACTACTGGTAGCGGGCCGGTGTAGAGCAACGACTCGTCATTGACATAGCCACCAACAAACTTCGTACCTTGATCGATGACGGGGTATGCGCCCGACTCCAAGTAGTCCGTCGTCTTTACCTTCGGCTGCCGCGCGATCTTCGCAAGGCATTCACCGACAGCGATTTCGCAACTACTTTGCCGGCTCATCCGACCCGCCCGAGCAGTTGCGTCAGGTTGTCCGAAACCTGCTGCTGAAGAGCGTCCGCCTCACCGCCAAGAGCAACTAGCTCCTCGGCTAGGGCCTCGACCCGCTCTGCAAAGTCGAAGTCGTCGGCCGCCCGCGCGCCGACACCAACGTAGCGCCCTGGGTTCAGACTCCAGCCCTGGGCCTCAATCTCGGCCAGCGTCGCCGCTTTGCATAACCCGGCTGTGTCAGTGTAGCTGCCGCTCGGAAACCGCTCAGCCTGCATCGCCTTGCTGCCGGCGTCCAATTCCGGGCTCTCACCTCGGTAAAGCCGCACCACGTTGGCCAGGAACTCCAGTTGCTCGGGTGCGAACTCTCGGATCGCGCGGCTTACTTGCCTAAAGATCGGCCGCGCGTCTAGGAACAGCACCTTGTCCTTACGCGGCCCGCGCGCCTTGGACCGGTCGAAAAACCACAGCGTGCAGGGCAGCGTGACGGTGTAGAAGAAGTTGGACCCGATGCTGACGATCACGTCCACCGCGCCGCTCTGGATCAGCTTCTTGCGGATCTCCAGTTCGCTGCCGCGCGCGTCGCCGGCCGAGTTGGCCATCACGAAGCCGGCGCGGCCGTTTTCGTTGAGGCTGGCCGCGAACAGCTGGATCCACAGGTAGTTGGCGTTGTCGGTGGTCGGCAGACCAATCGCGAAGCGCGGGTCGTCCTTGAGCCGATCCTTGTCCACGCCGGAGACGTTGAACGGTGGGTTGGCCATTACAAAGTCGAAGCGGCCGGGGGCTTTGTGCGGGTCTTCGTAGTAGGTGTTGGCCTCGCGCACATCGCCCGACAGGCCATGCACCGCCAGGTTCATCTTGGCCAGCTTCACGGTGTCGCTGGCCTTCTCGGTGCCAAACACGGTGAGCTCGCGGGTGGCGCTCTTCTGGTGGCGCTGCACGAAGGCGGCGCTCTGCACGAACATGCCGCCCGAGCCGCAGGCGGGGTCAAAGATGCGGCCGTGGAAGGGCTGCAGGATCTCGACGATCAGCCGCACGATGCTGGTGGGCGTGTAGAACACGCCGCCCTTCTGGCCCTCTTTCAGCGCGAAGTTGCCGAGGAAGTACTCGTACACCTTGCCAAAGGCGTCACCCTCCAGGTCCAGCGGCGCCAGCAGACGCAGCAGCTCCACCAGTGTGGCGTTGGGCAGCAGGTTGTAGCCGCGCGGCAGCACGCCCTTCAGCTCGGGGTTGTGTTCTTCCACCAGCGCCATGGCGGTAGCGATGGCCTTGCCCAGGTTGGCGCCCTCGTTCAGCGCCAGCAGGTTGCCGAAGCGTGCCGCGTCGGGCAGGTAGAGCACGCCCTCGGCCTGGTAGTCCATCGGCTCGCGCTCGGCGGGCGGGATGCCCTTGGCGTTGAGGACGAAGGCGCAGTCCGAGAAGCGCTTTTCCGCGTAGCGCAGGAAGATCAGCCCCAGCACCGGGGTCGAGAACTCGGACGGCTTCAGGCCGGTGTTGGCCCAGAGCTGGTCGGCGGTGGCCCAGAGGCGGCTTTCGATCGCGACGAGATCAGAAGACATGCAGGGTGGTGCTGGTGCAGATGAACGGGCATCAAGTATTCCCGATGCATGCGGCCTGCGGCGCGATACTGGGTGCTGCGATCGCCGCTAGGCAGTAATCACCCGAGCAAGGAGCCTGCGCTTGGGCGGATTCACACAAGGCCTGATCATCGCGGCACAAGGGTCTGCCACGGTGCGGGATCGCATCCCCTTGGGGCAAGGCGCAGAGGGGCTTTCCCTGAGGCCTGGCTGCAGGGCGCCTCGTTCAGACCTTGGATCAACTTCTCCGACCTGAACGACCCAGGTCAGCGCCAGCGGGTGATCGCGGACCCGGCCGACCACACGAAACGGCTGGTGAACGCTTTCAGGCACCGGCTCGAAGCCCTGGGCAACCAGGCGGGCTGCGGGGCCTCAACCCGACAGCCGCTACTTGCCGATGCAAAACTTCAAGGTCGCCGGAAAGCCGCGTGGATGCGGGGGGTCTGGCGCTTAGAGGCTGATGTGTACATGGGCGTGTACACGGGAAGATCCCACCGTTCCAGATGGGCAGGGCGCGTCCGCAGCAGGCGGGTAGCTGGTGTGTATCCGCCCACCAGCTGGTGCGTATTTGACAGCACCTGGCGTGTATCCGGGATGGGGAGTCCGTTGGCCGACTTTGTCCAACAAGCTGTTGGACTATTCCGAGTACAAGTGCCGCTGAAACCCCACGAATACGCGCCGCACCTGGTCAGGCCTGCCGAGTTCCACGAAGGCATCGGCGATCGCGTTGCGGTACTTCAGCTTCAGCAGTGGTGACAGCTTGTCGGCGTCGAGCTCGTCCACGCCCTGCGCCACGTACTGCGCGAGTACGAACTCCACGAAGGCGCGCTGCTTGTCGGTGAACTCGGCGGCGGTCGCAGCACGCGCGGCGGCGGCGCGCTCGGCGCGCGGGACAGGCGGCGCGGCAAACGAGACGTAGGCGAGCACATCGAAAAGGTCGCTGTGCTCTGCCTCGATCACGCGCTGCATCTCGGCCAGCGCATCGCGGCCGAAGCCCTTGTCGGCCAGACCGGCCAGCAGTTGGCGGCGGGTGTCCGGGTCGCTCCACAGGCGGCGCAGCTCGTCCTCGTCCTTGAAGAACTCAGGTAGCGCACCGAACAGCGACTCCAGGAACTGCGCGGCCGACATCGGCCGGCCGTCAGCACTCCAGAACGAGGTGGCAGCCATGTGCTGAAGCTGCCGCTCCTTGCCATCGGCCAGGCGCACCTTGATCGTCGCGGGCGGCTTTTCCTCCGGCGTCGTCTCCGTGCGCGCTGGGTCATTGACCTCCGCAGGCGGCGGCTTGCCGTCGGTCGTCAGCACCCGCGGCTCCGGCTCCACCGGCTCGCCGTCCCACTCGGGGTCGCTGAACAGGTGGTGGGCCTTCACGAAGTCGTGGATGGTGAAGTAGTCCTTGCCTTCGTACAGGCGCGTGCCGCGGCCGATGATCTGCTTGAACTCGATCATCGAGTTGATAGGCCGCATCAGCACGATGTGGCGCACGTTGCGCGCATCCACGCCGGTGGACAGCTTCTGCGACGTGGTGAGGACGGTCGGGATGGTCTTCTCGTTGTCCTGGAAGTCGCGCAGGTGCTGCTCGCCCAGTGCGCCGTCGTTGGCCGTCACGCGCACGCAGTAGTTCGGGTCGGCCACCGTCTTGCGCTGGTTGATCAGGTCGCGCACGGCCAGCGCGTGCAGCTGCGTGGCGCAGAACACCAGCGTCTTCTCGCGCGGGTCGATGGCGTCCATGAAGATCTTCACGCGGTAGGCCTCGCGTTCCTTGATCTCGATGAGCCGGTTGAAGTCTTTCTCCTCGTAGCGCCGGCCGGCCTCGATGTCGCCGTCGACGATCTCGTCATCGGGCGTGTAGACGTACTCGTCCAGCGTGGTGGCGATCTGCCGCACCTTGAAGGGCGTGAGGAAGCCGTCGTTGATGCCTTCCTTCAGCGAGTACTGGTACACCGGCTCGCCGAAGTAGGCGTAGGTGTCGGCATTGACCGTGCGCTTGGGCGTGGCCGTCAGGCCCAGCTGAACCGCGGCGCTGAAGTAGTCGAGGATCGCTCGCCAGGAGCCTTCGTCGTTGGCGCCGCCGCGGTGGCACTCGTCGATGACGATGAAGTCGAAGAAGTCCGGCGGGTACTCGCCGAAGTAGGGCGAGCCGCCAGGGCCGCTCATGAAGGTCTGGAAGATCGTGAAGAAGATGCTGCCGTTCTTCGGCACGCGCCCCTTGCGGCGGATGTCGGCGGGGTCGATGCGCACCAGCGCATCGTCGGCAAAGGCCGAGAACGCGTTGTAGGCCTGGTCGGCCAGGATGTTGCGATCGGCCAGGAACAGGATGCGCGGTCGGCGCGAGGGCTCCGCACCCGCGCGCCAGTCGTTCAGGTTCCAGCGGCTGTGGAACAGCTTCCAGGCGAGCTGGAAGGCGATGAAGGTCTTGCCCGTGCCGGTGGCCAGCGTGAGCAGGATGCGGTCGCGCCCGGCGCCGATGGCCTCCAGCACGCGGGCAATGGCAATCTCCTGGTAGTAGCGCCCCTGCCAGGTGCCGCCCTTGTCCTCGAAGGGGATGGCGGCAAATCGCTCGCGCCAAGCGGCAGCCGCCGCTTGGGCCTGCGCGAAGGTCTGCGCCCACAAAGCCTCGGGCCCGGGAAAGCCCGGCACGTCACCCTCGGCGCCGGTGGCCATGTCGATGCCGTAGACCGCCTGCCCGTTGGTGCTGTAGGTGAAGCGCACCGCGAGCTTCGCGGCATAGCTCTTGGCCTGGGCCACGCCCTCGGTGTGCGGCCGGTCCAAGGCCTTGGCCTCCACCACCGCGAGCTTGGTGTTGCGGTAAACGAGCACGTAGTCGGCGATCTCGGCGCGGGCGCGGCGCCCTTGCCCCGCACCACCAGCACCGCCCGCGCCGGGCTGCAAGCGCCCGAGCGTGATGCCGTGCTCGCGCAGCACCCGGCTGCCCTCGACCACGCCCCAGCCGGCGGCCCTGAGCGCGGGGTCGATGTGCTCGGCGCGGGTTTCGGCTTCGTTCATGGTCGGGAGCCGGTGCCGAGGGCGGAGCCGCCGGCCCAATCGGACGCGACCTTCCGGGAACGGATTGCGATTAAATAAGCAAGTGCTTGATCCGACGGTCTTTTTTGGCCCTTGTCTCGTTCCACGCCGGCGGGCGATAAAACAGGCCCCGGGTCGTGGTCGATCAAAACCCGATCAAGAAATCGCGGCACCGCCCGGCGCTCGCAAGTCGTTGATTGGCCACGATGCGCACCGGTGCCGACCCCGCCGCGAGCCCGGGAAAGGGCCGGCAGGATCAAAACCAGATCAAGAACTTCAGGCCCAGTGCGGCACATAGCCGGCCCTCGGGTGGTCTGGGTCTGCAACGCGGATCAAGCCGGCCTCCAGCGCCTTGCCGATCACCTGTGACGCCTGGGACGCGTTCCTCGCCTCGATCCCCAGCCGGGCGCACAGCGTCGAGTTCTTCATCTTCTCCCCGCTCAGGAACTTGAGCACCGCATGGAAGTAGCAGGCCCGCACCCGTTCATCGGGGGTCATGTCAGCGAAAGTCCGCGGCCCGTAGAGCACCACGCGCATGGCGCCGTCCTCGGGCTTGAACAGGGGCGGGGGAAGCTGGAAGAGCTCGACGGCCGCGATCACCTTGTCGAGCCCGCTGCCCTGTTCCTCGCAGAAGCCCATGCGCCGCATCAGCGACGACAGCGCCTCATTTCGGGAGCGCGGCGGAAGGTCGATCATGCGGTCGGCCGCCACGAGCGGCCGCCCAGGGTTGGTGATCTCGATGCGATCGCCAAACACCTCCACCTGCGGCCCGGCGCCCGTGATCGTCATGTCCTGGTGGATCAGCACGTTGGCCAGCAGCTCGCGGATGGCCAGCGCTGGAAACAGGGGGTGGGCTTCACGCAGCGCCGCGCCGATATGCTCGTTGCGGGGCAGCCAGGCATTCAAGGTCTCGACCAGCGCCTCGAAGGCCGCCGCATAGCCGCGATCCTCGTCGTGGCGGTGCGTGACCGCGGCGGCACGGTTGGCGCCGCCATAGGCGACCATGCGCACGCCCTTGCGGGCAAGGCTGGGGTCGAACGCGCTCAGGCGCGCAGCCAGCACGACGGCGCCCAGGTTGGTGATGTTCCACTGGCCGCCGACGTCCGCGGTGATGAGCCGATCAGCCGCCAGCTTCTCCAGGATGCCCGCGCGGTTGTCCGGCAGCGGCTGCCGGGTCAGGCGGAAGTAGCCCGGGTAGTCGAGGAGCGTGAGCACCTCGTCGGCCGAGACATAAGCCCGCGCCACCTCCGACTCCCAGCGATACGGGCGCAGCCGTTCGATCAGGCGCTGGAAGCGCTCGGGGTAGTCGGTGAGCTTGGGCGTGGCGCTGCCGATGCGGACGTAGGGGATGTTCTGGAAGCACACGGGTGCGCCCGGCGCCGCCGGGATCTCCAGCAGCACCAACCGACCCAACGGGTGCGCCACCACCCGAAAACCGAAGGCCGGGCTGGGCTGCAGGTTCTGCGCCAGCCACAAGGGCAGCGGCTGCCCGCGTACCTTGGTCGCATCGGGTTCGAAGGACGTGCCGAGCACACGGTGCGAGCCGTCCTCCACGCCCCAGACCATGTAGGCCGTGTCCTGCCCCTCGATGCGCGCGGCGTTCGAGAGCGCCGAGACCCGCTTGCCCATGCCTTCGGGGTCGGTGTTCTCATGCTTGAACTCGACCCAGGCGGTCTCCGCCGGCAGCGCGCGCAGATCGTCGATCAGCGCGACGTCGCGGGGTGGCCTAGTGAGTGCGGGGGGCGCTGTCATCAGAGTTGCCCGCTGACGGCCTGGTGGAGGAGGGATTGCTTGAGTTCGTCGAGGACCGCCAGCTTCCGGGCATAGATGTCTTCAAGACGATCAGTTTCGGCCAGCAAATCGTCGAGCTCGCGAACGATCGAAAGTTGCTCCTCGAGCGGCGGCACGGCTATTGGAAACGCGCGCAAGTAGCCGAGCCCAACGAATTTCTGCGTAGTGCCTTTCGCCTCCGCCTGCATCTTGGTTGCCACCCCTTGGGAGCTCAAGTAGTAACGAAGGAAATGGCCGCTCTGATGAGGTGAAACCTTGAGAAGAGCAACATTCTTGATCGCAAAGTTCGGCTCCGTTTCGACTACGGTCGGGTTTCCAATGGTGCCAATCATTGCGAATAGAACGTCACCTCTGTGGACCGCACTTCGCTCATTGATCTTTCGGAAATCAGTTCCATCAATCAGCTTGACATCGTCAAGGCTGAGCCCGTCACGCTTCAGGTTCTTGGATGTGACCAGCGGGTACCCCTGATCGTGGTACTTCGGCGAATCGTGTGTGCCGTCCCTCACGTCGTACGCGGAACCCAGGGTGCTGGAAACGGATCGCGGGATAACCCCTGAAAACAAGGCTTCGAGCTCTCGCTCAAACACCTCCCGCGCATTCCGCAGATTCCTCTCCGCATGGGCCTTGGCGGTGGCGATGCCCTCGAAGGCTTCGTCGAGGATGGCGACGATGCGGCGCTGTTCGCTCAGTTCGGGGAAGCGGAACGGAACCTCCTTCAACTTGCCGCCCGAAAGCTCCTTGAAGGTGGCGCCTGTTCCGAGACTCTCCAACAGCGGGACGTTCGCGAGCAGGAAGTAGTAGGCGAACTTCGTGTCCACGCCGGTTGAGGGAACCAACCCTTTGCAGCCTTGGTTGAATGCCATGGGTACCTCGTTGATCACGAGATGCCCGATTGGTGCGCGAGTCGACAGGATGATGGAGCCCTCGGGAACCAACTCTGCCCCGACGCGTAGCCCTTCGTCCGTCAATGTGCGCCGACTGCCCGAGAGAAGGGGCGTTTCCAAGCCACCCATTTCAGCTGGGGTGATCCATGCATGCGGACCGTCCCAGTAGGCGGCAACACCAGTTTTCGGCGTACCACCATTGACCACGCGAAAGACCTCCCCGATAGGGCTCTCCTGCCACCCCGCCTTCACGCCACCAACCCCCGAATCCCCTTCAACACCTCCGCCGCCTCCGCATCCAGCGCCTCAATCTCGTCGAGGATCGCCTGCGGCGTGCGCATCACCACCTCACCCCCGCCATTGGGGTTCTTCACCGACAGATCCCAGGTGGCGGTGTCGATGTCGGCCACATCCGCGGCCCAGCTCTGCTTCGTCGCCGCGAAGCTCTTTTGCTGCGCGATGAAGTCGGCCAGGTCGTCGTCGTTCAGCGGGTTGGTCTTGCCGAGATTTCGCCCGGGATCGAGCTGGTAGAACCAGACGCGGCGTGTGGGCGCGCCCTTCTCGAAGAACAGGACCACGGTCTTGACGCCCGCGCCCTGGAAGGTGCCGCCGGGGCAGTCCAGCACGGTGTGCAGGTTGCAGCTTTCCAGCAGCAGCTTGCGCAAGGAGGTGCTCGCGTTGTCGGTGTTGCTCAGGAAGGTGTTCTTGATGACGATGGCCGCGCGCCCGCCAGCCTTCAGCGCCTTGATGAAGTGCTGCAGGAAGAGGAAGGCCGTCTCACCGGTCTTGATCGGGAAGTTCTGCTGGACCTCCTTGCGCTCCTTGCCGCCGAAGGGCGGGTTGGCGAGGATGACGTCGTAACGGTCGCGGTCCTGGATGTCGTTGAGGTTCTCGCCCAGCGTGTTGGTGTGGACGATGTTCGGCGCCTCGATCCCGTGCAGGATCATGTTCATCACGCCGATTACGTAGGCCAGGCTCTTCTTCTCCTTGCCGAAGAAGGTGCGTGTCTGCAGCGTGGCCAGGTCGTCGGTGGTGGCGGCCTTGGCGCTCAGGTACTCGAAGGCCTCGCACAGGAAGCCGGCCGAGCCGCAGGCGGCGTCGTAGATGCGCTCGCCGATCTTCGGGTCCAGCACGCGGATCATGGCGCGGATCAGCGGGCGCGGCGTGTAGTACTCGCCGCCGTTGCGCCCGGCGTTGCCCATGTTCTTGATCTTCGCTTCGTACAGGTGCGAGAGCTCGTGCTTCTCGGTCTGCGAGCGAAAGCGCAGCTCGTCCACCAGATCGATCACGTCGCGCAGGTTGTAGCCGCTCTGGATCTTGTTCTTGATCTCGCCGAAGACCTCGCCGATCTTGTATTCAATAGTGTTGGGGCCGCTGGCGCGCTGCTTGAAGCCGGCCAGGTACGGGAACAACGCGGTGTTGACGAAGTCGCGCAGGTCGTCTCCGGTGAGCGCGGTGTGGTGGTCCAGCCGGCCCTCGGCGTTCTTCGGCGCGGCCCAGCGTCCCCAGCGGTAGGGCTCGGCCAGGATGAAGCTGTACGCCCGCCCTTCCAGCTCGGCCTCGGCCGCGCGGTCGGCTTCCAGCGCGTCCAGGTACTTGAGGAACAACAGCCACGACGACTGCTCGGTGTAGTCCAGCTCGCTGGTGCAGCCGGCATCCTTGTGCAGGATGTCGTCGATGTTCTTGAAGGTCTGCTCAAACACGTGTTGTCCGTTCCCTGGGAATCCGGCCTTCCGGCGCGGCCGGCCGGCGGCGGCCTGCCGAACGCCGAAAGATAACGGTCATTCTCACGGAAAGCATCCTGCGGCTGGTCAGCCCTGGGTCGGACGGGCCCTGTCGTAGCTGTCTTGTCGGTGCCGTTCATTCAGGTCAGTGTTTCTGTCCGTCCCGAGCGCCTGAGCGCAACGAGAACATCGAGGGACACGGGGCACCACTCCCGGTTTGTGCCGAAGTCCTGCGTGTTGGCCTGCCCGGCACGGCTTTGGCCCCGATGACGTTCGCTGTGGCGAGTCGGCTCATCGGTTGAACCCTCTGCTGCGCTGGCAGCCCCGCGGGTTCGTCGGGTTGCGCCAGGTCGATCAGACCGCTGGGCGCTTGCTGGACGAGTCCCGCTTGTGGCGGGGTCATCAGGAACAGCTTGCCGGGGCTACCGGCTGCGGCAGGACCCCGTCACTTGGGTCCGTCACTTGCGCCTGCACCCCGCAATCGCTTGCTGGGCGCGGCTTTGGGCGCGTCGTCACTACCGGCGCACCGCGTAGTGACGACGCGCATCGATGGCGCAGCGGCTGGCCGCTGAGGGGTTGCCGCAGCCTGCCGATGGGCTCGGCGACTGGCGCAGGGGTCGACAAGTTCTCCTGCCTTGCGGCGGCCGGCTCTCGGGAGATGGGCCGGCTCCGGGCGCCCGAGGGGCGGGCTGGGCGATGCGTGACGGGCATCAAGCGGGCTGACTCAACCAACGGGGGTTCGATGCTGCGCAGGCTACCGCGGCCCATGCCATGCGCGCATCCACACTGCGGACACCGCAGCAGCGCGCTGGCCCGCGTCATGACCCGCGTCTTCCGCCAGATGCCGCTGGGCACCGCCTGGTGCGACCGGCTGCCGACAAGTTGCACGGCGTCCCGACACTTTTCCGCGCGAATCCGTATCCCTGCGAAGGCCCGCCGCTTTTCGACGGCATCCGTCACGGCGGGCCTCCCTCCAACACGGGAGCACACGAGCATGAGACACGGAACCCCGAGCACCCCGCTCATCCTTCGCCGGCCGCAGGTCGAGCAACGCACCGGCCTGTCGCGCAGCACGCTGTACCAGTACATCCAGGACGGCCAGTTTCCGCGGCCGGTGTCGCTGGGCGCGCGCGCGGTGGGCTGGCTGGAATCCGAGGTGAACGCCTGGATTGCCGCGCGGGCCAAGGCCGTGCGGCCCGGCACGGCCCCGGGCCGCTGAGGTGGCGCCATGGCCAACTCACTGCCGCCGCTGCGCGGCCTGCCCTCGGCTGTGCCCGATGTCGCCCGGGTGCTCGACCAGTTCCGCGCCGCGCTGCGCGCCCGCGACATCGTGCCGCCCGAGCCCATGGTCGCCGACGGCCGCCTGCACCGTTGCCATGCCGCCGGCCGGCATGGCCGGGGCGACGCGGCCTACCTGCTGCACCTGGACGGCATCCCCGCCGGCGGGCTGGAAAACTGGCGCGACGGGCTCGGCTGGCAGACCTGGCGATGCGAGCTTGCGCGAGCGCTCACTGACGCCGAACGCCAAGCTATGCATGAACGCAGCCGGGCGGCTCGGGCCGAAAGAGACCGCGGCATCGCGGAACGCCATACCACCGCCCGCAGAACCGCGGCCCGCTTGTGGGCTGGCGCCGCACCCGCCCCGGCCGACCACCCCTACCTCGCCCGCAAGGGCGTGCAGCCCCACGGCTTGCGGGTCTGGCGAGGCGTGCTGCTCGTGCCGATGCGCGACCTGGCCGGCGAGTTGCACAGCCTGCAATTCATCGGCGCCGATGGCAGCAAGCGGTTCCTGCGCGGCGGCCGGGTCCAGGGGCTGGCGTGCTGGGTTGGCCCGCCACCCAGGGCCGGCGACCCGGAGTCGTCCATCCTCATCGCCGAGGGCTTTGCCACCGGTGCCAGCCTGCACGAAGCCACGGGCCACCCGGTGGCCGTGGCCTTCAACGCCGGCAACCTCGAACCGGTGGCCCGCGCCGTGCGGGCCCGATGGCGCAGCACGCCGATCATCGTCTGCGGCGACGACGACCACCACACCGCCGGCAACCCGGGGCTCACCCATGCCCGCGCCGCCGCACGGGCTGTCGCCGGCCGGCTGGCCATGCCCGACTTCGGCGACGCCCGCCCACCGGACGCGACCGACTTCAACGATCTGCACCGGCTCAGCGGGGTTTCCGCAGTGCTGACATCCCTCGCCCATGCCGAACCGCCAGCAGCCGACGAAGTAGCCATCCCGATGAGTGCAGCAACCTCTCCGGACGACTGGGCCGAGCCCGAACCGCTCACCACGCCGCTCGATCCCACGCCCTATCCGGTCGATGCGCTGCCGCCGCTGCTGCGCGAGGCTGTGCTCGAAGTGCAGGCCTTCGTGCAGGCGCCGGCCGCGCTGGTCGCGTGCTCGGCGCTTTCCACGCTGTCGGTGGCCGCGCAGGGCCTGGTCAACGTGCGGCGCGACGCGCAACTCGTCGGGCCGGTGTCGCTTTACGTCCTGGCCGTGGCCGAGTCCGGCGAACGCAAGACCACCTGCGACCGCATCCTCGGCGCCGCCCTGCGCGAATGGGAGCGCGACCGCTCCCGTGCGGCCGCCCCGGGGCAGGCTGCGCACACCTCTGCCACCGCCGCGCTGCAGGCCAAGCGCGACGGCCTGCTCGAAGCCATCCGCCGCAAGCGACGCGACGGGCACGACACCGCCGAGGACGAGGCAGCCCTCAACGAACTCGCGCAAGACACCCCGCAGGCCGCACCAGTGCCCCGGCTGCTGTACGCCGACGCCACCCCCGAAGCGCTCTCGCACGCCTTGGCCAGCGGCTGGCCGAGCGGCGCGGTCATGTCGGCCGAGGCGGGCGCCGTCTTCGGCGCCCACGGCATGGGCTACGAGACCATCCTGCGCAACCTCGCCCTGCTGAACACGCTGTGGGACGGCGGCGAGATCGCCGTGGACCGCCGCAGCAAGCCGTCGTTCCGCCTGCGCGACCGCCGCCTCACCTTCGGGCTGATGGTGCAACCCGCGGCGCTGCGCGGGTTTCTCGAACGCGCGGGCACGTTGCCGCGCGGCAGCGGGTTCATCGCGCGCTTCCTGATCGCGTGGCCCGCCAGCACCCAAGGCACGCGCGGCTACCGGCCCGCACCGGCGACGATGCCGGCGGTGGAGCGGTTCGGCGCGCGCGTCCGTGAGCTGCTGGAGATGCCGCTCTCGACCCACGCCGACGGTGGCCTGCAGCCGTCGGAACTGGCGCTGTCACCACCGGCACACGCCGCCTGGGTGCAGGCGCACGACCGCATCGAGCGCGCGCTGGCCTCGGGCGGCGAGCTGTCCGACATCCGCGACGTGGCGGCCAAGGCCGCGGAGAACATCGCACGGTTGGCGGCGCTGTTCCATGTGCTGGCCCACGGGCCGGTCGGCGTGATCGACAGGGACGCGATTGCTGGCGCAGCGGGGATCATCAGTTGGCACCTGCACGAAGCCCGACGCCTGCTCTCCGACCTCGACACCCCGAACGACCTCAGCGGAGCCATCAAGCTCGACAACTGGCTGATCGCCGAGGCAAGGCGCACAGGCAGCCATCGAATTGCCACGAACCGTGTCTACCGATGCGGGCCATCCCCTGTCCGGGACGCGAAAGACATGAAGACCGCGCTGGCGACGCTCGCCGAGCGCCGACGCGCGCGGATGGTCGAGGACGGCCGAAGGAGGTTCGTGGAGGTGAACCCGATGCTGCTATGCGAGTGACCGCTGCAACAGACCCCAGGTGATGTTCAATGGCCCAGGCCCGGGGGCCTTGCGACTGCTGCGACTCCTGCGACCGATTGACTGCAGATGCTTGGCTCTGAGTAGCAGGAATCGCAGCAGTCGCAAGGGTTTGGGGACTCAACGACCTCTCGAGGATTCCGCTGCCACCGAGACAGACTGGGTTTGACCCGGAGCGGTCCAACGCCGGCCAGGAAAGTGGACGTTCGGCAGTCCGCCGCTTGGTAGGCAGCGTGGACGAGGCGATGATGGTGGTGTACTTCCCCTCTTGGAGGCTAGGGCAAAATGTTCCCGGTTCTTAAGCGTAGTTGGCGTGCAGGCGAATCTGGCTTTTGAACTCCGTTGAAGAATCCATCGGGCCAGCCCGCGAATCGCCATTTCCGACTACGAGCGGTCCATCAAGGGAAGGCGGAACAGCAATGAAGATTCAGTCAGTTCGAATTAGGAACTTCCGCACGCTGAATGACGTAACCATCCCCTTCGATTCCGTCACGACATTCATCGGGCCGAACGGCGCCGGCAAATCAACTGTGCTTCGTGCGCTTGACTGGTTCTTCAACGGCAAGCCTGGCTCTCTCACGGATAAGGACTGTTCGTTCGGCGCGACTACCGAAAACATCGAGGTTCAGGTTGCCTTCAGCGCGCTCACCGACAAGGACCGGGAAGCACTTGGCAAGTACGCGCCGGAAGGCGTTGCCAGATTTACAGCTTGGAAGCGTCGGTCGCCTGACGGTACCGAGGTACTTTCTGCGAATGCTAAAGGTCTTCCGGAGTTCAATGCGATCAAGGCAGCAAGCAGTGCGACTGCGAAGAAGGAGATGTACGCTGAGCTTCGCAACAGTCGGGCGGAATTGAATCTTCCGGCTGCCAATACTGGGGCAGCGGTGGAGCAGGCGATGACGGCCTGGGAGTCCTCACACACCGATCAGCTTGTCGACGCTCCAGAGGCGCTACAGACCAACTTCTTCGGTTTCAACAGCGGCGGCAAGATGAGCGGCCTCTTTGACTTTGTCCTCGTCACCGCCGACCTGCGGGCAAGTGAGGAGTCGATCGACGGCAAGTCGAGCATCATTGGGCGAATCCTTGAGCGTTCGATCGACCGCGCAGCCGCCGATGACGAGATCGCGAAGATCGTCGAGGAGTCGCGCGCCAAGCAGCAGCAAGTCTACGAGGAGCAGTTCAAGGCGCAGCTTGATGCGATTACGACGCAGCTGAATGAAGTCGTCGGATCCTACTCCCCCGGTCGAGCGGTCACGGTTTCTCCTGCCGGGGTGGAACTCAAAGCTCCTCGCACGACGTTCGACGTGGCAGTACTGGACGGAACGACCGAGACTGTCGTCGAGCGACAAGGACATGGCTTTCAGCGCACGCTTCTGATCTCTGCGCTCCAGCTCTTGGCGCAGTCGGGTGCGGCTTCGGCGGAGGGTGTGATCTGCTTGGCGATCGAGGAACCAGAGCTGTTCCAGCATCCGATCCAGGCCCAGGCCTTTGCAAAGGTGCTCCGGTCACTTGCCGAAGACGCCAGCAAGCGCATCCAAGTGACCTATGCGACGCACAGTCCATATTTTTTGGAGGCTCGCCATTTCGATCAGGTCAGACGATTGACTCGATCCGTCGACAAGAAGCCCGCAGTTGCCATCCACTTCGCCACGGTCGACGCCGTAAAGGCGAAGCTCAGCGGGACGGTTGATGCTGACCAGGTTGCCCGTCAACTAGACGGAATTGTCGCCAGTCAGCTTTCGGTAACTCTGTTCGCGGCGCGTGCACTGCTGGTCGAAGGGGGTACGGAGGCGGCGGTGTTCTACGGCATTGGCGATCGGGATGCCGTGGGCCGACTCGAATCCCAAGGACTGTCGATTGTCTCGGCGCACGGCAAGGGGGGTATCCCGCTTGCCCATGCCATCCTTGTAAGCCTTGGGATTCCAACCTACGTGCTCTTCGACGGGGACAGTGGCTTCGAGGCGCGTGCCAAGGCCGCAGGCAAGACTCAGAGTGTCATAGAGGGCGAGCGCACGAAGTTTTCGACCGAGAACCGCCGGCTTTTGAAGTATTTCGGCGAGACCGAAGTTGATTTCCCATCAGACCGGGTCGGCGATCGTGTCGCGACCCTGAGCGACCACCTCGAGAGCTACCTTGGGTCCAACTGGACGGAGTGGGTCTCTTCCTGTGCGGCGATTGAAGCCGCTGCCGGCATCCGCCTCTCAAAGAATCAATATGCCTACCGGGCAGCGACTCTTGAGGCGAAAGGAACTGCCCCAGATATTCTCAAGCAGATTCTGGCCAAGGCGATAGGAGCGTAGACATGCACGAGATCATTTGCCCGCACTGCAGGAAGGCATTCAAAGTCGACGAGGCAGGATACGCGGACATCCTGAAGCAGGTTCGCGACAGCGAGTTCGAGCGGGCGCTGCACGAGCGGCTTGCGTTGGCCGAGCAGGACAAGAGGAACGCCGTCGAGCTGGCCGAGACGAAGGTCGCGGCCGAAATGCAGAAGGCTGTCGCGGCCAAGGACGCTGCGGTGCGGGACCTCCAGGCAAAGATCAAGGCCGGTGAGGTTGCGCAGAAGCTCGCAGTAGCTGAGGCCCTGAGTGCCGTGGAAAAGGAGCGTGATGCCCTCGCCAACGAACTCAAGCAGGCCAAGCACGATAAGCAAACGGCTGCGCAGCTGGCGGAGGCGAAGTTCGTCAACGAACTGCAGCGAGCCGCTGCGACGAAGGACGCGGAGATACAGGAATTGAAGGCGCAGCTCGGCGCTGGCGAGGCTGCCCAGAGGCTTGCAGTTGCAGAGTCCGTCAGCGCGGTGGCGAAGGAGCGGGACGAGCTGAAAAATTCCTTGGAGCGAGTGGTCCTTGAGAAGCAACTCGCCGAAAAGTCCCTGAAGGACAAGTACGAGACGCAAATCAAGGACCGCGATGACGCGATCGAGCGACTGCGGGATATGAAGGCGCGGTTGTCGACCAAAATGGTCGGCGAAACCCTGGAGCAGCACTGCGAGACCGAATTCAATCGCATCCGAGCCTCGGCGTTTCAAAGAGCCTATTTCGAGAAGGACAACGACGCACGCAACGGAAGCAAAGGTGACTTCATCTTCCGCGACTCGGACGAAGGGGGAACCGAGGTCATCTCGATCATGTTCGAGATGAAGAACGAGAGCGACGAGACCGCGACCAAGAAGAAGAACGAGGACTTCCTGAAGGAACTCGACAGGGATCGGGTCGAAAAGGGCTGTGAGTATGCTGTGCTCGTTTCACTTCTTGAGCCCGACAGCGACCTCTACAACACCGGGATCGTCGATGTCTCTCATCGGTACCCAAAGATGTATGTGGTCCGGCCGCAGTTCTTCATTCCGATCATTACGCTGCTTCGCAACGCAGCCCAGAACTCGCTGCAATACAAGACCGAGCTTGCCCTCGTGAGGGCGCAGAACATCGACATCACTAACTTCGAGAGGCAGATCGACGACTTCAAGACGGCATTCGGACGGAACTGGCGGCTCGCTTCCGAAGGCTTCGCCGAGGCTATCAAGCGGATCGACGAAGCGATCAAGGATCTGGAAAAGACGAAGGAAGCGCTGCACAAGTCAGCGAACAATCTACGACTCGCCAACGACAAAGCCGAGGACCTCACGATCAAGCGGCTCACCCGCGGCAATCCGACAATGGCCGCAAAGTTCGCCGAACTCAAAGATCCAAACGCTGATGACCCGGATTGAACGCCGCAGCAAGCGCGGACTGCCTGTGCTTGCAGTGGTGGGCAGGGCGTAGCCGAGGGTCGGCTGTGCGGCGTGCAGGCGTGTGACTAATCGTGGCCGAACACGGCCGGGCTCAAGCCCCCCGCCCCAACCCCTCCACATACTCCCCCCAGAACCCCAGCATCTCCCGCCTCTGCCCCGCATACTCCGCCCGGTTGTACACCCCGCGCACCCCGCCGATCGTGTGGTTCAGCGCCTTCTCCACCACGTCCGCCGGCCACCCATGCTCATGCAGCAGCGTCGACGCCGTCCGCCGCAGATCATGAATCGTGAACGCGGGGATGTCCTGCCCCCGCAGCGCCACCTTCAGCGCATTGTTCATCGCGTTGTGCGCGAACGGCTTGGTCAGCGACCCGCGCCCCGGCAGCACCAGCTCGCTGCCGCCAGCCAGTGAGCGCAGCTCCGCGAACAAGGCCAGCGCCTGCGGCGACAGGAACACTAGGTGCGGCTTGCCGGTCTTGGAGTGCTCCGCCGGAATCGACCACTCGGCCTTCTCGAAGTCCACATGCTCCCAGCGGGCCAGCATCAGCTCCGACTTCCTCACCAGGGTCAGCAGGATCAGCCGCAGCGCCACCTTGAACTGCCGGCGCACGTTCGAGTCCATCACCGCCTTCAGGAACACCCGGATCTCCTGCGGCGCCAGCGCACGGTCGCGTGAGCGCGCGCGGTGCACATGCCGCATCGGCAGCGCCATCACCGGATTGGTCGCAGTCAGCCCGGCGGTCATGGCGTAGTCGAACAGGCGCTTCAGCAGGCCGCGGATCACGCCGGCGGCCGCGTCGAAGCCCTCGTTCTTCTTGCGCCAGATGATCGCGCGCACGTCCTCGGTGGTCACCTCGCCCACGGGCTTGCTGCCGATGGCCGGCACGATGGACTTGTCGAAGTAGCGCCGGGGGATGGTGGTGTCCTTGCGGTCGCGGTTGACGATCTCGCGGAAGAAGCGCTCGCCGAACTCGGCCACCGTCAGCTCGGGCCCCAGCCCCTGGCGCGTCAGGCGCTTCTGCGCCGCCGGCGACTGGCCCTGCGCCACCAGCGCCTCGCGCCGGTCACGCTCCAGCCGTGCCTGCCGAAGCGACAGCGCCGGGTAGCGGCCCAGCGTCACGCGTTCGGGCTTGCCGTTCACCCGGTAGCGGTAGTGCCAGAGCATGCCGCCGGTGGGGAACACCTCGATCACCAGGCCGCGCTCGTCGGTGCGGCTGTAGCGCTTGGCCTCGGGTTTCAGGGCGCGGATGGCGACATCGGTGAGCGGCATGGGCGGGCTTCCATGTACACATGACGGAGATTGATCATCATATGCCGGATGTGTACCCATGCGTGTACATGAAATCGCTCGGCTCTTGCCGGAAGCCGACGGTACGCAAGAGACAATAAAGCCTTTTCAATCATAGGCTTATCGAACAACCTAGGAAGTCATCGGAACTCTACGGAACCCCACCTACTTGCCGATGCAGAACCGCCCGAAGATCGCGCCCAGCAGCTCCTCGGTGCCGTACTCGCCCGTGATGGCCATCAGCGCGCGGTGGGCCAGGCGCAGCTCCTCGGCCAGCAGGTCGAGCGCGGCGTCGCGCACGGCGGCGTGGGCCTGTGCGGCCTCGAGGTGGGCGCGGGCCTCGCGCAGGGCCTGCACGTGGCGCGTGCGCGCGATGAAGAGGCCCTCGGCCGCCGGCTGCCAGCCGGCCTGCGCCAGCAGCGCCTGGCGCAGCGCGTCCAGGCCCGCGCCGGTGCGCGCCGACAGCGCCATCGCGCCTGCGGGCAACCCGGCGGCCGTGGCGGCATCGGCCTTGTTCCACAGCGTCAGCCGCGGCGTGGCGGCGGGCAGCAGCGTGGCAATCTCGGCATCGGCCGCGTCGTAGGCCGGCTCGCCGCGGCGCGACAGGTCGCGCAGGAACAGCACCACGTCGGCGCCCGCGATCGCCTCCCAGCTGCGCGCGATGCCGATGCGCTCCACCTCGTCGGCCGCCTCGTGCGGCAGGCGCAGGCCGGCGGTGTCGGTCACGTGCAGCGGCACGCCGTCGATCTGGATGGTCTCGGCCACGCGGTCGCGCGTGGTGCCGGGGATGGGTGTGACGATGGCCAGTTCGGCCCCCGCCAGCGCGTTGAGCAGGCTGCTCTTGCCCACGTTGGGCTGGCCGGCCAGCACCACGCGCAGGCCCTCGCGCAGCAGCGCGCCCTGGCGCGCCCGGCCCAGGCCGCGCGAGACGGCCTCGTGCAGCGCATCGAGCCGCTCGCGGGCGCGGGCCTTCTCGAGGAAGTCGATCTCCTCCTCGGGGAAGTCCAGCGTCGCCTCCACCAGCGTGCGCAGCTCCACCGTCTGCGCGGCCAGCGCGGCGATCTCGTCGCTGAAGGCGCCCGTCAGCGAACGCGCGGCGCTGCGCGCCGCCGCCTCGGTGCTGGCGTCGATCAGGTCGGCCACGGCCTCGGCCTGCGCGAGGTCGAGCTTGTCGTTGAGAAAGGCGCGCTCGGTGAACTCGCCCGGCGCCGCCAGCCGCAGCCCCGGCAGGGCCTGCAGGCAGCGCGCCAGCAGCAGCTGCAGCAGCACGGGGCCGCCGTGGGCCTGCAGCTCGAGCACGTCTTCGCCGGTGTAACTGTGGGGCGCCGGGAAATGCAGCGCCAGGCCGCGGTCGAGCGCCGCGCCGTCGTCGCCCACAAAGGGCAGCAGCACCGCCTGCCGCGGCGGCAGCGTGTCGCGGCCGCAGACGGCGCGGATCAGCGGGGCGAGGTCGGCGCCCGAGGCGCGCACGATGCCCACCGCACCGCGCCCCGGAGCGGTGGCGATGGCGACGATGGGGTCCCGGGGCCGGGACGGGAGGGCCGCGCGCATGGGTTTGTCATTGTCGGCGCGGCGCTGAATGCTGGCGCGGGTGGAGCGGTCCGGCGCTGATGCCGGACCGGGCTCCTGAGCCGGCCGTGTGTGGCCGGGTCACCCGCATGCCTGCATCCTCGGCCACCCGCGCTGCCGCCTGAAGGCCGGGCAGGGCAGGCCGCTCCGGAATCCGTGGCTCAGTTCACGCCACGCCCAGCTTCTTGTTGATGTACCACTGCTGCGCGATCGACAGGATGTTGTTCGTCAGCCAGTACAGCACCAGGCCGGCGGGGAAGAAGAAGAACATGAAGCCGAAGGCCAGCGGCATGAACCACATCAGCTTGGCCTGCATCGGGTCGGTCGGGGCCGGGTTCAGCCACACCTGGAACAGCGACGAGGCCGTCATCAGCACGGGCAGGATGAACCAGGGGTCGGGCTGGGCCAGGTCGTTGATCCACAGCACCCACGGCGCCTGGCGCATCTCCACACTGCTCAGCAGCACCCAGTACAGCGCGATGAAGAAGGGCATCTGCACCAGGATGGGCAGGCAGCCGCCCAGCGGGTTGACCTTCTCCTCGCGGTAGATGCGCATCATCTCCTGCTGCATCTGCTGGGGCTTGTCCTTGTAGCGCTCGCGCAGCTCGTTCACCTTGGGCGCCACGGCCTTCATCTTGGCCATGCTGCGGTAGGCGCTGGCGTTGAGCCAGTAGAACGCGATCTTCAGCACCACCACCAGCGCGACGATGGCCCAGCCCCAGTTGCCCATCACGGAGTGCAGCTTGTCGAGCAGCCAGAACAGCGGCTTGGCCAGGACGGTGAACCAGCCATAGTCCTTGACGAGCTCCAGGCCCGGCGCCAGCGCGGCAAGCTTGTTCTCCTCTTGCGGGCCGGCAAAGAGCACGGCGTCGTGCGCCCGGGTGGCACCAGGGGCCACCTCGCCCAGCGGCTGCACCATGGCCACGGTGTAGTGGTTGTCGGCCACCTTGGCGGTGCGGAACTCGCGCGGGCCCGGCGTGTTCACCAGCCAGGCCGACGCGAAGTAGTGCTGCACCATCGCGATCCAGCCTTCGTTGGCGGCGCGCTCGTGGCTGGCGTCGCCCTTGGCGATGGCCTTGAACTCGACCTTCTGGAACTTCTTGGCCTCGGTGTAGACGGCCGGGCCGGTGAAGGTGAAGTAGAACGCGCTCTCGCCCTCGGGCGGGTTGCCGTCGCGGGCCAGCTGCAGGTACAGCTGCGGATTGATGGGCGCGGCACCCTGGTTGATGACCTCGTGGCGCACGTCCACGGTGTACTCGCCGCGTTTGAAGGTATAGGTCTTGGCCAGCTGCACGCCGTCGACCACGGGCGACTCGAAGCGCAGCGCGATCTCGTTCGAGCCCGGGACCAGCGTGCGCTCGCCGGGCATGGCCGTCATCGCCGTGAGGTGGTTGGGCAAGGGCAGGCCGGCCGTGCTGTTGACGAGGCCGGTCTGCGCCACGTACAGCCGCTTGGGGCTCTGCTCGAACAGCAGCACGTTGCGCGTGGCGTCTTTGTTGTCGCGGTGCGCCAGCAGCTCCAGGCGCACCAGGCTGCCGCCGAGGCTGTCGAAGCTGGCCTTGACGCGGTCGGTGGTGACGGTGACCAGCTCACTGCCCGGCGGCGTTGCGGCCGTCGGCACGGCGCCGGCCGGCGCGGTGGCGGCGGGTACGGCGCCCATGGTGGCCGGCGCCGGCACGGCCGCCGCTGAAGGGGCCGCAGGGGCCGTGCCGGCGGGGCCGCTGGCGGGCGTGGCGGCGGACCGCGTGGGCGAGCCGAACATCGTCGGCTGGCCGGTGTGGCGGTTCCAGGCGTCCCACAGCAGGACGAGCGACATCGTGAAGACCACCCACAGCAGGGTGCGGCGCATATCGGTCATGGGTGGGCGATCAGCGGGAGATTCGGGGCAGTTCGTCGGCGGCACGGGCTCCAAGCCCGAGGCGCGAGAAAAGGGCGGGTGGTGCGGGCGGTACGGGGTCGTGGCCGCCCTCGCACCAGGGGTGGCAACGCGCCAGGCGGGCGACCACCAGGTAGCTGCCGGCGGCCGCGCCATGGCGCTCCAGCGCCTGCAGCGCGTAGGCCGAGCAGCTGGGCTCGAAGCGGCAGCCGTTGCCGATCCAGGCCTTCAGCAACAGCCGGTAGGCGTGTACCGCACCGATCAGCAGCCGGCGCGGTAGGGCCCGGACGAAGGCGATGGCAGCGGGCATGGGGTCCGGGCGGCTGGCTCAGCGCGGCCGAGCGGCGGCCAGCAGCAAACGGTCGAGCTCGGCGCGCACGGCCTCGGCCAGGGCCGTCGAGCGCGCCGATGGGTAGTCGGGCCGCGGGAACCCGGCGTGCAGCCTGAGCAGCCACAGGCCCTTGGGCAGGGCGGCGGCATGGCGGCGGAAACTGTCCCTCATCTGCCGCTTCAGCTGGTTGCGCGTGACCGCGCGGCGGGCCTGGCGCTTGGGCACCATGCAGCCCAGCCACTGCGACCTTGGCATGTTATCCACATGTTCGGGCTGAACGCCGGGAACATCTGTGGACAACTCTGTGCCCCGCAGCCTTCCGCGGTGCGGCGCAACCGGCAGGGGCTCCGCATTCACGTGATGAACGGCGAAGTGAGCACTCCGCCCGCGCGAGCGCGTGGCGAGCAATCGTTCGAAGTCGGCCTTGTGCACAAGGCAGCGGCGCGGCGGGTGTGGGCAGCGTGTGGCAAGGGCTGGCGGCCCGCGGGCGACCGGCTGGCCCGGCTCAGACGCCCAGGCGCTTGCGGCCCTTGGCGCGGCGGGCGTTCAGCACGGCGCGGCCACCGCGGGACTTCATGCGCACGAGGAAACCGTGCGTGCGGGCGCGGCGGATCTTGGACGGCTGGTAGGTGCGCTTCATGGCAGACCTGTAGGGTTGGTGTGGCCTTGAAGGCCTGGTTGCGGGCGAATTCGGGAAACCCACGATTACAGCAAAAATGCCCTTTCCGGTCAAACACTTGCGCATCAACTGCTGCAGTCCGGCGGGGATTGACAGCCGCGCGAAGGTTGTGGATAACCGCGGTCCGCCGGCCGTGAGGGATGCCTTGGCCGGTGGCTCCCAAAAGAACATGTCCACAATGACGTCTGATCTCTGGCAGCGTGCCTGCGAGCGCCTCGCGCTCGAACTGCCTGAACAACAATTCACCACCTGGATCCGGCCGCTGGCCAGCGCCGTGAGCGTGAGCCCGCCAGCGCCCGCCGACGGGGGCACCGAAGCCAGCCCGATCACGGTTTCGGTGCGGGTGGCCAACCGTTTCAAGCTGGACTGGATCCGCGCCCAGTACGCCGCCCGCCTGGAGACCGCGCTGTGCGAGGTGGCCGGCGCCGCCGTGAGGCTGGAGCTGTCGGTGGCGCCGCAGCGCGCAGAGGCCCCGGCGATGCCATTGCGCCGCACCCAGCCCCTGGCGGCCTCCACGCTGGCCCTCGACGCGCTGGCCCTGGGCGACGGCCTGCGCGCGGCCGAGTCACCGCCGCCGGCCCGCCCGCTGCCCGCCAGCACCCACCGCCTGAACACCGCGCTGACCTTCGACACCCTGGTGGCCGGCCGCGCCAACCAGATGGCGCGCACGGCTGCGCTGCACGTCGCCGGGGCGCCGGGGGCCATGTACAACCCCCTGTTCATCTACGGGGGCGTCGGCCTGGGCAAGACGCACCTGGTGCACGCCGTGGGCAACGCGCTGCTCAAGGACCGCCCGGACGCGCGTGTGCTGTACCTGCATGCCGAGCAGTTCATTTCCGACGTCGTCAAGAACTACCAGCGCAAGACCTTCGACGAACTCAAGGCCAAGTACCACGGGCTCGATCTGCTGCTGATCGACGACGTGCAGTTCTTCGCCGGCAAGGACCGCACGCAGGAGGAGTTCTTCAACGCCTTCGAGGCCCTGCTGTCGAAGAAGGCCCACATCATCATGACCAGCGACACCTACCCCAAGGGCCTGGTCGACATCGACGAACGCCTCACCAGCCGCTTCGACAGCGGCCTGACGGTGGCCATCGAGCCGCCCGAGCTCGAGATGCGCGTGGCCATCCTGCAGCGCAAGGCGCTGGCCGAGGGCAGCGAGATGCCCGAGGACGTGGCCTTCTTCATCGCCAAGAACGTGCGGGCCAACGTGCGCGAACTCGAAGGCGCGCTGCGCAAGGTGCTGGCCTACAGCCGCTTCAGCCACAAGGACATCAACATCGCCCTGGCCCGCGAGGCGCTGCGCGACCTGCTGTCCATCCAGAACCGGCAGATCGGGGTGGAGAACATCCAGAAGACCGTCGCCGATTTCTACAAGATCAAGGTCGCCGACATGTACAGCAAGAAGCGGCCGGCCTCGATCGCACGGCCGCGGCAGATCGCCATGTACCTGGCCAAGGAGCTGACGAAGAAGAGCCTGCCCGAGATCGGTGAGCTCTTCGGGGGCCGCGACCACACCACGGTGCTGCACGCGGTGCGCAAGATCGGCGCCGAGCGCAGCACCAACACCGAGCTCAACCAGCAGCTGCATGTGCTGGAGCAGACGCTGAAGGGGTGAATGGGTGAATGGGACGGGGGCCGTTGGGTGGCCTCTTCGGTGGGCAGAAGGCTGTGGGCAAGATTCGAACAAGTCCGGTGTTGTCCACAGCGCGCCGCAACGCGTTGATGATGTCCCCAAAGCCGGCCCGCCGACCAGGGGCCGCACACACAGGGTTCGCCGGCAGCTAAAGCATTGCCGGATAAGGCGAAAATAGCCTTGTCCCCAGGTTCGGTGGCGCTCTATCTACTGCTACCAGAGAAAAAGAGAGAGGAAAGCCCATGATCGTTCTCAAGGCTGCGCAAGCGAACGTGCTGGACGCCCTGCAGGCCGTGGCCGGCATCGTGGAGCGGCGGCACACACTGCCCATCCTGGCCAACGTGCTGATGCGCAAGAACGGATCCTCGGTGGAGTTCACCACCAGCGATCTCGAGATCCAGGTGCGCACCACGGCCGAACTCGGCGGCGACGCAGGGCCTCTGGCCATCACGGTGGGCGCCCGCAAGCTGATCGACATCCTCAAGAGCCTGCCGGCCGACCAGGTCGTCACGCTGTCCAGCAACCAGAACAAGCTCACACTGTCGGGCGGCAAGAGCCGCTTCACGCTGCAGACGCTGCCGGCGGATGACTTTCCGCTCGTCAACGAGAGCGTGGACTTCGGGCCGACCTTCTCGGTGCCCATGAAGACGCTGAAGGGTCTGATCAACCAGGTGCACTTCGCGATGGCGGTGCATGACATCCGCTACTACCTCAACGGCATCCTGTTCATCGCCGAGGGCAAGACGCTCACCCTGGTGGCCACCGACGGCCACCGCCTGGCGATGGCGCAGAACCCGCTCGAGGCCGAGGTGCCAAGCAAGCAGGAGGTGATCCTGCCGCGCAAGACGGTGCTGGAGCTGCAGCGACTGCTGAAGGACGAAGACGCCGCCATCGAGATGCGCTTCGCCAGCAACCAGGCCAAGTTTCAGTTTGCGGGGCTGGAGTTCGTGACCAAGCTCGTCGAGGGCAAGTTCCCCGACTACAACCGCGTCATCCCCAAGAATCACAAGAACAGTGTTGTGCTCGGACGCGCGCCGCTGCTGGCCAGCCTGCAGCGCGCCGCCATCCTGACGAGCGAGAAGTTCAAGGGCGTGCGCGTGAACATCGAGCCTGGGCTGCTGAAGATCGCCAGCAGCAACGCCGAGCAGGAAGAGGCCAAGGAAGAGATCGAGGTCGACTATGCCGGCGACCCGATCGAGATCGGCTTCAACGTCAGCTACCTGATCGACGCGCTGGCCAACAGCGCGCACGAGATGGTCAAGCTGGAACTGCAGGACGGCGCGGCCAGCGCGCTGTTCAGCCTGCCGGAGCAGCCGGGGTTCAAGTACGTGGTCATGCCCATGCGCATCTAGCACCGCCGGCCACCCACCCCAGCAGACGGCGGGCCTAGGCCCGCTTCAGCGTTTTGAAGGGGCTGCGAACACGCGGCCCGCGACCCGGAAAAGAGCCTGTGATGACCGAACCGAAGAAGCCCGACGACGGCGTGACCCGCAAGGACGTGCCCGCCGAGCAGGGCCCCGCCATCGACAGCGGCAGCGCCGCCAGCAGTGCCTACGGCGAGAGCAGCATCCAGATCCTCGAAGGCCTGGAGGCCGTGCGCAAGCGCCCGGGCATGTACATCGGCGACACCTCCGACGGCACGGGGCTGCACCACCTGGTGTTCGAGGTGGTGGACAACGCCATCGACGAGGCCCTGGCCGGCTTCTGCGACGACATCGTCGTCACCATCCACACCGACAACTCCATCAGCGTCACCGACAACGGCCGCGGCATCCCCACCGGGGTGAAGATGGACGACAAGCACGAGCCCCGGCGCAGCGCGGCCGAGATCGCGCTGACCGAGCTGCATGCCGGCGGCAAGTTCAACCAGAACAGCTACAAGGTCAGCGGCGGCCTGCACGGCGTGGGCGTGAGCTGCGTCAACGCGCTGTCGGTGTGGCTGCGCCTGACGGTGCGGCGCGAAGGCCAGGTGCACTTCATCGAGTTCAAGCGCGGCGTGACGCAGGACCGCGTGCTCGAGCAGTGCGACGGCGTCGAGGTGAGCCCCATGAAGGTGACCGGCGCCACCGACAAACGCGGCACCGAGGTGCACTTCCTGCCCGACGACACCATCTTCAGCAACATCGACTTCCACTACGACGTGCTGGCCAAGCGGCTGCGTGAGCTGAGCTTCCTGAACAACGGCGTGAAGATCCGCCTGGTGGACGAGCGCAACGCGAAGGAAGACAACTTCGCTTTTGCGGGGGGTGTGAAGGGTTTCGTCGGCTTCATCAACACCGGCAAGAAGGTGCTGCACCCGAACATCTTCCACGCCATGGGCGAGAAGACGAGCGACCAGAACACCAACATCGGTGTCGAGGTGGCGATGCAGTGGAACGACGCTTACGCCGAGAACGTGCTCTGCTTCACCAACAACATCCCGCAGCGGGACGGTGGCACGCACCTCACCGGCCTGCGCGCGGCGATGACACGCGTCATCAACAACTACATCGCCGAGAACAAGATCGCCGAAAAGGCCAAGGTCGAGATCGCCGGCGACGACATGCGCGAAGGCCTGGCCTGCGTGGTGAGCGTGAAGGTGCCCGAGCCCAAGTTCAGCAGCCAGACCAAGGACAAGCTCGTCAGCTCCGAGGTGCGCGGCCCGGTCGAAGACATCGTCGGCAAGTTGCTCACCGACTGGCTGCTGGAGAACCCCAACGACGCCAAGATCATCTGCGGCAAGATCGTCGATGCCGCCCGCGCCCGCGAAGCCGCCCGCAAAGCCCGCGAGATGACACGCCGCAAAGGCGTGCTCGACGGCCTGGGCCTGCCCGGCAAACTGGCCGACTGCCAGGAGAAGGACCCGAGCCTGTGCGAGATCTACATCGTCGAGGGCGACTCGGCCGGTGGCAGCGCCAAGCAGGGGCGCGACCGCAAGTTCCAGGCGATCCTGCCGCTGCGCGGCAAGATCCTGAACGTGGAACGTGCGCGTTATGAACGGCTGCTCAGCAGCGACAGCATCGTCACGCTGATCACGGCTTTGGGCACCGGCATCGGGGCGGAGGACTTCAACGCCGACAAGCTGCGTTACCACCGCATCATCATCATGACCGACGCCGACGTGGACGGCGCCCACATCCGCACGCTGCTGCTCACATTCTTCTACCGGCAGATGCCGGTGCTGGTGGAGCGCGGGCACATCTACATCGCGCAGCCGCCGCTGTACAAGGTGAAGCAGGGCAAGCACGAGGAGTACCTGAAAGACGGCCACGCGCTCGACGCCTTCTTGCTGGGCGTGGCGCTCGACGGCGCGGCGGTGTACCCCGAGGGTGTGCACGAAGGCGCCAAGCCCGCCATCACCGGCGAGGCGCTGGAGACGCTGGCCCGTGCCTACCTGACGGCCAACGCCGTGACCGAGCGCCTGAGCAACTGGATGGACGAGGCGGCGGTGCGCACCATTGCGGGCGGCCTGACGCTGAACCTGGACACCACCGCCGAGGCCGAGGCCAGCGCCGTGGCGCTGCAGGCGGCGCTGAAGGACGCCACGGTCGAATCGCAGTTTGACGCGCGCACCGACAAGCACCTGCTGCGCATCAGCCGCCGCCACCATGGCAACACCCGCAGCAGCGTCATCACGCAAGACTTCGTGCACGGCGCCGACTACGCCGCGCTGGCGCTGGCCGGCACCAGCTTCAAGGGCCTGCTGGATGCGGATGCCGTGGTGCGCCGCGGCGAGGGCGACAAGATGAAGGAACACCAGGTGGCCGACTTCCGCGCCGCCATGGCCTGGCTGATGCAGCAGGCCGAGGGCGCGGTGAGCCGCCAGCGCTACAAGGGCCTGGGCGAGATGAACCCCGAGCAGTTGTGGGAGACGACCATGGACCCCACCGTGCGCCGCCTGCTGAAGGTGCAGATCGACGACGCCATCGAAGCCGACAAGGTGTTCACGATGCTGATGGGCGACGAGGTCGAGCCGCGGCGGGAGTTCATTGAGAGCAATGCGTTGAGGGCGGCGAATATCGATGTCTGAGCGCAGCCGTTCGTTCGGCGCAATAGTTGTTGAGACTCGCGCAGAAGTAATGAGACTGGCGCGCAGGAGTTGGTGAGACTGGACGGCGGCTTACCTAGGAAGCGTGGCTTCCGGGGTTCAAGTTGTGTGCGGGCCATGCTGTGGTGCGAGGGGCAGCCATGCAGCGGTTGCGGTCCGTCGCCACCAGCTGCCCCAATTCACACTGCCTGGCACCAAGCGGCCGTTGGGCTGTACGACCACCGTCATGTCGAGCGGCCGCTGTCCGAGGTGCAGCGGTCATGGGCCCCTGGTGAGACAGCTCGCTGGGCCGACGACCGCTTCTGCAAGGCTCGAACCGGTAGTACCGACCCTTAGCCGCGCGGGACGCATTCACAAACCTGTCGTTCAGTTGCCGTCCATTGCCACAGTGGACCCAGTGACCTGCCGACTCGCAATCGAGCAGGTCAAGACAAAGCGTCGACGAGGCAGCGCCTAGTCAAGCGCCAACGGGCACTCGCATGGCTGAGGAAATGATGTCCATATCTGGCCCACTGATCGCAAACAGCCCGAAGCGAAATTGGTATCCCCAGTTGCGAACCCCTGACGAGAATTCGAGCCTGTTGAGCAAGGGCTGGATCGGCGTTTCGATGGCCTCGAACCACGTCACGTTCCGCCGAAACGGACGGAAGCCGCCCCCCATGTCGAACTCATAGGGCTCGCCCGCCTGAACCACGCCAATTGCCGTGAAGGATTGCAACTTGTCCTTGCCGCGGAAAGCTGAGCAAGGCGAGTAGTACACAACGCGATCTCCGGGGTGAACTCGGCGCAGCGGAGCCGCCTTGCCGTGACAAACCTGCATGAAGCCAGTTTCGCGGCCGTAGGCTACGTGTTCGGCCGATGCCACCGCAACCCAATTGGCGCTCATCGCGCACTCCCCGCTGCCCACTGCGGCTTCTCGGCAGGCGGGTGGCCACTGGGCCTCATGCGGCACCCGGCGCAAAGACGCGCAGACGGTGGCCGTCCGGATCGAGCGCGACGAAGGTGAAACCGAAGTCCATGCCTGCCGGCCTTTGCGCAATCTTCAGGCCCTTTGCGCTCCAGGCGGCGTGCATGGACTTGACCGTTTCCAAACCGTTCACCGCGAACGCGATTTCTGCACCCCCCACCGCGGTGGCCGCCGGCTCGACTGTGTGCGCAGCCCACAGCCCCAGCATCGTGCCGGAGTCCAGCGCAAACAGCGCGAAGGTTGGGGACGCTTCCGCCGGCGCCTTGCCGAGCAGGTCGGCATAGAACACGACGCTGTCAGTCGGGCTCTTCACATAGAGGATGACAAAGTTCGGATCGGACATGGGGCTTTCCTTGAGCTGGGGTGGCGAACTGCTTCGTTCGGTGCGCTCATCCTAGGAACAACCCATGTCAATTTCTGGCAGCAGTTGATCGTCGGGTTGTCCTCTATCGTTCAGGGATGCCTTCCTGCTCCCGCCACTCCTTCATCATGGCTTGGCGACGACGCGGATAACGGACGCCTGACAGCGTCAGGCTCATGATCCGGTCGGTGCGGAAGTGCCTGATGGACAGGCGCAACTCACACCAGCCGACAACCACGCGGGCGCGGTCGAAGTACCCGAGGGCAAAAGGCCAGATGGTGCGCAAGCTGTCATTGGCGGCAGCGTCCCGGTAGCGGATTTCGAGTTTGTGTTCGGTTCGAATTGCGTTTCGGATTGTCGCCACCTCGACATCGCCAGCGGCGATAGGCGCGCCCGGGCCGACGAGCAAGGCTGAAGTCTCCAATTCGTGGCGAAGATCGTTCGGCAGCACGGCGGCAATCTTGGCCATTGCATCGCGTGCCGCAGCGGCCAGGCGTTCGTCGCCGCGGTCTGCGACCCACCGCGACCCCAGCACCAGGGCCTCGACCTCGTCAGCGGAGAACATCAGCGGCGGCAGGGTGAAGCCGGGCTTCATCACGTAGCCCAGACCCGGCGCGCCGTCTATGCAAGCGCCCTGCGATTGGAGGGTTGCGATGTCGCGATACAAGGTCCGAAGGCTGATGCCCAACTCAAGCGCGATGGCTGAGCCGCTGACCGCTTGGCGGTGTCGACGAAGCAGCTGGAGCAAATCGAGCAGTCGTTCGGAGCGTGACATGGGTGGGTCTGGGTGCAGCCGCACTCTGCGGACCTTTCTTCATGCTAAGCGTACCTGCACCCACGCCCCAAACCGGCAAGGCCAGTGCATGCCGGGTATGGATGCCCGGAGTGCTTGGTGCAGGAACTTCTGCGCGACTGCGCGCCAGTCTCGTTAACTGCTGCAGCCTTCCTGATCCACCTGTTGCGCGTAGAGTGGAGCTTTGGAGGTAACCGAGTGGCCATCCTGTTTCAGCAATTGCTGCGCCCGACGTGGGCGATGCGCGCCATGGTTGTTGAGACTCGCGCAGAAGCAATGAGACTGGCGCGCAGGAGTGGCTGAGACACCGCCCGGACTGCAATGAAGGTCTGAATGGCGGTTGTTCGTCCGGGCCAAAACGAAGCGGCTTGACCGCCCTTGCAGACGGTCTTCAGAACCCGAAGGTGACAGACCGGCTGGACGGGATGGTTTGCAGCAACGCCGGAAGATGCAACTCCCAGGTGAGCGGCGTGCACTTCTTGTCCATGGCGTCACGCGTCACGCCTCAGAGGGCGTGCCTTTGCGGGCTGATCGCCCACGGAAACTGCTGTCGGGGCGCCGCTGTCGTGGCGTCACTCCATCGGCGGGCCGCTCGGGCCTTCAGCGCAGGGCGGTTTCGGGCTGCGGCGCGAACTCCGCGCGGATCGCTGCGCCGTGGGCATCGAGCGCGGGTGCGGCCGCGAAGGTGTCGCCGTCCCACTCCGTGCCCCAGGGCGCTGCGGGTACCTCGACCACGTGGCCGCCCACCGGCATGCGCCGGGTGCGCAACTGCGGGTGAGCGATCAGGTCGTGCACGGCGTTGACGTGGCCGTAGGCCGTCTGCGCCGCGGTCAGGCGGTCGACGAGGTCACCGCTGGGCAAGGCCCCGAAAACCTCGGCCGTGACGCCATCGACGAAGTCGCGGTGAGCCACGCGCGCGGCGTTGCCGGCGCAGCGCGGGTCCTGAAGCAACTCGGGCCGGCGCAGCACCAGGCGGCAGAAGTCGGCCCACTCGCGCTCGTTCTGGATCGAGATCACGATGTCGCGGCCGTCGCCGCAGGTGAAGGCGCCGTAGGGGGCGATCGTCGGGTGCTTCAGGCCCACGCGGTCGGGCGGGCGCCCGCCGTAGCGCGTCTGCAGATAGGGCACCGCCATCAACTCGGCGGCCGAGCCGAACAGCGACACCTTGACGGCTGAGCCGCGCCCCGTGCGACCGCGCTGGATCAGCGCCTGCTGGATGCCGATCAGTGCATTCAGCCCCGCGTTGATGTCGCACAGCGAGACGCCGATGCGTCCGAGTGAATCCACGCCCTGCCCCGGGGGGCCGCTCACCGAGATCAGGCCGCTCTCGGCCTGCACCAGCAGGTCGTAGGCCTTCAGGTCGAACAGCCGACCCTCGTCGCCGTAGCCGCTGATGTCGCAGGTGATCAGGCGCGGGTGGCGTTCGCGCAGCGCCGCCGAACCCAGGCCCAGCCGTTCCGCCGCGCCGGGTGCCAGGTTCTGGATGAACACGTCGGCGGTCGCCAGCATGTTCTGAAGCAGGGCCAGGTCGGCGGGCTGCTTGACGTCCAGCGCAATCGACTCCTTGCCCCGGTTGATCCACACCCAGTACGACGACTCGCCGTGCACCGTGCGGTCGTAGCCGCGTGCGAAGTCGCCTTCACGGCGCTCGATCTTGATCACACGCGCACCCGCATCGGCCAGCCGGCTGCTGCAGTAGGGCGCCGCCACGGCTTGTTCCAGCGCCACGACGAGCAGGCCCTGCAACGGCCGCTGCGCTGGCGACAGATTGGGGTCTGCGTTGGACATGACTTCTCCTTGCTCAAGGCTCGCTGGGCCCGGTGGGCCCGGTGGGCCAGTGCATGGCGCCGATTGTGGGAAGCGGCGCCGCGCTCCAGGAATTGCTTTTGTGCGAAACCTGAGTTCACGCCACCGAAACGCACCCGTTGCCGCAGCAACAACGCTGCATGAACGACTTTGAAATGGCAGCAGCGCAAGGCGCGCGCCACAGTCCGCCGCCACAACGACACGCAATGGAGACAACCCTGGCCCTTGGCAGCTTCGGTCTCCGCGCTTCTCAAGGAAACCCCATGAACAGCCACGATCTGCTCGCCGGGCGCACCATCATCGTCACCGGTGCGGCCACCGGCATCGGCCAGGCCTTTGCCATCGGCGCTGCGGCGCAGGGCGCCAACGTCGTCGTCGCCGACATGAACGCAGCCGACGAGACCGTGGCCACCATCGCAGCCGAGGGCGGCCACGCGCTGGCGGTGCGCGTGGACGTGGCCGACGATGCGTCGTGCCAGGCCATGGCCCGTGCCGCGCTCGATCGCTTCGGGCGCATCGACGGGTTGGTCAACAACGCGGCGTACTTCCGCGAGGTCAAGCTCACGCCTTTCGAAGAACTCGATCCGGCGCAGTGGGACCGCATCTTCCAGGTCAACGTGAAGGGCGTGTGGCACTGCTGCAAGGCGGTGATGCCGGCGATGCGCGAGCGGAAGTCGGGCGCCATCGTCAACATCGCCTCGGTCGTGGCGGTGGCCGGGCAGCCGGGCTACCTGCACTACGTGGCCACCAAGGGCGCGGTGCTGTCGATGACCAAGGGTCTGGCCAAGGAGTGCGGCCCCCACGGCGTGCGGGTGAACGTCATCGCGCCGGGCTTCGTGATCACCGACGCCACCAAGAACCGCCCCATCGAATGGCAGCAGAGCTTTCTGAAGGCGCGGGCGATCTCACGCGAACAGCGCCCCGACGACCTCGTCGGCACGGCGCTTTATCTGATGAGCGACCTTGCCGCCTTCGTCACCGGCCAGACCATCGTCGTCGACGGTGGCCACATCATGTATTGAGCATTCCAAGGGCACCACCATGAGCGACATCATCCTGCACCACTACCCCTTCTCCAGCTTCAGCGAGAAGGTGCGCGCCGCACTGGGCTACAAGGGCCTGGCGTGGAAATCGGTCGAGATCGCCGGCCTGCCGCCGCGCCCGCTGCTGACGCCACTGACCGGCGGCTACCGCCGCGCGCCGGTGCTGCAGGTGGGGGCCGACATCTACTGCGACACCAACGTGATCCTCCCGGCGCTCGACCGCCTGCACCCCACGAAGACGCTCACCCCGCGTGGCAGCGAGGGCGTGGCGCAGGGTCTGGGCTTCGCCTGGGAACGCCAGATGTGGATCCCCACCATCGGCGTGCTGGTGCACTACATCGGCGAGCACATCCCACCCGAGTTTCTGAAGGACCGCAAAGAGGGCTACCTGATGCTGGACATCAGCAAAGAGGCCATGGCGCCGCAATTCGGTGCCCACGTGCAGTTCGTGCGCGCGCAGATCGCGTGGCTGAACCGGGCGCTCGGCGCGCGGCCTTTCCTGTTTGGCGACGCGCCCAGCGCGGCCGACCTGGCCTGCTGGCAGACGATCTGGCTGCTGCGCAAGAACTGTCCGCCCGAGGTGGAAGCGCTGCTGGGCCTGGCACCGCTGGTGCCCTGGTACGAGCGCATCGAGGCCTTCGGCCAGGGCACGCCGACGCCGATGACGGCCGAGCAAGCCTTCGAGGCGGCGTGCCGTGCGCAGCCGCTGCCGGTGACGCACCTTCACGCGGATGGTGATGGCGGCGGCGATGGCGGCGGCTTGAAGGCGGGGTCGATGGTGGCCGTCACGCCCGACGACAACGCCCGCGTGTCGGTGCAGGGCCGACTCGTCGCCGCCGGCAGTGATGAGATCGTCATCCACCGCCATGACACGCAAGCCGGCGACCTGCACATCCACTTCCCGCGGCTCGGCTTCGATGCCGTGGCTGCTTGAACCCAAGCCGAGAGGAGACACCATGAGCACCCTGGAAACCAACAAGCAGATCTGCCGCGACTACTTCAAGGCCTTCCTCGCGCGGGACACCGCGTGGATGGCCCGGCACATCGCACCCGACTTCGTGCGGCACGACCCGGGCCTGCCGTTCGAGGTGCGCGGCCCGCAGGGCGTGGCGCAACTGCACGATGCGCTGCTGCCGGCATTCCCCGACATGGAGCTGCCGCTGCAGGACTTTGTGGCCGAAGGCGAGAAGGTGCTGGTGCGCCTGCGCGTGCAGGCCACCCACACGGGCGCCTTCGGCGACATGGCCGCCACCGGCCGGCGCATCGACATTGGCGTGCTCGACCTGTTCCAGATCCGCGACGGCGTGCTCGTGGAGCACTGGGCGCTGCTGGACAACCTGGGCATGCTCAAGCAACTGGGCGCGATCCCTTGACCCCCCCGCAGCGCCTGCGGCGCTCCCCCCAGGGGGCGCCGCCAGCGGCCCGGCAGAGCCGGCTCCGCGGCGGCCGCTTGAATCGACTGGAGACCACCTATGCAGTTGCTGGCCAACACCACCTCGCCCTTCGTGCGCATTGCGCGCGTGGCGCTGATCGAGAAGGGCTTCGACCTCGACCCCGTGATCGTCGACCCCTGGGCCGACGACACGCGCCTGCGCGCGGCCAACGTGGCCACACGCGTGCCCACGCTGGTGCTGGACGACGGCACGCCGCTGACCGAGGCCCTGCTCATCGTGCAGTGGCTGGAAGCCGTGCGCCCGGCGCCCGACAACCCCAGCCTGCTGGGGCCTGCGTCGGCTGCCGCCGGCGTGCTGTCGCGCGCCGGCGTGGCGATGGGCGCGATCGAAGCCGCGGTGGTGACCATCATCACGCGCAAAGTCACCGCGCCGGTGCTGTTTGATGAAACGCCGGTCGGCCTGCGGCGGCGGCGCTCGATGATCGAAGGCATGCAGCGCCTGGAAGCGCAGGCTGCGGCCATCGCCAGGGGCGGCCCGCCGACTCTGGACGCCATCACAGCGGTGACGCTGTACGACTATCAGCAGTTGCGCTTTGCCGACCAGCCCTGGCTGCCGGCCACGCCGGGCTTGGCAGCGCTGGCGGCGTCATGGAATGCGAGGGCTTCGTTCGCGCAGACCCGGCCCTACGTGCCGGTGTGACGCTCAGCCGCCTGCGGCCTGCGCCGCGGCGGTCTCCAGGTACAGGACCAGTTCGCCCAGCGGCGTGCGCGCCGGCGGCTGGCTGCGCGTGCAGACCAGCATGCGCCGCAAGGCCCAATCGTCGCTGAGCGGCAGCACCTTCAGCTGCATGGACGGGGCAAAGCTGCGGGCCGCCGCCATTGGCAGGATGCCGATGCCCAGCCGCGCCTCGACGGCGCGGCAGACGGCCTCGAAGCTGCGCACCTGCACCCGCAGCGCCATCGCGCGCGACTGCTGTGCCGCCTGGGCCGAGAGCAGGCGCGTCAAGGTGCTGCTGCCTTCGAGCCCGACCAGGTCGCGCTCGAGCAGGTCGTTGAACACCACGGTGTCTGCATCGAGCGTGTCGTCGCAGCGCACGACGGCGGCCAGCTGGTCGCTGCGGTAGGGGCGCGTCCACAGACCCGTGGTGTCGCAGCCTTCGACGACAACGCCCAGCTCAGCCTCGCCGCTGCGCACGCGGCGCACGGCTTCCTCGCTCCAGCATTCCTCCAGCACGATGCGCGCCTGGGGATGGGCCCCCTGGAAGCCCGCCACGTCGGCCGGCAGAAACTGCGTCATGGCCGAGGTGTTGCCGTGCACCCGCAGCACCGCGTGCTGACCGCTGGCGTAGTTGGCCATCTCGGCGCGCATCTGGTGCACACCCGCCACCACCTCGCGCGCCAGCCTCAGCAGATGGTCGCCCGCGGGCGTGAGCTGCAGGCCGCGCGAATGGCGCTCGAACAGCGTGGCCTTGAACTGGTGCTCCAGCAAAGACAGGCGCCGGCTCGCGGCCGGCACGGTGATGTGGCCGGCCTCGGCCGCACGCGTGAGGTTGCCCAGGTCGGCGGCTCGCACGAAGAGCGCAAGGGAGTCGATGTCCGGCAGCATGGCGGGATTGTGGCGCCGCCTGACCTGCATTGCGCTGCGCGCAAGGCGCCGTTGCCGAGTTTCCAATTCCCTCCGGAGGTGCTGCGTGCCGACAGTGCCTGGCGGTGGCCGCCGCACGCGCGGCACTCGACGGCCCGTGGGGCCGCATGACGGCCACCGAGCGCGGCCGGGTGCTGGTGACGATCGGCGAGATGGTGCTCGGGCACGAGGAAGAACTGGCGCAGATCGAGGCGCGCGACACCGGCAAGCCGATGACGACCGCACGCAACGACATCAAGGTGCGGGGCCGCACCGTGGCACCGGCGCTGGCCATGGGCAACGCCACGGTGCTGAAGCCGGCCGAGGACACCAGCCTGTCTGCGCTGCGCATTGCCGAGCTGGCCACCGCGGCGGGCTTGCCCGAGGGCGCGCTGCACATCGTCACCGGCCTCGGTGAAGAAGCCGGCGCGGCGCTGGCCGGGCACCTGGGCATCGACTTCATCTCCTTCACCGGCAGCAACGAGGTGGGCACGCTGGTGCAGCAGGCGGCGGCCCGCAACGCCGTGAAGTGCGTGCTGGAGCTGGGCGGCAAGTCGCCGCGGAACCAGGCGCGTGCCGCCGGCATCGCGGTACTGGCCGAAGGCTCGATTGCCGCAGACGCGCCGAGGACCGGCTGCTGCGTCAGGCCCACGCTGTTCGGCCCTGTGCCGCGCGACGCGGCCCTGGCCCGAGAAGAGGTCTTCGGCCCGGTGCTGGCGGCGATGCCCTTCGACGACGAAGCCGATGCGATCCGTCTGGCCAACGGCACCGACTACGGTTTGCTGGCCGCCGTGTGGACCGAAAGCGCCGGCCGCTTGCAGCGCGTGGCCAAGGCCGTGAAGGCCGGCCAGGTGTTCATGAACGGCTACGGCGCCGGCGGCGGCGTGGAGCTGCCGTTTGGTGGCACCAAGCGCAGCGGTCACGGCCGGGAGAAGGGCTTGCTGGCGCTCGAAGAGATGAGCACCACCAAGACACTCGTTCACTTTCACGGCTGGGAGCGTGGGCGGCAGAAATCCAGCCCCGCGCCGGCCCAACGCGGGGCTGGATTTCTGCCGCCTACGCTTCTAGGATGCCGCCAGCCCCGCCCTCGGCAGCTGCGCCCCCCGCCATGTCCGTGAACCCCGAACTCCGCAAGCTCGACATCGACATCCCCTCGCAGCCGCACGCGCTGCTGCAACTGTCGCTGCTGCTGGCCGAGGACGACATCAATCTGCAGGCCGCGGCGGCGCTGATCCAGTCCGACATGGCGCTGGCCGCGGCGGTGATGCGGGCGCTGAACTCGTCGCTCTACGGCCTGAAGGGCCGGGTGCAAAGCGTGCAGCAGGCCATGACCTACCTGGGCCTGCGCGAGGTCGCGGCGATCACCTTCGAGATGGGTCTGCGCGCGGCGTTTGCACCGGCGCGCGAGCTCGACCCGATCTGGAAGCGGGCCGCCTGGCGGGGCAAGGTCATGGCGCGGCTGGCGCAGCCGCTGTCCGAGGACGCCTGGGGGGCGCACTCGGCGGGGCTGTTCGAGGAGTGCGGCAAGGCGGTGCTGTTCCGCCATGCGCCCGACCACTACCGGGCCATGCTGCGCGCCGCCACCGACGACGCCGCACTGGCCGAGATGGAACGCGCCGGTTTTGGCGTGAGTCACGACGCGCTGGGCGCGGCGCTGTGCGAGAGCTGGGGCCTGGGCGCGGCGGCCGTGCACAGCGTGCGCCATCACGTCGCGGCTCAGGCCACGCGCGAGCTGCCTCCGCCGCCTGCCCGGCGCGGTCTGTGCGCGCTGTCGGTCCTGGCCCATTTGGTGGAGACCGATCCCGACGACGCCGAGACGGCGGCCGCGGCCATTGCCGTGCAGGCCGGGTTCGAGCCAGACCGGGTGTTGCAGGCGCTGCAGAGCGAGCTGGCGCGGCGCAACGAGTCTGCGGCGAAAGACCGCGCCGACTGAGGAAAGCCCGCTGGCGGCCCGCCCGGGCCTTTGGGTACGCTGCCGGCACTTGCATCAACCCGGAGCGGGCTGCCGAGCCTGTCCACCCATGGCCGTTTCCGTATCGCTCGACGCCCTGGCCCTGCAGCGGCTGTACCACTGGGAAAGCACGACGCCCGACAAGATCGCGTTCACGCAGCCGATGGGCGGTGGGCAGGTCGTGGAGTTCACCTGGCGCCAGGTGATGGACCAGGCGCGCCGCATGGCCGCCCACCTGCAGAGCCTGGGCCTGCAGCCTGGCGACAAGGTGGCGCTGCTGAGCAAGAACACGGCGCACTGGCTGATGAGCGACTTCGCCATCTGGCTGGGCGGCTTCGTCTCGGTGCCGCTGTACCCCACGCTGGCCGCCGGCACGATCCGCCAGATCCTCGAGCACAGCGAGAGCAAGCTGCTGTTCGTGGGCAAGCTCGACGGCTGGGAAGGCATGAAGCCCGGCATCCCTGCCGGCCTGCCCTGCATCCACCACCCGCTGAGCCCGGATGACGCCAAGAAGAGCTATCCCGGCTGGGACGCCATCGTCGCCAGGACCGAGCCGCTCAAGGGCAACCCGGTGCGCCCGGCCGACGAGCTGGCCACCATCATGTACACCAGCGGCACCACGGGTGCGCCCAAGGGCGTGATGCACAGCTTCGGCACCTTCGCCTGGGGTGTGCAGAGCGGCTTGAAGCGCGTGCCGGCCATCAACCGCAGCGCGCGCATGCTGAGCTACCTGCCGCTGTCGCACGTGGCCGAGCGCGCGCTGGTGGAGCACGGCATCCTGGCCACCGGTATGCACTTGTACTTCGCCGAGAGCCTGGACACCTTCACCGCCGACCTGCAGCGCGCACGGCCCACGGTGTTCTTCAGCGTGCCGCGCCTGTGGGTGAAGTTCCAGCAGGGCATCAGCGCCAAGATGCCGCCGAAGAAGCTGGACCTGATGCTGTCCATTCCCATCCTCGGCGGCATCGTGCGCAAGAAGATCCTCACCGCCCTGGGCCTGCAGGAGTGCGCGTTCGCCGCGGGCGGTGCCGCGCCGATGCCGCCGGACCTGCTGCGCTGGTACAACAGGCTGGGACTGGATCTCGTCGAGGTCTACGGCATGACCGAGAACTGCGGCGTCAGCCACGCCACGCTGCCGGGCAAGCAGCGCCCGGGTACCGTGGGCCTGCCCTACGACGGTGTGCAATGCCGCATCGACCCCGCCACCGGCGAGATCCAGATGAAGGCGCCCTGCCTGATGCTCGGCTACTACAAGGAGCCCGAGCTCACGAAGCAGGCCTTCACCGACGACGGCTGGCTGCGCACCGGCGACAAGGGCACGCTCGACGGCGAGGGCAACCTCAAGATCACCGGCCGCGTGAAGGACCTGTTCAAGACGAGCAAGGGCAAGTATGTGGCGCCCGCGCCCATCGAGGACCGGCTCGTCATGCACAGCGCCATCGAGGCCTGCTGCGTCACCGGCGCCAACCTGGGGCAGCCGCTGGCGCTGGCCATGCTCAACGTCGATGCCAGCCGCAAGGCGGGCAGCGCCGAGGGCCGCTCCGAGCTCGAGGCCTCGCTCGCGGCCCACGTCAAGGCCATCAACGAGCAGCTCGACCCGCACGAGCAGCTCGACTGCCTGGTCGTCACGGCCGAGGGCTGGACGGTGGACAACGACCTCATCACGCCGACCTTCAAGGTCAAGCGCAACCGCATCGAGGACCTGTTCGCGAAGAACTACGACGCCTGGGTGGGCATGCGCAAGACCGTGGTCTGGCAAAAAGCCTGAGGTCGCAGCCGCCCGGGCTGTTCGCACCGCTCCGGGCCGCTCGCACTGTTCAGGTTTTCAGCGGTTGGCGGCCGGCGCCACGGGCGGCAGCGCGCTCGCCGGGTTCGGCAGGCTGATCCCGGGGCCGAGCGGGATGTCTTCGGTCAGCGTGACCTGGGTGACGAAGTGCCGCGTGTCGCCGAAGCAGGTGGTGGGCAGGCCGACCTTCTCTTCGTAGTGCAGCGCCACGCGCTTGCCGATGTGGCGCGTAATGTCGGCGGCCACGGCGTCGTCGTGCACCGTGAAGAGGAACTTCTCCGCCGTGCTGCCGGGCAGCGAGACGAGCGAGAGCTCGCCCTCCCAGGTCTTGCACAGCCAGCCCTTTTTGCTGAGCTTCTGCACCCAGCCGGCGCGCTCGCCCTCGGAGTAGTTCCAGCTCAGGGCCGCCCAGATCCAGGCCGCGGCCAGCAGGGCCAGCACGAGCAGCGGCACGAGCACGAACTTCAGCAGCTTCATGCCGCCGGATGATAGGCGGCCCGCGTCAGGGCCCGCGTCAGGCCCCGCGTCAGGCCCCGCGCGGGCCGCCCGGCAGGCCCGCTCAGCGGCGGTTGGCCTTGAAGTTGGTGAACACCCGCGTCTGCACGCGCTGGGCCTCGCGGCTGAGCACCTTGGGCATGGTCATCTTCTTCAGCTCAGACTCCGGCGGGAACACCACCGGGTTGCTCGCGATCTCGGGCTTGACGAAGGGCTTGGACGCGGCGTTCGGGTTGCCGTAGAAGACCTGGTTGGTCAGCGCGGCATGCACCTGCGGGCGCAGGATGTAGTCGATGAACCGGTGCGCGTTCTCGACGTTCTTCGCGTCCTTCGGGATGGCCATCGAGTCGAAGAACAGCGTCGCGCCGCGCGGCGGGATCATGACGTCGATCTTCTGACCGGTCTTGCTTTCGGCGGCGCGCTGGTTGGCGATCAGGAAGTCGCCCGAGTAGCCGATGGACACGCAGATGCTGCCGTTGGCGTAGTCGTTGATCGGGCCGGGCGAGGCGATGCGGGTGATGTTCGGGCGGGCCGCCGCCAGCACCGCGCGGGCGGCGTCGTAGTCGGCCGCGTTGTTGCTGAAGCCGTCCTTGCCGGCGTAGAGCATGGCCACCGGCACCACCTCGGAGGCCGAGTCCAGCACGTGCAGGCCGCAGTTCTTGACCTTGCTCGCGTACTCGGGCTTGAACACCAGGTCCAGCGGGTTGGCCGGCATCGGCGTGCTGCCCAGCGCGGCCTTCACCTTGGCGGTGTTCACGCCCACGGTGACGAAGCCCCAGAGCCAGTTCACCAGGTGCTTGTTGCCGGCGTCGGCCTCGGCGAGCTTGGCCAGCAGACCGGCGTCGAGGTTCTTCCAGTTCGGCAGCTTGCTGCGGTCCAGCGGCAGCAGCAGCCCGGCCTCGATGGCCTTTTGCGCGAAGTGCGCACCCGGCACGACGATGTCGTAGCCCGTCTTGCCGGCCACCAGGCGTGCGAACAGCGTCTCGTTGGAGTCGAAGTTGTCGTACTTGACCTTGATGCCGGTTTCCTTCTCGAAGTTGGCGATCGTGTCCGGCGCGATGTAGTCGGCCCAGTTCAGGATGTTCAGCACCCGCGGGTTGCCCTGCGCGGCGGCGCTGCCGGCGTAGGCAGCCAGGCCTGCGGCGGCGAGCGCAAGCAGGGTGCGGCGGAGGGACGAGGGTCGCGGCGTCATGGCGGGGTCCTTTCGGCAGGGCTCGGGTGGGGGTGGGGCGGGGTGAAATCGGGCGCGATTGTGGTCGACCGCGGCGCCACCAGGCGCGCACCGCCGATAGACCCGACAGCCCCAGGCAAAAAGAGCCCGCCGGCCCCGGCCACAATCGACCGCATCGCCGCTCTTCCCGCCCGACTGCCATGACGCTGCTGATCCTCGGCCTGATCCTGTTTCTCGGCACGCATTCGGTGCGGGTGCTCGGCGAAGGCCCGCGCAGCGCGCTGCAGGGCCGCCTCGGCGCCGGCGGCTACAAGGGCCTGTACTCGCTGCTGTCGCTGGCCGGGCTGGTGCTCATCGTCATGGGCTACGGCGCCACGCGCGAGAACCCGCAGATCGTGTGGATAGCGCCCATCTGGACGCGCCACGTCGCCGCGCTGCTGACCCTGGTGTCGTTCGTGCTGCTGGCCGCGGCCTACGTGCCGGGCAACGCCATCAAGGCGCGGCTGCGCCACCCGATGGTGCTGGGCGTCAAGGTCTGGGCGCTGTCGCACCTGCTGGCCAACGGCATGCTCGCCGACATCCTGCTGTTCGGCAGCTTCCTGCTCTGGGCGGTGCTGAGCTTCCGTGCCGCCCGCGGGCGCGACCGCGCCGCCGGCACCGTCGCGCCCGCAGGCCGGGCCGGGCCGACCGCAGCCACGGTGGCCATCGGCGTGGCGGCCTGGGCCGTCATGGCCTTCTGGGCGCACGGCCTGCTGTTCGGCGTGAAGCCTTTCGGGGGCTGAGAGCCCGCCGGCGTTCAGGCGGCGACGGCCTCCACCCCCACGGGGGGCACCCGAACCCGCCACCCGCGCGCGGGCCCGCGCGCTGGCGATGGATGGGGCCGCGCCGGCTGCCGAGCATCGCGGCTCCCGCCCCCGGAGCCCGCCATGTTCACGCTGCTGACCCGCCTGTTGCACCCCGAACCCAACCCCGCGCAGCCGCCGCCGCCGCCACAGCCACAGCCACAGCCACAGCAGCCTCTCCCGCCACGTCACCCGCCACATCACCCGCCACCAGCGGCCGAGACTGGCGACGACCCGCAGCAGGGTTGCGGCTGGTTCGACTCCAGCCACGAGCTGATGCACGGCGTGACCGTCTGGGAAGGCATCGTCGTGGTCGACAACGCCGTGGCCAAGCACTGAAACCGGTTCGCAGGCTCTCAGCCCAGGCGGCCGGCGCGGAAGTCCTCGACCGCCTCGAAGATCTCCTGCTGCGTGTTCATCACGAACGGCCCGTGCTGCACGATCGGTTCGCGCAGCGGCCGGCCGGCCACCAGCAGGGCACACGCCCCCTCGGCACCGGCCTGCAGCACCACGCCATCGGCCAAGGCCGTGCCCGCGCCGCCAACGCTGAAGTCGGGCCGCGGGTTGGCGAAGAGGGCCATGCGGCCCCGTTGCAACTCGGTGCCGGCCACGCTGAGGCTGCCCCGGTAGACGCAGGCGAAGGCGTTGTGCGTGGCGGGCAGCGGCTGCTCGAAGCGGGCGCCCGCCGCGAGGTGCAGGTCGATGAGCAGCGGCTCGGTGTCGGCGCGCTGCACGGCGCCGTCCACGCCGTGCGTGCGGCCCGCGATCACGCGCGCCGTGACGCCGCTGCCCCGCCATTCGGGGACCTCGTCCGGGGCCAAGTCGCGGTACCACGGCGGCTGCATCTTGGCCTTGGCCGGCAAGTTCAGCCATAGCTGGAAGCCCTCCATGGCGCCGTCCTGCTGCTCGGGCATCTCGCTGTGGATGACGCCGCGGCCGGCCGTCATCCACTGCACGCCGCCCGGCACCAGCAGGCCGGTGTTGCCGGCGCTGTCGCGGTGGCGCAGGCGGCCCTGCAGCATGCAGGTCACGGTCTCGAAGCCGCGGTGCGGGTGGTCGGGGAAGCCGCCGATGTAGTCGCCCGGGTTGTCGGTACCGAAGGCGTCGAGCATCAGGAAGGGGTCGAGCCGGCGCTGCAGATCGGGTGTGAGCAGGCGCACCAGCCTGACGCCCGCGCCGTCCGAGGTGGCCTGGCCCCGCACGAGGCGCTCGACGGCGCGCGAGGTGGTGACGAAGGCGGTTGCGGTGTCCATGCCGGGCACTGTAGCCTGCAGGCCCCACACCGAAGGAGCGCGCCGCGTGAAAGCCATCTGGAAAGGCACCGTCGTGGCCGAGAGCCACGACACGGTGGTTGTCGAAGGCAACCACTACTTCCCGGCCGAGGCCGTGAAATCCCAGTACCTGCTGCCCAGCAACACCAAGACCATGTGCTCCTGGAAGGGCCAGGCGAGCTACCACACGCTGTTCGTCAACGGCGACGCCAACCCCGACGCCGTGTGGTTCTACCCGGAGCCCAAGGACGCCGCGGCTCAGATCAAGGGCCACATGGCCTTCTGGAAGGGCGTGCAGGTCGTCGACTGACATCCGCCTCACAATGCGCGGCTTCGCCCTGCCGGGAGACCGTCCGATGCGCCCTGCCCCCCGACGCCCGCTTGCGCTGCCTGCGCGTGCGCTGCGCGCGCTCTTGCTGTCCGCCCTCGCGCTGGCCACCGCCGCTGCGGCCCTGGCGCCCGGACCCGCGCTCGCTGCCACTGCCGCCAACACGGCCGGCAGCAAGGGCCTGCCGTCCACCAACCTGCCCTGGATCAGCGCCGCCTCCGACGCCGAGATCGACGCCGCCTTCGCGCAGGCCGCGCGGCTGAAGCGTCCGGTGCTCATGTACTGGGGCGCCAGCTGGTGCCCGCCGTGCAACCAGCTCAAGGCCACGCTGTTCAACCGCCAGGAGTTCGCCAACCTCGCCCGCCAGTTCGTGGCCGTGCACGTGGACGGCGACCGCCCCGGCGCGCAGCGCGTGAGCAGCCGCTTCAAGGTGAGCGGCTACCCGACGGTGGTGCTGTTCACGCCCGATCGGCAAGAGATCACGCGGCTGCCCGGCGAGGTCGATGCGACGCAGGTGCTGGCCGTGCTGCAAGGTGGCCTCAACGGGGGCCGCCCCGCCCAGGCCGTGCTGGCCGACGCGCTGGCCGGCAAGCCCATTGCCGCCGCCGACTGGCGGCTGCTCGCCTACTACGCCTGGGAAACCGGCGAGTCCCAGCTCGTGCCCAAGGCCGACACCGCGGCCACGCTGGCCCGCCTGGCCGCCGCGCACGCCGCCGTCCCCGGCGCCGAGCCGGACACCACCACACGGCTGTGGCTCAAGGCCCTGGCCGCCAGCGACGACGCGCCCGCGGCCAAGGCCGTCCAGCCCGACGCCGCCCTGCGCCAGCGCGTGCAGCAGGTGCTGGCGTCGGCTGCGCAGGTGCGCTCCCACGTGGATCTCATCGGCGGCAGCGCCCCCGAGATGGTGCGCGTGCTGGAGCCCGAAGCCGGTGCCGCGCGCGACGCCCTCGTGGCGCAGTTCGATACCGTGCTGCAGCGCCTGCAGGCCGACGCCACGCTGTCGCGCAACGACCGCATGGGCGCCCTGTACAGCCGCGTGATGCTGGCGCGGCTGGCGCTGCCCAAGGATGCCGTGCAGGTGGAGCTGGCGCCCGCGCTGGTGGCCGACGTGCGCCAGCTGGTGGGCGCGGCCGACCGCGATATCCGTGACGGTTACGAACGCCAGGCCGTCATCACCTTCGGCGCCGCGGTGCTGGCGCGCGCCGGGCTGTGGAGCGAGAGTGAGGCGCTGCTGAAGAGCAACCTCGCCAGGAGCCACTCGCCCTACTACCTGATGAGCCAGCTCGCCGGCAACTACCGCCGCCTGGGCCGCACGCCCGAGGCGCTGCAGTGGTACGGGCAGAGCTACGCCCAGGCCGTCGGTCCGGCCACGCGCGTGCAGTGGGGCGCGGGTTACGTCAACGCGCTGATCGACCTCGCGCCAGCCGAGACGGCGCGCATCGAGAAGGCCGCCGCCGCGCTGCTGGCCGAGGCCGCCAAGGACAGCGCCGCCTTCGAGGGCCGCAGCGCGCGCAGCTACCAGCGCGTGGCCGCCAAGCTGGCGACGTGGAACGCCGACGGCAGCCGGGCCGCCGTGCTGGCACGGCTGCAGCGCCAGCTCGACGGCATCTGCGCCAAGGTGGATGCGGCCGACGGCCAGCAGGCCACCTGCCGGGCACTGCTCAAGCCGGCCGAGGGCAAGCCGGCCTGAGCCCGTCCGCCACACCCCGTTCGCGCTACTTCAGCAGCCCTTCCGCCTTCAGCGCCTCTTGCACAGCCGGCCGCGCCGCCACGCGGCCCATGAAGGCCGAAAGCTGGGCCAGCGGCGCGGTGTCCACGCCCACGTACTTGCCCCAGCCGGCCACGGTAAAGAGGTAGGCGTCGGCCACCGTGAAGCCCTCGCCCATCAGGTAGGGCCTGCCGGCGAGCTGCTGGTCCACCCAGGCCAGCTTGTCGCCGAGCCGGGCGCGGGCCATGGCCTTGGCCTCGTCGGGCATGCCGGGGGTGAACAGCGGCGAAAAGCCCTTGTGCAGCTCGCTGGTGATGAAGTTCAGCCACTCCATCAGGCGGTAGCGCGCCATCGTGCCGGCGGCCGGCGCCAGACCGGTGGCGGGCGCCTGGTCGGCGATCCACTGCACGATGGCCGGCCCTTCGGTGAGGCGTTGGCCGTCGTCGAACTCCAGCACCGGCACCTGGCTCTTGGGGTTGATGGTGTTGAAGTCGGTGCCGTCGGCGAGCTTTTTGGTCTTGGTGCTGGCCAGCACCAGGGAGAAGGGCAGGCCGGCCTCGCGCAGCGCGATGTGCGGCGACAGCGAGCAGGCGCCAGGGCTGTAGTAGAGCTTGGTCATGGATCGTGTCCTTGGTGGGGTGTCGTTCGGGGGCGACAATGCTGACATGAGTCGCCCCAGCCTGCCGGAGCACCGCCTCCACCCCGCCATCCGCGCCCGCGTGGCCGCCGACCACGCCGACCTCGTGCGGGAGGTCGAGGCCGCCGTCGCCACCCAGCCCGTGGTGGTGGTGGGCATGGCCTGGAACCCGTTCTGCAAGCGGGCCCGCCGCGCGCTGCAGGCCGCGGGCGTGCCGCACCAATACCTGGCGTACGGCAGCTACACCGCGCAGTGGCGGCGGCGCAATGCGCTGAAGATGTGGACCGGCTGGCCCACCTTCCCGATGGTGTTTGTGCGCGGCACGCTCGTGGGCGGTGCTCAGGATCTGGAAGCGCTCATCGCCTCGGGCGAGCTGCAGCGGCTGCTGGCCTGAACAGGGCTTCGACAGGCTCAGCCCGAACGGTGGGGGGTCAGCCTGAACGGGGGGCCAGCCCGAACGGAGGGGGCCAGCCCGAACGGAGGCGGTCAGCCCTCGCGCAGCAGCCGCAGGATCTCAGCGCCATAGGCTTCGAGCTTCTTCGCGCCCACGCCGCTGATCGCGCCCAGGGCCGCCAGGCTGGCCGGCTGCTCGCGCGCCATCTCGGCCAGCGTGGCGTCGTGGAACACCACGTAGGCTGGCAGGTTGTGCTCGCGCGCCACCTCGGCGCGCCAGGCCTTCAGCCGCAGGAAGCGTTCGGTGGCGGATGCGTCCAGCGGCAGCGGCGGCGGCTTGCCGGCGCCCGCTGTGCCGCGCTCCTTGCGCACACGGCCGCGCGGTGCGGCCTCGGCCGGCTGGCGCAGCCTCACCGGCAACTCGCCGCGCAGCACGGCGCGCGCGCTGTCGGTGAGGGCCAGCGTGCCGTACTCGCCCTCGGCCACCACGTGGCCCAGAGCGATGAGCTGGCGCAGCACGCCGCGCCACTGCGCCTCGGACACGTCGGCGCCGATGCCCCAGGTGGAGAGGTGGTCGTGGCCGTGCTGCGCCACCTTTTCGGTGCGCTTGCCGCGCAGCACGTCGATCAGGTGGCCGGCGCCGTAACGGCCCGAGCCGGCGGCGCCGCGAAAGCGGTAGATGCCCGACAGCGCCTTGCGCGCGGCCTCGGTGGCGTCCCAGGTGGCGGGCGGGTTCAGGCAGTTGTCGCAGTTCAGGCAGACCACCCGCCCCGGCCCGCCCTGGGGGCCCGCCCCGAGCCCGATCCGGGTCTCCCGGTCGGGCTCGAGCCCCCCCGGGGGGTGGCGAGCATCGCGAGCCTGGGGGCCCGTGTAAACTTCTCCGAAGTAGGCCAGCAGACGCACGCGCCGGCAGTCGTGGGCCTCGCACAGCGCGAGCAGCGCGTCGAGCTTGCTGCGTTGCAGGCGCTTGAAGTCCTCGCCGGCCTCGCCCTCGTCGATCATGCGGCGCTGGTTGACGACGTCCTGCAGCCCGTAGGTCATCCAGGCGTCGGCGGGCAGGCCGTCGCGGCCGCCGCGGCCCGTCTCCTGGTAGTAGGCCTCGATGTTCTTGGGCAGGTCCAGATGCGCCACAAAGCGCACGTCGGGCTTGTCGATGCCCATGCCGAAGGCAATGGTGGCCACCATCACCAGCCCATCCTCTCGCAGGAAGCGGTCCTGGTGGCGGGCGCGCAGGGCCGAGTCCAGGCCCGCGTGGTAGGGCAGGGCGCTGATGCCCTCGGCCCGCAGCCAGTCGGCCGTCTCCTCCACCTTGCGGCGGCTCTGGCAGTAGACGATGCCCGCGTCGCCCTCGTGCTCGTCGCGGATGAAGCGCAGCAGCTGCTTGCGCGGATCGTCCTTCTCGGCGATGGTGTAGCGGATATTGGGGCGGTCGAAGCTCGAGATGAAGAGCCGCGCCGACTGCAGCGCCAGCCGCTCGACGATGTCGGCCCGGGTATGCGCGTCGGCCGTGGCCGTGAGCGCCATGCGGGGCACGCCCGGGAACTGCTCGGCCAACGCGCCCAGGCCCAGGTATTCCTCGCGGAAGTCGTGGCCCCACTGGCTGACGCAATGCGCCTCGTCGATGGCGAACAGGCTCAGGAGGCCGCGCTCGTGCAGGCTTTGCAGCTGCGCCAGGAAGCGCGGCGTGAGCACGCGCTCGGGTGCGGCGTACAGCAGCACGGTGCGGCCGGCCATCAGCTCGCGCTCGACGCGGCGCGCCTCGTCGCCATCGAGCGTGCTGTTCAGGAAGGCCGCGGCCACGCCGGCCTCGTGCAGGGCGCCCACTTGATCGTGCATGAGCGCGATCAGCGGGCTCACGACGACGGTGACGCCGCGGCCGGCGCGGTGGCGCACGATGGCCGGCACCTGGTAGCACAGGCTCTTGCCGCCACCGGTGGGCATGAGCACCAGCGCATCGCCGCCCTCGCACACGTGCTCGACGATGGCCGCCTGCGGGCCGCGAAAGGCGGGATAGCCAAAAACCTGCTGCAGCACCTGCTGCGCGGCGGCGGGTTCGGCGTTGAGCACGGCAGACATCGGGAGGGATTGTCGGCCAGGGCAGGCGGCAACCGGCCCAACCGGCCGGTCCGCTCTCACCCTCGCAAGCGTGAACGACGCGTCAGCGTCGCTTCAGCGCACCAGCAGCCGGTTCTCGCGGGCCGGACTCCGCACGAGCCGCCCATCCGGAACGCTGCCGATCGCTTCGGTCGACTTGGTCACCGAGAGCACCGGGCACTGTCCGGTGGCGCGCCGCTTCAATGCCGCCGCCAGCATGCCCTCCGACGGACTGCCGAGCGGTTGCGACAGATCGTCGGCCACCGAACAGGTGGGTGCGAACCCGTCGGCATAGTTGCCGAACCCCTTGGCATTGATGCCCTGGAACTCGATCGGAAAGTAACTGGTGCCGCAGTGGTCGCGCGCGGTAAAGCCATAGGGCTTGCCGCAGGTCGTGCCTCCCAGCTGCACCACCTCGATATCCACGCCGCGCAGGGAATTGATCACCGATTCGCTGGCCGAGCAGGTATCTCCGCTGGTCAGCACGAACACCCGCTTCAGACCGAGCGTGGGCAACCGCGTCGTCGTGAGGTTGAGGCTGTTGTCGACTGCAAAAGGCAGGAACTGGGTATCGTTCGCGGGATCGCTGTTGTCGGCCACCCGCTTGTCGTTGAAGAGCAGTTTCTCGAAGCGTTTGCCCTCGGTGGGCGAGCCGCCGATCATGTAGCCCAATTGGGCGGCGATGAACAGAAAGCCGCCGCCGTTGTAGCGCAGATCCAGGATCAGGTCGGTCACCTCTTCATTCTTCAGGGTCTGAATCGCCGCGATCAACGGGTTCTGCGCCGACGCCAGGTGGTCGTTGAAGAGGATGTAGCCCACGCGGCCACTGGAGGTGTTGATCACCTCTGTCCGCGGGACGGGCGTGCTGGTGACGATGGCGGATGTCAGCGCCACGGTGCGCGAGGGGCCTGAGACCGGCTGCAAGGTGAAGGTGTGCGAGCGGCCCGTCTGCGATGGAAACAGTGCCGCATTGAGAAAGTCCGCGCTGGCCGTGTTCACACTGAGGTTGTCGACAGCCGTGATGGTGTCGCCGCGGGTGACGTTCTGCGCAGCGGCCGGCGAGCCCGGTTCCACATAGTTGACACGAACGATGCGCGTGCCCGGCACGATGGACAGCGCCATGCCGTAGCTCGCGGACTCCCCCGAGTTGATGAGGGCATTCCAGGCTGCGGTGTCGTAAGTGAAGCTGAACTGGTCGCGGGGCTTGCCCGAGGCTGTCGGGGTCGTGACGAGAAGCGCGTCGAAGTAGGCTTCCGGTGTGGGATGCAGGGCGGCATTGGTGTTGGGAACGTCTGCGTACCACAGATAGGCTTCATTCACGTAAGAACGCACCCACATCTTTCGAGCGTTGACCGAGGTGCATTGGTTCGCAAACGTGCCCGACGGCAGATAGCTCGCCGGTGGGCTGACCGTCACCTGATAGGGCACGCTGGCTTGCAGGCCTGACACGGGTGACTGGCAGGTGACGGCCGAATCGGTGCAGGCGCGAAGCTGCAGCGTGCCGCTGTAGGTGCCCGCCGGCACGTTGGTCTGCGTTTGGATGGTGACGTTGTAGACGGTGGACGACGCGGCTGAGACGGTGATCTGCGGAGAGATCACTTCGTCGTTGACGACCACACCAAAGTTGACCGCTTCCGTCACGGGGCGGTTGACCGTTCCCGTAACGGTCAAGGTGATGGCCGTGCCTTGCGCGCCAGTGGCCGAGGCGGTCCCGGGAGAGACCGTGAGCTGATAGGACGCCGGCGGCTGCGGAGGGTCCGACCCGCCACCGCCGCCGCCCCCGCAAGCGGCCACCATCAGCGCCAGGAGCGTGGCGCCGGTGGCACGCCATGGCAGCGCAGGCCGTGTCATGGGCACCGCGGTGGGCAGGTCATGAAGTCCGGAACTCATGCAGTTTTCCTGGTCGAACGAAGGATCGACGAATCGCCTGTGCGTCGCGCACGGCCGCCTGCATCGCGCGCTGCGCGAGCTTGCTTCAGGCGGGCGGGCCGTTGAACTAGGGAATCACCTTGGCCACCCCACCACTGCACCGTCAGGCAAGGGCTGCACGGCTTGGGGATATTCCACAGGGCCCTGTGCGGCCCACGCTCCTAGGAGCGTGGGCGGCAGAAATCCAGCCCCGCGCGCTGCAACGGGGGACAGACCGCGTGTTCGCCACTCCCCAGTCCCCCGGGCGGGGGACACCGTGCCGGGCCACCCGGTGGCGGAACGCGGCGCCCCTCGCGCGGGCCGTGGCGGCGGCGGGGCGGCGCCGATAATCTGCCGCTTCCACCCACGAGCCCGGAGCCCCGCCATGGCCAGCGTCAACAAAGTCATCCTCATCGGCAACTGTGGCCGTGACCCCGAAGTGCGCTACGCGCCCAGCGGCTCGGCCATTGCCAACGTCAGCATCGCCACCAGCCGCAGCTGGAAAGACAAGACCACCGGCGAGCGCCAGGAAGAAACCGAGTGGCACCGCGTCGTCTTCTACGACCGCCTGGCGGAGATCGCGGGCGAGTACCTGAAAAAGGGCAAGTCCATTTATGTCGAGGGCCGCCTGAAGACGCGCAAGTGGACCGACAAGGACGGCGTCGAGAAGTACACCACCGAGATCATCGCCAACGAGATGACCATGCTCGGCAGCCGCGAAGGCGGCGGCATGGGCGACGCCGAGATGGGCAGTGCCCCCGCCCCGCGCAGCACCCCGCCCGCCCGCAGCGCCGCCCCGGCGCCCAAGCCCGCCGCCTCAAAGCCGGCCACCGGCTTCGACGACATGGACGACGACATTCCGTTCTAGTCGGCCCGGCACCGCTCCAGCCCCGGCCGACGCCGGGCGCTTGATACCCCTATGGGGTATGTTGTAGGATACTGGTCATGGTATCCAGCAACACCCTCCGCACAGCCGCTTTCCGCCGGGCCCCGGCCGCTTCGGGGCTGATGGCGTGGTTGCTCGGCGCCACCTTGGTGCTGACTGCATCCGCGGCCCGGGCGCAGGTGGTGTCGGTGCCGCTGGTCAGCGTGGGCGCCGCCAGCGCGGCTGCCGGCTTCGAGCTCGAAGGCACCCTCGAGCCGCAGCAGCAGAGCGTGATCGCCGCCCAGGTGAGCGGCGTGCTGCGCCTGCTGGCCGTGAAGGCCGGCGACCGTGTGAAGGCCGGCCAGCTGCTGGCGCGCATCGACGAGCGCGAGCTCGCCGCCGGCCTGGCTGCGGGCGATGCCGGCGTGGCGCAGGCCCATGCCGCGCTGGCGCAGGCGCGCCAGAACGCCCAGCGCACGCGCGAGCTGCGCGCCCAGGGTTTCGTGTCCGCCGCCGCGCAGGACACCGCCCAGGCCCAGCTCGATGCCGCCGAGGCCGCGCTGGCCGCCGCGCAGGCCGGCCGCCAGCAGGCGGCCGTGGCGCGCGGCTACACCACGCTCACCGCGCCCTTCGATGGCGTGGTGCGCGCCACGCACGCCGAGGCCGGCGAGCTGGCCGCGCCCGGCAAGCCGCTGCTCACCCTCTACGCCCCGGGCCGGCTGCGCGTGAGCGTGATGTTGCCGCTGTCGCGCGCCCAGGCCGCCCGCGCCGCGCGCGAGGTGCAGGTGCTGTTGCCCGACGGCCGCGTGCTCGTGCCGCAGCGCCGCACCGAGCTGCCGGGTGCCGACGCCACCTCGCAGACGGTGGAGTGGCGCCTCGATCTGGCCGCCCGCCCACCGGCCGACGTGCTGCTGCCGGGCCTGCCCGTGCGCGTGCGCTTCAGCGCGGTCCCGGTGGTGGGCGGCGCCGCACCCGTGCCCCTGAGCGTGCCCGCAGCCGCCGTGCTGCGCCGGGGGGAGCTCACGGCGGTCTACACCGTCACCGACGGCCGCTTCGTGCTCAAGGCCGTGCGCACCGGCACGCCCGCGGGCGGCCAGGTGCCGGTGCTCGCGGGCCTGAAGGCCGGTGAGCGCGTGGCCGCCGACGCGGTGAAGGCCGGGCTGGCCGGTGCCGTCCCGGCCCAGGCTCCCGCCAACTGACCCCCGCCGCGCCGCCACCGTGAACCCGAAGGACGCTCCGCTCGGCATCTCAGGCCGTCTCGCCGCCGCGTTCCAGCAGCACGCGCTGACGCCGCTGCTGGCCCTCGTGGCCCTGCTGCTGGGCCTGTTCGCCGTGCTCGTGACGCCGCGCGAGGAAGAGCCGCAGATCGACGTCACGATGGCCAACGTGCTCATCGCCTTCCCCGGCGCCAGCGCGGCCGATGTGCAGACGCTGGTGGCCCGCCCGGCCGAGCAGGTGCTGGCGCAGATGGCCGGCATCGAGCACACCTATTCCGTCTCGCGCCCGGGCCTGGCCGTGCTCACGGTGCAGTTCAAGGTGGGCGTGCCGCGCAACGACGCGCTGGTGCGGCTCTACGAAGTGATCAACGCCAACCAGGACTGGCTGCCGCCGAACCTGGGCGTCATGCCGCCCATCGTCAAGCCCAAGGGCATCGACGACGTGCCGGTGCTGGCCGTGAGCCTGTGGAGCCCCGGCGAGACCTCGGCCTTCGAGCTGGAGCGCCTGGCGCGCACGCTGGAGGTGGAGCTCCAGCGCGTGGACGGTGTGCGCGAAGTGGCCACCCTCGGCGGCCCGGGCCGCGCGGTGCTGGTGAACCTGAACCCGGCGCGGCTGCGCGAGCGCGGCATCGACGTGCTGCGCCTGGCCCAGACCCTGGCCGGCGCCAACCGCGCGCTGCCGGCGGGCACGGTGATCGATGCAAGACCGGAAGGACGAGGTGGCCTGCTCACCGTGGAAACCGGCGAGGTGCTGCGCAGCGGCGACGACGTGGCCCAGCTGGTGGTGGGCGTGCACGACGGCCGCCCGGTCTACCTGCGCGAGGTGGCCACGGTCGAAGACGGCCCGGCGCAACCCACGGCCCAGGTGTTCTTCACGCGGGGCCTGGATGCCGCCCAGACCGGCAAGACTTCGGCCGGCCACCCCGCCGTGACGCTGACGCTGACCAAGAAGCCCGGCGCCAACGCCGTGGACGTGGCGCGTGCGTCGCGTGAGCGGCTCGGGCAGCTGCGCGGCGTGATGATCCCCGAGGGCGTGGAAGCCACGGTCGTGCGCGACTACGGCGCCACGGCCGGCGACAAGGCCAGCAAGCTCATCCAGAAGCTGGTTTTCGCCACCGCCAGCGTGATCCTGCTCGTGGGCCTGGCCCTGGGCCGGCGCGAGGCCGTCATCGTGGGCGGCGCGGTCATCCTCACGCTCACGGCCACGCTGTTTGCCAGCTGGGCCTGGGGCTACACGCTCAACCGCGTGAGCCTCTTCGCGCTGATCTTCAGCATCGGCATCCTCGTCGACGACGCCATCGTGGTGGTGGAGAACATCCACCGCCACCGCGCACTCGAACCGGGCAAGCCGCTGGCGCAGATCATCCCCGCGGCGGTGGACGAGGTCGGCGGACCCACCATCCTGGCCACCTTCACGGTGATCGCGGCGCTGCTGCCCATGGCCTTCGTGAGCGGCCTGATGGGGCCGTACATGAGCCCCATCCCGATCAACTCCAGCCTGGGCATGGCGATCTCGCTGGTGATCGCCTTCACGGTGACGCCGTGGCTGGCGCTCAAGCTCATGAAGCCGGGCTCGGCCGTGCGCGGCGAGGGCCACGGCCATGGCCAAAGCCGCCTGGCCGCCTGGCTGCAGCGCATCTTCGCGCGCGCGCTGGCGCCCTTCCTCGACAGCGCCCGGAAGCGCTGGCTGCTGCTGGCCGGCATTCTGGCCGCCCTGGCCCTGAGCGTGGGCCTGGCCGGAATGCAGTGGGTGGTGCTCAAGATGCTGCCCTTCGACAACAAGAGCGAGTTCGCGCTCGTGGTCGACATGCCCGCCGGCACGCCGGTTGAAGACACCGCCTCGGCGCTGCACGATCTGGCCAGCTTCCTGGCGAGGCAGCCCGAGGTGAAGCACCTGCAGGGTTATGCCGGCACCGCCAGCCCCATCACCTTCAACGGCCTCGTGCGCCAGTACTTCCTGCGCGCCGATCCGCACCAGGGCGAGCTGCAGGTCAACCTCGTCGACCAGAGCCAGCGCAAGGGCCAGAGCCACGACCTCGCGCAGCGCCTGCGGCCCGAGCTCGAGAAGATCGCGGCGCGCCATGGCGCGAAGATGAAGCTCGTGGAGGTGCCGCCCGGTCCGCCCGTGCTGAGCCCCATCGTGGCCGAGGTCTACGGCCCCGACGAGGCCGGCCGCCAGGCCCTGACCGTGCGCCTGGAGCGGGCCTTCGCCGCCACGCCCGACATCACCGGCATCGACACCAGCCTGGCCGCTGCCGCGCCGCGCGCGGTGCTGCGCGTCAACCGCCAGCGCGCCGACACGCTGGGCGTGAGCGCAGACGCCATCTCGCGCACCGTGGCCGGCGCGCTCTCGGGGCTCGATGCCACGCATCTGCAAGACGGCACCAGCAAGCATGCCGTGCCCGTGCGCCTGCAGCTGCCGCGCGAGGCCCAGGCCGGGCTCGACGCCCTGCTGGCGCTGCCGCTGCGCACGGCCAGCGGCGCGCTGGTGCCGTTGTCGGAGCTGGTGCGCGTGGAGCGCACGGTGACGGACCAGCCGCTGTTCACCAAGAACCAGCTCGGCCTGAGCTATGTGATGGCCGACGTGGGTGCGGGTGGTCCGAGCTCGGCCGGCACGCCCGACTCCCCGCTCTACGGCCTGTTCAACATCCGCAGCCGGCTGGGCGCCGCCGCGCTGCCGGGCACGGGCGAACTCGGCGAGTACTGGATCTCCACGCCCGCCAACCCCTACCAGCAGTACGCCGTCAAGTGGGACGGCGAGTGGCAGATCACCTACGAGACCTTCCGCGACATGGGTGCCGCCTACGGCGTGGGCCTCATCCTCATCTACCTGCTGGTGGTGGCGCAGTTCCGCAGCTACGCAGCGCCGCTGGTCATCATGGCGCCGATCCCGCTCACGCTGGTGGGGGTGATGCCGGGGCATGCCTTGCTGGGCGCCAGCTTCACGGCCACCAGCATGATCGGGATGATTGCGCTGGCCGGCATCATCGTGCGCAACTCCATCCTGCTCGTCGACTTCATCGAGCTGCAGGTGGCCGAGGGCAAGCCCTGGCGCGAGGCGGTCGTGAACGCCGCCGCCGTGCGCGCCCAGCCCATCGCGCTGACGGCCGGGGCCGCCATGACCGGCGCCGTCTTCATCCTCGATGACCCCATCTTCAACGGCCTTGCGATCTCGCTGCTGTTCGGCATCGGCGTCTCCACGCTGCTGACGCTGATCGTCATCCCGGTGCTGCATGCGGTGGTGAACCGCCGCCGCTACGAAGCCCTGGCCGCATCCCAAGCCTCGTCCCCGTCCACCCCCGCCCAAGCCTGAAGGAGTTCCACCATGACCATCGACCGTCTGATCCGCATCTTTGCCGGCAGCTTCATCCTCATCAGCCTGGCGCTGGGGGTGGAGGCGAGCCCGCTCTACGTCTCGGGCTGGTTCCTGGCCTTCACGGCTTTCGTGGGCGCCAACCTGCTGCAGTTCGGCTTTACCAACGTCTGCCCGCTGGGCTGGGCGCTGGGCAAGCTGGGGGTGCCGGCCACCTGCGACACGCCGGTCGCCAGCCGGGGCTGACGCTGCGCTGCCGACAGCTCCCCCGTGCGGCCGACAAGCCGCACCGGCCAGGGCGGTAACAATGCGGGCTCTTCTCGACCAAGCTGCGGAGCCTTGCCCGATGTCCGTGCTCACCGATGTGGAAAGCCGCACCGACCTGCTCAACCGCCTCAAGCGGGCCGAAGGCCAACTGCGCGGTATCCAGCGCATGATCGAGGAGGGCCAGGATTGCATGGACATTGCCACGCAGATGGCCGCCGTGCGCAAGGCGCTGGACAGCACCTACGTGCGCATGACGGTCTGCTTTGTGCAGCAGGAACTGCGCGCGCGCCTGGTGACCGAGCCCGCGCAGGACGAGCAGATCGAGGCGCTGCTGTCGGGCATGCAGGATCTGCTCAGCAAGGCGCGTTGACGGCCGCAGCAGGCCGGGCCTCAGGGCCGCAGCGGCGGCGCCAGGCCCTCCAGGTGGCTGGCGTCGGCCCAGCGTTCCACGTGCAGCGAGCCGCCCTCCCAGCGCAGGTGGTTGACCCCGGCGTTGGGGATCTCGCAGCGGCGCAGGCCATCGAGCGGCTCGCCGTGGGCGGTGCGCCAGAGCATGTCGAGCACGCCGCCGTGCGTGACGATGACGACGCGGCGGCCGGGGCCGGCGGCCTCGGCCAGCGCCTTGACGGCGGCCAGCACGCGGGTGTGGAACTGCTGCGGCGTCTCGCCGCCGGGCGCGCTCTCATCGGCCCGGTGCTCCAGCCAGCGGTCCCAGAACCCGGGCCACCGTGCACGGATGCTCGGGCCGTCCAGCCCCTCCCACTCGCCAAAGGATTGCTCCCGCAGCGCCGCGGCCAGTTGCGGCTCGCGCCCCCAGGCACGGCCCAGCGGCGCGGCGGTCTGGCGGGCGCGCTGCAGGTCGCTGCTCACGAAGAGGTCGGCCTGCGGCGCGCCCTCGGCCGCGTGGCGCGCCGCCAGGGCCTCGGCCTGCGCCTGGCCCATGGCGTTGAGCGGCACGTCGATGTGGCCCTGGAAGCGCTGCTGGCGGTTCCAGTCGGTCTCGCCGTGGCGGATGACGACCAGTTCGGTCACGGTGCCGCCGTCACTTGGCGAACAGCTGGCGGCGGTCGCGGAGGGCCTTGAACTCCAGCGCGTTGCCGCAGGGATCGCGGAAGAACATCGTGGCCTGCTCGCCCACCTGGCCGGCGAAGCGCACATAGGGCTCGATGACGAAGCGCACGCCGCCCGCGCGCAGCCGCGCGGCCAGGGTGTCGAAATCGTCCCAGTCGAGCACGACACCGAAGTGCGGCACCGGCACGTCGTGGCCGTCGACCGGGTTGTGGTGGTCGGTCTCGGCCCTGTCGCCGGCTTTGCGCGGGCTCAGGTGGGCCACGATCTGGTGGCCGAAGAAGTCGAAGTCGATCCACTCGCTGCTGCTGCGGCCCTCGGGACAGCCGAGCAGGCCGCCGTAGAAGGCGCGCGCGGCGGCCAGGTCGTGCACCGGGAAGGCGAGGTGGAAGGGGGCGATGGGCTTCGGCGCGGTGTTCATGCCGCTGAGCATACGCGGCCCCTGGCCCAGAGCCGGCCCCCTGGTCAGCGCTTGATCTCGGGCTGGGTGACGCTGGCGTCCACCTGCACCAGCCCGAGCGGGTGGCGCACACCGGCGGCGGCGTCTTCGATGCAGCGCAGCACCAGCGGGCTGCGGTGGCGCTCGCGGCAGCCGCGCAGCTCGTCGAGCGTGAGCCACAGCGTGCGCACGATGCCGTCGTCCAGCGCCCAGCCTTCGATGGCCTCCCCCACGGTGCCGGTGTAGGCGAAGCGCAGGTAGGTCACGTCCTCCCCGGTGGCCGGCCGCACGAAGCGCGAGAGGTACACGCCGAGCAGCGCCTCGGGCGTGAAGACGCGGCCGGTCTCCTCCAGCGCCTCGCGCGCCACGCCTTGCAGCGGGCCCTCGGCGGGGTCGAGGTGGCCGGCGGGGTTGTTGAGCTTCAGGCCCTCGGGCGTGCGCTCCTCCACCAGCAGCCAGCGCCGCGCGGCGGGCTCGGCCGCACCGTCGTGCGCGATGGCGGCGACGGTGACGCTCGGGCTCCAGCGGGGGTTCATCGGGGGGCGTTCCGGCCTGCGGGTGGGCGCGGATGCTAGCGAATGGGTTGCGGCAGGGGCTGCAGGCCCAGGGCGGTGGGGCTGAGGCGCTTGTGTTAGCTTCGATGGCTTGCGCCCAAAAAGAGGAGAGCGTGCATGGCTTTGCTGATCGGCGTCCCCAAAGAGACCGCGACCGGTGAAAAGCGCGTGGCCACGGTGCCCGAGGTGGTGGAAAAGCTCGTCAAGCTGGGCTTTGGCGTGGCCGTCGAGAGCGGTGCCGGCGACGCCGCCCACTGCAGCGACGAGGCCTACCGCGCGGCCGGCGCCGAGGTGCTGCCCGACGCCGCCACGCTGTGGGCCCGCGCCGACATCGTCTTCAAGGTGCGCGCACCCAGCGCCGACGAGGTGGCGCTCCTGCGCTCCGGCGGCATGCTCATCGGCTTCGTCTGGCCGGCGCAGAACCCCGAGCTGATGCAGCAGCTGGCGGCCAAGGGCGCCACGGTGCTGGCCATCGACGCGCTGCCGCGCCAGCTGAGCCGGGCGCAGAAGATGGACGCGCTCACCTCGCAGGCGGGTGTGAGCGGCTACCGCGCCGTCATCGAGGCGGCCAACGCCTTCGGCCGCTTCTTCAACGGCCAGATCACGGCCGCGGGCAAGGTGCCGCCGGCCAAGGTGTTCATCGCCGGGGCCGGCGTGGCGGGGCTGGCGGCCATCGGCACGGCGGCCAACCTGGGCGCCATCGTGCGCGCCAACGACACGCGCGCCGAAGTCGCCGACCAGGTGGTCTCGCTGGGCGGCGAGTTCGTCAAGGTCGACTACGAAGAAGAAGGCTCGGGCGGCGGCGGCTACGCCAAGGTCATGAGCGAGGGCTTCCAGGCCGCGCAGCGCGCGATGTACGCGAAGCAGGCGCGCGAGGTCGACATCATCATCACCACGGCGCTGATTCCGGGCAAGCCGGCTCCGAAGCTCATCACCGCCGAGATGGTGGCCACCATGAAGCCCGGCAGCGTCATCGTCGACATGGCCGCCGAGCAGGGCGGCAACTGCGAGCTCACCGTGCCGGGCCAGGCGGTGGTGCGCCACGGCGTCACCATCGTCGGCTACACCGATCTCGCCAGCCGCCTGGCCAAGCAGAGCAGCACGCTGTACGCCACCAACCTGCTGCGCCTGCTTGAGGAGCTGTGCAAGACGAAGGACGGCACGGTCAACGTCAACTTCGAGGACGACGCCATCCGCGGGCTCACCGTCATCAAGGAGGGTGCCGTCACCTGGCCCGCACCGCCGCCCAAGCTGCCCGCGGCGCCGCCCAAGCCCAAGGCCGATGCTGCGGCACCGACTGCGACCAAGGCGTCCAAGGGCCACGGCCACGGCTCGGTGGAGCCGATGTCGGCCAAGACCCTGGCCATCGTGTTTGCCGTGGGCGCGGTGCTGTTCTGGTTTGTGGGCGCGTACGCCCCCGCGAGCTTCCTGCAGCACTTCACCGTCTTCGTGCTGGCCTGCTTCGTGGGCTACATGGTGGTGTGGAACGTCACGCCCAGCCTGCACACGCCGCTGATGAGCGTGACCAACGCCATCAGCTCGATCATCGCCATCGGCGCGCTGGTGCAGGTGGCGCCGCCGCTCGATGCCGCGGGTGCGGCCGACCGGCCCAACACACTGATCCTGGTGTGTGCAGTCGTGGCGCTGGTGCTCACCGCCATCAACATGTTCGGCGGCTTCGCGGTCACGCGGCGCATGCTGGCCATGTTCAGGAAATGAATCGAAGGCAGACCCGAACATGAGCGCAAGCCTCGCCACCGTCGCCTACATCGGCGCGATCATCCTGTTCATCATGAGCCTGGGCGGCCTCTCGAACCCCGAGACGGCGCGCCGCGGCAACTTCCTCGGCATGGCCGGCATGGCGCTGGCGGTGTTTGCCACCGTGCTGGGGCCGCGCGTCACGGCCGCGGGCATCCCGTGGATCGTCGGCGCACTCGTCGTCGGTGGGGCCATTGGCCTGGTTGCCGCGAAGAAGGTGCAGATGACGCAGATGCCCGAGCTCGTGGCACTGATGCACAGCCTGGTGGGCCTGGCGGCCTGCCTGGTGGGCTTTGCGAGCTACGTCGACACCTCCACCGTGTTCCCCACGCCGGTGGAGAAGACCATCCACCACGTCGAGATCTACGTCGGCATCCTCATCGGCGCCGTCACCTTCTCGGGCTCGATCATCGCGTTCGGCAAGCTCTCGGGGCGCATCGGCGGCAAGCCGCTCTTGCTGCCGGGGCGGCACTGGCTCAACCTGGCGGGGCTGCTGGTCGTCATCTACTTCGGCTATGCCTTCCTGCAGGCCGGCGACAACCACAGCGCCGGCCAGATGGCGCTGCTGGTGATGACGGTCATCGCGCTGGCCTTCGGCGTGCACATGGTGATGGCCATCGGCGGCGCCGACATGCCGGTGGTGGTGAGCATGCTCAACAGCTACTCGGGCTGGGCCGCGGCGGCCACCGGCTTCATGCTGAGCAACGACCTGCTCATCGTGACGGGCGCACTCGTCGGCAGCTCGGGCGCCATCCTCAGCTACATCATGTGCCGCGCGATGAACCGCAACTTCATCAGCGTCATCGCGGGTGGCTTCGGCGGCGGGGCCCCGGCCCCGGCGGCCGGTGGAGCGGCCGCGCAGCCCGCGGGCGAGGTGGTGCCGGTGAGCGCGGCCGAGACGGCCGAGCTGCTGAAGGAAGCCAAGAGCGTGATCATCGTGCCGGGCTACGGCATGGCCGTGGCGCAGGCGCAGCACACGGTGTTCGAGATCACCAAGCTGCTGCGCGACAAGGGCGTGAACATCCGCTTCGGCATCCACCCCGTGGCCGGCCGCATGCCGGGCCACATGAACGTGCTGCTGGCCGAGGCCAAGGTGCCCTACGACATCGTGCTCGAGATGGACGAGATCAACGAGGACTTCCCCGAGACCGACGTCACCATGGTCATCGGCGCCAACGACATCGTGAACCCGGCCGCCCAGGACGACCCCACCAGCCCGATTGCCGGCATGCCGGTGCTCGAGGTGTGGAAGGCCAAGACCAGCATCGTGATGAAGCGCAGCATGGCCAGCGGCTACGCGGGCGTGGACAACCCGCTCTTCTACAAAGAGAACAACCGCATGCTGTTTGGCGATGCGAAGAAGATGCTGGATGAGGTGTTGGGGGCGTTGAGGGCCTGAGACCTCGCCCCCAAACTGGCATGCGCATCACGCTCAACATCGCCGACGACGTGCTCTCCACCGCCCGCGCGCAGGCGGCGCGCGAGGGGCGCTCGCTGGGCGAGGAGATTTCAGCGCTGGTCCGCGAGTCGCAGCAGCATCAGGCAGGGTCGGACGCCAAGCAGGGCGTTCAGAAGACCGGGCCAGGCGGGCGCTTTGCCGTGTTCCCGGCCCGTCGTGAAGTCGTCTCGGTTCGGCGCGTGCGTCGACTGATGGACGCAGGCGGCACCTGATCGTGCCTCCTGCGCGGCCTGCCGGCCGTGCCGCGGAGTCCGTGCGCAGGCGCCCGGCCCGGGCCGAATCCTTTCATTGGCCGCCAACTTGCGGCAATCAATGAAAGCCGGCTACCATTTTCTTTAACAAGGGCGCCGGTCATCCGCGCCAGTTAAGGAAACTGACGTGGACCACCCCTTCAGAGCCGGCCGCTACATCCAGCAGAGCACCGGCTACAAGGCCTTCATCCCGGCCCCGCTGCCGCCCGATCAACCGCTGGCCTACGACGGCGAACTGCAGACGCTGCTGTCGACCGCCGACCGAGACATCGGCCGCCTCGATGCCCTGGCGGCTTTGCTGCCCAACCCCGACCTCTTCGTGGCCATGTACGTGCGCCACGAGGCGGTGCTGTCCTCGCAGATCGAGGGCACGCAGAGCACGCTGGAAGACGTGCTCGCCTTCGAAGCCGACGCGCTGCGCGACGACAGCCCGCGCGACGTGGAAGAGGTCGTCAACTACATCCGCGCCATGAACCACGGCCTGCAGCGCCTGGGCGAACTGCCGCTGTCGCTGCGCCTGCTGCGCGAGATCCACGCTGAGCTGATGCGCGGCGTGCGCGGCGGCGACAAGTCGCCCGGCGAGTTCCGCGTGTCGCAGAACTGGATCGGCGGCACCGGCAGCACGCTGCGCACCGCCGCCTTCATCCCGCCGCCGCCGCACGAGCTGATGAATGCCCTCGGCCAGCTTGAACGCTTTCTGCATGAGGCGCGCAACACCGTGCCGCTGCTGGTGCGCTGCGCTCTGGCGCATGCGCAATTCGAGACCATCCACCCCTTCCTCGACGGCAACGGCCGCGTCGGCCGCCTGCTGATCACGCTGATGCTGTGCGAGGAGGGCGCGCTGGCCCGGCCCCTGCTGTACCTGTCGCTGTACCTCAAGGCGCGCCGCGCCGAGTACTACGACCGGCTCACCGCCATCCGCGAGCAGGGCCACTGGGAGGCCTGGGTGGCATTCTTTCTGCGCGGTGTCAGCAGCACCGCGCGCACGGCCACGCAAACGGCACAGGACATCGTCGCGCTGCGCCACGCCCACCAGCAGGCCGTGGCACGCCAGGCCAAGGCACTGGCGCTCATCGACCACCTGCTGCGCCAGCCCACCGTCAGCATCAAGCGCGTGAGCACCCTGCTCGGCTGCACCGCCCCCACGGCCACGAAGCTGGTGCGCGAGTTCGAGGAACGCGGCTGGCTGCGCGAGCTCACGGGCTACGGCCGCAATCGCCTGTGGCGCTACCAGCCCTACGTGGACCTGTTCCACCGCGACGCCCTCGACGCCCTCACGCAACCGGCCGCCGCCCCCACGTGAGCAACGGCCCGCCCGACACCGCTGCATCGTGTACATTCGTTCACCTCAGGGGTGAACAAACATGGCATGCTGGTCGAGTTTGTCGATGCCCGGCTGAAGCGGCTCTGTTCAGACCGGGCCGCGCGCCAGCGCCAATGGCAGAGGGCCGCCGCCGCCAGCCTGGAGGTGCTGCGCAGCCTGCCGGGCAAGTGGGAAGAACCCACCGGCAGTCGCAAGGGCCAGCTCTCGTGCCGGCTCGACTGGCGCGCCGTCGACGCCGTCACCGTGCTCGACGTGGAGAACGACCATGACTGAAACCACCCTGGCCTACACGCCGCGCGAGGTGTCGCCCCCGGGCGCCACGCTGCGCGACCTGATGGAAGAGCGCGACTGGAAGCAGCGCGAACTGGCGCACCGCCTGGGCCGGCCGGTGCAGGCCGTCAACGAGATCCTCGCCGGCAAGAAGGAAATCACCGAAGACACCGCGCTCGAGCTCGAGCGGGTGCTCGAGGTGCCCGCCCAGTTCTGGCTCGCACGCGAGGCGCGGTACCGCGAGCACCTGGCGCGCCAGCGCAGCGCCGAGGCCTCGCGCGGGCACGTGCCCTGGCTGGAGCGGTTTCCGCTGAAGGCGCTGCAAGAGGCCGGGGCGCTGCCGCAGGGCCGCCTGACGGCCGCGTTCAAGCAGGAGCTGGTCGAGCATCTGCTGCGCTTCTTCAACGTGGCCTCGCCCGCCGGCTGGCAGGCCCACTACGACCAGATGCAGCCGCAGTTCCGCCGCGCCCGCCCCAGCCAGCAGACCGACGTGGCCGCCATCACCGCGTGGCTGCGCATGGGCGAGCTGCAGGCGGCCCGGCTGCACCTGGCCGACTACGACGCGGCGCGCCTGCAGGCCGCGCTGCCGGCGATGCGCGCCCTGAGCCTGCGGCCGGCCGAAGAGATCGGGCCCGAGCTGGTGCGTCTGTGTGGACAGGCCGGCGTGGCGCTGGTGTTCGTGCCGCCGCTGCCGGGCACGCATGTGTCGGGCGTGGCGCGTTTCCTGAACGGCCGGCCGCTGATCCAGCTCTCGCTGCTGGGCAAGAGCAACGATCTGTTCTGGTTCAGCTTCTTCCACGAGGTGGCGCACGTGCTCAGGCACCCCACGCGCGCCATCTTCCTGGACGACGCCGCCGCGGGCGACACCGTCGATTCGCCCGAGGAGCAGGACGCCAACCGCTTTGCCGCCGACACGCTGATTCCGCGTGCGCAGCAGGCACGCCTGCCCTACTTGCCGCTGGTGGCCGAGGAGATCGAGGCCTTTGCGGCCGAGATCGGCCTGCACCCCGGCATCGTGGTGGGCCAGCTGCAGCACCGCGCCCTGCTGCCCTGGGCGCACGCGCTCACGCGCCTGAAGGCGCGCCACGACATCGCCCGCTGAGCCGCGGCTTCCACCCACCGACACCGCCCATGCCCACCCTCGACTGGCTCCACCGCGAAGCCGCCTTCCGCACCGCGCAGCAGGTGCCCACGCGTGTGCTGCGCCCGCATGCCGCCGGCCACCGCTTCGGTGATGGGGATGCCGCACCCGGCAACCTGCTGGTGCAGGGCGACAACCTGCAGGCGCTGAAGGCGCTGGTGCCCTTCTACCGCGGCCAGGTGAAGTGCATCTTCATCGACCCGCCCTACAACACCAAGAGCGCCTTCGAGCACTACGACGACAACCTGGAGCACAGCCAGTGGCTGAGCATGATGCTGCCGCGGCTGCAGCTGCTGCGCGAGTTTCTGCGCGAGGACGGCAGCATCTGGGTGACCATCGACGACCACGAGGGGCATTACCTCAAGGTGTTGATGGATGAGGTGTTTGGGCGGGGGAACTTCATCGGCGAGTTGGTCTGGCAGAAGCGCACATCGCGCGAGAACCGCGCACCCATAAGTTCCGCGCACGATGCGCTCTTTCTATACGGCAGAAACCCGCCGAACGTTTGGAAGGCGCACCGAAACCTGCTGGCTGCGAATGAAGCCGGGCTCTCCAATCCTGACCACGATCCTCGCGGTCCTTGGAAGTCCGTACCTTTCACGGCTCAAGGGTATCGAGAGAACCAGATGTACAAGATCCGGACGCCGACCGGGCTACAACTTGATCCGCCTAAAGGTCGCTGCTGGGGTGCTACGGAGCCCGAGTACTTGAAGCTTCGGGACATTGAGAGGCGTGTGTACTTTCCAAAGCAAGGGCGTGGTAGGCCACGAATCAAGCAGTTCCCTGAGCAGCAGAAGGGTCTGGTTCCAATGACGCTCTGGTTTGCCAAGGAGGTGGGAGACAACGAGGACGCAAAAAAGGAAAGCCTTGAGCTGTTTCCCGATCGAGAGGCCTTTGGAACGCCGAAGCCGGAAGGGCTCCTACAGAGAATCGTTCACATCGCCACCAACCCCGGCGACCTCATCCTCGACTCCTTCCTCGGCTCCGGCACCACCGCCGCCGTCGCCCACAAGATGGGCCGCCGCTGGATCGGCATCGAGATGGGCGAGCACGCCGTCACCCACTGCCTGCCGCGCCTGCAGAAGGTGGTGCAGGGCGAACAAGGCGGCATCAGCCAGGCCGTGAACTGGCAGGGCGGCGGCGGCTTCCGCTTCGTGCAGCTGGGCGCGCCGCTGTTCGATGAACACGGCGAGCTGCACCCCGAGGTGCGCTTTGCCGACCTGGCCGCCTTTTTGTGGCTGCGCGAAACCGGCACCGCCTACGAGCCGGCCGCCAGCCCCGTGCAGGGCACGCCGCTCTTGGGCGTGCACGAGGGCCGCGCCGTCTACCTGCTCTACAACGGCATCCTCGGCGACAAGCGCCCCGCCGCCGGCAACGTGCTCACCAGCGCGGTGCTGGCCGCCATGCAGGCCCGCTGCTGGCACGAAGGCCCCAAGGTCGTCTACGGCGAGGCCTGCCTGCTGGGCGATGCGCGGCTGCACAGTGCCGGCATCAGCTTCCGCCAGCTGCCGCATGCGGTGCCGCGCTAAGCTTCGGCACACGCCCTTCGCGTTGCGACGTTCAACCTTCTGGAGACGGCCATGACCACTGTCGACGCCATCGTGGCCCAAGCCGAGGCCCTGCCCCCCGAAGAGTTCGAGCTGCTGGTGCTGCGGTTGACGGACTGCCTTCACCACTTCGCGAGCCCCGAAGTCGAGGCGGCCTGGCATGCCGAGATCGACCGGCGCGTGGCCGCCGATGACCGCGGCGAGACGACGTATGTGCCTTGGGAACAGGTTCGCCAGGAGCTGGGCCTGAAGTGATTCGTGTCGTCTTCGAAGTCGCCGCGCAGGCCGATGTACGGGCTGCGATGGCCCACTGCAGCGCCGTGTCGACGGAGTTGGCGACACGCTTCGCCACGGACCTCGACGACGCCGTAGGCCGCATCCAGCAGTTGCCCGAAGCCTGGCCCCCGGCTGGCGCTGGTTTGCGTCGGTGCCTTCTTCGCCACTTCCCCTATTCGGTGGTCTACCGCACGGCCTTCGACCCCTTGCGCGTGTTGGCCGTGATGCACCACCGCCAAAGTGCAGCCCGCTGGCAGGGCCGGCTTTGAACGCCATGCCGGCCTTCGCGCTCAAGCACTACCAAACCCAGGCGCTCGAAGCGCTGGAGCGCTACCTGCGCCGCACCGCCGTGCTGGGCGCCGGCAGCGCCTTCAACGACTGCACCGGCTACGGCTACAACGCCGAGCCCTTTGGCGAGCTGCCCTGCGTGTGCCTGCGCATCCCCACCGGCGGCGGCAAGACGCTGCTGGCCGCGCACGCCATCGGCACGCTCTCTCGTGAATGGCCCGGCCGCCACCCCCGGCCGCTGGCGCTGTGGCTGGTGCCCAGCGACACCATCCGCAGCCAGACGATCAAGGCCCTGGCCACGCCCGGCCACCCGTTCCGCGCGGCGTTGGTTGAGGCCTGCGGCGATGACGTGGTGGTGTGCGATCTCGACGCCCTGGCGCAGCTCTCGCCGCAAGACTTCGAGCAGCGCGCCGTGGTGGTGGTGGCCACCATCCAGAGCTTCCGCGTCGAAGACACCGACCAGCGCAACGTCTACGCCTTCAGCGAGGCCTTCGAGCCGCACTTCCGCGGCGTGCCGGCGGCGGCGCTGCAGCTGCTGCACGGCCTGCCCGATGCGCTGGTGACCGAGGCCGATGTGAGCGCGGCGCACGCCGCAGCGAAAGCCGGTGAACCGGAGCGGCCGGCCAAAGCCGGCCGCGGGATGCTGGCGCGCTTCGTGGGCCAGCCGCGCTGGAGCCTGGCCAACTGGCTGGCGCTGCGGCAGCCCTACGTCATCGTCGACGAGGCGCACACCACCAAGACCGAGCGCAGCTTCGAGGCGCTGAAGCGGCTGAACCCGGCGCTCATCCTCGAGCTCACCGCCACGCCGCTGCCCCAGCGCAGCAACGTGCTGTTCCACGTGTCGGCCCAGCAGCTGCAGGCCGAGCACATGATCAAGATGCCCATCACGCTGGTGGAGCACACGCGCGGCTGGCAGGCCGCGGTGCTGGACGCCGTGCAGACCCAGCGCCTGCTGGAGGCCGAGGCGCACGAGGAAGAGTCAGCCACCGGCGCCTACATCCGCCCCATCGTGCTGCTGCAGGCGCAGAACCAGGGCGAGCCGGTGGACGTGGACGTGCTGCGCGCGCACCTGGTTGAGGACCTGCACATCCCCGAGGCCCAGGTGAAGGTGGCCACCGGCACGCGGCGCGAGATCGATGGCATCGACCTGGCCGCGCGCGACTGCCCGGTGCGCTTCATCATCACCGTGCAGGCGCTGGGCGTGGGCTGGGACTGCCCCTTTGCCTACGTGCTGTGCACGGTGCAGACCATCCGCTCGGGCACCGCCATCGAGCAGTTGCTGGGCCGCGTGCTGCGCATGCCCTACGCCACGCCGCGCACGCGGCCGGCGCTGAACCGCGCCTACGCCCACGTCACCGAGGCCAGCACCGGCCTGGCCGCCAATGCGCTGGCCGACCGGCTGATCGACGGCATGGGCTTCGATCCGCTGGACATGGCCTCGATGATCGCGCCCCAGTTGCCGCTGGCCTTGACGGGGGGTGGGGGCGGGCCGCGCGACGACGGGCCGCTGTTCGCCGCCGCGCCGCCTGCGGCGCCGCTGCCGGCGCTGACGGTGGACGTGCCCCCCGGCAAGCCGCTGCCGCCGGCGGTGGCCGCGGCCGTGGCCGCGGGCGAGGCCCAGCTCAGCAGCGACGGCGAGCGCCAGCGCGTGCGCGTACCCGGCCATGTGGGCGAGGCCCTGGCCACGGCGCTGGTGGAGGCGCAGCCCAGAAAGCAGCGCGAGGCCACGCAGCAGCAGGTGGAGCGGCACAACGCGCTGGTGGCCGGCGCGGCGGCGCCGGCCAACCGCGGCGACGTGTTTGCGCCGGTGCCGCGCCTCGCTTACCGCATGGCTGCGGGCGGTGAGTGGCCGGCGGGCGGGCAGATGCCGCTGGCCCTGCTGGAAGTGGAGTCGGTGCGCGAGACGGTGGCGCTTAACCTGCTGGCGGAGCCCATCACCATCGACGGCTTCACCATGGTGGAGCAGGCCGCGCAGTGGGAGCTGTACCTCGATGGCCAGAAGCGCCTGGTCGTGGGCCGCGGCGACACATCGCAGTTGCCGCTGGACGGCGTGGCCACCACGGTGCGGCCCGAAGACCTGGCGCGCTGGCTGGCCGAGCAGCTGCAGCACCCTTCGCGCAACGTGGCGCGCGACGTGCTGCCGGCGCACCTGCGGGCGTTTGCGCTGGCCTGCGTGAACCACCTCGTGCACAGCAAGGGCGTGCCCCTGGCCCAGCTGGTGCGGCATCAGGTCCCGCTGGTGCAGCGGCTGGCGCTGCGCATCGACGAGTTGCGAGAGCTTGCCGGGCGCAGCGCGTTCCGGCAGCTGGTGCTCGATGGTGGCTGGGAGCTCGTTGCCGGACCGGCGTTCGAGTTCCGCTTCGACCCCAACGCGTATCCGGTGCCGGGCAACAAGCGCTATGGCGGCAAGTTCCGCATGGCCAAGCACTTCTATCCCGTGGTGGCCGACCTCGAAGACGGCTCGGAAGAGATGCTGTGCGCGCTGGCCATCGACGGGCACCCGCGCATCAGGCGCTGGGTGCGCAACCTCGACTCGGAGCCGGTGCATGCCTTCTGGCTGCCCACGTCATTCGGCCGTTTCTACCCGGACTTCGTGTGCGAGCTGGACGATGGCCGCGTCTTCGTGGCCGAGTACAAGGGCGCGCATCTGCGCAACGTGCCGCGCGAGATCGAGAAGGGCCAGGTGGGCCGGCTGTGGGCCGAGCGCAGCGGCGGCCGCGCGCGGTTTGCCATGCTGTTCAAGCTGGAGCGGGGCATGAGCGTCGCGCAGCAGATCGACGAGGCGCTCGGATAGCGTTCGGCGGGCATTGCGAGGCCACCGAAATCGCACCGCAAGGGGTGATGGATCCTCACGCCGCAAGCCGCGCGCGACACCGACCACACGGCCGGTGGTCGCTGGCTCGCCGCGGCGCGCTGGATGGCGGGTCAGGCCTGCACCACGATGCGCCCGGTGTCGGCCGCGCGAAGGCGCTCGAAGCGCAGCGCTTCTTCGATCACCGACGCCGGCACCGCGTAGTCGGTGGCCATCTGCTCGATGGTGTCGCCAGCACGGAAGCGGTCTTCCACCACCTCGGTCCGCACGAAGGCGCCGCTGATGACGGGCCGGCCGAAGGCGCGGGTCGGGTCCACCACCACCGTGCGCGGCTGAGTCTCGCGGCTGTCGCCCAGGCGCGTGTACGGGAACAGCGCCACCGGCAGCCCGCCCTTGCCGTAGTCGATGCGCGCCAGGGCGGCCTCGAAGTCGGCTTGCAGCGCTTGCTGGCCACCGTCGGACACGTTCAGCAGCTGGCCGGCCTCCTTCACGAACAGGGCCACGCCGTTGGTGCGGAACTCGCGGGCCACGAGGGGGCGCTCCGCGCGCAGGTGCTGGCTCACGTAGTCGAGTGCCCGCCGCACCACGGGCAGCGTCACGCGGTGACGGCGACGCATGGCCGCCAGCACGTGCAGCTCACAGAGGTTGGTGAACGAGAGCAGCCGTTCGGCCGGCGCAGCCGGTGCGATGACGGCCCTGAAGCGATCGGATTGGCCGAAACACCAAGCCCGAACCGTGGCGCTGGGAAGGGCCAGGATGCGCGCTGCCTCGGCGGCGCGATAGGCCGGCTGGTCTTGAGGTCGATCTCGTGCGGGTTGGGCGGGCTTCATGGCATCTCCGAGTCCATCGTGGGCCGGATCGGCGCGGCGCTCAGTGTAGTCAACGGGCGGTGGGCGGCTCCGCGTATGTCCACCCCTGCGCTCACGCTTCAGTTGCCTGCTGTTCCTGAAGATGGGCCAGGCGCGCACCGGCCCGGCGAAGCTCAAGCGCGTGGTGTCGCTGATCGACGCCGAAACCTGGATCGGCATTGGCGTGGTCGCGAACCTGCCTTTCGATCTTGACGGATGGTGCCACTATTGACACCATTCCCCGCCATGGCGGACATCGCCAAGATCCTCAGCCGGATGCAGGCCTCGCCCACCAGCGTGCGCTTTGCCGATCTGGCCAAGGTCTGCGAGCACTTCTTCGGGCCGCCCAGGCAGTCGGGTTCCAGCCCTGCGGTGTTCAAGACACCGTGGCCGGGTGACCCGCGGGTCAACACTCAGAACGACAAGGGCAAGGCCAAGGGCTACCAGGTGCGCCAGGTGCTGGAAGCCATCAGCAGACTGAAGGGGCAGCGCGATGAACACTGATCACTACACCTACCGCGTCACCTGGTCGGCCGAAGACGGCGAGCACCTGGGCCTGTGCGCCGAGTTCCCCTCGCTGTCATGGCTGGCCGCCAAGCCCGAAGACGCGCTGTCCGGCATCCGCGCCGTCGTGGCCGGGTGCGTGCGCGACATGCAGGCCGGCGGCGAGGCGGTGCCGGTGCCGATCGCCGACCGCCGCTACAGCGGCGAGTTCAAGGTGCGCATCCCGCCGCAGCAGCACCGGCGCCTGGTCATCGAGGCCAGCGAGCAGGGCGTGAGCCTGAACCGGCTGGTGAGTGCGAAGCTGGCGGGCTGAAGGCTGACGACTTTGGCAAGCTGCTGCGGGAGAAGCTGCACGAGGTGCTGACACGCCGGCAGAGGGTCGGCGAGGCGCACAAGCTGAACCCGTCACTCACCGGCAGGGCCATCCGGAACCCTGGGCCCGGCACGCCGCACTCGAGGCCATCCAGCCCGCCGCCCTGAGGGCAAGCGCCAGCAGACAGCCCCTTGCGCGAACCTTACAGTCAGCCCATGACCCCGTTTCCCCTGCCCTTGCCGGCGCGGCGTGCCGGGCGGCCCGCCTGCGACACCCGGGCGGCGCGCTGAAGCCGTCGGGCCGCTCCGCCATGCTGGCACCGCGCATCAGGCCGCCGGAGACGCTGCCCGCCGGGTCGGCCCCGGCGGCCGCCCGGTCGCTGGGCTTGGCGCTGCGCGCCGCGATGCAAACCCATGCCCAGCGGCCCGCGCTGCGCTGCCACGGCCGCACGTTGCGCTACGCCGAACTCGACACCGCCTCGCGCGCGCTGGCGGCCTTCTGGCAGCAGCGCGGGCTGGTCGCGGGGGACCGCCTCGCGGTGATGCTGCGCGGCGGCCTGCCGCTGCCGGTGGCGGTGATCTCGGCCTGGCGCGCCGGGCTGGTGGTCGTGCCGGTCGACCCCGCCCTGGCCGGCGAGGCCCTGCTGCACCAGCTGCGCGACAGCGGGGCCCGCGCGCTGGTGGCCGACGAAGCCGCCGCCTCGGCGCTGGCCCCGCTGCTCGAAGCGCAGCCGCTGCCGCTGGTGCTGGTGGCCGGCGTCGGCGAGTTGCTGGGCCCCGTGCGCGCGGCGCTGGTGCGGCGCCGCCAGCGCCCGCGCCCCGCGGCCCCGGCGCTGCCCGGCGCCGTCGCCTTCGGCGTGGCCCTGGACCGGGGCCGCGTGCTGCCGCTGGCCGAGGCCGAGCCGGGCCCCGACGACATCGCCGTGCTGCAGTACACCGGCGGCACCACCGGCGTGGCCCGCGGGGCGGTGCTGCTGCACCGGCAGCTGCAGGCCAACCTGCGCCAGGCCGGGCAGTGGCTCGAGCCCGCGCTGGCCGCCTGGCCGTCCGACGAACCCTGGACGACCGTGGCCGCGCTGCCGCTGCACCACACCTTCGGCTTCACGCTGGCGCTGCTGCTCACCCTGCTTCGCGGCGGGCGGCTGCTGCTCCTGCCCGACTGGACCGACACCGATGCGCTGGCCGCGCTGCTTCTGCGCGAGCGCTTTCACCTCTTTCCCTCGGTCAACCCGGTGTTCGACTCGCTGGCGCGCCACCCCGCCGCCGACCGCATCGACTGGAGCGGCCTGCGCCTGAGCCTGGCCGGCGGCCTGGCCGTCGATCCCGCCACCGCCATGCTCTGGTTGCTCAAGACCGGCAGCCCCATCGTCCAGGGCTACGGCCTGGCCGAGTGCAGCCCGGCCGTCACCTGCAACCACGTCGACGACACGGCTTTCAGCGGCCATGTCGGCTACCCCCTGCCCGAGACCGAGCTGATGCTGGTCGACGCGGCGGGCCGGCCGGTGGCTCCGGGCACCCCGGGCGAGATCACGGTGCGCGGGCCGCAGCTCATGGCCGGCTACTGGCAGCGCCCCGACGAGACCGCCCGCGTCATGCTGCCCGGCGGCTGGCTGCGCACCGGCGACCTCGGCCGCGTCGAGCACGACGGCGCGCTGGTGCTGATCGAGCGCCTGCAAGACCTCATCTGGGTCGGCGGCCTGCCGGTGGTGCCGGGGCAGGTGGAAGAGACCGTCCGGCGTCTGGCCGGTGTGCGCGAGTGCGCCGTGCTCGGCGTGCCCCAGCCGGCCGGCGGCGATGCCGACGAGCTCGTCCGGCTCGTCGTGGTGCGCAGCGACCCGGCCGGCGAGCAACCCTCCGAGGCCGAGGTGCGCGCCCATTGCGAGTGCCACCTGGCCGGCTACCAGCGGCCGGCGCAGGTGCTGTTCCGCGCCGCGCTGCCGCGCAGCCCCATCGGCAAGGTGCTGCGCCGCGCGCTGCGCGACGGGTCCTGAACGCACGCGCGCGCCCGGTCCTCACGCCGCCCCCACGCCGCCCCCACGCCACCACCCTGATGCGCCTGCTCGTCGACATCCCGCTGGCGGCCGGCGCCGTGGCCACCTTGCCCGAGGCCGCCGACCGCCACGCCCGCGTGCGCCGCGTGCAGCCGGGTGACGCGCTGGTGCTGCTCGACGGCTGCGGCGCCGAGTGGCCGGCCACCGTGCGCGAGGTGGGCCGCAGCGCGATCACCGTGGCGCTGGGCCAGCCGCGCGCCGTCGACCGCGAGCTGGCCCTGCCGGTGACGCTGGCCGTGGTGGTGCCGGCCAACGAGCGCATGGACTGGCTGGTGGAGAAGGCCACCGAGCTGGGCGCCGCGGCGCTGCAGCCCTTGCAGGCCGAGCGCTCGGTGCTGCGCCTGCACGGCGAGCGCGCGGCGCGGCGCCACGCCCACTGGCAGGGCATCGTGCGCGCGGCCAGCGAGCAGTGCGGGCGCACGCGGCTGATGGCCGTGGCCCCGCTGCGCGAGCTGGCCGACTGGCTGGCCATGCTGCCCCCGGCGCCGCCTGCGCCCGGCCCGGCGCGCTGGGTGCTGGATGTGGCCGCCGACGCCCGGCCGCCGGCCGGCGCGGAGCGCCCGCCGGCCCTCATCGCCTTGTCGGGGCCCGAGGGCGGGCTGGCCCCGGCCGAGCGGGCGGCGGCACGCGCCGCCGGCTTTCAGCCGCTCACGCTGGGCCCGCGTGTGCTGCGGGCCGAGACGGCGCCGCTGGCGGTGCTGGCCTGGGCGGCGCTCGCCGGGTAGGGTCGTGGGCGGCCTGGCCGGCCCCGCGGGCCTGCTGGCTCAGCGCGGCGTGGCGGCCGCTTCCTTGCCGAAGTCGCGCGGCATGCGCGCCCAGGCGGCGGCCACGAATCCCGGCAGCGTGGCGATGCAGCACCACACGAAGAAGGCCGTGTAGCCCAGCTGCTCCTGCAGCCAGCCGGCGGCCATGCCCGGCAGCATCATCCCCAGCGCCATGAAACCGGTGCACAGCGCGTAGTGCGCCGTCTTGTGCGGGTTGCCGCCCCCGGCGCCATCGCCTGGCCCGCCGGCCACCCACAGCATGAACACCATGTAGGCCGTGAAGCCGAAGCCGTAGCCGAACTGCTCCACCGCCAGCGCCGCCGCCACCACCAGCAGGCCCTCGGGCTGCGCCCAGGCCAGCCCCACGTACAGCAGGTTGGGCGCGTTCATGGCCAGCAGCAGCACGGGCAGCAGCCGGCCCAGGCCGGCGCGCGAGATGGCCCAGCCGCCGAGCAGCCCGCCTAAAGTGAGCGCGGCCACGCCCACGGTGCCGTAGGCCAGGCCGAGCTGCTGCGTCGTGAAGCCCAGGCCGCCGTCGGCGCGGGCGTCCAGCAGGAAAGGCGCCACCAGCTTGAGCAGCTGCGCCTCGCCCAGCCGGTACACGAGCAGGAAGACCAGCACGCGCACGATGTCCTCGCGCGCAAAGAAGCTGCGGAACACGGCGACGAAGCCGCGCCAGAACTCGCCCGTGCGCGGCGCCGGCCTGTCGTCGGCCGGCCGCGGCAGCGCCCAGGCATGCCAGGCCGCGAAGGCCGCAAAGAGAACGGCCAGCAGCAGGAACACCGCCTGCCAGCCGGCCACCGGCCCGCCGTGGTGCTCGGCCCACCAGCCGGCCAGCCACACCAGCCCGCCCTGGCCGCCCAGCATCGACAGCCGGTAGAAGGTGCTGCGCACGCCCACGAAGGCGGCCTGGCGGCGGCCGTCCAGCGCCAGGATGTAGAAGCCGTCGGCCGCGATGTCGTGCGTGGCGCTGGCAAAGGCCAGCAGCCAGAACATCACCAGCGTCCACTGCAGGAAAGCCGGCGCCGGCACGGCCAGCGCCACCCCGGCAAAGGCGGCGCCCACCCCCAGCTGAAGCCCCACGATCCACAGGCGCTTCTTGCCCAGCAGCTCCACCAGCGGGCTCCACAGCGGCTTGATCACCCAAGGCAGGTACAGCCAGCTCGTCAGCAGCGCGATCTGCGCGTTGGACACGCCGAGGTTCTTGTACATCACCACGGCCAGCGTCATCACGGCCACGTAGGGCAGGCCCTGGCCGAGGTAGAGCGTGGGGATCCAGCGCCAGGGCGAAGCCGACATGCGGGCGATGTTCCCACGGCGGCGGCGCAGCCCTGGCTTGCGCAGGGAATGTGGTTCGCGGGTCGACGCCGGGGGCTAATCCGGATGGGCGACGGCCCCGGTGCATGGCGACACTGGTCGATGAGTCTGCCGGCGACGCCCAGCCTGCCCGCATCCCCACCAGAAACCACGGTCCCGAGGAACCCCCCATGTCCTTCAAGCTCACCACCCTGGCCGCCGGCCTGGCCCTGGCCGGCCTCGCCGCCAGCGCGCTGGCGCAGACGCCCGAGCGCATCACCATCACCGGCTCCAGCATCAAGCGCATCGCCACCGAGGGCGCGCTGCCGCTGCAGGTGATCACCCGTGCCGAGCTTGACCGCCAGGGCATCACCAGCGCCGAGCAGGTCATCTTCAGGCTCAGCACCAATGGCAACGGCCTGGACAACCTGGCTTCCAACGCCGACGTGGTGGGCGGCGCGCAGCGCGGCAACAACGGCGCCACCAGCGCCAACCTGCGAGGCCAGGGCAGCAACGCCACGCTGATCCTGCTCAACGGCCGCCGCGTCGCCGCGCACGGCCTCAACGGCGGCGTCGTCGACCTCAACCAGATCCCGATGGCCGCCGTCGAGCGCATCGAGGTGCTGAAGGACGGCGCCAGCGCCATCTACGGCACCGACGCCATCGGCGGCGTCATCAACTTCATCCTGCGCACCGACTTCCGCGGCGGCCTGGTGCGCGCCCTGGCCGATGTCACCCAGGCCGGCGGCGGCAACATCTACAGCGGCGGCGCGGTCTTTGGCATCGGCGACCTCGACAAGGACGGCTACAACTTCATGGCCACCCTGTCAGTGAGCGACAACAAGGCGCTGCGCGGCGACCAGCGCGGCTTCGTCAACACCTTCCAGCCGAACCGCGGCCTGAGCGTGGACACGCGCGGCACGCCGCACGCCACGATCTTCCCGCTGGCCGGCACCATCTTCCCCACCAGCGCCGACGCGCCGCTGATCCCGGGCAGCACCACGGTGCGCGCCTCCGGCGGCCTCAACGTGCTCGACCTGCCCGGCGGCCCGGGCTGCGGCGCCATCCCCGGCATGGCGCCCTACGACGCCCTGCTCTGGGATGTGCCCAGCGCCGCGCTGGCCTGCGCCTGGGACACTGGGCGTGCCGCGGTGCTGCAGCAGCCGGTCGAGAGCACCACCTGGGTGATGCGCGCCACCGGCAAGCTCG